>CP081098.1:2073471-3334442 GCA_025141015.1 Rhodobacteraceae bacterium M382 | reverse complement strand
ACCCGCCTCCCACAGGTGATTGCGGATCGGGCGCATCACATGTTCTTCCTTGGTGGTCTGCAGGATGTGGTAATCTTCGTTATAGCCCGAGATCGGCGTCAGATCGCGAAAGCCGCCCTTGCGGATCTCGTCAAAGCCCTTCTCGAACAGAAAAAACTCCAGCTCGCTCGCCATCATCGGCTCGAACCCCAGGGCGCGCACGCGGGCGACCTGACGCTTCAGCATCGCGCGCGGACTGTGGGGCACCTCGGCGTGGGTGTGGTGATCCAGAACATCACACAGCACCAGCGCGGTCCCCTCCAGCCAGGGCACAAGGCGCAGGGTGCTCAGATCCGGCTTCATCACATAATCGCCATAGCCCCGCTCCCAGCTGGTGCTCGCATAGCCTTCCGGCGTCCCCATCTCAAGATCCGTCGCCAGAAGGTAATTGCAGCAATGCGTCTCCTCCCACGCACCCCCAACAAAATGACCCCCATGAAACCGCTTCCCCATCAAACGGCCCTGCATGTCAACAAAACACACCAATACCGTGTCAATGCTGCCACCAGCCACCCGCGCCTTCAGGTCTTCGAACGTGATCATGTGCATCCCTCTGTTTGATGCGGCCAAGACTTTTAACTAAAAGTCTTGGCAAATTTCTTAGTTAAGAAATTTGGCCCGGAAAGACACCGGGCCAAACCGATTTTGTCAGCCGTAGCGATACGGCCGGCCGGCCTTCTGCATGTCGGCGTTGTACTTCTTGAAGATTTCGACAACCTTGGCCTTGGTGGGGCTTTCGGCGGCGATTTCATCCCAGAATTTGACCGCGGCCTCTTCGACCTGGGCCCATTCGGCATCAGGTATTGTGGTCAGCTTCATCTTGGTGCCATCCACGCGCAGCGAGGCTTCGCCACCCCAATACCACCACTGGCGATAATAGTGCGATTGGTCACAGCACACGCGGAACAGGGTTTGCAGATCTTCGGGCAGTTCATTCCAACGTCCCTGGTTGGCAAAGAAGGACCCGGCCCAGGCACCCGAAATGTTGTTGGTCAGGAAGTAATCGGTCACATCGGCCCAGCCAACAGTATAGTCTTCGGTGATACCCGACCAGGCGACCCCGTCCAATTCACCTGTCTGCATGGCGACTTCGATGTCTTCCCAAGGCAGAGTCACCGGAACCACGCCGAATTGCGACAGGAAGCGTCCGGCAGTGGGGAAGGTAAAGACCCGCTTGCCCTTGAGGTCGGCCAGCGAGTGGATCGGTTCCTTGGTCGCAAAATGGCAAGGATCCCAGGCCCCGGCGCTGATGTGTTTGACACCGACCTTGGAGTATTCTTCGTCCCAGATTTCGTTCAGTCCGTATTGGTTGAACAGAACCGGCACATCCAGAGAATAGCGCGATCCAAAGGGGAAATAGCCACCAAATACTGTGACTTCGGTGGGGGATGCCATCGAATCGTCGTCCGACTGCACCGCATCGATGGTGCCGCGTTGCATGGCCCGGAACAATTCACCCGTGGGGACCAGCTGATCGGCATAGAACAGTTCGATCTGCATACGATCGCCCGCGATGGTGTTGAACATGTCTATGGCGGGTTTCACCACATGTTCGGCCAGCGCCGCGCCGGCATAGGTTTGCATCCGCCATTTGATGGTGGATTGAGCCAGCGCAGGGGTTGCCAAAGGTGCGGCCATGGCACCGACACCGGCGGTTTGCAGGAACTTGCGTCTTGATGTCATCTTTTCTCTCCTTGTTGAAATCCGGCCCCTTGCGTCAGGGCTTCTGGTTGTCGTTATTTTCCGTAGACATAGTCGGGCAGCCACAGGGCGATCTCGGGGAAGATCATCACCAGGCTAAGGGCCAGCACCATCACCAATGCAAAGGGGATGATGGACCAATAGATGTCGCGCAGTCCGATTTCGGGGGGCGCCATTGCGCGCATCAGAAACAGGTTATAGCCAAAGGGCGGTGTCATATAAGCGATCTGGGTGGTGATCGTGTAAAGCACCCCGTACCAGATCAGGTCGAACCCCAGCGCGCCAACCAGCGGAACATAAAGCGGTGCCACGATCACCAACATTGCCGTGTCGTCCAGAAAGGTGCCCATCAGGATGAAGCTCAGCTGCATCAGGATCAGGATCATCCAGGGCGACAGGCCCAATTGGGTGGTGAACAGGTCTTCGATCGCCTTGACCGCACCCAATCCGTCAAAGATCGCGCCAAAGCCCAGGGCGGCCAGGATGATCCACATGAACATGCAGGAAATCGCCAGGGTGGACCGGACCGAGGTTTCGAACACCTCCCGTGTCATCCGTCCCTTGAGGATCGCCGCGACGAAGGCGGTCATGGCACCAATCGCCGAGCTTTCCACCAGCGAGGTCCAACCGTTGACAAAGGGCACCATCATGGTGGCAAAAATCACCAGCGGCAGCAGCCCGGCGCGCAGCAGGCGCAGCTTTTCCGACATCGGGACATTGCGTTCCTCTTCGGGCAGCACCGGACCAAGATGCGGTTGGATGCGACACCGCACATAGATGTAGAGAATGAACATCGCCGCCATCATCAGGCCCGGCACCACGCCGGCCAGCCACAACTGGCCGACCGGTTGACGGGCGATCATCGCGTATAGCACCAACACCACCGAGGGCGGCACCAGAATGCCTAGGCTGGATCCGGCCTGGATTACGCCGGTGACCATGATCTTGTCGTACCCGCGGCGCAGCAGCTCGGGCAGGGCGATGGTGGCTCCGATGGCCATGCCGGCCACGGACAGGCCATTCATCGCGGAAATCAGAACCATCAGCCCGATTGTCCCAATGGCCAACCCACCCTGAACGGGGCCCATCCAGACGTGGAACATCTTGTACAGATCATCGGCAATCTTGGATTCCGACAGGACATAGCCCATGAAAATGAACATCGGCAGGGTCAGCAGCGGATACCATTTCATCAGCTTCATCGCTGCGGAAAACGGGATCTCGGACCCGCCGGTGCCCCACAACATCAGCCCGGCCAGCGCGCCCACGAAACCGATGGCGCCGAACACCCGCTGCCCGGTCATCAGCATCAGCATCATGCCCGCAAACATGACGATAGCGATCATTTCATATGACATCAGAGCTCAACTCCACGAATGCGCCCGATATCCCGGAACAGTTCGGCAAGACATTGCAGCAGCATCAGCAGGACCCCGGTGCACAGAATGGTTTTGATCGGCCACAAATGCGGACGCCAGGCGGTCGAGCTGCGTTCGAGATAGCCCAGTTTTTCGCCTGTCGCGCCGGGGCCCTCGGTTAGCAGTGTCTTCAGAAGGTCCCAAAAGAAATCAAAGGGTTCCATGCCGAAATAGCCCAGAGAATAGGCGGTCGAGCTGACCGCGCCATACAGCAGCACGCCAAGGTAAAACATCAGGAAGAACACGGTAAACGCATCCATCCATGCCTTGGTCTTCAGGGACCAACCGCCATAGAACAGATCCATGCGCACGTTCGATCCCATCTGGATCGAATAGGGGCCACCCAAAACGTAATAGGCGACCATCACGAATTGTGCGGTCTCCAGCGTCCACATGGACGGCACAAAGAAGGTTTTGGAAATCGACGACCACAGCAGCACGCCGACCAGAACAAAGATCAGATACATGGCAATGCGCCCGATGAACTTGTTCAGTGCCTCGATGGCGCGAATGTAGCGCAGGATGAACCTAGGCATTGTCGCCGCCTCCAGCCAACAGCGCGTCCAGCGCCGGGTTGATCAGCGCCAATAGGTCCCGGGCCATTGCGTTTTCCTCTTCTGTCGTGGTGACAAGATCATTGCGCACTTCGATCATGACATTTGCCAGCCCGTTGCCCAGCCCGTGCAGCTTGAGCGAGTGGGTCACACCGTCTTGGGGGCCATAGGGGGCGTTGCGAACGACCTGGCGATGGGGCAGGCGCGGGGCCTCGGCCAACATCAGGTCGGCCATGCGGCGGTCGTCATCATGCAAAATGCCGATTTCAACCGCGCGGGGTTTGCCAAAATAGACCGGCGTGAAACTGTGGATGGTGATCAGCACCGTAGGCCGGGCGTCAGCCTGACGCCGGGCAATCACCTCCGAAACGGTCGTGCAGAACGGGTCATAGATCTGCGCAGTGCGTTCGGCCCGTTGGGCAGCCGTGAGGTCCGCATTGCCGGGAACGTCGATCAGTTCAGAGCGCGCAGGCATCGCATCTGGGGCGTCAGGTGGGCGATTGCAATCATAGACCAGCCTTGACACCCGGCTGGCAACCATTGGTGACTCCAGCGCCTGCGACAGGGTCAATGCAATTGCCCGCGCGCCGGGATCCCAGGCGGCATGACTGTCGCGATCGCTGTCGCGCAGCCCCAATCGGTCATAGCGGTCGGGAATATCCTTGCAGGCGTGTTCGCACAGAATCAGCGCCGGTCCCCGCCCCTGCGGGTTGACCAGTTCCACGACCTGGGATCCAGGCGGTGAACTTGGGTCTGACGCTTGGTGTTGCATTCGGATCTGCGCTCCTCGTGGCGAGTTCTGTAAAAAAGTTTCCATAGTAATCATTTTGTGTCAATATCTTTTCAGAGGTGGTCTGAATCTGAGTTCCGGGTTTCGTTGCGTCACGGGGGGACCTAAGATGGGCCAATGCTGAAAAGGTAAGCGTTTTGACCAATCCAACTGCGACCGTGCGGGACCTGATCCGCGAGCACTATAACAATCTGACCCAATCAGAACGTAAGTTCGCGAATTCATTACTGGAAAACTATCCGTCTGCCGGGTTGGCCTCGATCACGGTGGTGGCTGCAAATGCCGATGTGTCGACACCAACAGTGGCCCGGATGGTGCAGAAACTGGGCTTCAAGGGATATCCGCAATTTCATAAAGCCTTGCTCAAAGAGCTTCAGGCCAAGGTTTCCGGCCCCACCCAGCGGCGCGAGAACTGGATGACCGAAGCGCCGGAATCGCATCTTTTGAATAGATTTTCTCAGGCGGTAACTCAAAACCTGGGACAGACGTTTTCCAACATAGACCCGAATCAATTCGACGCGGCGACCCGACAATTGGCCAATCCGAACAGTCAGCTGTATGTTGTCGGCGGCCGGATATCGGGGTCGTTGGCCACCTATGCCTTTACCCATTTCCAGGCGATCCGCCAACGGGTGACCCATATGACGTCTTCGTCAGGAACCTGGCCGCATTATCTGTTGGACATGGTCGAAGGCGACACGTTGCTGTTGTTCGATGTGCGCCGGTATGAAACCAACCTGTTGCGACTGGCCGAACTGGCTTCTGAACGCGGGGTGACGATCATCCTGATCACCGATCAATGGGCTAGCCCGGTGGCGTCGGTTGCCAAGTTCACCTTTAACTGTTGGGTCGAAATCCCATCTGCCTGGGATTCGAATATCGCCACGATGATGCTGCTCGAGGCATTGATTGCAGGGACCCAGGAAGAAAGCTGGCCTGAAACCAAAGATCGCTATGACCGTTTGGACGAATTATTTGACATGACCCGGCTGTTTCGGAAATTTTCCTGATCGGGAGGCGTCAAACCGGCGGTTTCTGATCCGGATCAAAGAGTGGCATTCTGACTCCTGTATGTGTTTGACAACAGACAGAAAGAGGATCTGAAATGCTACGGCTTGCTTCCCTGCTTTATACCCTGATTTCATCCGCATTGGCCGGGACCGGCGTGATTGCCGTATTGGCGGCGGGTTACGTATCGGTCACGGCGATTTTGGCCGCCGCCGTGATCGGGGCGGTGATTGCAGCGCCGGTGTCCTGGTGGGTGGCCCGTCAGCTGTATAACGCCTGACGCGATTGCTCAGGCGTTCAGAAAGGTCCGGGCGGCGGCTTCGAATTCACGGGGTTTTTCTGCGTGCAGCCAATGCCCGGCACCGGGAATCTTGGCAAAGCGGGCGTTTGGGAACCGTGACCGGATGACCGCGCGATGCTCTGGGCGCACGTAATCCGATTCTGCACCTGACAAAAACAGGGCCGACCCGGGCCAGACCGCATCGCTGTCCGGGAAGGACATGATATTTGGCATCTGATCGGCCAGAACATCCAGATTCAGCCGCCAGCGTTTGTTCGGGATGTCCAGTGATTGCGTGAAAAAGCTTTGCAATGCAGGGTCGACACCGGATGCGGCCAATTGCTGTTCTGCGTCGGATCTGCGCTCGAGTGTCTCCAGATCGACCGCACGCATGGCTTGGATGAATTGGATCTGACTGTGCCCATAGGTGACGGGCGCAATATCCGCCACCACCAGCTTGTTCACGCGATCAGGGTGGTTCAGGGCCAACATCATTGCAGCCTTGCCGCCCATGGAATGACCAATGATATCCATTGGTGCGCCTTGTGCGTCGATCACCTGGGCCAGATCTGTGGCCAGATCGGGATATGTATGGGTGTCGGCCCAGTTGCTGTTGCCGTGATTGCGCATGTCGACGGCCACCACCTGGCGTTCGTCTGACAGGCGTTTGGCAATCACCCCCCAATTGCGTGCCGAGCCATAGAGGCCATGGGCAATCAACAGGGCGGGGCGGTCGGTCGGGGTGCCGTGCAGGATCGTGTTCAACATGGGAATGTGATACCCTGAGGCAAGGAAAGGGGCCAGCCCCATTGAGGCTTTGGGGGGAGTCGCCTAAGGTCGGTCCAGCCCGTTTACAAAGTCTTGAGTGCCGACATGCAATCTGCAGACCCTTCCGCCGAATTCATGATCTTGATTGAAACGGTGCGTGCCGCATTGCGGGACAAACAAGGGGTTGGTGGCCGGGATCTGGGCACCGCGCTGAGCAAGGCACGCCGCCGCCTGCCGCGCCGGATTTTTCGCCAGGGTCAGGTGTTGAGCAAAGCCGAGCCGATGGTTGGGCACCCAAAGCTGGTGCTGACGCTGGACCATGGTGCGATGCGAAAGGCCGGGGCAGAGGTTTTGTCCTATCTGGAAACCGTTGATGTTGCCGACCGCCGCAAGGGGTGGTGGTTGGGTATGTTGGGCGGCATGGCGTTCAACATCCTTTTACTGGTCACATTGCTGATCGGGGTGTTGGTCTGGCGAGAGCTGATCTGACACAGGTCGGGGCCGAGTTTTTAAGGCCGGGGTTTCAAGGATGCGGGTTTGAGGCATCGTCTCGATGCTGAATTCGGGCCAAAATGAATCCCCTCCGCGTAGGGCGTGTTTATTGTCCGTTGTGTTTGGGTGTGTCGCGTTTGTGCGCGGATTGGGGCTCTGCCCCCGCAGCCTTTGGCTGCTCCCCCGAGGTATTTGTGACCAGAAAGAAGCCGAAGCGGGCGGTGTGCCGTGTGGTCGCGATCTGGGCTGGGGCGGCTGGACGGAAGCGGGGTGTTGCGGGTTTGGAATAAAAAACCCCACCGGCGGAATGCGGCGGGGTTTGAGAGGTTGTTAAGGATCCTGTGGTTTACAGGTTCGGATAGAGCGGGAAGCGCGCGCAGAGAGTGGCCACCTGGGCGCGGACCGTGGCTTCGACATCGGCGTTGCCGTCTTCTCCGTTGGCGGCCAGACCGTCGACGACCTGGATGATCATATCCGCGATCTCGCGGAATTCCGCCTCGCCAAAGCCGCGGGTGGTGCCTGCGGGTGTGCCCAGACGAATGCCCGAGGTTACGGTCGGTTTTTCCGGATCAAACGGGATGCCGTTTTTGTTGGTGGTGATATGGGCACGGCCGAGGGCCTTGTCCACGATGTTGCCGGTCACGCCTTTGGGGCGCAGGTCGACCAGCATGACATGGGTGTCGGTGCCGCCGGTCACGATGTCCAACCCGCCTTTGATCAGCTGATCGGCCAGCGCATCGGCATTCAGGCGCACCTGACGCATGTAGGCTTTGAACTCGGGGCGGAGCGCTTCGCCAAAGGCCACGGCCTTGGCCGCGATGACGTGCATCAGCGGACCACCCTGGATACCGGGGAAGATCGCCGAATTCACCTTCTTAGCGATTGCTTCATCATTTGTGACGATCATACCCCCACGCGGACCGCGCAGGGTCTTGTGCGTGGTGGTCGTGGCCACATGCGCATGCGGGAACGGCGAGGGATGTTCGCCTGTGGCAACCAGACCGGCGAAATGCGCCATATCAACATGGAGGTAGGCACCAACCATATCAGCAATCTCACGCATCCGGGCAAAATCGATGACCCGCGGGATGGCAGACCCGCCCGCGATGATCATCTTGGGCTGGTGTTCCTTGGCCAGGGCTTCGACCTCGTCATAGTCGATGAGGTTGTCGGACCGGCGCACGCCATATTGCACGGCGTTGAACCATTTGCCCGACTGGTTGGGCGCAGCGCCGTGGGTCAGGTGACCGCCCGAGGCCAGGTTCATGCCCAGAATGGTGTCGCCCGGCTGCAGCAGCGCCTGGAACACGCCTTGGTTCGCCTGGCTGCCTGAATTCGGCTGCACATTGGCAAAGTCACAGCCAAACAGCTGCTTGGCGCGGTCGATAGCCAGGTTTTCGGCCACGTCCACATATTGGCAACCGCCATAGTAGCGACGCCCGGGATAGCCTTCGGCATATTTGTTGGTCAGAACGCTGCCCTGGGCTTCCATCACGGCGGCCGAGACGATGTTTTCAGAGGCAATCAGCTCGATCTCATCGCGCTGACGGCCAAGCTCGGCCGTCACTGCGCCATAAAGCTCAGGGTCGCGCGTCGAGAGTGACTCGGTGAAAAAACCAGTGTCGCGGGGGGTGTCGGTCATGTTCGCTCCGTCCAAATTGGGTGATCTGGCGGATTTCCTATAGGAAACTCCCCAATATCGAAAGAGCGTAAAGCGACGAATTCGCACGTCTGAGCGGCAAGACTGGTCAAGAGCGGAAAGCTGTGGTTGTTTCGGAAAGGAATGTACAACACCGGAAACCGAGGTGCCGCTGTGAGAATCGCCTTTATGGCCAGCGAGGCGCCAGTCGCCCAAACGGCCCGTGCTGCATTGATTGGCCGTTACGGAGACGTGCCGGTTGAAACATCTGATCTGATCGTGGCCCTTGGGGGGGACGGCTTTATGCTGAAAACCCTGCATGGCAGCCAGGGGTTGGATTTGCCAGTCTATGGCATGAACCGGGGAACCATCGGGTTTTTGATGAACGAATACAGCGAAACGGATCTGTTGGATCGGTTGGCTGTTGCGCAAGAAGAGATCATCAACCCGCTGGCCATGCTGGCGATGGATCGGGAAGGGCACATCCACAAGGCCCTGGCCATCAACGAAGTGTCGCTGCTGCGTGCGGGGCCGCAGGCCGCCAAACTGTCGGTGACCATTGACGGGCGGGTCCGCCTGGCCGAACTGGTGTGCGATGGGGCGCTGGTGTCGACACCCGCCGGATCAACCGCATATAACTATTCGGCGCATGGGCCCATCCTGCCGATCGGATCAAATGTGTTGGCGCTGACTGCGATTGCGGCGTTTCGACCGCGACGTTGGCGGGGGGCGGTATTGCCGGCCACGGCGCGGGTGCGGTTCGATGTGGTGGATCCGGACAAACGCCCGGTCATGGCGGATGCGGATTCAATTTCGATCAATGATATCGAATGGGTCGAGATCCAGTCCGAGCCGAGCATTCAGCATCGCATTCTGTTTGACCCTGAACACGGGTTGGAAGAGCGGCTGATTTCAGAGCAATTCACCTGAACCAGACCGTTTTCCGGACCAGGCAAACGGCTGGCCTGTGCTGGGGCGCAACATGGTGGCGTTGCATGGCACTGTTGTTGTTTGGGGCGTGACGCGATGCCCGCGTTTTGTGAACTGTGAAAGACATCACAGACGGATTTGGCAGGGTCGTGGTAACTTTATTGTGCTGTATTGTCAGTATCCTGGTCTCTGTGAGTGGCCAGGAGGCGTTGTTAAAGAGTATCTTTTCAAAGGCGCGGATGCGGTTTGCCCGCATCCGCATTTTTCTGCGTAGCTACGCATTTCTGCCCGGTTCTGAAACAGCGTCTGAACGATCTCAGCTCGACGCCATGTGTTCCCACAAGGGGCGACACATACGGCCAACACGATCTTCGATTGCGATACAGGCATCTACGGCCATGTCCTCGCGCCAGCGCCGCGCCACAACCTGTATGTTGATCGGTTGGATGCCTTGGGGCAGGTGCGCCAGCCGGGACGGAACACTGGCCGCGGGCAGGCCAAGAAAATTCATTGCATAGGAATAAACCGCACAGCCGAGAACCTCGTGCACCCCTTCGCCGCCTTCAGTGTCACGATCGGGTTTGAAAAACGGGCGTGGCAGGAACGGGGTGAGAACCAATGGATAGTCTTCGAGAAACAGGGACCATTGACGGGCATAGTGGCTGCGTTTGGCCATGATCTGCAACAGGTCGGTTTCTAGAAACGGTGGGAACTCCTGGAAATAGACGGCAAAGATGTCCTGGATTGCCTGGGACCCGTGGGCATCCACATCGGTTTTCATCAGCGAATAGACCTCGCCCATCAGGGCACGGTACCCATCGCGCCCACAGTCAAACACATTGGGGGGTTCGATATCTTCGACCTGGTATCCGGCGTCGACCAGCGCGTCGCGGGCAGTGTCCAGGGCGGCTTCGACTTCGGGGTGGAGATCGTAGCCAAAGGTGTTTTTGGTAAAGGCGACCTTGATCGGGCCATCCAACGCGCGCCCTTGCCATGGCATCGGGACGTGAAACGGGTCGCGAGGATCGGGGGCGATCATGGTGGGCATGGCGTGGTGCAGGTCGCGGGCAGACCGGGTGATCAGCCCCTGAACCGACATGGATTGCGCCAACAGGCCACGTTCGGCGGATTGAGTCGGGTTCCACGCGGGGACTCGACCCAGACCGGGTTTCACCGTGACCGCGCCGTTGGCCGCGGCCGGAAATCGCAGCGATCCGCCGATGTCATTGCCATGGGCCAGCGCGCCGATCCCGGCCATGACCGCAGATCCGGCCCCACCGGAGGACCCACCGGGTGAAATATGCCGCCCCCAGGGGTTGTGCGTGCGCCCAAACAGCGGGTTGTCGGTGTCGGCACGGAACGAGAATTCAGGCGTGTTCGTGCGCCCGATCACCACGGCTCCGGCATTTTGCAGGTTGCGCACAATGGGGGCGTCGTCAGGGGCAATCAGATCCTTGAGCGCGACGACACCGTTCGAAGTGGCCTGCCCCTTTTGATCCACGTTGATCTTGATGGTGACGGGAACGCCGTGCAACGGGCCACAAGGTGTGCCTGCGTCCCGGCTCGCATCCAGCGCCTGTGCGCGGGCCATGGCCTCGTCACTCAGATCGACCACGACCGCGTTCAGATCAGGGTTCACCGCGTTCATGCGGTCAATGGCTGCCCCGACGCTGTCCTGTGCGCGCAGATCGCCGGATGTTGTTTGGCGCGCGATGTCGTGCGCATCCAGTTGCCAGAGATTGTCCTGTGTCATTCAATTGGCCTCCCACGGGCAGGTTAGGTCCGCGCATGGGAAAAAGCCAAGCTGTCAATTGACTGGCTGCAATCTGACGTAGGGTTAACTGTCGGGGCGCAGATATTTGCGCGCCAGCGCCACCACCCGCTCCGGGTCCGTGATCGGCGGGAACAGGGTTAATACCTTGCCCTCGGCATCCAGCAGATAGACAAAGCTGCCGTGGGTGAACACCGGACCGTATTCCGGATCGACAAAGGCCAGTTCCTGTTGCACCGAAAAGGCGTCATAGGCGACCTGAAGCGCTTCGGCGCTGCCGCTGAGACCAATGAAATCCGGGTGCAGGTCCAACAGAGGACCGTCCATATTGCCGGGTTGGTCGCGATCCCGATCCACGGTGATCATGACCGGTGTCACGTCAATTCCAGCATCGGCCAGTTCATCTGTGGCCACTGCCATCATGGGCATGGCAGCGGTGCAGATACTGGGGCAATTGGCATAGCCAAAGAACAGCAATTGTCCCTTGCCGCCCGGATCTGCCTGCGTGCGGGTATTGCCATGCTGGTCGATCAGCTCATAGGCACCGCCGACGTCAAAGGGCAGGGGGGCGTTGCCCGCCCATCCCCCGGACGTCCAGGACATAGCCGCAAACACAAATGCCGCGGCCAGCCGCATCAGAACCACTCCTTGATGAATGCGGTATCTGCCTCAAGCCCCAAACCCAGATAGCCTTCGCTGGCAATCTCTTCCTTGATGCGGGGATCGCGCCGGAACCAGGGTCCCTTGCCCTTGGCTTCGGGGTTTTCCTTGGCCCAGACCTTGGTGAATTGGTTGGTTTTGGACCATTCGCCGCCGTCGACGCGAACCTTTTGCACCATATAGATGTTTTTGGCGTTCAGATCCGGGTCGTCGATCAGCAACCCGTCGACTTCAACCGTCTGACCACAATAGGGGGCCAGATCCACGGCCGCCCCGCTGAACGCAGCCTGACCGTTTTTCAGGGGCAGCACCATGACATTATCGGCTGAGCGCAGCAGCCCCAGCTGGCGTTTCCCGGCCCCGCAATCGGTGGGGCAATCTCCGGTTAGTTCGCACAGCAGGTCAACGACCTTGGCCTCGAACAGGGCGGGTTGCTCGGCATAGAGGTTCCATTCCTTGGCGGTGGATCCTTCGGAGAAATCCTGTGCCAGCACGGGCGAGGCAATCAGGGCAAGGGCAAAGCTGAAATACTTCATTCTTTTGGCTCCGGAATGGCAAAGCCGGGAACCGGCCCGTAATCTTCGTGGTTCAGGTTGGTAATGTCCTGATCGCTCAACACCTTGTCCACCACCAGATAATTGATGCCATCGCGTTCATAATGCATCCCGTCCGCTTCGATCGTATGCGAAGCCAGCCGCAGCGCTGTATCACCGCTGGCGGATTGATCGTCCTGGTCAATCTTGAGAACCATATAAACGGTGCCGTCTTCGGTCTGCAAACCGACAGGGATACCACCGGCCGAACACCAAAGGGCACAGGTGTGATGCGCCGATCCGACGACCGCATCAGGTCCCCCCATGACGCCGGAATAATAACACCAGGTGTCGATCAGTTCTCCGGTGACCTGAATGCGTGTGCCTTCGCTGGCCGCAGCCGCGAATGGAACAGAGGCAAGACAGGCCAGCGCCGCAATCAATGCTCGCATGGCTTAGGTCCTTGTTTGTCGCTGAATCATGTGTTTCAGGCTAAGGATAAACGCCGGGTCGGGCAACGCCGAGGGTATTTCATCTTGATCACGATTTGTTAGGGGCGTGTGAACCAATCAGATGCGTCGGCAGAGGGATTTGTTTTGTGGTAGGGTAGGAACGACAGCGGAGGAGTGATCATGAGCGAGAATGACAAGTCCTTTACCGGCAGCATCCCTGACACCTATGACGAATTTCTGGTGCCGCTGATCTTTGAAAGCTACGCCCGCGATCTGGCCGCGCGGGTGACGTCCACTCCGGTCAAGGATGTTCTGGAAACCGCTGCTGGCAGTGGCGTTGTGACCCGCGCGCTGGCCAAGGTGCTGGCCCCGGATGCGCGGTATCATGTGACCGATCTGAACCCGCCGATGCTGGCACGCGCCAGGTCACGCCAAACGCCGGATGACCGGATCACATGGCAGGCTGCCGATGCATTGAATCTGCCGTATCCGGACGACAGCTTTGATGCGGTGTGCTGTCAGTTCGGCGTGATGTTCTTTCCCGATCGGGTCAAAGGCTATGGCGAGGCGCGCCGGGTGCTGCGCCCCGACGGACGATTTCATTTCAATGTTTGGGACACGATCGGGGCCAATGCCTTTGCCGATGTCGTGACCCAGGTGGCGGGGACCTTGCTGCCACCTGGGTCGGTGAACTTCCTGGCGCGCACGCCGCATGGGCATGGCAATCCCGACCGTATCCGGGCCGAGTTGGAAGCGGCCGGGTATACCGACATCGTGATTGATCAGGTGACCGAGATCAGCACGGCCCCACATCCGTCGCATCCGGCAGTGGCCTATGTCCGAGGCACGCCGCTGTTCGGAGAAATCGCACCCCACGGCGACGCCATGGTGGACCGTGTGATCCATGCGGCGACCGAAGAGATTGCGGCGCGCTATGGTGCCGAGGACGGGTCTGTGTCGGCCCAGATCCAAGGCTATGTGATTTCGGCGGGCTGAGGGTTGAAACGCAAACAGGCCCAGGGTGCGAACCCCGGGCCTGTTTGCGTTTGATCTCAGATCACTTGGCGTAGCCCAGGCTTTGCAGGGCGACGGTGATTTCATCCAGGATCACCGGATCGTCAATGGTCGCCGGCATTTTCCAGGGGGTGCCATCAGCGATGTTGACCATGGTGCCCCGCAGGATCTTGCCCGAGCGCGTTTTGGGCAGGCGATCCACAACGATGGCCAGCTTGAAGGCGGCGACCGGGCCGATCTTTTCGCGCACCAGCTTGACCACTTCCTTGACCACATCGGCGTTGTCGCGATCCACACCCGCATTCAGACACAGGAAACCAACGGGCGATTGCCCCTTGAGCGCGTCAGCAACGCCGATCACGGCACATTCGGCGACATCCGGGTGACCGGCCAGCACCTCTTCCATCGCCCCCGTGGACAGGCGGTGGCCCGCGACGTTGATGACGTCATCGGTGCGCGCCATGATATAGACATAACCGTCTTCATCCATCATGCCCGCATCGCCGGTTTCATAATAGCCGGGGAATGTGTTGAGATAGCTTTTCTTGAAGCGATCTTCGGCATTCCACAGATTGGGCAACGTGCCCGGTGGCAAGGGCAGCTTGATCGCGATTGCGCCCAATGTGCCGGGGGCTACGGGGTGGCCAGCATCGTCCAGAATGGTGACGTCATACCCCGGCATGGGCACTGTGGGTGATCCCAGTTTGGTCGGCAGTTCTTCGATTCCCAGCGGGTTGGCGGCAATCGCCCAGCCGGTTTCAGTCTGCCACCAATGGTCAACCACGGGCACCTGCAATTGATCCTGCGCCCAGACGATGGTGTCGGGGTCGGCGCGTTCACCGGCCAGATAGACCTGTTTCAGGCAGCTGAGATCGTATTTCTTGACCAATTCGCCCTTGGGGTCTTCGCGTTTGACGGCGCGAAAGGCGGTCGGGGCGGTAAAGAACGACGTGACCTTGTGTTCGGAAATCACCCGCCAGAAGGTGCCCGCGTCGGGCGTACCGACCGGCTTGCCTTCGAACACGATGGTGGTGTTTCCGTGGATCAGCGGGCCATAGCAGATATAGGAGTGGCCGACGACCCAGCCCACATCCGAGGCGGCCCAAAACACGTCTCCGGGGTCGACGTTGTAAATGTTCTTCATGGTCCAGTTCAGCGCCACCAGTTGTCCGGCTGTGTGACGGATCACACCCTTGGGCTGACCGGTTGTCCCCGAGGTATAGAGAATATAGGCCGGGTGGTTGCCTTCGACCGGGACACATTCGGCTGGCTCAACGCCATATTGGAACCCGTGCCAGTTGTAATCGCGCCCTTCGATCAACTGTGCGACTTCCTGTTCGCGCTGGAAGATGACGGTAAACTCGGGCTTGTGTTCGGCCATGTCGATGGCACCGTCCAGAAGTGGTTTGTAATGCACCACGCGGCCCGGTTCCAGACCACAGGAGGCGGCGATGATCGCCTTGGGTTTGGCATCGTCGATACGCACGGCCAGTTCGTTGGCAGCAAAGCCCCCGAACACCACCGAATGCACCGCGCCCAGACGTGCACAGGCCAGCATGGCCTCCAGCGCTTCGGGAACCATGGGCATGTAGATGATGACGACGTCGCCCTTTTCCACACCTTTGGCGCGCAGGGCCCCGGCCAGATTGGCGACCCGGTTGCGCAGCTCGACATATGAAATCTCGCGTTTGGTGTGGGTGATCGGGCTGTCATAGATGATCGCGGTCTGTTCCCCGCGTCCCTGTTCGACATGGCGGTCCACGGCGTTGTAACAGGTGTTGACCTTGGCGTCGGCGAACCACTCATACAAAGGAGCGTTTTGATCGGACAGGGCTTTGGTCGGGGCCTGGTCCCAGCTGATCTCCTTGGCGGCGTCCATCCAGAACCCTTCTGGATCGCTCTTCCAGCCATCATAAATATCTTTGTATGCCATGGCATCCTCCTCCGAATACGTTGCAACGGTGTTAGGGGAGGGATGGCCCTTGGGGCAAGGCTCATGCTGGGGGCAGCGTCAGATTACCGCAAAAATTTGCAGTTGGATGTGTCTGAGGATTGCAAATTATTGCAAATCTCAAAATATTATACCGATATTCATCCCAATTCTCAGTTTTTGCAAAATTGCAAATTCTGACGTGCAAACCGGATCAACAGATTCGCCCCCTTTCTGTGCCCGTGTCTGGGGGCGGAATCCGCCGGGTGTTCGGGCGTTTCCAAACAAAGAGCACCGTAGTGCATGATGCAACTTCCAATATCTGAAGTTTGTCGATGCACCTGTGACCGAGCTGGCGCAGGTGTGCAACACGCTCAGGGCAGAAGCCTCCAGCATGGAGGATCGGTCTCCGGTTTGGGTCGGGCCACAAAAAGCGCACCCAAGAACCAGATATATGCGGCCGCCCAAGGTGTGCGGGCCTGCCGGGATGTCCAGTTTTATGACGCATTTGTTGCGTGTTTGGACAGATTGGCGGCGGACCCGCGGGTGCTGAGGGGCCGCCCTGATGACCCGACCAAAGCGGGGCGTGGTCGGCCCAAAGCGGTTGGGATCAGAAGCAGCCTCCCGGTGGCCGCCGTGTTCAATGCCCTGAACGGGCGGCGACCCTCAGAAGCGTGGAATTCTGGATAGGTGCGGTGACGCCGCAGGGATTGCACGTCGGCCCCTTTTCCAGGTGTTTGGCATTCTCAATGTGACGGAGTCTCGGTGGGGGAAACCGGTGTTGTCGGGTCATTGGCCAGGATGATCTTGCGCTTTTTGGCGTCAGCCAGAACACGCTCTACCGTGCGTGAGCAGTCACCTTCGCATCGATATTTCTTTCCCTCGATGATGACATAGTCGTAATACTCGGTCTCTTCGTCCAGATTGTAACTACGGGTTCTTTCCCAGTTTTCGACCAAGTATCGCTTGCCATCCACCGAAACATATTCGGTACCATAGCGCCGCTCGCTGATTGTGCAGGCGCACAGCAGAAGCGGAATGAGCAGGGTGATGGACTTAAAAAACATAGGAAATGCCTTTCCAAATTGCCTGAGCAATAGGAAAGACAGTACCATGTTTTGCTGTATTGACCAAATCGGGCCGCCATCAACCGTAGTGCGCAACCGGGGTTCCGGCGATGGCTGCCATGTTCAACAACCCACGTGCGGTGATGGACGGGGACACGATATGGGCGCGGTTGCCCATGCCCATCAGGATCGGACCGACTTCGAGCCCATCAGCCCGCATCTTGAGAATGTTGCGCACCCCGGACGCGGCATCTGCGTGGGCAAAGATCAGCACATTGGCCGCCCCCTCCAGACGTGAATTGGGGAAAATCCGGTCCCGCAGCTCCGCGTCCAGAGCGGTGTCGATATTCATCTCACCTTCATAGATGAAATCGTGATTCTGGCCGTCTAGGATGGTCAGCGCCCCACGCAATCGCGCGCCGGAATCGCAGTTGGTATTGCCAAATTGGGATTGGGAGCACAGGGCAATCTTGGGCTCCAGACCGAACCGTCGCACGTGACGCGCGGCCCCGATCACCGATTTGGCGATCTGTTCGGGCGTGGGTTCGATGTGCACATGTGTGTCGGCAATGAACAAAGGTCCGTCTTCGAGGATCATCATCGACAGCGCCCCATGGGGTTCATAGCTGTTTCCGCCCAGGACCTGGTTGACGTAATTCATGTGCCAGCGATATTCGCCAAAAGTACCACAGATCAGGCTGTCGGCCTCGCCGCGGTGCACCATGATGGCACCAATGGCCGTGGAATTGGTGCGCATGATCGCCTTGGCCAGATCTGGCGTCACGCCGTGGCGCTGCATCAGGCGGTGGTAGCTGGTCCAATAGTCATAGTAACGGGGGTCGTTTTCCGGATTGACGATCTGGAATTCACGCCCGGGTCGAATGTCTAGGCCCAACCGTTCACACCGGGTCTCGATGACTTCGGGGCGACCGATCAGGATTGGCGTTTCGGTGGTTTCCTCCAGAATGGCCTGGGCGGCGCGCAAAACGCGTTCGTCTTCGCCCTCGGAGAATACAATTCGGCGGCTGGCCGCGCGGGCCGCGTCAAACACGGGCCGCATCAACAGTGCGGATTTGAACACGCTCTGGTTCAGTTTTTGCCGGTAGGCGTCCAGATCGTCAATTGGACGGGTGGCGACACCGCTGTCCATTGCGGCCTGAGCCACAGCCGAAGACACAACCCCCACCAGGCGCGGGTCAAACGGTTTCGGGATCAGATAGTCGACGCCAAAAGTCAGCTGTTCGCCCTTATAGGCGGCGGCGGCTTCGGCGGATGTGGTGGCGCGGGCCATTTCGGCAATGCCGTCGACGCAGGCGATCTGCATCTGGTCGTTGATTTCGGTGGCCCCGACATCCAACGCGCCCCGAAAGATAAAGGGAAAGCACAGGACATTGTTGACCTGATTGGGGAAATCGCTGCGCCCGGTGGCGATGATGGCATCCGGGGCGACCTTGCGCGCCTCGTCGGGCATGATTTCCGGATTTGGGTTGGCAAGCGCAAAGATGATCGGGCGTTTGGTCATCTTGGCGACCATGTCCGGCTTTAGCACGTTGGGACCTGACAGCCCCAGGAACAGGTCGGCCCCGTCGATGACTTCGTCCAGTGTGCGCAGGTCCGATTCCTGGGCAAAGGCCGCCTTTTGCGGATTCATGTCTTCGGTCCGGCCCTGATAAACCAACCCGTGAATGTCACACAGCCAGACGTTTTCCCGTTTCACACCCAGTTTCAGCAGCATGTTGAGACAGGCAATCCCCGCCGCGCCGCCACCGGTCGACACGATCTTGATATCCTCAAACGATTTCCCGGCGACATGCAGCGCGTTCTTGGCTGCGGCCCCCACGACGATGGCGGTGCCGTGTTGGTCGTCGTGAAACACCGGGATATTCATCCGCTCGCGGCACAGCTTTTCAACGATGAAACAATCTGGAGCCTTGATGTCTTCGAGGTTGATGGCCCCAAAGGTAGGTTCCAGCGCACAGACAATATCAGCCAGCTTTTCCGGGTCGCTTTCGTTCACCTCGATGTCAAAACAGTCGATATTGGCGAATTTCTTGAACAGGACGGCCTTGCCTTCCATCACCGGTTTAGAAGCCAGCGCGCCAATATTGCCCAGCCCCAGAACAGCGGTGCCGTTGGAAACAACTGCCACCAGATTGCCCCGCGCGGTATAGCGGGCCGCATTGGCTGGATCGTCCTTGATTTCGGTGCAGGCTTCGGCAACGCCCGGGGAATAGGCGCGGGACAGGTCACGACCATTGGCCATCGGTTTGGTCGCGCGGATCTCCAACTTACCCGGTTTTGGGTATTCGTGGTAAAACAGCGCGGCCTGGCGCAGGCTCTGATTGTCGGACATATCTCACTCCTCAAAATATAGTTTAGCATTAAACCATTCCTGACGTCGGGGAAATAGTTCATTTTTGGAAACGGTGTCGCAGGCAGCTTGTTGCAAATTTTTGACCATTTGGTCACTCTCGCGAAAAATACTGGGAGTGTTCATGTCTGATACGATTGCCGAAATGCGGCTGCCCACGCAGGAGTTGCGTGACGATATTCCGTTTTATACCAAAACCCTCGGGATGCGGATGGACATGATTTATCCGGCCGATAACCCGTCGATCGCTGTGTTTTCGGGTCACGGACTGCGGTTGCGGATTGAAAAAGACGCAGCCGAACAGCCGGGTACACTGCGCATCCTGACCGATGACCCGGATGGATTCGCCGATGGAGCACGGGTGCTGATCGCCCCCAATGGCACCCGGGTCGAAATCGAAGAGCGCAACCCACCGCTGGTCATGCCCACGACCCAGCATTCCTTTGTGGTGCGCCGATTGGCCGACCAGGCCCCCTGGATCATCGGGCGGGCAGGTATGCATTACCGCGATCTGGTGCCTTCGCGGTTGGGCGGGTCGATCATCGCCAGCCACATTCGCATTCCTGACGGCGGACCCGTGCCGGATATGGTGCATTTCCACAAGGTCGGGTTTCAGTTGATCTTTTGCATCCACGGCTGGGTTGATGTGGTGTACGAGGATCAGGGCGAAAAGATGCGCCTGACACCGGGCGATTGTTTCATCCAACCCCCGGAGATCCGTCACCGGGTGTTGGAGGCAAGCGACGATTTGCAAGTGATTGAAATTGGCGTCCCGGCGGATCATGTCACCGAAATCGACCACGATATGACCCTGCCGACCCCGCATCATCGCCCGGATCGGGAATGGGATGGTCAGCGCTTTGTCTATAATCAGGCGGCCAGCGCGGACTGGGTGGATTTCCGGCTGCCGGGTTTTGTCTGCCGTGACACCACGATCAATGCCAACACCCATGGTGTGGCCAGCGTTCAGGTGGTGCGGCGCGGTTTGGGGGAAAGTCCCTGGGCCAGCCATGACACCGATATTTTGTTTACCTTTGTCATGAACGGTCGTGTGACCTTGCATGGGGAAGGGCGCGACCCCTATGATCTGGAAGCAGGGGATGCCTATGTCATCCCACCCGGCATGAAAACCCGTCTGGTCGCCCCGTCCGACGACGTGGAACTGTTGGAAGTCAGCCTGCCCGGAACCTTCACAACCAATCTGGAGCCCACATGAGCCTCAAAGACGCCGCCGCTGCCGTTCGTGAAAACGCCCACGCGCCTTATTCCAACTTCAAGGTGGGCGCGGCGATCCGCGCGACCTCGGGAACGGTCTATGTGGGATGTAACGTGGAAAACGTCGCCTATCCGGAAGGCACCTGTGCCGAAGCCGGGGCGATTGCCGCCATGGTCGCGTCAGGAGAGACCGAGATTGCCGAGGTCTATGTAATCGCCGACAGCCCCTCTCCGGTGCCGCCCTGTGGCGGGTGTCGCCAGAAGCTGGCCGAGTTTGGCGCAGGCAATGTACCGGTTACGCTGGGCACCACCGATGGCCCGGAACAGGCGACGACCATCGCCGACCTGTTGCCCGGGGCCTTTGGGGTCGACCATATGGATCGGAGCTGAGCCTTTTGGATGCACGTGCGATCATCGCCCGCTTGCGGCGCAAGGAAACCCCGTCCGCGGACGAACTGACCTGGTTTGCCCAGGGGCTGGCAGATGGCGCGGTCAGTGACGCCCAGGCCGGGGCTTTTGCCATGGCGGTCTGTCTGAATGGGCTGGGCGAAGCAGGACGGCGCGCGCTGACGCTGGCAATGCGCGACAGCGGCGATGTGTTGACCTGGGATTTGCCGGGCCCGGTGGTCGATAAACATTCCACCGGTGGGGTGGGGGATTGCACCTCTTTGCTTGTCGCGCCGGCGTTGGCCGAATGCGGAGCCTATGTGCCGATGATCTCCGGACGCGGATTGGGTCATACCGGAGGGACATTGGACAAGATGGAGGCCATCCCCGGTGTGACGACCCAGATTTCCGAAGAGCGGCTGGCCGCCGTTGTGGGCGAAGTGGGCTGTGCCATTGTCGGCGCAACCGGGCAGATCGCGCCTGCGGACAAGCGGCTGTATGCGGTGCGCGATGTGACCGCAACCGTCGAAAGCCTGGATCTGATCACGGCCTCAATCCTGAGCAAAAAGCTCGCTGCGGCTCCGCAGGCATTGGTGATGGATGTCAAATGCGGCTCGGGCGCCTTTATGAAAACTGCAGATGACGCCCGCGCTCTGGCGCGGTCCCTGGTGGATACGGCCAATGCGGCCGGATGCAAAACCTCTGCGTTGATCACCGACATGAACCAACCGCTGGCCCCGGCTCTGGGCAATGCGCTGGAGGTGGATGCGGTGATGGAGGCCCTGACGGGCACCGCAGGCGGCCCATTGATCGAAGCAACCGTGTCTCTGGGCGGGCAGGTGCTGTTTGACGGTGGATTGGCCGACAGCGTTGATGCGGGAGAGGCACAGATCCGTACCGTGCTGGCGCAGGGGCGCGCCGCTGAACGATTTGGTCGGATGATCTATGCCATCGGCGGCCCCTTGGAGTTCGTCGACAACTGGCGCCGTTTTCTGCCCGAGGCCAGCGTGATCCGCGAAGTCCTGGCGCGTGAGACCGGATATGTCACCGCCATCAATGGTGAGGCGTTGGGATTGTCTGTTGTGCATCTGGGCGGAGGGCGCCTGGTGGAAAGCGATGTGGTTGATCCTGCGGTTGGTCTGTCTTCGGTCGTGCGGCTGGGGCAAAAGATACACAAAGGCGATCCGTTGGCCGTCATCCATGCCAACCGCGAAGAGGCCGCCGTTCTGGCAGAACGTGCCGTGCGTGGTGCCATTGAATTGGGCGATATGTCTGCGACATTGCCCGATCTGATCCACGAAAGGATTGTCTGATGGCGCGTGCTTTTTTGGTGGTGATGGATTCAGTGGGTATCGGTGGGGCGCCGGATGCCAGTTCATTCTACAACGGCGATCTGCCGGACCTTGGGGCAAATACGCTGGCCCATATTGCGCAGGCCTGCGCCGCAGGGCGGGCCGAAACCGGGCGAACGGGGCCGCTGCATGTGCCCAATATGGACCTGTTGGGGTTGGGGGCGGCCATGCGTCTTGCTTCGGCTGTGCCGTTTCCGGGGCTGGACTCGGCACCACAGGGGCGGTGGGGATGTGCTGCTGAAATCAGCAGGGGCAAGGACACCCCATCGGGTCATTGGGAGCTGGCCGGGGTCCCGGTGCCCTGGGACTGGCATTTCTTTCCCGACACGCAACCGGCATTCCCGCCCGAGCTGAGCACGTATGTTGCGGAGCAGGCCGGGACGCAGGGCATTCTGGGTGATCGGCACGCACCGGGCACCGCGATCATCGACGCGTTGGGTGGCGAACATATGCGCAGTGGCTGGCCGATTTGCTATACCTCGGCTGACAGCGTGTTCCAGATCGCAGCCCATGAGGAGACTTTTGGTCTGGATCGCCTGCTGGACCTGTGCCGGGCCATTGCGCCCCGGCTACATGCGATGAAAGTGGGGCGAGTGATCGCGCGCCCCTTTGTCGGCAATCCGCAGGACGGTTTTAGCCGTACGCCCAACCGACGCGATTTCGCCATACTCCCGCCGTCGCCTGTGCTGAACAATTGGGTGCAGGAGGCAGGAGGCACAGTTCATGCAATTGGCAAGATCGGAGATATCTTTTCGATGCAAGGCATCGACACTTTGGACAAAGGCCCCGATGCCCAGCTGATGCAGCACCTGTCGGACCGGGTCCAGAACGCCGAGGACGGCAGCCTGACATTTGCCAATTTTGTCGAATTCGACAGCCTGTATGGTCATCGCCGTGACATTGCAGGATACGCCCGGGCGCTCGAGTGGTTCGATACTCAGTTGGGTTCAATTCTGTCACGATTGCGGGACGGCGATATTCTGGTGTTGACGGCCGATCACGGCAATGATCCCAGCTGGCCCGGGACGGATCACACCCGCGAACAGGTGCCGGTGCTGGTGTCCGGCCGCGGAGCCGGACCGCTGGGGCAGGTTGCCTTTGCCGACATCGCGGCCTCGATCGCGGCGCATCTGGGGGTTGCGGCCCAGGGTCCGGGGCGCAGTTTTCTTTGACCGGACAGTCAAAACTGCCTTGCCCCTGGTCCCCTGGCCCCGTTAAATCAAATGAACTGCATTTTGGAGACCTCCCATGTCCGAACATCTGACCGTCGTCGACCACCCGTTGGTCCAGCACAAACTGACCCTGATGCGGGACAAGGGCACGTCGACCGCCGGGTTCCGCCGCCTGCTGCGCGAACTGACCCAGCTGTTGGCCTATGAGGTCACCCGCGAAATGCCGCTGACCACCACCAATGTCGAAACCCCGATGGAAGAGATGCAGGCACCGATCCTGGCGGGCAAGAAGCTGGCGTTGGTGTCGATCCTGCGGGCAGGTAATGGCATGTTGGACGGGGTTCTGGAGCTGATCCCATCGGCGCGCGTTGGATTTGTTGGTCTCTATCGGGACGAAGAGACGCTGAAGCCGGTTCAGTATTATTTCAAGGCACCCGAAGGATTGCAGGATCGTCTGGTGATTGCAGTCGATCCGATGCTGGCCACAGGCAACAGTTCGGCTGCCGCGATTGACCTGCTGAAAGAGGCCGGTGCCAACAATATCCGCTTTCTCTGCCTGCTGGCCGCCCCCGAAGGTGTGGCCCGCATGAAGGAAGCGCATCCGGATGTGCCGATCGTCACCGCATCATTGGATCGCGAGCTGAACGACAAGGGATATATCATGCCCGGACTGGGGGATGCGGGCGACCGGATGTTCGGCACCAAGTAACATCCTCGCTCTTCACGAAAATTTGGGCAGAGTATTTGCGCTCTGCCCGCTGTTCGAGGTGGATTTCACGGAAAACCCGGCTTTACAGCGATTCGGAATTACGGCATTCTTGTGACCACATATTGTGGGGGCAGGCATGAAGATTACAAGAATTATTGCCATGGCATTGATCGCGGGGGGGCTTGGACTTCCGGCTTTGCAGGCCCAGACGCTGCAAAAGGCGCAGCCCCCGGCCGAGTTCCCTCCGGCTTCGTTCAAAGGGAAGCAATATGTTGATAGCAAGGGGTGTATCTATATTCGCGCCGGGATCGACGGAAATGTGACCTGGGTTCCCCGGGTCAACCGCAGCCGCAAACAGATCTGTGGCTATCAGCAGACCAAGCTGAAACCGGGGGCGTCGACCAGCGCGACGTCACAGGCCAAGGCTCCTGAATTGATCACGGTGCCCGCCGCGGGACGGCCAACCGCCACCGCAGCCCGGACACCTGTTGCGGCACCGGCCCCTAAGACCACCGTAAAAACAACTGCAAAACCCACGACGACAACACGGACGACAACCCAGGCGACGGTTCGGCAACCAGTTGTGACCAGCACCCGCAAACCTGTTCCGACCGTGGCGAGCACTTTGCCGGCGGCGCCAAAACCGGCCCCGGTGAAAACCAAACCCGCGGCTGTGGTTGCGGCCCCGACGCCAGCGGCTCCGGCCGCGCGCGCTGGTGGCTGTTCGAATGCCTCATCGTTAAGTCAGCGGTATATCAACAAAACCCCGGACGTGCGGTGTGGTCCACAGGCCGAGGCTCCGGTTACCTTTGGGTCGGGCTCTGGTATTGGGCCGCAGTCGTCGTTGCGTCTGACTCCGAACACACGGGTGGTGCAGCGCCATATATACGACAATCGGCAGAACACTCAGAACTTCAAGGTGCCCGCCGGCTATAGGTCCGTGTGGAGCGACGATCGTTTGAATCCGCAACGGGCCGAGCGCGGTCTGCGCCCCGCTGTGATCACCCAGGCGGTGAGAATTCCCGAAGGGTATCGCCGGGTGGAACGTGAAGATGATCGCATGAACCCGATGCGCGGGGTGCGAACTGCGGCGGGGGATGCGCAAAGCGCCCAGATCTGGACGAACACGCTGCCGAAGACGCTGAAACCGGTGCCAACGCAGGCGCAGATCATTACCTTGCCAACATCCACAGCGCGGTCTCCGGCAGAAGCGACCCACGTCCGGGTTTCAACCCGATCCGCGTCCCAGGCCCAATCCTTGCCCAGGGTATCGACCAATCGGTATATTCGTGTGGCAACGTATGAAACTGATGCTGTTGCCCGCGAGACGGCGCAAAACCTGGCCGGAACCGGATTGCCGATGCGGTTGGGGAGCCTGAACAAGGGGGGCAAAAGTTATCGTGTTGTTCTGGCTGGCCCTTATTCATCGGATTCTGTGGCCGAACGGGATCTGGCTCGTGTCAGGGCCGCCGGGTTCGGCAGTGCGCGTTTGAGCAAATAGAACTGCGCAGGGTGCGTGTCGGAGAAACCGGACAGAGATGTCCGGTTTTGTCGTTTGCGCACAGTCTGTTCCTGGTGCTCTCCCGTCCGTCATCGGGCATTTGGCAATGCCCTCTTCCCGTTGGGCGTGGCACCGCGCCCGCGCGGTGCCACGCCCAACGCCGTGCGCCATATCGGCGTCAGCCGATGTGGAAAACGGGGGCGGGAGCGCATTGGGTGAGAGCGCCAAGGTCGATGGATAGGCAGGCTGGCCTGTGTGTGTTAGGTCCGTCACCGGGGAGCAGGGAGGTGCATTGCACTGGCGTTTCGGGGTCGATGTCAGCCTTGCTGGGAAGCAGACCAAATCAATTGTCACAGATGCTCTGCAGTTGCACCCAGTCGCGATCAGACAGGACCGGTTCCAACTTGCGACCAGCCATGGGGTCGGCCTCGATCAACCCCAGGACGGTTTCTCCAGTAATATCAGTGGCATAGGCATAAGGCGTCGAGGCGATGGCGCTTTGGGCAAAGGTTGCCAGCAGAACATCGTCAGGGACAACAGGGCGGGGGGCGGACAACAGGCTCTCGGCAAAATGATCCAGCGTCTGGCGCGGAAGTTTGCCGGTTGTCAGCAGGCGAAAGGTCGTGACAGGACCGCCATAGGTCAACAGTTCCGCCAGTGGATCCAGTTGCCCGGCCCGCGCGCGTTCAACCAGGATTGCCCCTGCCGCCACGGCCGGATCCTCGTGGTCTTCGATCAGGGATCTGTTCAGCAGGATGATGCCGCCGGGCAGGTTCAGGCTTGTTGCAATGCCCGAACTCATGACAGCCAATTGCCGAACGCCGGTGCGGTCCGACAGGCGGGTCAGGATGGCATCAGAGCTTTGGGAGGTGCAGATTGGTCCTGTGACCCGTTCAATCCGCCCCAGCAGAGCACGGCCGATGGCAATGCGCTGAATGTCGGGAACGACGGCCACTGTGTGCTTCAGCAAAGCACCGGGCAGCCATAGGAACAGAACCGCAGCCACCAATGCAATGGTCGCCAGAACGCTGGCCCACCGCAGGCGCCCCGGCCGTGGTCGGGCCCGATCAATTGCGCTGCGCAATGTCTCGACCGCCTCGATCATGGCGGTTTCCGCCTCTTCCATTTCCAAGGTTTCGCCGGGGTCTCCGTCCGGGTTGTAGATGGCCGGAAACAGCCCTGGATTCTGGCGGTCAACTGCGGCGAGCGACCAGTGTGTCAGGGGGCGGTCGTTCAGGTCGGTTATGGTCAGGGTTGCGTTGCCGATGGAAACGATGACTTCGCGACGCTGGTCATCAGGACCGGGACGCCACAGGCCGGACGCCTCGAGCCGTTCATATTGTTTCAGCGCGGTCATTTTTGTTGGTTTTGCTCATGCTCGATCTGACGTCAGACTAGCACGCGGAAAAAGGGGCGGCAAACAAGAACGCCGCCCCTTGATGTGTGATTGAGCATGTGGCCTCAGGTTTTGGTGGCGACAGCTTCGCAGGGCGTTTTTAGCCCGATCTTGCGAAACACCATTGCTGCCGGGCAAAACCCTGTAAAGGCCGATTGCAATAGGTTGGCACCCACAAAGACCGTCAGCCACATCCAGTGCACGGACACGGTCCAAGTCAGCAGAACCGAGATCAGTACCATTGTCCCGGCAAAGGCCAAAAGCGCGTTGTTTGCCGTCATGATTCCATCCTTTCAAATATATCTCACATTCAGAATATAAGATGTGAGATATATCTTCAAGCCAAACCTGCGTCAGCTCACAGGTCTGCGGCGATCTTGCGCAGTTCAAATTTCTGGATCTTGCCGGTCGAGGTTTTAGGCAATTCCAGGAACACCACCTTTTTGGGCGTCTTGAACCCGGCCAGAGTTTCCCGGCAAAAGGCAACCAAGCCTGCCTCGTCCGCGGTGGCACCTTCCTTGAGCTCGACAAAGGCACAGGGCACCTCGCCCCATTTGTCATCCGGTTTGGCAACCACAGCCGCCAGATTGACATCCGGATGTCCCATAAGAACGCCCTCGACTTCGACGGACGAGATGTTTTCGCCCCCCGAGATGATGATGTCCTTGGCCCGGTCCGCGATCTGGATATAGCCGTCGGGATGCTGAACGGCGATATCCCCCGAATGGAAATATCCGCCCTTGAAGCTTTCTGCAGTGGCGTCGGGGTTCTTGAGATACCCTTTCATCACCGAATTGCCGCGCATGACGATCTGCCCCTGATCGGTGCCGTTCATCGGGATCTGCCCCATATCGTCGTCCATGACCGTGATGTGATCCATCATGGGAAAGGCCACGCCCTGACGGGCCTTGATTGCAGCACGCCCGGTCTGGTCCAATGTGTCCCAATTGCCGCCTTTCCACAGGCATTCGGTGACATGGCCATAGGTTTCGGTGAGCCCATAGACCTGAGTGATGTGAAATCCCAACCGCTCGATCTTTTCCAGCGTGGCAGGGGCAGGGGGCGCTCCGGCGGTAAAGACTTCGACGGTATGGTCAAATGTCTTGCGGACCTCTTCGGGTGCGTTGACGATCATGTTCAGAACGATGGGGGCACCGCCGAAATGTGTGGCACCTTCGTTGGCGATTGCGTCATAGATTGCAGGCGCGGTGATATTGCGGCAGCAGATCACGGTCCCCCCCAACACCGGCATCATCCAAGTGTGGTTCCAGCCGTTGCAGTGAAACAGCGGTACGATGGCCAGGTATTTCGGTTTCATCACCATACGCCAACTGATCACGGTACCCATGGTCATCAGGTAGGCCCCGCGGTGATGATACACCACGCCCTTGGGGCGCCCCGTGGTGCCCGACGTGTAGTTCAACGCCAGGCTTTCCCATTCATCCTGTGGCAGGATCCAATCAAAGTCATGGGCTGCATTGCCCAGAACGTCCTCGTAAACCGGGTGACGTCCGGTGGCGTGAAAACCGGCCTGGTCATCCGGTACTTCGATGATCAGCGGGCCGTCTCCGTCCATGCGGGCCTTGGCCGCTTCGGCCAGAGGTACGAATTCCGTGTCCGCAAGCACCACTTTGGCTTCGCCATGGCCAAAGATATAGCTGACCGTGTCCACATCCAGGCGGGTGTTGATGGTGTTCAACACGGCACCGCAGGCAGGCACGCCGAAATGCGCTTCGGCCTGGGCCGGCAGGTTCGGAATCAGCGTGGCGACCACGTCGCCCGGTTTGACGCCCATGCCCGCCAGCGCCGACGCCAACCGGGTGCAGCGGTCGTAATAGGCCGCATAGGTTTTGCGGAAGCTGCCATAGACAATGGCGGGATCATCGGCAAACACATGCGCCGCACGTCGTAGATGTGACAGCGGTGTCAGCGGCACATAGTTCGCTGCATTCTTTTCCAGCCCGGACTCATCAGCCATCCAACCCATCTAAATTCTCCCTGAATCGCAGTCGATGTCGTTTTATGGCGAGATATTGCTCAAGTCGTCTCCTAAAGGGAAGCCATGAAATGTAAGACAATTGATTTGCAGCCCGAAGTTTCCCAATTCACGGCCGCGGGCACGATGCTGGCGGCCATGGCGGTTGTCGGGATCGTCGATAACATTATCCCGGTGTTGGCCAGAGACATCGGGTTGTGGCAATTCTACCTGATGCGGGCGCTGTTGTCGGTGCCGTTGCTTTGTGTCTTCTCGGCATTCGGGTTGGGCAAGCTGACAGTGAACCGGGTATGGCCGGTGCTGTTGCGCAGTGTCCTGCTGGGTGTGTCGATGATGTTCTACTTTTCTGCCGTGGCCCTGATGCCGATCGCTCAGGCCATTGCCGGTTTGTTTACTTCGCCAATCTTTATCGTGGTCATTTCGGTGGTGTTCTTGGGGCTCAGGATCGGGTTGGTCAGGGTTGGTGCCATTTTTCTGGGCTTCATCGGTGTTCTGTTCGTGCTGCAACCGGATCTATATGCGTTTGATTGGTTGATCCTAATGCCGGTCGCCGGTGGTTTTTTCTATGCTTTGGGAACCATTACAACGCGGACGTTGTGCGATGGGGAAAGCACGAATGCCATGCTGCTTGGGATGTTGTTGGCGCAAGCGGTCATGGGAATGATTGGATTGGGTGTGCTTGAGATCTGGCCACAGGATGTGGCTGCTGGCGCGGATGGCTTCGTGACACGGGGCTGGGTCTGGCCGGTGTGGTCGCTCATGCATTGGATGCTGTTGCAGGTGATCGGGTCTGTCGTTGGGGTGTATCTGATCATCAAGGCGTACCAACAGGGCGAGGCCTCCTTTGTGGCGGTCTTTGAGTATTCGGTGATGATCGTGGGTCCGGCATTTGCCTGGCTGGTATTCGGTCAGACGGTTGGGCTCTGGCAGATCTTTGGAATTGGATTGATTGTCCTGGCCGGATCCGTCATCGCCCTGCGAAGCAGATGATACCGCCCTCATAGGCGCTTTGAGCGACGTTGTCGCGCGCCTCGGTGGCGGATGGGTCCGATTCCGCCATTTCGCATCGCGCGCCGCTCGGGTACGGTTCGGCATGATCCTTTCTACTGGCCGATCCTACGTCTTTGTTCATATGCCCAAAACCGGCGGAACGGCGCTTGCCCTTGCATTGGAAGCGCGGGCCAAATCCGATGACATCATGCTGGGGGATACGCCAAAGGCCCGAAACCGCCGTCGCCGCGTACGGGATGCGCCAACCGCGGGCCGTTTGTGGAAACATTCGACCCTGTCCGACATACAGGGGCTGGTCCCGGATGACGTGTTGCGGTCCCTGTTTGCCTTTACCTTGGTGCGTAACCCGTGGGATCGCTGCGTCAGCTATTACCACTGGCTGCGCGTCCAAAGCTTTCAGCACGCGGCCGTTGATCTCGCCCGCGCTCTCGATTTCGACGCATTCGCTTCGCATCCTCAGACAACGCAGGGCTTTCGCAAGACGCCCGCGCGTGCATTCATGCAGCATGGCGACGGGAGTGAACAATGCGCCTGTTACATACGGCTGGAGCATTTCGCTGCAGATGCCGCCCCGTTGTTTGATCATTTGGGTTTCACTTTTGATCTGCCGCGTGTGAATGCGTCCCAGCGCGAACAGGATTATCGCGGGTATTATTCGGCAAAGTCGCGCCAGGCCATCGCAGAGAGCTGTGCCGAAGACATCGCTCGATTCGGGTATCGTTTTTAGGATCGGTGCGTCGCGCCCCTGATTGTCGCTGCTTTGTCGTCAATCAGATTTAGCCATGCGCCTCTGTTGCCAATGACAGGGCAATGGCGTGGATCAGCCACAATTTCGACTTATCCACGGCAGACAGATCAGACAGCGTTAACCACGAAAGTCTGCCTGTGCCTCGCTCTGAGTGCGCGCCAACTGTTGGAGAGTCGATGTTCAAATGGTTCACAGCCCCCAAAGTCCAGTTGCCTGATCCTGCATGGGCGGCCGGACCAATGGGCATGATGATCACCGGGCAGGATGGGTTTCTGTGCGGTACACATGTTGTTTCGAATCTGGGCTGGCGTCGTGTCGATGCATTATGCGTGGGTGACAAGGTGCTGACGTTTGACAATGGGATGCGTACGATCGTTGAAATCCAACGGGAAACCTTGACCAGACCCGCCGAAGGCATGCCGCGAAGCCGCTGGCCCATGATGGTACCCGAAGGGGCGCTCTTGAACCGGCGCGCCATGTCGATCATGCCGGATCAGGGTGTTTTTATCGAATCCGATCTGGTCGTAGACGCGTTGGGGGACCCTTATGCGATTGTTCCGGCGCGGGCTTTGGATGGGTATCGTGGGATTGAGCCCGCCGATCCGCACACGGAGCTGACATTGACGACCTTGGCCTTTGCGCAGGACGAAGTGGTGTATGCCGAAGGCGGCATGCTGGCCTATTGCCCCTGTGCACGCGAATTGCTGGACGCAGGGGCCGAAGACGATGCGCACACCTATCAGGTTCTGTCCTTGCAGGAAGCCCGCACGCTGATCCAACAGATGGCCAGCGGTCCCGAGGCCACGCCTCTTGGGTGGCACGCCGAAGAGATCAGCGCCGTGCAGAAAAGCCGCCCCGGACGACCGATGGTGCACCCTTTTTGACGCGAGATGCCGGGAAAAATGACAAAGCGCTGTAAAGCACGGCAACGCCTTTCGCGCGGTAGGGCAAAAAATCGCACACTTCATGGTCGGCGACGAGGATCGGGAAATGGCCGCCACCATATCGGGCGCAGCCATGTTTTATGTTCAACACCGAACAGCTTGGCGCATCAAGCGTGTCGAGGGTCACTCTCTTTGGCAGGATGTCTTCAGAGTATCTGAAATCGGGCTGTCCGCTTCTTTGCGAATATCAATCCGGTGACCGACTGAGTTGGGCGCATTGTTGGAAAACAGATGCGCAGATATCAGGTTCACTCATTTTTTTGTCCATTCAAAACCAAAACCCTGCCGCGACTGGCGCAACAGGGTTTTGGTCTTGGCGTGTCCCACCCACAGAAGACGTCAGAAGCACAGCTTCGGGGGTGTTCCGGTGTTGGCAGATGCCCTGATCAGGCCGCGGCCGCCTCGGGATCAAAACGCCCATAGAAGGATTGGCCTTTGGTGGCCATTTCGCGCAGAAGCGGCGGACAGGTGAACCGCGCGCCATATGCCTCGGTCAGCTGATCACAGCGTTCTGCCGCATAGGGCGTGCCCAGAATGTCCAGCCAGCTGAGCGGGCCACCGGACCATGGTGCAAAGCCCCAGGCCAGGATGGCCCCTACGTCGCCTTCACGGATATCCATCAGCACGCCTTCTTCCAGCGCCCGAACGGCCTCCAGAACCTGGGCAAACATCAGACGGTCCTGAACCTCTTGCAACGACGGCTGGGTTTCTGCCAGCGGGTATTTGTCGTGCAGACCCTTCCAGTATTGGGTGCGCTTGCCTTTGTCGTCATAGTCAAAGAACCCGGCGTTGGCCTTGCGGCCCATGCGGCCCAGCTCTTCCATCCAGAAGATCAGATCGTCGCCGGGGCTGTCGGGATAGGCGTTGCCCATCGCCGCCTTGGTCGCCCGCGCAATCTTGGCCCCCAGATCAATGGAGGTTTCGTCGTTCAGCTGGATCGGTCCCACAGGGAAGCCCAGCTGACGCGCCGCGTTGTCAATCATCGCCGGAGCCACGCCTTCGGTCAGCATCCGCAGGCCTTCGTTGATATAGGGGATGATACAGCGGTTGGCGTAGAAGAACCGCGCATCATTGACCACGATGGGCGTCTTGCGGATCTGGCGCACGTAATCCAACGCCTTGGCCACGGCCCGATCCCCGGTTTCGGCCCCTTTGATGATCTCGACCAGCAGCATCTTTTCGACGGGCGAAAAGAAGTGGATGCCGATGAACTGCTCGGGGCGCACGCTCGCCTTGGCCAGATCGGTGATCGGCAGGGTCGAGGTGTTGGAGGCAAAGATGCAATCCTCGGGGATGATCGCTTCGACCTTTTTGGTCATCTCGGCTTTGACACCGGGGTCTTCGAACACCGCTTCGATGATCAGATCACAGCCTTTGAGCGCGTCCAGATCGGGGGTGGCGGTGATGCGACCCAACAGGGCCTCTTTCTTTTCAGCCGTGGCTTTGCCGCGTTTGATGCCCTTGTCCATGTAGGTTTCGGAATAGGCCTTGCCCTTGTCGGCCGCGGCCTGATCTCGGTCGATCAGTACGACCTCCATCCCGGCCTGTGCACTGACCAGCGCAATGCCCGCGCCCATCATGCCCGCACCCAGAACGCCGACCTTTTTGACCCGTTGATCAGGCACATCCTTGGGGCGTACCGCGCCTTTTTCCAATGCTTCCTTGTTCAGGAACAGCGACCGGATCATCGCCGAGGACGATGGGTTCATCAGGATCGAGGTGAAATGACGTGCCTCGATGCGCAGGGCGGTGTCGAAATCAACCAATGCGCCCTCATAGATGGCGCTCAGCAGCGCCTTGGCTGCTGGAAATGCGCCCTGGGTCTTGCCATTGATCATCGCGGACGCGCCAACGAATGTCATGAAGCCAGCAGGGTGATAAGGCGCACCGCCGGGCATTTTATACCCCTTGGCGTCCCAGGGTTTCACCAGATCGGCTTCCTTGGCGTTCAGCACCCATTCCTTGGCTGCGGCGACCGGATCGTCAGATACGGCATCGACCAGCTGCGCGCCCTTGGCCTTTTTCGGGTCCATCATCTTGCCTTCGAGCAAGACAGGTGCGGCGGCCATGGCTCCGACCATCTTGGAATAGCGGATTGTTCCACCACCACCGGGGAAGATGCCCAGCAGGATTTCCGGCAGGCCGATTTTGGCCTTGGCATTGTCGGTCATCACCCGGTGGTGACAGGCCAGCGCAATTTCCGTGCCGATCCCGGCGCAGGTGCCGTTGATGGCGCAGGCCACGGGTTTGCCGCCCTTTTTGGTCTTGGGGTCCATGCCTGCCAGCTCCAGCTTGCGCAGGATGTGATGGCCGCTCATGACAAAGTTGAACAGCGCCTCGGCAGGGGCGTCGCCCGCTTCCTGGCGGATCGTGGCCAACGTGTTCAGGTCCATACCGCCGGCAAAGGATCCTTCCTTGCCGCTGGTGATCACGATGCCTTTGACCGCGTCGTCATTCAGCGCCTGATCGACCAGATCGCTGACCAGTTCAAACGCCTCGCGGGTCATGACGTTCATGGATTTGCCCTGGGCGTCCCAGGTGATGAATGCGACGCCGTCTGCGTCGGTGGTCAATGTGAAATCAGTCATTGTCGTCTCCGATCTGGTCAGCCGTCAACGGGCTGCCATCCTTGCGGGTAAAGCTGAAGCCGTTGGCGTCATCCTTCACCATCATGTCGATATCGCTGTAATATGCGGTCTCGGTCGGGGTGTGGGTGCCCACCACCAGGAATGTGGCGGGGGTATCGGTGCGGTTCACAAGATGATGCCCGTTGGCCTCACCGGCAGGCCAGCTGGCGCAATCTCCCGCCCGCATGACGTGTTCGCCATCATCGTCGATCAGGGTCAGCTCCCCGTCGATCATCAGCGCGAATTCGTCCTGCGCCATGTGATAGTGGCGCAGTGACGATAGGCCACCGGGTTCCAGCCGCACCATGTTGACCCCATATTGGGTCAACCCGCCCGCGTCGCCCAGGCGCTGCACAAACCGCCCGGCGGTGGCCTGCGCCAGTTTGCCGGGATAGCTTGATCCGCCCTTGAACGGGATTTGGGAAAGGTCGAGTTTTGGCATCAGACGCGCTCGATGATTGTGGCGGCACCCATACCCGATGCGATGCACAGGGTGGCGAGACCGGTTTCCTTGTCCTGACGCTCCAGCTCGTCCAGCAGGGTGCCGATAATGATCGCGCCGGTCGCGCCCAGCGGGTGGCCCATGGCGATCGAGCCGCCGTTGACGTTGACCTTGCCCGGATCCACATCAAACGCCTGCTGGAAGCGCAGCACAACGCTGGCAAAAGCTTCGTTAACTTCGAACAGGTCGAGATCAGAAATCTTCATGCCATTGTCGGCCAGGATCTTTTCTGTGACGGGCACGGGGCCGGTCAGCATGATGGTGGGATCGGTGCCGATCTTGGCTGTCGCCTTGATCCGGGCACGGGGTTTCAACCCGTATTTCTCGCCGAATTCCTTGTTGCCGATCAGCACGGCGGCCGCCCCATCGACGATGCCGGATGAATTGCCCGCATGGTGGATGTGATTGATCCGCTCCAGATGCGGGTATTTCATCATCGCGATCTTGTCGAAGCCGGGCATATGTTCGCCCATCATCTGAAAGGCCGGGTTCAACCCGCCCAGCGACTGCATGTCGGTGCCGGGGCGCATGTATTCATCGCGATCCAGGATTGGGATGCCGTTCTGGTCGCGCACGGTGATCACCGATTTGTCAAACCGCCCATCGTCCCAGGCCTCTTTGGCGCGGCGTTGGGATTCCATCGCCAGCGCATCGGCCTGATCGCGGGTAAAGCCATATTCGGTGGCGATAATGTCGGCCGAAATGCCCTGGGGCACGAAATAGCTGTCCATCGCCAGGCTGGGATCCACGGCAATTGCCGCGCCGTCGCTGCCCATGGCCACGCGGCCCATCATTTCCACGCCACCAGCGATATAGGCATCGCCTGCGCCGCCTTTGACCTGGTTGGCGGCCAGGTTCACAGCTTCCATTCCAGAGGCGCAGAACCGGTTGATCGCCAGACCCGGAATGCGTTCGTCCAGATCCGATGCCAGCACGGCCGAGCGCGCCAGACAGCCGCCCTGTTCCATCACCTGGGTGACATTGCCCCAGATCACGTCCTCGACGGCGTGGCCGGTCAGGTTGTTGCGCTCCTTGACCGCGTTCAGGGTCAGGGCGGACAACCGCAGGCTGGTCACCTCGTGCAGGCTGCCATCCTTGCGGCCTTTGCCACGGGGGGTACGCAGGGCGTCATAGATATAAGCTTCGGTCATGATGCTCTCCTCAGGAACGGTCCGACGGGTTGCCGGGCATCAGGTCATAGGGGTGTTTCCAGCCAGGTTGGTCGCTGATACGGGTCAGCCAGGCGTCGATATGGGGCCAGTCGGCACGGTCAAAGCCAAAGGGTTCTGGGTAATACAGATAGCCGCAACAGCTAAGATCGGCATTGGTGATCCCATCGCCAACAATCCAGTCGCGCCCCTCCAGATGGGCATTCAGCGTGGCATAGGCGGCCTTGAGCCGGCCCTGATTGAAGGCGATCACATTGGGGTCGCGGTGCTGTTCGGGCAAAAAGTTCATCAGAAAGCGTGTCAGCCCTGCCATCGAGCTGAATTTGTGATTGTCCCACAAGACCCAGCGCAGGATTTCATAATTGTCTTCGCGGGTTTTTCCGCCGAATTTTCCCGATTTTTCTGTAACATAGGCCTGAATGCACCCCGATTGGCTGGTGCGGAAATCGCCGTCCACCAAAACCGGGGCTTCGCCCATTTCATTCACGTCAGCACGGTATTCGGGGGTCCGGGTCTCGCCCGCAAAGAAGTCGACAAAGACCGGCTCCCAGTCCAGGCCCGAGAGTTCCAGCGCCAGTGCCGCCTTATAGGCATTTCCGCTTTCGCCAAAGCAATGCAGTTTGATTGTCATGTCGCGTTCCCTGTGTTTGGTGTCGAACGTGGGGGTTTCACACCCCCACACCCCCGTGGAGTTTCTTGGGCAAGATGAAGGCGCTGCCTTTACGGATCATTAAGGTTAATGCGCCATCCTTTGGTCGCGCCCGGAGCTGGAGAGCGACCTGGCGTGCGAGGTGAAGCCCCGCCAACCGGTGCCGTGGCGCCCTGGGCAGCAAGCGCTGGTGGCGGGGTGAAGCTTCTTTATTCATCTTGCAAGAAAACTCCCGCCGGAGGCGTTGGTCCGTTTCAAGTGTCGCATCATCACGGCTTATTTCTCCGCCATGATGCCACGGGCAATCAACTCCTTCATGATCTCGTTGGTACCGCCATAAATCCGCTGCACGCGGGCATCCGCCCACATTTCGCCGACGGCGTATTCCATCATGAAACCATACCCACCATGCAGTTGCAGGCATTCATCCAGGACCTCGCCCTGGGTGTCGGTGGTCCAGTATTTGGCCATGGCCGCCTTTTCCACGGTCAGCTCGCCGCGCAGGTGTTCGCTTATGCATTCATCCAGGAAAGCGCGGGCGACCTTGGTTTTGGTCATGCATTCGGCCAGCTTGAAACGGGTGTTCTGAAATTGGGTGATCGGACCACCAAAAGCTTCGCGTTCCTTGCAATAGGCGATGGTGCGTTCCACCGCGCCTTCCATGGCACCGACGGCACCACAGGCGATGATCAGCCGTTCCTGGGGCAGCTGCTTCATCATCTGGTAAAAGCCCTGACCTTCGACGCCGCCCAGAATGTTTTCAGGCGCGATTTCGACATTGTCAAAGAACAGCTCGGACGTGTCGGCCGCGTGCAGACCGATCTTTTCCAGGTTGCGACCGCGGGCAAACCCTTCGGCGCCATCTGTTTCCACAGCAACCAGAGACACGCCTTTGGACCCTAGCGAGGGATCGGTTTTCGCCGCAACCAGGATCAGGTTGGCGTGCTGGCCATTGGTGATGAAGGTCTTTTGACCCGAGAGGCGATAGGCGTTGCCGTCACGTACGGCCTTGGTTTTGATTGCCTGAACGTCCGATCCGGTCGAGGGTTCAGTCATCGCCAGCGCGCCGACCAATTCGCCGGTGGCCATTTTGGGCAGCCAGCGTTGTTTCTGTTCGTCCGTTCCATAGGCGTGGATGTAATGGGCGACGATGCCGGAATGGATGCCATTGCCCCAGCTGGCCAGATTGGCCCGGCTGCCTTCGAGCAGGATCACCGCCTCGTGGCCAAAATCACCACCTGCACCGCCCAGATCCTCGGGGATCGACGGGCACAGCAGGCCCAGTTCGCCGGCCTGGTTCCAGGTGTCGCGGTCCATGATCCCGGCCTTGCGCCAGTCTTCGAATTTCGGGGCCCATTCGGTGTTGATGAATTGGGCTGTCATCTCTGAGAGCATCTGGTGCTCTTCGGTCATCCAGTTGGAGGCGGTGGCGGTCATCTCTCTCCCTTGCCGCGCTGGCGGTTCAGCGCTTTCTGTCTTCCAGCTCGGCGTTGAACAGCCGTAACCGGTGGGTCAGGTTTTCGGTGTTGGTCACGCTGTCGAAATTTTCGAACAGAAAGGACAGAGCCTCTCCCTCGTCCAGCCCTGCTTCCTGTGCGAATTTGCGCAGTTTGCGATAACCGTCTTCGGTCATTGCGACCGGAAAGCGGCGGGTCAGGCGGAAACGTTTGGGCATTTAAACACCATATGAATGTAAGGGCAGGGCGGGGTTCACCCCCGCCATACCATCAGAAATTGGCCGCATCCAATGCCATTACCGTGTCCGCGCCGCTTTGAATGCGCGACAGGTGCAGGGCCGTGGCCGGGAGTTGGCGTGCCATGTAATACCGTCCGGTGGTGATCTTCGTCTCATAGAACGCGGCGTCAGAAGACCCAGCGTCAATTGCCGATTTTGCGGCCTTGGCCATGCGCGCCCACATCAGGCCCAGGCAGACATGACCGAACATATGCATGAAGTCATAAGAGCCCGAGAGCGCGTTATTGGGGTTCTTCATGCCGTTTTGCATGAAATACATGCCCGCCGCCTGCAGATCCTTGGACGCGGATTTGAGCGGTTCGATGAATGCCGTGTCATAGGCGTCGTCCTGGCCGCCGTTTTCCTTGCAAAAGGATTTGACCAACTCAAAGAACGCCATCACGTGCTTGCCGCCATCCTGGGCCAGCTTGCGGCCCACCAGGTCCAGTGCCTGTACCCCATTGGCCCCTTCATAAATCATCGCGATCCGTGCGTCCCGCGTGTATTGGGACATGCCCCATTCTTCGATATAGCCGTGGCCGCCGTAAATCTGTTGGGCCTGTACGGTCATGTCATAGCCCTGATCGGTCAGGAACCCTTTGATCACCGGAGTCAGCAGGCTGACAAGACCGTCGGCATCCTTGTCGCCATTGCGATGGGCCTGGTCAATCATGGTCGCGCCCCACAGCAGGAATGCACGCGCGCCTTCGGTAAAGCTTTTCTGGTCCATCAGGTTGCGGCGAATGTCAGGGTGCACGATCAGCGGATCGGCAGGGCCATCGGGGTTTTTGACACCGGTCACATCGCGGCCCTGCAGGCGGTCCTTGGCGTATTCCAGCGCGTTCTGATAGGCGGCTTCGGCCTGGGCCAGGCCCTGCATGCCGACACCCAGACGCGCTTCGTTCATCATGGTGAACATGGCGCGCATGCCTTTGTGCTCTTCACCAAGAAGCCAGCCGGTAGCCTCGTCATAGTTCATCACACAGGTCGAATTTCCGTGGATGCCCATCTTTTCTTCGATCTTGCCACAGGACACACCATTGCGGGCGCCCAGCGTACCATCGGCGTTGACGATGAATTTGGGCACGATGAACAGCGACACCCCCTTGATCCCGTCGGGTCCGCCGGGGATCTTGGCCAGAACCAGATGGATAATGTTGTCGGCCATGTCGTGTTCGCCCGACGAGATAAAGATCTTTTGCCCGGTGACCTTGTAACTGCCATCACCCTGGGGGTCTGCCTTGGTCCGCATCAGGCCCAGATCGGTGCCGCAATGCGGTTCGGTCAGGTTCATGGTGCCGGTCCAGTCACAGGCAACCATCTTGGGCAGGTAGGTGTCCTTTTGATCATCGGTGCCATGTGCCAGTATGGCCGAGGCCGCGCCATGGGTCAGGCCCTGGTACATGACAAAGGCCTGATTGGCAGAGCTGAACATTTCGCCGACGGCGGTGCCGATCACTGATGGCATGTTCTGGCCACCGTATTGTTCCGGCATGTCCAACCCGGTCCAGCCGCCTTCCTTCATCTGTTCAAAGGCCGCTTTGAACCCGGTCGGGGTGCGGACCACACCATTTTCCAGCACGCAGCCTTCGGTGTCGCCCACAACGTTCAGCGGATGCACCACTTCGGTGGCAATTTTGCCAGCCTCTTCCAGAATGGCGGACGTGAAATCCGGCTCCAGCTCGGAATATCCGGGAACATCGGTGTTTGTGATGTTCAGAACGTCATGCAGCACGAACTGCAGATCCTTGGTGGGGGCGGAATAACTGGGCATAGGGTGTCTCCGTAGTGGACGAATGGCTGTGTCGGTGAAACCGGGCGATGGTGCTTATTCGGCGACCTTTTTGTCGGCCAGCATGGATTGAAGCATTTTCTCGCCCCATTTGAGCTGTTCCTTGAGGTCTTCGATCGCTTCGGTCAGTTCTTCGCGCTGCTGTTCCATATCGGCCAGCCGTTCCTGCGCGATTTCATAGGTGCGGGCCAGCTGGGTATGTTGCTGATCCCCCATGTGGTACAGGTCCAGCAGCTGCCGGATCTCTTCCAGGCTGAACCCAAAGCGCTTGCCGCGCAAAATCAGCTTCAACCGGGCCCGGTCCCGTTTGGTGAACAATCGTTTCTGGCCTTCGCGCGCAGGGAACAACAATTCTTTGGATTCGTAAAAGCGCAACGTGCGCGGTGTTACGCCATAGGCATCGCACATCTCGCGGATGGTCATGGTTTCTTCGGTCATAATCTCAACTCTGGTCGTTCATGAGTGATCAACAGTTGGGCGGGTCGCTCTTCATTTACAACATGGAGTTGACGTTTACGTAATCCGAACGCTGCGTCACAAAATGCTTGACGTAAGATCAGATTGCGTAAAGGTGAAAAATTGAAACTTTGTTACCCAACGGCAAGCGCCATTCCCCTGTCCGTGCACATGACATAACAGCCAGCACAGCAGGTGTTGGGGTGGTTTTAAATGGGACTCGGGCCGGTTTCATACCCCGGCCAAGAATCGCTTCTGCACGTATGACGTGCAGAAGTCGGTGTTTTGAAGTGCGTTGTGTCAGCCCAGGCTGGCCTTGGTGGCATCCCGCAGCTTGACCAGTTCCTGCAAGGCTTCGTCCAGCTGTTCGCGCTGTTTTTCCAGCTCGATCTTTTGACGATCAGCCATTTCTACAAAAGCCTGCATCTGGGCCGTATTGCCGTCTTCTTCGTAGATCAGCAGCCATTGGCGGATTTCTTCGAGTTGGAACCCGAATTTGCGCCCCCGCATGATCAGTTTCATCCGCGCCACTTCGCGCGGGCCGTAATGTCTGGATCTGCCTTCACGGTCAGGTTGCAGTAATTCAATATATTCATAATACCGGAGCGTCCGCGGAGTTACATCGAACTCGGCACACATCTCCTTGAATGACAATTGTGTTTCGGTCATCCGTTCTCTCCCCTTGGGGCGCAACCTAAGGGGCGGTTCGCGCAAGCGCAACAGGTGGGGTTGCTCTTTGGGCGTGGTGCTGCTCAAAAGGTGAGGAGTTCAGACGCAGGAGCAAGGTTCGTGGTCGAGAAAGTCAAACTGGCCAAGCAGTTTATCGAAGCAATCCCCCATGCCAAGGAATTGGGAATGGAATTGACAGATATTGCCGAAGGCACGGCGACGATCACCATGCCTTATGACATGAAACTGGTTGGGGATCCGCAAACAGGCGTCATTCATGGTGGGGCCGTATCGGCATTGATGGATACCTGCTGCGGTGCCGCAGTCATGAGCCACCCTTCGGCTCCTGGAGGGACGGCTACCATTGATCTGCGTATTGATTACATGCGCGCGGCCACTCCGGGGCAATCGATCACGACCAAGGCGACCTGCCATCACATAACCCGAAATGTCGCTTTTGTCCGGGCTGTGGCCACCGATGGCGACACCAACAGCCCGGTGGCAACAGCTTCGGGTGCCTTTACTGTGGAGAAACGGTTTTGACCCGCGCCCGTCCCGAGCCCATGCAGGAAGTGAAACAGCGACGTGATGCCGCGCTGAACGCGCTGGTGACTGCGGTGCCTTATATCCGGTTTCTCGACATCACGTTTGACCGGAGGGGGGATGAGCTGACCGCACAGCTGAATTTTGATGACAAGCTGATCGGAAATCCGTTCCTGCCTGCGATACATGGTGGGGTCACAGCTGCGTTTCTCGAAGTCACGGCCTCGATCACCCTGTGCTGGTCGCATTTGTGGCCCGATATCGAGGCCGGCAGAATTGATCCCGAAGCCATTGCCCGCGGGAAATTGCCGCGCCTGCCCAAGACCATTGATTTTACCGTTGATTACCTGCGGTCCGGGCTGCCGCGCGATGCCTATGCCCGGGCGACGATCTCGCGCGCGGGGCGGCGGTATGCGTCGGTGCATGTGGCCGCCTGGCAGGATCACAAGGACAAGCTGTTTGCCCAGGCCACCGGGCATTTCCTGATGCCCCAAGTTCCGCCCGATGCAAAAACAGACTGACAGCATTCGCCCCCTGAGCCACGGGCGGGTGTTGAAAATCGCGGTTCCGATTGTCCTGTCCAATGCCACCGTTCCCATTCTGGGCGCGGTGGACACGGGCGTTGTGGGGCAACTCGGCGCTGCGGCACCCATCGGCGCGGTTGGCATCGGTGCCATTATCCTGTCGGCGTTGTATTGGATCTTTGGGTTTCTGCGGATGGGAACCGTCGGGTTGACCAGCCAGGCTGTTGGGGCCGGAGATCAGGCCGAAGTGTCGGCGTTGTTGACCCGGGCGCTGTTGTTGGGGGCCGCCGGCGGTGTGCTGGTCATCGCGCTTCAGCTGCCCCTGTTCTGGGTGTCGTTTCAAATGGCACCCGCCTCGCCCGAGGTCGAAGGCATGGCGCGGGATTATCTGGCCATCCGGGTCTGGTCGGCCCCGGCGGCCATCGGATTGTATGGCATCACCGGCTGGTTGATCGCACAAGAGCGCACCCGGGCGGTGCTGGTTGTTCAAGTCTGGATGAACGGGCTGAACATCCTGCTGGATCTGTGGTTTGTTCTGGGGCTGGACTGGGGCGTGAGCGGTGTCGCCGTTGCGACCTTTCTGGCTGAATGGTCGGGTTTTGCCTTGGGGTTGTGGTTTTGCCGACGGGCGTTTCATGTGCCGGACTGGCGCAATTGGGGGCAGGTTTTTGACTCTACACGGCTGAGACACATGGCCGTCGTCAATACAGATATCCTGATCCGGTCGCTTTTGCTTGAGGCGATGTTTGTGTCATTTCTGTTCTTTGGATCGGGATTTGGCGACGTCACCCTGGCGGCAAATCAGGTGCTGTTGCAGTTCCTGATGATCACGGCGTATGCGATGGATGGGTTTGCCTTTGCGGCCGAAACCCTGGTGGGGCAGGCGATCGGGGCCCGGCGACGGGATGCGCTGCGCCGCAGCGCCGGGCTGACCAGTTTTTGGGGGCTGGTTGTTGTGGTGGTCCTGGCCTTGATGTTTCTGCTGATTGGCGGATGGATGATTGACCTGATGGCGAAATCCGAGGACGTCCGCGCCGTGGCGCGTGTCTATTTGCCCTATATGGTTCTGGCACCACCTTTGGGGTGGGCCGCCTGGATGCTGGACGGGATCTTTATTGGTGCGACTGCGACCCGGGACATGCGCAACATGATGGTGATCAGCACGATTGTCTATTTTGCAACGGCTGCGGTTTTGTTGCCGGTTCTCGCCAATCACGGATTGTGGCTGGCGTTGCTGGTTTCCTTTGTTGCGCGCGGTGTCACCTTGGGATTACGCTATCGCGGGCTCGAAGCGCGCACAAATTGACCGGGGAATTGTCTCTGGGCAACCTGATTGCAAACGCCTTGGATGCAAATGTCTGACGTTTTGCATCCGGACCATCGCTCTGGGATAAGTCGGGCAGACAAGGAGAAGGTTGCAATGACCACAAAGCCAGGCCATCGGTTTGACCGCGTTGGAGATGCCCCGATGATGAAAGCCGTCGTGACAACGGGGAACGGCGGCTATGACCGCCTGGTGTACAAGGACGTGGCGCGCCCCACAGCCGGCCCCGGCGAAGTGGTGCTTCGGGTTCTGGCTGCAGGCATGAACAACACCGAAATCAACACACGGTTGGGCTGGTATTCTGCCACGGTGACAACCGGAACCGAGGACGCGGCCGACACGCAGGAACAGGCCCCCAGCGACAAGGCCGATGGGGGGTGGAACGCTGAAACCCCGTTCCCGTTCATTCAGGGCACGGACTGTTGTGGACGGGTGGTTCAGGTCGGGTCAGACGGTGATGAAACGCTGATTGGACGTCGGGTTCTGGTGCGATCCTGTATGCGTCCGCATGGGTTTTCGAGCCCGGAAAACATCTGGATGGGGTCTGATTTTGACGGGGCCTTTGCTCAATACGTCAAGGTTCCGGCCTCTGAAATCTTTCCGGTCGATTGCAGGTGGAGCGATGCGGAGCTGGCCACCATCCCCTGTGCTTATGGCACGGCGGAAAATATGGTGCATCGGGCGGGTATCTCTGCGGGCATGCGGGTTTTGGTCGCGGGAGCGTCGGGTGGGGTTGGGTCAGCGGTTGTGCAATTGGCCAAACGCCGTGGCGCTGTGGTCATCGGAATTGCCGGGACGTCAAAAATGGATCAGGTGCGGGAAATCGGGGCTGACCAGGTTGTCGATCGCGGCGCGGATCTGGTCGAGCAGCTGGGGACCGGCACGGTGGATGTTGTTGTCGACAATGTTGGCGGGGCCGGATTCGCGGCCATGCTGGCCGTGTTGAAACGCGGCGGGTCCTATGTGTCGTCGGGTGCCATCGGTGGCCCGATTGTCGAATTGGACATGCGGGTCTTTTATCTCAAGGACCTGACCCTGATCGGGACAACCGGTTGGGACGCGCCGGTGTTTCCCAACCTGATCTCCTATATCGAACGCGATGAAATTCGTCCGCTGGTGGCGCAGACTTTTCCCTTGTCTGACATCGCTCGGGCTCAGCAGGTCTTTTTAGAAAAGACCCATGTGGGCAATTTCGTTCTGATCCCGCCACAGGAGTGACGGTCACTCCGGTTTTACAGCAGGGTTTCAATGGCCTCGACGGGGCGACCGATTACGGCCCGAGCGCCGGAAATTGCGATGGGGCGTTCGATCAGGATCGGGTGTGCCACCATAGCGCGAACCAATGTGTCCTCGTCGCTATCGGCGCTCAGGCCCAGCTCTTTGAACGCGGTCTCGCCTTGGCGCATCATCTGGATCATTGACAGGCCCAACGCCTGCTGTACGGCGCGTATGTCCGCGGCGGAGGGAGTGTCTTGCAAATACAAACGGACCTGATGGGGGACCTCACGGTCCTGCAACAGGGCCAGACCCGCGCGGGATTTGGAACAGCGCGGGTTGTGCCAATAGGTGATCACAGCCAATCCTCCCGTTTGCTGCCCACGGCCTGAGCAACTGTGTCAAACCCGTCTCGGGCCAGCAGGTGATCCAGGCCCCGGGCAATGTCCGACGCCAGCGAAATGCCACCATAGACCAGCGCCGTATACAGTTGAACCGCGCTGGCTCCGGCGCAGATTTTGGCATAGGCCTGTTCGGCCGTTGCGATGCCGCCGACGCCGATGATGGGAATGTCACCGTCCAACAGCAGGCTGAGACGGGCCAGAACCCGGGTCGATTTTTCGAACAGAGGTGCCCCGGACAGGCCGCCGGTTTCGTCCTTGAACACGCTCTTCAGCCCATCGCGCGACAGGGTGGTGTTGGTGGCAATCACCGCGTCTATGCCGGTGTCCCGGGCGACTTCGGCAATGTCACGGATTTCTGCATCGCTCAGATCTGGGGCGATCTTCAGAAACACCGGCACACGACGCTCTAGTGTGTCACGGGTGTCGATCACCCCGCTCAACAACGCTGACAGGGCGGCCTTGCCCTGTAGGTCGCGCAGTTTTTCGGTGTTGGGTGACGAGACGTTGACCGTGGCAAAGTCCAGATGCGCGCCACAATGGGCCAAGACGCGGGCAAAATCGCTGGCGCGATCGCTGCTGTCCTTGTTTGCACCCAAATTCAGGCCGATCACCGCATTCGCAGGACGACGGGCCAGGCGCGCAGCAATCGCCTCCATCCCTTCGTTGTTGAAACCAAAGCGGTTGATGGCGGCCTGATCTTCGGTCAGGCGGAACAGGCGGGGCTTGGGGTTGCCGGGCTGTGGACGTGGCGTGGCGGCTCCGACTTCGATGAAGCCGAACCCTGAGTTGGACAGAGGAACCAGAGCCTCGGCATTCTTGTCGAACCCGGCGGCCAATCCCACGGGATTGGGCAGATCAAGACCGGCCACCGTTGTACGCAGACGCGGCGTGCTCACCGGACCAGGCGACGGTGCCAGCCCCTTTTGCAGAACCTTCAAGGCCACCCCATGGGCGGTTTCCGGGTCCATCTTATGCAGGGCGCTCAATCCGATGCGTTCGATCAGCTTCATGATGTCAGCTCTCCAGCCGGTTACAGGGACAATGTGGGTCAGACCATCTGGTCGGGAAACTGATGCGCTCCATTGACCAGCGGCAGCGGCTTGCACCACAGGACGTCATCTAGACGCAATGTGCGATAGAGATGCGGGAACTCGGCACCCCCACGCGATACCTCCCATTTCAGATCTTCGCCCATGGCGCTGCCGTCGCAGGCCAACAAAACCAGACCTTGTGCTCCGGCAAAATGTTTGGCGGCGGTTTCAGCAGTCTGGGAGGCGGTGGAAAAATGCACGAACCCATCGGCCAGATCGACCGGTGCGCCCGCAGTTTCACCTTCGCGTTGCAATGTGGCCCATTCGTCGGCCCGAAAGATCTTGTATATCAGCATATGTGCCTGATGCCGTGACAGGGGCCGGGAATCAAGAGGCATGCCAGGTTATATTGACGTCAAGGAACGCTGATATGGCTTCCGCAGGGCCGCCCTTCCCTTTGACAGGGCCGGGTCGGATGCGCACCATACAGAAAAAAGAACCTTCAACGATCGGGGAGATCAATTATGTTCGCGCGTTTTCTGACATCTGCGGCAATTCTGGCGGTTTCGGCCGGCATGGCCGCAGCCGAGTACACATTGACCATTCTGCACACCAATGACTTTCATTCCCGGTTTGAACCGGTCAGCAAATATGACAGCGGCTGTCGCGACGGCGACAATGAGGCGGGCAAATGTTTCGGTGGCTCGGCGCGGTTGGTCACGGCAATCGCCGACGCGCGGGCGCGCAGCACCACTTCTATCCTGGTCGATGGTGGCGACCAGTTTCAGGGATCGCTGTTCTATACGTATTACAAGGGCAAACTGGCCGCGGAAATGATGAACGCGCTGGCGTATGACGCGATGACTGTCGGGAACCACGAATTCGACGATGGGCCAAAGGTGCTGCGCGGGTTCATGGATGCGGTGAATTTTCCGGTGTTGATGTCCAATGCCGATGTCAGCGCCGAACCTGAGCTCGCCGGGGTATTGCAGAAATCCACCGTGATTGAAAAGGGCGGAGAGAAGATCGGCCTGATCGGCCTGACCCCGCAGGACACGGATGAGCTGGCTAGCCCAGGCAAGAACATCACATTCAGCGATCCGGTTACGGCGGTGCAGGCCGAAGTTGACCGGCTGACAGCCCAAGGCGTGACCAAGATCATCGTGCTGAGCCATTCGGGTTATGTCCAGGACCAGAGAATTGCGGCTGAAACAACCGGGATCGACGTCATTGTGGGCGGGCATTCCAACACGCTGCTCTCCAATGTGTCGGACCGCGCGGCAGGACCGTATCCTACGGTTGTGAATGATGTGCCAATTGTCCAGGCCTATGCCTATGGCCGGTTTCTGGGCGAACTGAACGTCACCTTTGACGACGCGGGGCAGGTGATCAGCGCTGTGGGCGAACCGCTGATTATGGACGCGACCGTGACCGAAGACGCAGCAACCGTGGCGCGGATCGGTGAAATGGCCAAGCCGCTTGAAGAAATCCGCAACAAGGTGATCGGGAAAGTCGCGTCCAAGGTCGAAGGCGATCGTTCGATCTGTCGGATGCAGGAATGCCAGGTGGGTAATCTGGTGGCTGACGCCATGCTGGACCGGGTCCGGGATCAGGGGGTAACCATCGCCATTACCAATTCTGGTGGCGTGCGGGCGAGCATCGAACCGGGCGAGGTCACCATGGGCGAAGTGCTGACGGTACTGCCGTTTCAGAACACGCTGTCGACCTTTGAAATCACGGGTGCCGGGCTGGTGGCCGCGCTGGAAAACGGGGTCAGCCAGGTTGAAGAGGTCAAAGGCCGCTTTCCTCAGGTCGCGGGCCTCAGCTTTGCCTTTGATCTGTCACAGCCTGCGAACGCAGGTCGGGTGTCGGACGTGATGGTGGATCACGGGGACGGGCCGACTCCGATTGATCTGGATAGAACCTATCTGGTGGTGACCAACAATTATGTCCGCAATGGTGGCGACGGGTACAAGATGTTCGCGGGCGACGATCGCAACGCCTATGACTTTGGCCCGGATCTGGCCGATGTTATGGCCGAATATCTGGCTGATCACATGCCGTATCAACCCTATCTGGATGGGCGGATCGTGCAAAAGTAATCAGCCTGGGTTTTCAGCGGGATTGGTTCGTGGCAGATAACGGTCATGGGCCACCCGCTGTTTGATCTGATTGATGCCAGGATAAAACGTGCCCAGGAAGACGGCGCGTTTGATGATTTGCCGGGCGCGGGCAAGCCGCTGCCTCAGGTCGAGGATCCCGAAAACGAAGTGATCAACCGCATTCTGCGCGACAACGGAGCGGTCCCGGAATTTGTTATCCTGTCACGCGAATTGGCCCGGTTGCGCAGCGAACTGCGCGACGCTGATGATCGGACCCGTCGCGCTGATATCCTGCGGGAAATGTCGATGATGGACGCCAAGATCGCTTTGGCGCGCAAGGGCTGAAATCGGGCCTCAGCCCTGTTGCACGCCGGGCCAAAGTTTCGGGTCCAAGCCCGAGATGAACGGCGTCAGCATTGTTTCATACGGTTTCCAGCTGCCCACCGACCGGCTGTGTACGGGCTGGCGCACCTGATTGGCGCTGAGCGTCAGGACCGGTCCGGTGCTGCGTTCCGGGTGGGCCATGTCTGCGACCCATTTCAACCCGATGTGATCCGCCAGTCTACGGCTTTGACCGTCGACATCCGTAACGAGATCCTCGTATTGCACATCCAATATCTGACCTGGAAAGACGCTGTGCCAATGGGCCATCAGCCTGGTATACAGATTGAACCGATGTGCCATGGCAGCCAGATCATAGGTATATGACAGGGCCTTGCCCGAAAAATGAGCCTGCCACATCGACAGCGCGACATCGCGCGGATCGCGGCACATATGGACGATGCGCGCGTGGGGATAGGCTGTCAGCAAAGCGCCGATGAGCCGATAGTTTTCCGGCATCTTGTCGATATAGAACCGAATGCCGTCTGGCAAAGTAGGCAGCCGCTCCTGATCGCGGGCGACAAATTGCGCGCAGGCAGCGGTGTCGAATGCAATGTCATTTTCCAGGAAAGGCGCAAGCAGCACGCCAGGCACTGCCCGTTCGCCCAATGGGCAGACGTCCGGATGCGCCCCCAACAGTGTTTCGGTCAGAGTCGTCCCCGAACGCGGCAACCCCAGCACATAGATCGGAGTGGGCCCGGAGGGGGCAGGGGCCTGGACCTGATCCGCGCCCGCGTTGAACCGGGTCCTGAGACTTTCGAACTGTTGGCTGTCACCGTCGCTGTCAAACGGCATGATATGTGCCAAGGCCCCATTGGCCTGGGTCAGGTGGCTGGCAAATTTCTCTTGCTCGCCTGCCTGCCGCGCCATTCGGGCCAGCGCAAAATGAAGACGTGCCGCATCGCTGGATTGGCGGGGCGCGGTTTTGAGCGCACGTCGCGCAATCGGTTCCAGATCGGCATTGGCCGCCGCCGCGTTCAAGGCTGCCAATTGTTCGATGGCCTGTGCGTGTCCGGGGGCCTGCCCGAGAATGGTCTGGAACTGATCGCGGGCCCCATCCTGATCACCGGATTCGAGCAATTGCATGGCCAGACGCAACCGCGCATTCAGATGTGTTGGGGCCAGGTGCACAGCGCGTTCGGCGGCTTCTAGCGCCTCGGCGTGGCGGGTCTGACGGGCCAGGGGCAGGCTGATATTCACCAGGGCTTCGACATCATTGGGGTTCAGCGTCAGCGCGGTTTGGAAATCGGCGATCGCCTCGGCCTCATCTCCCAACATGTTGCGCGCAACACCACGCAGGTTCAGCGCGCGGGGCTGGCGGGTGTTCAGCTCCAGCGATCGGGTCGCGGCATCTGCCGCTGCGCGCGGTTGCCCACAATTCAGCAGCGCCTGACCCTTCAAATACCAGCCATCCGGGTCCTTGGGAGCCCCTTCGAGCAAGCGATTCAGCAGGGTCAACGCTGTGTCGGACTGTTGCAACAAGATCAATGCCTGTGCCAGATTGCGCCGCGCATCGTGGAACGTGGGGTCCAGACCCAGCGCCTTTTTGAAATACCCTGCCGCATCGCGATGTTTGCCCTGCGAAGACAACGCGATCCCGGCGAAATTCGGAAAAGCCGGGTGGGATTTGTACCGCTTCATCCCGGATTTGGCCACTTTCAACACGGTTTTGTATCTGCCCTGATTCAAAGCGGTCAGGGCCTCGTGAAGTGTGGAGTCTAGGCTCATGTCTTGTCCGTGAATAAATACAGGAAAACGGCATGTTCGATTTGCCGTGCGCAACAGCCGGGGGCATAGGGTGCAGCACATAAAAGGTCAAATGGGCAGAACGTGCAATGCCAAATGCTTGGCCAGCGGTGACCGGATCGGTATGGTTTGGGCATGTGTGGACGATTTGCCGTAACCCTGCCCAATGATGCCATGGCCCAACTGTTTGCGGCGCAACCCGCCAATGCGTTGCCAGAGGTGCCCAACTTCAATGTCTGCCCGACCACGCAGGTGCATGTGGTGCGCAGCGCAGAAACCGGGCGACAGTTGGGGCAAATGCGATGGGGGTTTCTACCGCATTGGTACAAGCAGGAAACCGCCGGGCCGTTGTTGATCAACGCCCGTGCCGAAACCATTGCGGAAAAACCGGCCTTTCGCGATGCCTGCCGCAACCGGCGCTGTCTGATTGTGGCAACCGGATTCTACGAGTGGACCAAGACGGAAACCGGCACCCGGTTGCCGTGGTATATTCACCGCCGCGATGGCGCACCGATTGCCTTTGCCGGGATCTGGCAAAACTGGGGAACCGAGACGCCCCATCCCACCTGCGCCATCGTCACCACCGGGGCCAATGCCCATATCTCCCAGCTCCATCACCGGATGCCGGTCATTGTCGAACAACCGGACTGGGGTCTGTGGTTGGGCGAGCAGGGGCATGGGGCGGCCCGTCTGATGCGCACAGGGGCCGAAGATCTTTTGCGGTTTCATAGCGTCAATCCACAGGTCAATTCAAACCGGGCCAGCGGGCCCGCGTTGATTGAACCCTATGAGGAGCCGGAGGGGCTCTCGTGATCTAATCCGCTTCGGGGGTGATTTGAGGTGCCCGGCTCCTGTCATTGCCGGCATTTGTGGCCTTTTGCAGCAGGTGCAGCATCTGGGCCTGCTCTGCTTCGCTGAGCCCGGCCAAAATATCGGGCTGGGCGGCCTGTACATGCGCGCTGGCCGTCCGAAGCAGGTCCTGACCGGCGGTGGTCAGCGTCAGCACGCGGGCGCGCCGATCCGAGGCCGACACATCGCGTTGGATCAGGTCCCGGTTCTGGAGCCGGTCGATCACCTTGCCCAATGTGGCGCGGTCATAAGCCACCAATCCCGCAACCGTTGCCTGATCGATTCCCGGATAGTCACGGATTGCGCAAAGAGCGGCATATTGCACCGGGGTCAGCGACAGCCCGGCCTGGGCCATGCGGTCCATGAAACACGCCACCGAAATCTGGTTCAGTCGGCGGATCAGGTGTCCGGGCATTGCATAGATTTCCATCGGATCTCCGGCAGGGAATGGCTGTTACACCTTCTATTTTCAGGCTTTGTCGCGGCCAAGGCAAGCGGCGGGAGGCCGCAGGTGCTTTTCCTGCCCGCGCAGGCAGGGTAGAGGGAGGGCATGGCTCTCAGTTTTTCGACCCTTCCCGATTTGTATGCGCATGGTTTTGATGCGGTTATCGACGTGCGCAGCCCTGCCGAGTTCGCCGAAGACCATTTGCCCGGCGCGATGAACCTGCCGGTTCTGGACAACGAAGAACGGGCCGAGGTCGGCACGATCTATGTCCAGCAAAGCCCGTTTCTGGCGCGCAAGATCGGCGCAGCCAAAGTGTTCCGCAACGCAGCCCACCACATTGAAACCCGATTGCAGGGCCACGAGGGCGGCTGGCGTCCGTTGATCTATTGCTGGCGCGGTGGGCAGCGGTCCGGGTCGTTCACCTGGATGTTGCAACAGATCGGCTGGCGGGCGGATGTGGTGCAGGGGGGGTATCAGACCTATCGGCGGCTGGTGAACCAGTATCTGTACAAAGATACGCTTCCGCATCGCTTTGTTGCGCTGGACGGCTACACCGGAACCGCAAAAACCGAATTGATCAAGCGGGTGGCCGCGCGAGGCGCGCAAGTTTTGGATCTCGAAGGGATGGCACATCATCGGGGCTCGCTGTTGGGGGGGATGGTCGAACCGCAACCCAGCCAAAAAGCGTTTGAAAGCGCCCTGGCGGGGGCTTTGTGTCAGTTGGATCCGACGCGCCCCGTGTTGATCGAGGCGGAGTCCAACAAGATCGGCCAGCGGATTATTCCGCCCAGCCTGTGGAGCCGGATGAAGATCACACCCCGGATCGATCTGTCGGTACCGATTGCTGCGCGGTGTGCCTATCTGGTCCAGGCCTATGACGACATACTGTCTGACGCGGCGCGGCTCAAGGCGCGGCTGGATCCGTTGCGGGCGTATCGCGGCCATGCGGTGGTCGATGGTTGGATCGACCGGATTGATGCGGGCGACAAACCGGGGGTGACGCGGGCGCTGATGCAGCAGCATTATGACCCGGCCTATGACAAATCACGCCGGGCCATCGACGCCCAGGTCACAGGGCGCATCGAGATAGCACAGCTGGATGAGCCAGGTTTGTCCGACGCAGCGGATCGGATTACCGAGATGCTTGAGCGCCTGTGACGGGTGGGCAGAGGCCGGCACATCGGCCTGTCTGCCTTCAGCTCAGCGATATTCCGATTGGTCCGTCGATCATCTCTCCGATGACGGCTGCGGGATAGCCGCTGGCACGCAGCGCCTCGCACAGCTGTGTGGCCTGATCCGGCGCGACCGCCGCCAATAGTCCCCCCGCCGTTTGTGGATCAAACAGCAAATCGGCGACATTACCCTGAGACAGGTTGGGCAGGACAGCCCGATTTTCGGGGAAAAGCGACGAGCGAACCCCCTGTTCGGCCAGAGATGCCGCCCCCTTCATCAGGGGAATGGTCGACAGGTCGAGACGGGCTGCGACCTGAGACGCGTCGCAGATGCCCATCAGGTGACCGGCCAGCCCAAATCCGGTCACATCTGTCATGGCATGAGCGGCCGCCAGAACCTGGGCAGCCTGGCCCTGGGGCATCATCATCAGATCCAGCGCGGCGGCGATGTCATCTCCGTGGGCAATTCCCGCCATCTCGGCGGCCATGAGCGTACCGGATCCGATGGGTTTGGTCAGGATCAACGCATCCCCCGCACGGGCCCCGGCCAATGTGATCGGGTCGCGCGCGCACAGACCGGTGACGGTGAACCCCAACGTCATTTCATCACCTACGGAACTGTGACCGCCGACAATTTCGGCACCGACCTCACGCATTGTTTCGGTCGCTGTGGTCATGATTTCCGATAGCGTCCGTTCCTGCAGCGCAGGTGACAGGCGGGGCAGGATCACGCTGGCCAAAGCGGCCTGTGGCGTGGCCCCCATCGCCCAGATGTCGCCCAAGGCGTGATTGGCGGCAATGCGGGTCATCATCACCGGATCCGGCGTCAGGGCGCGCAGATGATCCGTGCTGATCACCTGACGGGCCGACCCGATGCGCAACAGGGCGGCATCATCGCCGGGCAGCATTTCAATGTCACTGCGCGACGTCAAAGCCATCGGTGCCAGGGCCGCGCGTAACGCGGGTTGCCCGATTTTGGCCCCGCAGCCTCCGCACATGGGTTTGTCACCCAGGGCGGCCTGCATGTCCTGGGCGTGGGGCTGGGGCAATTCGGGTTGCTCCATTTTGGGCAGGTCACGGAACTTCTGCATAAAGCTTTGGTCGATGAGGTTTTTCCACGTCCACATCAGGGGCCCGGACCATGTGGCGGCAAACCGTTCTGCCAGCGCCTGTTTGTCGCCCATCGAAATCAGTTTCAGATAATCCTTCTGCGCCCGATAGGGGCGCAGGCTGTGACCGCTCATCGTGGCACATAGGTTGTGATACAGGATCGGTGCCTGACGCACGGCATAAACCCCGGCCTTGGGGCGGGGCGATGCCGTCAGATGCGCGCAATCTCCTGTGGCAAAGACCGCCGAGTCCGAGCTGCGCAGCTGTGCATCGACAGAGATGAAACCGTTTTCCAACGCAAGCCCGGTTTCCGACACCCAATCATAGGGCCGCGCGCCCGCTGCCCCTGTGGTGAAATCGGACCGGATCAGACGCGTGTCGGCGAGCCGGATACCATCGGCTTCGATCCCTGAAATCTCGACGTTCTCATGCAGGGTCACCCCGTGTTCCGACAGGGCCTGGATCAGTCGGGCTCGCGCCTTGGTGCCGATGGCCATCAGCGCCTGGGCATTGTCGATCAGATGCGCTTGGGCCAGGCGTCGGCGTTGTTTCAGCGCATGTGCCATGGCCAGGATCAGCTCGACCCCGGCAACGCCGCCGCCAATCACGGCCACATGGGCGGGGGTATCGCCTGCGCGATAATGATCCCAGCGGGCGGCAAAGGGGCCGAGCGGCTTGGCCGGAATGGCGTGATCTGCAAAGCCGGGCAGGGCGGGCATGTCCGACGTGATGCCGATGTCGACCGAAGCCACGTCAAAGCCGATCGGCGGGCGTCCCGGCACATGTACAACACGGGCCTCCAGATCCAGTCCCGTTGCCGCACCCAGAACCACACGCGCCCCGGCAAAACGGGCCAGTTTCACCAGGTCGATGTCCAGCTCCCAGCGGTCATAATGTCCAGCGACAAAGCCGGGCAACATGCCTGAGTAGGGGGCCGTGGCACCGGGGTTGATCACCGTGACCCGCGCGCCGGGCAGCGGATTCATGCCCCATTTGCGCAACACCAATGCGTGCGCGTGGCCGCCTCCGATCAGCACCAGGTCACGGGTTGCAGGCAGACGGGGCATGTCCATAGGTTGCGCCTTTCAGCACTGCGCCCGCAGCGCGGCGGCTACGGGCGGCATTCAGGTTTCAACACTTGGGCGGGTCAGCCTTGGGCCGGATCCGCCTTTTCCTTGTCAACGTCATGTGTGGCCCACAGCCCATCCTCTCCCGGGGATGGCATGGTCTCGGGCGTTTCTCGCCTGTGAATGTGAACCTTGGCAATGAAATTTGCCGTGATCGGTGCCGTGAGGAACAGGAACAGCGTGATCAACAGTTCGTGCATTGACGGATGGTGTTCAATCGACGCCGCATGCAACATCGAAGCAATCAACACCCCGCCAACCCCCAGGGTCGTCGCCTTGGTCGGAGCGTGCAGCCGTGACATCGGGTCATCCAGTTTGATCAACCCATATGATCCGACAAACCCAAAAATCCCGGCAACAACGAGACAGGCGGCAATCGCGACTTCAAAGATCATCTCCATGTTCCGGTCCTCACTCGATGATGTTGCCACGCAGGATGAACCGCGCGTAGGCCACTGTTGAGACGAACCCCAGCATGGCGATGATCATGGCGGCTTCGAAAAAGATCTCGGACCCGACGGCGATGCCATACAGAACCATGACAGCGATGGCATTGATGAACATCGTGTCCAGCGCCAGGATCCGGTCGGCCACGTTTTGGGCGGTCATGACCTTCCACAGGTTCAACAGAACCGCAGCGCCAAAACAGGTAAAGGCAAAGATGGCAGCATAGGCGATCATTCGAAAATCTCCTTCAGGCGGGCCTCGTAACGGTCCTTGATCTCGTCGCAGACGGCATCAGGGTCCGGGGCATCCAGGCAGTGCACCAACAAGGCGTGGCCTTCGGCTGAAACATCAGCAGCAACCGTACCCGGGGTCATGGTGATCGTTCCGGCCAGAACCGTGATCGCTTCGGGCGTGCGCAGCTCCAGCGGCACCGAAATCCAGGCCGGTTTGCGCGCTGCGTTGGATTTGAACAACACGATGCGGGCGACGACAACGTTGGCGGCGACAATGTCCCACAACACCACGAGGATGTATTCGACAACTTTGAGCGGATTGCGCAGCGTCGGGCGGTTTGGCCAATAGGGTTGGGTGATGAATGGAATCACGATCCCCAGGAACAGGCCAAACAACAGCGAATTGTGCGAATAGCTGTTGACCAGCAACAGCCAGACTCCGGTCAACAGCAGGGTGAGCAGGGGATGCGGGAATACCCGTCTAAGCAGCTTCATTGCGGCGTCCTCTTCATCACGGCGTCGATATAGGGCGCGGGGTCAAACAGATACTGCGCGGTCGCCTCGGAATAGTCCATGACCTGCCCCGAGAACACGGTCAGCAGAACCAGCCCACCCATCAGACCAAAGATGGCCACGAACGGCAGCTTGCCGGTGTGGGGGCCGGGGTCTTCGTTATCGGGCTGGGTTTCGTCGATGGGTTGGTCGGGTTCAGCCTCGCGGACATGGCTGGCGTCATGGCTCTCCCAGAACAGAATTGTCCCGGCGCGGGCAAAGCCCACGATCGTGATCAGCGACGAAACCAGAATGACGGCCCAGATCATCCAGACCTGATCGGTGCCGCGCGCGGCATCCATCACCAGCAGCTTGCCGACAAAGCCCGACAGCGGTGGCATCCCGGCGAGCGCAATGGCTCCGACAAAGAACAGGACTGAAATCAGCCCGCTTTGCGGCATCGGACGTTGGGCAACAATGGCACCGCCTCGTCGCTCCATCACCAGGTCAGCGACCAGAAACAGCACGGCCGAAGCCAGTGTCGAATGGACCGTGTAATACAATGCCGCCGCCGCAGCTTCGGGGGTGAACATGGAAATCGACACCAAAAGCGTGCCCACCGATGCGATCGATCCAAAGGCGATCAGCCGTCCGATTTCGCGCGCGCCCAGCACCCCGATGGACCCAACGGCCAGTGTGATCAGCGCAGCAGGCAACAGCCAGTCGCCCACCAACCCCGCGGTCACAGAAACCTCGGGGCCGAACACCAGCGTAAAGACACGCAAGATCGCATAGGCGCCCACCTTGGTCATGATCGCAAACAGCGCGGCCACGGGCAGCGGGGCGTTGGCATAAGACGCTGGCAGCCAAAAGTGCAGCGGCAGAACGGCGGCCTTGATCGCAAAGACCAGCAGCAGCATCACCGCACCGACCCGCAACAGGGCCGTATCATCAGGCGACAGTTCGGCCACACGCAGGGCCAGATCCGCCATGTTCAGCGTGCCGGTCACCGAATAGATGGTACCAAGCGCAAACAGGAACAGGGACGACCCGAGCAGGTTATAGACCACATATTGCACCCCTGCCTGCAGCCGGACTGCACCGCCGCCGTGGATCATCAGGCCATAGGAGGCAATCAGCAGGACTTCGAAGAACACGAACAGGTTGAACGCATCCCCAGTGAGAAAAGCGCCCAGAATACCCATCAGCTGAAAGTGAAACAGCGCATGGAAATTGCGTCCGCGTGCGTCCCAACCGGTGCCGACGGCATAAAGGATCACACCCAACGCCAGCAGGGTGGTCAGCACGGCCATCAGGGCCGACAGCTGATCCAGCACCAGAACAATACCAAAAGGCGCAGGCCAGTTACCCAGGTCATAGACCTGAACCGACCCATCCGATACCTGCGCGGCCAGGATCAGGGAAATGACCGCCAGCGCGATGGTGCCGGCGATCGAAAACACCCGTTGCAAGTCCAGATGATGACGGATCACCATGATGATGAACGGGCCCAGCACTGCGGGCAGGACAACGGGGGCGATGATCAGATGGCTCATGCCTCGTCTCCTGTGTTGGTCGCATCGTCGGTCATGTTGACCCGATCAGTGCGCGCACTCAGATAAGCACCCAGCGCGATCATCACCACCACCGCCGTCATGCCGAACGAAATCACGATGGCCGTCAGCACCAGCGCCTGCGGCAGCGGGTCGGAATAGGGCACATCGGCGTATTTGTTCAGGATCGGAGGCGCGTTGGTGGCCAGCCGTCCGGCGGCAAAGATGAATACATTCACCGCATAGCTCAGCAGCGAAAGCCCCAGGATGACCGGAAAGGTACGCTGGCGCAGGATCAGATAGATCCCCGCAGCGGTCAGCATGCCTACGGCGCTGGCGACAAGAAACTCCATCGTCAGACCTCGTTTGTGTTCTTGGGCGCGTCATCACGGGCCGGGTTGATATCCATGGCGTGTTCACTGTCCATGCCGGGTTGCCAGGCCAACCGGGCCAGGCTTTCCAGCGCCAACATCACCGCACCGACAACCGCGAGGAAAACCCCCAGATCAAACAGCGCAGCGGTGGCCAGTTCGAATTTCTCCAGGCCCGGCAGATAGACATAGCCAAAATCCGACGTCAGGAACGGCACGTCATTGAACCAGGCCCCCATGCCAGTGATCGCAGCAATCAACACCCCGGCACCGATGATGCCGTGAAAGAAGAACCGCTGTCGTTCCATCGCCCAGGTAAAGCCAGAGGCCATATATTGCATGATCACCGCAATCGCCGCGACCAAACCGGCGATGAAACCGCCGCCGGGCAGGTTGTGACCGCGGAAGAAGATATAGGCCGCAACCATCAGCGCGATGGGCATCATCACGCGGGTTGCGACAACCATCATCAGCGGGTGCGGGTCGCCGTCCTGGGGTTGATCCGGTTTGCGGTTCAGCAGGCGGGCCCGCACGCGCGACCCCAACAAGGCTTCTGTCAGGGCATAGATGACAATGGCGGCGATCCCCAGAACGGTGATTTCCCCAAAGGTATCAAAGCCCCGGAAATCCACCAGGATCACATTGACCACATTGGTGCCCCCACCGCCGGTATAGGAATTGGCCAGATGGAATTCCGCGATCGACGGCGCGATGAAATCGCGGGTCATCAGCGCATAGACCAGTCCACCGATGCCCGCGCCCGACCCAATCGCCAGCACCCCGTCGCGTAGCTTGCGCCCGGTGGAGCTTTCGTGCGGGGTTTCCTTGGGCATAAAGTTCAGCGCCAGCAGCATCAGGATGATGGTGACGACCTCGACCGAAATCTGGGTCAGGGCCAGATCGGGGGCGGACAGATAGTTGAACGCCATCGACACCACCAACCCGATGACCCCGATCAGGATCAAGGCCAGGAACCGGTTGTGGTGTTTGAAGATGACGGCACCGGTGGCCCCGATCAGACACATCCAGGCAATCACTGGAAGCGCACCAACCGACTGCACGTCGCGGGTTGGGGCCGCGGCAACACCGGTCAGATAGGCATAGCCGCCCAGCCCCAGCACAAATACCACAAAAATCGCGGCATACCGGGTGATCGATCCATTGTGCAACGCATCCGTAATGGCATTGGCCAGATCCGAGAAGAAGCCGATGATCGCCTCGAAGATGATCTTGGCTTCGGGGCGGGGCAGGGCGTTCCAGATGGCCTGCAGCTGGCGGTGACGCCACAACAACAGCGCACCAATGGCCGTGGCTGTCGCCGACATGAACAAGGCGGTGTTGAACCCGTGCCAGACGGCCAGATGTATATGTTCGAAATGGTCGCCCGCGCCGGTGACGGCGGCGGCGGTCACTTCGACCAACGGCGCAGCAATGGTTTGCGGGAACAGGCCGATCAGCACCACCAGACAGGTCAGGAACGCCGGGGCCAGCCACATGCCGACACCGGGGTCATGGGGGTGGGCCGGGTAATCGTGGCGTTTGGGCCCCAGGAACACATGCACGATATAGCGAAACGAATAGGCCGCCGAGAACAGCGCGGCGACAACTGCCAGAACAGGGAACACATAAGGGGATCCGGCCCAAGCCGTGTGCAGGGTTTCCTCCAGCATCATCTCCTTGGAAATGAAACCGTTGAACGGGGGAATGCCCGCCATCGACAGCGCCGCAACCAGCGCGATGGTGAATGTCACTGGCATCAGGTGGCGCAGGCCGCCCAGCCGTTTGATGTCGCGGGTGTGGGCTTCGTGGTCCACGATCCCGGCCGACATGAACAAGGCCGCCTTGAACGTCGCGTGGTTGATGATGTGAAAGACGGCAGCCGTGGCCGCAGCGGTGGTGCCAAAACCCAGCAACATGGTGATCAGACCCAGGTGGCTGACCGTCGAAAAGGCGAGCAGCGCCTTGAGATCATCCTTGAACAAGGCAATCACCGCGCCGATCAGCATGGTGATCAGGCCTGTGGTGGCAACGATATAGAACCATTCCGGCGTGCCGGCCAGAACCGGCCACATGCGGGCCATCAGGAATATCCCGGCCTTTACCATGGTGGCCGAGTGCAGATAGGCCGACACAGGTGTTGGTGCTGCCATCGCGTGGGGCAGCCAGAAATGGAACGGGAATTGCGCCGATTTGGTGAAACACCCGGCCAGAATCAACAGCAGCGCTGGCAGGTAATAGGGCGACGCCTGGATCAGATCCTTGTTTTGCAGGATCACCGACAGATCATAGGATCCGACGATATTGCCCAGGATCAACATACCACCGATCATCGCCAAGCCACCCATACCGGTGACCGTCAACGCCATCCGCGCGCCTGCGCGCCCTTCGGGCAAGTGTTTCCAATACCCGATCAGCAGGAAGGACGACAGCGACGTCAGCTCCCAGAACACCAGCAAAAGCAGGATGTTGTCCGACAGGACAATCCCGACCATCGCCCCTTGAAACAGCAGCAGATAGGCATAGAAATTTCCCATTGGATCTTCGCGGGACAGGTAAAAGCGCGCGTAGATGATGATCAACAGTCCGATGCCAAGAATCAGCCCGGCAAACAGCAGCCCCAAACCGTCGAGAAAGAAGTTGGCATTCAACCCCAGGCCGGGAAGCCAGTCCAGCTGAGCGTGCAGAACCTGTCCCTGCATCACCGCGGGTGCGTTGACCAGCAAGCCGATCAAGGCCAGCAAAGTTACCAGCCCGGCGGACATAGACGACGCATTGCGTCCGGCGCGGATCAGGAGAGCGGGAAAGATAGCTCCGAGAAAGGGCAGGGCTGCAATCAGAAATAGGGACACGTCGCGCGTTCTCCTGCTGTGCGGGCAAATTTGTTCATGCCTAATTAATTTTTGCCCAGTGTTCCAGTCCCGGTCGCGCTTGCAGAGCGTGAATCCGGCGAACAGACCAGCTGGTGCGACATTAATTCCGCAGCTGGCCTTATGATTGGCCCGGAATTGCATGGGTCAGATGACAGGAAGGTGATCAGGACACTCTGGGCGAGGGCTCAATTCGCGGGCCGTTTCATGTTAGGCGTCTCGCAGGGAGACGCATGAAGTGAGGCACAGGTCGGATGCGAGAGAGCAAGAAAAGCCACTCCACTCTGTCACGGCGCAAGGTCATTGTCGTTGGCGCAGTGGGTGCGGCGGCATTGGTCGGGGGGGCGTGGTGGCGTCGTCAGGCCCCGGACTATGACGGCGGCAAGCTGACGGTTGCGCAGGCCCATCAGCAGGCCAAATCCGGTGCCGTGATCCTGATCGACATTCGCACTCCGCGTGAATGGCGCGCGACCGGCATTGGTGACGGCGCGCATCCCATCGATATGCGGCGGGATGATTTCGTGGCCGCGCTACAGTCGGTTGCCGGGTCGGACCCATCGGCTCCGATTGCGCTGATCTGTGCCCGGGGCGTGCGCTCTGCGCGGATGAGCCTGCGGCTCAGCGCGGCCGGGTTCTCCAATATCATCGACGTCCCCGAGGGCATGTTGGGATCGGGGGCCGGACCGGGATGGATTCGCGCCGGGCTCCCCGTTGAAAAATGGTAGGAAACTCAGGGATGACGAACAGTTGGTCGTTACGGGCGCTAGGCTGCGCGGTTTCGGTGTGTGCGGGACTGCTGGCTGGCCAGGCCAGAGCCGGGTGCGGGACTGCCTCCGAGGCCTGCAGCATGGACAGCGGACGGTATCATATCGTTTTACCGCCTCCGGATGAGGCCAACGATGCAGGCGCCGCTGCGCCCGTTGTGATGGTCCTGCATGGCTATGGCGGCTCGGGCGCTGGTGTGCTGAAAATGCGCACCATGGTCGATGGGTTGACGCAGCGGGGCTATGCGGTGATTGCGCCGACGGCTGAACGGCGCAACGGAGGCAACCGGATCTGGGTGTTCTACCCGGGATGGGAAGGCCGCGACGACGCTGCGTTTCTGCGCGATGTGGTGGCTGACGCAGCGAACCGGTTCAATGTCTCTGACACCCGGGTCTTGCTGTCGGGGTTCTCGGCGGGTGCCTTTATGGTGAATTATCTGGCCTGTGCCACACCAGAAGCCTATCCAGCCTATGCACCGGTGTCCGGCGGGTTCTGGCGCCCGATGCCGACCAGCTGCAAGGGACCGGTCAGGCTGTTCCATACGCATGGGTGGCGTGACGGGGTTGTGCCGCTGGAAGGACGCAAGCTGTCCAATGGAAAATTCGAGCAGGGCGACATTTTTGCCGGGCTCGAGATCTGGCGCGACACCAACGGATGTGATGGGCACAAACCCGGTCGGACCGGGCAGTCGGGCTCCTTTCTATACCGATCCTGGAATGAGTGTGCCCCCGGTGCCGCGTTGCAGCTGGCGTTGTTCCCTGGTGGTCACCAAGTGCCCAAAGGCTGGGCCGATCTGGTTTTGGACTGGTTCGAAACACAGGTGCCTGACGACGATACGGATCGGTGAGATTAGGGCCGGCGAGGTCAGGCAGGCGGGACTCGGTGGGCAGGACCACGCGGGATTTTGGGTTGAACGGTATCAAAGGGTCGGCATCTGCCGGTGGATGCGGGGTTTCACAGCGGCCTGCATCTGTGTCCGTCTGACGGCGTAGCCTGGGCGTATTCCGCCCGCCCGCTCTTCGCGGCTCTCTCCGGTTCTGATGAACACTGTCGAGGCCGCACACTCCCAGTGTGCACTCTCCGGTGTGCGCTCTCCAGTGTGCGCTCCCCAAATGAATGCCCGATTTCAGTCTGTTGCGAAGAGAAACATACCCGGTGGCACTCCCGCCTCTTGAGGGACATCGGCGACGCCGATGTCCCTCAACAGTTGGGCCGGGCCGCGGGCCCGTTCCGGACCCGCGGTGCGCGGAGAACTGGGCCCGCCCGGTCCAGTGCGGTTGCTGACCTTATGGTCGGCGCACCAGTTTTATTCGGCCGGCGATGATCCGCTGGGTGTACCGTCCAACAGGGTTTTCAGCTCTCGGCGATAATGGCGGGCTGCACGGGTGATCTGTGGTTCGGCAAAGACCTCGCGGGTGCCCATCCAGATCCCGCGACGCCCCAGGGAACCGCTGCCGCTGAGCCAGGAGAGCGGGATGGCCAGTACCAGGCTGAGCGCGATCGGAACCAGCCAGATCGAGACCACCCCGGCCAGGATCCCGCTCCACAGCGCCAACCCGCTGAGGGTTTCCAGCGCATGACACTGTACCAGTGTCCGCAGGTCGTATTCTCCGCCATCGCGAGCCTGTGGAGACCAGCCGCGCTGTAGCCCCAGCAGGGTCCGAAACACTGCGATCATCTGTTGCACCATCAGGATCGGCGCATAAAGCACAGCCAGCAGAATTTCCGACACCAAAGAGATTACGAAACGCCCGGCACCGCCCAGTTCGGAAAATCGTGTGCCGGTCAGGGGCAGCGCGGCTATCGCCAACAGTTTGGGTGCCAGCAGCATCGCATAAATCAGCAGGATCACCAGCACATGGCGGGGTTCGCTCATATCCGGCCAGGATGGCATCAGAGGATTGGTTTCGCTGAAATAGGTCAGGACCGAGGCGTCTTCGTTGCGTCCGATCAGTGCCCAGATCACCAGCAAAGCAAACCAGATTGGGGCCATCAGATAGCCGATCGCCCCGTGCAGCAGATGGAACCGGGAAATCGCGCGGAACCCGCGGGCACCCAGCAAATTGATGTGTTGCAGATTTCCCTGACACCACCGTCTGTCCCTCAGGATGTGGTCGATCAGCGTCGGTGGGGTTTCCTCGTACGATCCGCGAATGCGGGGCAGAAAACGGACCGTCCATCCGGCCCGACGCAAGAGCCCGGCCTCGACGAAATCATGGCTCATGATCAGCTTGTCACCGCGTCCCAGCCGGGACCGCAGGCGTGGCAACCCGGCACAGCTGGCAAAGGCCCGCGTGCGGATGATTGCGTTGTGCCCCCAGTAATTGCCTTCCTGTCCGCACCATCGGGCCAGTCCTTCGGCGAGGGCCAGCCCATAGATACCATTGGCAAACTGTTGCATCCGACCAAAGACGGATTGCGCTCCGATCAACTGCGGAAAGCTCTGGATCAGCCCGGCTCCCGGATCGCGCGACAGTGCATCCGCCAACCGCGAAAGCGCACGTCCGGTCATCAGGCTGTCGGCATCCAGCACCAGCATTGCGTCATATCCTGCACCCCAGCGACTGACCCAATCTGCGATGTTTCCGGATTTGCGATCCGTGTTCATGGGACGCCGGCGATAGTGAATGCGGGTGTCCGCAGGCAGCATGTCCCGCAATGCCGCAACCGAGGCCAGCTCCTGTGCGGCAATGGCATCATCGCGGGTGTCGGACAGGATGAACATCGTATACGCATGAACGCCCCCGCGGGCCCGCAGCTCTTCGAGCATCGAGCGCGCATTGCCCAGCACATACCAGGGGACTTCGTTGTAGATCGGCATCAACAGCGCCACCCGCATCGGATGCACCGGTTCGGGACGTTTGGCGGTTTCACGGCGGGACAGCGAATAAAGCCCCAGCAAAACCGTTGAAACGGTGAAGCAGATCCAAAAGAAGTTGAAGGCGATCAGGGTCAACAGGATGATTTCGAGCCCCATCATCCCATCAGCTGCAAACCAATGATACATGACCCAAGTCAATGCTGCCGTGGCCAGCATCGCAGGGGAAAACGTCACGCCACGCCACAGGGCGACATGTGCCGGCCCCGGCTGAGCGGGGGCGTTTTGATCGCGAAAGTCGGCCGCAAAATTCTGTGCGGGCATATGCAGCGGCTGTTCCGGTGGCATCATGGGCAGATCGGATGTCATGCGGTCCACCTGTACAGCCAAACCTCGGAGGCGGGCTCGCCGTTCCGGCGCAATTGCGCCCTCAGTTCGACATGGTCCCGGTCCTCGGGATCAAAAGCAAAGGCCAGCCGCAGCCCCCCGGTTTCCGGGTTGCGCTGTAACACGCCGGATGTGGTGTCCACATGCGGAGAATTGATATGGATATCCAAGGCCTCCGGGCCGTCGGCAAACAATGGGTGGTCCTCAAAGTCGACAACCATCAGGCGTCCCACCTTGCCAAATAGGCGCTCGCCGGATGCGGTGTCTATCACCCGGGCGACGGGCAGGACGGGGTCCAAACCCCAGCTGAGATGATAGGACAGGTCGATCCGGTCCCCGGCGCTGTATTTCCCGCGCGGGCGCCAATAGGCGACGATATTGTCATAGATCTCCTGATCCGCCGGGATCTCCACCAGCGTCACAGACCCTTTGCCCCAATTGCCACGGGGTTCGACCCACAGGCCTGGGCGTTTGTGATAATGAGCCTCCAGGTCGGCATAATCGGAATAGGCGCGCGGGCGTTGCATCAGACCAAAACCACGCGGATTTTCATCGACAAAGGCCGAAATCTGCAATCGCTTGGGATTGGCGAGCGGGCGCCACAGGATTTCGCCATTGCCGTTGACCACCAACAGCCCATCGCTGTCGTGCACGGCGGGGCGGAAGTCGTCGAACCGCGTGTGGTTGGTGCGATCAAACAGGAACATCGAAGTCAACGGGGCAACGCCGACATGGGGCAGGTCTTCGCGGGCAAACAGTGTTGCCTCGACCTCCATTTCGCAGGCTTCGCCGGGGGTGATGTCGAACCGATACGCGCCGGTGATCGAAGGGCTGTCCATTAGCGCGTGAATCACGATGTTGCGTTGACCCGCTGCGGGCGCTTCAAGCCAGAATTCAGTGAAATCGGGAAATTCCTCGCCCATGGGATCACCGGTTTTCAACGCCAGCCCGCGCGCTGAAAGACCATAGAATTGATCCTGGCCAATAGCCCGGAAGTAGCTGGCACCCTGAAACACGCAGAATTCGTTCTTGATACCGGGTTGGGACATTTCGGTGCGCAGGCGCAGGCCGGAATACCCCAACGTGTCGTCGATGGTCAGGTCAGGTGCCTTGTCGGTTTTGTCAAACAGCGCAAAATCAAAAGGCACCGGCGTCGTCACGCCAGCTTCGACCGTGTTCACCCGGATCGGGCGGGGGAAATACAGGCCGGGGTGAAAGAAATCCACGTTATAGCTGCGGTCGCTGTCCGCCCACAGCGCGTCCTTGTTGCGGAACCAGATGGTCTGGTATTCCTCATAGCTCATGTCGAGCCAGTCCTGCGGCACCTTGGGGCGCGGCTGATAGGGGCGGGCCGCCATGTCACGGGCCCGTTCAATGATCATGTCATGGCGGAAAGGGGCCACTCCGGCGGCACGGGATGCGGGCGACAGGGCCAAAACAGAGGTGCTGACCAATGCCGAGGCCAGAAAGGAACGACGGGTCAGGCTCATGCGCGTTTAGCTCTCCAGGGGTGGGATTTGAACCAGGCAGCCACATAGGCGCAGGCGATGATCATGGCAAAGCCAATCAGATTTGCGGCGGCGACGGTCAGAATGTCACGATTGGTCTGATCCAATCCCCAGCCGATCATCCGGGCCAGCCACATGGAGAAAACAAACACTGCCAGCGATTGCTGTCCGACCTTGAGGATCACATTGAGCAGCACTGCCCAGACCCGGGCGGCCCAGGACGCGCCAGAGGCCATCAGTCTTTTGCCGCCTTCACCCGCGACCACCCAGCCCAGATAGGCCAGTGACAGGAAATGGATGTAGCGCAGAGGGCCAAAGTCGCTCTTGTGTCGCCATTCCTTGATTGTGGGCAGGTGCGATTGCACAGTGGCCTTGAGGTCCGGATCCCAATAGCCGATCCAGGTCAGAACCTTCCAGGACCCCCAGGGCATGGACAGCAGAACAAATCCCAGCGCAGCCAGAACCAGCCATTTTGACACCGGCGGCGCGGGCAACCAGCCTTTCATAAAGGCAAAACCGGTAAAGAACAGCAATTGCCAGCCAAAGGGGTTAAAGAACCATTTGCGCTCGGACCAGGGTTCGGCCGGAAGCGCCACGCCCGCGGGCCCCAAACCGACAATATAGGGATTGGCCAACAGCCAGATTCCGATCGAAGCCGCGGCCGCCAGCCACAGATTGATCCGTGCCAGCCCCATCATCACCGGCATCAACGCCAGAACCACCAGATACATGGGCAGAATGTCGAAATAATTCGGCACATAGGTCAGGGTGAACAACCCCACCAGCTGTGGTGCCGGATCACCAAAGAAATGTCCAAGGTTCAGCGCGTTGATATAGTTCTTTTCAAAGGCACCCGTCAGGTTCAGGGCCGCCATGGTGGTCGCAACTGCCAGGAACAGACCGATGTGGGCCCAGAACACCTGCCAACAGCGAAAGGCGACCCGGGCCGTGCCCAGCCACCAGCCGCTTTTTGCAAATGCCCCGCCAAAAGCAATGGCCGAGGCCATTCCCGAACAAAAGACAAAGATCTCGGTTGCATCCGAGAACCCGAACCGCGCCGGGATCCAGCCTGTCCAGCGATTGCCGGGGACATGGGCGCACAGGATGATGAACATCGCAATGCCGCGATAGAAATCCAGCCGCGGGTCACGGACACGCGGAGCTGTGACTGCCACCTGCGGGGGGGTCGGGACATTGGCCACCGCCGCAGGGCGGGGTGTGCCAGTCTCGGAAACGGGCGAAAGATGGGTCGCCATCGTGGGCTGTGCCTCTCGTTCTTAATTATTCTGCAGGGACGCTGTGGGCGCTGGCACCGCCGCGGCCCGCCGCGATCAGATCCCGGCGTGCATTGGCATAGGCATCCTCGAACCCGCCCCGCTTGCTCTGGCGGTCATCAAGGATGGCTTCCGCTTCGTCAAGCTGTCCCGCGCGCAAACCGGCATCAATGGTCATGCGTTCAAAGACGTCGCGTTGGGCATGGCTGCCGCCTGCGCGCTGCATGGTGTCACGGGCCTGGACCAGATGGGCAAAAGCAGTGTCATATCGCGCCTCGCCAAAGGCCTCGAGCCCCAGAGCCGCCGCGCAACCGGGAGCGGCCATGCGCCCGTCGGCCTCGGAAGTGTCACGTTTGGCATCGGCATGGATGCGCGCGATCATCTGTTTGGTGGCGTCCTGGCGGTTTGTAGCGGTGAGCGCCAGAAGGTAGTGCAGATCGGCAAAGATCAGGCTGCCGTCTTCGGTGCGGTTGGCGCTGAACTCTGCCAGTTCGTTCCAGCGATTGCCAACGTTGACACCTTCCAGTTCGAGCCGCATCAACAGCGACGTGGCGTTCGAAATGTCCCGGTAATCGTCGGTCTTGTCCTGGCGGATCTGGGTGTCGTAAAGCTCCAGAACCGTATCGGCTTCGCCTTCGGACAGATGCATCAGCGCCTTGTGCCACCACACGTGGTAGCGGAAATTGTTGCAATGGGCCCAGGCTTCCTCACGCCCTTCCAGCCAGTCGAGCCCCTGACGCGCATCGCCGGTCATTTCGTGGACGTGGGCGACGGCGTGCAGGCCCCAGGCGTCATCGGGAGCCATCCACAGGGCCTGACGTCCCGCGATGCCGGCCTTGTCATAGGCACCGGTTTCTTCGAGCGCAAAAGCGTGACAGCCCAGCAGATAGCCACGGCCCGCATGGTCCGGTTCATAGGCGGGCATCACCCGTTCGATCGACCGTCGCATTCCGTCGCAATCTCCCAGCACGAACCGGATCGCATGGCTCAGCTTCATGGCCAGAGAATCGGCAGGATGGGTGATCAGGATGTGTTCAAGTTCTGCAATGGCGGCGCTGGGTTTGCCTGCCAGCCACAAACGCAGGGCTGCAACATACCGCTGTTCCCGTGGCAGGGCAGGCGCACGCAGCAGCGCCGCGTCGGCGTTGGCCAAAGCCTCGCGTACCGTTGGCAACAGCTCTCGCCGTCCCAGCAGCAGATAGAACATCCCTTTGGCCGCATGCGCCAGGGCAAAATCCGGCGCGGCTTTGAGCACGGCCATCAGATGTTGTGGCGTGGCTGCTGAATGCGAGAGCACGCCCATCTGGACCGCGTTCCAGTCGCGCATGGCGCCCGGTACGGTCAGGCTCGTCTCTTGGCCAAAAATGTCTTGGGTCATCGGGGATCCAATCCTGTGCGTTGCATGGGTTTTGTTTTGTCTAACCAGACCTTATCGAAGCTGAGATGATCTATCGACGGTCCTCGCGGATTGGTGAAGGGGCGTTAACATCAGCGCGAGAATTGTTGCCGAATAGGGTGACAATGCAGGCGGATTCCGGCTGGTGTGGCGCAGTTTGGGTGGGTTTGTGTCATGCAACCTGACGCGAGACCGTTTATGTAACCAGTCGCGCCATGGTTTTCTGTGGGTCGGGTCCGACCCGTTCTGGCCCTTGCACCTGCGGGCGGCAAATGTTTCAGCCCGCAGGTGCGTTTTGTTACAAATCAGGTGTCGAACGGCGTGTCGCTGTCCAGAACCCGGTTGGTATCAGCCCCACATTCCGGTGGAGCGTGGCGATACAGAACCGGAGTACGCGAGAATTTCAGCGGATTGCCGATCACCTGCACCGGCCCGGCGGATGTGTCTATGTCCACCTTCATGGCGCGGGCAGCGACCTGATCCGACGAAAAGACTTGGTCCAACGTCTGGACAGGTCCCACCGGCACCTTCAGGGACTCCATTCCGGCGATGATCTGATCGGTGGAATACTTCTGCAATGCCGGGATCAATTGCGCATTCAGCGCGTCACGGTTTTCCAGGCGGGCAGGGTTGGTGGCAAAACGCGGGTCCCGGGCCAAATCATCCCGCCCCAGGAAACCGACAAAGCGCTGGAACTGGTTGTCATTGCCCACAGCCAGAATGACGTGACCATCGGCGCTGGCGTAGACGTCATAGGGCACAATGTTGGGGTGCCCGTTGCCGCGCCGTTGGGGGACCTGTTCGCTGGTCAGGTAATTGACACCTTCGTTGATCAGCCAGGCGATCTGGCTGTCTACCAATGCCAATTCAAGATGCTGACCTTCGCCGGTGCGTTCCTTGTGGCGCAGGGCGGCCAGAATGCCGACGGTTGCGTACATCCCGCACATGACATCGGCGATTCCCACGCCCACCTTCAACGGGCGGCCATCAGGTTCACCGGTCAGGGACATGATGCCGCCATATCCCTGGGCCATCAGATCGTAACCGGGTTTATGGCGGTTCGGGCCGGTTTGACCGAACCCGGAGATCGAACAATAGACCAAACCCGGAAACTCTTGGGTCAGGGTGGCGTGGTCCAGCCCGTATTTGGCCAGCCCACCCGGTTTGAAATTCTCGATCAGGATATCTGCTTGGGCCGCAAGACGGCGGATGGTGTGTTGGCCTTCAGGCGTGGCAATGTCCACCGAAACGGACTGCTTGTTGCGGTTGGCGGCCATAAAATAGGCCGACAGATCGCTGTCGCTGCCATCGGCGTGCTGTACATAGGGCGGACCCCACTGTCGGGTGTCATCTCCGCCTGTTGCGGGGTTTTCGATCTTGATCACCGTGGCCCCCAGGTCGCCCAACAATTGGGTACAGGTTGGCCCTGCCAGAATGCGTGACAGATCCAGAACCTTGATCCCGTCCAGCGCGCCATGGGGCAACATGTCAGATACGTCCATCATAGCCTCCGCGTTCGATCACGGCCGCGATCACGGTGAATGTGTCTGCCTCTTGCGCGGCCGCCAGCGCTTCGTGCAGTTCTGCGCGATTTGTGACCGTCACCCCATGTCCACCAAAGGCCTGCCCCATGGCGGCAAAGTCATGTTTGGCAAAGTCGACGCCACGGTTGGTCATCTGTCTCTGACGTTGTTTCAGCTCGATCAATGCGAGGCTGGCGTCGACAAATACCAGAAAGATCGGCGCAATGCCCATTTCGGCGGCGGTGGCCAGTTCACCGGCGGTCATCAGGAACCCGGCGTCGCCGGAAAAGCTGATCACCGGGCGGGTGGGTTCGGCCAGTTTCAAACCGATGGCCATGGGCACGGCGCAGCCCATCGTGCACAGCGCCGACGATTGAATCAGCCCGCGCGGCTCGTCACAGGGCCACATCTGGCTCAGCAAAATCCGATGCGCGCCGCTGTCGGCGGAGGCCAGAGTCCCTGCAGGCAGCGAGGCACGCGCCTGGGCGATCACCCCGGCCGGTCCCCAGTGGTCATCCTGCGCAAAGGCTGTGGCCAAAGCCTCCCGCACGGCGGTGGGTTCACCGTTGGGCCACGTGGGGCCCGTGTCGAGCCCATCGCCCAAAGCCTGCAACGTTGCACCAGTGTCGGCAATCATGCTCAACCCCGCCTGATGCATATAGTGGGTGTTGGCTTCGGGAGTGATGTCGATGACATGCTGTGTTTCCGGATCCCAGGCATTGCGCCATCCAGGGCGCATTTCGATCGGATCATACCCCAGCGCCAGAATCAGGTCGGCCTGCTGTACCAATGGCATCAGATGCGTGTCGGCCAGAGGCGACAGACCTGCGCCGCCCAGACACAGGGGGTGATCCTCGGGGATGATCCCCTTGGCCTTGTAGGTGGTGACAAAGGGGATCTGATGCGCTTCGACAAAGGTGCGGATCGTGTCAGCAGACCCGTCATAGAGTGCGTCCAGCCCAATGATGGCCAGCGGGCGCTGGGCCGATGTCAGCCAGCCGCGCGCCTGTTCTAGCGCGGGGCCGTGTGGCGCGGTTGCGACCGCTGCCGTGCGATGGGTGCCGCTGTCACGGGCAGTCGCGTCCGCAACCGAAATGGGCACGTCGATATGCACCGGACCACAGCGCTGTTCGGTGGCGATCCCGATGGCCTTGTCGGCGATCAGATCAGCGGTTTCAGCGTTAAGGCGGAAGGTTGCTTTGGTAATGGGTTGGAACACGGCACGGTGATCCAGAACCTGATGTGTATAGCTCTGCTCTTCGGCGGCATCGACGCAGCCGGACAGAACCAGCATCGGAACCCGGTCCTGATGCGCGTTGGCAACCACATTCACCCCGTTCAGTACACCAGGCCCAAGGGTCGCCACCAGAATGGCGGGGGCCCCGTCCCGGTGATGCACCGCCTCGGCCATGAAGCCGCCGGCGTTTTCATGTTTGACCAGGTGAAATGTGATCCCGGCCTGTTCCAATGCATCAATCAGGGTCAGAACCTCGCCGCCGGGCATTCCAAAGGCATGGCGGCAGCCAGCCTCATACAGGCGGCGCGCCAGGATATCTGCGGCGCGGGCAGGGGTCTGTTGCATGGGGATCTCCGGTGTTGTCCTTGCCCCCCGAGATTGCGGAGACCTGGCCCGGACGCAAGCCCAATCACGCCAGTGTGACCAATGCAAAGATCTATTTCACGGCTTGTTCCGCGATGACGGCAAACCGGGTGTCCAATTCCGCGGCCAACGCCTGCAAGGTCGCGCCGCCTTCGTCGAGATAGGGTGCAAAGACATGGCTGGGCGTCTTGTAGGACAAAGTGGCACTGCCGTCGTTGTCTTCGGTGACATAAAACCGGATCGGGGCTTCGATCATGGCTGCCGTCGACAGGCCCAGGATCTTGACCGCGTAGTCATTGTTGAACACGCCGATGACCCGGTTGCCCGGGATCGTGATGCCACGTTTGGCTGCGGCCCCGGTGGGGCCCGCCTGGGTCACGATCCCCATCCCATTGGCCGTGACGGCGCTGCGCACATCCTGGATCAGCGTGTCGTAGGGTTTGTCGGTGTCGTGGATGGCCCATCCGTCGCGTGGCTTTGGATCAGCGGCCAGGCTGGCAGTGGCAAGGGCAAAGGCGGACAGGGTAAAGGCGGAAAGGGGCAGCAGGCGCATGTTTGGCTCCATCGGATTTCGGGCGAGTTTCAGGTGAATCTCTGGCGAGTGTCCGGGTCCGTTCTATAACATCAGACAGATCACCCGGTGTCACATTGCCGTGGGAAGGCGCAGGCCCTCAGGAAGAGCTGACGCATGGAACGATGTAGAGACAGTGCCACGGGGACCCGCCGCCCGAAGGGCGCAAACCTGTGCGCACCTACAGGGTGCGCTCCGCCTGGTTACCGCCAGATCTGGAGGTGCGAAGTCATTCCCCGATCTTGCCGCCGCCGATCTTGCGCACCACCACGACCGACGGGCGCGGCGGCATATCGGGCGCAAAATCCGGCCATCGGGTGGCGGGATCGTCAAAGGTCGAGACCCGTTCAAACCCTTTCAACGACGTGGTGCCATCGGTTCCGGGATGTTGCACGGACACAAACAGGGTTTCGATGTCCGGGGTGAAACAGGGGCCAGCCACCTCTGCGCCCACAGGGGCGCGAAAGAACAGCTTTGAGCGGCCCCGCATCGCTCCGTCTGTTTCCACACCGTATAGTCCATCGGCTTTGCCTGTGCGATGCCACTTGCTGCCTTGATCGGTGGCGACCCACAATCGGCCTTCGGCATCAATTGCGCAATTGTCCGGAGAGCCGAACCAGCCGTTTTCGCTGGTGTCCGGGTGCCATTCGGCCCCGACCGAGGCCACCCCCGGATCCCCGCATTTCACCAGGATAGACCATCTGCCCTGGCGCGCGGCGTGATCCCCTCCGGATTCGGCGATTTCGATGATATGGCCAAATTTGGATTTTGCGCGTGGGTTGGCCGCGTCAACCTGATCCGGTTTGCGCCGGGAATTGTTCGTGAGCATGACAAACGCCCGTCCGTCGCTGCGCGGGCCGACGTCTTCGGGGCGATCCATCGGCGTGGCCCCCAGAGCGTCTGCCGCCAGCCGCGTATCGATCAGCACATCTGCCTGGCTGTCGAACCCGTTGTCCGGTGTCAGCGGGCCTTCTCCAAACACAAGAGGCAGCCAGTTCAGGTCGCCATTGGCCTCGAAACGGGCGACATGGAGCACCCCGTTGCTCAACAGGTCGGATGAGGGTGTGCTGTCGTCTGTGATCACCCCATTGGAGACATATTTATAGACATATTCGAACCGGGCATCATCGCCCATATACACAACCAGATGGCCGGATTTTGCCACAATGGGATCCGCACCTTCATGGCTGAACCGTCCCAAAGCTGTGTGCTTGACAGGCATCGCCTGTGGGTCTTGCGGGTCAACTTCGACCACCCAGCCGAACCGGTTGGGCTCATGCGGTGTCCGGTCGAGATTGAACCGATCATGCACCTTGCCCCAGGCGTACCAGCGTCCGGGGATGCCATAGCGTTTCAGACTGTCGGCGTGGGGTTGTTCGGACAGATCCGGGTCCCCGTCCCAATCCAGCTCATCCGTCCAGAAATAGCCGTGAAAATTCTCTTCGGCCATCAGCCATGTGCCCCAGGGTGTCATGCCGCCCGCACAATTGTTCAGGGTACCGATGACCCTGGTGCCGGATGGATCCGCGTTCGTTCGCATTCTGGGGTGACCCGCAGCGGGGCCGCCGATCGCCATCTCGGTGTTCAGGGGGCTGATCCGCCGGTTCAAAGGACTTTTCAGATCTACGGCCCATGCGCCATCGTCGGACTTGGTTATTTCCACCACGGACCCACCGTGGGCGGCCATTTCAATGTCGACCAGCGCGCGGGTCATGGCGGCAAAATCGGCGCGATCCTGGCGGCCGAGATTGGGAAACATCATCTCTTCGTTGGTGTATTCGTGATTGACGCACAACAGCCCCCGGTTGCCCGTCTCGTCGAGCTGCACAAAACCGACATAGTCATTGTTGTAGCCAAATTGCTGCAACTGGGCCGTGGCGCTTTGGTTGAAAACGTCGAATGCGGGGGCGCCCGGGGTGATCGGATCGCCCCAGCGCACCAAAATGTCAGCGGTGTACCCCGGCGCCACATGGTGGGTGTGGTCAATGCCCCATGTCAATTCGTCAAAGACAAACCGACCGCCAGATGTCCGAACGGTAGCAGCGCTTGTGGGATGGGGCAGGGCGGTTGCGCCGAACAGTGCCGCGGTGGCCGACACACCAAGCAACCCGCCGATCAGATCACGTCGCCCATACCGCGTGGCGATCAGATCGCCAATGGATCCGTTCAGATCCGGGTTCTTGGGGAGATCGTCAAAGGCTTCATAGGCTTCGGAGCGATTGCCGATTGTCGGGTCGTCTTCAATATCTTTGCGGCGCAAACCGGGGTCTCCTGCGGATTTGACAGACGGGTCAGGATATTTCTGACCCTGGATTGTAAACTGGATGGCAGAGCCGCGCTTATTGCGCAGGCGAGAACCCTTCGATCAATTGGCGCAGCCCCACTGCGGCCCCGGCAAAGATCGCCAAAAAGGTCACCGGCGCGCTGATCGACAGTACGGAAAAAGCGGTCATGCCCTGACCAACGGTACAGCCCATGGCAATCACGGCCCCGGCCCCCATGATGGCGGCCCCCACAATTTGACGGCGCAGTTCACGCGGGTCTTCGCAGGCTTCCCAACGAAAATGCCCCTTGATCATCGACCCGACAAAGGCTCCGATCCAGACACCCGCGATGGAGCCGACGGCAAAGGTGACAGGACGCAGGCTGCCGGTCATGGCCCACAGGATGCTTTCGCCAACGGGTGCGGAAAAACTGTGCGAGACAACGGGCAATGCTTCGAACCCGATGGCATTGATGTATGTGGTGCCGGCCCACCCCGACACGATGGCCAGTCCGACCATGACGGACCAGAACAACGCCTTGGGATCGCGGCGCAGATCACCTGTGGCCAGCACGCCCAAAACGATCACGGACCCGATACCGACGCCAACCCAATGCAGCGGCAACCCGGTAATCCGTGCCGCATGATGGGCCAGCCCGGGGGGCAGGTCGGATGTGACTTCGACCTGTTCGAACAACAGGTTGCGCAGCGGTGCCAATGGACCCTGCAGAACCACATAAGTGGAGACGCCCATGACCAGAACAATAACGAACGACCGCAGATCGCCACCACCCAACCGGGCAATCGCGCCATAGCCACAGTTGCCCGACAGGGCCATGCCATAGCCAAACATCAATCCCCCGATGATTGATGCCAGCGGCATCCAGCGGATTGACAGGTAATAGCTCTCGCTGGTGTCGAACAGACCCAGACCGCTCAGCGTGAAGCTGCCCATGACGGCGATGCCGATGGCCAGAATCCACATCTGCATCCGGGTGGCGCTGCCGCCATACAGCAGGTCTTCGATTGCGCCGAGGGTGCAGAACCGGCCCAACCGGGCGGCCAGTCCCAACAGGACGCCACCGCCCAGTCCGATCAGGGCAACCAGTTGGTGGTCAGTCAGAAACTCGTACATGGCATGTCTCCCGGACGATCCGTCACATCGTTAGTGTGTCGGACAGTGGACCCCGGATCAAGCCAAAGACAGCGCGCAACGGCAGGACGCGCCGGTTGGATGTCAGTCGTCCGAATTGCAGAACAGTTCATAGACCACTTCGAGAATGCGACGTGGGCGTTCGTCAGCCAGACGGTAATAGATCGCCTTGCCGTCGCGGCGGGGAATGACCAGCCCTTCGAGACGCAGGCGGGACAATTGCTGGGACACGGCAGCCTGGCGTGCGGACAGCAGGTCTTCGAGTTCGGTAACGGATTTTTCACCGGTCACCAGATGGCAGAGGATCATCAACCGGCCTTCGTGGCTGATCGCCTTGAGAAAGTTGGACGCGGTCGTCGCATTGTCGACCATCTTGTCCAACTCTTCTTCCGCCATTTCCGTCGAGAACTGAGGCAGTGCCATGTCCACTCTCCTTGCAATCGTGGCGCGGGGATCGGCGCCACTGATCTGTTTTTAAGTCGCCTGACCCTGTATCGTTTCAGACGGTTTCAGCTATCGCCCTCAACCGAGGGCGCCGTATCATCAGTGTATCCAGCAGTGTCGACCAACAGCCCATTCAGAACAGGCCAAAAGAAATCTTCGCCGGGATACCCTTCGAGACGGCCAATCTCATGCCCGTTCTCAACAATCAAGAAGGTCGGGGTGAAGTTTACGCGACGTGTGATTTTAAGGTCATCCGGCATATTTCGCAGGTCAACCCGCCGCAATGGGGCAAATCGGCCTTCGCTTGTCTTGGGGTAAATCGGGGCGATTTCCTGGTTCCAACGTTCGCACCACTCGCATCCGGTCTGTTCGACCATGACAAGTTCGGTGGCCTGTGCCATCGTTGACAGAACCATCCCGGCCACAAGGCCGGTGAATGTTTGTTTCAATGAAAGAGCGATCCGCATCCTGGGTCCTGTGAGCCATCTGTTGACGTAAGCGTATCTTACAACATAATTTGAATGTGTGAATTTATCAAGCGTGCCCACATATCCGCACGCCTTAGAAAGGACCGCCTGGACCCATGCTGGACATTACCTTTGCGGGTGCCCTGATTGCGGGACTTCTCAGCTTCTTTACCCCGTGTATCCTGCCAATGGTACCCTTTTACCTGTCTTATATGGGCGGGTTGTCCGTCTCCGAGCTGCGCGGAGACGGAGAGATTGCGCCCGGTGCCCAACGCCGCCTGTTGATCAGTGCGCTGTGTTTCGCCGCCGGGGTGACCACGATTTTTATGCTGATGGGCATGGGGGCGACCGCGCTGGGGCAGCTGTTTGGGCAACTGATGGAGCCGCTGTCTTATGTGGCGGCTGCCATTCTGACGCTGTTCGGGCTGCATTTTCTGGGCGTCCTGCGCATACCGCTGCTCTATCGCGAGGCGCGGGTGGAAAGCACGGCGGAACCCACAACCGTGATCGGGGCCTATCTGATGGGGTTGGCCTTTGGCTTTGGCTGGACGCCCTGTGTGGGACCGGCGCTGGCGTCGATCCTGATGGTGGCTTCTGGCATGGGGGACATCTGGCGCGGTGGGGCGCTGTTGTTGGTCTATGGGGTTGGGATGACGGCCCCTTTTGTCATTGCGGCGCTGTTTGCCAAACCGTTTTTGACCTGGATCGCCCGCCACCGCGCGGCGTTTGCCTGGGTGGAAAAAGGCATGGGGGTCATGTTGATTATCTTTGCCATTTTGATTGTCACCGGTGGTGTCAGCCTGATCGCTGATGCGATGATCCGTTGGATGCCGGGGTTTGGGGCTTTGGGATGATTGTGTGCGACTGATTGTGTGCGACTGAGGGAGGAAAGAAGATGAAACGTTGGATTTCACTGATGGCGGGACTGTTGATCGCCGGGTCTGTTGGCGCTGTTGAATTGGGCGATGATGGCCTGCACAAGACGTCGTGGATGCGGGACACCTTCAAGGACCTGCGCGAGGATCTGGAAGAGGCCAACGCAGAAGGCAAACGGCTGGTGCTGTTTTTTGAACAACGGGGGTGCATCTATTGCACCAAGATGCACACCGATGTTTTCCCGCGTCCTGAGATCGACAGCTATATCGGTGACAAGTATTTCGTGGTGCAGTTGAACCTGTACGGGGATGTCGAAGTGACCGATTTCGACGGTCAGACGTTGCCAGAAAAGGACATGGCCCGCAAATGGGGTGTTCTGTTCACACCGACGATTCTCTTCCTGCCCGAAGACGTCGAAGAAGGGCAGACCGCCCAACAGGCCGCAGTTTCGATGATGCCGGGCGCTTTTGGGGCGGGGACGACGTTGGACATGTTTACCTGGGTTGCGGAAAAACGGTATACGCTTGATAACGGAGAAGATTTTCAGCGATACCATGCGCGCCGCATCCAGGAGCGCAACAATGGTTCGTTTGACTGATCCGCGACATAATAATCGAATAATTCATAATAATGAATTTGTTGTTGCGTTCCGAGGCACCGGTAGCCTACGGTATGCAAGGAAACAGCGAAGCCACGCAAGACGTGGCAGCGAACGGGAGGATCCATGAAGCTTACATCTCTGACATTGGCCGCCAGCCTGATCGGCAGTGCCGCTCTAGCCAGCGACGTCGCTCCGAAAGATGTGATGTTCAACGAAGACGGTGGCGTTGACGCCTCGTTGACTGGCATGGCGGGTGATGCCGCCAATGGTGCCATCGTTGCGGGCACGAAATCCAAAGGCAACTGCGTGGCCTGCCACGCCATTTCGGCGCTGGCCGATGTACCGTTCCACGGCGAAGTTGGCCCGACATTGGATGGTGCTGGTGATCGTTGGGACACTGCGGAAATGCGTGGCCTTCTGGCTGACGCCAAAATGACATTCGATGGCACGGTGATGCCTGCCTTTTACAAGGTGGACGGGTTCACGCGTCCCGGCGACGCCTACACCGGCAAGGCCGCCGAAGGCCCGCTGACGCCGATCCTGACCGCTCAGGAAATCGAAGATGTGATCGCCTTTTTGGCGACACTGAAAGAGTAAAGCGCTGGGATCTTTGTCCCGCCTTCGCGTAATTCAAAGGAGAGAGAAGATGGAATTCTCACGTCGCGAAACCCTGGCCATGGGCTTGGGCGCTGCGGTTGTCACCGTTCTGCCGTTCCGCGTGAACGCCGCGGCTGACGACCAGATTGCCGCATTCACGGGCGGTGCCGACATGGCGGATGCAGGGATCACCCTGACCGCGCCTGAAATCGCTGAAAATGGCAACACGGTTCCGATCGCGGTTGATGCGCCTGGTGCAGTTTCGATCATGGTCCTGGCCACAGGAAACCCGACACCGGGCGTTGCAACCTTCAACTTTGGTCCGCTGGCCGGAGCCCAGGCTGCATCGACACGGATCCGGTTGGCTGGCACACAGGACGTTGTTGCCATTGCCAAATTGGCAGATGGGTCGTTCGCCAAGGCCAGCGCCACCGTCAAAGTGACCATCGGGGGCTGTGGCGGCTAAAAGCTGCCCGCTCACTGAACTTCTGATATCAAGGAGAAAACAATATGGCATCCGGTGTAAAACCCCGCGTCAAGGTTCCAAAGTCCGCAGCTGCTGGTGAAACCGTCACCATCAAGTCCCTGATCAGCCACAAGATGGAAAGTGGTCAGCGCAAGGACAAGGAAGGCAACCTGATCCCGCGGTCGATCATCAATCGCTTTACCGTCGACTTCAACGGCCAGTCGGTTCTCGACATGACCATGGAAGCGGCGATTTCGACAAACCCCTATGTCCAGTTCGAGGCCATCGTGCCCGAAGCCGGTGATTTCGTGTTCACCTGGTACGACGATGATGGGTCGGTCTATGACACCAAAAAATCAGTCAAGATCGCCTGAATAACGCCGCGAACAGGGAGGAAACGCACATGATCAAGCCAATGAGGGGCACCCTCACAGCCATCGCTTTGGCGGCAGGGGCCTTTGGGACCGCCGCCATGGCCGACGAAAGCGCCGATCTGGTGGTGAACGGGGACCTCAAAATGGTTATCCGGGCCCCGGCTCCTGCGCATCTGGACGGGGCAGTGGACGAAGTGACGTCGGGCTGGATTTACCGCTCGGATGAAACCCAGGAACTGCAGATGGATGATTTCGACAATCCGGGAATGATCTTTGTTGATCAGGCCCTGGAGCAGTGGGACGCCGTTGACGGGACCGAAGGCAAGGCCTGTGCGTCGTGCCATGAGGATGTCGAGTCCAGCATGACCGGCGTGCGCGCCGTCTATCCCAAATGGAACGAAGCGGCTGGCGAAGTGCGCACCCTCGCGCATCAGATCAACGACTGTCGCGAAAACCAGATGGGTGCCGAAAAGTGGAAATACACTGGCGGCAAGATGACCGCGATGGAAGCGCTGATCAGCGTTCAGTCGCGCGGTATGCCGGTCAATGTTGCCATTGACGGTCCGGCCCAGGCGACCTGGGAAAAAGGCAAGGACATGTATTACACCCGCACCGGTCAGCTGGACCTGTCCTGTGCGAATTGCCATGAAGAGAATTATGGCAACATGATCCGGGCCGACCACCTGTCCCAAGGCCAGATCAACGGGTTCCCGGTGTATCGTCTGAAAAACACCAAGCTCAACAACGCGCACGCGCGTTTCAAGGGCTGTGTGCGTGACACCCGTGCCGAAACCTACAAACCCGGCTCGTCCGATTTTGTGGCGCTGGAACTGTATGTTGCATCCCGTGGCAACGGCCTGTCGGTCGAAGCGCCTTCGGTGCGCAACTAAACCACTTGAACCCCGCGTTGCCTGCCGGTGACGCGGGGTATCTCGCTTTAACAACATTCACACATGCGAATATGTCGCGTGAAAGAACGGAAAGCTGATCCAACATGATCTCTCGTCGTGATTTTCTTCAGGTCTCCATGGCCGCATCCGCCATGGTTGGCGCGTCTGGGTTTGGCAATTGGGCGCGTCTGGCCGCGCAGCAGGCGCTGACGCAGGATCAGTTGCTGGAGTTCGAAACCTTTGGCAATGTCAGCCTGATCCACATCACCGACATTCACGCACAGATGAAGCCGATCTTTTTCCGCGAACCGGAGATCAACCTGGGTGTGGGCGCGGCCAAAGGTCAGATGCCACATGTCACCGGCGCGGATTTCCGCAAGGCCTATGGCATCAGTGACGGCAGCCCGTCGGCCTATGCGATGACCTACAATGATTTCGCATCGCTGGCCAAAACCTATGGCAGGGTTGGTGGGTTGGATCGGGTATCGACGGTGATCAATTCGATCCGTGCGGATCGCCCTGACGCGCTGTTGCTGGATGGGGGGGACACATGGCATGGCTCCTATACCTGTCATCACACCCAAGGCCAGGACATGGTCAATGTGATGAACGCGCTGAAACCGGATGCGATGACATTCCACTGGGAATTCACCCTGGGGTCCGAGCGCGTGAACGAGATCGTCGAAGGGTTGCCGTTTGTGGCCTTGGGCCAAAACATCTTTGACGCGGAATGGGACGAACCCGCCGAGCTTTTCAAGCCGTATAAGTTCTATGAAACCGGTGGGGTCAAAGTCGCCGTGATCGGTCAGGCGTTTCCCTATATGCCCATCGCCAACCCGCGCTGGATGTTCCCGGAATATTCGTTCGGTATCCGCGACGAAAACATGCAGGCCATGGTGGACGAGGTCCGCGATATGGGTGCCGAATGCGTGGTCGTGTTGTCCCATAACGGGTTCGACGTGGACAAGAAGATGGCGGGCCGTGTGTCCGGCATTGACGTGATCCTGTCGGGTCACACCCATGACGCGCTACCCGAACCCGTGCTGGTGGGGCAGACCCATATCATCGCGTCCGGTTCAAACGGCAAATTCGTCTCCCGCGTTGATCTGGACGTGCGTGATGGCAAGATGATGGGCCTGAAGCACAAGCTGATCCCGATCTTCTCCGATGTGATTGCGCCCGATCCGGTGATCAGCAAACTGATCGACGATCAACGCGCGCCCTATGCCGATCAGCTGGCCGAAGTCATTGGCCACACAGATGAAAACAGCACGCTGTATCGGCGCGGCAATTTCAACGGCACCTGGGATGACGTGATCTGTGATGCGCTGATCAGCGAACGTGAAGCTGACATCGCCATGTCGCCGGGTGTGCGCTGGGGGCCGTCGATCCTGCCCGGACAGGCGATCACCCGCGAAGATATCTGGAACGTCACCTCGATGAGCTATGGCGAGGCCTATCGCACGGAAATGACCGGCGAATTCATCCACACCATTCTCGAAGACGTGGGCGACAACCTGTTCAATCCTGACCCGTATTACCAACAGGGTGGTGACATGGTGCGGATCGGTGGCATGGGCTATCGCATCGACATCACCAAACCCCAGGGCAGCCGGATCAGCGACATGACATTGCTGAAAACAGGTGAAAAGATCGACCCGGCCAAGACCTATGTGGTCGCCGGCTGGGCCAGCGTCAACGAAGGCACCGAAGGGCCCCAGATCTGGGATGTGGTCGAAAGCCATATCCGCAAACAGGGCACCATCAGCGTCACCCCCAACACCTCGGTTCAGGTCGCGGGCGCCTAAGGCGTCCGGGGCCACCCCGAAAAAATTTTGAACTTACGAATTCACACAAGTGAATTTCATGATGTAAGGAGGCAAACCCGACATGAGCGAAAACTCCAAGACATTGGCCCCTTCGCGCCGTCAGTTTCTGACTGGTGCAGCAGCGGCTGGCGCAGGTGCGGTGGCGGCCACCGCGGCCAAGGCCGCAGGCCCCGATCCGCTGATCACCGAGCTACAGGACTGGGCGTCCGGCACGGGCGACGGCGTTGACGCCACGCCTTATGGAATGCCGATTGAATTCGAGCAGGACGTGGTGCGCCGCAATGTGGAATGGCTGACAGCTGATACCATCAGTTCGATCAACTTTACGCCGATCCATGCGCTGGACGGCACCATCACGCCCCAGGGCTGTGCGTTCGAACGCCACCATTCGGGTGCGATCGAATTGCGCAAGGAAGATTACCGTTTGATGATCAACGGGTTGGTCGATCAACCGCTGGTCTTCACTTACGAGGATCTGGAACGCTTCCCCCGCGAAAACCGGGTGTATTTCTGTGAATGTGCGGCCAACACCGGCATGGAATGGGCCGGTTCCCAGCTGAACGGTGCGCAATTCACCCATGGCATGATCCACAACATGGAATATTCCGGCATCCCACTGCGCACGCTGTTGGAAGAGGCCGGTGTGCAGACCGCAGGTAAATGGGTCTATGTCGAAGGGGCCGATGCATCATCCAATGGCCGCTCGATCCCGCTGGACAAGGCGATGGACGATGTCCTGGTCGCGTTCAAAGCCAATGGCGAAGCGCTGCGCAAGGAACATGGGTATCCCGTGCGTCTGGTTGTCCCCGGTTGGGAAGGCAACATGTGGATCAAATGGTTGCGCCGCATCGAGGTTACCGAAATGGCGATCGAAAGCCGTGAGGAAACCAGCAAATACACCGACACGCTCGAAGATGGCACATCGCGCAAATGGACCTGGGTGATGGACGCCAAATCGGTTGTCACCAGCCCCAGCCCGCAGGCTCCGATCAAACACGGCCATGGCCCGCTGGTGATCACCGGTCTGGCCTGGTCCGGTCGTGGGGCGATCACGGGTGTGGATGTTTCGGTTGATGGTGGCAAGACCTGGACCGAGGCGCGTCTGGGTGCGCCCGGCACCGACAAGGCGTTGACCCGGTTCTACCTGGACTACAACTGGCAGGGCGAAGAGATGCTGTTGCAGGCCCGCGCCAAGGACAGCAGCGGCTATGTGCAGCCATCAAAACAGGATTTGCGCGCGGTGCGTGGCGAAAACTCGATCTATCACAACAACTGCATCCAGACCTGGTGGGTCAAGGCAAACGGCGAGGCGGAAAATGTCGAAGTATCGTAATCTGATCATCAGCACAGCCGCCTTGCTGGCGTTGGCCGCCCCGGCTCAGGCTGGCAAATTCGGCCTGGGACGCGCCGCGCTCCCCGAAGAGATCGCCGCCTGGGACAAGGACGTGGCCCCGGATGGCACGGGACTGCCCGCCGGCTCTGGGTCGGTCGAAGTCGGCGAAGAGATCTTTGCCGAGAATTGCGCCATCTGCCACGGTGATTTTGCCGAAGGGGTGGACAATTGGCCAAAACTGGCTGGCGGCGAAGGCACGTTGGCCGACAAGGATCCATTGAAAACCGTGGGTTCCTATTGGCCGTATCTGTCGACCACATGGGACTATGTGAACCGGTCGATGCCCTTTGGCGCGGCTCAGACCATGTCGACCGACGATGTCTATGCCATGGTTGCCTATATTCTGTATTCCAACGATTTGGTGGATGACGATTTCGTCCTGTCCAACGAGAATTTCCTGGATGTGGAAATGCCCAATGCGGGTGGGTTCATCGTCGACGATCGGGAAACGGCGGAAAAACACTTCTGGAACCCGGAACCCTGCATGGAAAACTGCAAGGACAGCGTTGAAATCACCATGCGCGCCATGGTGCTGGACGTGACCCCGGACGAAGGGGGCGATGACGCGGCTGCAGTAACCGACGAGGCGGCCCCGGCAGTGGAAGAGGCTGCAGTAGAACCGGTAGTGGAAACCGTTGCCCTGGACCCTGAACTGGTCGCCAAGGGCGAAAAGGTGTTCAAGAAGTGCAAAGCCTGCCATCAGGTGGGTGAAGATGCCAAGAACAAGACAGGCCCGATTTTGAATGGCATTGTCGGGCATGCCGCTGGCGCAGTGGATGGGTTCAAATACTCCAAACCGATGAAGGCCGCCGCCGAAGATGGTCTGGTCTGGAGCGACGCAGAACTGGCTGCCTTCTTGACCAAGCCCAAGAAATACATGAAGGGCACCAAAATGTCCTTTTCGGGTTTGAAAAAGGAAAAGGATATCGACGCGGTTCTGGCCTATCTGAAATCGTACGCGGATTGATCCCATGCGGTTTCTGGGAGGAGCATTTGTAATCATGGCCGCGCTGACCGGCGCGGCCATGGCCGAAGAAAACGCCACACAGATTGGCGACGTCATTCGTGGTGAACGGCTGTTTCAGCAGAAATGTGGCAGCTGTCATATGGTGGGCGAGGGGGCCAAACATGGCACCGGCCCACATCTGAATAATATCTTTGATCGCACCGTGGCGCAGTTTCAGGATTTCACCTATTCCGAAGGTATCAACCGCGCGCGTCGGGACGGGATGGTCTGGGATCTGGAACATCTGGATGCCTATCTGACCAATCCCAAAGTCTTGGTGTCGGGCACCAACATGGATTTTCGCGGACTGAAAAAGCCCCGAGACCGAGGCGATATTCTGGCCTATCTGCGGCCATATTCGTCCAGCCCCCAGGACATTCCCGAAGCAGCCCCCACGGCGTTGAAGCAAGAGGTGGAGCTGAGCCCGGAGGTGCTGGCCATTGTAGGGGACCCGGATTACGGTGAATACCTGTCCACGGAATGCACCACCTGCCATCAGATTGACGGCGATTATGACGGGATCCCGGTGATCACCGGGTGGTACGAAGAGGACTTTGTGCTCGCCATGCACGCCTATAAACGCGGCATCCGTCCGCATCCGGTGATGCAGATGATGGCCGGGCGGCTGTCGGACGAAGAGATCGCGGCACTGGCAACGTTTTTTGGCGCGCTCGAGTAACTCTCGGGCGCGGTTTCATTTTCAGGGAGGAGAGACCACATGACTTTTAACAGACGGACATTCCTGGGCACCGGCGTTGCCGCCGCAGCAGCCCTTCAGGCCCCCATGGTTCTGGGTGCGGCCAAACCCCGTGTCGTGGTGATTGGCGGCGGTGCTGGTGGGGCCACAGCCGCGCGGTATATCGCCAAAGGGTCCAAGGGGGCGATTGATGTCACCCTGGTTGAACCCAGCCGCAGCTATTACACCTGCTTCTTTTCCAATCTTTACATCGGGGGGTTCCGCGAACTGTCCTCGATCGCCCATTCCTATGGCAAGCTGGCCAGCGAATACGGCATCAACGTGGTGCATGACTGGGCTGTCGGGATTGACCGCGACGCCAAGACCGTGACGCTGGCGGGGGGGGGCTGGCTGCCTTATGACCGGCTGGTGCTGAGCCCGGGTATTGATTTCATTGACGGAGCAGTCGGAGGCTGGGACGTCACAGCTCAGAACAAAATGCCCCATGCCTACAAGGCTGGGTCCCAGTCCGAACTGCTCAAGGCCCAGATTGAATCCATGCCCGAAGGCGGCACATTCGCCATGGTCGCGCCACCCAATCCGTTCCGCTGCCCTCCGGGCCCCTATGAACGCGTGTCGATGATCGCCCATGTGTTGAAGGAACGGAACCCGACGGCCAAGATCATCATCGCCGATCCAAAACCAAAGTTTTCCAAGATGGCGCTGTTCCAGGAAGGATGGGCCAATCATTACGATGGCATGATTGATTGGATCGGCCCCGACTTTGGCGGAGACATCGTGTCGGTAGATCCCGATGCCATGACCGTGACAATTGATGGGGAAATCACCCCGGTGGATGTCTGCAATGTCATTCCGGCGATGAAGGCGGGTCGAATCTGTGAAATGGCCGGCATCACCGAAGGCAATTGGGCACCGGTTGATGGGCGCACCATGCAAAGCCGATTGGACGAAAACATCCATGTATTGGGTGACGCCTGTGCTCAGGGCGACATGCCCAAATCCGGGTTCTCGGCAAACTCGCAGGCCAAAGTGGCCGCCATGGCCGTGCGCGCGGCCCTGACCGACTCCAAAATGTTCCCGGCCAAATTCTCGAACACTTGCTGGTCGCTGATCGGCACCAATGACGGGGTCAAAGTTGGCGCCACCTACGAGGCGACCGAAGAGAAGATTGCCAAGGTCGACGGGTTCATCTCGCAAACCGGCGAAAGCGGCGAGCTGCGCGAAGCCACATATGAGGAGAGCATCGGGTGGTATGCCGGGATCACCTCGGACATGTTTGGCTGAGCTTTTCGCGGGGATTTCAACCGGTTTGATCACAGGGCGCCAAAACGGCGCCCTGCTTCGTTCTGAACGGCTGGTTTGGCTGATCGCGCAACCTCTGGCATACTGGGGGCATTAAGAAGTGAGGTGCCACATGCCCGATCTGAAAATCAGACGTGCTGACCGTGAAGATGCACAGTTCCTTGTACCGCTGATTGACCGGGCCACCGAAGGGCTGGCCAAGCATATGTGGGCTGAACTGGCGGCCCCGGGACAGGATGCCTGGGGGTTTGCGCTGGATCGGGTTCAGGGTGAGGAGGCCGGGATTTCCTATACCAAGGCATGGGTAGCCGAAACGGACGCGGGTCGCAGCGGCTGTTTGATTACGCATGGCATTCCCGATCACCCGGAAAAAATCGACGATGCAACCCCGGCTGCTTTCCGCCCGTTGCTGGAATTGGAGCACGAGGCCCCGGGCACCGGATATATTTTTGTCCTGTCGACTCTGGCTGATCAACGCGGGCAGGGGATCGGCAGCGCCTTGCTGGGGTTTGCCGAACAGTTCCGGGGACCCAATGGCATGAGCCTGGTGGTGGCAGATAACAATACCCGCGCGCGGGCCCTGTATGAACGCATGGGGTATCGGGCCAGTGCGACCCGGGCGATGGTCAAAAACGGCTGGCAAAGCGATGGCACCCGCTGGGTTTTAATGATCAAGGAATAATGTTGATCCTCTTTGTCCGCTTTGCGCGCCCGTGACGCCGGGTTTGATGGTTGTAGTGTTCCGGCTTTGCGGTCATTCAGCGCGCAATGTGAAACGTTATCAACAGAGGGACAGCACATGATCGAACGTATTGAAACCGGAGTCCGGTCCTCGAAAATCGTGAAACACAATGGTGTGGCTTATATTACGGGCCAGGTTGGCGAAGGCGACACGATCCAGGCCCAGACCGAAGAATGCCTGCGCCGGGTCGACGCGCTGCTGACCCAGGCCGGATCATCGCGCGAAAAGATGCTGCGGGTGACCATCTGGCTGGCCGATATGAGCGATTTTGCCGGTTTGAACGAGGTTTGGAACGCTTGGGTTCCCGAAGGCCACGCCCCGGCACGTGCCTGTGGCGAGGCCAAATTGGCCCGCGCCGAGCTGAAAGTAGAGATGATTGTCGACGCGGCTTACGATTGAGATTGAGATCATCGGGCGGCGCGGAATTTTTCAATAAAATTCCGCCTAATAAAATTGCTAATTTTATTGGTCATTTTCTTGGGTAAGAAAATGTCCGCCCGACGGCACTGTTGTGCGTCTGATCAGGCGTATTGCCCACTGGGCATCTTGAACTCCGTCGCCTCGGCGCGGCTCAGCATTTCGCCCTGTTTGCGCTTTTGCAGGATCTCGCGGGCCTTGGCGTACTCCTCGCCTTGCCAGAAGATCAAACAGCCGTTGCATCCTTTGCCACAGCAGCCCTCCACACCCACGCGGTTGGTCTTGAACCGCTTTTCGTTGTGGTCCTGGGCCACGCTGTCGGCCAACGCATCGCGGCGGCGCGCATAGGCTTTGGGGTTCTCCTGTCCGGTGACTTCCAGCGCCTGGGTCAATTTGTCAAACCGCACCCGGTTCCATTGCTCATCGGTTAGGGCACGTTCCTTGCGCAGCACGGAATAGGTCGGGAAACGGGCCTTGAGATCCGCGATGTCTTCGTGGTCGAACAGGGAAAAGGGCAGGCGAATCTCGCTCTGAGTGCTGCCGTGTACCACGTCCATTCGTTTGCCGTCTTTGACCCGTTCAAAATCATAGACTCGCAGCAGAACTGTGTCGCGAGACAGGGGCGAGACGAACTCCAGAACCTCTCCGGCGGTCAATTTGGATTTGACCAGCACGTGAAAAGCATCGTCGGTGACTTTGGTCACCACACCGGCATATTCCCACTGTGCCAGCGACGCGGTGTGTTCGTAATCATGTGCGAGATTGGAGAGACGGCCATCGTGGAAGGCCAGGGTGTAGCCCCGGTTCCCCACCGCCTCCAATTCGCGCATATAAGGCTTCGGGCTCCAATTGTCCGGATCGGCATAATAATCGTCGATCGCCATCCGATAAGCGCGCGCCACCACGGCGGCGTAATATTCGGACTTGCCGCGGCCTTCGACCTTGAGACTGTCGATACCGATTTTCAGGTAGTCATCCAGTTTCGGCATGATGCACAAATCGCGTGAGTTCAGGATATATGACCCCCGCCCGTCCTCTTCGATCGGCATCAGCTCACCTGGGCGACAGCCCTCTTCGAGCAGAAATTCGAACAGATGGGCGTTGTCTTCGTTGATCTCCAGCTCTTGCACGGTGCCGTCTTTCAGGCGCATCCTTACACCGTAGTTCCAGCGGCAGGAATTGGCGCAGTTGCCCTGATTGGCACCGCGTTCTGCCATGAAATTCGACAACAGGCATCGGCCTGAATAGGTCATGCACATGGCACCATGTACAAAGGATTCAATCTTGATGTCTGGACATTTCTCGCGGATTTCCACCAGCTCCGGATAAGAGACCTCCCGCGCGAGCACCACCAGATCGGCCCCCTGGTCCTGCCAGAATTTCACGGACAGCCAGGAGCAGATATTGGCCTGTGTGGAGACATGCAGGGGGATTTCCGGGGCGCGTTCCTTTACGTATTGGAACACACCGGGGTCGGCGATGATCAACCCGTCGGGCTGCACCTTGCGGACGGTGTCGATGTATTCATTCAGCTTGGGAATGTCTTTGTTGTGGGAAAACAGGTTCAGCGTCAGGTAGGCGCGCCGCCCGTGATCGTGGCAGAACTGGACCCCTTCGATCACATCATCCAGCGAGAATTCGGATTTGGTGCGCAGCGACATGTCCGGCGTGCCCAGATAGACGGCGTCGGCCCCATACAGGATTGCCATCTTCAGCTTGCGCAGGTTGCCCGCAGGCATCAACAGTTCGGAGCGGTGTTCGGTCATCGGTACGGCCACAGGTTAGGGGGTCAGGCGGTGGCTTGTAGGTCAAATCGAACCCAGAGTCACGACCGCCCGGTTATGACCATCCCTTGCGAAAGAAATGCGGCGAGGCCCCGAATTTTCGTTTGAACTGGCGGGAAAAATGTGTCGCCGAATTGAACCCCGACGCCAGGGCGATTTCGGTCACGGACATGGCGGTTTCATTCATCAACGCATAGGCATGCGACAGGCGCATGTCGAAATACACATGCATCGGACTTTCGTTCAGATAGCGCGAAAACAGGCGCTCCAGTTGCCGACGCGAAATATCCAGCTGGTCGCAGAGCTCGCCGATCGACAGCGGTTCTTCGATCGAATCCTGCATCAGCTGCAAGGCCGAAAGCAGCCGTTGGTTGCGGCTGCCGATCGCAACCGCATAATTCGACTTCTGAGGAGCTGCCTGACCACCCGAGCGGACATGCAGGCACATGTCGGCAATGATGATGGCCAGCTTTTTGCCGTGGCGCTCTTCGATCAGGTTCAGCATCATGTCGGTGGCGGCATTGCCCCCACCACAGGTCAACAGGCGCCCCACGATTTCAAAAATATTGGGCGAGGGGGTCAGCCGCGGGAACATTTCCACAAACCCCGGTTGGTTTTCCCAATGCAGCGTAAAGGGCTGTTCGCGCAACAGTCCGGCCTGGGCCAGGGCGAATGCTCCGGTACAGATCCCGCCCAGACGGCGCCCGAACCGATGTTCGCGGCGCAGCCAGTTCAGGGTGATTTCGCTGGCCGAGGTATGCGGTTCAACGCCAGAGCATACGAATCCAACCGCATCTGATGGCAGCGGTTGCAATGCCAGGTCCGGCGTCACAGTCATCCCGTTGGAACATTTCACCGGTTCGCCGTCTTCGGTCATGATGTACCAGCGGTACAATTCGGTATTGGTGACCTGGTTGGCGATCCGAAGCGGTTCAATCGCAGCGGCGACCGGCAGCATCGTTGCCTTGGGCAACAGCAGGAAATAAAAATCCTGGGGCGCTCCGGTAAAGGGCACAGCCAGCTTGGCCGCTGCCCCTTTCTGGATGAAACCATCATAATCCATCCGCAACTCTCTCTCAAACCTGGACCGAACCCGGTTGGGTCAGCTGGCAGGTGCCACACCGCGCAATCGTGTTGCGATCTGCACCGACCTACGACCATCGACGCCCCGTTGACCGTGTCTTTTCGACGGGGGTTTGACAGTTTGCGACACGTTGCAGGTCAAGTTGGGGGTGCAAATTCTGTGCCTGCCCCTTGCAGGCCCCATTGGGCAATACTAAGACTCGGGTAACGCAGTTTCGGGTATGGTCCCGGTCAGTCCATCAAAGCAGGCAAATTCTATGCATGATCCCAATGAATTCTACATGAATACCCTTGTCCCCATGGTTGTTGAACAGACCAGCCGGGGCGAACGGGCCTATGATATCTTTTCGCGCCTGCTCAAGGAGCGGATCATTTTTCTGAATGGGCCGGTGCATGATGGCATGTCATCGCTGATCGTGGCGCAGTTGTTGCACCTTGAGGCGGAGAATCCGACCAAGGAAATCAGCATGTACATCAACAGCCCCGGTGGCGTTGTGACGTCTGGTTTGTCGATCTATGACACCATGCAGTACATCAAACCCAAAGTATCGACCCTGGTGATCGGCCAGGCGGCATCGATGGGATCGCTGTTGTTGGCGGCCGGGGCACCGGGCATGCGCTTTTCGCTGCCCAACAGCCGCGTCATGGTGCATCAGCCATCCGGTGGGTACCAGGGTCAGGCAACCGACATCATGATCCACGCCGAAGAAACCCTAAAGCTGAAGCGTCGGTTGAATGAAATCTACGTGAAACACACGGGGCAGGGACTCAAAAAGGTTGAAAACGCGCTGGAGCGTGACAACTTTATGTCTCCTGAGGACGCCAAGGATTTTGGATTGATCGATGAGATCGTCGAAAACCGGGCCAAGGGCGACGACGCAGAAAGCTGAGGTGGTTGGGGAAGGTTATGAGGTTTATGACGCAATTTGCGATTGTAGCCACCGGAACCCTGTCCTAAGCTGATGACGAAACGGGGTCCCGCCGATTTTTGCGGGACCTTGGGCAGATGACGAAGCCTGAAAGGTTAGGTATGGCAACGAATTCAAGTGGTGACAGCAAGAACACGCTCTATTGCAGCTTCTGCGGCAAGAGCCAGCACGAGGTGCGCAAGCTGATCGCCGGGCCGACCGTGTTCATTTGCGATGAATGTGTCGAATTGTGCATGGATATCATCCGAGAAGAGACCAAGGCCTCGGGGCTCAAGTCTTCGGATGGGGTGCCCACGCCCAAGGACATCTGTGATGTTCTGGACGACTATGTGATTGGTCAGGCCACCGCAAAACGGGTCCTGTCTGTGGCGGTCCACAACCACTACAAGCGTCTCAATCACGCTCAAAAGGCGGGGTCAGATATTGAGTTGGCGAAATCCAACATTCTGCTGATTGGCCCGACCGGGTGCGGCAAGACGCTGTTGGCTCAGACGCTGGCGCGGATTCTGGATGTGCCGTTCACGATGGCGGATGCAACCACGCTGACCGAAGCTGGTTATGTGGGCGAGGATGTGGAAAACATCATTCTCAAACTGCTGCAGTCCAGCGAATACAATGTGGAACGCGCACAACGCGGCATCGTCTATATCGACGAAGTCGACAAGATCACCCGCAAATCCGAGAATCCGTCAATCACCCGCGATGTGTCGGGCGAAGGGGTTCAGCAGGCGTTGCTGAAACTGATGGAAGGCACTGTGGCTTCGGTTCCACCGCAAGGTGGGCGCAAACATCCGCAGCAGGAGTTCCTGCAGGTCGACACCACCAACATCCTGTTCATCTGTGGCGGTGCCTTTGCCGGGCTCGACAAGATCATCGCACAGCGGGGCAAGGGTTCGGCCATGGGCTTTGGCGCAGATGTGCGCGACAATGACGAACGTGGTGTGGGCGAGATTTTTCAGGATCTGGAGCCAGAGGACCTGTTGAAATTCGGTTTGATTCCGGAATTCGTTGGCCGTCTGCCGGTTCTGGCAACGCTCGAGGATCTGGACGAAGACGCGCTGGTTACCATTCTGACACAGCCCAAGAACGCGCTGGTCAAACAATATCAGCGCCTCTTTGAAATCGAAGAGACCGAGCTGGACTTTACCGAAGACGCCCTGAGCGCCATCGCCAAAAAGGCCATCGAGCGTAAAACCGGTGCCCGGGGCTTGCGCTCCATTCTGGAAGACATCCTGCTGGATACCATGTTCGATTTGCCGGGCATGGAAAGTGTGACCAAGGTTGTTGTCAACGAAGAGGCGGTGACGTCGACGGCACAACCTTTGATGATCCATGCAGATGCGGAAAAAGAGCCAGTTTCGGCAGGCTGATACAGACAATTGATCTGACAAGAGCGGCGCGGGTTTCCGCGCCGTTTTTCATGTGGAGGAACAAAGATGATCAAACGTATTTCTTCGGGTGGAGAATTCGAAGCCAAAGCGGGCTATTGCCGCGCAGTCGTCGCGGGCGGTTTTGTGCACGTGGCCGGAACCGTGGGCCAGGGCGACACAGTCGAGGACCAGTGCAAATCAGCACTGGATACCATCCGCTGGGCCCTGGAACAGGCAGGTGCCACATTGGCCGATGCGGTGCGGGTAAACTACTATCTTCCGGACGCGGCCGAATTCACTCCCTGCCTGCCGATTCTGGCGGAAACTTTTGGTGCGAATCCGCCAGCGGCAACCATGGTCGAATGCAATCTGATCGACCCAAAATTCCGTATTGAAATTGAACTCACCGCTTTGGCCCCTGCTGACGCGTGATGAATACAGGCCGGACCGGCGATCTGCTGCCGGTCCGGGGTTCCACGCGTCAAAATGTGGCGCTCTCACGCCCGGATCCGGGCAAGCGTCTCTGGACCTCGGTCGCGAATTGCGTCATATCACAATGCAAACACTTCGGAGGTACCCATGGGAATCCTGAACACTCTGCTGCGCGCTGTAACCTGGTGGAACGGCTCGACGTTGAACACCCAGATCTATACGGCCCGCAAAGGCACCAAAGTGGGCGAGGATGAACAGGGCAACGTGTTCTATCGCAACGCTGACGACACCCGGCGTTGGGTGATGTTCAATGGCGAAGCCGAAGCCTCGCGCGTCAGCCCCGATTGGCATGGCTGGTTGCACCATACGTTCAAAGAACTGCCCTCCAAGACCCCGCTGAAGCACAAGGCCTGGGAAAAACCGCATCAGGAAAACCTGACCGGAACCATGTTGGCCTATGCGCCTGCCGGGTCGATCCGCAGCGGCAAGGAACCGGCAAATCGCGCCGATTACGAAGCCTGGAGCCCTGAATAAGGGATCGGATGGCAGCGCACCATGTCTCATAACACAACCGAAGTTCTGGTTGGCGGCGTCGTATTGGCGGCTGCCATCGGGTTTGCCGTTTATGCCGGGCAGGCCGCCGGTCTGTCCAGCGGTGGCGAAAGCTATGCGCTGAATGCATCCTTCCGGTCGATCGAAGGCGTCAGCGTTGGCACTGATGTGCGGCTGGCAGGCGTCAAGATCGGAACCGTGACCGGCGTCGACCTGAACCCCGAAACGTTTCGCGCCGATACAGAGTTTTCTGTCAGGCAGGGGATCGAGATTCCCGATGACAGCGCCGTCGTGGTCGCCTCTGAAGGCCTGTTGGGTGGGAATTTTGTTGAAATCATGCCGGGCGGATCTCCCTTTGCATTGGAGGCCGGTGATGAAATTCTGGACACACAGGGGTCTGTCAGCCTGATCTCTCTGCTGTTGAAATTCGTTTCCGGAAGCGGGGACGAAGGGTGAAACGGCTGGTATCGGCCTGTCTCCTCGCCTGCCTATGCCTGACCTCTGGGCCTGGGATCGCACAGGAGGCCACCAAGCCGGCCACGGTCGGGCAGGGCGCGGTGCTGCGGGGGCTCGACAAGGTTAACGGGAAAACCGCTGATTTCGAACTGTTGAATGGTGCGACAGCCGAAATGCTGGGGCTGCTGGTTACGCTGGGCGAATGTCGATATCCGGCGGACAACCCGACAGGGGATGCTTTTGCCTTTTTGATCATACGCGATCCAGAGTCCGGACAGGTGCAGTTCGAAGGGTGGATGGTTGCATCTTCACCCGCGCTGAACGCGCTGGATCACGCGCGTTATGACATCTGGGTGTTGCGCTGTATGACGTCCTGAGCGGGCGCTATGGCGGGTGCAAGGAAATGCGCCGCGCTGTCTATGGCGGTACGCAGTTGACGATGATAGGCGGCCCTGCTGATTTCCTCCGCGCCCAAAGAGGCGAGATGATCGGTGATGAATTGGGTGTCAAACAAGGTGAATTTGGCCCGACGCAACCGATCAACCAGATGGGCCAAAGCGATCTTTGAAGCATCCGTACGCCGGGAAAACATGCTCTCGCCAAAAAAGGCGGCCCCCAGAACCACACCATAAACGCCGCCAATCAACCGGCCGCCCGGGTCGCGAACTTCGACGGAATGTGCGCAGCCCATGTCATGCAACGCGATGTAAAGTGCGCGTATTTCCTGACTGATCCAGGTATCGGCGCGATCAGCGCAGGCATCGACAACCCCGGCAAAATCCTGATCCACGGTGATCTGATAATCCTGTCGCCGCAGGCTGCGCGCCAGTGAACGTGAGATATGAAATCTGTTCAGGGGGAACACGCCGCGTCTCTTGGGGTCGACCCAAAAGACGTCCGGATCATCCCTGTGCTCTGCCATCGGAAAAACGCCGATGGAATAACCATGCAACAACAATTCGGGAGTCAGGGTCATCTCGGCTCCCCGAAATCCGGGGCACTGCCGATGTAGGGTGCGTGCTGGCACGCACCGCTGACATCGAAACAGCGCGGCTTATTCCGGCAAATTGGCCTCAAGCCATTGCTCCAGCCAGTGAATGTTGTAGGTGCCCGCGTGGATGTCAGGTTCCTGCAACAGCGCGTGAAACAGCGGAACAGTGGTATCGACCCCGTCGACGATCAACTCACCCAGCGCCCGGTTCAGACGTGCCAGCGCTTCGGGACGATCGCGCCCCTGCACGATCAGCTTGCCGATCAGAGAATCATAATAGGGTGGGATGGAATACCCGTCATACAGCGCCGAATCCATCCGAACACCCAAACCGCCGGGGGCATGATATTGGCTGATCCGGCCCGGGCAGGGGGAAAAATTCGGCAGGCGTTCCGCGTTGATGCGCACTTCGATCGAATGGCCGTTGATCACCAGATCGTCCTGGGTGAACGACATCGGCAACCCCGCCGCAACCCTGATCTGCTCCCGCACCAGATCAACACCAAAGATGCCTTCGGTCACTGGGTGCTCCACCTGCAGGCGGGTGTTCATTTCGATGAAATAGAATTCGCCATTTTCGTACAGGAACTCGATGGTGCCGGCGCCGATGTAATTGATATTGGCAACCGCATCCGCACAGACTTTGCCGATCCGGGCACGTTCCTCGGGTGAAATGCTGGGGCCGGGCGCTTCCTCAAAGACTTTCTGGTGGCGGCGTTGCAGCGAACAATCGCGTTCGCCCAGATGGACGGCGTTGCCCTTGCCATCACCAAAGACCTGGATTTCGATGTGACGCGGCGTGGTCAGGTATTTTTCGATATAGACTTCATCGTTGCCAAAGTTGCTCTTGCCCTCGGCACGTGCAGTCTGAAAAGCGGACTTCATGTCTGCGGCAGTCTGCGCCACTTTCATGCCCTTGCCGCCGCCACCGGCGGTTGCCTTGATGATCACCGGATAGCCGATTTCAGCTCCCAGTTTTTCAGCCTCTTCCAGGGTTGCAACACCACCGTCGCTGCCAGGCACACAAGGAACACCAAGGGCCTTCATCGTATCCTTGGCGGTGATTTTATCGCCCATGATTCGAATGTGTTCAGCAGTGGGGCCAATGAACGTCAGCCCGTGGTCCTGGACGATCTGCACAAAATTGGCGTTTTCGGACAAAAAGCCATACCCGGGGTGAATCGCCTGGGCACCGGTGATTTCACAGGCCGAGATTATGGCCGGGATCGACAAATAGCTTTGGGTGCTCGAAGGCGGTCCGATACAGACGGATTCGTCTGCCATACGCACATGCATCGCGTCCGCATCTGCGGTTGAATGCACGGCTACTGAACCTATGCCCATCTCGCGCGCAGCCCGGATCACGCGTAGGGCGATTTCTCCGCGGTTGGCAATCAGGATCTTGTCAAACATGATCTGGTCCTTATTCGACGATGACCAGGGGCGTCCCGAATTCGACCGCGGCGCCGTCTTCAACCAGGATGCGCTTCACGGTGCCCGCTTTGGGCGCGTGGATGTGGTTCATGGTTTTCATGGCTTCGACGATCAACAGCGTGTCACCTTCGGCCACCTGAACACCAACCTTGATGAACGACGGGGCGCTGGGTTCAGGCTGTAGGTACACGGTGCCGACCATGGGCGATGTCACCGCGCCGGGGTGGCTGGCCGGATCGTCACTGCTGGCGGCCGCAGGGGCTGCTGTCGCGGCGACAGGTGCGGCTGCACCAGCGGCCGGAGCGGCGGCAGGCATCTGAACCTGAACCGGCGCTGCAACGGGTTGAAGGCGCGATACCCGAACATCCAGGCTGTCGTCGGCGCCATAGTCGCGCTTGACCTTCAGTTCGGTCAGATCGTTTTCCTGCAGCAGTTCTGCCAATGCCTTGATGAAGGCCACATCCGCTTCATGAGTCTTGTTTGTCATCTTTATCCTCGGCCGGTTCCGAATGGCCCGTCTTTTGGGCGGGCATGCCAAATTTGTCGGGCTTATACGGCAAGCTGTCGCCGGTGAAAAGCGCCCAAACCCCTGCGATAACATGGGGGGCGGGACGTCGGATTGCAATCGCTTGTTGTCAGAACGGCATCCCGGACAGTTTGGCCACCAGTTCCGGCAGCTTGCGGGCCTCGAACTTGGTCAACAGATGGGCGCGGTGGGTCTCGATGGTGCGATAGCTCAGCCCCAGCTGTTTGCCGATTTCCTTGGCCGACAGGCCCCGACAGGTCAGGATCGCAACATCGCGTTCGCGTGGCGTCAGAGAGACCACGGGGCGATCATCGGACAGGTCGGCAAAGGACCAAACCCCGCTGTGAAACGGTTGATCCGGGGTCACGGACTGCCCCCTGACCCGGCACCAGAACAATTCACCCGTGCGCCGTCGCATGATGCGTTCGTCGGAATAATAATCCTGCGCGGGATCAATCCGTTGCAATGTCTCGCCGATCCGGGCGAAATCATCCGGGCTGGGGTACAGATCAAAAACCGGCAAATCTGTCAGCGCGGCGACCGTGTCGCCAAAGATCCGGGCGAATTGCAGGTTGCAACGCCGGATGATGCGTTGTTCCAATACGATGAGGCCCACCGGCGCATGATCAAAGGCAAGATCTGTCATAGGGTATTCTTGACGGGTATTTTTACGGAATTGAAGAGGGGGCGTGACGCATGCGACCGATATCACATGGGCGCGCATGGGATCGCCGCCTGAATTTGGGGGATTCGAGATGAATTTGGGGCATTGGCTGTATCGTCAGGCACAGACGGGCGGGGATCGTCCGGCATTGTATCTGGGAACCGATTTGGTGGCGGATTACGCCGGGTTTCACGACCGGGCGGCCCGGGTCGCGGGGTGGCTGATTTCCCAGGGCATCGGGCCAGGTGATCGTGTCGCGATTTTTATGAAGAACTGCCCCGATTACCTGATTGCGCAATATGGTATCTGGTACGCAGGAGCTGCGGTGGTTCCGATCAATGCCAAACTCCATGGGCGCGAAGCCGCCTTTATTCTTGAAAACTCAGGTGCTGCTCTGGCGTTCACGTCTCCGGGGCTGACCGAATCTGTGGCCAGCGCAGGGGCTGTGACGCGCTGCATTGACATCACCGGACCTGAGTATTGCGATTCCCAAACCGCCCATCCGGTCGCGGAACCGACGCGGGTGGCGTCGGATGATTTGGCCTGGTTGTTTTATACCTCCGGCACCACTGGCAAACCCAAGGGTGTGATGATCACCCACCGGATGCTGATCTCCATGTCACTGGCCTATTTCGCCGAAGTGGACAGGGTCGGCCCTGAGGACCAGACGCTGTATGCCGCGCCGATGAGCCACGGGGCCGGGATCTATAACATGCTGCATGTTCTGGCAGGTGCTGCCCATATTTGCCCGGTGTCCGCAGGGTTCGACGAACCCGAGATCTTTGACCTGGCCGAACACTTTGGCCGGGTGCACATGTTTTGCGCCCCCACGATGGTGACCAGATTGACGGCCGTCGCGAAACAGTTGGGGCGGTCAGGGCAGGGGCTGCGCACCATCGTGTATGCCGGTGGGCCGATGTATGTGGCCGACATCACCGAAGCCGTGGACCATTTTGGTCCGGTGTTCGTACAGATATACGGGCAGGGGGAATGCCCGATGGGGATCACCGCGCTGTCCCGCCACGACGTCAGCGATCGCAGCCATCCGCGCTGGCGGGAACGGCTGGCCAGTGTCGGGCGCGCCCAAAGCCCGGTCGAGGTAGAGATCGGCACCCCCCAGGGCGAAATCCTGCCGGTTGGGGAACACGGTGAAATCATGGTCAAGGGCGACATCGTCATGCCCGGCTATTGGCAAAACCCCGAAGCCACCGCCAAGACGTTGATCAACGATTGGCTGATGACAGGGGACATGGGGGTGATGGACGCTGATGGCTATGTCACACTTCAGGACCGGTCCAAGGACATGATCATCACCGGCGGCTCCAACGTCTATCCGCGCGAGGTGGAGGAGGTGCTTTTGATGCACCCCAAGGTTTCCGAGGCGTCGGTTGTGGGGCGCGCGCACGCTGATTGGGGAGAGGAAGTCGTGGCCTTTGTCGTGGGCGAGGCTGCGGACGAAGAGCTGGACGCTCTGTGCAACGATCATATCGCCCGTTTTAAACGCCCCAAGGCCTATGTCCGCATCTCCGCTTTGCCCAAGAACAATTATGGCAAGGTGCTGAAAACCGAACTGCGCAAGCAGTTGTGAGGCGATGGTAACCCAACCGGGCGACTGAACAGGCCCATGCGTCGTTCCGGTGGTGTTGTCACTTCAATTGTCGCCTCTGCAGGACCGAACGGCGTCTGCCTGCGCGGTCGTCTAACGACGGCTGGCAACCGGTTCAGGTCCTGATCGTTGGGCTGCGGGGGCCAGATTGTAACATCTGGGCGGATATTACCCCTATACCGCCGGGTCCATTATGGTCGCGCGCGAATATGACATCCACTTGATGCATGTCCTGACAATCTTCAGCAAAAACGTAGCCAAACATTTGGGCGACACGAGACTGAAATCAATGCAAGTCTCTGGCCGAATGCAAGAGGGATTGGTCACAGATAGTGTTGTGCTTGATCCCAAAGGAGTTGTCGGTAATTCGGAGGACACTGTGGGTACACTACCGACGACCGGCATCCCGTATGTGGTGGTGAGCGGGACCGTCGTTGTAGAACGCAGCAAAAAGCGCACGGATGTATTCCCGGGCGCGGCAATCCGCTTTTCGGTTCAGGAAGCGGGGCGTTTTGTGCCCTTGGACGACCATGCCTGGGCCCGCATTTCAATATGCCCGAGGCATCTCATGCGCTGAATGACATACCATCTGACACGCGCTTTGATGGGCCAATCGGTTAAATGGGCTTGCTCCGGGCCATGAGGCGGGGTTGTTTTCTTTTAGCCCCGATCTGGCTGGGCGGCCCGCTGCGCATGACCTGCGACAGGGGGCGGGTGCCTTGGCGCAACCGGGGGTCAAGGCGTCCAGGTCAGAAAATTACCGATCATCCGCAGCCCCACGTCCTGGCTTTTCTCCGGGTGGAATTGCATGCCCAGCATGGTGTCACGACCAATAACGGCCGTGACATCGCCGCCATAATCCACATGGGCCAGACGTTCCGTCGCATCGGTCACCTGAAATTGATAGGAGTGCACGAAATAGACGTGGTCGCCTGTTTTGACACCGGCAAACACCGGGTGGTCATGGTCGATGACCAGATCATTCCAGCCCATATGCGGAACCTTTAGCGTCTTGTCTGCGGGGTCAATCCTGACCACATCGCCGCCGACCCACCCGATCCCCGGAGTTTTGGTGTATTCATGCCCCGTGCTGGCCATCAGCTGCATGCCCACACAGATCCCCAGAAACGGGCGTCCCTTGTGTTCGACCGCTTCGACCATGGCGTCATAAATGCCCTTGTGGCCTCGTAATTCGGCGGCACAGGCCGGAAATGCCCCGTCGCCCGGCAGAACCAGCCGGTCGGCCCGCGCCACGACATCGGCATCAGAGGTCACGACGACGTCGCCGGCGTCCATCTCGCGCGCCATGCGCTGAAACGCCTTTTCAGCGGAATGCAGATTGCCGGATTCATAGTCGATGATGGCTGTCAGCATGGCCCTGTGTCCTTCGTGTCGTGCGGGGTCCGAAGTGACGCCAAACGCCGACCGGGTCAAGAGGCGTTGGGCGTGGCGATTTGCGGCAGGACATCCATGACCGCGTCAAACAGGTCCATGTCCAGAGAGCGATCCGCGTCGTTGAATTCACCCGACATGGCCAAAAGAGTGAACCCATGGATCAGCGACCAGACCCGGATTTCGACAACCCGAGGGTCCATAGGTGCGGTGACAAACGGGGCGCAGACGCCGCGCAAAATCAGATAGGCATGCGCCGTTTCCCGATTTCCGGGTTTCAGACTGGCCAATCCAAGTTGCCCAAAAATGATATTCAGAATACCCGAGTGGTCGATTCCGAATTGCAGATAGCCACGGCAAACGGATCTGAGCCGCCCAGCGTCGGTTTGCTCGCCCGCGTCCCGCGCCGTTTGCAGGTAGGTTGAAAACCGCTCGAATGCCTCTTCGGCAATGGCGGATTTCAGCCCGGACAACCCGTCGAAATGATGCGCTGGCGCGGCATGTGAAACGCCGGCGCGCACGGCGCATTTGCGCAGGGTCAACGCAGAGATTCCGCCTTCCTCCAAGAGGTCGATGCCTGCCTGAATCAGCGCCTGACGCAGGTTGCCGTGATGATGGGTGGAGCGGGGGGCTGTGCGTGACATGGGACGCATGTTGAGGATCTCCTTGACAATGTCAAGTTCGCAGGTAACGTGATGATAACTTTACACTGTCAAGTAACGCCAGGAAGGTCCCCCATGGTTTCACTCTCTCATCGCGCACTGGCACCAAATCGGGTTCGGTGGTTGTCCATGTTCATATGGGTGCTGGCCGTATTGGTGGCCCTGGCATCGTTTCGATTTTTGGTGGCACAGATCGATTTGGTCATGCCCGCAATGGTGCATCACGCGCGGGATCGCCCATTGGCGCTATATGCTCATATCGGGTTCGCACCCATTGCCTTGGCTCTGTTGCCGTTGCAGTTCTCCCAACGTCTGCGCGCGCGATACCGCATGGTGCACCGATGGCTGGGGCGGGTGTATGTCGCGTCAATTCTGATTGCGGGCGGAGCAGGAATTGTTCTGGCCCTGACAACCAGCGCGGGGCCTGTGGCTGCGGCGGGCTTTCTGGGTCTGTCGGCGCTGTGGTTGACCACAACGGGAGCGGCGGTCTGGTATGCCATGCGTCGCCGTATCGCTCTGCACCGGATATGGATGATCCGTTCGGCTGCGTTGACATTGGCGGCGGTCACATTGCGCCTGTACCTTCCGGTGGGCATGGCAACCGTCGGGTTTGACGCCAGCTATCCCGCGATTGCCTGGCTGTGCTGGGTGCCGAACCTGCTGATCGGTGAATGGCTGCTGGCGCGCGATCGCGCCAGTCAGCCTTTGGGGGCGTAAGGATGGGAAAGCCATCCCCGGAATTTGTTGTTACAGCGCGCCTTTGGTCGATGGAATCGCATCTGCCTTGCGCGGGTCGGTTTCAACCGCGACGCGCAGGGCACGGGCCACGGCCTTGAACCCGGCTTCGACAATGTGGTGGCTGTTGAACCCATGCAACTGGTCGACATGCAGGGTAATGCCGCCATGGGTGGCCAGGGCGGTAAAGAATTCGCGGACCAGTTCGGTGTCAAAAGTACCGATCTTTTGGGTTGGGATTTCCATGTTCCAGATCAGATAGGGACGGGCGGACAGATCCAACGCACACCGCACCTGGGCGTCATCCATCGGCAGGTGGCAGGCCCCATACCGGTTGATGCCCTTTTTGTCCCCCAGCGCCTGGGTCAGGGCCTGTCCCAATGCGATACCTGTGTCTTCGACGGTATGGTGATCGTCGATATGGTAATCGCCTTTGGCGCGAATGGTCATGTCGATCAGCGAATGGCGCGACAGCTGATCCAGCATATGGTCAAAAAAACCGACGCCGGTCTGATTGTCATATGATCCGGTGCCGTCGAGGTTGATTTCAACGGTGATCTCGGTTTCTGCAGTGCTGCGGCTGACCTTGGCTGTGCGCATGAACGGTTTTCCTTTTTGGGGCACGCGAAAGAGAGTGCAGGGTGCTTATAGGCGGTGGCGCGGGACAGGCCAAGCCCGCGCCGTGTGTCTGCGGCCATCTGTTGCCCTGGGACCGGCCGGCAAACCGTACGCGCAGCTCCCGAGGGATTGCGCCCAGGGGCCGCGCGTGTCAGCTTGGCGCTGAAACTTCAACACCCACAACCCCCAGAGGCCCCGCATGTCGACCTGTGTATTCATTCAGATTCGCTGCAAACCCGGCTCTACCTACAAGGTGGCCGAGGACATTGCGCTGCGCGAGATCCATTCCGAGTTGTATTCGACCAGTGGCGAATTCGACCTGCTGATGAAGCTGTATATTCCGGCCGGCGAAGATGTCGGCAAGTTTATCAACGAAAACCTTCTGGTAATTGCGGACATCGAGCGGTCGCTGACGACGATGACGTTCAAGGTGTTCTGACACGGCATTGCAGAAGGGGGCTCTGCCCCCGCAGCCATTGGCTGCTCCCCCGGGATATTTAGTGCCAGATGAAGAACGGATCCCCTGATCGTCTGGTGAAAAATATCCCGGAGCGGGAGGCAGTTTCTCGCAGTAGCCTGCTGGTGTCAGGCAACCAGACCTTCGGCCCTGACGTGGTCCCAGGTTTCCTCCAGCCCTTTGCTCAGACTGTCGAGCATGTCATCCACCTGCGATTGCGTGATGATCAGCGGCGGGCACAGCGCCACGGAATTGCCCGCAACCGCACGCAGGATCAGCCCGTTGCGTTCACAGGCCTTCATTGCAAAGCCACCGGCAACGGCCCCATCGAACCCCTGACCGGTGGTCTTGTTCGCCACCAGCTCAAGCGCGGCGATCAGCCCTTTGCCGCGGACTTCTCCCACCAGGGGATGATCGCTGAAACGCTCACGCAGTTGGGCCTGCAGGTAGTCGCCAACCGTCGCTGCATGTTCAAAGATCTTGTCGCGCTCGTAGATTTCCAGTGTTTTCAGCGCGGCGGCGCAGGCCGCCGGGTGACCGGAATAGGTGTAGCCATGCCCAAACACGCCCACCTGGTTTGACGGTTCGATCATGGCTTCGTACATCCAGCCCGGAATTACGGCTGCCGAGATCGGGAAGTAGGCGGAGCTGAGTTGTTTGGCAAAGGTCATCAGATCGGGTTTGATGCCCATCGTGGTGGCACCAAAATCGTTACCAGTGCGACCAAATCCACAAATGACTTCGTCTGACCAGACCAGAATGTCGTGTTGGCGCAGCAGGTCCTGCAGTTTTTCATAGTATCCCTCTGGTGGAACGATCACACCCGAGGCACCGGTGATCGGTTCGACGATCATGGCCGCGATCGTGTCGGGGCCTTCGGAAAGGATCTGCTGTTTCAGCTCATCCAGGATGCGATCAACGAATTGGGTTTCGGTCTCATTGCCCTGGCGGCCCGTATAGTAATGGGGGGAAGCGGTGCGCAGGATGTCCAGCGCTTCGACCGGTGCATCGAAATGGGCAAGATTCGCAGGCAGCGAGGTCAACGCCCCAGCGGCAACCGTGACCCCGTGGTATCCACGGTCCCGCGTGATGATCTTGCGTTTTTGCGGTTTTCCAATGGCGTTGAAATAATACCGCAGCATCTTGATGTGGGAATCATTGGCGTCCGATCCGGAGTTGCCAAAGAAGAAATAGGGATCTTCGATCGGCACCATGTCAGCCAACCTGTTGGCCAGTTCCATTGCTGGTTCGTGTGTCTTTCCACCAAACATATGGGTAAAGGGCAGCTTGCCCAGTTGACCCGCGATGGCATCGACCAGTTCCTGGTTGGAATAGCCCAGCGACGTACACCACAGGCCGGCCAGTCCTTCGATGTAACGGTTGCCGTCGGTGTCAAAGACATAGATGCCTTCGCCGCGGTCCAGACACAGCTGTTCGGTCGCGGTCAGATTGGTTGTCGGATAGATCACGGGGGCCATTGCAAACTCCTGAGGATTTGGCGGTGCCGGGCAAAAAAACATTGGTTCAGCGCGAACCTTGGCCGGTTTTTCTGGTGGCGTCAAAGGAATTTGATCAAATGCGTGCCGGGTGTCCCCGGTGGATTTTTGCATGGGCTTTTATGTGGTCAGTCCGCAGGGGCGCGAAATAGCCGGACCACAAAAAAAGCCACCCAAAGGCGGCTTGTTTTAGACCAACTGGAGCGGGCGAGGCGATTCGAACGCCCGACCCTAACCTTGGCAAGGTTATGCTCTACCCCTGAGCTACGCCCGCATCCGGTTGGTGAGGCGCTGAATAGTAATTCTGCGCGACGCCCGCAAGAGAAAAAACACAATTCCTGTCAGAATTTTTTGCCCAGCGGAAGCGAGCGTAAAAAGGAGTGCCAGCGCCAAGTGGTGCCCGTTGTTTCAGCGACTGCGCTGCCGCCCAGCTGTGGCTTTTGCCCCGCGTCGGTCACCGGACGGGTCAGCCCCATTGTGTCGACCATCTGTGTTCATCATCGGGCCGGATTGCCGACAGCGCAACGGCTGGCGGGCTTGGTCCGTGGCGCTGGAACGCGTGTGGGCCTGAGGCGGCGCGCCCCATGCGCCCCGGTTGTTCGATCAGATCATGGAGCCTGAAGACCTGTCAATCGGTCAACAGGACCGGAGATGTCGCAAGGGTTTCCAGGTCGTCTCATAGGCCAGCCCTCCGACCTTGCGAACCGTTCTGTGATCAAAGCTTTTGAGAAGAGGGGCTTGGTGTCTGTGGAAAAAGAACGTGGCTTTGGTTCAGGCTCGCAGACGTTTTTCAGCGAATGTCGAGAAAGCGGCAGCCCGTATGGGCTACCCGTGTTGGTCAGAACTCCTAATAAAATATTGCGCGAAGCGCCCCACGTGTCCGGTAGCAGGCCATGCTAAAGATCAATGGGGAGTATGAGGTGGATGTGCCCGTCAACCTCTCGGGTTTTTTCCTGCGCTGCTGGCTGATCAGGAGTTGTTCACCGCTGTCGTCCGGCGTGGTGTCGCCGCAATATCCGGTGTTGCGTCCAACAGGGACTTGGAAGTGAACAAAGACCAAATCGACTATGACGACTTTGCCTAGATCGCCGGCTTCAAATCCGAAACCCTGACCATGGGTGTGCCCTTTGCGGCGGGCAATACCATCCTCTTGCAACCTTCCGACGATCCGGTTCTGCGCGGCGAAATCTTCTGATGCCCGGCGCTGTCGGCACTCCTGCCACCCTATCATGTGCTGACGGTCTGCTTTGCCATTGCCGCGGCGATGGGGAGGCATCTATGCCGTGATGTCCGCGCTGTCGCTCAGCGACCAGAAACCTGCGGCAACATACACAAAAAGCGCCGAGCGAGCGCGGCGTGCACTCCATGCAGCGAAGCGTCGGAAGAATGCCGACTGAAGGTCAGGTGTCCCACGGCGAAACAAAACGCCGAAGCCTTCCAGGTCGGAAGCTCAACAAAATAGGGTTGTTCAGGGAAGAAGTGGCAGCCCGTAGGGGAATCGAACCCCTCTTTCCAGGTTGAAAACCTGGCGTCCTAACCGATAGACGAACGGGCCACTGTGTGTGCGGTTCTTTAGGCAATCCGGAACCGGGGCGCAAGAGAAATCGAGAGAATGGAACAAGTTTTTTGGGGAACCGCTGTAGTGTGATTTCCAGTGCATTCTCAGAGAGTTGCAACGCACACGACACAAAAAAACCGCCCGAAGGCGGCTTGTTTTAGGCCAACTGGAGCGGGCGAGGCGATTCGAACGCCCGACCCTAACCTTGGCAAGGTTATGCTCTACCCCTGAGCTACGCCCGCATCCGGTTGGTGAGGCGGAGATATTCATTCCCTCGCAGCGCTGCAAGTGAAAAAGACAGCGGAGGGGCAAAAAAATCCGGGTCACGCGAAAAAACAGCGGGAATGAGCGACGGAGAAAACCCGGTCCTGCGTTCAAGACCCTAAGGATCGTTTCAGACAGGGAGAAAACGGATGGCCAGGGGAGAACAGCTTCGCATGGTGACTTTGATCGCGGCAATGGCCATGGCATCATATCTGGGGGGCAGAGATACGGATGGGGCAGGCAGGGGGTATGCGCTGGACCCATCGTCTCCTGTAGATACCCAGCGGTTAAAGCGTGATGTTCTGGATCAGACCAACGCCTGGATGATCAAACCCACACCCGCCAGCACAAGCACGGCAAATGTTGACACCATGCCGATCTGGCGCAGCACGATGATTTGAGGGTCCCGACCGAATCCCAGAACGTGCAAGACCCGTCCAATCACCAGGGCTGATCCCAAGAGGTGCAACGACCAGGTAGGGGCTCCTTGCCCTTCGCACAGTGCGATCAGGAGCAGGGCAAAGGGCGTGTACTCGGTGAAATTGCCATGTACGCGGATCGCCTGAAAGAGCGCTTTGTCGCCCATGTCACCGATCAGCGCCCTGGCACGGCGGCGCCCCATGATCACTTTGGTGGACAACCCGACCAGAAGAACTGCCAGCAGGCCTGCATACAGAGATGTGATGGGAAACATGAAATTGTCCTGAATGTTGGAATCGGAAGGTCAAAAGCGGATCACGGTTATGGGTAGCACGGTCAGCCGTTGCTGCAATAGCGTCCGTTGGCTGGCCCTTAGTTTTTGAGGGGGAGCTGGTTTTGCGGATCCCAGTGGTTTGGGGATCCCTGTGGTTCGGGAACGTGGGACCGTCATCCTACCAAAATCCGTCGACCTATAGAGACAGGTCTCTGGGCCAGAGGCCGCGACAGGTATATGTCCGGCGTGCGCGATCCGATCAGATTGGGTGCCCAGGTACCATTTGCTTGGCCCCATCCGGGGCAACCGGCACACGCCCCCAGCGGATCGCAGCATCCCGCCGTTTAATCCAATGCCGGTCCAGAACCAGGTAGAACGCTCTGCGCTGGCCGGTTGGGTGCCGGGCGAACATGCGTATGGACCGTATCAGTTGAGGCAAACAGATCTGGGGCGGTCATGTGCCGCCCTCTGGATGCAAGTGCCAATTGCGCGCCATTTGATATCAGAGGCCTGCAAGCGTTCGGTGCCTGCACCACAGGCGCACAACAGCTGACGTGCGGGATTCTGGCCTGTAGGGCGAACGGCGCGGGGGTGGTCCGGAATGCTCGCCCTTGAATTCGATGCAGCGCTCGCAGAACGCGACACCTCTCAGAAAGAAGGATGCCCGTGGGGCCACCGGGCAGACCGATTCGAGCACACCGTTGCGTAGCAGGTCAGGGCCATACCCAGATCCCCGGCATCGGGATTTGGTCAAGATGATTGATAGGGGGGCGGGATCCATTCCTGGGCGGCTCGACAGGTTGGGGCAGGGCATTTGGGAATGCCGTCATGCCAACTGGGTCGCGGACTGGTCCGGCGTGCGCAGGTAAAACCGTCCAAAAAAACACCTGCCGCAGGATCTGCGGCAGGTGAAGGATGTTCGAGCTTGTGTACCCATGGGCACATCTCTCACGGTACGACGGGGTCGGCCCGTGAGGGGGCTTACTCCAATTCGACCAACAGATCCTTGGCGTCGATCTGACCGCCGGGCTGGACGTGGAGTGCTTTGACTGTTGCGTCTCGCTCGGCGTGGATGCCGGTTTCCATTTTCATGGCTTCGATGGTCAACAGCAGGTCGCCTTCCTTGACGTCCTGGCCGCTCAAAACGGCGACGGTGGCGACAACGCCGGGCATCGGGGCACCGATGTGGTTGGGGTTGCCCAATTCCGCCTTGGGGCGCTGTGCAGTGGTGGATTTCACCAACCGGTTGGGCACCCGGATCACGCGGGGTTGACCGTTGAGTTCAAAGAACACTTTGACCTCGCCGTTGTCGTCCGTTTCGCCAATCGCCTGCAGGCGGATTTCCAGCGTTTTTCCGGGGTCGATTTCGGCGGTGATCTCTTCGCCTGGTTCCATCCCGTAAAAGAAGGTGCGCGTTGGCAGGGACCGCACCGGACCATAGGTGCGGTGACGCCCCATGTAATCCAGGAACACCTTGGGATACATCAGGTATCCGTTCAGATCCTCATCATCGACCGGCTTGCCTTCCAGCTCGGCGGACAGTTCGGCGCGGGTGGCCTCGAGGTCCACAGGCTCCAGATGGGCACCGGGGCGGGTCAGATTGGGGGCTTCGTCCTTGAGCACCTTGTTGATGATGCCAGCAGGGAAACCACCGGGAGGCTGGCCCAGGTTGCCGCGCATCATGTCGATGACCGAATCCGGGAATGCCACGTCGGTGGCGGGGTCTTCGACCTCGGCACGGGTCAGGCCCTGGGACACCATCATCAGCGCCATGTCGCCAACAACTTTGGAGGATGGCGTCACCTTGACGATATCACCGAACATCTGGTTGACGTCGGCATAGGTCTGGGCAACGTCTGACCATTTCTCTTCCAGCCCCAGCGAACGCGCCTGCGCCTTGAGGTTGGTGAACTGACCGCCGGGCATTTCGTGCAGATAGACTTCGGAGGCAGGGGCCGCCAGACCGCTTTCGAACGCCACATACTGTGCCCGCACACCTTCCCAATAGTCCGAGATTTCACGCACTTTGGTGATGTCGATACCGGTGTCGCGGTCGGTGTTGCGCAGACCTTCGACGATCGAGCCGAGGCAAGGCTGCGATGTGCCGCCGCTGAACGCATCCATGGCGACATCCACGGCATCCACGCCTGCGTCGGCAGCGGCCAGAATGGTCGCACCCGCGATGCCGGAGGTGTCATGGGTGTGGAAGTGGATTGGCAGGCCAACCTGTTCCTTCAGCGCTTTGACCAGCACCTTGGCCGAGGCCGGTTTCAACAGACCTGCCATGTCTTTCAGACCCAGAACATGGGCGCCTGCGGCTTCCAGTTCCTTGGCCATGCCAACATAGTACTTCAGGTCATATTTGGCACGGTTCGGGTCCAGAATATCGCCGGTGTAACAGATGGTGCCTTCGCAGACCTTGCCCGCGTCCACCACCGCATCCATGGCGACGCGCATGTTTTCGACCCAGTTCAGCGAGTCAAATACGCGGAACACGTCGACACCGGTGCTGGCGGCCTGGCGCACGAATTCCTGCACCACATTGTCAGGATAGTTGGTGTAGCCGACGCCGTTGCTGGCACGCAGCAGCATCTGGGTCATCAGGTTCGGCATTGCCTCGCGCAGGTCACGCAGACGCTGCCAGGGGCATTCCTGCAAGAAGCGATAGGCCACGTCGAATGTCGCGCCCCCCCAGCATTCAACAGAGAACAGTTGGGGCAGGTTGGCGGCATAGGCGGGGGCCACCTTGATCATGTCGATCGACCGCATCCGGGTCGCCAACAGCGACTGATGCCCGTCGCGCATGGTGGTGTCGGTCAACAGCAGCTGACGCTGGGCTTTCATCCAGTCGGCAACTGCCTTTGGACCCTTTTGCTCCAGCAGATTGCGGGTGCCATAGGGGGCAAAGCCGGGATCGACCTGGGGTGCGCGCGGTTCGCGCAGATCGGTGGCAGGTGCAGCGCGGTCGGTGGTTTCCGGGTGACCGTTCACCGAAATATCGGCGATATAGTTCAGAACCTTGGTACCGCGATCGCGGCGACGTGCGAACTGGAACAGATCCGCCGTCTCGTCGATGAATTTGGTGGTGTATTCATTGCTCAGGAAGATCGGGTGCTTCAGCAGGTTCTCGACGAAGGCGATGTTGGTGCTGACACCGCGAATACGGAATTCGCGCAGCGCGCGGTCCATCCGGGCAATCGCCTTTTCCGGGGTCTGGGCGTGGGCCGTAACCTTGACCAAGAGCGAATCGTAGTAGCGCGTGATCACGCCGCCGGAATAGGCGGTGCCGCCGTCCAGACGGATGCCCATGCCGGTGGCTTCGCGGAACGCGGTGATGCGGCCATAGTCGGGGATGAAATTGTTCTGCGGATCCTCGGTGGTGATCCGGGTCTGCAGCGCGTGGCCATTCAGACGCACGTCGTCCTGGCTGTCCTTGCCGGTGGCCTCGGAGATGGTCTTGCCTTCGGCGATCAGGATCTGTGCCTGCACGATGTCGATGCCGGTGACTTCCTCGGTAACGGTGTGTTCCACCTGCACCCGCGGGTTCACTTCGATAAAGTGGAAGGTGCCTGTGTTCATATCCATCAGGAATTCAACGGTTCCGGCACATTCATAGCCCACATGGGCACAGATCTTGCGACCGAGTTCGCAGACCTCGGCGCGTTGCTCTTCGCTCAAGTATGGCGCGGGCGCGCGTTCGACCACTTTTTGGTTGCGTCGCTGCACCGAACAATCACGTTCGAACAGGTGATAGATCTGCCCGTGTTTGTCGCCCAGAATCTGCACCTCGACGTGACGCGCGCGGGTGATCATCTTTTCCAGATAGCCTTCGCCATTGCCGAATGCGGCTTCGGCTTCGCGGCGCCCTTCCAGAACCTTCTCTTCCAGCTCAGCCTCGGACAGGATCGGGCGCATGCCGCGTCCGCCACCGCCCCAGGAGGCTTTCAGCATCAGCGGGTAACCGATCTCGGCGGCCTGCGTCTTGATCGCGGCCATGTCATCGCCCAGCACTTCGGTGGCGGGGATAACGGGAACGTCGGCCTCAATCGCCACGCGCCGCGCGCTGGCCTTGTCACCCAGGGCGCGCATGGTTTCGGCCTTGGGACCGATAAAGGTGATGCCGTTGCGCGCACAGGCATCGACGAAATCCGGGTTCTCCGACAACAGCCCGTAACCGGGGTGGATTGCATCCGCGCCGCTCTCCTTGGCCACTCGAATGATCTCGTCAATGCTCAGATAGGCGGCAACAGGGCCCATGCCTTCACCAATGCGATAGGCCTCATCCGCCTTGAAGCGGTGCAAGCCCAGCTTGTCCTCTTCGGCAAAAATCGCAACCGTGCGCTTGCCCATTTCATTGGCTGCACGCATCACACGAATGGCAATTTCACCGCGGTTCGCGATCAGGATCTTTTTGAAGTCGGTCATGTCACCCTCTGGGTCGTGAAGTTGGGACGGAGTGTTAGGCGGTTTCTACCGTGTCGTATACCCGTAGTTCTGGGTAGAACCGGCATGATTGCGCTCTCATGCGGCGCAAATCCGTCAATTTTTGTGACGCCGCGTCACAAATGCCCCGGGGTCACCCGGATGGGCGTTGGCAATGCCGTCAGAACCGAACACCCCATTTGCCCCATGTTGGCCTCCAGATCGCGCTGCAGAATCTCTGTCAGATGGGTTGGACCGTGCGGTCCCAAGGCCGCAAGAGCATAGTGATAGGCCCGCCCCAACATGATGAAATCAGCCCCCAGTGCCAGAGCACGCAGAATGTCGAGCCCGCCTTCGATCCCGCTGTCAAAGACAATCGGCCGTTTTGTGACAGCGCGGATGAGAGGCAAGGCATCGATGGCGGCAGGGCTGCCATCGAACTGGCGGCCTGCGTGATTTGACACCCACAGCCCGTCGATGCCGATCCGGTCCAGCGCCTCGGCATCTTCGGGGCGCATCACGCCCTTGATCACAAACGGGCCATCCCAATGGTCACGCAGCCATTCGACATAGCCCCAATCCGGAGAGGTGCGCAGCAAATAGCCGATATGCGCCGTTGGCGGCAGGCCGCTCAGGTCCTGGGTTATGTATTTGTCCAGGGTGCGCATGTTGGGCATTCCAGGCCGGGCCATGCCCAGGGCCCAACCGGGACGCAGGGCCACCTGCGCCATCAGGCGTGGGGTCAGCCTGGGCGGTTGGGTCAATCCACTGCGCACCTGACGTTCGCGGCGGGATGCGACGGGCACATCAACGGTCAAGACCAGGGTTTTGAACCCCGCGGCGCGGGCGCGGTCCAACAAGTCCTGTCGAATGTCCGGGTCCTTGGGCGGGTAGAGTTGGAACCAGGCGTTGGACCCCAGGTGAGGGGCCAGATCCTCGGGGCTTTGGCTGGCAACAGTGGACAGAGTATAAGGAATACCAGCGGTCGCCGCGGCCCGAGCCAGATGTCCTTCGGCGTCGGGCCAGATCAGGCCGGACATCCCCACGGGGGCCATACCAAAGGGGAGGGGACAGCGGGTCCCAAACAGATCGATCCCCAGATCGACATCCAGTGGCCCATGCAGGATCGAGGGAACAAACCCCCAAGCGTCCAGCCCGTTGCGATTGCGCGCCTTTGCGGCCTCGATCCCGGTGCCGCTGTCCAGATAGTCCCAAACGAACTTTGGCAGGCGCCGTTTGGCGCGGGTTTTGAGGTCGTGAAGCGAAGGGTAGCGCGCATGTAAATCCATGAGGGATATTTGTGATGGTGCCGACGGGAAAGTCCAGCCTTGCGTCGCCCTCTTTGGCCCCGCTGCCAAAAGGCGCGCGTGCCGCGCACCGGATCTGTCGCCCCCGACCTGTGGTCGGGGGCTCCGCGCCTGTGGTCAGGCGACGCAACATAGTCTGTGTCGCGCCGCTTTGGGACATGGGTGCAAAAAACCCTGCAGAACATTGCGCGAACACCTCTTTCGTTGTGCGGGCAGTCAGGTTAGGATCGCGGCCATGAGCAGTTTTGACGAAATGGACGCCTTCGAAGGCGCCTCCCTGTCGGCCCGGGCCATGGCGGCCCGGCCGGTGCCGTATTTGGATGATTTGAACCCGGCCCAGCGGGATGCTGTGGAGCGGATGGACGGTCCTGTGCTGATGTTGGCCGGAGCGGGCACGGGCAAGACCAAGGCGCTGACCGCGCGGATTGTGCATTTGTTGAACACAGGCCGGGCGCGTCCGAACGAGATTCTGGCAGTGACCTTCACCAACAAGGCCGCGCGCGAGATGAAAGAACGGGTCGGGCGTATGCTGGGGCAGTCGATCGAGGGGATGCCATGGCTGGGCACCTTTCATTCGATCTGTGTGAAACTGCTGCGCCGCCATGCCGAGTTGGCGGGGCTCAAGTCGAATTTTACCATTCTGGATACCGATGATCAGATCCGGTTGCTGAAACAGCTGATCCGGGCGGAAAACATTGATGATAAACGGTGGCCCGCACGCATGCTGGCCGGGATCATTGATGACTGGAAGAACCGTGCCCTGACACCGGGCAAGGTGCCGGTGGCCGAGTCGGGCGCTTTTAATCATCGCGGCATCGAGCTTTATGCCCGGTACCAGCAACGCCTGAAGGATCTGAATGCAACGGATTTTGGCGACCTGCTGTTGCATGTTGTGACGATCTTTCAGACCCACCCGGATGTGTTGGGGCAATACCAGCGCTGGTTCCGCTATGTGCTGGTGGACGAATATCAGGACACAAACATCGCTCAATACCTGTGGCTGCGCCTTTTGGCGGCGGGACATAAGAACATCTGCTGTGTCGGGGATGATGATCAGTCAATCTATGGCTGGCGCGGGGCCGAGGTTGGCAACATCCTGAGATTCGAACAGGATTTTCCCGGCGCGCATGTGGTGCGGCTGGAGCAGAACTATCGCTCGACCCCGCATATTCTGGCGGCGGCGTCGAATGTGATCCGGGGCAACGAGGGGCGTTTGGGCAAGGAGCTGTGGACCGAGGCAGAAGAGGGCGAGAAGGTCCGTCTGATCGGTCATTGGGACGGTGAGGAAGAGGCGCGTTGGATCGGCGAGGAAATCGAATCGATGCAACGCGGCACCCGGGGGATGCGCGGGTACGATCTGAACGAGGTGGCGATTCTGGTGCGGGCTTCGCATCAGATGCGCGCGTTTGAAGATCGGTTTCTGACCATAGGGCTGCCCTATCGCGTGATCGGTGGGCCGCGGTTCTATGAACGGATGGAGATCCGGGACGCCATGGCTTACTTCCGGCAGGTGGTCAGCCCAGAGGATGATCTGGCGTTTGAACGTATTGTGAACACGCCCAAGCGCGGTTTGGGGGACAAGGCACAGCAGACCATTCAGGCGATGGCCCGCGAACATGCGGTGCCTTTGGTCGAAGGGGCGCGGATTGCCGTGGACAACGGGTTGATCAAGGGCAAGGGCGGCGGTGCCCTGCGCCAATTGGTCGAGGATCTGGGCCGTTGGGGGCGGTTGGTGAATGACGCCGGCATGACCCATATGGAGCTGGCGGAAATCGTTCTGGACGAAAGCGGCTATACCACCATGTGGCAGAACGACAAGTCGCCCGAAGCTCCGGGACGGTTGGAAAACCTCAAGGAATTGGTCAAAGCGCTGGAAAACTTTGAGAACCTGCAGGGGTTTCTGGAACATGTCAGCCTGGTCATGGACAATGACAAGCAGGATTCGGATCAAAAGATCAGCATCATGACCCTGCACGCGGCCAAGGGGTTGGAGTTTCCATCGGTGTTTCTGCCCGGATGGGAGGACGGGTTGTTTCCGTCCCAACGGTCGATGGATGAAAGCGGGCAAAAGGGGCTCGAGGAAGAGCGCCGGCTGGCCTATGTGGGAATCACCCGAGCCGAAGAGGTCTGTACCATTTCATTTGCAGGCAACCGGCGGGTGTTCGGCCAATGGCAATCGCAGCTGCCGTCTCGATTCGTCGATGAACTGCCCGAGGATCATGTCGAGGTCCTGACGCCACCCGGGTTGTACGGCGGCGGATATGGAGCGGCGGCGCAGACACCGCAGTCACGAGGGGGGATCGAAGAGCGCGTGGCCAAGGCGGATGGCTATAATTCGCCGGGCTGGAAACGGTTGCAGGCGCGGTCCGGTCAGCGTGGCATGTCCCAACCCAAGGAGAGCCGCAACACGGTGATTGATCTGGAGGCGGTGTCGAGCTTTACCCTGGGGGATCGGGTGTTCCACCAGAAATTCGGCTATGGGGCTGTGGTCGGGATCGAAGGTGACAAGCTGGAGATTGATTTTGACAAGGCAGGGGCCAAGAAAGTGGTGGCCCGGTTCGTGTCCTCAAGCGATGATATTCCATTCTGAACGGTTTCGGATGCCTGCGGCATCCGACCGGCCCGGATCGCAAAGCGATCCGGGCCTTTTTTTTGCCCGTCTTTTCGTCGCCCGCCGTGTTTTTTCCGCCGTGTTTTGTCCTCCGATGTGCGGGAGGTCCTGAGCGCCTGAATATGTCCAAATGGAAATGTATCCGGCAGCTGCGCGATTAGACGGGGCAGGTGCTTCAGATCGCTATGCGACCGGACGGGATAGATGCTTCCGATCGCACAGCGATCGGGCTGGATAGTGTTTCCGATCGCACAGCGATCGGACAGGCGCAGCTGCGCTGCGTGTCTCGGGAAAATGGGGGGGCATTAGGCATAAAAAAACGACGGCGCCAGGGAGGAGGAGGGCGCCGCCGTTTTCATTCAACACCAGAGGTAGGGAGGAGGAGAAACCCCGGGTGCTTTCAGCCCGACATCGCTGCCGGTATTTGTGCGGTGACATCAGGGAGGAGGACGATGTCACCGCTTAGGTCAGGCCCCAAGGGAGGAGGAGAAGAGGCCCGGTCTAACCTTGAATTCAGTTGTTTTCGTATGCGGCCTGATGGGCCACGCGGCGCAGTTGCGACCGGCTCAACCCCAGATCGGACAGCTCGCGGTCGCTGAGAGCGGACAGCTCGTTCATGGTGCGACGGAACATGGCATACCGTGAAAAGCGGGCGACCAAAGTGTCGACAAAGGCCAAAGGGTTGCTTGTCAGGGTGCCACGGCGGGTGCTGATTTCGGATGTCATGGCCATGGGCTCAGTCCTTCTTGGTCTTCGAATGCTGCGGCGGGGCAGCGTCATGTGTGTCGTTTGTTATGCCCTATATCTGGGGAAATGCTGCGGATGCACAATCCCCTGCGTGGGCATTGCTGCTATGCAGCATTTGCATGGGTGACTGCGGATGGGCTTGACCTTTTGGAATTTAGGCGGGGCAGGCCGTTGCCCACTACTGTTGCGCTGCACGCCAGAGTCGCACCGCAGGACAGAACAGTAGAGGCAGACATTAGGACCAAACATTAGGACCGATCCTTAGGGCGAGACACCTTTACGCGCTCATTCGGCCTGCTGCGGTCAGATCGCCACCCCGGGCCGGACGCTGATCCGGAGTTTGGGAATTTATGGGCCGGATCCGGGACGCTAGAGGCTGTATGGGAAATTATGGGACGCAATGAAGCGCACAGGGCAATTTTCCGAATCACTTGGAGCCAAATCCTGGGAAAATCGAAAGGATCGGTGTGTTTCGGATGAAATTTGGATGGGGCGAACCGTGAACAAAAGTTTCTTGATCGGGTCAATTCAAAAAAACTTGGGAATTTGAGGGACAAAGGCAGAGGTGGAGCGCGCAACCGATATGTTGTGGGTGTTTGGATCGTTTTGTCTACATTCCGCGTTTTTGGGTGTGACTTCCATGGAAGCCTGGAGCGTCGGTTCGCCGAATTACCCCGTGCTGCAGTGATTCCGGTGCAAAATTCTGTTGATTTCCATGAATTCCCATGGCATCCCTAATATATCGAATGAAGACGGACCAAGGGGCTCCAGACCCCGAACAAAAACAAAAGCAGGTTTCATACAGGCCTCCTTCCTCATTCAAGACTTGAAGAGATCCGGCGCGCGAGCGAGCAGACATCCCCCCAGGTGGCGCGCGCAGTCGGAACCCCCGCTCAGCGGGACGAGGACGGCGGGTTGATCAGTGGCAGCAGATCAACCCGCCGTTTCTCCTTTCTGGGGGACGATAAACACGCGGGGGCGCGAAAAAAAAGGGACAGGGATTTTGGGCCGCAGGTTCAGAGGCGAAAGCCACCACAAGGTGGATACGAAGGGCAGGGTGTCTATCCCGGCCTCGTTTCGCCGTGTGCTGGAGGCGGGCGATCCCAACTGGCAATCCGGTGGCAATCCCGAACTGGTGATTGTCTACGGGGATCACCGCCGCAAATTCCTGGAATGCTATACCATGGACGCCATCGACGAGGTCGACGCCAAAATCGACGCTCTGCCGCGTGGTTCGATGGAACGCAAGATGTTGCAGCGCCTGTTCCATGGGCAATCCTTTCCCACCAATGTGGATGAAACTGGGCGCCTGGTCTTGCCGACCAAGCTGCGCGGCAAGATCGACCTGGAAAAAGAGGCGTTTTTTATCGCTGCGGGTGACACATTCCAGATCTGGAAGCCCGAAACATATGAATCCGAAGAGCTGGCCGCCGCCGAAGAATGGCTGGAAGAGCTGCCCGACGATTTTGATCCTTTGCAATTCTTGGATGGCGCAGGAGGCGCGTAAGGAATGGCGGCAGGTAAGGAGACTGGCCCTGAAACCGGATCCGCCCCGCATGTTCCCGTTCTGCTGCGCCCATTGCTGGCAGCGGTGGCACCGGTGTCGGGACGCTGGTTGGATGGAACATTCGGCGCAGGTGGGTATTCGCGTGGCTTGCTAGAGGCAGGTGCCGATCAGGTTATCGGCGTGGACCGGGATCCGCTGGCCTTTGACATGGCCCGGACATGGGCAGGTGACTACGGTGATCGGCTGATCCTGCAAGCGGGCGTCTTTTCGAAAATGGATGACTATGCCAGCGATCTGGACGGTGTGGTTCTGGATCTGGGCGTGTCCTCCATGCAGCTGGATCTGGCCGAGCGCGGATTTTCATTCATGAGAGATGGCCCGCTGGACATGCGTATGTCCCAGGATGGCCCCTCTGCGGCGGATCTGGTGGCAGAGCTGGACGAAGTCGAACTGGCTGATGTGCTGTTCACATTTGGAGAAGAGCGCGCTTCGCGCCGGATTTCCAAGGCGATCGTGCGGGCCCGCACCGAAGCTCCGATCACCACGACCCTTCAGTTGGCGTCGATCGTTGAATCCTGTCTGCCAAGATCGAAACCGGGGCAATCGCACCCGGCGACGCGGTCGTTTCAGGGGCTGAGGATTGCGGTGAATGCCGAATACGACGAGCTGTTCAACGGTCTATTGGCAGCCGAGCGCGCATTGAAGCCCGGCGGGTTGCTGGCCGTTGTGACATTCCATTCCATCGAAGACCGCATGGTCAAACGATTTTTCCAGCATCGCGCAGGCAAAACGGGACGGGCCAACCGCTATGCGCCCGAACTCGAAGTGATCCCGTCGCAATTTGAACTGGTCACCCGCAAGTCGGTCGGTCCTGATGAACAGGAACTGGCGGAAAATCCACGGTCCCGGTCTGCCCGTCTGCGGGTCGGTCGCCGGACCGAGGCCCCCGCCACCCCCATCACCGCCCGTGAAATTGGCATGCCGCAGCTCAAAGGGGCACGCAAATGAGAATGTTGCTGTATGTGCTGACTGCCTTGGCCGTGTTTGGTTTGGCATTCTGGGCGTATCGTGAAAATTATGCGACCCAACAGGTGCTCAAGGAAAACCGCGCCTTGCAGCGCCAGATCGGTCAGGCGCAGGTCCGACTCAGTGTCCTGCGTGCCGAATGGGCCTATTTGAATCGCCCGGACCGATTGCGCGATCTGGCAGAAATCAATTTTGACCGTCTGGGCCTGTTGCCGTTGCGTCCCGATCAATTCGGTCGTGTGGACGAAGTGGAATACCCGCAAACTCAGCTGGAATTCGAAAACGGGATAGATGTATCGACCATGGATTCCGCCGGGCAGGAGCAGTTCCCATGATCCGCACGCCGCTACGGCCTTTGGCCCGCATTCTCGACGCGCGTTCAAAGGGGGAAAACCCCGACGTGATCGAACGCGAAAATATCCGCCGCCGTCATGCTGAAATGCAGGACAAGACACGCCAACGCGCCGAAGGGCGATTGTTGGTCATGGGTGGGTTCTTCCTGTGCGCCTTTGTGGTGATCGGGGCGCGGATGGGCATGTTGGCCTCGACTGAACCGGCCGAACCCTTTGCCAATGCGGCCGGATCTGCCATCGCCATGCAGCGCGCTGACATTGTGGATCGCGACGGGCGTATCCTGGCGACCAATTTCGACACGTTCAGCCTCTATGCCCAGCCGCCCCAGATGGTGGACCCGGTGGCGGCTGTGGATGGGTTGATGACGATCTTTCCGGATCTCGACCAGGACCGCCTGCTCAAGGATTTCACCGGCAAGCGGAAATTCGTCTGGATCAAGAAACGCATCAGCCCGGAACAGAAACAGGCCGTGCATGATCTGGGCGATCCCGGTTTGTTGTTTGGCCCTCGTGAAATGCGGCTCTATCCCAACGGCCGCCTGGCGGCCCATGTGCTGGGTGGGGCCGGTTTTGGCAAGGAAGGCGTGAGCGCGGCCGAAGTGATTGGTGTCGCGGGCGTCGAAAAGCAGTTTGACGGCTATCTGCGCGACCCGGCCAATGGTGCAAAACCGTTGCAATTGTCGCTGGATCTGACCGTACAGGCAGCGGCTGAACGGGTGCTGTATGGCGGCATGAAGCTGATGAATGCCAAAGGTGCGACTTCGGTGTTGATGGATGTGCACACCGGCGAAGTTGTTTCGGTTGTCAGCCTGCCTGATTTTGACCCCAACGAACGGCCGCGCCCTCCGGTGAGCGGGGATCAGTCCGACAGCCCGCTGTTCAATCGGTCCGTGCAGGGGGTGTATGAACTGGGCTCGACCTTCAAGATTTTCACCGCGGCGCAGGCCGTGGATCTGGGGCTGGTGAATTCCGAGACCATCATTGACACATCAGGTCCAATGCGGGTCGGTGGCTATCCCATCGGCGAATTCAAGAACAAGAACTATGGCAAGATCAGCGTGGCTGACATCATTGTCAAAAGCTCGAACCGGGGCACCGGGCGTCTGGCCCTGCAAATCGGAGCAACCCGACAAAAGGCCTTTTTGGGCTCGCTGGGCATGTTTGACCCCACGCCGTTCGAAATTGTCGAAGCCCGCGGCGGACAGCCCTTGTTCCCGAAACAATGGGGCGAACTCAGCACTGTAACCATCTCTTACGGGCATGGGCTTTCGACCAGCCCGATGCATCTGGCCGCTGGGTATGCGGCGATTGCCAATGGTGGCCACTATATCAGCCCCACGATCCTGAAACAGCCCGGCCCCCAATACGGCCCGCGTATCATGTCGACCGAAGCTGCCCATGCGGCCCAACTGATGCTGCGCAAGGTGGTGACGTCGGGCACAGCCAGCTTTGGCGAGGTTCCGGGGTATGTGGTGGGCGGCAAGACGGGAACCGCCGACAAACCGAAACCGAATGGCGGCTATTATGAAAGCAAGGTCATCGCCACTTTTGCCGCAATGTTCCCGGCCAATGATCCAAAATATGTGCTGATCCTAACGTTGGATGAACCGTCGGTGGTTGCCTACGGCGAAGAACGCCGCAGCGCGGGCTGGACAGCGGTGCCGGTCGCGGCCGAAATGATCGGTCGGGTGGCTCCTTTGTTGGGTCTCAGACCACACGTTGAACCCGGACAATTGGCTGGTATAACCCTGACCTCAAACTAAGGCAGGGCAGATATGACCACAGACCCCAAACCTCTCAGTCAACTGGCGCTCACCGCGCGCGGCGGAGTGGATCCGATGATCACCGGGCTCGCCGTGGACAGCCGGGCCGTTCAGTCCGGCTTTCTGTTTGCGGCCTTGCCCGGAACCCAGGTGCATGGGGCCAAATTCATTCCCGCCGCGCTGGATCGTGGCGCGACCGCGATCCTGACCGACGCCACGGGCGCTCAGATTGCCGAAACCCTGCTGGCCGAATCGTCGGTGGCCGTGGTCGTTGCCGAAGACCCACGCCAGACGTTGGCGATGACATCGGCGTTGTGGTTTGGCGCTCAGCCCGAAACCATGGTGGCGGTGACCGGTACCAACGGCAAGACCTCGGTGGCGACTTTTGTGCGCCAGATCTGGAGCGAGCTGGGTCACCAGGCGATCAATCTGGGCACCACCGGGGTGGAAGGGGCCTGGTCCTACCCGCTGGCCCATACGACACCGGAACCCATTACCCTGCATAATGCCCTGTCACAGGCGGCCGCCCACGGTGTGACCCACGCGGCGATGGAGGCATCGTCGCACGGGCTGGAACAACGTCGTCTGGACGGGGTTCAGCTGGCAGCTGCGGGATTTACCAATTTCACCCAGGATCACCTGGACTATCACGAAACATTTGATGCCTATTTCGCCGCCAAGGCCGGGCTGTTCCGCCGGGTGTTGCCCGAAGATGGCGTTGCGGTGATCAACTTGGATGATTCCCGCGGATCCGAAATGCGCGCCATTGCCGCCGCCCGCGGTCAGGAAGTCATCGGCGTCGGGCGCGGTATGGGCGATCTGAAGCTGATTGCGCAACGCTATGATGCGACAGGGCAGGATTTGCGGTTCTCCTGGCATGACAAACCCTATCAGGCGCGGCTGGATCTGATCGGCGGGTTTCAGGCTGAAAACGTGCTGCTGGCTTGCGGATTGGTGATCGCAGGCGGCGAAGACCCCCAGAGGGTCTTTGAAACGCTGCCGCATCTGACAACTGTTCGGGGGCGCATGCAGCTGGCGGCCACGCGCCAGAACGGGGCGGCTGTCTTTGTGGACTATGCTCATACGCCTGACGCGGTGGCCACGGCCCTGCGCGCCATGCGCCCGCATGTGTTGGGGCGGTTGGTTGCGATTGTCGGGGCCGGTGGCGATCGGGACGCCACCAAACGCCCGCTGATGGGGCAGGCCGCGCATGACAATGCCGATCTGGTGATCGTCACCGACGACAACCCGCGCTCCGAGGATCCGGCCCTGATCCGCGCTGCGGTCAAGACCGGTGCGCCAAATGCACAGGAATACGGCGACCGCGCCGAAGCGATCCTGCGCGGCATTCATCTGCTGGGACCGGGCGACGCGCTGCTGGTCTGCGGCAAAGGGCATGAAACCGGGCAGACCGTTGGCGATGATGTGCTGCCTTTTGACGATGTGGAACAGGCCAGCATGGCCGTGGCGGCGCTGGACGGGGGAATTGCATGACAGTGTTGTGGACAGCAACCGAGGCCGCCGAGGCCACCGGCGGACGCGTGCAGGGGGATTGGCAGGTCACTGGCGTGTCGATCGACACCCGCACGATTGAACCCGGCGATCTGTTTGTGGCGCTCAGGGCCGCGCGCGACGGGCATGATTTTGTCGCCCAGGCGTTGGCCAATGGGGCCGGTGCTGCGCTGGTGTCTCATGTTCCTGATGGCGTTGGTCCGGAGGCACCGCTGTTGATCGTCGATGATGTTCAGGCCGGACTCGAGGCGCTGGGCCGCGCGTCGCGTGCCCGCAGCACGGCGCAGATCGTGGCCGTGACCGGGTCGGTGGGCAAAACCTCGACCAAGGAGATGCTGGCCCGGATGCTGGCCGATCAGGGCCGCACCCATGCGGCTGTGGCCAGTTACAACAATCATTGGGGGGTGCCGCTGACCCTGGCGCGGATGCCGCGCGACACCGAATTTGCGGTGATCGAAATCGGCATGAATCACCCCGGCGAAATCGCGCCTTTGTCGCAACAGGCACGTCCCCATGTGGCCCTGGTCACGACGGTGGCAGAGGTGCATCTGGAGGCGTTTGACGACATCACCGGGATTGCGCGTGAAAAGGCGGCCATTGTTGATGGGCTGGAGCCCGGCGGTGTGGCGGTTCTGAATGGCGATATCGCCCAGGCTGACATTCTGGGCGCAGTGGCGCGCGATCACGGCGTCCCGGTTGTCTGGTTCGGGGAGCGCGCCCGGGACTATCGGTTGCTGTCCACCGACCTGCAGGGGGAAACCACGGTGGCGCAGGTGCGCACACCTGACGGCGACGTGACGCTGCACATCCAGTCTTTGGGCCGTCATTTTGCCATGAACGCATTGGGGGCCTTGGCCTGTATCACGGCGCTGGGCGCGGATCCGGTGCGCGCGGCACACAGTCTGTCGCTGTGGTCCCCGGTCAAGGGACGCGGCGTCCGCGAAGTGATCACCGTCGTGGGCGGCGAGATCATTCTGCTCGATGACAGCTATAACGCCAACCCAACCTCGATGGGGGCGGCGCTCGAGGTGCTGGCCGCAACCCAGGGGCAGGGACGGCGCATTGCCTGTCTGGGCGACATGAAGGAACTGGGCCCTGATGAGATGGCTCTGCATGCAAACATGGCGGTTCACCCGGCTTTGGCCGGGGTTGACCGGGTGCACTGCGTGGGCCCGTTGATGCGGGCCATGCACGCGGCGCTGCCCGAACACAAACGCGGTGGCTGGTTCGAAACCAGCGCCCAAGCCGCAGCCACGCTGGCCAATGAGGTCGCAATCGGCGACATTGTGCTGGCCAAGGGGTCATTGTCGATGGCATTGGCCCGGGTTGTTGACGCCATCCGCGATCTGGGCCATGGCCCCCACTCTGCAACGCAACACGAACCGAACGGGGCCACCTGACATGCTGTTTTGGCTGACCGAGCTGTCGGATGGGGGGGATTTTTTCAACCTCTTCCGCTATATCACTTTTCGCGCCGGTGGGGCCTTTATGACGGCCTTGCTGTTCGGCTTTCTGTTTGGCAGGCCGTTGATCAATGTTCTGCGCAAACGCCAGGGCAAGGGCCAGCCGATCCGCGACGACGGTCCCGAAGGCCATTTCACCAAGGCAGGCACGCCGACCATGGGCGGGTTGCTGATCGTGGGGGCGCTGGTCACGGCGACCTTGTTGTGGGGGCGGTGGGACAATCCGTTCATCTGGCTGGTGTTGTTCGTGACACTGGCCTATGCAGCCATCGGGTTTGCCGATGATTATGCAAAAGTGTCCAAACAGAACACCAAAGGGGTTCCGGGCAAACTGCGCATCGCGCTGGGGATCCTGATCGGGATCGTGGCCGCCTTGTGGGCTGCGGCCTATCACCCGGACGCCTTGCAGAACCGGCTGGCGCTGCCTGTTTTCAAGGATACTCTGATCAATCTCGGTGTGTTCTATGTCCCGTTTTCGGTCATCGTGATCGTTGGCGCGGCCAATGCGGTGAACCTGACGGATGGGTTGGACGGGCTGGCCATCATGCCGGTGATGATTGCGGCCTCGACCCTCGGCGTGATTGCCTATGCGGTGGGGCGGGTCGATTTTACCGAATATCTGGATGTGCACTATGTGCCCGGCACCGGAGAGATCCTGATCTTTACCGCTGCATTGTTTGGCGGCGGTTTGGGGTTCCTGTGGTACAATGCGCCACCGGCGGCTGTGTTCATGGGCGACACCGGGTCTTTGGCCCTGGGGGGGGCGCTGGGGGCGATTGCGGTGGTGACCAAACATGAACTGGTGCTGGCCATCGTGGGCGGTCTGTTCGTGGTCGAAGCGATGAGCGTGATCATTCAGGTGCTCTATTTCAAACGGACAGGCAAACGCGTGTTTCTGATGGCTCCGATCCATCACCACTATGAGAAAAAGGGCTGGGCGGAACCAACCATTGTGATCCGCTTCTGGATCATTTCTCTGATCCTGGCGATGATCGGTCTGGCCACGCTGAAAGTGCGTTAAGCTGTCTGCCACATGTGACCTATAAAAAGCCGCGTCGAAGCGGCTTTTTTCTTGCGGTTTGAAACGCCTTGGCACCGGTGAAACGCGGCGCGCCCTTGCATATTCCGGGTTCTCCAGTACAGGGTGTCGCGAGAGAAAAAAGTTCAGGTGAGGACGGCGAAATGATCCCGGTCAAAGGATTTGAAGGCGCCAATGTGGCAGTTCTCGGGTTGGGCCGGTCAGGGCTGGCCACAGCGCGCGCCCTGCACGCAGGGGGGGCTGTGCCGCTGTGCTGGGATGACAATCCCGCCGCCCGCGCCACAGCCGAAACCGAAGGTTTCTCCTGTCAGGATCTGATGAAATCGGGTGCCTTTGACGATGTGGCGACGCTGATCGTGTCTCCGGGTATTCCGCATCTCTATCCCACGCCCAACCCGGTGGTTCGCGCCGCTTTAGACGCGGGCGTTCCAGTCGACAATGACATCGGCCTGTTTTTCCGCTCGGTCGCGACCCATGACTGGAACAATTTCGACATCGCGCCGCGGATTGTGGCCGTCACGGGGTCGAACGGGAAATCCACCACCGTTGCGCTGCTTCAGCACATCCTGACACAGGCCGGGCGCAGGTCTCAGCTGGCCGGGAACATCGGTCGGGGGGTGCTGGACATCGACCCGCCCGGTGACGGGGATGTGGTGGTGCTGGAACTGTCCAGCTATCAGACTGAACTGGCCCGGTCGCTGACGCCGGATGTGGCCGTGTTCACCAACCTGTCTCCGGATCATCTGGACCGCCACGCAGGCATGGGCGGCTATTTCGCCGCCAAACGCCGCCTGTTTGCCGAAGGTGGACCGGATCGCGCCGTGATTGGCGTGGACGAGAACGAAGGCGCATTTCTGGCCGGTCAGCTCAGCGAAGGGGTGACAGACGACCGGGTGATCCGGGTCTCTGCATCGCGCAAGCTGGCGGGGCCGGGCTGGAATGTCTTTGTGCGCAAGGGGTTTTTGTCGGAATATCGCAAGGGGCGCCAGGCGGGTTCCATTGACCTGCGTGCCATTCAGGGACTGCCGGGTGTTCACAATCACCAAAACGCCTGCGCCGCCTATGCGGCGGCCCGCACCCTCGGTTTGGCCCCGCGCCAGATCGAGACCGGATTGGCCAGCTATCCGGGTCTGCCACACCGCAGCCAGACCATCGCGGAACAGGACGGCGTGCGCTATGTCAATGACAGCAAGGCCACCAATGTCGACAGCGCGATCAAGGCGCTGAGCGCCTTTTCGAACATCCGTTGGATCTGTGGCGGGCTGGAAAAGGCAGGCGGGCTGGACGCGCTTCGGGGTCAGACCGGCACTGTGGTCAAAGCCTATGTTATCGGGCGCGAAGCGGCCGGGTTTGCCATGCAACTGGATGTAGAGGCCGAGGTCTGCACCACCATGGCCACAGCCGTCGAACGCGCGATCACCGACGCACAGCCAGGGGACACCGTGGTGCTGGCTCCGGCTGCGGCCAGTTTTGACCAATATGACAATTTTGAACAGCGCGGTGATGATTTCATCGCAGCAGTGACCACGCGGCTGGGCCTGGGCTGAGTTGGCGGCCGGCCGGACCGGGGTCACATGGGAGAAAACAGATGAAATTACTCAGAGTTGGGGCCGCGGGACGAGAGACACCGGCCATTCTGGATTCAGAGGGCCAGCTGCGGGATGCGTCCGCGCTGGTTGCGGATTGGCGCGATGCGGCTCTGGATCCGGCGGCATTGACCGGGCTTGCGCAGATGGACCTGCGCAGTCTGCCAACACTGAGCGCAGATACCCGCATTGGCCCCTGTGTCGCCGGGGTTGGCAAATTCATCTGTATCGGACTGAATTATTCCGACCATGCGGCCGAAGCGGGAATGCCGGTGCCCACAGAGCCGATTCTGTTCATGAAAGCCACCTCGGCCATTTGCGGGCCAAATGACGATGTCATCATCCCGCGCGGCGCAAAAAGGACCGATTGGGAGGTCGAATTGGGTGTCGTGATCGGGCGCGCGGCGCGCTATGTCGATCAGGCCACAGCGCTGGATCATGTGGCGGGCTATTGCGTCATCAATGATGTGTCCGAGCGCGACTTTCAGCTGGAGCGCGGGGGGCAATGGGTCAAGGGCAAAAGCGCCGATACCTTTGGTCCGATCGGCCCCTGGCTGGTCACACCGGATGAAATCGCCGATCCGCAGGCATTGAACCTGTGGCTGTCGGTGAATGGAAAAACATTCCAGGCGGGCTCTACCGAAACGATGATCTTTGGTGTGGCGGAATTGATCTCGTATATCTCGCAATTCATGAGCCTGCAGCCCGGTGACGTGATCAGCACCGGAACCCCACCCGGTGTCGGCATGGGGCAGAAGCCGCAGGTCTATCTCAAACCCGGTGACGTTCTGGAGCTGGGCGTCGAAGGGATGGGGACGCAGATGCAGACCGTCAGAGGATGTGACGGCTGACAGCGCCGAGGAGCGGGCAGAAGACCCCGCCCCGCCAGGATTTTTGGGGGGCGTTCATTCTGGCTGCGGTTCAGACCGCGCCCTTGGCAATTGCCACGCCTGCTGCATAGGCCGACGACCAGGCCCATTGGAAGTTGTACCCGCCCAACCAGCCGGTCACATCCACCGCCTCGCCGATGACAAACAGCCCCGGAACGGTTTTGGCTTGCATAGTTTTGGACGACAGCCCGTCGGTGTCGATGCCGCCCAGGGTGACTTCGGCAGTGCGATAGCCTTCGCTGCCGGACGGGGTCAGGTGCCAGTCACGCAAACCGTCGCATAGTGTCTGCAACGCCGTATCGGATTGATCCGCCAACCGCCCCTTGAGCGCCAGTTCCGGCGCGAGGAAGTCGACCAGGCGGGCGGGCAGATGGCGGGCCAGTTCCGTGCTCAGATCCCTGCGCCCCGATGTCTGGCGCTGATCCCGCAGGGCGGTGAACAGATCCAGCTCCGGGATCAGGTTGACCCGGATCGCTTCGCCCGCGTGCCAATAGGACGACAGCTGCAACACGGCCGGCCCGCTCAGGCCGCGATGGGTGAACAGCATCGCCTCGTCAAAGGATGCCTGCGCATTGGACAGGCGCACCGGCAGGGCGGTGCCCGACAGCGGTTTGAACCGTGCATCGGAAAAGGTAAATGGAACCAGACCGGGGCGCGTTTCGGTCACATTCAGCCCAAACTGGCGCGCCACATCATAGGCAAACCCGGTTGCGCCCATTTTGGGGATGGATTTCCCGCCCGAGGCCAGCACCAGATTGCGACAGGTCAGGGTACGCCGCCCGCCGTCCCGGTTGACGTCCAGCGAGAACCCGCCGTCGGTCTTGCGCAGCTCCGCGACGCCGGAGTTCAGCCACAGCTGGGCACCGACCCGGTCCATCTCGGCCAACAGCATGGCGACGATCTGTTTGGCTGATCCATCACAGAACAGCTGACCCAATGTCTTTTCATGCCAGGCGATGCCATGGCGGTTCACCAGTTCGATAAAATCCCACTGCGTATACCGCGCCAGCGCGGATTTGCAGAAATGCGGGTTGGCGGACAGATAGTTCGCAGGCTCGGCCCACATGTTGGTGAAATTACAGCGCCCACCGCCAGAAATCCGGATCTTTTCGCCCGGGGCCTTGGCGTGATCCAACACCAACACGCTGCGCCCCGCGTGGGCCGCACACATCATGCCGGCCGCACCGGCCCCGATTATGATCGTCTCGAAATGCATTCTCTCCCAAAGCCAGAGCAGGGCGAGAAAAGCAAGAGGGTTTTACAGGATCAGAACCCCTCCATCGCGTCGCGGGCACCAATCAGATAGGCCCGCGCCAGCGCCTCTTCACCAACCGCGGCCATAACCGTGCAATCACCCGCGGAATCGCCAAAGAAGGGTTCGGTCAAAACCGTTGGAAAGGCCGAAGCCCCCAGAGAGGTCGACCCGCGCCCGGTTTTGCGGTCCTTGATCCCCCGGTTTTTCAGACCCAATTCGCGCAGCATCGCGGATTGCAGGGCGGTGGCCAGCGCCTTGCCCTTGACCGACCCGCCCCAATACAGGGTTTCAGTGCCCCGCCCACCTCCGGCGTTGAAATGCAGCTCCAGAATGGCATCTGGCCCCCAGGCATCAATCAGCGCATAGGCCGTTTCTATCTCTTCGGTGTAGGTGGCGCTCTTTTGGCGAAAGAACTGTTTGGGTTCGATTTCATATTCGGGTGCCATGTCCGCCATATGGCGGTAAACGCGCTGGTTATAGATCCATTCGGATACGGCCAATTGGTCGCAAAAGGCCCCTTTGGCGACCGCGTTGTGCCCGATCAGAACGGCCAGACGGAACTTGCGCCGTGGTAGCAGGGCGCCGCTGGCCAGCAGGGTGCTGTGACCCAGATCGTTGATCTGGGTGCGGATCCGGGGCAGCAGATTCAGGATCTTGCCCAGGTAATCCGGGTCCTGTGCATAGCCGCCGCGTTGCAGATGTCCGATATACCCCGACGGATCATCACCATAGACCTGCCAGCCGTCGTACATCGGTCCATTGCTGACAAAGGCCCAATACCCGTCAATAAAATCCTGATGGCTGCCAAATCGGCAATAGGTGTCCCAACCGTCATGGGCCTGATAATCGACAGGGTCGGCCAGATGCCGGGTCGCATTGACCCGCGCGCGAAATTTGAGCCCGCCAAAATTCAGATGCTCCTGTGCCAGCTCGCTTTGTCCGAAATTGGACTCCAAAGCCCATTGCGCCAGGGTGACCAGTTTCAACGCCGGTGCCGTGATCGTGGATTGTGCATAGGTGTGAACCAAAGTGTCCCAATTGCTGGACATATCCTGTCTCCTCAAATGTGATTTCTAAAAAAAGAACGTCTAAACAGGCCGCCATCCTACCACATTTTGCCCGGTTTTGCACACGCGCGGGGAACCGCCACCGCCTGGGTCAAAAGACTGGTGCGAGACTCGGATTTGCGGTACATTTGCCTCAACCTGCGCGACAGCGTGGATCAGATCCCGAAAACGGGACGTTTCTTGAGGCAGATAGTGGCGGTGATCTCATGACTGAGATGGTGTATGGCGCGGTTCCCCAGCGGGCCGGAGAACCTATTCTTCCAAAATGGTGGCGAACGCTTGATAAATGGTCGATGACCTGCGTCATGCTGTTGTTCGCGGTGGGCCTGTTGCTGGGGCTTGCGGCGTCGGTGCCGCTGGCGGAACGCAACGGGTTCGGCAACTTCCACTATGTCAGTCGTCAGGCCGTGTTTGGCTGTGCGGCGCTGGTGGCGATGTTGCTGACCTCGATGATGTCGCCACAGCTGGTGCGCCGTCTGGCGGTGATCGGCTTTGTCATTTCGTTTGCGGCCTTGGCGCTTTTGCCGGTGTTTGGCACTGATTTTGGCAAGGGCGCGATGCGGTGGTATTCGCTTGGCTTTGCCTCGGTGCAGCCGTCCGAATTTCTCAAACCCGGATTTGTCGTTGTGGCGGCCTGGCTGATCGCGGCCAGCCAGGAAATCAACGGCCCTCCGGGTAAACTCTGGTCTTTTGGCCTGTGTGTGACTGTGGTGCTGATGCTGGTGATGCAGCCTGACTTTGGTCAGGCGTCGCTGGTGCTGTTTGGCTGGGGCGTGATGTATTTTGTGGCCGGTGCGCCAATGTTGCTGCTGGTTGCCATGGCCGGGGTCGTGGTGCTGGGCGGCATGTTTGCCTATGCCAATTCCGAACATTTTGCCCGCCGCATCGACGGTTACCTGAACCCCGAAGTCGACCCGACCACCCAGCTGGGATATGCCACCAACGCGATCCGCGAAGGTGGGCTGTTCGGCGTTGGCGTGGGCGAGGGCGAAGTGAAATGGTCGTTGCCTGATGCGCATACCGATTTCATCATTGCCGTAGCGGCCGAAGAATACGGCCTGGTGCTGGTGCTGGTGATTATCTCGCTCTACGCGCTGATCGTGGTGCGATCTCTGTTCCGCCTGATGCGCGAACGCGATCCGTTCACCCGTCTGGCGGGCACGGGCCTGGCCGCGATGTTCGGTGTGCAGGCAATGATCAACATGGGCGTGGCCGTACGGCTGCTCCCGGCCAAAGGCATGACCCTGCCGTTTGTCAGCTATGGGGGGTCATCGCTGATCGCGGGCGGGATTGCGGTGGGCATGTTGCTGGCCTTTACCCGGACCCGTCCACAGGGCGGTATCGCCGACTACCTGCGCGGGCGCGGCTGATCCGACCCGCGGGATGACGATTTGAGAAAAGGGGCCTGGGGGCTATGGCGCAAAAATTGCTTTTGATGGCGGCAGGGGGCACGGGCGGACATATGTTCCCGGCCCAGGCTCTGGCCGAGGCAATGCTGAAACGGGGCTGGCGGGTCAAACTGTCAACGGATGCGCGCGGCGCGCGCTATACCGGCGGCTTTCCCCACACCACCGAAATCACCCAAGTGTCCAGCGCGACCTTCGCCCGCGGAGGGCTGATGGCCAAGGCGCTGGTCGCCCCGCGGATCGCTGCCGGTGTGCTGAGCATGGCCCACCAGATGCGCAAGGACCGCCCCGATGCGGTGATCGGATTTGGCGGGTACCCGTCGATCCCGGCGCTGGGCGCGGCGACCCTGTTGAAACTGCCCCGCATGATCCATGAACAGAACGGCGTGCTGGGCCGGGTGAACCAATTGTTTGCCACCCGTGTTGCGGGTGTTGCCTGTGGCGTCTGGCCCACGGACCTGCCCGAAGGTGTGCTGTCGGAACATGTGGGCAACCCGGTGCGCAAGGCGGTGCTGGAACGCGCCGGTGCAGCCTATATACCACCGGGTGATTATCCGATGTCCATTTTGGTCATGGGCGGCTCCCAAGGGGCCCGGATCCTCAGCGACACAGTCCCTGCCGCGCTGGCGGCATTGCCTGATCAGATCCGCCAACACCTGCGCGTCAGCCATCAGGCCCGTCCCGAAGACGGCGACCGGGTCAGCGCCTTTTACGCCGATCATGGCATTCCGGCTGATGTACAGCCGTTTTTCACCGATGTGCCCGCGCGCATGTCCGAAGCCCAATTGGTGATCTCGCGATCCGGCGCGTCGTCTGTGGCCGACATCAGCGTCATTGGCCGTCCGTCGATCCTGATCCCCTTTGCCGCCGCCGCAGGCGATCACCAAACCGCCAACGCCCGTGGGCTGGTGGATGCGGGCGGTGCCATCATGATCCCCGAAAGCAAGCTTGACTCTGCCTCTCTGACAGAGCAGATCGCAGCCGTTCTGGAAAACTCCAAAGGGGCCACCCAGATGTCCATTGCCGCCCTCAGCGCCGGCGTTCCCGATGCCACCGATCGTCTGGTGGGTCTGGTCGAACAGCTGGCCGAACAAGGATAACATCACAGATGACCCCAGCAACCAAACTCCCCGGTGACGTCGGCCCGATCCATTTTGTCGGCATCGGAGGCATCGGCATGTCCGGTATTGCCGAGGTGCTGTTGAATCTGGGGTACCAGGTGCAGGGGTCGGACCTCAAGGCGTCCAAGATCACCGATCGTCTGGCGGGGCTGGGCGCACAGATTTTTGTCGGACAGAGGGCCGAGAACCTTGAAAATGCCGCCGTCGTCGTGGTGTCCACGGCGATCAAACCGGGCAACCCGGAATTGGACGGCGCGCGCGATCGCGGCCTGCCGGTGGTGCGGCGCGCCGACATGCTGGCCGAATTGATGCGGCTGAAATCCAATATTGCCATTGCCGGCACCCACGGCAAAACCACCACAACCACCATGATGGCCGAATTGATGGTGGCCGGCGGGTTTGACCCCACCGTCATCAATGGCGGCATCATCCATGCCTATGGGTCGAACGCACGCATGGGACAGGGCGAATGGATGGTGGTCGAAGCGGACGAAAGCGACGGTTCGTTCAACCGGTTGCCTGCCACCATCGCCATCGTCACCAATATCGACCCCGAACATATGGAACATTGGGGCGATTTTGATGCCCTTCGGGACGGGTTCCATGATTTTGTGACCAACCTGCCGTTTTATGGCGTGGCGGTGTGCTGTACCGACCACCCCGAGGTGCAGGCCCTGGTGGGGCGGATCACCGACCGCCGGGTGGTCACCTATGGGTTTAACGCCCAGGCGGATGTGCGCGCCGTGGCTCTGACGTACAAGGGCGGCGTGGCGCATTTTGACGTGCATCTGCAGGCCGAGGACATCGTGATCAGCGGCTGTACCCTGCCGATGCCCGGAGATCACAATGTGTCAAACGCGTTGTCGGCCATTGCCGTGGCCCGCCATCTGGGCATGAAAGCGGATGAAATCCGCGCGGCTCTGGCCAATTTCGGCGGCGTCAATCGCCGGTTCACCAAAGTGGGCGAGGTCGACGGCGTCACCATCATTGACGACTACGGTCATCACCCGGTGGAAATCGCCGCGGTGCTGCGTGCGGCGCGTCAGGCCTGCGACGGGCGCGTCATCGCCGTGCACCAACCACACCGCTATTCCCGCCTGCATGACCTGTTCGAAGATTTCTGCGCCTGTTTCAACGAGGCCGACGTGGTCGCCATTGCCGAAGTGTTTTCCGCAGGCGAAGAGCCGATCAAAGGCGCTGACCGCGATTCACTGGTCGCCGGGCTGATACGCCACGGCCACCGCCACGCCAGCGCCCTGCTGGACGAGGACGGGTTGGAAAAACTGGTGCGCGCCGAAGCCCGCCCCGGCGACATGGTGGTCTGTCTGGGCGCCGGGACCATCAGCGCCTGGGCCAATGGATTGCCGGAGCGTTTGAAAGGAGAACCGTAACGGTTTCATCTGGCACCGGATTTTGGGCAAAATCCGACCCGTTTTCCGTGACGGAAAACGGCACCAGATCGAAGAGGGAGTGTGAAGACCATGGTGGAAGCACTGAATCGACGGATTGGACCGGGATTGCTCACGGCCTATGGGGTTGGGGTCATGGTCGGGGCCGGGATCTATGTTCTGATCGGTACCATTGCCGGGCAGGCCGGGATCTGGGCCCCCTTGTCGTTCTTGCTGGCCGGAATGATTGCTGCGCCCACGGCGTTGTCTTATGCGGAATTCTCCACCCGCCTGCCCGAAGCAGCGGGCGAAGCGGCCTATGTCGGGCAGGGGCTGAACAGCCAATCCCTGTCCCTGCTCGTCGGACTGGCGGTGGTGGCCGCAGGCACCGTGTCTGCGGGGGCCGTGTTGCGGGGCGGGGCCGCTTACCTGACCCATGCCACCGGATTTGATTCGCAGTTTGCCATTGTCGCCCTGGGGCTGGGTTTGACGCTGGTCGCAATTTTTGGCGTGCTTGAAAGCCTGGCCCTTGCCGCTGTCCTCACCGTCATCGAAGTCGCGGGTCTGGCATTGGTGATCTGGGCCGGGGCGCAGGCACCGGGCAGCGTGGATTGGGCACAGCCTGCCGATCTGGTCTGGAGCGGCGTTGCACTGGGGGCTGTGCTGGCCTTTTTTGCCTTTATCGGGTTCGAGGATATCGTCAATCTGGCCGAAGAGGTCGACAATCCGATCCGCACCTTGCCACGGGCCATCCTGTTGTCGCTGGCTATTACATCCGTCATCTACGCCTTGGTGGCCTGGGCCGCGGTGCGCACCGTGCCGCTGGCGCAACTGGGCGCATCCGAAAGCCCGTTGGCGCTGGTTTGGCAGACCGCACGGGGCGGGGGGGGAACCTTTTTGTCGGCCATTGCGGTCTTTGCCGCCCTGAATGGTGTGTTGGCCCAGATCGTCATGGCCAGCCGGGTGCTGTTCGGATTGGGGCGTCGCAATCGGGGACTGTCGATGTTTCACCACGCGCATCCCCGGTTTGGCACGCCGGTTCTGGCCACGGCCCTGTTGGGCGCAGCCGTGATCATCGGGGCGCTGGCGGTGCCCGTGGCGCAGCTGGCCGAAGTGACTTCTACGATCCTCCTGTCGGTTTTTGTTCTGGTGAACCTGGCGCTGATCCTTCAGAAACGCCGGCTCCCTGATGCTCCGTTTCGGGTGCATATGGCCGTGCCGGTGATTGGCTTTGTCCTGGCTCTGGCCGCGTTGTTGATGTCGTTGAGGAGCCTGATATGAGCGCAGCTGTCCTGATCGCTGCCCTGTGGGTGCTGGCTGCAACGGGTGTCGCGATGTTGCCGATGCACCGGCAATATGCTCCGGGGGTGGCGCTGTTGGCGTTGGCTCCGGTGGTCATTGCCTGGCTGGGTCTGGCCCACGGCTGGCTCGCAGCCCTGGCGGCCCTGGCTGCGTTCGTGTCGATGTTTCGTCATCCGCTGCGCTATTTCTGGACCCGCTGGCGCGGGCGCATTCACAAGACCTCGCAAGACAGCCCCACGGAGACCCCATGACCTTATCACTGATTTTGGCCAGTATCTGGGCCGTCGTTGCAAATATCCTGGCCATGACGCCCAGCCGGGACAATCATTGGCGCCGTGCCTATGTGCTGATCGCCATCGGCATTCCGATCCTGGGATATGTGACCTATCAGAACGGCCCCTGGTGGGGGCTGGCCGTGCTATGTGCAGGGATGAGCGTCCTGCGCTGGCCGGTGATCTATCTCAGCCGCTGGCTGCGCGGGCAGCTGCGGCGCAGCTAGGGGCGCGCATGGAGCCTGAATTTCTGTTCCCAATTGGTGCCGTCTGTATCGGGTGCGCCTGTGGTGTGGTGTTGAAGCGCGCCGGTTGGGGGCTGGTGGTCCTGGTGATCACGGCGCTGTGCGTCGCGGTCAGCTATGTGCTGCTGTTTCACTCGCAGCTGTTGGGCTGGGAGGGCATGGGACCGGGCATGGTCGTGGTGATTGGGGTTGCGCCCTTTGGGATCGGGGTGCTGGTTGGGGCGGTGGCCCATGTTCTTTATTCCGTATGGCACAAATCCGGATCTGACTGACCCAGCTGAGCGTTCAAAACCATCGCCAAAACCGCCGCGCACCTGACAATTGTCAAGGTCGGCGGCGGGCGAGTCATGTCACTGTCCATCAAATGCGCGATTTTCAGCGCTCCTAATCTTTCAGGAGGCGGACATGCTCTCGGTTACTGCTCTCATCTATACACCTATCGCGGCCCTGCTGATCGGGGCCATTGCCGGTTTGCTGGCGGGGAAATACCTCGAAGGCCGCAAGCTGTGGCTGTTGCCCGGTCTGCTCAGCCTGGTGGGGCTGGCCACGATCATTCGGCTGGCGGCGATCCCGGAGGGCGGCGAAGAAGCTGCGTTCTTTCCGTTGGTCATGCTGACCGGGGCAATCCTGCCGGGGTTGTTTACAGTCATCCTGGGCACGCTTGGCGGGCGCGCGATGGCGGGACGTCCAACCCTGTAAGGGGTGATGATCAGGGGACGTCCGCGGTTACGCCGAGGTGCCTTCAAGTAAACTTCTGGGTGCCTCTTTTGAGGCCAAAATTTCTCGACAACTCGGTAGAAATTTGCCAGTTCTTCGATATGAACATTTGGCGCCCGGAACAGAAAATACATGTTAAGGCCTTAGGCCTTGTTTGGCGTGACGGACTATTGCTGGCCAGTGAAATTTATAGAGATGACGGAACGGTCAAGGGGGTAAGGCCCCTTGGCGGCCGGTTGGAATTTGGTGAATCTTGGCGGGATGCACTTGTAAGAGAATTCCAAGAGGAACTTGGAATAATGGTCAAGATCGTTGGCGAGCCCTTGGTCTTGGAAAATATCTATTCGCATCACGGTGAAGTAGGACACGAGGTTACGTTCGTCTCCGATGTGGTGTTTCCCCCTCATGCCTATGTTCAAAGAGGCCCAATCGAGTTTTGTGAGGACAATGGCCAACAATGCCTGGCCCGGTGGTTCGACATATCGCAATTGGATTGCGGGGGATTAGAGCTTTATCCAAATGGCCTTAAGTCCCAGCTGCAAAAAAGATCAAAACCTGCTTGAAAATAAAGGTGGATTTGTTTGGTCACTGATCATCGTTGCTAATGTCTATAGCTTTTAGGAAACAGCTACGTCGCGAGCCATTGAAGGGGGAGCGGTGAGACTGCACTTGGGGCTAGGCTGCTGTTAGGGCAATTGAGTACAGGCTGACCTCTGTTCGGGGTTAACCCACCGACCTCAGGGGGCTTTATCTCGTTGAGGATGTGCTTTACGGACCTTGAGCATATGGGATTTGAACGCAGGGCACGCCAACATGACAACGGATTTTCCCCAGACATTGCCGCAGGTGCGCGGGAAACTGACCCCGAACCGGTCGCTGGCGGATCTGACGTGGATGCGCGTGGGCGGTGAGGCGGATTATCTGTTTCAGCCGGCGGATGTGGCAGATCTTCAGGACTTTCTGCGCCAGCTCCCCAAAGAGATTCAGGTCTTTCCCATGGGGGTGGGATCGAACCTGATCGTGCGGGACGGGGGGATCCGGGCGGTGGTGATCCGGCTAGGGCGCGGGTTCAACCAGATTGCAATTGACGGTGACATTGTCACCGCTGGTGCGGCGGCGCTGGATGCGCATGTGGCCAAACGCGCGGCAGAATCCGGCGTCGATCTGACATTCCTGCGCACCATCCCCGGCGCAATCGGCGGTGCGGTGCGGATGAACGCGGGCTGCTACGGCAGCTATGTGGCGGATGTGTTTCAATCCGCCACCATCGTGACCCGTCAGGGCGAATTGGTTGAAATCGACGCCAACGCCCTGAACTTCCGGTATCGCCAGACCGACCTGCCGGATGGCGCAGTGCTGATCGCGGCCACGCTGAAGGGCACCCACGCCCCATCCGGCACCTTGCTGGATCGCATGGATGCCCAGTTGAAAAAGCGCGACGAAACCCAACCGACCAAGGACCGGACCGCCGGATCGACCTTTCGCAACCCGGCCGGGTTTTCGTCAACGGGTCAGGCCGATGACGTGCATGATCTCAAGGCGTGGAAGGTGATCGACAATGCGGGCATGCGCGGTGCGCGCCGCGGTGGTGCACAGATGAGCGAGAAACATTCGAACTTTATGATCAACACGGGTGGCGCAACTGCCGCAGATCTCGAAGGCTTGGGCGAAGAGGTTCGAAAAAAGGTTTACGAGCAAAGCGGCATAACGCTAGAGTGGGAAATCATGCGGATCGGTGAACCGGCGCGCGACTGACTTCCTGAACCTTGGTCCCTGCTTTCATTGGATAGGGGGACTCTGAATCGGGAAGCGGCGTCTGACACAGTTAACCGGTTCTTAATAAAATGGGTCGAATTGTGACCAAATAGCGAGGCCCGAAAACGGGTCCGAACCAACAACAAGGGGCGCAAACGCTCCGAATTTTTTGAGGCACTTGTGGTGGGACAGTCGAGCAGCGGCACCTCCAAAGTTGCGGTACTTATGGGCGGACCCTCGGCTGAACGCGAGGTGTCTTTGTCCAGCGGGCGTGAATGCGCCGCCGCGCTGAGGGGCGAAGGATATGAGGTAACAGAACTGGACGCGGGTCCGGATCTGGTTGCCCGTCTGAATGAAATCAAACCTGACGTCGTGTTCAACGCCCTGCATGGTCGCTGGGGCGAAGATGGCTGTGTGCAGGGCATTCTGGAATGGATGGGTCTGCCCTATACCCATTCCGGTGTTCTGGCCTCGGCGCTGGCCATGGACAAACAGCGTTCAAAAGAGGCGTTCAAATCCGCAGGTCTGCCGGTGGTCGATAGCGTGATTGCCCCCCGAGACGAGGCCACAGCCCGTCACGTGCTGGAGCCGCCCTATGTGGTCAAACCCAACAACGAAGGGTCCAGCGTTGGCGTCTATATCGTGCATGAATCCGCCAATGCACCGCCAAAACTGTCCGCAGAAATGCCCGATCTGGTGATGGTGGAAACCTATGCCCCCGGACGCGAACTGACCACCACCGTAGTGGGCGGCGAAGACACCGACCCGGGCGCTGCGTCGGTGACAGAGATCATCGTGGATGGCTGGTACGATTATGATGCCAAATATAAACCCGGTGGATCATCGCATGTGGTGCCCGCAGACGTGCCCGCAGACATCTATGACCTGTGCATGGATTACGCCCTGCGTGCGCATCGCGCCCTGGGTTGTCGCGGTGTCAGCCGCACGGATTTCCGCTGGGACGAGACCCGCGGTGTCGATGGGCTGATCCTGTTGGAAACCAATACCCAGCCCGGAATGACTCCCACCTCGCTGGCCCCGGAGCAGGCCGGTGAAATCGGCATGACCTTTGGCCAGCTCTGCGCCTGGATGGTGGAGGATGCCTCATGCAATCGCTGATCGCCCGTGTGGGCAAAAGCTTTCGGCGCCACGAGCCGGAACCCCAGAAATGCGATCCCGCACCATCGCGACTGAAATATCGGCTGCAACGATGGATGTTGACGCCGGGGATCCGGTTGGGGCTGCGTATCGGGGTCCCGTTCTGCCTGACCCTGGCGGCCACCAGCGCCTTTCTGGCCAATGAACAGCGCCGCGATGCGCTGAACCTGTTTGTGGCCGAATTGCGCGCCAGCATTCAGGAACGCCCGGAATTCATGGTCAACATGATGGCGATCGACGGAGCGGGCTCCAACCTCAGCGAAGACATTCGCGAAGTGGTGCCATTGGATTTCCCGGTCAGCTCGTTTGATCTGAATGTCGAACAGATCCGGGCCACGATCGTGGATCTGGATCCGGTGCGCAATGCTTCGGTCCGGATCCGACCGGGCGGCATTCTGCAGGTCAATGTAGAAGAGCGCATACCCGCCGTGGTCTGGCGTTTCGAAGACGGTGTTGAAATGCTGGACACCGATGGCAACCGTGTCGATGGGCTGCCCAATCGCAAGACGCGCGCTGACCTGCCGCTGATCGCGGGAACCGGTGCCAATGAAAATGTACCCGAAGCCTTGCGCCTGATCGCTGCGGCCCGCCCGCTGACGGATCGGATGCGCGGTCTGGTGCGGATCGGTGATCGGCGCTGGGATCTTGTGCTGGATCGGGGTCAGCGGATCCTGCTGCCACCCGAACGCGCCGTCGAAGCGCTGGAACGGGTTCTGGCAGTGAACGAGGTCCAGGACCTTTTGGAACGGGATGTAATTGCAGTTGATATGCGCCTGGCGGCGCGCCCCACCATTCGAATGAGCGAAAATGCGGTGCAGGAATGGTGGCGGATCAGACAGGTGAATGGAAGCGGGCAGTGATGATGACAGACCTCTACGAGTCTCAGCGGGCGATGCGGCAGATGCGGCGTCAGGCGTTGCAACGTGGTGTTGTGGCTATTCTGGATGTGGGCAGTTCCAAAATTGCCTGCCTTGTGCTGCGCTTTGATGGCACCGGACGGCTGAGCGAAGACAATTCCATCGGCTCGCTGGCCGGACAGACCGGATTTCGCGTCGTTGGGGCCGCGACCACCCGGTCGCGTGGGGTGCAATTCGGCGAAATCAACGCCATGCAGGAAACCGAACGGGCCATTCGCACCGCGATTCAGGCAGCACAGAAAATGGCCGAAGTGCGCGTCGATCACGTGATCGCCTGTTTCTCCGGGGCCAACCCGCGCTCCTATGGGCTGGACGCCCAGGTCGATCTCGAAGGGCAGGTCGTCACCGAAAGCGAAGTCGCCCGCGTGCTGGCGGCCTGTGACGTGCCGGACTATGGGGCCGAACGCGAAGTGCTGCATGCGCAGCCGGTGAATTTTGCGCTGGACCACCGATCCGGATTGGCCGACCCGCGGGGGCAGCTGGGGCAGAACCTGGCCGTCGACATGCATATGCTGACCGTTGATACCGCCACCGTGCGCAATCTGGTGCATTGCATCAAACGCTGTGATCTGGAACTGGCCGGGATCGCGTCATCGGCCTATGCGTCGGGGATTTCGGCGCTGGTCGAGGATGAACAGGAACTGGGGGCCGCCTGTGTCGATCTGGGCGGCGGATCGACCAGCGTGTCGATCTTCATGAAAAAACACATGATCTATGCCGACAGCGTGCGCATGGGTGGAGATCACATCACCAGCGACATTTCCATGGGGCTGGGCGTGCCAATGGCCAATGCCGAACGGATCAAGACATTTTGCGGCGGGGTGCATGCCACCGGCGCAGATGATCGCGACATGATCGATATTGGCGGCGAAACCGGCGATTGGGAACATGATCGCCGCACCGTCAGCCGGGCGGAACTGATCGGGATCATGCGTCCGCGGGTCGAAGAGATCCTCGAAGATGTGCGGGTGCGCCTGGATGCAGCCGGGTTCGACCATCTGCCCAGCCAGCAGATCGTGCTGACCGGCGGGTCATCCCAAATCATGGGGCTGGACGGATTGGCCAGCCGCATTCTGGGCCAGCAGGTCCGCCTGGGGCGGCCGCTGCGCGTGCATGGATTGCCACAATCGGCCACCGGTCCTGCCTTTGCCTCGGCCGTGGGGCTCAGCCTGTTTGCCGCCCACCCTCAGGACGAATGGTGGGACTTCGAAATCCCTGTCGATCGCTATCCGGCCCGGTCCTTCCGGCGCGCGGTGAAATGGTTCAAGGACAATTGGTAATCCGGGGCGCGCGCCTGCGCGCCCGCTTGGTTCCGCCCCCGACGGGGCGCACCGTTTGACCGTCCCGAGCCGAAATGAATTTCTGGCGGGCCGATTTGTGGTTTGTGCTGGCAGGTCGCGAAATGCCGTGTTAGGATTCAGGTCAAGCCACGCACAGTCGCGGCACGCAGGTCGAGCAGGATCTGTCTGAACATTGCAAATCGAACACCGGTATCACCGGCCCCGTTGGACCTGTCCGATGGGCGAAAACCTGTGTCTTGTGTCTGCCTTCGTGATTTCCGCAAAATCTGCGGTGGTCGGCGAAATACCGCGAGTCGCGGCCAGAAAAATGCCATATTTTGTGGGGAAATGCGCTTTTTTGGGTGACGGGACTCTGCGCGCGCGGTAGAGTCAAGGTGGATAGGACGGAAAAATCCCTGCTCAGACAGGGGTGCAACATAAAGCGGAAACACAGGCGGACAGAGCATGACATTGAACCTTTCGATGCCCGGACAAGAAGACTTGAAACCCCGAATTACGGTCTTTGGCGTCGGCGGGGCAGGCGGCAATGCCGTCAATAACATGATTGAAAAAGAGCTGGATGGCGTTGATTTTGTCGTCGCCAACACCGACGCTCAGGCGCTGCAGCAAAGCAAATCCCAAAGCCGGGTGCAGCTGGGTGTGAAAGTCACCGAAGGTCTGGGCGCGGGTGCCCGCCCGTCGGTTGGATCTGCTGCCGCCGAAGAAAGCATCGAACAGATCGTCGACCATCTGGCAGGGGCGCATATGTGCTTTATCACTGCTGGCATGGGCGGTGGCACTGGAACCGGGGCCGCGCCGATCATCGCGCAGGCCGCCCGCGAATTGGGTGTTCTGACGGTTGGCGTCGTGACCAAGCCGTTCCAGTTCGAAGGCAACAAGCGGATGAAACAGGCCGAAGACGGGGTCGAAGCCCTGCAAAAGGTCGTCGATACGCTGATCATCATTCCGAACCAGAACCTGTTCCGGTTGGCGAATGAGAAAACCACCTTTACCGAAGCCTTCTCGATGGCGGATGACGTGCTGTATCAGGGCGTCAAGGGCGTCACCGATCTGATGGTCCGTCCGGGCCTGATTAACCTCGACTTTGCCGACGTGCGCGCCGTGATGGACGAAATGGGCAAGGCGATGATGGGCACGGGCGAAGCCGAAGGCGAAGATCGCGCCATTCAGGCCGCCGAAAAGGCCATCGCGAATCCGCTGCTGGACGAAATCAGCCTGCGCGGCGCACGGGGCGTGTTGATCAACATCACCGGTGCCCACGACCTGACCCTGTTCGAACTGGACGAAGCCGCCAACCGCATCCGCGAAGAGGTGGACCCAGAGGCCAACATCATCGTTGGGTCCACGCTGGACACGGCGATGGAAGGCATGATGCGCGTTTCGGTTGTTGCAACCGGTATCGACGCCGCCGAAGTGCACTCGGAAATCCCTGTGCCGCGTCGCCCGATGTCGGCACCGCTGAAGAAAACCGTCAGCGTCGAAGATGCACAGCCTGCCGCCGCAGCGCCGCTGGAACTGGACGATCCAATCGCCCGGCCCGCAGCCATGGGGCATGAACCTTCGCTGTTCGAAGGCATGGGTGTCGAAGAAGTCGCCGCGCTGGACCAGGCCGAGGACATCTTTGAAGAGCCGGAACTTCTGGACGACGACGGTCTGCCGCCCCCGGCATACCAGCCGGAAATGCCGGCCTTTGAACCGCAGCGTGACACCATGCAGGATGACGTGGACCGCTTCGTTGCGCCCAAGGCACCGGCACCTGGTACGCCATCGGCCGAGGCCATCGTGCGTCTTCAGGCGGCGGCGCAAAAAGCCAACCCAACGCAGCCGCAACGGACCGTTGCCACGCAACAGCAGGCCGACCATCAGGAGCATCAGCAGGTTGGGGGCGCACGGCGCGGCCTGAATTCGTTGATCCACCGCATGACCGGCAGCGCCGGGGACACCCCTGCGCGTCAACAGCCTCCGGTCCAGCAAGATGACGTAGCGGCACAACCACGGGCCGCATCCGGTCCGGATCAGGATCGGATCGAAATTCCGGCCTTTCTACGCCGTCAGGCCAACTGAACCGGTCACATATACCGCTAACAAGGGCCACCTTCGGGTGGCCTTTTTTTATTGTATTTCAAAACACTACGGGTATCTAAGCGGTGTTTTGCCGATCTGTTACAGTCATGTTTCAATCCGTTACAAAGATTGAGTTGAGGATGCGTTAAGGGCGCATTAGGTCTGTCGCCAACACAGCGCATCGTCGCTGGACATGGGGATATGAGGCACATTGTGCAGAACACGCTCAAGAGCTCAGTGATTTTTGAAGGCACCGGCCTGCATACGGGGAAACCCGTTCGGATGGTATTGACGCCCGCCCCCGAAGGCCATGGCATCTGGTTCAAACGCACTGATATCTCTTTGGGCAAAACACTGATCCCCGCCCGTTGGGATCTGGTTGAACGCACCCCTCTGTGTACCCGCCTGGTCAACGAGGCCGGCGTGTCCGTCTCGACAGTCGAACATATCATGGCGGCCCTGGCGGGCTGTGGCGTTCATAACGTGCTGATCCAGATTGATGGCCCCGAAGTGCCGATCATGGACGGATCGTCGATCACCTTTGTGCGCGGCATCATGAAACGCGGTCTGCTGTTGCAGTCGGCTCCGGTGGTTGCCTACCGGGTTCTCAAACCGGTGACAGTGGAAAACGGCGATGCCCGTGCGACGCTGCTGCCATGTGATCGGCTGAACATCGAATTCCACATTGATTTTGCCGACGCCGCCATCGGTGAACAGAGCAAGACATTGGACATGCGCAATGGGGCCTTTGCCCGCGAATTGTGCGACAGCCGGACATTCTGCCGCCAGGCGGATGTCGATGCGATGCGGTCCAAAGGACTGGCATTGGGGGGAACCCTGGACAATGCCGTGGTCGTTGATGGCGAAGCGGTGCTGAGCCCCGGTGGGTTCCGGCACGATGACGAAGCTGTGCGTCACAAGATGCTGGACGCGCTGGGTGATCTGGCGCTGGCCGGTGGGCCGATTCTGGGCCATTACATCGGTGTGCGTGCGGGCCATTCGCTGACCAACACTTTGCTGCGCGCAGCCTTTGACACACCGGGGGCCATCGAACAGGTGGTTTGCAGCCCTGAAATGGCCGCCTGCCTGCCGGGCCAGGGCCTGGTGTGGTCGGAAATTCCCTTGGAAACACGCCACGTTGCATGAACACGGAGCTGTCCGCTGCGTTCTGCATCCTGCTGCTTGACCTCAAAAAAGAATGTGAAAAACCGGGAACGCCCGGGTCAACTGCTTTTAAGGCGTTTTGCACCGGAAACGAATGTGCTAGACCGGGCTCAATCGGTGGGTGACACCCGGGATTTGATGGTGAGGGTAGGGCGATCATGATCGGCAAGTGGTCTGGAGCCAGAGCAATCGGGGTTCTTCTTCTGGCAGGCGTTCTGGCCGGATGCAGCGGCAGTGGCGGACCCGCCGTAGACCGCACGCAATCGCTCGAAGCCTATACACCAGAGCAGATCTTTGCACGTGGCGAATTCGAGCTTTCCAACGGAAAGACAGAGAACGCCGGATATTACTTCGCTGAAATCGAACGCCTGTATCCCTATTCCTCCTGGGCCAAGCGGTCGCTGATCATGCAGGCGTTTTCCTATCACGCCGGTCAGAACTATGAAGAAAGCCGATCCGCTGCACAGCGCTATATCGACTTCTATCCCGCCGACGAAGACGCGGCCTATGCCCAGTATCTGCTTGCGCTCAGCTATTACGATCAGATTGACGAAGTGGGCCGCGATCAGGGGCTGACCTTTCAGGCGCTGCAATCACTGCGCACCGTGATCGAAGTGTACCCGGACAGCGAATACGCCAATTCCGCAATCCTGAAATTCGATCTGGCCTTTGATCACCTGGCCGCCAAGGAAATGGAAATCGGGCGGTATTACCTGCGCCGGGATCACTATGCATCGGCGATCAACCGGTTCCGCGTCGTGGTCGAGGACTTCCAGACCACCTCGCACACCGCCGAGGCCCTGCACCGTCTGGTCGAAGCCTATCTGTCGCTTGGTCTTGTTGACGAAGCCCAGACCGCCGGGGCCATTCTGGGATACAACTTTCAGTCCACCGAATGGTACGAGTCCAGCTACAAGCTGTTGACCGCCAACGGGCTCAAGCTCAAGGATCGGGGCAACAATTGGCTGAGCCAGATCTATCGTCAGACCGTCAAAGGTCAGTGGTTGTAACGTCAGGGGCGCAGGCGCCCATGTGGACTGGTTGAGGCACAATGCTGCGCGCCCTGGATATCCGTGACCTGCTGATCATCGACCGGCTGGAGCTGAGCTTTCAGCCGGGCCTGAATGTGCTCACCGGAGAAACCGGAGCGGGAAAATCCATTTTGCTGGACTCGCTCGGGTTTGTGCTGGGTTGGCGCGGGCGTGCCGATCTGGTGCGCCAGGGGGCCAAACAGGGCGAAGTGGTGGCGGAATTCGACCTGCCCCAGGGACACCCGGCCTTTGGTGTGCTTCAGGAGGCGGGTCTGCCGGCCGGGGACGAATTGATCCTGCGGCGGGTGAACACAGCCGAAGGGCGCAAGACCGCCTGGGTCAATGACCGGCGCTGTTCAGGCGATGTGTTGCGGCAGCTGTCGGAAACTTTGCTGGAACTGCACGGCCAACATGATGATCGCGGGTTGCTGGATCCGCGGGGGCACCGGGCCATGCTGGATGCTTTTGCCGGACATGGGGCCATGTTACAGGCGGTGCGTCAGGCTTGGCGGGTCCGGGCCGAGGCGCGCAAGGCCGTAGAGCGCACCCGAGCCGCTCTGGATGCGGTGCGCGCCGAAGAAGATTTCCTGCGCCACGCGGTGGCCGAACTGGACAAGCTGGACCCACGACCGGGCGAAGATGCGGAATTGGATGCGCGTCGCCGCAGAATGCAGGGCGCGGAAAAGATCCGCGATGACGTTTCCCGGGCGCTGCAACTGCTGGGCGGGCAATCCGCCGAAGGGGCGCTGTCAGAAGCCATGAGCTGGCTCGAGGGGGCGTCGGATCAGGCCGACCGGATGTTGGACGACCCGATGGCCGCGTTGGGGCGGGCCTTGATCGAATTGGGCGAGGCCCAGGACGGGGTGTCACGCTGTCTCGATGCGTTGGACTTTAATCCGCTGGAGCTGGAAGAGACCGAAGAGCGGTTGTTTGCGATCCGGGCCATGGCGCGAAAACATGATGTGTTGGCGGATGATCTGGGGGCGCACGCCGATGTGTTGCGCGGACGTCTGGCGGCGTTGGATGCGGGGGATGCTGATCTGGACCGGCTGCAGGCCGACCTGGCCCAGGCCGAGGCGGCCTATGGCGAAGCCGCGGGCGGGCTGAGCGCCTCGCGCAGCGCCGCTGCCGGACGGCTGGATCAGGCGGTGATGGCGGAGCTGGCACCGCTCAAGATGGAGCGGGCTGTCTTTGCCACCCAGGTGAGCGAGACGGATCCGGGCCCCGAAGGCCGGGATCAGGTGGCGTTTTCCGTGGCCACCAATCCGGGCGCGCCATCGGGGCCGCTGAACAAGATCGCGTCGGGCGGGGAATTGAGCCGTTTCCTGTTGGCGTTGAAAGTCTGTCTGCGCGGCGATGACATCAATCGCACGCTGATCTTTGACGAAATCGACCGGGGCGTCGGCGGGGCAACTGCTGATGCGGTCGGACGGCGTCTGGCAGAGCTGGCCCAGGGGGGACAGGTTCTGGTCGTGACCCATTCGCCCCAGGTGGCGGCGCGGGGCGGGCATCATTGGCGGGTGCAAAAGGCGGTGACGGATGGGGTGACCCTGTCCTCGGTCGTGCCGCTGGACGCACAGGACCGCATCGACGAAATTGCCCGAATGGTTGCCGGAGACACCATCACCGACGAGGCACGGGCCGCCGCACGGGCATTGTTGACGGGCTGAGCTGCGCGCTTCGGGGGGCTCCCGCCCGGCACACAGGGGGCATCACAGATGCCCCCGTGCCCGTTGGGCCGGGCGCGCAGCCAGGGCTGCGCGCGCCAGCGCCCCGGGGTGAAACATGCGCCCCGGGATCAACAGCCGCCGACGAAAGCGCCACGCCGGTTGGATTGCGTTTCACGGCGCTGTCCAAACGGTCTAAGAAGAAGAAAAGCGCAACCGAGGCACCGCATGGCCAATTCACTCCGTTCGTTGTTGTCCGAAACCCGAGAGCAGATGATCTGTGCCTGTCGCGATGCCTGGCGGGTGATGCGTCATCGGGGTCCCAGTCAGATCCAGTTCTGGTTCATCGCCCTGGCGATCGGAATTGCCGCCGGGTTTGCCGCGTTGGGGTTTCGGATGGGCATCGCGGCGTTGCAGTCCTGGGCGTATGGGGCCGAGGATCTGCATTTCCTGCACACATTTGTCGGCACGTTGGATTGGTATTGGGTGCTCTTGATTCCCACCATCGGTGGCTTGATCGTCGGGTTGATCCTGGACCGGTTTACTCCGGACGGGCGGGTGCGGTCTGTTGCGGATGTGATCGAAGGCGCGGCGCTGGGAGATGGCCGGGTGGAAACCCGCGAAGGCGTGGCCTCGGCCGTGGCGTCGTTTCTGACCCTGTCCTTGGGGGGATCCACAGGACGGGAAGGGCCGGTTGTGCATATGGCCGGGGTGATTTCCACCTGGGTCAGCAACCGGATCCACGCGGACGGGATCACCGGCCGCGACCTGTTGGGCTGTGCGGTGGCAGCCGCAGTCTCGGCCAGCTTCAATGCCCCCATTGCCGGCGCATTGTTTGCGCTCGAGGTGGTGCTGCGCCATTTCGCGATGCATGCCTTTGCCCCGATTGTCATCGCGGCGGTGGCGGGCACGGTGATCAACCGGCTGGCCTATGGCGACGTTACCGAATTCACCCTGGCAACACCGGGGGCGCTGCAATTCTATGTGGAATTGCCGGCTTTTCTGATCCTGGGCATGGTGTGCGGCGTGGTTGCGGTGCTGATCATGAAAGCGATCTTCTGGGCCGATGTGTTCGGAACCCATGTCCAAGGCGCGCTCAAGTTGCCGCGCTGGTTGCGCCCTGCGGTGGCTGGAGCGCTGTTGGGGGCGTTGGCGATCTGGTTCCCCCATATCATCGGGGTCGGGTATGAAACCACGATTCTGGCGCTCAGCGGCACCTTGTTGCTGGGGCAGGCCGTGATCTTTGCGGTGACCAAATCGGTGGCCCTGGCGATCACCATGGGCGGGCGCATGGGCGGCGGGGTGTTTTCGCCATCACTGATGATCGGGGCGCTGACCGGACTCGCCTTTGGATGGGTTGCGACGGGCATTCTGCCGGATGTATCGGGGACCCACACGCTCTATGCCTTTGCCGGAATGGGCGCGGTGGCCGCGGCCGTGCTGGGGGCACCAATTTCCACCACATTGATCGTGTTCGAACTGACGGGGGACTGGCAAATCGGTCTGGCGGTCATGGTGGCGGTGTCCCTGTCCACCGCATTGGCGTCCCGGCTGGTGGATCGGTCGTTCTTTCTGACCCAGCTTGAGCGGCGCGACCTGCATCTGGCGGCGGGTCCGCAGGCCTATCTGCTGGCGATGCTGCGGGCCGGGGCGGCGATGCGTCCGATGGGGGATCCCCGAGGGCCGGATGCCGAAACCTGTGCCCGGATGATCGACGAAGGGCTGTATGTGCGGGCCTCGGCCACGTTGGAGGCTGCAATGCCGATCTTTGATCGGGCGGATGTGGCGTTTCTCCCGGTGGTGACGCGCCCGGACGAAGACACCGAGCCCGAGCTTTTGGGCGCGCTGTACCATGTGGATGCGCTCAAGGCCTATAACCGGGCTCTCGCGGCCACGGCTGCGGAAGAGCACAGTTGATCCAGCAGAGCGGTCCGGGGGGGCTTAGCGGGTCAATTGCTCCAGCCGCTCGGCATCCAGAACATGGATGTGTTTGCGTTTGCTGACCACGATCCTGTCCCGTTCCCAGGCGGACAACAGACGGCTGACCGTGTGCAGGGTGCTGCCGGTCATTTCCGAAATGGTGCGCCGGGTCACCGGAAAGGCGATTTCGGTGCCATTGTCGGTCGCGCGCCCGTGCTGCTGCATCAGACGGATCAGAGCGCAGGCGATGCGCTGTTCGACCCGCTGTGTCGCCAGCTCCATGATCCGGCTGTTCATCTCGCCGACCCGCGCCCCAATGGTCCGATAGGCTTCGGGCCCGAAGCCGGGATACCGCTCGACAAAACCCTGCCACAGGCGCATGGGCCAGGCCAGGATCAGACACTCCACCACGGCGATCGACGTCGCCGGATAGGTGTCACGCCCCAGCGCCTGGGCGATGCCGAACAATTGCCCGGCGGGGATATGCAAGGAAATTACCCGGTCGCCTTCCTGGTTCAGCCGTTCGACCCGGATATGGCCATCCAGCAGCAGGAAAAAGCTCTCTGCCGCGTCGCCCTCTTCGAACACAGATTTGCCCGCCGCAACCAACCGGCTGCGCCCCAAATCCAGGGCTTCCTGGGTCTGGGAGAGGCTCATCCGCTCAAAGGAGGGGATGGATTTTAACAGTGATGGGGCCAATCTGGTCACGAGAATCCCTGAAAAGCTTGTGAAAGAGCAAACTTGTCTTTCAGCAATAGTGCTAGTGTTCGGCCAACACAACTGTTGGCCTTGCGCTGGAAAAAGACGGGTGCGGAATGCATCTTTCCGGATCTCCAAATGCAGGGTTCGGAGGAATAGACGTGACTGGTCCGGCATCTCCAGATGTCCTTTGGCCCCGACTTCTTCGCCGGACCCAAGCGCATTTTATGCCTAAAGGTCAGCGGGTTGCCAGGTGGGTCAGATCCCTGGCGGCAGGCCCGGTTTCCAATCGAGATCCAAAGGAGAACCTTTGGGTTTCTGAAATCTGCGCGGCCAATCTCCCTTGTAAACAACACTCAAAACATTCGGATATTAAAATATGTAAAAATCTCCGCATGAGAGAATTATTCCGCTTTGAACATGACCTGAATCAAATTCTTGTGCGGCTGAAATGCCTAAGCCTCTGTCATAGCAACCCCGCAAACACAGGCCAGGACGCCCACACATCATGACTGCGCATTCCCGACGTTCATTTCTGAGAGGCCGCTTTGACGAAGCGCCCAAGATGCGTCCCTTTGGGGCCGTCGCCCCGGCGCAGTTTGCCGATTTGTGCACCAGCTGCGGCGATTGCATCTCGGCCTGTCCCGAGGCGATCCTGATCAGCGGCGAACGCGGCCTGCCTGAAATCGGTCCGGCCCTGGGGGCCTGCAGCTTTTGTGGCGTCTGCATCGCCGCCTGCGACACCGGGGCCCTGACCGACGATCAGCCCTGGCTGTGGAAGGCGACGGCCAAATCCACCTGCCTGTCGCTGAACGCGGTGCAATGCCGGACCTGTCAGGACCATTGTGACCACGGCGCGATCCGGTTTCAGCTCCAGACCGGGGGCTGTGCGCAACCCCATATCGACACCGACCTGTGCACGGGCTGTGGCGGCTGCGCTGCCGCCTGTCCGGTCGGGGCCATTCAGTTTACCCAAGTAACCCCCCAGATGGAGACCCGCCCATGATGAATATCTGCGGCTGCCTGGTCCATACGTTGCCCGACATGACCGGCGACGTGATTGCGGCCATCGACGCGACCGAAGGCGGTGAGGTTCACGCCCAGGAAGACGGGCGCATCGTCGTCACCGTTGAAGACACCGACGCCAAACGCGCTTCGGATCAGATCATGGACATGCATCAGATCCCCGGCGTGCTGACCGTCACCCTTACCTATCACCATTTCGAGGATTTGGACGACAGCGCCGATGCCCTCGTCCAACCCACACACTGAACGGGAGATTAGCCCCATGACAAAGCACATGACCCTGCCAACGTCCCGACGTTCGTTTCTGAAGGCCTCCGCCGCTGCGGCGACGGCTTCGGCCGCGGGGATCACCCTGCCCAACGGCGCGACCGCGCAGCTTTCGACCCCCGACATTCGCTGGGACAAGGCCGCCTGCCGGTTCTGCGGCACCGGCTGTTCGGTTCTGGTCGGGACCAAGGACGGCCGCGTCGTCGCCACCCAGGGCGACCCGCAGGCCCCTGTGAACCGTGGCCTGAACTGTATCAAAGGGTATTTCCTGTCAAAAATCATGTACGGCAAGGACCGGCTGACCCAGCCGCTGCTGCGCAAGACCAACGGCGTCTATGACAAGAACGGCGAATTCGAAGCCGTCTCCTGGGACGAAGCCTTTGACGTGATGGCCGAAAAATGGAAGGCCTCGCTCAAGGAAAAAGGCCCGACCGCCGTGTCCATTTTCGGCTCTGGCCAATGGACCGTCTGGGAAGGGTACGCGGCCGCCAAATTCATGAAGGCCGGCCTGCGCTCCAACAACATCGACCCCAACGCACGTCACTGCATGGCCTCGGCCGTGGCCGGGTTCATGCGCACATTCGGCATTGATGAACCGATGGGCTGCTATGACGATCTGGAACACGCGGACACATTTGTGCTCTGGGGCTCCAACATGGCCGAAATGCACCCGATCCTGTGGTCGCGCCTGACCGACACCCGCCTGACCAAACCCGGTGCCGAAGTGCACGTGCTGTCGACCTTTGAACATCGCAGCTTTGAGCTGGCCGACAACGGCATGGTGTTCACCCCGCAAACCGACCTGGCGATCCTGAACTATATCGCCAATTACATCATCCAGAATGATGCGGTGAACTGGGATTTCGTGAACAAGAACGTCAACTTTACCAAGACCAACACCGACATCGGTTATGGCCTGCGTCCTGAACACGCGCTGGAACAGGCGGCGGAAAACCCGTCGCACGAAGGCAAACACGGCAAGCTGACCAAGATCTCGTTCGACGAATACAAAGAGTATGTGTCGGAATACACGCTGGAAAAAGCTGCCGAAATCTCCGGTGTTCCGGCGGCCAAATTGGAACGTCTTGCCCAGCAATATGCCGATCCCAACCGCAAGGTGATGAGCCTGTGGACCATGGGCTTCAACCAGCACACCCGCGGCTCCTGGGTGAACTCGCTGATGTACAACGTGCACCTGCTGGTCGGCAAAATCTCGGAACCCGGCAACTCGCCGTTCTCGCTGACCGGTCAGCCTTCGGCCTGTGGCACCGCGCGCGAGGTCGGCACCTTTGCCCACCGTCTGCCCGCCGACATGGTGGTCATGAAGGAAGCACACCGCGATTTCGCCGAAGACAAATGGGACCTGCCCAAAGGCACCATTCCCCCCAAACCCGGCTTCCACGCGGTTCTGCAACACCGGATGCTCAAGGACGGCGTGCTGAACTGTCACTGGGTCCAGTGCAACAACAACATGCAGGCCGCGCCGAACATGAACGAAGAGGGGCTGCCCGGGTATCGCAACCCCGACAACTTCATCACCGTGTCCGATCCCTATCCGACCGTGACCGCGTTGGCCGCTGACCTGATCCTGCCCACCGCCATGTGGGTCGAAAAAGAAGGCGCATATGGCAACGCCGAACGGCGCACCCAATTCTGGCGTCAGCAGGTGGATGCCCCGGGCGAAGCCAAATCGGACCTGTGGCAGGTGATGGAATTCGCCAAACGCTTCATGATCGAAGACGTCTGGCCCGAAGAACTGCTGGCCCAGAAACCAGAGTATCGTGGCAAGACCGTGTATGAGGTCCTGTTTGAAAACGGCAAGATCAACAAATACCCGCTGTCCGAAACCGCCGAAGGGTTTGCCAACGAGGAAGCCAACCACTTTGGCTACTACGTGCAAAAGGGCCTGTTCGAAGAATACGCCGGCTTTGGCCGCGGCAAGGCCCACGATCTGGCCGATTTCGACACCTACCACCAGGCCCGTGGCCTGCGCTGGCCGGTGGTCGATGGCAAGGAAACCCTGTATCGCTTCCGCGAAGGCTATGACCCCTATGTCAAAAAGGGCGAAGGCGTCAAATTCTACGGCAAACCCGATGGCAAGGCGAATATCATCTTTGCCCCGTTCGAGCCCGCCGCAGAAGAGCCTGATGACGAATACAACCTGTGGTTCGTCACCGGTCGTGTGCTGGAACATTGGCATTCGGGGTCGATGACCCGCCGGGTTCCCGAATTGCACCGGTCGTTCCCATCCGCCGTGGTGTTCATGCACCCGGCAGATGCCAAGGATCGCGGCCTGCGTCGGGGTCAGGAAATCACCGTTTCGACCCGTCGTGGCGAAGTGCAATCGCGCGTCGAAACCCGTGGCCGCAACAAGATGCCCCGTGGCGTCGTGTTCATGCCCTGGTTTGACGAAGGCCAGCTGACCAACAAGCTGACCCTGGATGCGACCTGCCCGATTTCCAAGGAAACCGACTTCAAGAAATGCGCCTGCAAAATCGAACGCGCATAACCTGAAGATCTGAACGGAGAAAACCCATGTCCGCCCGCAATCGCAAACCCACAGCCACAGACCGGCGTCGCTTCCTGCAGGATGCGGCCCGGGGTGTGGCGGGCTGTGCGGTGGCGGGCATGGGGCTGGCCCATCTGGTGAGCGACGCCCGCGCCTTGCCTGCGCAGGCGATCCGCCCACCTGGGGCATTGGACGAAGATCAATTCCTCGCCTCCTGCATTCGCTGCGGATTATGCGTGCGCGATTGCCCCTATGACACGCTGAAACTGGCGGAACTGGGCTATGACGGCCCGGCCACCGGCACGCCGTTTTTTACCGCCCGCGATGTCCCGTGCGAGATGTGCGAAGACATCCCCTGCGTCGCTGCCTGTCCGACAGGCGCGCTGGATCATGGGCTGACCAACATTGACGACGCCGACATGGGCGTGGCCGTGTTGATCGACGAAGAAAACTGCCTCAACGCGCTGGGTCTGCGCTGTGACGTCTGTTACCGCGTCTGCCCGGTGATTGACGAGGCGATCACCCTGGAGCGGTCGCACAATGAACGTTCGGGTCACCACGCCATTTTCATGCCCACGGTCCATGCCGACAAATGCACCGGCTGTGGCAAATGCGAAAAATCCTGTGTTCTGCCCAACGCCTCAGCGATCAAGGTGCTGCCGCGTCGCATCGCCCGCGCCGAAGCGGCAGATCACTATAAACTCGGCTGGGAAGACCAGAACCCGCTGGTGGATGAACTGATCGACCTGCCGGACCGTCTGCCCGGGCCGGGCACCGACAATCTGATCGCACCGGGTGGTTATCTGCCCGATGCCATGCCGAACCCGAATATGGATGGCGGTTTCACCCCGTCGGTCTCGCTTCCCGGCACGGGAGGGTCCAACTGATGTCAGCCAAGACCAAACTCCCCGTCGGGCAGGAGGCCATCGAAGAATTCGGCTGGCTGCGCGCACACCGGTTCCTGCTGCTGCGCCGGGCCTCGCAACTGTTGTTCCTGTCGCTGTTCCTGCTGGGGCCGTGGTTTGGCATCTGGTGGGTCAAGGGCAACCTGTCCGGTTCGATGACATTCGACATCCTGCCGCTGACCGATCCGTTCATCACCGTGCAATCCATCGTCGCGGGCCATTGGCCGGAACTGACCGGCCTGATCGGCGCGCTTATCGTTGGCGTGACCTATGCGCTGATCGGGGGCCGGGTCTATTGTTCCTGGGTCTGCCCGATCAACCCTGTGACCGATGGGGCGCATTGGCTGCATGACAAACTGGGCCTGCAAAAGGGCTGGCAGCCCAAACCGGGCACCCGCTATTGGGTGCTGGCCATGGTGATTGCCGTCTCGGCGATCACCGGCACCATCGCCTGGGAAATCGTCAACCCGATCAGCATGCTGCACCGGGGTCTGATTTTCGGCATGGGCTTTGCCTGGGCCTTTGTTGCGGCCGTGTTCCTGTTCGACCTGTTTGTGTCGCGCCGGGGCTGGTGTGGGCATCTGTGCCCGGTTGGGACGTTCTACGGCCTGCTGGGTCAGAAATCCGTGCTGCGGGTCACCGCCGACAAACGCGCCGATTGCGATGATTGCATGGATTGTTTCGCTGTCTGCCCGGAAATGCAGGTCATCACACCCGCCCTGCGGGGCACCGACGCGGACACCCCCCTGATCCTCGCGCCTGACTGCACCAATTGCGGTCGCTGCATCGACGTCTGCGCCATGGACGTCTTCCACTTTACCCACCGTTTCGACGACACGCCCGCACCGGGTCGTGACGCCCGAGAAAGAACTCAACCTGCATCCGGGGCCAGCCGAGCCGCCTGAGCAAGCATCGGAGTATAAAAAATGAAAAAGCACGCCACTTTCAGCGCCATCGCCGCCACGGTTCTGCTGAGCGCCAGCTTTGCCTTGGCGCAATCGGCACCGGTTCAATCCCTGCGCGGTGCCGACATCGACGAACCCGTCGCGGTCGAAGATGTGTTCCAACAGGACGAAAAGCGGTTCACCCGCAACTATCGTCAACAGCCACCGCTGGTGCCCCATTCGATCGATCAATACCAGATCGATCTCAAGGCAAACCAATGCCTGCGCTGCCACGACTGGACAACCGCAGGTGAACGCAATGCACCGACCCTGTCGATGACCCACTATCTGGACCGCGCCGGTAACCAACTGGACCGCGTCGCCGGCACCCGCTGGTTCTGTAACCAATGCCACGTGCCCCAGGCCGACGCTCCGGCTCTGGTCGACAACGACTTTGAGGCATCCGCCGGAAACTGATCCGGGCGTGATCCCTGCTTGAGGAACAAGACCATGACAAACCCAAACTCACAGGAACCGCGTCCCGGCTTTATCCGCCGTCTCTGGAACTGGTTCTGGACTCCCACAGGTGCCATTTCGCTGGGCTCGTTGCTGATCGTCGGCTTTGTGGCCGGGGTCGGCTTCTGGGGCAGCTTCCACTGGGCGCTCGAAGCGACCAACAACGAAGACTTCTGCGTCAGCTGTCACGAAATGCGCGACAATGTGTATGCCGAATATCAGGGCACCGTGCACCAGAACAACTCCTCCGGTGTGCGCGCCACCTGTCCCGATTGCCACGTCCCCAAGGATTGGGGCCCCAAGATGATCCGCAAGATCCAGGCCTCCAAGGAGCTGTATGGCAAATTCATCACCAAATCGGTCTCGACCCCGGAGAAATTCGAAGAGCACCGCCTGGTGATGGCATCACGTGAATGGACCCGGATGAAACGCACCGATTCACAGGAATGCCGCAACTGCCACAGCTTTGAATTCATGGACTTTACCCAGCAGGAAGGCCGCGCCGCCCAGAACCACCAAAAGGCACTGGACGATGGCAAAACCTGTATCGACTGCCACCAGGGGATCGCCCACGAACTGCCCGAAGGCTATCTGAAAGCCTACAAGAAAGTGGCCGACGCCTTTGAGGGCAACTAAAGGCCACGCCCGACACCGGTGAAGGGACAGGACCATGCTGGACAACCGCACAGCAGACCAGGGATCGGTCGAATGTGGGTGCCGGGTCACGGGGCTGATCTCGGTCGAAGAGGCCCTGGCCCGTTTGCGCCAGGTCCTGTCCCATCTCACCCGCGTTGACACTGTTGACCTGACCCGCGCGCCGGGTCGGGTTCTGGCCCGCGATGTCCGGGCCGATTTTCCCAGCCCCGCCTTTGATAACGCTGCGATGGATGGCTATGCCGTTTCCTTGGCCGGGCTTTCCGGGCAGGGGCCGTTTGCGCTGACCGTCGGCGACCGTCTGGCCGCCGGAGACGGACGCGCCCTGTCGCTGGCACCGGGTCAGGCGATTCGCATCTTTACCGGCGCGGCCGTACCGCAGGGCACGGATGCAGTGATCATGCAGGAGGCCACCCGCCGCGCAGGTGCCCGGGTCATCTTCGATCACCTGCCAACACCCGATCACCACATTCGCCGGGCCGGATCCGATATGGCCAGGGGGGATCTGGTGCTGCCTGCGGGCACCGTGCTGACGTCGCGCGCCATTGCTGCCTTGGCGGCAACCGGGGTGTCGGATGTTGCCGTGAAACCGCGCCCGCGCGTGGCGCTGTTGATGACCGGCGACGAAGTCCAGGGCACAGGCCCCGGCTTGACCCCAGGCCGGATCTGGGACGTGAACACCCCCATGCTGCGGGCCGAGCTTGCCAGCCTGGGGGTCGATCTGATGGCCTGCCGACAGGTGGCGGACCGGCGGGACGATATCGCGGCCGCCATGGCCGACCTGGCCACACAAACGGATCTGCTGATCACCACAGGCGGGGTGTCCGTCGGTGAAGAAGACCATATGCACGCCGCATTGGCCGCTGCCGGGGGCAGGCCCGTGTTCCAGGGCGTGGCGATGAAACCGGGCAAACCGATCTCTGCCGGGCGTATCGGTGACGCGCTCTGGCTGGGGCTGCCGGGCAATCCGGTGTCGGCCTATGTCGGCTGGCAGCTGTTTGGACCGATGAGCCTGGCAGCGCTGACTGGAGCCGCCGTGCCGCCTGTGCAACAGGCCCGACTGCGGCAATCCAACGCCATACCGGCCCAACCCATACCGGCCCAGGCCACGGATCGCCGTGAATTCCGCCCGGTGCAGAGATGCGGCTACGAAGGGGACGGGACCCTTCTGGTCACCGACCTGGGCCGGGTCCGCTCCGATGCGCTGGCCCCGCTGGCGCTGGCAGACGGGATGATCGACATCCCGGCCGGAACCACACTCCTCGACGCCACAGACCGCTTCCCCTTCATCGCCTTTGCGCGCGATGACAGCGAAAGGATATGACCGTGAACCTCGCCTATACGCTCGGAGACGGCCAGGGGGCCACAAATCTCCTACTGGCTGACCTGGCCGCCCGGCTCATGACCCAGGGCGTGCGCTTGGCCGGCACGGCCCAGTTCGACAGGGAACGCCCGGACACCCACCGGTGCGACATGGATGTCCAGGTTCTGCCCGATGGCCCGGTCATTCGGATTTCACAATCCCTGGGGACCCAGGCGCGCGGCTGCCGTCTGGACCCCGAGGCACTGGAACAGGCCGTGGCCCTGACCGAAGCGCGGCTGCAAACCGGCGTCGATCTCCTGATCGTCAACAAATTCGGAAAACATGAATCCGACGGCCGCGGGTTTCGCGAAACCATCGCCCGGGCCGCGGCGCGGAACACCCCGGTGCTGGTCGGCGCGAACAAGCTCAACCTACAAGCATTGCAGGCGTTTTGCGGCGGGGCCATCGTGCAGATCGACCCGACACCTGACGCCCTGCTGGCGTGGGCCCGCACGGCCATCGCCCAGGCACAGGCCGCCTGATGGCGGCTGCTTCTTTCTGGGTCAAATACCTCGGGGGAGCATTTCAATCCGCAGGATTGCAATGTGGGGGCAGCGCCCCCGCTCTGCGCTCACCACAGAGCACGCGCTCGGGGGGACGGGCCACCCAATGACACCAGACCCGGCACCGTGCACCGCACGGTGCCACGCCCAACGGGGGCAGGGGCATCGCAGATGCGCCTCCCAGCGGCGGGAGACCTGCGGTGGGAGACCTGCGGCGGGAGACCTGCGGTGGGAGATCTGCGGTGGGAGATCTGGGGTTCTGCTCCCCATTGGTCACGTTCACTGGCCGCTTCCACTGGCCGCCTCCACTGACCGCCTCCACTGATCGCTTTCACTGATCGTTTCCACTGGCCGGCGCGCAGCAATACCGCTCCTTGGGACGCCAGCACCGCAACAGGCACCCAAAAAAACAGCTTAGACAAGCCCGGGACTGCCTATAGTGTGTCCGCACCCGACTGAGCTTTGATCCATCAGTACGGGGTGGCGCGCAATGTGCTGCCTGATCGAGCAAAGCGCCGTCTCTTCCCAAAATTCCAATCGTGTCCTCGGAAGGCCCAGACCAATGATTTCAACCGAATACTGCCGACTTCTGGCCCGCTACAACACCTGGCAAAACGCCTCGCTCGTGACCGCAGCCACCGGATTGACCGACGCAGAGCGCTGGTTGGATCGCGGCGCAGTCTTCAAGTCCATAGCAGCAACGCTGAACCACCTCTATTGGGCCGATGCGCTCATGCTTGAACGCATCCAAGGGAATGAACGCCCGCAGGACACGCTCACGCATTCCCTGACCAGCCCATCAGATTGGTTCGCGTTCAAAGACTTGCGCGCACATCGTGATGCAGAGATCGAACATTGGGCAGACAGCATGACCGACACGGATCTCACCGGCATTGTCAGATGGGATCTACCTGACGGCTCGGCCAGGATTGAACAACCCAAATCAATCTGCGTCGTGCAACTCTTCAATCATCAAACCCACCACCGCGGGCAGATCCATGCCATGCTCACTGCTGCCGGGGCTGCCCCCGACCCAACGGACATCCCCGCGATGCCACAGCACATGCTCCCAGGTGCCAACCGCTGATGTCGCCAGGCACCCAAATAAAAAAACCCCGCCGTACGGCGGGGCCTGATCCTGCGTCTGATCCTGCGCCCGATGCGCGGCGTCTCAGAGCTGTTCGACCTTCACGGACTCGCTCACGACAAAGGCCAGATGCCCCTTGATCGCTGCCACGTCCGCCTTGGGATCCTCATAACTCCACACCGCGTTTTCGGTGGTGGTCGACATATTGACGATCGAAAAATAGACGGCGTCGCCCTTGTGCGGACAATGGGTGGTCTTGTCCGTCCGATCCAGCAACGCCATGGCGATGTCTTCCCGTGGGAAATAGATGACCGGGGCCAGATCGCCTTCGCTCAGCTCCAGCGCATTGCTGCTTTCACCCAGAACAGCGCCGCCCGAACGGACGCTCCAAACACCGGGGGCCTTGCGAATATGGATGGTCGTGGTCATGTCTTTTTCCCTACCTTTCGTCAGTTGGCCGGGCACAGCATGGCCCTTGCACGTAACAGCCCCGTGTCAGAACGGGGCGGTTGCGGCATCCAACCACAATTTGGCGTCATTGCCCAGCGTTGGCGCTATCTTTTTGGCCACCTCCGCGTGGTAGGCATTCAACCATCTCAGCTCGTCCGCATTCATCATGTCGCGAACAATCAGGCGCCGGTCGATCGGCACATAGGTCAATGTGCGCCAGCTCAGCATGGACCGCTCCGGGTCCGCGCCGTCCAGCGCCGGAGCCTCCTGCACCACCAGGAGATTCTCGATTCGGATGCCAAAGCCGCCTTCGCGGTAATAGCCCGGTTCATTTGACAGAATCATCCCCGGCTCCAACGGCACATCGCTGACCCGGCTCAGCCGCTGGGGCCCTTCGTGTACGCTCAGATAGGCACCGACCCCGTGTCCCAGACCATGGTTGAAATCCTGACCGGCCAGCCACAGCGGCATGCGCCCGACGCATTCGATGTCGCGCCCGGTCAGACCTTTGGGCCAGCGCAGGCGGGACATGGCGATCATCCCCTGCAACACCCGGGTAAAGGCCGCGCGCTCTTCGTCTCTGGGGGTGCCGATGGCGATGGTGCGGGTGATGTCGGTGGTGCCATCCAGATATTGGCCACCGCTGTCCAACACCAACAGATCGCCCTCTGCCAATCGGGCATCGGTTTCGGTGGTCACCCGATAATGCATGATCGCGCCATTCGGCCCGGTGCCTGCAATCGTGTCGAAACTGATGTCGCGCAGCCGTGGATCGCGTTGGCGCAGGGCTTCCAGCTTTTGCACCACCTGGATTTCGCGGACACTGTTCGGGGGCTGGGCATCCAGCCAGGCCAACAGCTCGACCACGGCGGCCCCGTCGCGCAGATGGGCGGCGGCGCTGCCATCAATTTCGGCCGGGTTCTTGCAGGCCTTGGGCAGCGCGCAGGGATCGCCACCGGCCACGGCGTGCTCGGCCAGAAGTTCGGCAACCCGGTAGGGCACCGATGCCCCGTCGATGCGCACGGCCCCGGACAAGGCCTGCACCGCAGCGACAAACTCCTGTGGCGGGCGACAGCGCACCTGTGGCCCCAGATGAGAGACCACTCCGGTCAGCTTGTCGGGCTCCATGAACAGGTCCACGCTGCCCGACGCATGCAGAATGGCAAATCCATGTGCCACCGGATTGCGCGCGATATCCGCGCCCCGCAGATTGAGCAGCCACATGATCGAATCGGGCAGGGTGATGATGGCCGCCGTCTGTCCGGCCTCCTGCAAGGACCGGGCCAGGCGCTCGATCTTGGAATCCGCGGTTTCCCCGGCATAATCCAGCGGATGGGCGGCAACCGGATGCATCGGCGCAGCCGGCTGATCTGCCCAGATGCGATCCACCAGATTGTCGATCTGCGTGATTTCGATCCCGGTGCCTTCCAGATCCCGGTACAGGCCACGGATCTGCCCCGAGGTGTGCAGCCAGGGGTCAAATCCGATCTTCCCCCCGTTGGGCAGCTGTTCGATTAGCCAGTCGACCAATTGGACCTCGGGCCAGGGCACCGGCGTATAGACATCCGCCACCTGACTTTTGACCTGGGTGCGATACCGCCCGTCGATAAAGACACCGGCCACGTCCGCAAGCACCGCACAGAACCCGGCAGACCCGGTAAAGCCGGTCAGCCAGGCCAGACGGTTGTCACGCGCGGCAACATATTCCCCCTGGTGCGCATCCGCCCGCGGGACCAGAAACCCGCTCAGCCCCTCCTGGGCAATTTCACGACGCAGGGCCTGCAACCGCGGTGGGCCCTGATCGGGGCGGGCAGTCACATCAAAGCTCTGGAGAGGCGGGAGGGTCATGGGCGCGTCCTGTGTCTATCTGTATCCGGTGTCAGAGAACCGTGAACCGGGGGCGGGCGCAAGACGCGATTTTCGCATCGCGATCTGACATGCTGCAAGAGACAGCAGGTCGCTGAACGCGCATGGGGCCAACCTGAGGAGTGTTCCAGATGTCCAAACCGACCTTTACCGCGTTTGCGGCCTTTGAAAAACAGGGATGGTCCGATCCCGAGGTGGCGCGCAGCTATGCTGACGGGTTTGCCCAGGCCTCCCAGATGTGCGTCGCGCCGATGGTCGCCGCCGTCGGGCCAGGGGCGGGCAGCCAGGCGCTGGATCTGTGTTGCGGTCAGGGGATCGTGGCGGCCGGTCTGCACCAGGCCAAGGCGGATGTCACGGGGCTCGATTTTTCCCCGGCCATGCTGGACCTGGCCCGGGAACGGGTGCCGGGCGTGACCTTTGTCGAAGGCGACGCCATGCAATTGCCATTCGAGGACGGCCAATTCGATGTCGTGACCATCGGGTTCGGCATTCTGCATGTGCCGGACGCGCCACAGGTTCTGGCCCAGGCGCATCGGGTGCTGCGTCCGGGCGGGCGGTTGGCGTTTTCGGTGTGGCATGCGCCCACCGTGCCAACGGCGCTGGGGTATGTGTTTGCGGCCATCGGCGCGCATGGTGATCCGGCTGTGCAGCTGCCACCAGGACCGGGATTGCACGATTATGCCGATGCCGCCATCGCCTATCCGGCGTTGGAGCGTGCCGGTTTCACGGAGTGTGCCCAACAGGTCGTGCACAGCGCCTGGACGATTGACCAGCCCGATGCGCCGGTCACCTTCTTTGCCGAAGGGGCGGTGCGGGGCAAGGCGTTGCTGGCCTCGCAACCCGAGGCGTCACTGACCAAAATTCGTCAGTCGGTGGCGGAAACCGTCCGGGCCGCACATGGTGCGACCGGCCCCTGGAGCGTGCCGATTCCCGCGGTGATTACCTCGGCTCAGGCGACCTGAGGGCCGCGCCCAAAAGACCCACCAACCGTGCGCCGCTCTGACATTGGATGGGACCCGACAGATCGCAGGTGTCCCGGAATGCGTTGGCCTCGCCGGTGCAGGGTTTGGGTGTTGCGGCCTTGAGGCACCTTGGGAAATGCGCCTGACAGGTCGATAAGGCCAGTTCAAAAAGGACTGTGTGATGGGGGCGTCGAATACGCGCGGACAGCAGCGCAGGCGCGGGGCCCCGCCGCCGTGATCACACCGGAACTCCGGGCGAGCGGCCGGGGATCAGCGGGCGTTGCCCAGCCGCCGACAGGGGGGCGCTTCGCGGCCGCGCGCCGCATGTGGTCCACCGGCGCAAATGGGCGGGATGGCGCGTCACAGCGGTGTTGCGTCACAGCGGTGTTGCGTCACAGCGGTGTTGCGTCCTGGCGGTGAGCCTGCCGGCTCTTTCCCGGTTTGTCTGCGTGGTTCCAAGGCACTGGGGAGGGCGATGACCTTTGCCATGACCTTCCCCATGACCATGCCGATGACCATACCGATGACCATGCCGATGACCATGAGGATGGGACTGCCGGGGTGAGACGCGGCAAGATGATGCGCCAGGAGCTGCCCGTCATGGTTGGGCTGTCTGCCGGATCGGAGGCACCCAATGCCACGACGGAGGGCTCCCGCCCGTCTGCGATGCTTTGAAAAGCACCGCGTCCCGTTGGGCCGGGCGCCGCGCCTGCGGCGCGGCGCAGGCGCGTCTGGTGTCCAGGTTTGTGTGTTCTGTGCTGCCTGCGAACCCAACAGCGACCAGCCCGCCGCCGCCGGCACAGCTTTGCTGTGCCAGGCCCAACGGGTTTGGTCGCATCTTTGATGCGGTCAAACCGGGCGGGAGCCCACGGATGCGGGGGCCGCGACCTAGCTGACCCTGCGGATGCCCATCACCCGCGCACGGGCGCGTGGGTCGCTGTCAAACAGCGCGGCCAGCTGTTCGGTCATGGCACCGGCCAACTGTTCCACATCGGTGATTGTGACGGCCCGGTCATAGTAGCGGGTGACGTCGTGGCCGATGCCGATTGCCAGCAGCTCGACCTGCTTGCGTCGCTCGACCATCGCGATCACGTCGCGCAGGTGTTTTTCCAGGTAGTTGGCCGGGTTCACGGACAGGGTGCTGTCATCCACCGGAGCCCCATCGGAAATCACCATCAGGATCTTGCGCGCTTCTTGCCGCGCAGTCATGCGCCGGTGCGCCCATTCCAGCGCCTCGCCGTCGATGTTTTCCTTCAGCAACCCTTCCTTCATCATCAGGCCCAGATTGGCCCGGGTCCGCCGCATCGGGGCGTCGGCCCGTTTATAGATGATGTGGCGCAGGTCGTTCAGACGTCCGGGCTGTTGCGGGCGCCCCTCGGCCAACCAGGCCTCGCGCGCCTGTCCGCCCTTCCAGGCACGGGTGGTAAAGCCCAGGATCTCGACCTTGACGTTGCACCGTTCCAGCGTGCGGGCCAGAACATCGGCACAAATCGCCGCGATGGAAATCGGGCGCCCCCGCATCGACCCCGAGTTGTCCAGCAGCAGCGTCACCACGGTGTCGCGGAATTCGGTGTCTTTCTCGACCTTGAACGACAACGGCGTGGTCGGGTTGGCCACCACACGCGCCAGACGACCGGCATCCAGAATGCCCTCTTCGCGGTCAAACTCCCAGCTGCGGTTCTGCTGGGCCTGCAGGCGGCGCTGCAATTTGTTGGCCAGACGTGATACAGCCCCCTTCAGCGGCTCCAGCTGCTGATCCAGATAGGCGCGCAGGCGTTCCAACTCGGCCGCCTCGGCCAGTTCCTCGGCGGCGATTTCTTCGTCATTGGTGTCCATATACACCTGATAATCCGGGTCGGCCTCGGACGCGGGGGGCGGGGCCGGGGGCTCCTGAGGGGCCTCGCCCTCGGGCATCTCGGTCTCTTCGCCCATGTCGTCTTCGGCCATCTCGTCCATCGACACCTGGGCCTGCTGCTGATCCTGCTGCTGCTCCTGGGCCTGTTCGGCATCCGCATCGGCCTGTTCCTGATCGGAATCATCCTCGCCGGTGCTGTCGGGATCGGGCTGTTCTTCGGCATCGTCTTCGGCCTGATCATCCTGCTGATCATCCATGTCATCCGGATCATCACCCAGCTGATCGCCATAGCCCAGATCGGTGATCACCTGACGCGCGAATTTGGCAAACTCGGCCTGATCGGCCAGCTTGTCGTCCAGATTGTCCAACGTATCGCCCGCCTGGCTCTCGATGAACGGACGCCACAGCTCCATCACATTGGCGGCGGCTTCGGGCATCGGACGACCGGTGGCCAGATGGCGCACCAGATACCCGGCAGCCACCGACAAAGGCGCATCGGCGGGCTGTTTGCACTGATCATAGCCACGCCGGATGGCTTCGTTCTGGATCTTGACGTCAATGTTGGATGCGGTGCCGGGCATGTCGCGCGCGCCCATCGCCTCGCAGCGCGCATTTTCCAACGCCTCATACAGATCCCGCGCCATGTCTCCGGGCGGGGCATACCGATTGTGCACCCCGTCGTCATGGTATTTCAACTTCAACGCCAGCGCATCGGCCGTGCCCCGGGCCAGCAGAACTTCCTCGCGGCTCATCCGGCGGCTGACCTGCGGCAGACGCACGGAATCCCCGGTCACACCGGATGGATCGACCGTATAAGAGACGTTCAGCTCGGGATTGTCAGCCATCACCTTGGTGGCTTCGGCCAGCGCCTTCTTGAACGGATCGGCGGGGTTGTCGTTGGGCTTTTTCATGGTCGCAAGGTGTCCTCGGTCGAAGCATTCCGCCATGCGCGGCTTTTGTCCAGCCTTCTTTGATCAAACCAGAGGGCGGGGCCCGGCCGCGGGCGGGAAACGAAGTGCCCGCCCCTGTGCTGCAAGCACGCCTCCTGCTTGACGGAGGGCGGGATGGGCACTGCCCGGCCTTGCGGCCGGGCGGCACGTCGCAGTTAACCCAGCGAAACGCTGGCTGCGCTTTCGGGCAGCTCTTCGTCAAAACAACGCTGATAGAACTCGGCCACGGTCTGGCGCTCCAGCTCGTCACATTTGTTCAGGAAGCTCAGGCGGAAGGCATAGCCGACATCGCGGAAGATTTCAGCGTTCTGGGCCCAGTTGATCACGGTCCGCGGGCTCATCACGGTGGACAGATCGCCGTTCATGAACGCGGTCCGGGTCAGATCGGCAACGGTCACCATCTGGCTGATGTGCTTGCGCCCCTCAGCCGTGTTGTAATGCGGCGCCTTGGACAGAACGATGGCGGTTTCCGCATCGTGGGACAAATAATTCAACGTCGCCACCAACGACCACCGGTCCATCTGGGCCTGGTTGATCTGCTGGGTACCGTGATACAGGCCCGTGGTGTCGCCCAGACCAACGGTGTTGGCAGTGGCGAACAGACGGAAATGCGGGTTCGGCGTGATGATTTCGTTCTGATCCATCAGCGTCAGCTTGCCGTCATGTTCCAGAACCCGCTGGATCACGAACATCACATCGGCGCGGCCGGCGTCATATTCGTCAAACACGATCGCAACCGGGTTGCGCAACGCCCAGGGCAGAATGCCTTCGTGGAATTCTGTGACCTGCTTGCCATCGCGCAGCTTGATTGCGTCCTTGCCGATCAGGTCGATCCGGCTGATGTGGCTGTCCAGGTTCACCCGGACGGCGGGCCAGTTCAGGCGCGCGGCAACCTGTTCGATGTGGGTCGATTTACCTGTGCCGTGATAGCCCTGAACCATGACACGACGGTTGTGGCTGAACCCGGCCAGGATCGCCATTGTGGTGTCGGGATCGAACTTGTACGTCGGATCGCTTGCAGGCACACGTTCGCTGGCCTCAGCAAAGCCCTTTACGGTCATGTCCGTGTCAATTCCGAATACATCGCGCACCGAAACTGCGTCGGTTGGTTTCGCGTCGATGTCGAGCATACCATCAGCCATGCCTAAAATCCTTATTCTCTGCCCATCACAAGGGGTCTAAACCCGCATGTGGTGCACCAGTTTTAGGCCAAGGGCAAGAGGGCAGGGAAGGGTTTGACCACATGACGTGGTGATCTGGGTCAAACTGGCGTTACGCGCCGTGTTTTTAGGGATTTGTATTGATACAATAGGCGCAAAATTCCGGCGCAATGCAGGGTCCGGCACGACGATTGCACGACGGTGGCGCTACGGTGGCACGGTGTTGCGCGCCCTGGTTACGTACTGACCGCGCCCGGACTGCACACGGGCACGGCCGACCGCCCCCGTCACGACCGCCCCCGTCACGACCGGGCCAGCGCCGGTCGCGGGCACTTCCGCGCTGCGTTTACTTGAAGCTGCGGCTGTCCTTGATCTGATCCCAGGCCCAGACCACCTCTTGCAGCTGTTCTTCCTGGCTGCGGTCACCGCCGTTGATATCGGGGTGCAACACCTTGATCAGCTTCTTATAGGCTTTGCGGATCTCGGCCTTGGTCCAATTGTCCTTGGCTTCCAGGATCTCGATGGCGCGGCGTTCGGTGGGGGGCAGACGGCGGCCGCTGGCCGCGCCTTTTCCGGGGTTCTGGGTGGCGTTGTTGCCCAGCACCTGATGCGGGTCTTCGATGCCCAACCGCGCCCAGGCGCGGGCCTCGGGATCGCCCATGGGGCGGGTCTGGCGTTCCCAGACCTTGTCCTTGGACTGCTGCGCGTTCAGCTCGGCTTCGGTGGTGCCGTCAAAGAAGCTCCACTTGGCGTTATACTCACGCACATGATCCTGACAGAACCAGAAAAACTCATCCAGCACATCGGGTGCCTTGGGCGCGCGGAATTTCCCGGCCTCTTCACAGCCTTCGTGTTCACACACCCGCACGGATGTCTCGGACGCACCGGACATCCCACGCCGCCCGCGCGGGTTCTTCTTCTTGGCGGTTCGGACCGACATATCAAAACCAAAGGGATCGGATTTGGTCATAGGGGCACCTTTTGGACGCGTTATTCGACTCGGAGGGCAGATTGTAATCTATGCACCGCCAGATAGAAGAGGGGACGAGAGAAATATTTGCAAGGAGATGCGCAAATGTCCGTGACAGCTGAAATCCGCCACTGCCTACAAGACGCCTTTGACCCAACCGAACTGCACGTGCACGACGACAGCGACGCCCATCGCGGTCACGCGGGGTATCAGGACGGCGGCGAAAGCCATTTCAACGTTCGGATCCGCGCCGCCGGATTTGCCGGGAAATCCCGCGTGCAACAACATCGCATGGTGCACAAGGCCCTGGGCGAAATTGTCGGGCGCATTCACGCCCTGGCGTTGGATATCGGGGCTTAATCGTCTTCGGTTTTCTTTTGGGCGGCCCGGACTTTCAGGGCCGTCGTCATGCCGGCAACCGGGCTGACCTCTTCGACACCATCGTCCTTCAACATCGCCACAGCGCCGGGGCCGGGCACCGAATGCGGGATCACGCCTTCGCCGTCATCGACCTCGATCGTGACCGCAGGCGCATTCGAGCCGCTCACGTCATCGTCGTTGGCGGCACCCACGGGCGGCGCAACCACGGGCGCAACTGGCTGAGTTGTGGCCGCGGGCACCTCTGTGGGGGTGTCCGCCGCTTTGGTGGCTTCGGTTTCGGCCGCGGTTGCGACAATCACCGGCACCCCCTGATCAACGGGGCGGCGAAACACCAAAACATTGCGCCAGTTGGTGGCGGATCCGGTCAACCCGGCACGCTCCTCTGACGGGAGCAACTCGGCGCGCTGAAATTCCCACCCCTGCACCGCCATTTCGTTCAGCAGAGCCTCGATCGAATTGGCAAACCGCCCCTCGGGCCCCTTGACCCCCTTGGCCTTGGTGCCTTTGACCGGGGCGGGCACAACCTTGTACTCAAACTGCTGCATCGGGCTCTCCATGTTCCGGGGTATCGTCTTAGCGCATAGGCACCGGGGGTCAAGCACCGGCTTGTTGACCGGGGGGATCTCGGCTTGTTCCGGGCTTGGAGGCGTGACAGGCTGCGGATATGATTCAAGCACATGAAATTACAGATCGAAAAAGTTTTGAAGCCTGGCTGAACCAGCGCCCCGAGGCAACCCGCCAGCAAGAGGCTGTAATTCTTGCCAGCCGCCTTGCGATGCGGGTTTTACCCATGTGGTGGGCTGGCTTGACTAGCGATCAGGCCCGCAAAGGTGATTTGACAGCTTTACCAATTTTCCGCTGTAATTTTATCTCTGGGGTTGCGGGCATTGCGTCAACCCCAGAGATGAGCAGGGCCACCTTCTCCACCTTCGCCTCCGATTCCGCCTCCGCAGCCACCGCCGCCTCCACCACATCCGCCTCCGCCGCCGCCTCCGCCGAATCCGCCATTTCCGCCACTTTCGCCGCCTCCGCCATCTTCGCCCGCTCTGCCGCCTCCGCCACTTTCATCGCCGCTTCCGCCGCCCGCTCCGCCGCCGCCGCTGCTGATGGCCTTGGCTCCGCCACCGCCGACCCCGCGGCAATTTGGGCGGTTCTACAAAGTGATGCCGCAGAGATCAGCTTGGGGAGCGTTTTGCAGAGACGTGCGCTATGGCCTGAGAACCCTCCACCCGAATTGATAGACCTCTGGGAGCGATCCCAAAAATGGCTCACCCAAAACCCCGGCCATGACTTCTGGATCCGCTGGTACCAGGCCGCGTTGGATGGGCGTCCCTTGACTGGCGATTGGGACAGCCATTGGAAGATGCTGCACGACATCGCCCTTATCCGGCCTGATGATTGGGACAAAGGCGCGGAACATATCGCCGCGCTGATTGCTGAGATTGAAAATCGGTTCAGCGGTTCCAAACGCTTGACGAACAATTCTGACGACGGATCCAATACACCAACTGCGCTTGACAAGGTGACAATCCCGGAAATTCGATCTTCTTTACGGACCAACAGATTGGTTCTCCCTCCGACTCTGGAAGCGATTTCCGGGCACTTGTTGCTTGAGTTTGAACGCCTCCAGGACTTGCGAGGGAACAACTCGCTCTCGGAGGAAATTCGGGAGGAACTTTTGGCGTTGAGCCAGAGGTTGCGGGCCATGATGGACGCTGTGGCGACATTGAAAGCACAAGCCGAGGCGTTGCCGGTCGAGCCTAGTGAGGAGGATGCGGAGAAAGCCAAGTTTTCACTAGCAAAACTGTTTCAGGAGATGAGGACCTGGCCCGATGGAAAAGAAGGTGAATTAGCGGACGTGACATGTCGGTTGTGCCTAGTCGGCGCGACAACCGCGGTTTTTTGTGCATTCGGTGCCACCGCCTTTGTTGGTGCCGGTGTTGGCGCAATGTTCTTTGGTTCGAAGCACCTTGAGCAGGGAGCAAAGGCGGTAGCGGCAATGAAGGCTGTCGCGGGAAGTTCGGCAGAGAGTGACGAAAGTTAAGGGCATCACCCGGTGCACGCATGGTGCACGTCCGGTGCACGCATAGTGCCGGGGGTTTTTTAGGGTTTTGACGTAAAAAGGACGCCACCGGGGCGCCCTTTTCAGATCCAGATTTGGGCCCGGATTATTCGCCCAATTTCTGCGCGACCAATTGGTTCACGGCCTTGGGGTTGGCCTTGCCGCCGGTGGCTTTCATCACCTGACCGACGAACCATCCGGCCAGCTTGGGATTCACCTTGGCCTTTTCGACCTGCGCCGGATTCGCGGCGATGATCTCGTCCAATGCGGCCTCGATCGCGCCGGTGTCGGTCACCTGTTTCATGCCGCGTTTCTCAACGATTTCAGCAGGATCGCCGCCTTCGGTATAGACGATTTCAAACAGGTCCTTGGCGATCTTGCCGGAAATGGCATCCGATGAAATCAGATCCACGATCCCGCCCAGCTGCGCCGGGGAAACCGGGCTGTCGGCGATGTCGTGGTCTTCTTTCTTCAGGCGGCCAAACAATTCGTTGATCACCCAGTTGGCCGACAGCTTGCCATTGCGCCCCTGCGCCACCGCCTCGAAATAGGCCGCCGATTCCACTTCGGCGGTCAACACCGAAGCGTCATAATCGGACAGACCGAAGTCACTGATAAAGCGCGCTTTTTTGTCATCTGGCAGCTCGGGCAATTTGGCCGCGATGTCATCGACCCACGCCTGTTCAATCTCGAGCGGCAGCAGATCAGGATCGGGGAAATAGCGGTAATCATGCGCCTCTTCCTTGGAGCGCATCGACCGGGTTTCGCCCTTGTCCGGATCATAAAGCCGGGTTTCCTGATCGACCTTGCCGCCGCCTTCGACGATGGCGATCTGACGGCGCGCTTCGACTTCGATGGCCTGCTGGATGAACCGCATCGAGTTCATGTTCTTGATCTCGCAGCGGGTGCCCAGATGATCAAAATCCTGGGTTTCCTGGTATTTCTCGTACTGCCCCGGCAGACAGATCGACACGTTCACATCCGCGCGCAAGTTGCCGTTCTGCATGTTGCCATCACAGGTGCCCAGATACTGCATGATCTGGCGCAGCTTGACGATATAGGCGGCGGCCTCTTCGGGGCTGCGGATGTCGGGGCGCGACACGATCTCCATCAGACAGACGCCAGTCCGGTTCAGATCGACAAATGACATGTTCGGGTCCATGTCATGGATCGATTTGCCTGCGTCCTGTTCCATGTGAATACGTTCGATACGCACCATGCGGGCCTGACCATTGCCCAGCTCCACCAGCACTTCGCCTTCGCCCACGATGGGGTGATACAGCTGCGAGATCTGATAGCCCTGTGGCAGATCGGGGTAGAAATAGTTCTTGCGGTCAAAGGCGGATTTCAGGTTGATGTCGGCCTTGAGCCCCAGACCGGTGCGTACCGCCTGTTCGACGCAGTATTCGTTGATCACGGGCAACATGCCGGGCATGGCCGCGTCCACAAAGGCCACGTTCGAATTCGGCTCGGCCCCGAATTTGGTCGAGGCACCGGAAAACAGTTTGGCGTTGGAGCTGACCTGGGCATGCACTTCCATGCCAATGACCAATTCCCAGTCATGCTTGGCGCCCGCGATCACTTTGGGCTTGGGGAGTTCATAAGTCAGGTCGAGCATGGTCTGTCCGCTCCATAGATACCGGTTTGCCAGCGTTCTAGGGCTGCAAAGGCCGGGGAGCAAGGGGGAATGGGCGCGAAAGCGACCACGAAGGCTCCCGCCCGTCGGCACCACCCCCTGCGGGATGGGCTCTCCCGTTGGGCGCGGCAAGGCACAGCAGAGCTGCACCTTGCAGATTTAGTTGTGCATTGTGATTTTTGGCGCGATTAGAATTGCGAAATTGCAGGGTAAAAGCTGACCCTGCCCTTAGCCCGGGGCCAGCTTTGGCCCATTGGGGGTAAAGGTCACCCGCAGTCCCTGGCTGATTTCATCCTGGAACATATCTGCAATCACCTGAAGCGCATCAGCGCGCCCCCGTGCCGCAAATCGACGCGAAGAAGTCACCCGCGAATTGTTGTCAAACCCATCCGCAGCGTGCGCCCAGATCAAAGGGTGGACTTCGGTCAGATGGTCGCGGATCAGCCAACTGGCGGCATCAGAAATCTGCATCCTCGGCAGGTCGGCATCCTGATTTAATCCCAACCCGTTGCGCATGGCAACCGCGCAATAGGCCGCCAAAAGGTTGATCATCTCCTGATTGGGGCGGGCTGCAACAATGTCGTGCAATCCGTCCAGAAAGAAGGGCACATCTACGTTGGCACAGGCCTGATCATCAATTGCGATGGCATCGAAACAGACCCATGTATATCCGCCCGCGCCCCAGATGTCCTGGGTCCGGGCGGCGGTCCGGCGCGCCTCGAGCTCGAGATCGGTGTACGACCCGAACCAGCGGGGCAGCATGTGATTGCCCAATGCGCGCATGTGCCGGTGATTGTGAGGGTCCAGATCAATCAGATCTTCGTAGGTGTCGGCAATGCGACGCCCCGGGATCTGTTTGCCTGCCAGCAGCGCACAACAGCAGGCAGCCAGGCTGGGACTGTTCAATTCAAGAAAGCAGTAGGGCTGCATGATGTCCGAAGCGCGGTCGAAATGCGCCGCAAACCGGGCCCGGTTCAGCTTGGGTACGACCGGGTCCCAATTGGTGCCCCGCCAGGCCCAGGCAATGTCGACATGCATATGGGCCACAATCATGGCAATATAGGGGTCTTGGGGGTATTCGGCGCGCACCTCTTCCAGGCCAGAGATGCCATCGGTGAGCGTGCTGTGGGTCACCGGCAGATTGTCCTGAAGCCCGTGTTCCACGGCGTGAATCACATCGGATCGGGCTCCATAGGCCAGCAAGTCGGCAATGGGCATTCCGCCGGGCGTTGTGTCGCGGGCTTCGTCTGCGCTGCGGATTTCAGCCGAAAGTTCGTCCCAGCGATCCTGACGGGCCAGGAACTGGCCGCGGGATTGGGCGGTCTGACAGGCCGCGTCGTCGTTGCTGTGATCCGGGATCGGTATGTCCAGGAACTGTTCGGCGCGCGTCGGTTCGTTCAGCGCGGCGGGGGCAGGCAACAAAAGTTGGGGGGCCGGGGCCGACAAGGCCGGGACGCCAAACCTTTTGCCCAGTGCGGCGAGCAGAGGTTTCAGGGCATCCAGGGCAGTGTTAGGTCGGTTCAGCATCTCGGTTCCATCAATTGGCAAAAATTCGTTCAATTCCTGAAAATTGACAGCTCAATTGGGCGCAAAAAAGGCGCAGATGCGGTGTTTCGGGATCCTTCACCGGGAAATTGCGTGTCATCATGGTTCGGTGCGGAAACAGTGGTCACGCCCTGTTTCCGGGGCGTGTTCAATGGTTCAATGGCGGATTAGACGCGGGGCACCCAAGCGCGGATCACAGAAAGACAAAGTGGCGACGTTTCACGTCGATCCCGCGGTCTTGCAACTGCTGTTCAAACTGGCGGTGCGGTGGCAGGGATTCAAAAGGGATCCGCAGCGATTTGCCCGTGTTCAGCTTCAGCGTGACCCGGATCGAGAAATCCCAACGGGTGTCAAATCGGGCGATGTCGATTTCCGCCAGGTCGATTTGATCGTGATGCGGACCACTGAACCAGCTGACATTTGTGTCCGTCAGGGTCAGCCCGGCCTGTGGATTGCGCCACAGGTCGGCCACGGCCGGCAGACCGGGCAGGGCCAGCCCCAGGATGATCCACCAGGCGGCGTCCACGCCCACCCATAGGCCCAACAGGATCAGATAATATGCCGCCACGCCAATCAGCGCCTTGGGGGTGCGGGTGTCGCGCCTGTGTATCAGGTCTGTGGGCATTGGCGGTTTCTCATCCATGCTGGGGGTGCTGGCACGGCTCACGCGTCCAGAATCCGCGTGACCATTTCAGTTGTATCCCGGCTGAGCGTGTCCACGGCGGCAATCCGCTCCAGCTGAGCCCGGATCAGGGTTTGCCGGTCCGCGTCATACCGTTTCCAGGTTTGGAAGGCAGAACACATGCGGGCCGTGGTCTGGGGATTGACGGCGTCCAACGCGATCAGGTGATCGGCAAGCAGAACATAGGCGGTCCCCGATGCGTGATGGAACCCGGCGTGGTTCATGGCCAATGCGCCCATCACTGCGCGGAACCGGTTGGGGTTCTTCCTGTCAAACAACGCGTGCCGCGTCAGAGCCAGGGCGACAGTGGCGGCGGTGTCCGGTGCGGCACAGGCGATCTGCAAACCGAACCATTTGTCCATGACCAACCGGTCGCCCTGCCATTGGTCGAAAAAGGCCTGTGTTTGTTCTGTGCCTTTGTCGATCGACAACAGACAGGTGAGCGCTGCGCTCTGCTGGGTCATGTTGTTGGCAGATTCATACTGGCGTGCCGCCTGTTCGCCGCCGTCCAGACGGGACAACAGGGACAACAGGCGAAAGTTCAATGCCCGTTTGCCGGACCCGGCGGCGTCTGGCACATAAGCGCCGGGGACCGTGGTGTCGGCATATAGCCGCGGCAGGCTGTCGGACAGGGTTTGGGCCAACGTCTGGGCAAAGGTTTCGGCGGCATCGTAGATTGCCTGCGGATCCGGGGTGATCCCGCGATCAAACAGCGATTGCGCCAGGTCCGATTGGCTCGGCGGGTGCAGCACCAATGCACGGAATGCAGGATCCTGGGAGTCATCGCGCACCAATTTCTGCAAAGCGTCCAGGTAATCCGCATTTGGCGCAGCGCCGTCGGTGATCATCGACAGACGCGCATCCTTGGCCAATGCGTTGCCTGCGTCCCAACGGTTGAACGGGTCGGTGTCATGGGCCAACAGGAACGCCCGTTCCCCGTTGCTGGTGTCCCGGTCCAGAATCACGGGGGCAGAAAAATCACGCAGGATCGACGGCACCGGTCGGGCGGACAGTCCTTCAAACGAAAAACTCTGGCGGGATTGGGTCATTTCCAGAATCTGCGTGGCGTGCACCTCGTCCCCATTGGGGCCCAGCAGTCCGACGGAAATCGGAATGACGCGGGCGGCCTTGTCCGGCTGTCCTGGGGTGGGGGGCGTCGATTGTTCGAAGGTCAGCGTATAGGTGCCGTCCTGATAGGCGTCGCTGACCGACAGACGCGGGGTGCCGGCCTGTTCGTACCACAGTTTGAACTGGCTCAGATCGCGCCCTGTCGTGTCCTGAAACACCGCCAGCCAATCTTCAATTGTGCAGGCCTGTCCATCGTGTCGGTCGAAATACAGATCCAACGCAGCCGCATAGGCGTCATCACCGACCAGCCGCTTGAGCATCCCGATCAGCTCGGCGCCCTTTTCATAGACGGTGGCAGTGTAGAAATTGTTGATCTCCTGAAAGCTGTCGGGCCGCACCGGATGGGCCAGCGGCCCGTTGTCTTCGGAAAACTGGCGTCCGCGCAGGTCGATCACATCGGCAATGCGTTTGACAGGCGCGCTGCGCATGTCGGCGGTGAACTGGGCATCGCGGAACACGGTCAGCCCTTCTTTCAGGCACAGCTGGAACCAGTCGCGGCAGGTGATGCGGTTGCCGGTCCAATTGTGGAAATATTCATGCGCGATGATCGCTTCGATCCGTTCGAAATTCATATCGGTCGAGGTTTCTGGGCTGGCCAGCACGCAGGAAGAGTTGAAGACGTTCAGCCCCTTATTCTCCATCGCGCCCATATTGAAATCATCCACCGCGACGATGTTGAAGATGTCGAGGTCATATTCGCGGCCATAGACCTGTTCATCCCAGGTCATGGATTTCTTGAGCGCCTCCATGCCAAAGGCGCATTTGCCTTCGTCCCCCGGACGCACCCAGATGTTCAGCTCCACATCCTTGCCGGATTGGGTGGTGAACCGGTCAGGGTGGTTGACCAGATCGCCTGCAACCAGCGCAAACAGATAGGCGGGTTTGGGCCAGGGATCATGCCATTCGGCCCATCCATCCCCGGACCCTGTGGGGTTGCCGTTCGACAGCATCACCTTTTCCGGTCCGTTGATGCGCACGGTAAAGGTCGACATCACATCGGGGCGGTCGGGATAATAGGTGATCTTGCGAAACCCTTCGGCCTCGCATTGGGTGCAATACATGCCGTTCGACATATACAGCCCTTCGAGTGCAGTGTTGTTTGCCGGGTCGATTTCGACAATCGCCTCCCAGATAAATGGCGCATCCGGTACATCACAGGTCAGACCTTCGTCCGTGACATCAGGCGCGACCGTCGTGCCGTCGATGCTCGCCGACATCAGGGTCAGCTGTTCGCCATGCAAAAAGAAAGCCCTGTCAGATGAGTCCGGGTTGGGCCGGAACGCAATGCGGCTGGTCACGCGGGTGGCATTGGGGGCCAGATCAAAGGTCAGATGGACGCTGTCCACCACATAACCAAAGGCGGTGTAGTCCTTGAGATAGATAGTCTGGGGGGCAGCGTCGCGCATGGGGGGCCTCGTGTGATGAATTGGCCCGACGTTAGGAAACTGGAGGGGTGGCTGCAAGCTGGCATTGCAGGGCGCGTGCGTGGTAGGGTGGCGTTGTATGCCGTTGTCTACAAAAAAACCAGAAAACTGTATTCGGTTAAATTGGTAAGTTTTCCTGACCGGCGTGTTTGCTGGCGGGAAATCATTCCTGTAACTGTCGTATGCAAGACAGACAGACGGTGTGACAGCCAGACATTGGGAGTGGCGAGGATATGGGTAACATGCGCAACATTCACGGGATGCAGGTGGCGTCCGAACTGGCCGAGTTCATCGAAACCCGGGCGCTGCCGGGAACCGGCGTCGATGCGGATCAGTTCTGGGCCGGGATGGGCGAACTGGTCAACGGGTTCGGGCCGGAAAACCGGGATCTTCTGGCGCAGCGCGAAAACATCCAGCGGCTGATTGACGACTGGCACAAAACCCATCGCAACCACCCCCATGACCATGAGGCCTACAAGACCTTTCTGGAGCAGATCGGCTATCTGCTGCCCGAAGGTGAAGACTTTGAAATCGGCACCGAAAATGTTGATCCTGAAATTGCCCAGGTGCCCGGTCCACAGCTGGTGGTGCCGATCACCAATGCCCGCTATGCGCTGAACGCTGCCAACGCCCGCTGGGGCAGCCTGTATGACGGGCTTTACGGCACGGATGCCATGGGCTCCAAACCGCCCGTGGGCGGCTATGACCGGGGCCATGGGTCCCGCGTTGTGGCGCGGGCGCGGGTGTTTCTGGATGAAGCGTTCCCGATTGTCGGCACCAGCCATGCGGACGTGCGTCGGTACCATGTGCAGGACGGGGGGCTGTTGATCGACGATCAGCCGCTGGCCAGCTCCGGTAAATTCGTGGGCTATCGCGGCAACCCCAAGGCACCAGATGCCGTTTTGTTGCGCAACAATGGTCTGCATGTGGAGCTGGTCTTTGACCGCGCCCATCCCATCGGCGCGCGCGATCAGGCCGGGCTGGCGGATGTGGTGATGGAAAGCGCCATGTCAGCCATTATGGACTGCGAGGATTCGGTGGCCTGTGTGGATGCCGAGGACAAGGTGCAGGCCTATTCCAACTGGTTGGGTCTGATGAAGGGCGATCTGGAGGCGACCTTGGAAAAAGGCGGGCGCAGCATCACCCGACGCCTGAACGCGGATCGTGCGTATTGCGCGCCGGATGGATCCGCGATGACGCTGAAAGGGCGGGCGCTGTTGTGGGTGCGCAATGTGGGCCACCTGATGACCAATCCGGCGGTGTTGGATCAGAACGGTGACGAGGCCTATGAAGGGCTGTTGGACGGTCTGATCACGGTGATGATCGCGATGCATGATCTGCAACGTGCAGGGGGCAATTCCGAACACGGGTCGGTCTATGTGGTAAAGCCCAAGATGCACGGCCCCGTTGAGGTCGCGTTCACGGATCGGATCTTTACCAAGGTCGAAGAAATTCTGGGCCTGGCGCGCAACACCGTAAAAATCGGCATCATGGACGAAGAGCGCCGCACCTCGGTCAATCTCAAGGAATGTATCCGTGCGGCACAGAACCGGGTGGCGTTCATCAACACCGGATTTCTGGATCGCACCGGCGATGAAATTCACACCTCGATGGAGGCGGGGCCGTTTTCGCGCAAGGATTTCATCAAGCGCAAGGGATGGATCACCGCCTATGAAAACCAGAACGTCGATATCGGGCTGGAATGCGGGTTGCAGGGCAAAGCACAGATCGGCAAGGGCATGTGGGCGATGCCGGACCTGATGGGGGCGATGCTGGAACAAAAGATCGAACACCCAAAATCCGGTGCCAATTGTGCCTGGGTGCCCAGTCCGACCGCAGCAACCCTGCATGCCATTCATTACCACAAGGTCGATGTGTTTGCGGTGCAGGACAAACTGAAAGCAGGTGGGCGTCGCGCCTATGTGGATTCGGTGCTGGAAATTCCGCTGGCCAATTACCGCAAATGGACCGCTGGGCAGATCCTGCGCGAGGTGGAAAACAACGCGCAGGGCATTCTGGGCTATGTAGTGCGCTGGGTCGATCAGGGGGTGGGGTGCTCCAAAGTGCCGGACCTCAATAATGTCGGCCTGATGGAAGACCGCGCCACCTGTCGGATCAGCGCCCAGCATATCGCCAATTGGCTGCACCACGAGGTGGTGACGGCGCAGGACGTGATGGCGGCGCTGCGCAAGATGGCCGTGGTTGTGGACGCGCAAAACGGTGATGACCCGAGCTATCAGCCGATGTCGCCCGAGTATGACGGGATCGCCTTTCAGGCGGCCTGTGATTTGGTGTTCAAAGGGCGAGTGCAGCCTTCGGGCTATACCGAGCCGGTCCTGCATGCGCGCCGGTTGCAGTTGAAGGCCGAAAGCTGAGCGCCTTTGGTGGGTTCGGGAACGAGGGGGCTGTCTGCCCCCTCGCGCTCCCCCGAGGATATTTCTGGCCAGATGAAAGGGATCAGGTGGAGCCCTTTGGTGGCGGCAGCGTCCCCTGTTTGTAGGGGGTCCAATCGGTGATTTCCGGGTAGAATTGTTTGCGCCAGGCGCGCACACGTGGGTTGAAGCGGCGCCGCCATAGCGGCGGGATCATTGCCAGCGCGGTCAGGGGCGGATAGCCCGTAGGCAGTTGCGGCGCGGCCTCGGGGCCGAAGCTTTGTAGCAGCGGATAGCGGCGCATCGGGTGGATATGGTGATCGGCGTGGCGTTGCAGGTTGATCAGAAGCAGGTTGGACACGGCATGGGTGGAATCCCAGCTGTGATGTGGTTTGACCGGTTCGTATTTGCCATCTCCCAGATGTTTGCGGGTCAACCCGTAATGTTCGACATAATTGGTCAGTTCCAGCTGCCAGATTGCAATGAAGGCCTGAAACACGAACAACCCCACACCGGTCCACCCCGCCAGAAAGTAGGCCAGGATCAGAAAACCGCCCTGAAGTGCTGCGTATTTCCAGAACGGGTTGCGCCGGTGCCAGACCGGCAGCCCAGCGCGCGCCAGTTTGGCACGTTCGGCGCGCCACGCCGATCCGGGGCCCTGCCACAAAACGCGGGGAAAATAGCGCAGAAAGCCTTCGTTGTAGCGCGCGGTAACCGTGTCGCGCGGCGTTCCGACCCAGGGGTGATGCACCAGCAGATGTTCCGTGCGGAAATGGCTGTAGAGCACGAGCGCCAACAGAAGATCGCCGAGATGGCGTTCGAAGCCGGATTTGTGAAACAGTTCATGCGCGTAGACGATGCCGACGGTACCCGTGGTGACACCGATGCCGAACATGACTGCCAGAAGGACGCCGGTGTCATAGTCGGCCTGGACGTCCAGATACCAGATCGTGCCAAACACCAGACAAAAGGAGATGGGGAACCAGATCCAGGTGAGCAGACGGAACCAGAACAGGTCACTGTCCGGCGTCTGTGGATCGGCGTTGCGGCGATATCTTCCAACAACCAGGTCCAGCACCGGCATCACAAGCCAGCCATAGGCCGGGATCAGCCAGATTGTCCAATCGCCCCGCATGACCGCCACAGCCACCAGAGGAACAAAGGTCAATGTCAGCCAGAAGGGCCAGGCAGCGGGGAGGCGGAGATCGGATCGGGTCATTGCTGGGGGTCCATTTCGGCATCAGCGTCGGGATCGCGGGGCGTTATGCGCAAATAGATGCCATCCCGCGCCCGAACGGTCAAATGCGCAACAGGGGTTGCGGGATGTTCGGGGAGTATTTCGAACCGATAGGCCCGGACCAGCATCGACAACAGCAACGGTCCTTCGGCCATGGCGAAAGCGGACCCAGGGCAAACCCGGGGCCCGGCGGAAAACGGAATATAGGCAGATCTCAAACAGGATTTGCCATTGGGTGTGGTGAAGCGATCCGGGTCAAACCCGTCCGGATTATCCCACAGCCGTTCGTGACGGTGCAGGTGCCAGGGGCTGAGAATGACCTGGCTACCAGGGCGCACGTCGCGGTCCCGCAGGCATTCGGATCGGGCAGCTTCGCGCACATACATCGGCACCGGCGGGTACAGCCGCATGGTTTCGCGAAACACCGCGCGTGACGTTTGCAGGCGGGACAAGGTCGAGAAATAGATCGTTTCGGGTTTGATTTCGCGCTGGGCCTCGGAGGCGACACGATCCTGCCAGTCCGGATACAGGGCCAAAAGATACAGCGCCCAGGCCAGAGCCGAGGCGCTGGTTTCATGACCGGCAAGGAAAAAGATCCCGATCTGATCTCCCATTTCGGCGGTGGAAAAGGTGTCGCCCGTTTCCGGATCCGGAGTTGTCATGATCTTGGTTGCCAGATCATCGGGCGCGGTTCCGGCCTGAATCTCGGCGGCGCGGGCTTGGGTCAGTTGGGCAATCAGGGTTCGAATGGTCCGCGCTGTGCGTTTGGTGGCGCGGGAATGGGGAACCCTGAGCCAGCGGGGCAGGGGCAATAGCGCGCCCAGGTTGACAATGGGCTGGGCCTGTTGATGGGCGCGAAAGGCGGCAAAAGCTGCCATGGCGGTGTCATTTTCAACCGGTACCGAAAACAGGGTGCGAAAGATCACATCCATCGCAGCGTGGCTGGTTTGAGCTTCGATTTCGACCGGCGATCCGTCGGCCAGAGGCCGGAGCCGGTCAACGGCCGCCACCCCTGCATCCCACATCGCCGGGAACACATGCCGCAGGCGTCCGCCTGCGAATGCCAGGTCGATAATGCGGCGTTGGCGTTCCCATTGGGCCCCGTTTGTGATGAACACCGAGTCGCCCAGCAGGGGTTTTAGTCCGGCGCGCACCCGATCCGATTTCGGGAAATCCCGCGGCCGCTCCTTGAGCACCAGATCGACCAGATCGGGATCATTGCACAGGTAACTGCGAAAAAATGGCGTGCGGAATTCGGCCATCCAGGCCCGGTACAGGCGCGCCGGTTGGGCTGACAGGATATCGCGGCGAAACATCCGCGCATAGGTCCACAAGGACACCCTGTCCGGGCGCGGTTTCGGTTTTGGTGGCAGCACCCCGGCGGAGGCTGGTGTGGTCATCTGGTTGGTCCCTGTCGTTCAGCCGGTTCGCGTGTCCGGGCCGGTTCTGGCCTGCGAGTTTTGCGGTCCCCGCGGGCGGTGTCGTTGACATTCCACAACAAACAGACGGAAATGCGACAGTTGGTGCCTGAACCGATGCAGGTCGGAAAGGGAACCCAGGCGAAATCCGCAAACAAACAGGGGTGGAACACATCACATGTCGATCAATTTGAAACGGGCCCGTACCATCATTCGCAAAGCGTTGGAAAAAGGGCGCGAACTGGAGCTGAAGCCATTGTCGGTGGTGGTGCTGGATGCGGGGGGACATGTGATTGCTTTTGAGCGCGAAGATATGGCCGCACCGGGGCGGTTCGCGATTGCCCATGGCAAAGCCTATGGCGCGGTGATGCTGGGGATGGCCGGGACTGCACAGATGGCGCGGGCCGAAGCGCAGGCTTACTTTATGGCGGCGGTGAATGGGGTCTACGGTGGCCAGGTGATCCCGGTTCCGGGTGGGGTATTGGTGCGCGACAAGAAAGGCACCATTGTCGGAGCGGTCGGTGTCACCGGTGACACATCGGACAATGACGCGATTGCGGCCCAGACAGGGGTCGAAGCGGTCGGGATGACGGCAGAGATCTGACACGGACCTGGGTCGAACACCGGCACACGGGGCACCCCGTCAGCAACCCATGGCGAGGCCCCCGTTTGCCGGATCCTCGTTTGCTGGCCCCCCGTTTTTGGACCCGGGGTTGATGCCTCACCGGGGCACAGCGCGCCGTCGTAAGAGGGCTGCCAACAGAACGATCGCGGCGATCCACTGTGTCTGGGAGGACTGCGGGTCCGGCGCGATTTCGGCGCGCAAGAGTGGCGGGAACAGGAGGTCGTCAAAATGCGCTTGATGATCCCATCATTGAACAACCGCATCTGTCCGCGCTCTGCTGCCCAGTCAGCCACGGGAATGGGGTGCACATCCTGTTTCACCACAGCAACATGTGCCCCGCACAGAGGCGCCATACCCAAGTTGCCCCTAGGGACCCCAGCATGGGTGAACAGCGACATGCGCGAAGGTGCAGAATTGCAGCCCATCTAGGACCGCGATAAAGTCAGGTAACAGCACCAATAAAGAGAGCAACATGACGCGTCCCAAGGTCGGTATTATTGGCAACTCCTATTTGATCAACGATCAGTATCCGGCCCACGCTGGTGGCACCATGAACTCCGAAGCCGTGGCCGAAGTCGCCGGATGTATGCCGCTGTTGGTGCCGTCAGATCCAAGATTTCTGTCGGTTGATGAACTGCTTGAAACCTTTGACGGGTTTCTGTTGACCGGCGGGCGGCCCAACGTGCATCCCCATGAATATGGCGAGGTTGAAACCGATGCGCATGGCGCATTTGACCGGGCGCGGGATGCCATTGTCCTGCCGCTGGTGCGGGCCTGTGTGGACCGGGGGCAGCCGTTTCTGGGAATTTGCCGCGGTTTTCAGGAAGTGAACGTGGCCATGGGGGGGACACTGTACCCCGAAATCCGTGATCTGCCGGGTCGGATGAACCATCGGATGCCGCCGGATGGCACGCTGGAAGAAAAATTTGCCCTGCGTCACGTGGTCAAGATGACTGAAGGCGGTGTGTTCCACCGTCTGTTCGGGGCACCCGAAGTGATGACAAACACGCTGCATGGACAGGGGATCAAAGCGCCGGGCAGCCGGATCGTGATTGACGGTCTGGCCGAAGACGGCACGCCCGAAGCAATTTTTGTCAAGGACGCACCGGGGTTCACGCTCTCGGTGCAATGGCACCCGGAATGGGACGCGGCCAATGATCCGGTGTCACGTCCGCTGTTTTCCGCCTTTGGCGACGCAGTGCGGTCCTGGGCGCGGGGCGAGCGCCCCGGAGGATTGCAAAAAAGCGCCTAGGGGCCTGATCGGTTGGGCGTTTTGATCTCGGGGGATGCTCTCGGGCGCATTCAGGCCGCCAGCAATTGTGCCTCGTGGCGTTTCAGGCAAATCCGGGCGGTGTCTCCAAAGGATGCTTTGTGGCTGCGCAATTCAGGGAACAGGCTGAACATCTCTTCGCGACAGGGATCGCGTAGCGCGGTCAGGGCGCTGTCGCCGGGAAAAAAGCTTTCGGTTGCGGCCCCGTTGGCATAAATCACTTCGTGTTGATCCAACATCAGATGCAGATAGGTAACGGCGCTGCTTTCGCGTTTTTGGACCCCATCGTGACCCAAAAGATGTTTGGCGGCGACCAGCACTTCGCGGTCCCCGAATAACAGCTGCGCGCGCGCACCAGTCCACAGGATTCTATGCTGTGGCGACACCAAAAGCGGCGCGCTGGCATCTTGCAGAATTGCAGTAGATATCTCGATTGGTGCAAACTTTCCCTTGGCCTGAACCCGTCGGCTGCCGACCCAGCGCAAAGGTTGCAGACCATTGTCGCGGGTAACCAGCAAATCTCCGGGTGCGAGCGTTTCGATCGCGCGTGGCCCCTTGTCCGTGGCAATCAAGGTGCCGGGGGTAAAGCAGATGATGTTTTCGATGTTTGAAAACGTCACCAGAGACCCGTCTGTCATCTCGACGGTACCGGCTTTTTCATCCGGGGTGTTGGTGGTCAGATTCAAGGTCGACAGATCGGCCAAACCGTTGAAGTCGAGCGTATCGCCGTCGGTTTCGTCGCCTTCGCCACCGACAATGGTGATGTCAGCGGATCCGGGGTCGTTGGTGTTGGTCAGAACAAACAGATCGTCGCCATCACCGCCATCGGCGTCGTCGCCTTCGCCGACGTTCAGGGTATCATTTCCCGTCCCACCGGACATCTCGTCCGCGCCGCGGCCGCCAACCAGGACGTCGTCTCCGCCCATGCCGAACAATTCGTCGTTGCCCGTCCCGCCGTTCAGCGTGTCATTGCCGTCGATATTGGGGATCGTGTCAAAATAAACATCGCTGACCCAAATTGCCTGCGTTCCCCCCTGGCCGTTTTCGTAGATGACTTCGATCTGGGACACCGGCCCGGCGATTTCAATCAAGGCCGACCCTGATTGGTCCAACTGGCTCCCGGTGAAATCACCGGCGGTCAACGTGTTGCCGACGACTGTGCCCGGGCTGCCGCCGGATTCGTCGATTGTAATGTCCACCGCCACCGGGTTTCCGTCTGCATCATAGGCATTGATGGTCAGAATATCCCGGTGATTGCCCGCGAAGAAGTCGATGTCATTGATCCGGAAGGTGACGTTCTCCACCTCGTCCTGAACGTCCGCACCTGTGCTGGCGGAAAAGTTGAACGTGGTTGTCGATGTCGGTCCGGAACCCTGACCAGACAGGTTGAGCGACGAGTGGTCGGAAAATGGCTCACCTGAGCCGACATAGGTCTGATCCGTGGTTTCCACCACGAATTCGGGGTCGTTGTCGCCGTCATCCGTAAAGGTGACCGAAACGTCGATGTCGCCGGTGTTCTGGGTAAAATCGCTCAGATCGGTTCCGTCGGTCCCTTCGGCAAACCAGTTCAGCGATTCCGTCGTCGAACCGGGGCCGTCCCCATACAGGATATCGTCGCCCGAATTGCCGCGGATGATGTCGTCGCCGGATCCGCCGTAAACCGTATCATTTCCGGAGGCAGAGCGAATGTCATCATTGCCAGCCAGCCCGAGCACAAAATCTTCGTTCGATGCCGTGTCGTTGATGCCATTGCCGTTGGCATCCACATATCCGTTGTTGATGACGTCATCACCGTCGGTACCGGTGACGATGTTGAGTTCGGAATAGAAGGGGATTGTTACGGTTTCAGCGGACGTCAGCGTGCCAACAGGGCCCAGATCGGGCACAAAATAGACGTTGCCATTGGTTGCGAGAATATAGTCGCCGGTTTCCAGTTCGTTGTAATAAGTGGTGAAACCGAAGGTCCCGGACCAGGCCCATTCGCCTGATCCCAGATTGGTGTCTTCGGTAAACGTGAACAGCGAACCGCTGATGCCGTCCGCCTTTGTCAGGGTCTGGTCCGCCCCAAGTGATACTAGATAACCGTCTGGCATAACGTGCTCTCAATCCCGACAGAGAAAAACGCTCTCTGTTTCCACCCTGCTTTTGGCCGCAGGTACGCTTGTGGATTTACGGGTATCGGATCAGCAGGGCCTGAATGCGGAGCGCCCCTGTCCGGAATGAGAAAGCTTTGTGGCAGGCCGCCACAATTTGAAACAATCCTGGTTGCACGGCTGCGATTGTTCAAAATGCGACGGCCTGCACACAGACAGGCCGCCGCCAAGGTCATAGGTCGCGACAGACGTCAGACCAAAAGGTCAAAGTCATGCATCAAGGGCAGGCGGCGGGGGCGCTTGCCGGTCAGGTCGAACAAGGCATTGGCCAGGGCCGGAGCGGCCGGAGGGGTGCCGGGCTCGCCCGCGCCGCCCATATGGTCCTGATTTTGCAACAGGGCGACCTTGGTCTTGGGCATGGTGTGCATCCGGACGGCGTCATATTCGGGGAAATTACCCTGTTCCACTGCGCCATCGGCAAAGGTGATTTCACCAAAGCAGGCCGCGGATAGGCCATAGGCCATGCCCCCAAACATCTGGGCCCGCGTGTTGTCGGGGTCCAGGACCAGCCCCATGTCGGCAGCAATCCAGGCGCGTTTCAGGCGAATTCCATCGGTTTCCTGCGCAACCTCGATCACCTCTGCGACCGGAGTGCCAAAGCTGTAAGTCATTGCCACACCACGTCCGATCCCATCTGGTGTCCGACCGGTCCAGTCCGACATGTCGCGCACTGCTTCCAATACCTTTGCGGCGGGCTCCCATTCTGCGCGGGCCAATTCCAGCCGGAATTCCAATGGGTCGCGCCCTGCGGCATGGGCCATTTCGTCGATAAAGCTTTCGGTGAAAAAGCCGTTGAACGAATTGCCGACCGACCGCCAGGCTCCGACGGGCAGATCCATCTGCGTCAGATACCCCCGGGTGCGATAGTTGGGGATGGCATAGGGTTGGTTGAACGCGCCTTCGACGTGGACCTTGTCCGGGCCGCCACCGGGCGTGCCAATCAGGCGTTTCAGGCTGGATTGCATAACCGACTGCGCCGCGATCTGCCCATCCAAGGCGATGGCCTTGCCGTCCTGAACCGCGCCTTTGAAACGCGCGATGGCACCGGGGCGATACATGTCGTGGCGCATGTCCTCTTCGCGCGACCAGGTGACCTGAACAGGCGTGCCCTGCATCGCCAGGGCCACTTTGGTGGCAATCACGCCATAGTCGAATTCGCTGCGCCGCCCGAAACCGCCACCCAGATAGGTGACATTGACCTCGACCGCGTCGGTTTCCAGACCGGCGGTTTCTGCGCATTTCAGTTGCAGAAATGTCGGTGCCTGGTTGCCGCACCACAGTTGCAACCTGTCGCCGGAGTAGAGCGCGGTGGCGTTCATGGGCTCCATGGTGGCATGGGCCAGATAGGGCAGCACATATTCGGCGGTCAGGGTGTTGGCACCGGCGGGAACGGCATCGACGTCCCCATCATCGCGCATGGTCGAATTAGGCTCGTCGTCAAAGCTTGTGACGATCGTCTCGAACAGTTGCGCATTCTCTGCGGGATAGGGGGCGTCGCCCCAATCAAACGCGATCTCTTCCAGCGCCTGCATTGCCAGCCAGGTGTTGCTGGCCACAACCGCGACCCCATCGCCCAGATCAACGATCCTTTCGACACCGGGCATGTCCTGTGCTTTTGAGGCGTCAAAGCCGTTCATCCCGCCGCCCAATCGCGGGTTTACCTTGGCAGATGCGAATTTCATTCCCGGCAGGCGCACGTCAATGCCGAATTTGGCCGTGCCGGTGACTTTTGGCACCATGTCGATGCGGGGCTGGCTGTTGCCCAGCAGGGTCCACTCTGACGTCGGACGCAGATCGCTTTCGATCGGCTCCAACCCGGCGGCTTCGGCGGCCAGGTCTGTATAGGCGATTTCAGTGCCATCCGGCGCAATGACCTTGCCCTGCGCGGTGTTCAACTGGCTGCGGGTCAGCCCGAGACGCCGGGCTGCGGCTTCTTTCAGGGTTTCGCGCGCCGCTGCCCCGGCGTGCCGCATCCGGATATAGCCGTCCTTCATCGACGATGACCCGCCGGTGACCTGCATGTCGAACAGCTTTCCCACATGCCCCAGCGCGTCGCCCAGGCCATGTTGAAAGCTCGATGTGTCGTACCCTTTGCCCGGCAGCATCTCGCCCATCAGGGCGCTGTTGTAATATGCCTTGGCCGCAGGGCCGTGCAGGACCGTGACCTGATCCAGGTCCACATCCAGTTCTTCGGCGATGAGCGCAGCCCAGCTGGTACTGACGCCTTGGCCCATCTCGGCGCGGGGTGCGATCAGGGTGATCTGGCTGTCCGAGATCATGACAAAGGGGTTAAAGGCTGCCTCGCCCGATTTCGGGGTCAGCGGGTTGGGCGCTGGACGGCCGACATACCAGGCCCCAAAGGCAACGCCCCCCACAAGAGCGGCAGAGCCAATGAGAAAGGAGCGGCGGGCGATTTTTCCAATGCGGGACATGGATCAGGCCTCCTGAATCTGTTTGGCGGCGTCATGGATCGCGGCGCGGATGCGGGGATAGGTGCCGCAGCGACACAGGTTGCCCTGCATGGCATCGTCGATATCGGCATCCGACGGGGCGGGGTTGTCCGCCAGCAGGCTGGCCGCCTGCATGATCTGCCCCGACTGGCAATAGCCGCATTGGGCCACCTGATGCTTGACCCAGGACGCCTGTATCGTTGCCAGCGCGTCAGGGGTGCCCACCCCTTCGATGGTGGTGATGTCGCCATCCACATCGCCCAGGGCAACCTGACAGGACCGGACCGCAACGCCGTCTATATGCACGGTGCAGGCCCCACAGGCGGCAACGCCGCATCCGAATTTGGTTCCGGTCAATCCAACTTCATCGCGCAAAACCCACAGCAGGGGCACGTCGTCGGGCAGATCGACAGTATGGGGTCGTCCGTTGATTGTCAGATTGGAACGCATGATGTTCTCCTGAGTTACGATCTGGACAATATGTGTAAGAAGTGTCAGGATGTCAATTGACAAAACCAAAGGAAAATGTCACAACGACGCTCATGAAAGATCTGGATTCCGACCCCAAGCTGAAAGCCATTTTGACTTCGGCATGGATGGCGTTTTCGACCTACGGGTACCGAAAGACTTCGATGGATGACATTGCCCGGGGCGCTGCCATGTCGCGCCCGGCACTGTATCTGCATTTCAAGAACAAGGAATCGATTTTCCGTGCCTTGGTCGAAGCCTATTATGCGGATACGGTTCAGACGGTTGCCGAAATTCTGGAAGCAAATACAGAGCCGAACCGGGCCCTGTCCCGGGCGTTTGCGGCGCAAGGCGGCGAAGCAGCCGAAGCCATGATGGCGTCGCCACACGGAATGGAGCTGTTGGACGCGGGCGTCAGCGTGGCGGCCGATATTGTCGAGATCGGCGAGGGGCAACTGCGAGATGTCTATGCCAATTGGCTGTCCGGGATGGAGAAATCCGGTCTGATCACACTCGAAGAGCCGCCTCAGGATGTTGCGAAAGCCTTCTGTGCCGCGCTGAAGGGGGTCAAGATGACGGCCCCGGATTATGCAACCTACGCCAAGACGATTCAGGTGTTGGCCCGGATGTTCGGCGCAGGTCTGGTACCCCATTAGAACGGGGCACCGTTGGAACAGGGCGCTGTCGGTCAGCATTTTGCAGACCAGAGGTGTTTAAGACACGCGACCCGATGGTTGGTGAGATGTCACAGTTCGGTGCGCAGGTGCCACAGTTCCGGGAACAGCTCGACATCCAGCATCCGCCGCAGGTAGCTGACCCCACCGGTGCCACCTGTGCCACGTTTGAACCCGATGACCCGTTCCACGGTGGTCACATGATTGAACCGCCATCTGCGGAAATAATCCTCGAAATCCACCAGCTTTTCGGCCAGCTCGTACAGCTCCCAATGGATTTCGGGCGCGCGGTACACTTCGGTCCAGGCGGCCTGCACTTCGGGGCTGGATGCGTAGGGTTCGGAGACATCCCGGTTGATAACAGTGTCAGGCAGCGCGAAACTTTGGGAGAGGGCACGGATCGCCACATCATACAGCGACGGCTGCGCCAGTTCGTTTTCCAGCAACTCCACCAAATCCGCCCGATGCGCATGGGGGCGCAACATGGCTTTGTTCCGGTTGCCCAGCATGAATTCGATCTGGCGGTATTGATGGGATTGAAAGCCCGAGCTTTGCCCCAAGGCATCGCGGAACGCCGTGTAATCCGACGGTGTCATGGTGCGCAGCACATCCCAGGCCGAATTCAGCTGTTCAAAAATTCGCGCCACACGGGCCAGCATCTTGAACGCCTGTCGGGAGTGTCCGTCGATCAGATGGGCGCGGGCGGCGGTCAGTTCATGAATGGCCAGCCGCATCCACAATTCGGAGGTCTGGTGCTGGATGATGAACAGCATTTCATCATGGGTGTCGGTCCAGGTCTTCTGGGCGTTCAGCAGCATATCCAGCGACAGGTAGTCGCCATAGGCCATACGCCCGTCAAAGCTCATCTGGGCGCCTTCGTCGGCGGGGTCATAGGGTTTGGTCATGGGGTCTTCCTTTGTCTCAACTGTATCACATGTCGGGAAAAAGGATGGCCCCCCTGTTCAGATTGGCGCATTGGGCCAGCCGCCGCCACAGGGCGACCCAGCCGGCCGGGCGACACAGCGGCAGATTGAATGCGGCTGCTGCCTGCATCAGGTGACCTTTGAGCGGATCTTGTATTCCGGGCGATCCCACAAATCGTTGTTCATCACATCGGCCAGGATTGCGACAGCGGCGCGGACATCGGCCTCGTCAACGTACAGAGGGGTAAAGCCAAAGCGCATGATGTCGGGGGCGCGGAAATCGCCGATGACGCCCCGGGCAATCACCGCCTGCATGGCGGCGTATCCTTCGGCGAACCGGAACGACACCTGGCTGCCGCGCTGTGTCCCATCGCGGGGCGAGGCCAGCGTCAGCTGGGGACAGCTTGCTTCGACCTCGGCAATGAACAGGTCACACAGTTCAATGGATTTGGCGCGGACATCGTGGATATCGGCCATGTCCCAGATGTCCATGGCGGTTTCCAACGCCGTGAGCTGGAGCACCGGAGGGGTGCCAACACGCATCCGTTCAATGCCGGCACCGGGGCGGTAGTCCAGGTCAAAGGCAAAAGGGGCCTCGTGCCCCAGCCATCCCGAAAGGGCGGGGCGCACGGTTTCTGCATGACGCGGGGCCACATAGATGAACGCGGGCGCACCGGGGCCGCCGTTGAGATATTTATACGAACAGCCCACCGCAAAATCGGCGTTGCAACCGGCCAGATCCACCGGCAACGCCCCCGCGGAATGGGCCAGATCCCAGACCGTGACCACGCCTTGTGCATGGGCCAGGTCTGTCAGCGCCTTCATGTCGTGCATGCGCCCGGTGCGGTAATCCACCTCGGTCAGCATCAACACGGCAATTTCATCGGTGATGGCATCGGCGACGGATTCCGGATCAACCACGCGCAATTCGTACCCTTCGCCCAGCGAGCGCAACAATCCTTCGACCATATAGAGGTCGGTGGGGAAGTTGCCATTGTCCGACAACACCACCTTGCGCGTCGGGTTCAGCTCTAGCGCCGAGGCGACGGCCTGATAGACCTTGATCGACAGCGTATCGCCCATCACCACATGGCCCGGTTCGGCCCCGATCAAACGCCCGATCCGATCGCCCAGATCCTGTGGCTTTGCCATCCAACCGGCCTTGTTCCAGCCGGCGATCAGCATGTCGCCCCATTCATCCTGCATCATCTTGCCCACGTGATCGCGTGCGGCCAACGGCAGCGGGCCCAGGGAATTGCCATCCAGATAGATCATGCCGTCGGGCAGGTGGAACAGGGCCTTGGTCGCGGCAAAATCGGTCATCTGGAACCTCGTGTCGGATGGATGTTTCAAGCCTGAAGCTTTGTGATGTTCATTACGTATCGAAAAGAAATTGATGTGTCCAATCAAGTATCTTGATGTGAGGCACCCATTTGGGCGGGGGATATCACCAGCTCCAATCAGTGCCGGGATTCGGTTTCTGATCTCTGATGTGATATGGTAGGGTCTCAGTGAAGGGGAGGGACAGATGACCAACGCATTCACTTATGCCTGTCGCGATTGCGAAGGTATGGAGGCCTGTCCGGGCTCGGTCACGGCCGAAACCCAGGAAGAAGTCTGGCGGCTCATGGAGCTGCACGCCCAGATGGCCCATAACGAAGACCCGGCTGAATGGACCCAGGAAACCCGCGACTATCTGGCGACGTTGATCCGGCCTGTGTCAGCCTGAGAACGCGGAAACAGCAACAACGAGAGCACATTTGAACCTGGGGTGGGACATACCCCCGGCAGGTGGATCAGGTCTGACCGCCGGCAATTTCAATGCATTGCCCATTGATGCTTTGTGATCCTGGGCGCACCAGCCACAATGCGGCGGCGGCGACTTCTTCCGGAGCAATCAGACGTTTGTGCCGATTGGCCTCGGTCATGACCTTGAGCGCGTCCTGGGTGCTGATCCCTGCGCGTTCCGCGATAGACGTGATGTTGCGGTCCACGATGGGCGTGTCCACATACCCCGGGCACAGCGCGTTCACCGTATAGGGCGTGCCCATGTATTCCTCGCTCAGCGCCCGGGTCAGCCCGATCAACCCGTGTTTGGAGGCCGAATAACAGGTGCCCCCCTTGAGCCCGCGCAAGCCCGCGATCGAGGCCACATTGATCACCCGGCCCCAGTCGGTGGTCAGCATGGACTTCATGCTTTCGCGCACGGTCAGAAATGCGCCGTCCAGGTTGGTCGCCATCATGTCGCGCCAAAAATCCATCGTGGTCTTTTGCGCAGTTTTGCCCACCGCGATCCCGGCATTGGCCACACAGATCTGAACCGGGCCGCGGGCGTCGACAGCCGCCTGGGTCTGGGCCACCACATCGGCTTCGTTGCGCACATCCATAGTCATCGGGTGCAGGCCTTGGGTGGCGACCTCTTGCAGCACGTCCAGACGCCGCCCGGTGATGGTGACCTGGGCCCCTTCATCCGCGAGCGCACGGGCAATGGCCAGCCCAATGCCGGTTCCACCGCCCGTCACCAGGGCGTGTTTGCCACTCAGGGTCTTGTTTGGGCTGGTCTCGGTCATGGCGTGTTCCTCCTGTTTGACCATGACCCTATCGGCGTGGCGCTGTGTGACAAGCCGCACCGTTGGGTCACGAATATGGTCGATCCGAAAAGAGGTTATTTACATACTTATTCATATCTGTGAATTTAATGGAAACCCGAGGGAGACCCATTTTATGAAGCCATTCCATTTTGTCGCTGCCAGCTTGATGGCCGTCTCAACTGCTCCGGCAATTCATGCTAGCGAGGATATTGCCGATCAATACCCGCAGTCCGAGCTGTATTCAAAGCCGGTCGAAGTCATCCCGCATGTGTTTTCCGCCATCGGTGCGACCGCGCCCCCGACCTATAAAAATGCGGGGCATAACAACAACCTGTCCTTTGTCATTACTGACGCGGGCGTGGTGGTGATCAACGCAGGTGCTTCGGATCGGTTGGCCCGCGCGCTGCATGACGAGATCAAATCCATAACAGATCAACCCGTGGTGCTGGTTATCAACGAAAACGGGCAGGGGCACGCCATGCTGGGCAACGGGTATTGGCGTGACCTGGGGGTGGATGTGTTGGCCCATGTGGATGCCATCACCGAAGTCGAGGAAAACGGCGATGCGATCATCACCGGAATGCGGGGGTATAACAAGGATCGGGCCGAAGGAACCCGAGTGGTTCCCGCCAACCTGAGTTTTGAGGATGAGTATGCCGTGACCATCGGCGGGGTCGAGATCAAGGTGTTGCACCTGGGTCCGGCGCATGATCCCGGTGATACCCAGGTCTGGATCCCCGCGTGGGAGATCATGATTGCCGGTGACATTGCCTTTCATGAACGGATGCTGCCGATCTTTCCCCACACCTGCACCAGCTGCTGGATCGAAACCTGGATGGACAAGCTGGAACCGATTGCGCCAACCTATGTGATCCCCGGACATGGGCACCCGACCAATTTCCCGCAGGTGCGCCGCTATACATTGGACTATCTCACCGATTTGCGGGCCAAGATCGGTGCCCACATCGACGCAGGGGGCGACCTGTCCCAGGCGTACTATGTGGATCAGGAACAATGGCGCAATCTCGATACTTTTGAAGAGCTGGCCACCAAGAACGCGGGACGCGTGTTCGAAGAAATGGAATGGGAATGACCTCTGGGATCTGGCCCGGGCAATGATCAATTAATGTGTGCCTAAGTATACGTGGGCATTGGCGAACATTTATGCAGAATGGGCCCGAATACCGGGATGAACCCTTGGGTTTCGGAAAGGACGGCGGGACGCTGTCCTTTCCTGTGTTCGCCGCGTTTTACGTTTTTGAAAGTCGGCAAAATGGAGTTACAAAGCGGCCATGACAATGAGCAGCCCAATCGGTCCGGGCAATTTCGAGAGGGTCGAAGAGTGAAGCGTTGGATTGATCTGCCACCCGTCTGGTTGGCCGGAGGCATCGCGGTTGCCTGGCTGCAATCGACCCGATTTTCATTTGGGCTCAGCTTTGGCGAGATCGGGGCAGATTTCGTTGGCGGCCTGTTGGTTGGCGGCGGCGTCTTGCTGATGCTGCTGGCAGTCTATGAAATGCGCCGTCAGAAAACGACAGTCATGCCCCATGAAACACCCAGCCGCATCGTGCAATCCGGGATTTTCAGCCGATCGCGCAATCCGATCTATCTGGGCGATGTGCTGATCCTGGCCGGGTTGGTGCTGCGGTTTGATGCGGTTCTGTGCCTGCCGCTGGTGCCAATCCTGTTGTGGGTGCTGGAAAAACGCTTTGTCATTCCCGAAGAAAACCGGATGCGCCGGACATTTCGGATGGATTGGGCGCGATATGAGCAAAAAGTGAGACGTTGGGTGTGATCCATTTGCGGCATAAGGAAGCGTTGATGCGTCATTTTGCTTGCGCATCATAATTGCTCAGTTTAGGTGAAAAATTTGCAGAATGTGCGCTGCAGCGCAGAATGCGACCATATCGAGGGGGACTCATAGGGTGAAAATAGGAACGCCAAAGGAAATCTTTGCAGGTGAGAACCGCGTTGGGATGACGCCGGATTCTGCAAAGCAATTGCAAAAGCTTGGCTTTGAATGTGCGATTGAAACCGGGGCTGGTGCAGCTGCCGGATTTTCGGACGCCACATACGAAGCAGCCGGTGTCGAGATCATCAAAACGCCTGCTGCGCTTTGGAAATCTGTCGACATCGTCGCCAAGGTGCGCCAGCCGGACACGACCGAGCTGAAGCGGTTGACCGCGGGCAAGACGCTGATCTCATTCTTCAACCCGGCCGGGAACGAAGAAGGCATGGAACTGGCCAAGACCAAGGGTGCCAACGTCATTGCCATGGAGATGGTGCCACGTATTTCGCGGGCGCAGAAAATGGACGCGCTGTCGTCGATGGCCAACATCGCCGGTTATCGCGCCGTGATCGAGGCGGGCAACAACTTTGGTCGGTTCTTTACCGGGCAGATCACCGCCGCTGGTAAAGTGCCGCCTGCCAAGGTTCTGGTTGTCGGTGCCGGCGTGGCCGGTCTGGCCGCGATCGGAACCTCGACGTCCTTGGGCGCGATCACATACGCGTTCGACGTGCGCCCCGAAGTGGCCGAGCAGGTTGAATCGATGGGTGCCGAGTTTGTGTACCTGGATTTCGAAGAAGAGCAACAGGATGGTGCCGCCACCGGCGGGTATGCTTCTGTTTCCAGCCCCGAGTTCCGCGAGGCCCAGCTGGCCAAGTTCCGTGAACTGGCTCCTGAGGTGGACATCGTCATCACCACGGCGCTGATCCCCAACCGCGAAGCCCCCGAGCTGTGGACCGAAGACATGGTCGCCGCGATGAAGCCGGGGTCGGTTATCGTTGACCTGGCGGCGGAAAAGGGCGGCAACTGCAAGCTGACCGTGATGGACGAAAAGATCGTCACCGACAATGGCGTGACCATCGTCGGTTACACCGATTTCCCGTCCCGCATGGCGGCGCAGGCTTCGACGCTTTATGCCACCAACATCCGCCACATGATGACGGACCTGACCCCCGAAAAGGACGGTCAGATCAATCACGACATGGAAGACGATGTCATCCGTGGGGCCACGGTGACCTTCAACCATGAAATCACCTTTCCGCCGCCGCCCCCAAAAGTGGCAGCCATCGCGGCCAAGCCCAAAGAGGTGGTGCCCGAGCTGACGCCCGAGGAAAAACGCGCCGCCGAAGTGGCCGAATTCAAGGCCCAGACCAAACAGCAGGTGACCCTGCTGGCGGTGGGTGGCCTGTTGCTGCTCGGCGTGGGCCTGGTGGCTCCGGCCAGCTTTATGCAGCATTTCATCGTGTTTGTTCTGTCGGTGTTCATCGGCTTCCAGGTGATCTGGGGGGTGGCGCACAGCCTGCACACGCCGCTGATGGCCGTGACCAATGCGATTTCATCGATCATCATTCTGGGTGCCTTGATGCAGATCGGGTCCGGGTCGTTCCTGGTGATCCTGCTGGCCGCGCTGTCGGTGTTCATGGCAGGGATCAACATCTTTGGTGGGTTCCTCGTAACACGGCGCATGCTTGCCATGTTCCAGAAATCTTAAGGAGGCCGTGGTTATGGATTTTGGCTTTACAACTGCCGCCTATGTCGTTGCGGCTGTTCTCTTCATCCTGTCCCTTGGCGGTCTGTCCGGTCAGGAAAGCGCGAAACGCGCTGTCTGGTATGGCATTGTCGGCATGGGGCTGGCGGTCTTTGCGACCCTGATCGGCCCCGGTGCCGGTCTGTGGTGGCTGTCGATCCTGCTGATCCCGGCGGGGGGTATCATCGGCTATCAGCTGGCAACCCGTGTTCAGATGACACAAATGCCGGAACTGGTCGCAGCGATGCACTCTCTGGTGGGTTTGGCGGCGGTCTTTGTCGGCCTGATCGCCCATATCGAGCTGGGCAATGTGCTGGCTATGGACCACGACGCCCGTGAAGGGCTCGAAGGGTTTGCGGCACTTCTGGCGCATAAATCCTCGGTCGAGGTCAGCATTCTGCGGGTTGAATTGTTCCTGGGTATCTTTATCGGGGCGGTGACCTTTACCGGTTCCGTCGTGGCCTATGGCAAGCTGGCTGGCAAATTGTCGTCCGCGGCAACCAAGCTGCCCGGCGGTCACATGCTGAATGCAGGTGCGGCGGCGATTTCGGTGCTCTGCCTGATCTGGTACTTCAACACCGGTGGGTTCCTGCCGCTGGCGATCATGACCCTGGCGGCGCTGTTCATCGGTTATCACCTGATCATGGGTATCGGTGGGGCTGACATGCCGGTGGTTGTGTCGATGCTGAACAGCTATTCCGGCTGGGCGGCGGCGGCGATTGGCTTCTCGCTGGGCAATGATCTGTTGATCGTTGTCGGCGCGTTGGTTGGTTCGTCAGGTGCGATCCTGTCCTACATCATGTGCAAGGCGATGAACCGGTCGTTCATCAGCGTGATCCTGGGCGGCTTTGGTGGCACTGCGGGGCCAGCAATGGAAGTTGAAGGCGAACAGATCGCCATCGATGCAGACGGTGTTGCCACCGCTCTGGAAGAGGCCGACAGCGTCATCATCATCCCCGGTTACGGCATGGCCGTGGCTCAGGCACAACAGAACGTGGCCGAACTGACCCGTCGTCTGCGCGCCAAGGGCAAAGAGGTGCGTTTTGCGATCCACCCGGTCGCTGGACGTCTGCCAGGCCACATGAACGTGCTGCTGGCCGAAGCCAAGGTGCCCTATGACATCGTGATGGAAATGGACGAGATCAACGATGATTTCCCATCGACAGATGTGGCCATCGTGATCGGGTCGAATGACATCGTGAACCCGGCAGCCCAGGAAGACCCCAACAGCCCCATCGCCGGTATGCCGGTTCTGGAATGCTGGAAGGCGAAACAGGTGTTCGTGTCCAAGCGTGGTCAAGGGACCGGATACTCCGGCATCGAAAACCCGCTGTTCTTCAAGGACAACACCCGCATGTTCTATGGTGATGCCAAGGCATCGCTGGACCAGCTGTTGACGATGATCCAGTAATCTCTGGGCTGGGTGCCCCGGTGCCCATCTCAACCACAAACACAACGCCTGTCGCATCTCTGTGCGGCAGGCGTTTTTCTTTCTGCGGTCCTGTTGTCACAGCCGAGCGCTGATTGGCCCCGTGTCCGGTCCTGTGTTTGCTCTGCGTCTGGCCCTCAGTGCGTCAACAGGGCGTCGTTGGGTGGTTCGTATGCGATGGTGTTCAATTAAACTATTGAAATAAAACGTTTCTTGAGGCCTGATCGAGGTCTGGTATAACGTGGAGCAACCTTGGAGAGCGCACGTGCAGACGATCACAGACCATCCATTGCGGTATCAGCTGACCAACGAGCTGCATGCCCGCCCATTCCCGGCCATGACCAGCCCCTGTACGATTGCCTATCTGGCGGTCAAACAACCCCATGAGGCGGCCCATCGGGACCGGCAACAGGATCTGGCACATCTTATCGACCTGCTGGACCGGCACGGGGCCGCGCACCCGCAGCCCGGTGCCACGCATCATTCCGTGCAAATCGGACGCCATACGCTGAAATGGGAAAGTCATACCGAATTCGTCAGCTATACAGTGTTTTCTGATGGGGTCGGCGCACGGGCGTTTGACCCGCATGATTTTTCGGTGTTTCCCCAGGATTGGCTGGAAGCCGCTCCGGGGCAGCGGATCACGTCGATCCTGATGCGGGTTCAGGAACGCCCGGACCCCGACACGATCCTGGCGTGTCTGAACGATTGGTTCGTTCCCGAAAGCCTGGCCATCTCATCTGTGTTGGATGACAGCGCCATTGCGGGCGGGGATTTCCGGATTGATAGCGCAGGCCATATGCGGTTCGCCGTCTTTGTGTCCGCAGGAACGGGCGAACGACGGATCGGCCGGATCGTACAGCGGCTGTGTGAAATCGAAACCTACAAGGCGATGTCGATGCTGGGGTTTTCGCGGGTGCGGGGGCTGTCAGCCCGTATTGGCGAATTGGATACCCGGCTGAGCGCATTGATGATCGAACTGTCGGATGAGCAGGCCCGCGCGGATGAAACCCTGCCGCCCTTGCTGTCCGTCGCAACCGAGCTGGAAACCATCGGTGCCCGGGCGGCGTTTCGATTTGGGGCCACAGGGGCCTACGAAGCCATCGTCAACCAGCGGATTGCATTGCTGCGAGAAGAGCGTTTCATGGGGCGACAGACGTTTTCCGAATTCATGATCCGCCGCTATGACCCAGCCATGCGCACGGTGAAGTCCACCCAACAGCGCGTCGCGCGGCTGGCGGATCGGGCAACCCGCGCCGGAGAGCTTTTGCGGACCCAGGTGGATGTGGCACGCAGCGCCCAGAATCAGGCGCTGTTGGAGAGCATGGACAGGCGGGCAGATACGGCCCTGCGTTTGCAGCACACCGTCGAAGGTCTGTCCGTGGTGGCGATCAGCTATTACGCAGTCTCGCTGGTGGGCTACATGGTGTACCCTTTGGCGGATGTGCTGGAGGTCAGCAAGGGCACGTTGACGGCCGGGATTACTCTGCCGGTTGTAGGTCTGGTCTGGCTGGCGATCCGTCGGATCCGTCAAAAGCTGCATTAAGCAGCTTTGCCGTTCCCCAACCACCGGCGGCAATCGCCGCCAGGGCCAAGAACGCCGCAAAGCTGAGCGTTGGGATGCCGGCCAGCCCGGCCCCGACAGTACAGCCACCGGCCAGAACCCCACCGACCCCCATCAAAGACGCACCGGCCAGATACCGGCCGGTCTGGCGCGGGCTGTCAAAGCTCTGCCAGCGGAATTGACGGGTCAACAGGGCCGCGACCAACCCGCCGATCAATACGCCACCGATCAGCGCGCTGCCAAAACCGGCGGGGATCGACGTTGACGCGATGGTATAGAACAACGCATCGGCTGACGGTCGGGTAAAGGACAGGCTTTCCATGGCGATCGGGTCGAATTCGTCAAACAGGATGAACCCGGTCCCAACCCAACCCAGTGGCACCAACGCACCGATCAGACCCGCCCCCAACAACAGGGCCGGGCGGGCGCCTGAGCGAACAGCGATAAAGATCGCCAGTGCCACAAGAATCGCGCTCCAGATCACCGCGCCGCCGGGCAGGGCGGCCAGTGAAACCGTGCCGCCCAGATCGACGGTTGTTTGACGTAGGGTGGCCGCAAGAGGGGCCAGAACCCCCTTGAGCGTTGCGTGGGCCGCTATGGCAAAGACCACGACGCAGGTCAGCGCCCGCAGGTTACCCGCGCCGCTCAGGACGGTCAGACGGGAAATACAGCCCCGGGTCAAGACCATGCCACCCCCAAAGAGCAGGCCACCCGCAAGGATGGCCAAAACCGGCAGGTCGGATGACATCAGGCGGTGGCTGTCAAAGGAAATCCAACCGACGTGGGCCGCTGCTTGCGTCCCCACAACCGCCAGTGCGAGCGCCATGAACCAGACACCGGCGGCCTGTTTGCGATCGTCACCGACGATGGCGCGGCGAAAACAGAACCGCGTGATCTGCGCCAGCAGACCGAACAGCAGTCCCAAACCCAAGGCAAACAGAACGCTGACCTCGCGTGCGGTGGTATCTTCAAACCCGAATGTCTCGAACATGTCTTTCTCCAGCCGGAAACAGAATTATTTCCCACTTGATCGGGAATGAAATCAAAATCAATGGTATGTGAATATGATTCATTGCTCCCGTTCGGGAAATCCTTCTGGATGAGGGGCGGGTTTCAAAATCCAATTCTGCAATATCGGGATGGGTGAAACAAAAACAGCCGCCCGGGTGGGGCGGCTGTATTCATGTTCTTTTTTGGATATCAGCGGCCGCGGATCCGCGGATCCAATGCGTCGCGCAGACCATCGCCCAGATAGTTGACGCTGAGCACCGTCAGCGAGATCGCCATACCGGGCCAGAACACCCGTTCGGGGTGTTGTTGCAGATAGTCGGTCGCATCAAACAACAGACGACCCCACGTCGGGAAATCCGGCGGAAAGCCCAGTCCCAGGAACGACAGCGCGCTTTCGGTGATGATCGCGGTAGCAATCCCCAGCGTCGCGGACACCATGATCGGAGACAGGACATTGGGCAGGATGTGCCGGGTGATCAGCTTGGTATTGGTGGTGCCGATGGATCGGGCGGCCAAAACAAACTCCCGTTCCTTCAGCGCCAGAACATCGCCGCGCACGATCCGTGCGGTCGGCATCCATGATGTGATCCCGATCGAGACCACGATCAGGATGAAAATTCCCTGTTCCAGCCCGAACATTGCATTCAGCCGTTCGCGGAACAGCAACATCATGACCAGCAACAGCGGCAGCAGCGGCAAGGCCAGAAACAGGTCCGTCAGCCGCATCAACGGCCCGTCGAGCTTCTTGAAGAACCCGGCCAGCACACCGATGAACGATCCCAGGAACAGCGCCAGCAACATTGCGGTAATGCCGACCGACACAGATGTCTGTCCACCGGCCATCATCCGGGCCAGCATGTCGCGACCCAGTTGGTCGGTGCCAAAGGGGTGCGCAAACGTCATGCCCTGATTGCGAGAGCGGATGTCGATCCGGGTCGGGTCGATATCCCAGAAGAACGGGCCCAGATAGACGCCAAGCACGATCATGATGAACAGAATCGCGCCGATCATGGCACCCTTGTGGGTCTTGAACTGGTCCCAAACGTCCAGCCATTGACTGCGCGGCGGGGCCGTGGGGACGGGATTGGAAAGCTCAGTCATAGCGGATCCTCGGATCAAGAATGCCGTAGAGCACGTCTGCGACGAGGTTGAAGAGAACGATCAGCACTGCGAAGATGAAGGTCAGCGTCTGCACCATGGGCAGGTCATTGGCCTGAATCGCACCGATCAGAAGTTGGCCGATTCCGTTCACCTTGAACACCTGTTCGGTGATGATGGCACCGCCAAAGATCGCGGGAATTCCCAGGGCGATGACTGTGACGACCGGGATCATCGAATTGCGCAGCACATGGACCATGACAACGGTGTATTCGCTCAGACCTTTGGCCCGGGCCGTGCGCACGTAATCCTGGTTCAGGTTGTCCAGCATCGACGCCCGCATGAACCGGCTGAGCTGGGCGGTGATCTGCAACGCCAACACCATCACCGGCATCACCATCTGTTGCAGCTGTTTGACGAAACTGTCCCAGCTGTTGACCACCAGAGTGGTATCGTAAATCGATGGGAACCAGCCCAGTTGCACCGAAAAGATCACGATGACCAATACGCCGGAAAAGAACGGCGGCACCGAAAACCCCACCATCGACACGAATGTCCCGGCCTGGTCGAACCAGCTGTATTGGCGATAGGCGGAATAGATACCAATGGGAATCGCGATGACGATGGCCACCAGGTAAGCCGTGCCCACAACCCACAGGGTCTGCGGGATCCGCTGGACCACAATGTCCATGACGGGCGAACGGGTCTGCCACGAGATGACCCGCAGGTCTCCTGCGGAGAACGCGGTGCCAAAAATCGAATCGATCAGGACCTGGGGCTCGATCCAGAAAAACTGGACGATCCACTTCCAGAACCGGATGTGCATCGGTTGCCCCAAACCCAGGGCCTCGCGCATTTTCTCTTTGACTTCGGGGGGGACGGTCAGGGGGACCTGGGCCATGGGGTCGCCTGGTGCCAGTTCCAGCAGCAGGAAGATCACAAGACTGATGAACAAAAGCGTCGGAACGGCTAGAACCAATCGCCGGATTGTAAAGGTCAGCATTCAGGGGCGCCTTTGCAGCTTAGTCTTCTAAGTTTTGAGCTGAGGGTGTTTACCCGCGTCCCGGGTCGGGTCAAGGCCCTGCGTTGCAAAAACGCAAGGCCCCGGCCGATGGGCCGGGGCGCAAGTCTCAGATCGTATCAGGCGCCGTCTTTGCGGTACCAATCGGCAGCGTTCCAGATTTCGCTGTCCCAAACATTCAGGATGACACCACCCAGCGTGTTTGAATGCGCCGACAGACGACCACGGTGCACCAGCGGAATAACTGATCCGCTTTCGATGATCATGTCATTCAGCTGACGGGCGATCTCTGCGCGTGCATCGATGCCGGCAGTCTGGGTCAGCTTCTTGTGCAGCTCATCATAGGCCGGATCACAGAAGCGCGAGATGTTCTCGCCCTGCCACTGGGATGCCGGGCTGGGTGCTTTGTCACACAGGTAGTTGCCCAGATAGGACTGTGGATCTGTACCATTGAAGGTGTTGGCATACATCTCAACGTCGGCATAGAACTTCTGGAAGGTGTCAGGCGAACCCGGATCCCCACCAAAGAAGACCGATGCGTTCAGGTTGCGCAGCTCGGCGTCGATACCGATTTCGCTCCACCACTGTTTGATCAGGGCTTGGAAGTCCTGACGCACGGCGTTGGTCGAAGTCTGGTAGGTGAAGCTGAGGCGGACGCCATCCTTGGCCCGGATACCGTCGGCTCCTTTGGCCCAACCGGCATCATCCAGCATCTTGTTGGCACCTGCGATGTCCTGAGTCAGACAGGATGTGTTGTCCGAGGCATAGATCGCCGGGGCCGGAACCAGGTTACAGGTCAGCTTGCCCGCCTGGCCATAGCCGATTTCCACCAACAACGGACGGTCAATGGCCATCGACATGGCCTTGCGTACGGCCGGGTCTGCGGTCTTGGGGTTGGGACGCACAACCGCGCGTTCATCCGGACCCAACGCCGGATCGGGGTTGGTGTTGTTGACCATGATGCGTTCAACCAGCGGGCCAAAGCCGGCAATCGGTGTGCCTTTGCCGCCTTCTTGCATCTGGGCGATCACTTCCGGTGCCAGCTGCAGATTCCAGGCATAGTCAAATTCGCCGGTCTCCATCACAGCACGACCTGCCGCCGTTGCGTCGCCACCACCCTTGAAGGTCAGTGTTGCAAACGCGGGCTTGGCCGGATCGCGATAGTTCTGGTTGGCCGACATGGAAATCACGTCGTTGGGGCGGAATTCATCCACCACGAACGGACCTGTGCCAACCGGGTTAAAGTTCGCTTCAGTGCATTCGGGCGCTTTGGCACCCATGCAGTTTTCGAACTGAGCCTGCTGGATGATCGGGCTTTCGTTGCCGACAAAGGGGCCATAGGGGAACGGGGTCGGACCACCGAAGGTGACTTTGACGGTCAGATCATCAACGACACTGACGTCGGTAACGCCCTCGTATTTCGACAACTGCGCACAGCCACCTTCCGGATGCATGCAATAGTCAGCGGTGAATTTCACGTCGTTGGCTGTGAAAGCTGAGCCATCCGACCAGGTCAGGCCCGGTGCGATCTTCCAGGTGATCGAGGTCAGGTCTTCGCTGACTCCACCGTTGTCCACGGTCGGAACTTCGCTCGCCAGCCACGCAACAAGATTGCCGTTCTGGTCGTAGCGGGCAAGCGGTTCAACAACCAGAGACGCCGCTTCGGTGTCCTTGGTGCCGCCTGACAGGAACGGGTTAAGAATCGATGGGGCCTGCCAGTAGATAATGCTGACATTTCCGTCCGAGCCGCGTTCGGCCATAGCCATTGGGGCAAAGGCCGTGCTGGCAATTGCGCCGAGCAAAAGGGCTTTTATTTTCATTTTTCACTCCTTGTTGGACACATTTGTGTCTCGTTCTTGTCTGCAGACCAGGTGGATCTGCGTTGCACAATCCCGGAGTTAAGATGCTGAAAAAAAACAGAATTTGCAACCTGTTTTCGGCCGCAAATTGTCATCCCCCGAGACTTGTCACTCAGCGCATCGAAACAGAGTTTCAAAAAAATGCAAGCCTTGCCGTAGCGAAATTTGCAGCTTTGGTTTGACGCCATCCCGGCATGCGCCTAGCTTTTGGATCCAAGAAACAATTCACGGACACGGGGAAAACACTGGTGCTGGATCAACCTATTGCACAGATCAAAGAGCTGCGTGTCGAGTTCCAGACCAAGGATGGTCCGGTGGTTGGCGTCGAAAATGTCTCCTTCGATGTCAATCCGGGCGAAACGGTTTGTATCGTCGGCGAATCAGGGTCGGGCAAATCGGTTTCGTCGCTGTCGCTGATGCGATTGGTTGAATTCGGCGGCGGAGAGATCGCAGGCGGACGTTTGATCTTTGATCGTCGTTCGGGCGGGAACATGGATCTGGCCGATGCGGATCAGGACCTGATGAAACAGATCCGCGGCAATGAGATTGGCATGATCTTTCAGGAGCCGATGACGGCGTTGAACCCTGTGTTCACCGTTGGCCGCCAGCTGACCGAAGGGTTGCGGGTTCACAAGGGGTTGAGCAAAGCCGCGGCCGAGGCCCGCGCGATCGAACTGCTGCGCGAGGTGCGTATCCCGGAACCTGAACGGCGCATGTCGCAATTCCCGCATGAGCTTTCGGGGGGGATGCGTCAGCGGGTGGTGATCGCCATGGCGATGGCCTGCGAGCCACGCCTGCTGATCGCGGACGAACCGACAACGGCGCTGGACGTGACCATTCAGGCGGAAATTCTGGCACTGATGGACCGATTGAAACGGGAAACCGGCACAGCGGTGATGTTCATCACCCACGACATGGCCGTGGTGGCCCAGATGGCCGACCGTGTGGTGGTCATGTTCCGCGGCAACAAGGTCGAAGAGGGCAGCGTCACCGAGATCTTCGAGAATCCGACGCATGATTACACCAAGGCGCTGTTGGCGGCGGTGCCGAAACTGGGCGAAATGCGGGGCAAGGCATATCCCGAACCGATGAAGCTGCTGGGGGTGGATCAGGGTGAACTGTTGCCGATCCCGGGAACCGAAGCCCCGCTGCTCAAGGTCAAGGGGCTGACGACCCGTTTCCCGGTCAAGGGCGGCTTTTTCCGTCGAACCATCGCCAATGTCCATGCGGTCGAAGACGTCTCATTTACCCTGAACAAGGGGCAGACCCTGTCGTTGGTGGGCGAATCGGGCTGTGGAAAATCTTCGGCCGGGCGCTCGATTCTCCGGCTAGTGGAACCGATTGCGGGCGAAATCGATCTGGACGGCGTCGATATCATGAAGCTGGACCAATCCGGCCTGCGCGATGCGCGGCTGGATATGCAAATGATCTTTCAGGATCCATTTGCGTCGTTGAATCCAAAGATGAAGCTGGAGGAACAGGTTGCCGAACCGATGCGCAATTATGGCCTGACAACGGGATCTGAACGCAGCGACCGCGTTGCGCATCTGTTTGATCGGGTCGAACTGCCGCGCAGCTTCATGCGCCGCTATCCGCACGAGTTGTCGGGCGGGCAACGCCAACGGATCGCCATTGCACGGGCTCTGGCGCTGAACCCGAAGCTGATCATCGCGGATGAAGCCGTATCGGCGCTGGACGTTTCGGTGCAGGCACAGGTTCTGAACCTGATGATGGAGCTGCAGGCCGAACTGGGGCTCAGCTTTTTGTTCATCAGCCACGACATGGCCGTTGTCGAACGGGTCAGCCATCATGTGGGGGTGATGTATCTGGGTCGCATCGTGGAAATGGGGCCGCGCGCCCGCGTTTTTGAAAACCCCCAACATCCCTATACACAGGCCCTGATGAAGGCGGTGCCGATTGCAGACCCACACCGTCGCAAGTCGGAAAAGGACCTGAACTTCAAACCGATTCCGTCGCCGATCCATGGTCTGGACTACGACCCGGCCCCGTCGGAGTATAACGAGGTAGAACCGGGCCACTACGTGCTGACCACCGACAGTGGGTACTAAGTTGCGCCGGGAGAGTGCAAGCGCTTCAGGTATCACTTGGGGAAAGGCTGGATTTGAGTATTTGGAACGAGAAGAAGCAGGGGGCTGTGTTTTCTTCGAGAAGGTCCACCCCTCGACCCGGCCTGACCGTCAGACGGAACACCGGCGGGGTCTCGGGGCTTCTCCTCGTACGGCCATCGGCTCTCCAGCCTGTACCGCACATACAAACGACAGCATCACGGTTGAAATCCCGTTAACAGGGGCGCAACACCCCGGGTTTCTCCTCGTTGAAAATACTCGAATTCCAAACCGCGCCGGATGCGCAGCGGTCTGAGGAGCAGCAATGACCCAACACCTCTCCCCACGGGAGATCATGACCAAATTGATCTCTTTTCCCACCGTCAGCCGCGACACCAACCTGCCGCTGGTTGATTGGGTGCAGGACTATCTGGCCGGGCATGGCATCGACAGCCACCGCTGGGTTGACCCGGACCAGCCACACAAGGCGGCCACCTTTGCCCATGTCGGGCCCGAGGTCGAAGGCGCGGTTGTCCTGTCGGGGCACACGGATGTGGTGCCCATAGATGGCCAGCCCTGGAGCAGCGATCCATTCACCGTCACTGAGCGGGACGGAAAATACTTTGGCCGTGGCACCTGTGACATGAAAGGCTTCGATGCGCTGGCGATCTGGGCCCTGGTCGAAGCAAAACGCTCGGGCGTGAAACGCCCGCTGCAACTGGCGCTCAGCTTTGATGAGGAAATCGGATGTACGGGCGCGCCGCCGATGATCGAGGCAATGCAGCCGCTGGTGCCCAAGGGGTCATCGGTGATTGTTGGAGAGCCGTCGGTGATGAAGGCGGTGACAGGCCACAAGGGCGGGCAGGGGTTCGCAACCCATGTGGTCGGTTTCGAGGTGCACAGCTCGCTCATGCACACCGGGGTCAGCGCGATCATGCAAGGTGCGCGTCTGATTGACTGGGCAAATCTGCGCAATGCGGAAAACATGGCGCGCGAACCGGGAACCATTGCCGCGATGTTCACGCCGCCATGGACGACGTGCCACGTGGGCATGATCGAGGGGGGGACCGCCCATAATATCACCGCCAAAGACTGCCGGTTCATGGTTGATTTCCGTGTGGTGCCAGGCGAACAGGCCGATGTCTGGCGTGACGCTTATCTGGCCGAAGTCGCACGGGTTCAGGCAGACATGCAGGCGATCCGTCCCGAGGCCCGGATTGATGTGGAAAAACGCTTTGATGTGCCAGCGTTGGTGCCGGAACAGGATGGGGAGGCCGAAGCATTGGTGCGGGCGATCACCGGTGACAATGCCGGTCATGTGGTCAGCTATGGCACTGAAGCCGGGCAATTCCAGCAGGCCGGATATTCAGCCGTGATTTGCGGCCCCGGCGATATCGCGCAGGCCCATCAGCCGGACGAATTCATCAGCATCGAACAATTCAATGCTGGGCATGACTTTATGCGTCGCCTGGTTCAGCGGTTGCAGGAGTGAATTCATGTCCAATCATCGTCGCCACCTGGTCCAAACCTATTTCGACCATATGACCGCTGGCAACATTGATGCCATTGTGGCGATGTTTACCCCCGACGGGCTGGTTCATTCGCCATTCCTGGGCGTGATAAAGGCCGGGGAGTTTTACGCCAAGCTGGACAATGCTTCGGCCCAAAGCATCTTGACGGTCCTGGATGTGCTGGTGGGCGAGACGACAGCGGTGGCGCGTTTCCGTTATGACTGGACCCTGCGCGGCGGCGACAAGATCTTGTTCGAAGGGGTGGACCATTTCACTTTTGACGATCAGGATCTGTTCACTGATATGCGGATCTATTACGACACCCACCCGGCGCGGCAGGAGGTGGGCGACAAATACGCCTGATCGGACGACGGGTGACGTAGCGTCCTCTACCGGCGAAACCTGCGACATTGTGACTTGCGCTGCACGACTGGGTGGCAGACAGTTCCTGCACAAGACAAGCACCATCAGCCGTTTGGGGGAAACATGCCGATCAAGAACAGATTTGCCGAAATGCAGGGCGAGATCACGGAATGGCGCCGCCATTTGCACAGGCATCCCGAATTGCAATTTGACGTGCATGAAACCGCGGCTTTTGTGGTGGATCGGTTGAAAGAATTTGGGATCAGTGACATCACCACCGGGATCGGAAAAACCGGTGTGGTCGCGGTGATCGAGGGCCAAACCGACACGGCGGGCAAGGTTATCGGCCTGCGCGCTGATATGGATGCGCTGCCGATCACAGAGGCGACGGGGCTCGACTATGCGTCAACGGTGCCGGGCAAGATGCATGCCTGTGGTCATGACGGGCACACGTCTATTCTGCTGGGGGCCGCGAAATACCTGGCCGAGACACGCAATTTCGATGGCAAAGTCGTGTTGATCTTTCAACCTGCCGAAGAAGGCGGCGGCGGCGGTCTCGAGATGTGCAAGGACGGGATGATGGACCGTTGGAACATCCAGGAGGTTTATGGGCTGCACAACATGCCGGGGATGCCTGTGGGGTCATTTGCAATCCGGCCCGGTGCATTGCTGGCGTCATCTGACGAATTTGAAATTGTTGTTACAGGGCGCGGTGGTCATGCTGCGGCCCCGCATGAAGCGGTGGACAGTACCCTGGTGGCCGCGCAGATCCTGTTGTCGCTGCAGACCATCGTGTCGCGCAACGTGGACCCGATCAAACAGGTTGTGTTGACGGTTGGGACATTCGAAACCGACAGCGTGGCGTCGAATGTGATCGCCCATACCGCGACGATGCGGGGGACCGTCAGGACGCTGGACCCTGAGTATCGCACGATGGCCGAAGAGCGGGTGCGTCGGATTGCGACGGATACCGCCTCGGCGCTTGGCGCGCGCGCGGATGTCACTTGGACGCAGGGGTATCCCGTGACGGTGAACACGCCTGATGAAACCGGGTTTGCCGCCGATGCTGCCCGCGCCGTTTCGGGGCACGTCGATGATGCCACCGACCCGATCATGCCGTCCGAGGATTTTTCCTATATGCTGGAAGAGCGGCCGGGTGCCTATATTTTCCTGGGCAATGGCGATACCGAAATGTGTCACCATCCATCCTATGTTTTTGACGACGAGGCGATCCCATTGGGGTGCAGCTGGTTCGCCGAGCTGGTGGAGCGGCGCATGCCGGTGGCCTGATCCGGGCCGGTCGACAAGGGGGGAGAAGTTTCATGCCGATCAAGAACCGTTTGGCCGAATTGCACGGTGAAATCGCCGCGTGGCGACGCGACATCCACGAAAACCCAGAGATCCTGTATGACACCCACCGCACCAGCGCATTGGTGGCGGATAAGTTGCGAGAGTTTGGCTGTGACGAGGTGGTGACCGGCATCGGGCGCACGGGCGTCGTCGGAGTGATCCGGGGGCGCAGTGACACCAAAGGGGCCGTTATCGGGCTGCGGGGTGACATGGACGCGCTGCCAATGCAGGAACAGACCGGGCTGGATCATGCGTCGAAAACGCCGGGTGCCATGCATGCCTGTGGGCATGACGGACACACGGCGATGGTGCTGGGCGCGGCCAAGTATCTGAGCGAGACGCGGAATTTCGATGGCACTGTGGTGGTGATCTTTCAACCTGCCGAAGAAGGCGGCAATGGTGCCGAAGCCATGTGCAAGGATGGGCTGATGGACCGGTTCGGTATTCAGGAAGTCTATGCCATGCACAATGTTCCGGGGCTGGACACCGGGCAGTTTGCCATCCGCTCCGGTCCGTTGCTCGCTGCGGCGGATGTATTCGACATTACGCTGACCGGGCGCGGAGGCCATGCGGCGAAACCGCAGGACACGGTTGATACGACAGTAATGCTCAGCCAGGTGATTGTCGCCTTGCAGACCATCGTGTCGCGCAACGTGAACCCGACGCTCCAGGCGGTTGTGTCGGTAACCTCGGTGGAAACCTCCTCGACTGCCTTCAATGTGATCCCCCAATCCGCCCGTCTGCGCGGAACCGTGCGCACCCATTCCGGCGAGATGCGTGACCTGATCCAAGCCCGCCTGGGCTCGCTGGTGCGTGATATCGCACTGGCCTTTGGTGGAACGGCCCAGGTGACATATGACAGGGGGGTTCCGGTAACGGTGAACGCGCCGGATCAGACGGCTTTTGCTCGCCAGGTTGCGGTGGATGTGGGCGGCAGCTGCGCAGAGGCTCCGATGGTGATGGGGGGAGAGGATTTCTCTTTCATGCTCGAAGAGCGCCCGGGAGCCTTTATCATTCTTGGCAACGGTGACAGCGCAGGGCTGCACCATCCGGAATATGACTTCAACGACGAGATCATCCCGCTGGGGTGTTCGTGGTTTGCCGAAATGGTCGAGCGTCGCATGCCTGCTGCCTGAGGCAGCAAGCATGCGACGCCTGTCGGACCGGGACCGGGTTTCGCAGAAACCCGCAGCCCGGTTCGAAATTTGAATTTCTTGCGCGATCTCAGGGCGCAAGACGAGTTGAGCTTTGAAGGAGAAGACCCCAATGCCCGTCAAGAACCGCTTTGCCGAGTTGCAGACCGAAATCACCGAATGGCGTCGTGACATTCACGAAAACCCTGAAATCCTGTTCGAGACGCACCGCACCAGCGCGCTGGTGGCGGAAAAGCTCAAAACCTTTGGCTGTGACGAGATCGTCACCGGAATTGGCCGCACCGGTGTGGTCGGTGTGATCAAGGGCAAGACTGATACAGCTGGCAAGGTGATTGGGCTGCGTGCGGATATGGACGCTTTGCCGATCCATGAAGCGACGGGCTTGGACTATGCGTCCAAGACCGACGGCGCGATGCATGCCTGTGGTCATGATGGCCATACCGCGATGCTGCTGGGCGCGGCAAAATACCTTTCGGAAACCCGTAATTTCGACGGCACGGTTGTGGTGATTTTTCAGCCTGCCGAAGAAGGGGGCGGCGGAGGCAAGGTCATGTGCGACGATGGCATGATGGACCGCTGGAACATCCAGGAAGTGTACGGCATGCACAATTGGCCGGGCCGTCCGGTGGGGTCCTTTGCCATCCGTCCCGGCGCGTTTTTTGCTGCGACCGACACGTTTGATATCACATTGGAGGGGCGTGGCGGTCACGCGGCAAAACCACAGGAAACCGTGGACACAACAGTGATGGCTGCCCAGACGGTGCTGGCGCTGCAGACCATCGCGTCGCGCAACGCCGATCCGATTGATCAATTGGTGGTCTCCGTGACCTCATTCGAGACGTCCTCCAAGGCGTTCAACGTGATCCCGCAGCGGGTACAGCTGAAGGGCACAGTACGCACCCTGAGCCAGGAAATGCGGGAGCTGGCTGACAAACGCATTCACGAGATCTGTAATGGGATTGCGGCAACGTTTGGTGGATCTGCCGATATCACCTATGACCGTGGTTATCCTGTGATGGTCAATTCTGAGGCCCAGACCGAATTCGCCGCCAAAGTGGCGGGGGATGTATCTGGTACTTGCGAAGAGGCTCCGCTGGTCATGGGCGGCGAAGATTTTGCCTATATGCTCGAAGAGCGCCCCGGTGCCTATATTCTGGTTGGCAATGGCGACACGGCCATGGTGCACCACCCGGAATACAATTTTAACGACGAAGCAATCCCGGCTGGCTGCAGCTGGTGGGCCGAGATCGTCGAACAGAGGATGCCGGTGGCCTGAGATATGGTTTGAACCGGGACCTGAACAGAGATCAGGGCAGGGGGCTTTCTGCCCCCCACGCCTTGCAATCCGGGTCGGATTGCAAGGCTCCCCCCGAAGGTATTTTTCGCCAGAAAGAAGCAGGCACGCGTTACTGACCCCAGAGTTGGTCATAGACGGCTTCGATGCCATCCGCTTCGGTGGAGATGCTAAAACTGTTCTCGGCAATATCGCGCGCGGCGCGCGAGAGCGCCGCATGGCGATGGGGATCATCCAGCAGTGCCTGGGCGGCCTGGGCGGCCTGTTGCGAGGTCTCAAGCGGGACAATAAGACCGCCACGTCCCTGTGCGGAGAACGCGCGATAATAACCCGTGTCGCTGCCAATGAATGGCACACCACTGGCCATGCCTTCGAGCGGTGCCATACCATAGCCCTCATAGCGGGGCAATTGCATGACCAGGGACAACCCGCGCATCAGCCCAGGCAAATCCGTCGATGAGATTTCGCCAGGGAATAAGATGCGATCACTCAGGCCAGCGGCGCGGACGCGGGATTGCAGGTCTTTCAGGAAGGACGAGTGTTCGCGGGCGGCCCGTCCAATGACCAGCGCCGTTGCCCCCGTCAGCGATGGCAACAGGCGTATCATAGCATCGACAAAGAGATCGGTGCCTTTTTCCGGGCGAATGCGCCCAATTGTTGCGATCCCGCATCTGCCACTATATCCCAAGCTCTTCCAGAGCGCTGCACGGTCATGCGCAGGAACAAAAAGAGCGGTATCGACACCATGAGGAACCACGGCGCGGACGTGGGGTACATAGGTGGCCGCCGCTTCGGTTGTGGCGATCACGGCGTCCATGCGCGAGATCAGCCAGCGCGGGTAGGCCGAGTGCCGCCGTTGAGCCGCCGAGGTAAATACGATCCGGATCGGCAGTCGCAATACATCGCGCACCCACAGCGCTGCGCGCATTTCGGGGTTGCGGCGCACATGCCAGATGGAAAACTCTTTTCCCCTGGGGGTCGACCGGCTGAGCTGGCGCGCCTGTGCCACCGAGATCGGTGCAGGACACCCGGGGAGCGGGTGCCCGACCAACCGCAGGTCTCTTGATCTGGCCTGTTGGCGGATCACATTTGCAGCCGTGGCAGATACGCCTGTGAAGTTGCGATTGAAATTGGTCACGAACAGCTCAGCCATCATTCAGCTCCAACGCTCGACACAGGGTCTCCACGACGCCATCCAGAGCGCTGTCCTGGCGCGCCGCGAGCGTTGAACAGGCGGCGCGGGCCTGTTTCAGGCTGGACGCGTCAGTCAGCCAACGATCAACAGCCGCCGCCAGAGATGGAGCATCCGACACTTCGATGGCACCGCCTGACACTTTGAGCGCATCAAAGGTTTCAGCGAAATTTTGCACGCCAGGCCCGCTGATGACCGCGGCATTGGCACGGGCGACTTCGAACGGGTTGTGACCACCGATCGGCTGTAAAGAGCCCCCTAGAAAGACGATTGGGGACAAGGCGTACCATGTGCCCAATTCGCCCAGCGTATCGGCCAGATACACCTGAACACCATGTTCCGAGCTTTCGTTGTGGCTACGGCGGGACATACTCAGCCCTGCGTCATGCACCAGTCGGCTGACCTCATCGCCGCGTTCGGGATGGCGGGGAGCCAGAACCAGGCACAGGTCAGGATGATGTTTCAAAAGATGCCGATGCGCCTGTAACACCACCTCCTCTTCGCCGCGATGGGTCGAGCTGGCCACCCAGACCGGGCGTTCCGCCAACTGTTGACGAATCTGCGCGAGCGCGGCCCCGTCTATGGGGAGAGGCGCGGAAAAGGCCTTGAGATTACTGCCTGGGCGGATTCGATCGGGTGCTGCGCCCATCTTGCGCAGATTCGTCGCCATTTCGGAATTCTGTGTCAGGAGTACGGAAAACAAATCCATCACGGATCGGGCCGTTTCAGGATATTTACTCCAACTTTCTACGGATTTGGCCGACAGGCGCGCGTTGACCAGAGCCAGTTTCGCCCCGGTTCTCCGGGTATCCCGCAGGGTCACGGGCCACAATTCGCTTTCGACAAAAATCGCTGCAGTCGGACGCCAATGTTTCAAAAACCGGCGCACGGGCCCCGGCGCATCAAGCGCGGCGAATTGATGACGAGTGCGGGGTGGCAACCTTTGTTCCACCAACTTGGCAGAGGTCGCGGTTCCTGACGTGATCAGAAATTCCGCATCTGGCAGCGCCGCGGCCATCCGGGAAACCAAGGTCACTGCAGACAGGCTTTCACCGACAGAGGCACCGTGCAACCAGACAAGCGTTCCATCGGGACGCGGCAGGCTGGCGTGGCCCATTCGCTCGCGCTGGCGTGTTGGAGAAACACCGTGGCGGGCCAGTTTGCGCATCGCCAGAAAACCCGCAATCGGGGCCAATCCCCGCGTCGCTCCCCTGTAAATCCGCAACAGGGGCGTCGCCCCGGGCAATCCGTCGCTCATGGTCGTCTCACTTCGCTCGCGCGTTCTGCCGTCGCGGTCCACAATGGATCCCAATGGGACGTGGGCCCCTGTCTTCTTTCTGGTCCCAAATACCTCCGCCGGAGGCATCGCGCGCAGCGCGACCCTGTTCCCGACGCAAAGACAAGCCGTCCATTGCAGGTCAAGGCGCGCTCAGCCGCCGGTGTGGCTCATGTGTCGGGACATTGTCCCATCCGCTTTTTGGCGCGAATAATCAAAATCATGGCCTTTGGGCTTCAGGGTGATGGCCTGGCGGATTGCCGCCTCCAGAACGGTGGGATCATCCGGGTTGTCACGCAGAGCCCCGCGCAGGTCTGCCATATCTTCCTGGCCAAGACACATATACAGATCACCGGTACAGGTCAGACGCACCCGATTGCAGCTTTCACAGAAGTTATGGCTGAGCGGGGTGATAAAACCGATTTTCTGCCCGGTCTCTTCAAGCCGCACATAGCGGGCGGGCCCGCCAGAGCGTTCCGCCAGATCGGTGATCGTGTAATGCTGCGCATAGGTGGCCCGCACGTCCTTGAGCGACCAATACTGACCGATCCGCTTTTCGTCGCCCATGTCTTCGCCCATGGGCATGACTTCGATCCACGTCAGGTCCATGTCGCGATCGGCGCACCATTGCGTGATGGCGGGCAGCTCCTCTTCGTTGAATCCTTTGAGCGCGACGGCGTTGATCTTGACCCGAAGCCCGGCTTTTTGTGCGGCGTCGATACCCTTGAGCACCTGTGGCAGGCGGCCCCAGCGGGTCACATCGGCGAATTTCTGTTCATCCAGCGTGTCGAGAGAGATATTCACCCGTCGCACCCCGGCCGCATAGAGATCATCGGCAAAGCGGGCCAGCTGCGATCCATTGGTGGTCAAGGTCAGTTCCTTGAGCGCTCCACTGTCCAAATGGCGCGACATCGACCGAAAGAACGTCATGATATCGCGACGCACCAGAGGTTCGCCTCCGGTAATCCGCAGCTTCTGAACCCCAAGGTTGACAAAGGTCGAACACATGCGGTCCAGCTCTTCGAGTGTCAGTAGTTCTTTCTTGGGCAGAAACGTCATGTTTTCCGACATGCAATACACACAGCGGAAGTCACATCTGTCAGTGACCGAAACGCGCAAATACGTGATCGCGCGGGCGAAGGGATCTATCAGCGGAGCGTTCATGTCCTATAGGTAAAGCGGAGCCTTGCCAGCGGCAAGGGCAATATGGTGTTCCTACTGGTCATAGGACGTCAGCCCGGCTACATCTGGCGTCATGCGATACTTGATCCTTACCCTCCCGCTTTTGATGTTTGGTTGCGATAATATTCGCAACACCGCCAGTGATCTGGGCGGGTTTCTGAAACCTGCGCCCAAGGCCGAACCAACCCAAACGGCGGTGCCTGCGCCCGATGCCGTGACCGAAGAGGCGCTGCCGACAGAGCAGTCCGGCGACGTCACCCCGCTCCCGTCTGGGCCCAGTAGCCTGCCGGCTTCGGGGGTTACGACCATTGCCGGTCTGGGCGATCCGTCAATCCCGGGTTTGTGGATGGAAACACCGCTGGTGGGCAATGAGCAGGCCGGGCGTGTGGTGTTTGCCGGAACCGGAGCCGAACTGCGGGTGGCACTCAAACCGATTGCCGGAGCCGAAACCGCAGGAAGCCGCCTGTCGCTGGACGCGATGCGCCAGTTGGGAATCCCGCTGACAGAACTGGTTGAAATCCGGGCCTTTCCTGCGTTCTGAGCCGCACCCTTTGGGGCTCAATCTGGCAGCAATCGGCCGGCTTCCTTGCGGGCAAAGGGTTTCAAGGCCTCGCCATGAATGGCCAGAAACGCCCGAACCCGATCGGGGTCATGTTTGGACAGATCCCGCAACCACCAGGCGACGGCCTTTTGCATGAACCATTCGCGGTCGGGCACATACCCCGCAGCCCAGCCCAGAACCCGGTCGCGCGCGGTCAGTTCCGCAGGTTTGGGGTGGTTCTGTTTGGTCCAGGGCAGGGTGGCCACCAGAGCCGCACGCCGGGTCCACATTTGATCTGAAGTTGTCCAGCCTTCGACGTGATCCAACCGGGTCGGGTCAGCAGTCAGGCGTTTCTGCATTGCCATGCACACATGATCGGCTATCGCCCAGCCGTCAAAATCCGGCATCCAGCTGCAAAGCAGGTCCCAGACGCCGTCATCGGGCCGGATGCGGGCCTGGGTCAACAGCTTGGCCGCTGCGATGCGGGCTTCGTGAATGTTGGTCTGCCACAGCCCGTCCGCCACGGCGATCCGCTGCTCGACATCCAACGTCTGGCGCCAGGTCTTGGTCAGATCGTTCAACACAGGGTTGGCGACCCCAATGTAAGGGCGCTCGACCTTGTGATAGGCGGCCTGGCCTGTGGCCCGTTCGGGATCGGCATGGGCCTGGATCTCGGCCAGATAGGGATGATGCATTTTTTGTGCTCCTGTCAGAGCGCGCAGCATAGCCATGGGTTTTCCCCGATCAAGGGGGCTGATAAAGAGATGGCAAAGTGAGTTGGAGTACGAGATGCGTTTTCTCAAAGGGGTGGAACGGGGTGCCAAGAAATTGGTGCCGAACAGCTGGCGCAAATATTTCCGGGCCTCGAAATACGAACTGTTGATGCGTCGACGGGCTCCGATCGATCTGGTGGTGCATGTTGGGGCACATTGGGCCGAAGATGCCTGGTTTTACGAGGAATGTGGTGCCAGAACCGTGTTGTGGGTCGAGGCCGACCCAGACACATTTTCCAAGTTGCAGGGCATTTTGGCGGACCGCAACGGAACCACCCGGCACCTGTGCGAAAATGCGTTGGTGTCGGCGGAAGCTGGCGAAGAGGTGCAGTTCAACCGGTTCAACGGGGATGGCAGCAGCTCATCCATTCACGCATCGACTGATACTTATCGCGAACGGTTCCCGCACAGCCAGGAAACCGGAGAAGTTTTGGCGTTGAAAACCCGCACGCTGCCAGACATCCTGGCGCGCCACGGTATTGATCTGGACCAGGCAAACCGGTCGATGCTGGTTGTGGATGTGCAGGGGCACGAATTGCCGGTGTTGCGCGGACTGGGGGATCTCCTGCAACAATTTGCCCAGTGCAAATGCGAAGTCAGCCGGGTTCCAATGTACGAGGGTGGCTCCAAGTTCGAAGATATCGATGCGCATATGAAGGCCCGTGGCTTTCGATTGGCGTCACATCGATATGTTCAGGTGCCACGACATGGGGATGTCCTGTATATCAAGGATTGATAACATTTGGCCGGAATCATCCCTTTGGTCGATGGTTTTAAATCAAGAATACGCTACTCATTTTTGGCCCGGCATCTCGTGAAAACACCGTGAGGAGCGGTTCGGCAGCGGAGCTGGGCAGGGGCAGCGGGTGAAATCCGAGTGAGTGTCCTGGGTCAACCGGTCAGTCGGAAACAGGGACTCCGGTTGATTTCCCATCCAGCGTCCGCGTGTTCTTGTCCGCCCAATAGGAGCGGATGTCGTCATCGGATTTCCCATCCACCCATTTCTGCATGGTGTCGCGTTCCGAGACATACTCCATAAAGGGCACCGCATAACCACAGGACGTCTGCACCAGGTCCACGCTGACGTCATAGATCTGGCGGGCGCTGCGGTGCGGTGGAAAATTCTGTGCCAGCGACTCCCACTCGCTGTCCGTGATCTGAACCGTTCTGGCCGTGCCATAGCAGCGCAGGATCAGCGGGCGGGTGGTAAAAGAACACCACATCAGCGTCATCCGGGGGTGTTCCAGCAGATGGCCAGCAGTTTCATTTCCGGACCCGGTCAGATTCAGCCAGAGGATCCGATTGGTCCCCATCACCCGCAGGCTGTCCATCCCTTTGGGAGAGATGTTGACCCGTCCGTCCGGCGCAGCCGAGCCGGAAAAGAACATCTGCTGAGCTTCTATGAAGCTGCGGTGGTCGTCATGAATCCGGTCGAATTGTTTGGACATCCGTGTGTTCCTTTAGGTTATTCCACCGTTACTGATTTTGCCAGGTTACGGGGTTGATCCACATCGGTGCCTTTGGCGACCGCCGTGTGATAGGCCAACAACTGGGCCGGAATAGAATAGAGGATCGGGGTCAGGTTTTCCATGATCGGCGGCATCTGTATGGTGATCCAGGTGCCGTCCCTGGCTTCGTCCAACCCGTCCTTGTCCGAGACCAGCAGCACCTTTCCTTTGCGGGCCATGACCTCCTGCATATTGGAGACGGTCTTGTCGAACAGGGCATCACGTGGGGCCAAAACGACCACCGGCATGTGTTGATCAATCAGGGCAATGGGACCATGTTTGAGTTCACCTGAAGCATAAGCTTCGGCGTGTATGTAGCTGATTTCTTTCAATTTTAGAGCGCCTTCGTGGGCGAGCGGATACATCACGCCACGCCCCAGAAACAGCACATCCCGGGCTTCACTCAGATGTTGGGCCGCTTGCTGTATCGCATCGTTTTGTTCCAACGCCGTATTCAGTGTATTCGGCAATCCGCGCAATCCGGATACATGATCGGCCAAATCTTCGGCGCTGATTTCGCCGCGATCATTGGCCGCCTTCAGTGCCAGCATCAAGAGCACGGCCAACTGACAGGTAAAGGCCTTGGTCGAGGCAACGCCGATTTCCACCCCGGCATAGATGGGCAAGGCAAGGTCGCTCTCGCGCGCGATCGAGCTTTCGGGCACATTGACAACCGACACGATCTTGTCGGCCTTGTCCTGACAAAATCGCAGGGCGGCCAACGTATCCGCTGTTTCCCCGGATTGGCTGACAAACAATGCCAGGGTGCCCTCTGTGATCGGAGGTTCGCGATAGCGGAATTCGCTTGCGACATCGACTTCGACCGGCAGGCGGGCGATTTTTTCGAACCAGTATTTGGCCGTGAGACAAGCGTAATAGGCGGTGCCACAGGCCACCATGGTCAGGCGTTGGACCTTGGTGAAATCGATCCCGTCGCCGGGCAGGTGCACCATATCATCGCCAACCGGCAGGTAATGGCGGATGGCTTCGGCGATCACATGGGGCTGTTCCGCGATCTCTTTGGCCATGTAATGTTTGTGCCCGCCCTTATCGACCTGGGATGTGTCAATCTGGATGGTGCGCAAGTCACGATTGGCCAACGCGCCATGCTGATCCCGGATTTCGACCCCGCTCCGGGTGACAATCGCGCGGTCGCCCTCTTCCAGATAGGTGATGCGATCGGTCAGAGGCGCCAGCGCAATGGCATCGCTGCCCACATACATTTCGCCATCTCCATGGCCGATGGCCAATGGAGAGCCTTTGCGCGCGGCGACAATCAGGTCTTCTTCACCGTCAAACAAAAACGCCAGCGCAAATGCACCCTCGAGCCGGTCCAGGGCTTTGAAAGCCGCCTCGACCGGGCCCAGTCCGTCGGTGATATAGCGTTCAGTCAGCAACGCCACGGTTTCGGTGTCGGTTTCGGTCTGGAATTCGATCCCGCACTCTGACAACTCGCCGCGCAAGTCGCGATAATTCTCGATGATCCCATTGTGAACCACGGCAACACAGCCCGCGCGGTGCGGGTGGGCATTGGAAACAGTCGGGGCACCATGGGTGGCCCAGCGGGTATGGCCAATTCCGGATTTGCCAGGCAGCGGGTCATGCACCAACAGGTCGTTGAGGTTGACCAGCTTGCCCACGGCACGCCGACGTCCCAGCTTTCCCTTGTTGACGGTCGCGATGCCGGCGCTGTCATAGCCCCGGTATTCCAGCCGTTTGAGAGCTTCGACAAGCGTTGGCGCAGCTTCGTGGTTGCTCAGAATTCCGACAATTCCACACATGGTTACTGCCCCTTTTTCAATCTCAGTTTCTTGGCCTTCAGAATCTGCATCAATTTCCTGGCGCTGCCCGGTTTGTTCACCTGTGGCGTGCGGGCCAACGCCAATGCGCCGTCCTCGACATCCTTGGTGACAACGGTTCCGGTGGCCGTCATGGCGTCGTTGCCAATCTTTACGGGGGCCACGAGGCAGGTGTTGGACCCGATAAACGTATCTGCGCCGATCTGAGTGCGGTGCTTCATCACGCCATCATAGTTGCAGGTGATTGTACCGGCACCGATGTTGGCACCGGCCCCGACACTGGCGTCACCGATATAGCTGAGGTGATTGACCTTGGCTCCGGCCGCTATTTCGGCGTTCTTGATTTCGACGAAATTGCCGATCTTGGCATTCTCGGCCAGTTCGGTTCCCGGGCGCAGTCGGGCGTATGGGCCGACCACGGCCCCCCGGCTGACGTGACAGCCTTCGAGATGTGAAAAAGCGCGGATGGTGGTGCCGGTCTCGACCGTCACGTCAGGACCAAAGACCACATTGGGTTCGATCACCGTATCGCGGCCAATCACCGTATCATAGGCCAGATAAACGGTTTCTGGTGCCATCAGCGTGACGCCCAGATCCAGAAGCTCGGCGCGGGCGCGCGCCTGGAACACTGCATCCGCGCGGGCCAGGTCCGCACGTGAATTGACACCCAGCGTTTCGGCTTCGTCGCAGGCGACTGCCGTGACGGCACGCCCCTGCGTCCGGGCCAGTTCAACCACATCGGTGAGATAATATTCACCCGACGCATTTTGATTTCCGACCTTTGAAATCAGCGAGAACAGAACCTGAGCATCACAGGCCAACAGACCTGAATTGCAAAAGGAAATGGCCCGTTCCGTGTCTGATGCGTCCTTGAATTCGACAATGCGTTCCAGGCTGTCACCATCCATCACCAAACGCCCATAGCGGGCGGGATCAGCGGCTTCGAATCCCAGAATGACCAGTTCGGCCTTTTGGCGCGCGGCGATCATACGTTCCAATGTGTCGGCGCTGATGAACGGCGTGTCACCATAGAGAACCACAATATCGCCGGTAAACCCGTCCAACGCGTCGCGGGCCTGATCCACAGCATGTGCAGTGCCCAGCTGTTCGGTCTGCAGCACCACCTGCACTGTCTCGTCGAGATCGTTCACCATGCGCGTCACAGCGTCGGCCCCATGTCCCGCGACAACAACCACGCGTTCGGGGTCCAGCGCAGCCCCGGCCCGCAGGGCATGGGCCAGCATCGGCGCCTGGGCGATGGGGTGAAGAACCTTGGGCAGATCCGAATTCATCCGGGTGCCTTTTCCTGCCGCCAGGATGACCAGTGCTGTGCTCATATTCAAATCTCTTTGCCTTTTGCTCCCAGCCTTTTTATCCATTGGGCGCAGCGGCGCAAGCAAGGGCGGCATCAAACAAGGTTGCGGACTGCAACATCAAAGGGCGGAAATGCGCCGAATGGAGGCAGACATGCGAACAGTGATCTTTGATCTGGACGGAACATTGGCGGATACGTCCGGGGATCTGCTGGCAGCGGCAAATGCCTGTTTCCGCCAAATGGGATTGGGGGATGTATTGACGCATGGGCCGGATTCCTGGATTGCGCTGCGCGGCGGTCGGATGATGCTGACAGAGGGGTTGAAGCGGGTCGGGCAGTATGATGCGGCCACGATTGACGCCTATTACCCGGTGCTTCTTGAGGCGTATGGCGGGGCAATAGACCTCCACACGTTCATGTATCCCGGTGCGATGGATACGGTCGAGGCGTTGAAATCCCGTGGTTATGGCGTCGGCATCTGCACCAACAAACCCGAAGCCCTGGCTGAACAGCTGCTGCAGTCCCTTGGGGTGCGCGATGCCTTTGCGTCGATGATCGGGGCAGATACATTGCCGGTGCGCAAACCCAACCCCGAACCCTTGTTCGAAGCCGCGCGCCGGGCCGGAGGACATCCGGACAAATGTGTTCTGATTGGCGACAGCGATACAGACCGCAACACCGCACGCGCGGCCGGTGTGCCGTCTGTTCTGGTGACATTTGGCCCCTCAGGCGACGATATGGCCGCGTTGGAGCCCGAGGCGCTGTTGCACCAGTTCGAAGACCTGCCGGACATCGTGGATCGCCTGTTTGCATGAATTCAGCAGGGGGCACTGCCCGATTTGATTTCTTGAAATAGAGATTTCTGTGTCTTGACCTGCGCAGGGCAGTGACCCAAAACCACTACATGAGCGAGATATTTACCGGCAATTTCACCCAGCAGGAACCGATCCCCGACGCGGCGATCGAGGCTGCTATGCAGGTTCTGCGTCACGGGCGCCTGCACCGTTACAACACCGCCGAGGGCGAGCTGAGCGAAACCGCACTGCTGGAGCAGGAATTCGCGGCCCAGATGGGGGCAAAATACTGTCTGGCCGTGGCCTCGGGCGGATACGCGATGGCAACGGCCCTGCGGGCTGTTGGGGTCGAACCGGGTGATACGGTATTGACCAATGCCTTTACGCTGGCACCGGTGCCAGGATCGATTGCGTCGGTCGGGGCGCGTCCGGTCTATGTGGATGTGACCGAAGATCTGACCATTGATCTGGATGATCTGGCGGCCAAGGTTGGACAGGCCAGGGTGCTGTTGCTGAGCCATATGCGCGGGCATCTGTGTGACATGGACCGCCTGATGCAGATCTGTGATGAGGCAGGCGTCACTGTGATCGAAGATTGTGCCCATACGATGGGCGCATCCTGGAATGGGGTCCTGTCGGGGCGTCACGGGGCAGTGGGCTGTTACTCGTGTCAAACTTACAAGCATGTAAACTCGGGCGAGGGGGGGCTGTTCATCACTGATGATGCCGAGATTGCGGCCCGGGCGACGATCCTGTCGGGGTCTTATATGCTGTATGAGCGGCATCTGGCCGCCCCGGCACCGGAGGTGTTCGAGCGGGTCAAATTCGTCACCCCGAACATCTCGGGGCGGATGGACAACCTGCGCGCAGCGATCCTGCGCCCGCAGCTCAGGGATCTGGACCGTCAGGTTGCGCGGTGGAATGAACGGTATCGCGCGATCGAAGATGGCCTGCGTGACACCCCCGGCCTGACCGTGGTCGCGCGGCCCGAGCAGGAGACCTATGTGGGGTCTTCGATCCAGTTCCTGTTGCTGGACTGGTCCGAAGAGGCGGTTCGAGAGGTCGTGCGCCGCTGTGGTGGGCGTGGAGTGGAGCTGAAATGGTTCGGCACTCCGGATCCGGTGGCTTTTACGTCGCGCTATGACAGCTGGCGCTATGCGCAGACGCCGCGCCTGCCCAAGAGCGACCGCGTTCTGGCAGGAATTCTGGATATCCGGGTGCCGCTGACGTTCAGTGTCGAGGATTGTTCCCAAATCGCCCGGATTATCCGATCCGAAGTGGCGACGGTGTTTCAGGCCGGGTAACGGGGGGCTCCCGCCCGCCGTTGACGCCCTGCGGGGCGTCGCCGCCCGTTGGGCGTGGCAGCGCGGCAAGCCGCACTGCGGGTGCGCAAGCCCCCATGTTTTGTTCGAGCGTCAGGGGGCAGGGGGTCAGACCGCCATCGAAAGAAGTGGCTTGCGGTTCTTTGCCATGCGGCGAATCAGGCTTTTCTGGCGAGCTCTTGGCGGGATGACCACAGCGTCCGGCAGGGGGGCGAAAGCGGGGCCTTGCAAGTCGGGAAACAGGGCAAAGAGTTCTTTGCGGCCGTCGGAAGACAGGCTGGCCAGCGAGTTCCGGGTGATGCGGAAGCTTTCGGTCGGCGCGCCTTCGGCATAGATGACCTGGTGGCGGTGCAGAGCCAGGTGGTAATAGGTGACAGCCTTGGGGATTTCGTCAAGCGACACGCCGGGCAACCCCACCAAACGGATCGCGGCGACCAGGACTGAGGGTTCATTGAACATGGTTGAAACAATCCGGTTGCTGCACAGCATGCGATGCTGGCGCGACACACGCAGTTCGCGCGCAGGCAGGCCAGCACCCAAAGCGCCTGCAGAGATCCGAACCGGGTGCAGACTGGGGTTGCTGGCCCGATCTGTGGCGCTCACGTGACGTTTGCCGATCCAGCGCAGAACGTCCGGTCCTTGTTGTGTCAGAATCGTTTCCCCGACACGCAGGCTTTCGACCGGGCGCGGCCCGCCCGGTGTGGAAATCATCGTACCGTTGCAGAAACAGACCATGAGTTCCACATTGTCGATGATCGCGCCCAGGCTGTTATTGGGCCCCAGTTCCGTCATCCGCAGGGTATACGTGCCTGATGACGGAAAGAGCACATCCATCGAATAAGTCGAGAAACTGTTTACCGTGGGCAGGATCGTCATCGACCCGACAATCCCGCCGGAACTGTCTAGGATTTCAACAGTGAAGCCTTCTTGTCCGGCCTGCCCCAACGACGCTGTCCGCAGGGCGCTGTCGATGTTGAAGGTGGCAGAGACCTCTCCGTTGCCGGTCACGGCAAAGCTCTGTTCCATCACCGTGACCTGGCCAGACCGGCCATCCATTTCGGCCACGCGGTTGGAGGACCCGTTCCCCAGATAAGCGGATTCCCGATAACTGGTTTCCAGATCCGTTCCGCTCCAGCCGGTGGAGCCGGAGTTGAAAGTTCCGTTGACGATCAGATTTGTGGGCATGGCAGTCAGGCAAGTCTTTGTTGTTCAATGGTGCCCGCAGATTTGGCGGGCGCGCGTGGCCGGAATGTGGCGCGAAGGCGGATTTGTCAGGGCGATCATCCGCGGCTTTTACCCAAAATCTCCCGAAGTGGCGCAAACGCTGCGGCATTCGCCGGGATGTCACAGTTGCCACAGTTGACGCGAATCATTCTGCTGCGTATGAAATGAACAAGTGTTCAAATAATTTGCCGACGACCGTCACGAGGAGGGCGCTATGTTCAACGAGACGATGCAATTCGACCTGGGGGATGACGTCAACGCGCTGCGCGACATGGTGCACCGTTGGGCGCAGGAGCGGGTCAAACCGCTGGCCGCCGAGATTGACCAGACCAATGAGTTCCCGGCTGAGCTGTGGAAAGAGATGGGGGAGCTGGGCCTGTTGGGCATCACTGTACCCGAAGAATTTGGTGGTGCAGGGATGTCTTATCTGGCCCACACCGTTGCAGTCGAAGAGATCGCCCGAGCCAGCGCCTCTGTGTCGCTCAGCTATGGCGCGCATTCGAACCTATGTGTGAACCAGATCAAACTGAATGGATCGCAGGAGCAGAAAGAGAAATACCTCCCCGGTCTGATTTCCGGCGAGAACGTGGGCGCGCTGGCCATGTCCGAAGCGGGTGCGGGGTCGGACGTTGTCTCGATGTCGCTGCGCGCCGAAAAACGCAATGATCACTATCGCCTGAACGGGAACAAATACTGGATCACCAATGGTCCCGATGCCGACACGTTGGTGGTGTATGCCAAAACCGACCCGGATGCGGGATCCAAGGGGATGACGGCCTTTATCGTTGAAAAAGAATTCAAAGGGTTCTCGACATCGCCGCATTTCGACAAATTGGGCATGCGCGGGTCGAACACCGGTGAATTGATCTTTGACGATTGCGAAGTGCCGTTTGAAAACGTGCTGGGCGAAGAGGGCAAAGGCGTCAAGGTGCTGATGTCCGGGCTCGACTATGAACGTGTCGTGCTGGCAGGGATCGGTTCCGGGATCATCGCGGCCTGTATGGACGAAATGATGCCCTACATGAAAGAGCGCAAACAGTTCGGCCAACCGATCGGGAATTTTCAGCTGATGCAGGCCAAGATTGCCGACATGTACACGGCAATGAATTCGTCGCGTGCCTATATCTACGAAGTCGCCAAATCCTGTGACAAGGGCACTGTGACCCGCCAGGACGCCGCTGCATGTTGTCTCTATGCTTCCGAAGTGGCGATGACCCAGGCGCATCAGGCGGTGCAGGCCTTTGGCGGTGCTGGGTATCTCAGCGACAACCCGGTGGGCCGGATTTTCCGCGATGCCAAGCTGATGGAAATCGGCGCGGGTACCAGCGAAATTCGCCGGATGCTGATCGGGCGCGAGCTGATGACAAAGATGTAAGACAAAACAGCCCGCCTGACCGAGGGAGGACAGGCGGGCCATTTGAAATTGGCGAGACCGTAGGGCCCCGCCAAAGATCACAAAGGATCAGAAACGGTGCACGTAGGACAGGCCAACAACGACCGGATCAATATCGGCTGTGCCGATGGATGCGCCGTTCAGGGTCGCGTCCGAACTGATGTCGATCCAGCGCACGTCCAGGCGGATCGCGCCATTGTCAGAGATCTGATAGTCGGCCCCGGCGTGCAATGCCACACCAAAGCTGTCGTCCAGTTCGAGGTTGCCCAGCGGCGTGGTCTCTTCGAAGAAGGTTGTATAGTTCAGGCCAACCCCGAGAAACGGTTTGAACGCGGTCTGTGTCGGGAAGTGATAGTTGACCGACAGGGTGGGCGGCAGGTGCTTGGTCGATCCGATGTTGGTTCCGCCCAAAGCAATGTCATGATCGAACGGGGTTGCCGCCAGCAGTTCGATGCCCAGATTGTCGCGGATGAAATATTCCACGGTAAAGATCGGACGCGTGTCGTCGCCGATCGAGGCCGCAGAGCCAGCCAGCGTGCCATTGTTGGATTTGGGGTTAACATTGCCGACACCGATACCAACGGTCCAATCGCCCTGCGATTGCGCGGCAACAGGTCCGGCAATGGCTGCGATGGCAGTGGTCAGCGTCAAGGCTATGAGTGTGCGTTTCATGGTTTTATTACCTTTGGTCTTGAACGTGCGCAAACATTGGCGCGCACGGCGAACACATTCCATGATCTGCATCAAAAAGACGTCGGCCTTCCCTTTGAAAATATTGAAGTAATCGACATGACGGCTATGCAGCGGAGGCATGGCTGATGGCCGCTGTGACCCAAACTTTAGGCTTGATGCCAGATCACTCCTGGGATCTTCCCGACAGGCTGAACATGGCCCACCAGGCGTTGTCCGGGTTACCCGATGACGTGGCGATTGTTGATATGACCGGTGGGGGGCGACGGGATATCACGTTTGGCCAACTGGCGCAGATGGTTGATGGGCTGGCGCGATACTTGCGCACCCGAATCTCTGCGGGAGATCGTGTCGGTGTGCTGCTGTCCCAATCCCCTTGGTGTGCCGCTGCGCATCTGGCAATCTGGAAGGTGGGCGCAATTTCCGTGCCTCTGTTCAAACTGTTCAAACATGATGCGCTGACCTCGCGTGCCGGGGATGCGGGGGTGCGATTTGTCTTTACCGATCCCGAAGGCGCGACATTGCTGGGCGATCTGGCCGAGGCCGTTTTGGTCGCGCAGGCCGGGATTCCGGGAGAGTCGGTTCCATTTGCTGATACCACCCCCGACACGCCTGCGGTTCTGATATATACGTCCGGCACCACTGGCAGCCCCAAGGGCGCGCTGCATGGGCATCGGGTTCTGACCGGGCACTTGCCGGGCGTGGCGATCAGCCATGACCATCTGGGCCAGCCGGGCGATTGCCTGTGGACCCCGGCGGATTGGGCCTGGATTGGTGGATTGTTCGATGTGTTGATGCCGGGACTGGCGCTGGGCGTGCCGGTGGTGGCCGCGCGTCTGGACAAATTCAGCGCCCAAGGCTGTGCCGATCTGATCAGCGGTGCAGGGGTGCGCAATGTGTTTTTTCCACCCACGGCGCTGCGGATGCTCAAGGCCGCCGGTCACAGCCTGCCGGGACTGCGATCGGTCGCGTCCGGTGGTGAACCTCTGGGGGCCGAAATGCTGGCCTGGGGTCGCGAGGCCTTTGGGCTGGTGATCAACGAATTCTACGGTCAGACCGAATGCAATATGACCGTGTCCTCCTGCGCGGTCGATTTTCCGGCTCGCCCCGGCTGTATCGGTAAACCGGTTCCGGGTCACGCGGTTGCCGTGATCGACGATCAGGGCCAGCCCACGGAACAAGAGGGTGATGTCGCTGTGCGCCGGGGATCGGCTTCGATGATGTTGGAATACTGGAACCGTCCGGATGCTACGGCGGAAAAGTTCCAAGGCGACTGGCTGATCACCGGTGACCGCGGTATCTGGGAGGGCGACTATCTGCGCTTCGTCGGCCGCGAAGACGATGTGATCACGTCGGCTGGCTACCGCATTGGCCCGGCCGAGATCGAGGATTGCCTGCTAACCCACCCATCTGTGGCGACCGTTGGCGTGGTCGGCAAACCCGACGCGCTGCGGACCGAGATCGTCAAGGCCTATGTGGTGTTGAAGGACGGGACCGAGGCCACAGCGGACGAGTTGCAGAATTGGGTCAAGACCCGCCTCGCTCATTACTCCTATCCCCGCGAAATCGACTTTCTCGACGCGCTGCCCATGACTGTGACCGGCAAGGTGATCCGCAAGGCGCTGAAGGCGCGGGCACAGGGGGAGGCCAAATGATGGCGGACAGTCATACGCAACCGGTTTGGCACAGGTCCGTTTTTGCATTCGTCTCTTTGTTCCTGACGACGTGGGCGAACGTGGGCACTGCGGATACGGGGAACTCTATCTTTCTGCCCTATGATGCTATGCGTGCAGATGTTGCAGCCTGCATGGCAAGTCCCGATTTCCAAAACAATCCAGGGGCATGCACCAAAATCTCCTTTGACACCTGCATGTCGGATTGGAACCACCCTGATGATCGTGTCAAACAGTCGAATTGCAATCACCATGCGTTTCTCATTTGGTGTGATGTCTATCAGGACGAGCTTTTGGAATTGCTGCAACGGGCCACAGTGCGGGATCGTTCGGCTGCTGCGGATCGAGAACCCGATATTTCCGCATTTGAACTGGTAATGACGCGCTCTGTTGCTTGGCGGCAATTCCGCGAAGAGGAGTGCAGATTTGAACAGAGCGAATATGGGCAAAGCTCGGCGGCAGGAACAGCTTATTCGATCTGCCTGAGCCGGGAAACTAGTAAACGAATCAACATATTGCGAAGCCGGAGATACAAATGAAACTCACATCCAAGGCGATGCCTTCCTCCGAAGGCTTCAAAAACAACCGCGCGGCGCATCTGGATGCGCTGGCCCAGATTTCCGAAGCGGCCGAGGCCGCGCGGTTGGGTGGGGGTGAAAAATCCCGTGCCCGTCATGAAAGCCGGGGCAAGATGTTGCCGCGTCGCCGGGTGGCGAACCTGCTGGATCCCGGCTCGCCTTTCCTCGAAATTGGTGCCACGGCGGCCCATGACATGTATGGCAACGCGGCCCCCGCGGCCGGCGTGGTTGCGGGCATCGGTCGCGTTCATGGTCAGGACGTCATGGTGGTTTGCAACGATGCGACCGTAAAGGGCGGCACCTATTTCCCCATGACGGTGAAAAAACACCTGCGCGCCCAGGAGATCGCCGAGGAAAACCATCTGCCCTGCATCTATCTGGTCGACAGCGGTGGTGCCAATCTGCCGCAGCAGGACGAAGTGTTCCCGGATCGCGACCACTTTGGCCGCATCTTCTATAATCAGGCGCGGATGTCGTCCAAGGGCATTCCGCAGATTGCTGTGGTGATGGGGTCCTGCACCGCCGGTGGGGCCTATGTGCCTGCCATGTCCGATGTCACAATCATCGTGAAAGAACAGGGCACCATCTTTTTGGCTGGTCCGCCGCTGGTCAAGGCGGCGACGGGCGAGATTGTCAGCGCCGAAGATTTGGGCGGTGGTGACGTGCACACCCGCCTGTCCGGGGTTGCGGATTACCTGGCCGAAGATGACGCACATGCGCTGGCCCTGGCGCGGCGCGCGGTTCAGTCGCTGAACATCACCAAACCGCTGACTGTGAACTGGGCCAACCCCGAAGACCCCGCCTATGACCCCGAGGAAATCCTGGGCGTGGTGCCGGGTGATCTGCGCACCCCCTATGATATCCGCGAAGTGATCGCGCGGCTGGTGGATGGCTCTCGTTTTGACGAATTCAAACCCCGGTTCGGCGAAACTCTCGTGACCGGGTTTGCCCATGTCAAAGGGTGCCCCGTCGGCATTGTCGCCAACAATGGCGTGCTGTTCTCCGAGGCGGCGCAAAAGGGCGCGCATTTCGTCGAACTGTGCTCCCAGCGCAAGATCCCGCTGGTGTTCCTGCAAAACATCACCGGCTTCATGGTGGGCCGGAAATACGAAAACGAAGGCATCGCGCGTCATGGTGCCAAGATGGTGACGGCTGTGGCCTCGACCAATGTGCCCAAGGTGACCATGCTGGTCGGTGGCTCATTCGGGGCTGGCAATTACGGCATGGCCGGGCGCGCCTATCAGCCGCGTTTCCTGTGGACCTGGCCCAACAGCCGCATTTCGGTGATGGGCGGCGAACAGGCCGCTGGTGTGTTGGCGACGGTGAAACGCGATGCCATCGAACGCCAGGGGGGGCAATGGTCGGCCGAAGAAGAGGCCGAATTCAAACGCCCCACCATCGAGATGTTCGAGGAGCAATCCCACCCGCTCTACGCCTCTGCCCGCCTGTGGGATGACGGCATCATCGACCCGCGCAAATCCCGCGACGTGTTGGCCTTGTCCCTCAGCGCCGCGTTGAATGCACCGATTGCCGATACGAAGTTCGGCGTGTTCCGGATGTAGGGCCGCTCCTTCATCTTGCTCAAAAACTCCGGGGGTCCGGGGGCAGCGCCCCCGGTCCGACGTCTAAACACAAGGACCAACCCCATGTTCGATAAAATTCTTATTGCCAACCGTGGCGAAATCGCCTGCCGCGTGATGGAAACCGCCCGTGCGATGGGTGTGAAAACCGTTGCTGTTTATTCCGACGCGGATGCCAGCGCCAAACATGTCGCGATGGCAGATGAGGCCGTGCATATCGGTGGCCCGGCGCCCGCAGACAGTTATCTCAAAGGCGCAGAAATCATTCGCATGGCGCAACAAACCGGCGCGCAGGCGATCCATCCGGGCTATGGTTTCCTGTCCGAAAACCCCGGGTTTGTGGATGCGGTCGAAGCCGCGGGCCTGACCTTTATCGGTCCCTCGGCGGATGCGATCCGCAAGATGGGGCTCAAGGACGCGGCCAAGGCGCTGATGGAAGAGGCGGGTGTGCCCGTTGTGCCCGGCTATCACGGTGCCAACCAGGACCCCGAACATCTGTTTGGCGCTGCTGACGCCATCGGTTATCCGGTCCTGATCAAGGCGGTCGCCGGCGGCGGTGGCAAAGGCATGCGTCTGGTCGAACAGCCAGCCGAATTCATGGATGCATTGGAAAGCGCCAAGGGCGAGGCCACAACCGCCTTTGGCAACCCGGACGTTTTGATCGAAAAATATATCCAGCAACCGCGCCACATCGAAGTGCAGGTCTTTGGGGACGGAACCCACGCGGTGCATCTGTTTGAGCGCGATTGTTCGCTGCAACGGCGCCACCAAAAGGTGATCGAAGAAGCCCCGGCACCCGATATGACACCGGAAATGCGCGCCGCAATGGGCCAGGCTGGCGTCCGAGCCGCCGAAGCCATTGGCTACAAGGGGGCCGGCACGGTGGAATTCATCGTGGATGGGTCGAACGGGCTGCGGGTTGATGGCTTCTGGTTCATGGAGATGAACACCCGTCTTCAGGTGGAACACCCGGTGACCGAGCTGATCACTGGCGTTGATCTGGTGGAATGGCAACTGCGGGTGGCTGCTGGCGAAAGCCTGCCTGCTGCGCAGGAAGACCTGACCATCACCGGCCACGCGTTCGAAGCGCGTCTGTATGCCGAGGATGTGCCAAAAGGGTTCCTGCCTGCCACCGGGACGTTGACACATCTGCAATTTCCGTCCGAATGCCGCGCCGACAGCGGCGTGCGCGCCGGGGACACGATCAGCCCGTGGTATGACCCGATGATCTCCAAGGTCATCGTGCACGGGCCCACCCGCCGGGTTGCCCTATCGCGCCTGTCGCGTGCTTTGGAAGAGACCCAGGTGGGGGGCACAGTCACCAATCTCGCGTTCCTGGGGGCGCTGGCCGGGCATGAGGGGTTCGGCAATGGCGAGGTCGATACCGGGCTGATCGCACGGGATCTGGACGATCTTGTGGCGCAGCCTGCAACCGGACTGCACCACAAGGTCGCCGCGGCCATGGTCGCACTGGATCTGGTCGAGGGCCAGGGTGAGAGCGGCTTTACGCTTTGGGCGCCTTTGCACCGCGCCGTGACCCTGTCACATCAGGACGAGGTTTTTGAGGTCGACGTGCAGGTCGAAGGTCCGGATCGCCAGCTGTGGAACCTGGGGGGCGATCGCCTGGTGGCCGAACGCCACGGCGGCATCTGGCAACTGGGCGGTGTGCGGATGCCGGACGTGGCCCGGGCCGGAGCGACGATTACGGTTTTTGATTCCTATGGTCTGGTCTTTGACGTGATAGACCCGCTGGACCGGGATGCCAGCGCGGGCGGGGACACCAATGTGATTGAGGCCCCGATGCCGGGGCTGGTCAAGGCGGTGTTTGCCGAGGCCGGGCAGACAGTACAGGAGGGCGACCGTTTGGCCATTCTGGAAGCGATGAAAATGGAGCATTCGCTGCTGGCAGCGCGTGACGGCGTCGTGGCCGAAGTGCTCGCCGCAGCGGGCGATCAGGTCGAGGCCGGTGCGGCGCTGGTGCGTCTGGAAGAAGAAGATGGCTGACACATTGCCTGTGGCCCCCGTGGTGCAGAGGTATTTTTGACCAGAAAGAAGCAGGAGGGTTCCCCCATGGGAGACCGAGTCGAGATTTTCGAAATGGGGCCCCGCGACGGGCTTCAGAACGAAAAACGCGCTATTCCGGTGGCAGAGAAAATTGCGCTGGTGGATTGTCTGAGCCGCGCCGGGTTTTCCCGGATCGAAGTGGCCAGTTTCGTGTCGCCCAAATGGGTGCCGCAAATGGCCGGATCGGCCGAGGTTCTTGCCGGGATCGCCCGCGCGCCGGGGGTGCGCTATGCAGCGCTGACGCCGAATATGCGCGGCTATGAAGATGCGCGCGCCGCGCGTGCCGATGAGATAGCGGTGTTTGCTTCGGCGTCCGAGGGGTTCTCCAAGGCCAATATCAACGCCTCTGTCGAAGAGAGCATTGCCCGGTTCGAACCCATTCTGGACGCGGCGCGCCATATTGATTTGCCGGTGCGGGGCTATGTATCCTGTGTGACCGATTGCCCGTTTGATGGGCCCACGCCCCCCGAACAGGTGGCGGCCGTGGCGGACCGGTTGTTTGCCATGGGGTGTTATGAGGTGTCATTGGGCGATACCATCGGGCAGGGCACGCCCGAGGCCATTGCCAAGATGCTTCTGGCTGTGCGCGACCGCGTTCCGGTGACCCGATTGGCCGGCCATTATCATGACACGGCCGGGCGGGCGTTGGCCAATATTGATGCATCGCTGTCGCTGGGGGTGCGGGTGTTTGATGCCGCGGTGGGCGGATTGGGGGGATGCCCCTATGCGCCGGGTGCGGCGGGGAATGTCGCGACCGAGGCCGTGTATGACCATCTGCACCGGTTGGGATATGATACCGGATTGGATCGGGACGTTTTGAATGAAGCCGCAGAAATGGCCCGGGCGATGCGCTCAGGTGCGCAGGAATAAGGAGACTGGGATGTATGAGACTCTGACCCTGGAAACGGATGCGCGCGGTGTTGCCACGCTGACGCTGAACCGTCCCGAAAAACACAACGCGATGTCGGCGCAGATGCTGGCAGATCTGACACGGGCTGCGGCGGATATTTCTGACGACGACGGCATCCGCGTGGTGATCCTGACCGGTGCGGGCAAAAGCTTTTGTGCGGGCGGTGATCTGGCCTGGATGCAGGCCCAGATGGCGGCGGATTCCGAAACCCGATTTGTCGAGGCGCGCAAGCTGGCCGAGATGTTGCAGGCGCTCAATACGTTGCCCAAGCCGGTGATCGGCGCGCTTCAGGGCAATGCCTTTGGTGGTGGGGTCGGCATGGCGTCGGTCTGTGATATTGCGATTGGGGTAGATCATCTGAAAATGGGCCTGACCGAAACCCGGCTGGGCATCATCCCGGCCACCATTGGCCCTTATGTGTTGTCTCGTATGGGCGAGGCGATGGCCCGCCGGGTGTTCATGTCGGCCCGTCTGTTTGGCGCGTCCGAGGCGGTGGAACTGGGTCTGTTGGCCAAGGCAGTGCCCGCCGATCAGTTGGCGGAGGCGGTCGAAGCCGAAGTGGTCCCGTATTTGAATTGCGCGCCTGGGGCCGTGGCCTCGGCGAAACAGTTGGCGCGTGCACTGGGACCGCGCATTGATGATGAAGTGATTGATCATACGATCCGCGCCCTGGTTGAACGTTGGGAAACACAGGAAGCCCAAGAAGGGATCGCGGCCTTCTTTGACAAACGCAAACCGGGCTGGGTGTCCTGACACCAGGAAATACGGGGAGATACCTGAAAGGAACCAGACAAGGCGAGGCCATATTATCAGGTGTTTCTGGCCAATTTGCTGATAGGGTGGCACGCATTGAGCGGGCCGCCTTTTGAAGGCGGCATGAAAATTCTCGAAGTGTGAACCCTTGAGGGTGTTTGAGGAGGCACGTGCTACATTTGAAACTTTCCCCAGTCCTGCAGGAATTTGATTCGCTTGCGGCATCGGTACAGGCCCGGCTCGGATGTGCCGATTGTTTGATCAGTGTCCCGGATGAAGATGCGTTATACGCATTGGGTTCATCTGCTTCGGAAGGTGGCGCAGAGCAGCGCAATGTTCTGGCTGTGGACACAATTTGTCAGCACACTATGGTGCTGCAACATCCTGTCAAAATCGAAGACGTCGCATCGACGCCCTGGTTGAATGACGTTCCCACCGTCCGGGCCTTTTCCATTGGGGCCTAACTGGGCGCGCCGCTGGTTCTGGCCGATGGGCGGGTGGTCGGGGCAATATGTGCCCTCTCTGCCCAAACGCGCGATTGGAGAGATGAAGACGTGAACTATCTGGTCGAGATGGCGGATCTGGTGGCCAGCAGGATTGATCTGCGTCTGCTTCAGGCACAGGAAAACGATTTGGCCTCCTGTCTTGACGAAACGGATCGGATCATTGCCGCGCTTGCGCAATCGGACAGCTGCGCGCTGAGCGTGCACACCCGTGATGGCGAGCTTCTGTTTGCCAACCGCGGCATGCAGGCGCAGCTGGGGCTGACCGGGAAGGATCTGTTGAACCTGCCCATGCAGGACATTCTGGATGCCAGTAAAACCGGTTCGATGCCGGCGGCGCGGGTCGGGGCACAGGAGAGCGGCGCGCAAACGGATGGTGCCCGGAGCGGTATGCGGGTCAGGGTTGATTTCCCGGATCATGGCAAAACGTGGTTGCATGTGGGATGGTCCCAAACCCTGGGAGGGCTGATGTTGTGTGATTGGACGCCCTGCGAGGGGAAATTGGACAAACAGGGCCGCTGACTGCGCACATCGCGCCGACATCCGACACCATACGAACGGCTTGCGACTCAACCCGCGAATTTGGCTGTGAACCTGCGGGTTTGCGGGGTCAGAAATCCGCTTGAAAAAAGATGTGTTTTCCCCGCAGGAATATCAAAGGCCCCGATCACGCGAAATCGGTGGTTTTTTTGCATCTCAACAGCCCCGAACAGTGAGACACAAAGTCTTTATCTGGTTCCGCTTGGTTGACCCTGCCCAAGTGCACGGATAAACCCGGTCAAAATAAAGCAGCCATCCCGCTGCGCGCTGTTGCGCGTTTGAAAGGAGCCACTCGTGGAAGACATGCTTAGGGAATATCTCCCTATCCTCGTGTTCCTGGCCGTAGCTGTCGGCCTCGGACTAGTCCTGATTCTTGCTGCCGTAGTACTTGCGGTCCGTAACCCGGATCCGGAAAAAGTATCGGCATATGAATGCGGATTTAACGCTTTTGATGATGCGCGAATGAAATTCGATGTCCGGTTCTATCTGGTGTCGATCCTGTTCATCATCTTCGACCTTGAAATTGCTTTCCTGTTTCCCTGGGCCGTCGGGTTCAAGGACATCAGCGATCTGGCTTTCTGGTCGATGATGGTTTTCCTGGGCGTTCTGACCATCGGCTTTGCCTATGAGTGGAAGAAAGGGGCCCTGGAATGGGAGTGATGACCGGAGCCAATACCGCTGGTGTGGACAAGGAAATGGTCACGCAGGCGTTGAATGCCGAATTGCAGGACAAAGGGTTCCTGCTGACCTCGGCCGAAGACATCATCAACTGGGCCCGCACCGGGTCGCTACACTGGATGACCTTTGGTCTGGCCTGCTGTGCGGTTGAAATGATGCACACGTCGATGCCGCGGTATGACGCGGAACGCTTTGGGATCGCGCCGCGCGCCTCTCCGCGTCAGTCCGACGTGATGATCGTCGCGGGTACGCTGACCAACAAGATGGCCCCGGCGCTGCGCAAGGTGTACGACCAGATGCCCGAGCCGCGGTATGTGATCTCGATGGGATCCTGCGCAAATGGTGGTGGGTATTACCATTATTCCTATTCGGTTGTGCGTGGCTGTGACCGCGTGGTGCCTGTGGACATCTATGTTCCCGGCTGCCCCCCGACCGCCGAAGCGCTGCTGTATGGTTTGATGCAGCTGCAACGCAAGATCCGCCGCACCGGCACCCTGGTCCGCTGATCGGCTTTGGTTGGAGAACATACGAATGACTGAAGCACTGAACGAACTGGGCACCTTGCTGGAAGCGAAACGCCCCGACTGCGTGATCGGCTGGGATGTGTCCTTTGACGAGCTGAACGTGGATGTGACCCCGTCCAATATCGTCGGATTTGTCGAATTCCTGAAGACCGATCAGAACTGCAAGTTCTCGTCACTGGTGGATATCACGGCCGTTGACTACCCGGATCGGGCCAAACGGTTCGACGTGGTGTATCATTTCCTGTCGATGTATCAGAACCAGCGTATCCGCCTGCGGGTGTCGATCCGCGAGGACGAGATGGTGCCATCGATCGTGGATGTACATCCGTCGGCCAACTGGTTCGAACGCGAAGTCTTTGACATGTTCGGCGTGCTGTTCTCGGGTCACCCGGACCTGCGTCGCATTCTGACCGACTATGGCTTTCGCGGGTATCCGCTGCGCAAGGATTTCCCGACAACCGGTTATACCGAAGTTCGCTATGACGAGGCGCAAAAGCGCGTGGTCTATGAACCTGTAAGCCTGGTTCAGGAATATCGCCAGTTCGACTTCATGTCGCCATGGGAAGGTGCAGAATACATCCTGCCCGGTGATGAAAAAGAGGGGGCAAACTGATGGATGGCTCCAAGTTTGACGACGCCCTGACCGGCGAACAGAAAATCCGCAATTTCAACATCAACTTTGGACCCCAGCACCCGGCTGCGCACGGCGTTCTGCGCCTGGTTCTGGAGCTGGATGGCGAAATCGTGGAACGATGCGACCCGCATATCGGCTTGCTGCACCGCGGCACGGAAAAGCTGATGGAAAGCCGCACCTACCTGCAATCGCTGCCCTATTTCGACCGGCTGGATTACGTGGCTCCGATGAACCAGGAACATGCCTGGTGTCTGGCCATCGAAAAGCTGACCGGCACTGTGGTGCCGCGTCGTGGGTCGTTGATCCGCGTTCTCTACAGCGAAATTGGCCGGATTCTGAACCACCTGCTGAACGTCACCACCCAAGCGATGGACGTTGGAGCGCTGACACCGCCGCTGTGGGGGTTCGAAGAGCGTGAAAAGCTGATGATCTTTTACGAACGCGCCTGTGGTGCGCGTTTGCACGCGGCCTATTTCCGTCCCGGTGGTGTGCATCAGGATCTGCCTGATGATCTGTTGGACGATATTATGGCCTGGACGCATACGTTCCCGGCAGTGCTGGCCGACATTGATGGCCTGCTGACCGAAAACCGCATCTTCAAACAGCGCAATGCCGATATTGGCGTCGTGACCGAAGAAGACATTCAGAAATTTGGCTTCTCGGGCGTCATGGTGCGGGGATCCGGTCTGGCATGGGATTTGCGTCGGTCGCAGCCTTATGAATGCTACGATGAATTCGACTTTCAGATCCCGGTTGGCAAAAACGGCGATTGTTATGATCGCTATCTTGTCCGCATGGAAGAGATGCGCCAATCGCTGTCGATCATCCGTCAGGCCATTGCCAAGCTGAAAGAAGCCACTGGCGACGTTATGGCCCGGGGCAAACTGTCTCCGCCGAAACGCGGGGAAATGAAAACCTCGATGGAAAGCCTGATCCACCATTTCAAGCTGTACACCGAAGGGTTTCACGTGCCTGCGGGAGAAGTTTACGCCGCCGTCGAAGCGCCCAAGGGCGAATTCGGTGTCTATCTGGTGGCCGATGGATCCAACAAACCTTACCGCTCGAAAATTCGGGCACCGGGATTCCTGCACCTGCAAGCCATGGACCACGTTGCTGGTGGTCACCAACTGGCTGACGTTGCCGCGATCATCGGTACCATGGATGTCGTTTTTGGAGAGATTGACCGCTAATGCTACGCCGTCTCCACGCAGAACAACCCGCAAGCTTTGCTTTCACCGCCGCCAACCTGGCCTGGGCCGAAGGGCAGATCACCAAATACCCCGCAGGGCGTGAGGCTTCGGCCGTGATCCCGCTGTTGTGGCGTGCTCAGGAGCAGGAAGGCTGGCTGACCAAGCCGGCAATCGAACTGGTCGCCGACATGTTGGGGATGGCCTATATCCGTGTGCTCGAAGTGGCCTCGTTCTATTTCATGTTCCAACTGCAGCCGACCGGCTCGGTGGCGCATATCCAGATCTGCGGGACAACGTCCTGTATGATCTGCGGTGCCGAAGATCTGGTGGCAATCTGCCGCGACAAGATCAACGACAAGCCGCATGTTCTGTCGGCGGACGGCAAATTCACCTGGGAAGAGGTGGAATGCCTGGGGTCGTGCACCAACGCGCCCATGGCCCAGATCGGCAAGGATTATTTTGAGGATCTGACGGCTGCGCGCTTCTCGGAGATTCTGGACGAACTGGCCGCCGGTCAGGTTCCGGTTCCGGGCCCGCAGAACGGCCGTTACGGATCTGAACCCAAATCCGGCCTGACGTCGCTAACCGAATACGAAAGCGGCAAAACGCAGTATAACGCTTCGGCACAGCTGGCGACGGATATCGGCGACACCGTCAAACGCATCGACGGCACCGAAGTGCCATTGCTGACCCCCTGGGTGGGCAAGGATGGCACCGTGGCCAGTCGCGCAGGCGAACAGCCCCCGGCACCAAAACCAACCCCGAAACCGGCCGTTCATCAGAGCAAACCTGCAAAAGCCGCAGAGGCCCCAAAAGCAGAGGCTCCAAAAGTGGTGCCGTCCAAGGATCTGCCCGGGCAATCTGAGCTGGCCGAGAAAAAGGGTGAGTGGAAATACGAAGCCCCCACGGCCGAGGCCGCCGCACCTGTTGCCGCAGGTACCGATGACCTCAAGCTGCTCAAGGGCGTTGGACCCAAGCTGGAAGAAAAGCTGAACGAAGCGGGCGTCACCTCATTCGCGCAGGTTGCGGCCTGGGGACCCGAGGACATCGAACGTATGGATGATCTGTTGTCCTTCAAAGGTCGCATCGAACGTGACGGCTGGGTCGAACAGGCCAAACAGCTGGCGGCCGGGGAAGAGACCGAATTTGCCAAACGTGCCAAAAAAGACGGCATCTACGACGACGAATAAACCGATACTGCGCCGGGCAGGGGCCGGGCGCGGATCAGATGAACACGAGACCAGATGAGCAACGACAAAGACACAGCCATCGCAGCCAAAGGTCGGCATATCGCATTGGTGATAGCCGGTACCATGGTTGCATGGTTGGTTTTGTCGCTCTTTATCGGACCGATGCTGGGACTGCCGGGGCGTTATGCTCTGCTGTTTGATCTCCTTGCACTTGCAGGTCTGATCTATGCACTGGTTAACATATTTCAACTCTGGCGCATGCGTCAGGATAGCCAAGGGTAGGCAGACATGCTGAAGGACCAGGACCGGATCTTTACCAACCTCTACGGGATGCATGACCGCACGCTGAAAGGCGCGCAGGCGCGCGGCCATTGGGACGGCACGGCCGACCTGATCGGCAAGGGGCGGGATTGGATCATTCAGACCATGAAAGACAGCGGTCTGCGTGGTCGCGGCGGTGCGGGTTTCCCCACCGGCCTGAAATGGTCCTTCATGCCCAAGGAAAGCGACGGTCGTCCGGCCTATCTGGTAATCAACGCCGATGAATCCGAACCCGGCACGTGCAAAGACCGCGAGATCATGCGCCATGATCCGCATACATTGATCGAAGGGGCGCTGATCGCCTCATTCGCGATGAATGCCCATGCCTGCTATATCTACATTCGTGGTGAATACATCCGCGAAAAGGAAGCCCTGCAGGCCGCGATTGACGAAGCCTATGACAAAGGGATGCTGGGCAAGAATGCTGCGGGTTCCGGTTGGGATTTCGATCTGTTCCTGGCGCATGGTGCCGGCGCCTATATCTGTGGTGAGGAAACCGCGCTGATCGAAAGCCTCGAAGGCAAAAAGGGCATGCCGCGGATGAAACCGCCGTTCCCGGCCGGGGCGGGGCTGTATGGGTGCCCGACCACAGTGAACAACGTTGAATCCATCGCCGTCGTACCGACCATCCTGCGCCGCGGTGCCGATTGGTTCGCCGGTTTTGGCCGTCCCAACAATGCGGGCACCAAATTGTTCGGTATTTCGGGTCATGTGAACAACCCCTGCGTCGTCGAAGAAGCCATGTCGATTTCGTTCGAAGAGCTGATCGAAAAGCACTGTGGTGGTATTCGCGGTGGTTGGGACAACCTGCTGGCGGTTATTCCGGGCGGGTCGTCCGTGCCCTGTGTGCGCGGTGAAAACATGCGCGACGCGATCATGGATTTTGATTACCTGCGCGGCGAATTGGGTTCGGGGCTTGGGACTGCGGCTGTGATCGTGATGGACAAGCAGACCGACATCGTCAAAGCGATCTGGCGCCTGTCCAAATTCTACAAACATGAAAGCTGTGGTCAGTGCACGCCGTGCCGTGAAGGCACCGGTTGGATGATGCGCGTCATGGACCGTCTGGTGCGCGGCGAGGCCGAGCTGGAAGAGATCGACATGTTGTGGGACGTGACCAAACAGGTCGAAGGCCACACCATCTGTGCACTGGGGGATGCGGCTGCCTGGCCGATCCAGGGCCTGATCCGCAATTTCCGGGAAGAAATCGAAGACCGGATCAAGGCGCAGAAAACCGGACGCATGGGCGCAATGGCAGCGGAATAAGACGTATCGTTTCGACGTATCTGAACAACGACGGCAACACGGAAAATGACCATGAGTGCAACACAGACACATTCGACCGGAGGCCCGACACGGTTTGCCCGCGCGGCAGCGGCTGTTCTGGTTGGCACTTTTGTCCTGTCCAGCTGTGGCACTTTTAAGAACGAAAACCGTCGCCAGCGCTATGACGGGTTCATTTTCTCGGCCAAAAGCAAGTCCGTCGACAAGAAAACAGATCTGGAGAACTTTACCGTCGAGGTGAAACGCGCGTCTCAGTCCAGAACTGGGGCTGGCAAGGCTGGGCACCACGAAGGCACCAAATACTGCATCGAGAACTTTGGACCGCACAAGATTGAATGGGCGGTACATCCGTTGGATCAAGTGGATGACTTGCAGATCGTCAATGACGTGTTGATCCTGCGCGGAACCTGCGTGTCATGAGCGGAATTCCGGCATATCCCGGGCCTGTCGGGGCTTTGCTATTGAATAGCAACGGCTGTGAGGCTGGTGATTGGCTCTCCCGAACCAAGGAGAGTGTGATGTTGCGTCTTATTGCCCTGCTGGCGGCCCTGATGGCGGTCAGCCCGATGTCCGCTGCGGCAAAACCACCGCTCAGCGACGTGCCTGAAATCGAAGATCCCCTGTTTGCCATCGCCATGGCCAAGGAGGTCGCCGATCACTGTGACAGCATCAGTGCCCGCCTGTTCAAGGGGATTGGCGAGCTGCGCCGCCTGCGGTCGCGGGCCAATGCGTTGGGATATGCGGACGCGGAAATCCGCGCCTACATCGAATCTGATACTGAAAAGGCCCGGATGCGGGCCAAGGGAGAGACGCTGCTGCGCAACAGCGGCGTGTCCTATGAAAACCCGGAAACCTTCTGTGCGTTCGGACGTACGGAAATCGAAAAAAACAGCGCGATCGGCGTGTTACTGAGGGCGAAATAGACCATGTCTGACCTCCGCAAGATCAATATTGACGGAACCGAGATCGAAGTGGACGGGGCAATGACCCTGATCCAGGCGTGTGAAGAAGCAGGCGTGGAAATTCCGCGTTTCTGTTATCACGAACGTTTGTCGATTGCTGGCAACTGCCGGATGTGTCTGGTCGAAGTCGTGGGCGGCCCGCCCAAACCCGCCGCCTCCTGTGCCATGCAGGTGCGTGACCTGCGCCCCGGTCCCGAAGGTCAGGCACCGGTGGTCAAAACCAATTCGCCCATGGTCAAAAAGGCCCGCGAAGGCGTGATGGAATTCATGCTGATCAACCACCCGCTGGATTGCCCGATCTGCGACCAGGGCGGCGAATGCGACCTTCAGGATCAGGCAATGGCCTATGGCCTGTCCGGGTCCCGGTTCAAGGAACACAAACGCGCGGTGGACGATCTGGACCTGGGTCCGCTGGTGTCGACCGCCATGACCCGCTGCATCAGTTGCACCCGCTGTGTGCGCTTCACCTCCGAAGTGGCCGGGATCAACCAGATGGGCCAGACCGGTCGTGGCGAAGACGCGGAAATCACCAGCTATCTGAACCAAACGCTGAATTCCAACATGCAGGGCAACATCATTGACCTGTGCCCGGTTGGCGCGCTGACGTCCAAACCCTATGCCTTTACTGCCCGCCCATGGGAATTGACCAAGACCGAAACCATCGACGTGATGGACGCGCTTGGCTCCAATATCCGGGTCGATACCAAAGGCCGTGAAGTCAAACGCATCCTGCCGCGCAACCATGATGGCGTGAACGAAGAGTGGATTTCAGACAAAACCCGTTTTGTCTGGGATGGGCTGCGGCGCCAACGTCTGGACCGTCCCTATATTCGGGTCGATGGGAAGTTGAAGCCAGCGAGCTGGGGCGAAGCCCTGTCCGCCGCCGCCGCCGCCATGAAGGGCAAGAAGATCGCAGGTTTGATCGGGGATCTGGTCCCGACCGAGGCCGCATATGCGCTGAAACAACTGGTCGAAGGACTGGACGGCAAGGTTGAATGCCGCACGGACAAGGCGCGTCTGCCGCTGGACAATCGTGCCGCCTATGTCGGCACGGCGTCCATCGAAGACATCGACAGCGCCAAGGCCATCATGCTGATCGGCACCAACCCGCGTGACGAGGCACCCGTGTTGAATTCACGCCTTCGCCGGGCCTGGGTGAATGGGGCCAACATCGGGCTGGTCGGTCAGCCGGTTGACCTGACCTATGACTATGCGCATCTGGGCACCGACCGTGCCGCTCTTGAGGCGCTGCACAGCGGCGATCATTCCGGCGCGATTGGCAAAGAGACATTGGTCATTGTGGGGCAGGGCGCCCTGCGCGAGGCCGACGGTCTGGCGGTTCTGGCACACGCTCAGAAATTTGCCGCTGACACGGAATCCAAACTACTGGTGCTGCACACTGCAGCTGGTCGTGTCGGTGCGATGGACGTCGGTGCCGTGACCGAAGGCGGCGTAGAGGCCGCCATCGACGGGGCCGAGGTTGTTTACAACCTGGGCGCGGATGAAGTCGAAATCGGCGATGGTGCATTTGTCATCTACCAGGGCAGCCATGGCGACCGCGGCGCACACCGTGCCGATGTGATCCTGCCGGGGGCCGCCTATACCGAAGAAAACGGGTTGTTCGTCAACACCGAAGGACGTCCGCAATTGGCCATGCGCGCCGGGTTCGCCCCGGGCGAGGCCAAGGAAAACTGGGCGATCCTGCGCGCACTCAGCGCCGAACTGGGCGCGACCCTGCCGTTCGACTCGCTGGCGCAGCTGCGCACGGCTTTGATCGAAGCGGTGCCGCATCTGGCCCAAATCGATCAGGTGCCAACCAACGAAGGCGACGCGCTGGAGCTGGAGCCTTTGGGCAAGGCGGACTTTGTGAACGCGGTCCGGGATTTCTATCTGACCAACCCGATTGCGCGGGCCTCTGAACTGATGGCCGAACTGTCTGCCGGAGCGAAAGCCCGCAACAACGAAAAGATCGCAGCGGAGTAAATAGATGCGTTTTTGGGTTCAAACATTGACGTTCATAACCATAATCGGCCTGGCTGGATGTGCTTCGCAGGTTATGGAAGGTTATGTTGGGCGCTCAGTAACAGAACCAATGCTGGACTATGGTAGACCAGCGAGTGTTTTTGATTTGCCTGATGGTGCTAGAGCGTTCCAATGGCAGATTGATTCGTCAGGTGTTGTTCCAGTTTCAACGCCTTCAACGACGTATATTTCGGGCAGCAGTGGATGGGCGACTGCAACAACTACCTCGACTTCATACGTTCCATTTTCGTCATCTTGTAACTACACCCTCATCGCCAAGCCCAAAGGGGATGATTGGGTCGTCGTCGGATACAGAAAACCGACACTGATGTGTGAATGAAGTTTCTTATGATCATATCGCCCTTGCTGTTGGCGGCCTGCGAACCAGGTCCGTCAGATCAGGTGACGCGGTTCTCTCCCAACTATCAGGGAGTTGAAACCAGCCTGCTGGAGGGTGATCTGGTACAGTTTCATGTGTCGATGACGGACATAAATTCTCCCGTCGATGTAGATAACTATGCTGAATGCGCAGCCGCGCAATACGCGTTGATCCGAGGTTACGGATTTGCGCGGCATTTGCGCACAAATTTGAATGAAGAGGGTGGCGTTTGGACCGCTGATGCTGTCTACACCATCTCGCCCTCCCTGCCGCGCGGTTTGCGCACCATCGACGCCGAAGTCGTGGTCGCGGACTGCGAGGAAAACGGAATACCTACGGTGTGAGGACCTATGGCTGATTTCTTTAACACCCCAGGCGGCATCGCCATTTTGATACTGGCGCAAGTGCTTGCTGTTGTTGCCTTTGTCATGATTTCGCTGCTGTTTCTTGTCTATGGCGACCGCAAGATCTGGGCCGCTGTTCAAATGCGGCGCGGTCCCAATGTTGTGGGGGTCTTTGGCATCCTGCAATCGGTGGCGGACGCGCTGAAATATGTGGTCAAAGAGGTGGTCATTCCCGCCGGTGCCGACCGCTCTGTGTTCATCCTGGCCCCATTGACCAGCTTTGTGCTGGCCATGATCGCCTGGGCGGTTATCCCGTTCAACGACGGCTGGGTGCTGTCGGACATCAACGTTGCGATCCTCTATGTTTTTGCGGTTTCCTCGCTCGAGGTATACGGCGTGATCATGGGCGGTTGGGCGTCGAACTCGAAATATCCGTTCCTTGGTTCGTTGCGATCTGCGGCTCAGATGATCTCGTATGAGGTCTCGATCGGTTTGATCATTGTTGGGGTAATCATCTCTACAGGCTCGATGAACTTTGGTGACATCGTGCGTGCGCAGGACGGTAACCTGGGTCTGCTGAACTGGTATTGGATCCCGCATTTCCCGATGGTGTTCCTGTTCTTCATCTCGGCGCTGGCCGAAACCAATCGCCCACCGTTCGACCTTCCCGAAGCGGAATCCGAACTGGTCGCGGGCTACCAGGTGGAATATTCGGCCACCATGTTCCTGCTGTTCATGGCTGGTGAATACATCGCGATCTTCCTGATGTGTGCGCTGATCTCGCTGCTGTTCTTTGGTGGTTGGCTGTCGCCGATCCCGGGTCTGCCTGATGGCGTCCTGTGGATGGTGGGCAAGATGGCGTTCTTCTTCTTCCTCTTCGCAATGGTCAAGGCGATCACGCCGCGGTACCGCTATGACCAGCTGATGCGTCTGGGGTGGAAAGTATTCCTGCCATTCTCGCTGTTCTGGGTCGTGTTCGTATCCTTTGCTGCAAAATTTGACTGGTTCTGGGGCATCTTCGCCCGCTGGACCGTGGGGGGCTGATCAATGGCGAACATCGACTATACCCGCGCCGCCAAATATTTCCTGCTTCAGGATTTTTGGGTCGGCATGAAATTGGGGCTGAAGTACTTCTTTGCCCCCAAGGCGACGCTGAATTATCCGCATGAAAAGGGGCCGTTGTCGCCCCGGTTCCGCGGTGAACACGCGCTGCGCCGCTATCCCAATGGCGAAGAACGCTGCATTGCCTGCAAACTGTGCGAAGCGATCTGCCCGGCGCAGGCAATCACCATCGACGCGGAACCCCGCGATGATGGCAGCCGCCGCACCACGCGCTATGACATCGACATGACCAAATGCATCTACTGTGGCTTCTGTCAGGAAGCCTGCCCGGTGGATGCGATTGTCGAGGGGCCGAATTTCGAATTTGCCACCGAAACGCGCGAAGAGCTGTTTTACGACAAGGACAAGCTGTTGGCCAACGGCGACCGCTGGGAAGCCGAGATTGCCCGCAATCTGGAAATAGACGCGCCGTACCGATGACAGATCCGCGTAACCCATTCGAGGCCATGATGGCCCAGGCCCAGGAGATGGCCAAAGCCATGAACCCGGCGATGGAGAAATTCTCTCCCACCGACGCGTTCAAGGGGTTTGAGGCGCTCTGGCCGACCATGCCCAAAGAGGTCATGGAAATGATGTTCGGCAAGACCGTCAACAAGGACGGTCTGGATGCCAAGACCCGCCTGTTGCTGACGCTGGCGGGGCTGACCATGCAGGGCGCGCAGGCAGATACAGCCGTGCGTCAGACCGTGCGCCACGCTGTCGAGGCCGGTGCCAAGAAACAAGAGATCGTGGAAGCGATCGGACAGATGTCGGTGTTTGCCGGCATCCCGGCCATGACCCGGGCGCTGGAATTGGCGCAGGAGGCCATGGGCGAAAAAGGGGACGATGAGACATGAGCGTATTTGCCTTTTACCTCTTCGCCATCAGCGCCATCACCGGCGGGCTGTTCACCGTGATCAGCCGTCAGCCTGTGCATTCGGTTCTGTGGCTGATCCTGAGCTTTATCTCTGCGGCGGGGCTGTTTGTTCTGCTGGGCGCGGAATTCGTCGCCATGCTGCTGGTCATCGTCTACGTTGGCGCGGTCGCGGTGCTGTTCCTGTTTGTGGTGATGATGCTGGACGTGGACTTTGCCGAGCTGAAGGCCGAGATGGCCCGCTATATGCCATTGGCGCTGCTCATCGGTCTGGTGATCCTGATGCAGTTCGTCATGGCATTTGGTGCCTGGGAGAGCGCGCATGGCGCCGCCGAGCAACTGGCCCAGCCGGTTCCCGTCGACCGTCACAACACCGAGGCGCTTGGCCTCATCATTTACGACCAATATTTCCTTCTGTTCCAACTGGCGGGTCTGATCCTGCTGGTCGCCATGATCGGCGCCATCGTGCTGACCCTGCGCCATCGCACCGACATCAAACGTCAGGATATCATCGCCCAGATGATGCGTGACCCGGCGACCGCGATGGAACTCAAGGACGTGAAACCGGGGCAGGGGCTTTGAGGCAATGATCGGACTTGAACATTATCTAACCGTCGCGGCGACTTTGTTCGTCATCGGCATCTTCGGTCTCTTCCTGAACCGCAAGAACGTGATCATCCTGCTGATGAGCATCGAATTGATGCTGCTCGCAGTGAACATCAACCTCGTCGCCTTTTCGTCCTTTTTGGGCGATCTGGTGGGGCAGGTCTTTACGCTCTTTGTTCTGACCGTGGCCGCGGCCGAGGCTGCCATTGGCCTGGCCATTCTGGTCTGTTTCTTCCGGAACCGCGGAACGATCGCGGTCGAAGACATCAACGTGATGAAGGGGTAAGGACATCATGGAAACCACACTCCTCTTTGCCCCTCTGGTGGGCGCGCTGCTGTGCGGGTTCGGCTGGAAGTTCATCGGCGAAAAGGCCGCCATGTGGACCGCCACCGGTCTGCTGTTCCTGTCGGCTTTGCTCAGCTGGGTCGTGTTCCTGACCTTTGACGGGCACACGCAGACGATCGAAATCCTGCGCTGGATCGAAAGCGGGTCGCTGTCGACCTCCTGGTCGATCCGTCTGGACCGTCTGACGGCGATCATGCTGATCGTGATCACCACGGTATCGTCGCTGGTGCACCTGTATTCGTTTGGCTATATGGCCGACGATCCACAGTGGCGTCCGGGCGAAAGCTATAAGCCGCGCTTCTTTGCGTATCTGTCGTTCTTTACCTTTGCCATGCTGATGCTGGTCACCTCGGACAATCTGGTTCAGATGTTCTTTGGCTGGGAAGGTGTGGGCGTTGCGTCATATCTTCTGATCGGGTTCTACTATCGCAAGCCGACGGCCAACGCCGCCGCGATGAAGGCGTTCATCGTCAACCGGGTTGGTGACTTTGGCTTTGCGCTGGGGATCTTTGCCCTGTTCTTCCTGACTGACAGCATCAACCTGAGCGACATTTTTGCCGCGGCTCCGGTGCTGGACGAGACGGTTGTCAACTTCCTGTGGACCGACTGGAACGCAGCTGATCTGGTTTGCATCCTGCTGTTCATCGGCGCGATGGGTAAATCGGCGCAGCTGATCCTGCACACATGGTTGCCGGACGCGATGGAAGGTCCGACGCCTGTGTCGGCGCTGATCCACGCCGCGACCATGGTGACCGCGGGTGTGTTCCTGGTCTGCCGCATGTCGCCGCTGATGGAATACGCCGAAACGGCCACTGCGTTTATCACTGTGCTCGGCGCCACCACGGCATTCTTTGCTGCCACTGTCGGTCTGGTGCAGAACGACATCAAACGCGTGATCGCCTATTCGACCTGTTCGCAGCTGGGCTATATGTTCGTTGCGGCCGGCGTTGGCATGTATAGCGCGGCCATGTTCCACCTGTTCACCCACGCCTTTTTCAAGGCGATGCTGTTCCTGGGGGCCGGTTCGGTGATCCATGCAATGCATCACGAACAGGACATGCGGAATTATGGCGGTCTGCGCAAAAAGATCCCTTATACCTATTGGGCGATGATGATCGGCACGCTGGCCATCACCGGCGTTGGTATTCCGATGACCACCATCGGGTTTGCCGGGTTCCTGTCCAAGGATGCGATCATCGAAAGCGCCTATGCCGGCGGATCTTCCTATGGCTTCTGGTTGCTGGTGACTGCGGCTGCGTTCACGTCCTTCTACAGCTGGCGTTTGATCTTCATGACCTTCTTTGGCACACCGCGCGGCGACAAGCACACGCATGATCACGCGCATGAAAGCCCGATGACCATGTTGATCCCGCTGGGTGTTCTTGCCTTGGGCGCAATTTTCTCGGGTATGCTGTGGTACAAGTCGTTCTTTGGCTATACCGAAAACGTCGCCAAATTCTATGGCATCCCGGTCGCCGAAGCTTCTGCCGACAGCCACGGCGGTGGCGGTGACAAGGGCGATGCCCATGCGATCAAATTCGCCGGGAAGCCGGGTGAGGGTGCCATTTACATCAGCCCTGACAACCATGTTCTGGACGATGCGCATGCCGCACCGGCCTGGGTCAAGGTTTCGCCATTCATCGCAATGCTGGGCGGTCTGATCATGGCTCTGTGGTTCTACATCTGGAACCCGTCGCTGCCACATCGTCTGGCCACCAACTTCCAGCCGCTCTATCAGTTCCTTTTGAACAAATGGTACTTTGACGAGCTCTATGACGCGATCTTTGTCAAACCCGCGTTGGCCATTGGCCGCTTCCTGTGGAAGCGCGGTGACGGCAATACCATCGACGGCTTCCTGAATGGGGTCGCGATGGGGATCGTTCCCTTCTTTACCCGCCTCGCCGGTCGCGCACAGTCGGGTTTCATCTTCACATATGCCTTCTGGATGGTGCTGGGTATTGCTGCCCTGGTCACCTGGATGTCGATCGGCGGAGGAGCGCACTGATGGACAATCTCCTTTCTATTGTCACTTTCATCCCGGCGCTTGCGGCGGCCATTCTGGCCCTGTTCCTGCGCGGCGAGGATGAGGCGGCACAACGCAACGCCAAATGGGCCGCGCTCTTTGCCACCACGATCACCTTTTTGGTGTCGATCGGCATCTATACCGGGTTCGACCCGGCCAATACCGGCTTTCAGATGGTTGAAGAAACCGAATGGCTGCTGGGCCTGAAGTACAAAATGGGCGTCGACGGGATTTCGGTTCTGTTCGTGATGCTGACCACCTTCATCATGCCGCTGACCATTCTGGCCAGCTGGAATGTGACCAGCCGCGTCAAGGAATACATGATTGCATTCCTGCTGCTGGAAACCCTGATGCTGGGCGTTTTCATGGCGCTGGATCTGGTGCTGTTCTACCTGTTCTTTGAAGCGGGCCTGATCCCGATGTTCCTGATCATCGGCATCTGGGGCGGTGCAAACCGGATCTATGCATCGTTCAAATTCTTCCTCTATACCTTCCTCGGCTCGGTGCTGATGCTGGTGGCGATGGTTGCCATGTTCTCGGACGCGGGCACCACCGACATCGAAAGCCTGCTGACACATCAGTTTGCCTTTGATGACTTCTCGATCCTGGGGATCCAGATCGTGGGCGGCATGCAGACGCTGCTGTTCCTGGCCTTCTTTGCCAGCTTTGCGGTGAAAATGCCGATGTGGCCGGTGCACACCTGGTTGCCGGACGCACACGTGCAGGCACCGACTGCCGGCTCCGTCGTGCTGGCTGCGATCCTGTTGAAGATGGGGGGTTATGGCTTCCTGCGGTTCAGCCTGCCGATGTTCCCTGTCGGGGCCGAAGTGATGACCGATCTGGTCCTGTGGATGTCGGCAATTGCCATCGTCTATACGTCCTTGGTCGCGATCGTTCAGGAAGACATGAAGAAGCTGATCGCCTATTCGTCGGTCGCGCATATGGGGTTTGTCACCATGGGGATCTTTGCTGCAAACCAGCAGGGGATCGATGGGGCCATCTTTCAGATGCTCAGCCACGGGTTCATTTCCGCCGCGCTCTTCTTGGCGGTTGGGGTGATCTATGACCGGATGCACACCCGCGACATCGACGCCTATGGTGGTCTGGTGATCCGGATGCCGGCATACGCATTGGTGTTCATGTTCTTTACCATGGGCAACGTCGGTCTGCCGGGCACCTCCGGGTTCGTCGGTGAATTCCTGACCCTGATGGGGGCGTTCCAGAAGAACACCTGGGTGACGGCTGTCGCCGCAACCGGTGTCATCTTCTCGGCTGGCTACGCGTTGTGGCTGTATCGCCGGGTTGTCTTTGGCGATCTGATCAAGGAAAGCCTGAAGGGCATTCTGGATCTGAGCACCCGCGAACGGTTGATCTTTGCGCCGCTGATCGTGATGACCATCCTGTTGGGTGTGTACCCCGCAGTCGTCACCGACATCATCAGCCCATCGACCACCGCGCTGATTTCGAACTTTGACGCATCACTGGCAGCAGCAGCAGATCACGCTGCGCCCGCCGTTGCTGCCTCGCATTAAGGAGCCAGGAAGAAATGATCCAAGCTGATCTTTCCGTAATCCTGCCAGAGGTCATTCTGGCCGTTTACGCCATGCTGGCGCTGATCGCGGCCGTTTACACCGGCAAGGACAAACTGGGCCCGCTGCTGGTCTGGACCACCGGGGGCCTGATGGCCGCGCTGGCGTTGTGGATTGCCACAAATGGCAATGGTACTCACGAGGCCTTTGGCGGCATGTTCGTCGATGACGGGTTCGCCCGCTTTGCCAAGGTGACCATCCTGCTGTCGGCCGCTGCTGTGCTGGTCATGAGCCAGGAATACATGTCGCGTCGCGATCTGCTGCGGTTTGAATATCCGCTGCTGGTGGCGCTGGCTGCTGTCGGCATGATGATGATGGTGTCGGCCGGCGATCTGATGTCGCTGTACATGGGGCTGGAGCTGCAATCGCTGGCGTTGTACGTCGTCGCTGCCTTGCGCCGGGACAGCGTCAAATCGACCGAGGCCGGGCTCAAATACTTTGTGCTGGGGGCTTTGTCCTCTGGTCTGCTGTTGTATGGTGCGTCGCTGGTCTATGGCTTTGCCGGGACAACCAAGTTCACCGGTATCATCCAGGTTGCCCAGCACGGCGAAGTTACCATTGGCTTGCTGTTTGGCCTCGTCTTCCTGATCTCGGGGCTGGCGTTCAAAGTGTCGGCAGTGCCGTTCCACATGTGGACCCCGGACGTTTACGAAGGCTCGCCCACTCCGGTGACGGCCTTCTTTGCCACCGCGCCAAAAATGGCCGCCATGGGTCTGTTCGCCCGTGTCATGCATGATGCGTTCGGATTGGCCGTGGCCGACTGGAGCCAGGTGATCGCGCTGTTGTCGCTGTTGTCGATGTTCCTGGGGGCCGTCGCGGCGATCGGACAGCGTGATATCAAACGGCTGATGGCGTTTTCGTCGATTGCCCATATGGGGTATGCCCTGATGGGGCTGGCCGCCGGAACCGCCTTTGGCGTGCAGGCGCTGCTGGTCTATATGGCGATCTATGTGACCATGAACGTCGGCACCTTTGCCTTTATTCTGATGCTGGAAAAAGATGGCAAACCGATCACCGACATCACCGCCCTGAATTCCTATGCCAAGCGTGAGCCGGGCAAGGCGTTGGCGATGCTGATCCTGTTGTTTTCGCTGGCCGGTGTTCCGCCGATGCTGGGGTTCTTTGGCAAATTGTATGTGCTGCGTGCGGCCTATGACGCGGGTCTGGCCTGGCTGGCGGTTGCCGGTGTTGTGGCCTCCGTGATTGGGGCGTTCTATTATCTGCGCATTGTCTACTACATGTACTTTGGCGAAGAGAGCGACGAACTGGATCGCAACGCATCGCCGGTGCTGTGGGTGTTCCTGATGGGGTCGGCAGCGGTCATGCTGTTGGGGATCGTCAACATGTTTGGTGTCGAAGGAGCTGCGGCTTCTGCGGCGGCAACGCTTGTCAACTGATCAAGCGATCAGTCAAACTGCAAGGGCCCGGTCAGGCGACCGGGCCTTTTGCCGTAGGAGGGACATGAAATGAGCTGGCCGCAGGGGTATGGCAAACGGGTGTTGACCGAAGTCGACAGCACGTTGGATGAGGCCGCGCGCATTGCGCCCACGCTGGCCGGACCGGAATGGATTCTGGCGCTGCGCCAGACCAAGGGGCGTGGCCGACGGGGCCGGGCCTGGAATGATCCAACCGGAAATTTGGCCGCCACGCTGGTGCTGCGCCCCCAAGAGCCCCCCGAACAGGTGGCCCTGCGCAGCTTTGTTGCGGCGCTTGCGCTGTATGATGCCTGTGTGACGGTCACAGGACGCAGCGAAGGGCTGGCGTTGAAATGGCCCAATGACGTGCTGCTGAATGGTGGCAAGCTGGCCGGAATCCTGCTGGAAAGCGCGGGCCATGGGGGTGGTGTCACCCATCTTGCGATCGGGATCGGCGTCAATCTGGTCCAGACCCCGCCCAGCGACTGGCTGGAACCCGGATCGGTGTGGCCGGTGTCATTGATGTCGGAAACTGGTGTTCAGGTCGATCCAGAAAGCTTTCTGGACGCTCTGGCGGACGCCTATCACCATTACGAAACCCAATTCACGACCTATGGGTTTGCCCCGATCCGGACCGCCTGGTTGGCCCGTGCGGCGAAGTTGGGCGAAGTGATTTCGGCCCGCACCGCCACGTCAGAAACAGTTGGGACATTTGAGACAGTGGACGGTGCTGGCAACCTTGTCCTAAACACGGCCAAAGGTCGGGTCACTATCCCGGCGGCGGATGTGTATTTTTAAGAGGGGGCAAGGGATGCTTCTGGCAATCGACTGTGGCAACACCAATACCGTTTTCTCGATCTGGGATGGCGAAACATTCCTGTGCACCCTGCGCACGTCGACCCACCACGCCCGCACGGCAGATGCCTATTTCACCTGGTTTTCGACGCTGATCAACCATTATGGGATCAAGACGGATATCACCGAGGTCATCATCTCGTCGACCGTGCCCCGTGTCGTGTGGAACCTGCGGGTGTTTGCGGACCGGTTCTTTGATTGCCGACCGATGGTTGTGGGCAAGCCGGAATGCCTGTTGCCGCATTTGCCCCGGGTGGATGCCGGAACACAGGTTGGCCCTGACCGGCTGGTTAATACGGCGGGGGCCTTTGATCGCCATGGCGGTGATCTGATCGTGGTGGATTTTGGCACCGCAACCACGTTTGACGTTGTCGCCCATGATGGGGCCTATATCGGCGGGGTGATTGCCCCGGGTGTGAACCTCAGTCTGGAGGCGTTGCATTTGGCGGCCGCCGCGCTACCTCATGTTGATATTTCTCAACCCCAAAAGGTGATCGGGACCAACACGGTGGAATGCATGCAATCGGGTGTGTTCTGGGGGTATGTCGGGCTGGTGCGGGAAATCTGCGCGCGGATCCGGGCCGAACATGACCGCCCGATGCAGGTGATCGCCACCGGCGGGTTGGCGCCTTTGTTTGAACAGGCGGCAAATCTTTTTGACGTCTTTGAAGAAGATCTGACGATGCACGGGCTGACCGTGATCCATCGCTATAACAAGGATAACAGCTGAGTATGAGCAGCGAACGATTGATTTATCTGCCCTTGGGCGGCGCCGGCGAGATCGGCATGAACGCCTATGTCTACGGGTATGGTAAACCGGGCAAAGAACGCCTGATCCTGGTGGATCTGGGCGTGGCTTTTCCGGATATGGACACAACACCCGGTGTGGATCTGATCTTTGCCGATATGACGTGGCTAAAGGAACGCGCCGACCGGTTGGACGCGGTGTTCATCACCCACGCCCATGAGGACCACGTCGGGGCCCTGGGATTGCTGTACAGCGCGTTGAACGTGCCGGTGCACGCCCGCGCCTTTACCGCCAATATCGCCCGGCGCAAGTTGGAGGACAAAGGCCAGGTCGCCGACGCGGTGGTGACGGCGTCGCCCTGGCCGGAAACCGTGCAGGCGGGCCCGTTCAAGGTCGGCTTTGTGCCGATTTCACATTCGATCCCAGAAAGCTCGGCTCTGGTGATCGACACGCCCGCAGGACGGATCCTGCATTCGGGTGATTTCAAGATCGACACCGACCCCGGAGTGGGGGAAGCGTTTGATGCAGATCTGTTTGCGGACCTGGGCGAAACCGGGGTCAAGGCGTTGATCTGTGATTCGACCAATGTGTTCTCGCGCGCACCAGGGCGGTCCGAGGCCGAATTGCCCGGCGAGATCACCCGCCTTGTGGGCGAGGCCAAGGGTATGGTGGTCGCGACCACATTTGCGTCCAACGTGGCACGGGTGCGCACATTGGCGCGGGCAGGCGAGCGGGCCGGGCGATCCGTTGTTCTGCTGGGCCGCGCAATGCGCCGGATGATCGAAGCATCAGAGGCCACCGGGGTTCTGTCGGATTTCCCCAAAGTGATCAGCCCCGAAGAGGCCCAGGACATTCCGCGCAACAACGTCATGCTGATCGTGACTGGCAGCCAGGGCGAACGTCGTGCGGCGTCGGCGCAATTGGCCCGCGGCAAATACCGTGGTCTGGAGATGAAGGAGGGGGATTTGTTCCTGTTCTCGTCAAAAACCATTCCGGGCAACGAAAAAGGCGTGATCCGGATCATGAACCAGCTCAGCGAAAAGGGCGTCGATGTGGTGGATGACAGTTCAGGGCTGTATCACGTGTCAGGCCATGCCAATCGCCCGGATCTGGAGCAGATGCACGAGCTGGTGAAGCCCGAGATGCTGATCCCGATGCACGGCGAACACCGGCATCTGCGTGAACATGCGCGTTTGGGCGAGTCCAAGGGGCTGACCAGCGCGGTCGTGGTCAATGGCATGATGATGGATCTGACAGCGGATGGCCCTGTTGTCGCCGAATACATCGACACCGGGCGCACCTATCTGGATGGAAGCGTGCAGATCGGGGCCATGGATGGGGTCGTGCGCGATCGGATCCGCATGGCGCTGAACGGTCATGTGCTGGTAACTGTGATCCTGGATGAATCGGATGAACCTTTGGGCGAGCCTTGGTGTGATATCAAGGGGGTGCCGGAAACCGGAAGTTCAAAGGCTGCGGTGGTGGAAATTCTGGAGGAGGACCTGAATCAATTCTTGATGCGGGCCGGTTCCAAGACGCTGAGCGATGACGATAAGCTGGAAGAGGCGCTGCGCCGCATTGTGCGCCAGAGCGCCCAGAATGAAATCGGGCGCAAGCCCGAAGTCACTGTGGTGATCAGCCGGATGCGTTGACATTGGCCGGGCGGGGGGCTCCCGCCCGGCAACCACGGCATCTGGCGATGCCGCATTGCCCGTTGGGCCGGGCGCCGCACGATGTGCGGCGCCCGGCGGGTCCTGGTTGATCTAGTGCAGCGGACGTGCACACCGGGGCGACAGGCTGAACCCACGCGGAGCCAGAGATTTCACGGCGGAAAAGAGTTTGCGCAGGGCGTTGCCAAAGGCGATGCTGCGCAGGCGCGCGGCTTCGTGTTGGATAGCCTGGATTTCGGCGGCAGTGGGGGCGTGGAAGGTAACTTCGGTCATGACAGGGGCTCGCATATGTCAGGAGGAGGCAGTGTGTTGCTGCCCACATAGTCCCTGAAGTGATGCCGTGTCATCGGACAAAGATGAAACCCCGCCATGTTGAAAACGCAAGGGCCGCCCACCGCGCATCATATGCATCATATCCTGTGCATCATATCCCGTTTGAGCTGCTGGCGAGATGCAGACAAAGAAAAGGGCACGCCCCATGTTTTAGGGAGTGCCCGGATCTGTTGCAGTGTTACAGATACCTGCGTCAGTCAGAGGATCAGCCGGCGCGGCGTTCCTCAAAGCTGAGAGCGATGAAGCTGGGCAGGTGATCGCCCATGCCGACAACGGTTTTGTTGTCGTCCCGGCGTGACCGGCCGCGGCTTTGGTTCTGGCTTTGGCTCTGGCTCTGGCTCTGGCTTTGAGGCCGTTCCTGACGCTCGGGAAGGTCGGCGGGTTTGGCGGCCGGTTTTCCGCGGCGCGTCGAGGCCGGTTTCTTGTCGGCGGACCGGGACGCGGGTTGGCGGGGTTCGGATTTGCTGTCTGCTGCGGCAGGGCGCGGATCCGGGGTCGCCTTTTTCACCGGGTTTTCCATGCGGGTGATTTGCTTCTGAATCAGGCTTTCCACCGCGTCCAGCGCCTTTTCATCACGCGACGAGCAGATGGTGATGGCTTTGCCTTCCCGTCCGGCGCGTCCCGTGCGCCCGATCCGGTGCACATAATCTTCGGGGTGGCCGGGGACATCGAAATTGATCACATGGCTGACGGCTGGCACGTCAAGCCCGCGCGCGGCAACATCAGAGGCGATCAGCAGGCGGACCGTACCATCGCGGAACCCGTCGAGCGTCTTGGTGCGTTGCGATTGGTCCAGATCGCCATGGATAGGCGAGGCATTATACCCATATTTCTTGAGCGATTTTGCGCAGATATCGACATCAGTCTTGCGATTGCAGAAGATGATCGCATTGGTGCATTTGTCGCCTTCGCCATCAATGATCGCGCGCAGGACGCTGCGCTTTTCGCTGCCTTCGCGGTCGCGGCGGCTGGGTTTGAACATCACCACGCTCTGTTCGATGGTCTCGGAGGCGGTGGCCTGACGGGCGACTTCGACCCGGGCCGGGGCCGACAGGAAGGTGTTGGTGATCCGTTCGATTTCCGGTGCCATCGTTGCCGAGAAGAACAGCGTCTGGCGGGTGAACGGGGTCAGCGAAAAGATTCGTTCGATGTCAGGGATGAACCCCATATCCAGCATCCGGTCGGCTTCGTCGACAACCATGATCTGCACGCCGGTGAGCAACAGTTTGCCACGTTCGAAATGGTCCAGAAGACGGCCAGGAGTGGCGATCAGCACGTCGACGCCACGGTCGATCAGCAGATCCTGTTCCTTGAACGAAACGCCCCCGATCAACAGCGCCTTGGTCAGCTTGAGGTGTTTGGCATAGGTGTCAAAGTTCTCGGCGACCTGTGCGGCCAATTCCCGTGTGGGACACAGCACCAGGCTGCGTGGCATCCGCGCCCGAGCCCGGCCACGGGCCAGCATCGTGATCATCGGCAGCGTGAAGCTGGCCGTCTTGCCGGTACCGGTCTGGGCAATGCCCAGCACGTCCCTGCCTTCGAGCGCGGAGGGAATCGCTCCGGCCTGAATGGGGGTCGGTGTTTCGTACCCGGCTTCGTCAATGGCTTTGAGAACCTTGGGGTTCAGGTTTAGGTCAGAAAATTTCGTCATGTGTTTCCGCATCTTGCGGACATTAGACCCAGCCCGCGCATCATCATCAGCCAGACCCTAGCGGTCCTGCGCACACGCGCATGTCGGCTCGGGCGGGGAATAGCAAAATACCGGTGTGACGTCAAATCTTGTCGTTGTATTGCAGGGAATAGGGGCCGTTTGCGATGTATTTGAAACAATTCAACTAAAATCGGGAAATTGTTTCTGTCGTTTTTCAGCCAGGCGCAGGGGGCGAATCCTCAGCAATCCCTCGGCGTCCAACCGGGCTCTCAGGTCGGGGGTGTCGGCGCACAACTCGTCATAAAAGGCGCGCAGACCGGCTTCTCCCTGATCGTCTTCGATCAGCTTCAGCAGCGCGTTGAGAGTCATCCCGCCCAGTTCCGGATCCCGCGCCGGAGCCAGTTCGGATCTATAAGAGCCCTTGGACAGTCGGTATTTATAGTGGGACAGCCAATCGTCCCAATCACGGGCGTGTTGATGGCACAGATCGACCTGAGCCAGTTCGGCCGCATCGGGGTTCATGGTGTCGTCCTGTTGGATATTGTGGATCTTGACCGTGACATCCGGCAGGCCGGTCCGCACCAGTAGCTTGCCTTCGACGTGGCTGAGAAAGCCGCATCTCACCTGACGTCCAAAGTTCGGGTAAATCCGGTGGGTGATGGCATTGCGACGCCCATCCGGGGGCATGAACCCTTTGTACACGCTGCCGTCCCCGGCCAGCGATTCGATGGGACGGACGCGGGCGCATTTGATTTCGGGTCCGAGCGTGGCCAGATGGTGTGCCAGAGTGGTTTCATTGGGCCACAGGAATTCATCCACATCCATGTGGATCAGCCAATCGACCTCGACCTTGCGGCGATAGGCATGCGTGGCATTCAGGCTCTGGCGGGATTGATGTTTGGGGGGGACCCTGCCTTTTTTGCTGATCCAGAATGCGTCGTCGCGCAGCTGGACCCGGATCTTTGGATGGGCCTTGAGGAGGGCAAAGGCCCGGTCATCAGGGGCATCCAGATAGAGGTACAGCCGGTGTGCGCCCAAATCGAGGTGGTGGGCTGCGAAATTCAGAATGTCGACCGTGTCGGCCTTGATGGTGGCGCTCAGGCCCCAGAGGGGCAGATCGGGGTCAGCCATCGGATTTGGTCCGCCTGTATCGTTGAACCCGGGAGAACACCGAGCGTTTGTCGGTCATCACCATGCGCAACATGCGAAACCCGAGGGGACGCAGGGTGGCGTCCTGTTCCGCCAGTCGCCACAGCCGGGCCAGCATGATCCGGTCCAGATCGCCATTGGGCAGGGAATACCCGGCCATGTCAAAGGCCAGCGGGTGGTTGCGGGGTTTGGATTTGAGCCGGGGAAAGGCCGCATCATTGGGGCGCCCGGACACACGGCGTTCGCTGTCATGCAGTTTGATCAGGTCGAACAGCACGGACAGCCCCATGCCACCGCTGCGCTGTTCAAATGTGTCCCCATGATCGGCAAAGGTCGTGGCCGAGGAAATCAACCAGCGCACGGGCAGGCCGTCGGCCAGCTCCTTGCCCTTTTCCCGCCAGATCCGCAGGAACAATTGGCGCACGAATTCAGGTGGGTTGCGACGGCGCAGGACGGCGATCGCCATGGCATGGACGGCCCATAATTCGCTGCATCCGTCAAATTCCACCAGCAGCGTCTGATATTTGCGAGCGGCGTCCTGACGGTCGAATTCGTGGTCCGGCACCGGGTCGGCCTGAATCACTGACGCCGCCAGCGCGTCAAGGTCGCAATCCGGCGGCGGAAACAGGTCGGCCACGTTTTCATAGGGCACTTCCTTGCGATCAAGAAAGCCCAGTAAGCTGTAGAAACTGCCGGGATAAATCGAGTGTTCCAAATCCATGATGGCGACAGATTACAGTTTTTCCCCCGTCACACCATCATTTCCTTGGTCGCGGTCAGTTTCACGTCCGGATAGTCGCGCACAACCCGGTCGATGTCCCATTGCAGGCGGGTCAGATACACAATGTCGCCATCGTGATCATTGGCGATATGCTGTTTGTTGGCGTTGACCAATTTGTCCACGGCCGCCTTGTCGCCGCTGACCCAACGGGCGCTGGTGAACTGTGACGCCTCAAAACGGACGGGCAGGCCGTATTCCATTTCGATCCGGCTGGCCAGCACTTCGAATTGCAACGCGCCAACAACCCCGACGATAAAGCCGGAGCCGATGGACGGTTTGAACACTTTGGCCGCGCCTTCTTCGGCAAATTGCATCAGCGCCTTTTCCAGGTGCTTGGACTTCATCGGATCACCGGCGCGGACACCTTGCAGCAGCTCGGGCGCAAAGCTGGGAATACCAGTAACACGTAAAGGTTCCCCTTCGGTTAACGTATCGCCAATGCGCAGCTGGCCGTGGTTGGGAATGCCGATGATGTCACCGGCCCAGGCCTCTTCGGCCAGTTCCCGGTCCGAGGCCAGAAACAGCACCGGATTCGAGATCGCCATGGGTTTTTTGGTGCGCACATGGTTCAATTTCATGCCGCGTTTGAAATGCCCCGAGGCAAGGCGGACAAAGGCCACCCGGTCGCGGTGTTTGGGGTCCATGTTGGCCTGAACCTTGAACACAAAACCTGCGACCTTTTTCTCTTCAGGTGCGATGCTGCGGGGCTGCGCAGATTGGACCTGGGGCAGGGGGCCGTAGTTGCCGATGCCGTCCATCAACTCTTTGACACCAAAGGAATTGATCGCCGAACCGAACCAGATCGGGGTCATATGCCCTTCGAGCACCGCCTGCGGGTCCAGCTTTGGCAGCAGTTCGCGCGCCATTTCCAGGTCCTCGACCAGTTTGTCCAGCAGGTGTTCGGGCACGTATTTGGCCAGGTTGGGATCGTCCAACCCGTTGATTTCGATGGATTCCGCGACCTTGTTCCGGTCGGCGCGGTCCATGAGTTCAAGCCGGTCGCGCAGGATGTCATAACAGCCGACAAAATCGCGTCCGACCCCGATGGGCCAGCTGGCCGGGGTCACGTCGATGGCCAGCATCTCCTGAATTTCGTCAATGATTTCAAAAACGTCCCGGCTTTCACGGTCCATCTTGTTACAGAACGTCAGGATCGGCAGGTCGCGCAGCCGGCAGACTTCGAACAGCTTCTGGGTCTGGCTTTCCACACCTTTGGCCCCGTCGATCACCATGATGGCCGCATCCACGGCCGTCAGCGTGCGATAGGTGTCTTCGGAGAAGTCGCTGTGGCCGGGTGTGTCCACCAGGTTGAACCGCAAACCGTTGTAATCAAACGACATTGCTGAGGCGGAAACCGAAATCCCGCGGTCTTTTTCCATCTGCATGAAGTCAGAGCGTGTGCGGCGGGCTTCGCCTTTGGCGCGCACCTGACCGGCCATCTGGATGGCCCCCCCGTAAAGCAGGAATTTTTCGGTCAATGTGGTCTTGCCCGCGTCCGGGTGCGAGATGATCGCAAAGGTACGGCGGCGCGCAATCTCGGGCGGCAATTCGGGGCGGTTTGAGGCGGTGTCCAACATGAGCGCGCGTATAGGTAAGTTTTGGCGGCGGAGCAAGGAAAACGGGGGGTGACATGCGTGCACCCCACGTGCACCGGGCGTGCAGCGGGCTGTGCGGTGGCGCGGCGTTAACCAATTGCGGGCAAAGTTAAGCGGTGATGAACAAGAGAGGTGATGCCATGGTCAACCGCAAACAGGCCCGAAACGAAATGCTGCACGAGCTGGAAGCGCTGCAACAGGGGCTGGCCAGCGATTGGTTGGACAAAAGTCTGCCGGATGAATGGCACGGGCTGGACACAAGACATGGGGCGCTGCGCGACAGAACCCGGGTGACCATCCGGTTGGACACGGACATGGTGCGCTGGTTCCGCAAGCTGGGACCGGGGTATGGCGCGCGGATCAACCAGGTGCTGCGGATCTATTGGACGGCGTTGATGTGCGGCCATATCCAGGCCCATCAATACGACGACACGCTGCCCCGGCTGATGGCCGAGGCCCAGCGGGCGCTGCGCGGCGTCGGGCGTTAGAGTATTACCGCGTCGAGGCGCGGCGCAGCAGGTCGATGGCGTCTGGGCGGTCGAGCAGGTTTTTTTGCACGTCGATCCCGTGGTCATCGCGTCGCCCGTGGCGGGTCGTGGCGAGCTTTTTCAGCAGTTCGCCGGGGACGGCGGGTTTGGTCGACGGGTCCAGCAGCAGGGATTCTGCGGCGATGCCTTCGGCGTAGATGATGTGGTGACGGTCAAACAGCAGCTGGAAGTAATCGACAAAGCCGCCTTCGACGCGGACAACGGACTCGCCGTTGATCAGGTGGCGGGCAGTGACCAGGATTTCGGAATGGCCCGCACCGATGCGGTCGCTGCGTTGATAGACGAACAATCGGTGGTCGGGGCTGACCAACAGGTCACCGGCGTTGTTCAGCGCGCCGGCCCGGATCAGAACCGGGGCCATGGCGCCGGTGGCGCGCACCGTGTTCTGGCCGATCCAGCGGATCGGTTGCACGCCATCGTCGCGGGTCAGCACGCGGTCGCCGACGGTCAGCTCTTCGATCGGGATCTGGGCCCCTGACGCCAGGGTGATGCGGGTGCCGCGGGTAAAGGACACCGAGGCCAGTTCGGCAAATTTGCGCCGCGCCGATTCGCGGCTGGTTTTCAGCAATGTGTATTCGGTCTGGGCCACCAGCGGCACCAGCGGCAGCAGGTGCAGGCCCACGATCAGCCCGTCCAGGTCGACTTCGACCAGCAGCAGGATGTCGGTGGTCGACCCGTCCGGCGACATGAAGGACAGGGTGCAATCCAGGTGCAGCGCGTTGCCTGCGGTGCCGGCTTCGCTGTCGGCGGCGATGCCAAAGCTGTTGTCGAGCCGGGCCATCAGCGACAGGCGGTCGGCGCTGATGCCGGATCTGAGCTGGTAGATATCGTCCAGGTCCAGCTCATCCATGAGCCCGACACCATCGCCAAGATTGGCCCCGGCAACAACGCGCAGGCCATCAGCCGGGTAGACGGGATAGGATTGAACGGAACCGTTTTCAGAAAACACGAAACACACCTGCCTTGATTGAGCTGATCCAAAATCCCGGGGCAATGCCGGGGCTGTGGACAGGGTCGCCCCAGAATATGGCCATAGTCGGTCAAATCCCAGAAGTTTTTGAGCCCTTTCTGTCTGTGGAATTGGGGATGGTGTTTGCGCTGGTCAACCCCTGCGACCGGGTGTTAGTCGTTTTGCCAACGAGGATAGCCAAGGGAGAGGGCTGATGGATCTGGGAATTTCCGGGAAACGGGCGCTGGTCTGTGCGTCCAGCAAGGGGCTGGGGCTGGGCTGTGCCGAGGCGCTGGCCGATGCGGGCGTGGATCTGGTGATGAATGCGCGGGGCAGCGCGGCGCTGGAGGAATCGGCGCAGAAGATTCGCGACACCTATGGGGTCGACGTGGTGACGGTGGCCGCCGATGTGACCACACCCGACGGGCAGGCCAGGGTGCTGGAGGCCGCCAAAGACGTGGACATTCTGGTGACCAATGCGGGCGGGCCGCCTCCGGGGATGTGGACCGATTGGGACCGCGACGATTTCATTCAGGCGCTGGATGCCAACATGCTGGCCCCGATTGCGTTGATCAAGGCATTGGTGCCGGGCATGATGGCACGTGGCTGGGGCCGGGTGGTCAATATCACTTCGGTGTCGGTCAAGGCCCCCATCGGGGTGCTGGGCCTGTCCAATTCGGCCCGCGCCGGGTTGACCGGCTATGTTGCGGGCACCGCGCGCCAGGTCGCCGGATCCGGCGTGACGATCAACAACCTGCAACCGGGCATCCATGCCACGGATCGGGCGGTGTCGCTGGATGGCGGCGCAGCACAGGCCCAGGGGATTTCGATCGAACAGGCCAAGGTGAACCGCTGTGCCACCATTCCGGCGGGCCGCTATGGCACCCGCGAGGAATTTGGCGCGACCTGTGCGTTCATGTGTTCCCAGCTTGCTGGATTCATGGTCGGGCAAAACATCCTGTTGGATGGCGGTGCCACCAATTCGACAATGTAATCCATGGCGTCGGGATTTTCGCTGAAGGACCAGTTGTTCAACGTCGAAAAGGTCCGCTATCTTGCGGGCCTTTTTTCCGCGGCCGATGCCGGGTTTGATGGCGATGCCTTTGAAGCCCGTGTGATGTCGCGGTTGAGCGATCTGGAGTTAAAGGAGCGCATCACCTGGATCGCGCAGGTGATGGGCGACGTGGTGCCGGGGGATCTGCCCGAGGTGGCCCCTGTTTTGATGGCGGCGCTACCGCCGCCGTTGGACCCCGATCTGACGGATGATGATTTTGGCGATTTCATCTTTGCCCCGTTGGGGGAATGGGTGGTGCAGCGCGGTGTCGCGGCGCATCCCGACCTGTCGCTGGATCTGATCGCGGCGCTGACCCAGCGGTTTTCGATGGAATGGGCGATCCGCCCGTTTCTGAACCGCTGGCCACAGGAGGTTCTGGCCCGGATGGAGAGCTGGGCAGATCACGACAGCTATCATGTGCGCCGTCTGGTCAGCGAAGGCACCCGTCCGCGTCTGCCCTGGGGGCAGGCGGTGAGCCTGGCGCTGGAGGAGCCGTTGCCGTTGTTGGATCGGCTGCATTGCGACCCCACCCGCTATGTCACCCGGTCTGTGGCCAACCATCTGAACGATATAACCAAAAAGAACCCGGATCTGGTGATCGACCGGTTGACGCGCTGGCATGCGCAGGGGCGTCAGCGGCCGGAGGAATTGCGTTGGATGACGTCGCATGCGTTGCGCGGGCTGATCAAGGCGGGCCATCCCGACGCGATGGCGATGTTGGGATATGACCCGCAGGCGCCGGTGACGGCCCGGTTGGAGATGACGACACCGGTGGCGCGGATCGGGGAGGCTGTCACATTCGCCTGCCATCTGTCCGGCCCCGAGGGGACGCCGGTTCTGGTCGATTATCGGATGCATTTTCTGCGCCCCAGCGGGACGGTGTCGGTCAAGGTGTTCAAATGGAAGCAGGCCCGGTTGGGAGCCGGGGGGCTGGCGCTGACAAAGCGGCACAGGCTCAAGGCGGATGCCACCACATTCCAGCTGATGCCGGGGGCGCATCGCATCGAGGTCATGGTGAACGGCACGCTGCATGATGGCGTGGATTTTGATCTTGGGCCAGCGTGAGTCCGGTTGGCCAACAGCCGACTTGCACCCGCTGGGCGGGGTTGCTATCTGCATGTTATATCCGATGATTTTGATCGGAAACCTGAACGAGGCCGCATGACCCCACATTCTCTTTCGCAGCCTGTGCCGGCCCCGCGGTTGGAAATCCGCAATCTGGTGCGCCATTTCGAAGGGCGTGCGGTTGTGGATGACGTGTCATTGCGCATTCAGGCCGGGCAGGTGACCTGTCTGCTGGGGCCGTCAGGATGCGGGAAATCCACCACGTTGCGGATGATTGCCGGCGTCGAAATGCAGGATTCCGGCGAAATTTATGTGGATGGCAAGCTGATCTGCGACACGGTGTTCCGGGTGCCGCCCGAACGGCGCGAGATCGGGTTGATGTTCCAGGATTTTGCCCTGTTTCCACATCTGAGCGTGGCCGAAAATGTGGCCTTTGGGTTGAACGGTCCGCGCGAGGAGAAACGCGCCCGGGTTGAGGAGCTGTTGGAGCGGGTGCATCTGACCCGGTTCATCGATGGTTATCCGCATCAATTGTCGGGTGGGGAACAACAGCGGGTGGCATTGGCGCGGGCGCTGGCACCGCGGCCGCGGATCATGTTGATGGATGAACCGTTTTCTGGGCTGGACAACCGGCTGCGGGACGGGGTGCGCGACGAAACCCTGAGCCTGCTCAAGGAAGAAGACACCGCGGTTCTGCTGGTCACGCATGAACCCGAAGAGGCCATGCGCATGGCCGATGAAATCGCGCTGATGCGCGGCGGCAAGATCGTGCAGCAGGGCGCGCCCTATAATGTCTATACCCGCCCCGTTGATCGCGCGGCGGTGGCTTTTTTCAGTGATACCAACGTGTTGAGATCGACAGTTCAAGGGGCTTTGGCGCAGACCCCCTTTGGTCAGTTTCTGGCACCCGGCGTGCCGGATGGCACCGAGGTGGACATCGTGTTTCGCCCCCAGCATGTGCGCCTGGATTTCGACCGCCAGGGCGGCGGCCCGCTGCCCACGCCCAGCGATGGGGTTGCGGCGCGCGGCGTGGTGACACGGGCGCGGTTTCTGGGACATGAGAGCCTGGTTGAATTTCGCATGGATTACGACGGATCGGTGCTGAAGGCGACGGTTCCCAATGTGTTTCTGCCCGAAGAGGGGCGTGTGATGTGGTTGACCGTGCGGCGCAATCGCTGCTTTGTCTTCCCGGCCTGAGTGTGCGACTGTCCTGAGTGTGCGACTGTGCGGTCGAAAAGGACCGGGCAGGAATGACTGGGTGGGCAGGACACAACCAATGACAGACAATTTCGACATTCGGGTGATGGGCATCCGCGATGTGGCGCGCGCCGTGGATTGGGCGGCGGCCGAAGGCTGGAATCCGGGCCATCAGGATGCCGCCTGTTTCGCCTGGGTGGATCGGGCCGGGTTTTGGGGCGGCTGGATCGGGGACGAGATGGTCGCCGCGATTTCGGTGGTCAATTATGACGACGGGTTTGCCTTTCTCGGGTTCTACATGGTTGCGCCGCAGTGGCGCGGGCGCGGATTGGGCCTGCGGCTGTGGCAGGCGGCGCTGGACCATGCGGGCGGTCGGGTGGTCGGGCTGGACGGTGTCGTGGATCAGCAGGACAATTATGCGCGCTCCGGCTTTGATCTGGCGTGGCGCAATATCCGCTATGGCGGGGTGCCACGGGCGCTGAATGCCGGGGCGGAGGAATTGACGTTGGAGATCGTGGCGGCGCCCGATGCGGCGTTGGAAGCGTTGGATCGCAGCGTGTTTCCGGCGAACCGTCAGGGGTTCTGGCGAGATTGGCTGGGCGCACCGGGGCATCTGTCGATCCGGGCGCGGCGCGGGCCGGAAACGGTGGCGTTTGGCACCCTGCGCCCCTGTCGGAATGGGTCTAAGATCGGGCCGCTGGTGGCGACATCGCACGACGCAGCGCAAACCGTGCTGGCGCGGCTGTTGCAGGATCTGCCCGCCGGGCAGGAGGTGTTTCTGGATGTGCCGGAACCCAATGCGCAGGCGGTGGCGCTGGCGCACTCGTTGGGGTTAGCGCCGGTGTTTGAAACCGCGCGCATGTATCGCGGTGCCGCGCCGGATCTGGATGTGACCCGGATATTCGGGGTGACGTCGTTCGAATTGGGCTGAGCGTCGGGGTCAGCCGTGATCCGGTTCATAGTCGATGAGCCGTTTGCCCGGTTCATCCACGAACAGTTCCGGCAGCGCGTCGGCCTGTTCGATCAGATCGACGCGGAAGACGCGGAAATCATTGCGGGATTCGCACCACGCGGTCAGCGTCCAGACCCGCCCCCAATATTCCATATGCAACGGACGGATGGTGCGGCTGGTCAGGGTGCCGTCGATGCGGCGATAGTTAAGGTGCAGTTTCTGGCGGGATTTGATCGCCGCGCGCAGGGTCGCCATATGGGCAAAGCCGCGCGCCGCATCGGCAAAGGGGTAGACGGCGAATTTCCACGCGTCCGCTTCGGCGATGGTCTGGGTCGGCAAGACGGCGTCGATCTTGTCGCTGAGCGATAGGGCGGCGGATTTGAGATCGGGATCGGCGGCCTCGGCGACGATGGCCATGCCCAGATTCAGCGCCTCCAGCTCTTCGGGGGTCAGGTTCAGCGGCGGCAGGGTGATCTGTTCGCGCACCATATAACCGACACCACGTTCGCCTTCGACCGGCACACCCGAGGCGACCAGCGTGTCCATGTCGCGATAGATGGTGCGCACCGACACTTCGAGCCGCGCGGCGATATCCTTGGCCCGGTGCAACTGTCCGTCGCGCAGGATCTGGATGATGTCAAAAAGGCGGTCGGTGCGGCGCATGGGATCAAGGTTTGGGGCAGGGGGACGGGGGCGTCAAGTGGACCTGGGCCAACACTGTGCCCCAGTCAATGCGCCGGTCAGTGCCCCAGTCAATGCCCCAGTCCATTTCCCGGTCAGTCGAATTTCAACCACAGCTGACCCGCCCGGTATCCCCCCTGGATCAGCAACCCCGGCTTTTGGACTTCGGGAAATTGTTGGGCCCAGTCGCGAAACCGGTCGTTGGTCACAATCGGGGCCTGCATGTCGCGGGCGGCGGTCAGGATAAAGGGGTCCGCCGGGGTGCCCTTGGGCACCACCATCACCCGGTCGACGGGCAGTTTGAGCCGTTTGCCCAGAGCGCTGTCGTGTTGGTATTTCCCCGCGATCAGATAGCCGGCATTGGCGTCAAAAACCACTCCGGGCGCATAGCCCAGGGATTCGAGATGGCGGATGACCTGGTACAGCGGCTGGATCTGTGGGGTGCCGTCCTTCCAATGCATGATGTTGGAACCATCCAGAACAATCCATTTTGGGCGTTTGCGCCTGCGCGCCCACAGTAGTGCACCGGCGACGATCAGACCCAGGGTGGCGGCGACGATCAGAAGCAGGGGGGTGTCGGTCAGCGACGGCGGGTCGGCGAGCAGGTTGGAGAGGGAGACAAAGGGTGTCGTCATTCAAAACCACATTCGGAAAAACAGTCATATCGGATGGCGACTGTTGCCGGGTTTGGCACCGGGGACAAGGGGCGAAATCGGCGCAATTTGGCGCGATCTGCCCCCCGATCAGGGGACGGGGGACAGATCTTTGGCGGGTAGGATGGGATCAGATCGCCCAATGCACCGTTTCGTGGCGCATGGTGACGCTGTCGGGGACGATGGCGGCCATCAGGGCCGGGGCGAACTCCTGTTCGGTAAAGGTTTCGGCCACGGCCCGGGCCGTGTCCATGTCGGACCAGATGACATAGTCGGTCCAGGTGCCATCGTCGCCACGGCTGAGCTGGCGATGACGAAAGCCGGGATTCTGGCGGCAGAAGGCCTCAGACTTTTGGCTGAGCGCGATATAATCCGGGATACTGACATTTGGGGCCAGTTTGAAAGTCACGATTTCTGCGACGTGATTTGTCATTTTTCCATCTCCTTGGAGTGATTGGTGGTTTGGATGGGGTGGATTTACCCCATAGCAACTGACATAAACCTGTCAGTTGGATGCGGGTGTTCAAAAATTTCTGCGGATTCCGACCCGTATCCCCATGGTTTTGATCCCATGCGGGTTTGCGCGGCACCGGGGGGGGCGTAGAACCAACCCCACACATACATATGACCGGCACCGGGGATGGTGCCGATGACATCAAGGAGAATACACATGCTTAACAATATCGGTCTTCCCGGCATCCTGCTGATTGCTGTTGTGGTTCTGGTCCTGTTCGGACGGGGCAAGATCAGCTCGCTGATGGGCGAAGTCGGCAAAGGCATCACATCGTTCAAGAAGGGCATCAACGAAGGCTCCAAGGAGCTGGAAGAAGATATGACCGAAGAGGTCAAAGACGTGACTTCGGAAACCGACCCCGAATCTGGCAAAGACAAGGCATAACCCCGCATGTTCGATCTTGGATGGACCGAACTGTTGGTCATTGGCGTCGTGGCGCTGATCGTTGTGGGCCCCAAGGACCTGCCGGTCCTGTTCCGCAATGTCGGCCGCTGGGTCGGCAAGGCGCGCGGCATGGCCCGCGAATTCAGCAAGGCCATGAACGACGCCGCTGACGAAGCAGGGGTGGGCGATTTGCAAAAGGGGCTCAAGGCGGCCACCAACCCGTTGGACACCGCGTTGGACGGGGTGAAATCGGCGACAAAGGATCTGACAAGCTCGATTGATCCGACCAAGTTCGACCCCACCAGCGAAACCGGCAAGCTGGCCGCGCAACGGGCCGAGGATGCCAAGAAGATCCAGGCATCGACAGCCCGCGCGGCTGCGGAACGCAAGGCCCGCGAAGCCGAAGAGGCGTTGGCCAAGGCGGACGAGGCCGAAGCGGCGCTGAAGCCGCAAGACGGGCTGCAAGACGGGCCGCAAGATGAGGCGAAATCATGAGTCAGACAGACAACATCGACGATTCTTCGGCCCCGTTGATCGAACATCTGACCGAATTGCGGTCCCGTTTGATTCATTCGGTGGTGGCGTTTCTGATCGGGATGATCATCTGTTTCACTGTCGCGACCCCGATTTTCAATTTCCTGACCGCGCCGCTGTGTCAGGTGTTGTCCGAACGGGGCCAGGATTGCGACCTGATCTTTATCTCGCCGCAAGAGGGCTTCTTTGTTGCGATCAAGGTCTCGTTGCTGGGCGGGTTGATCCTGTCGTTTCCCTATATCGGGTTGCAGATGTGGCGGTTTGTGGCGCCGGGGCTGTATAATTCGGAAAAAGGCGCGTTTCTGCCGTTCCTGATTGCGTCGCCATTCATGTTCCTGCTGGGCTCCAGTTTTGCGTTCTATGTGGTGACACCGCTGGCCTATGATTTCTTCCTGGGGTTCCAGCAGTTTGGGGCCGAGGGCGAAGCCGTTGCCGAAGGCGCCGCCGCGCCGCTGAGCGTGGTGTTCCAAGGCTCGGCCCAGGAATACCTGAACCTGACGATCAAATTCATCGTGGCGTTTGGCATGTGTTTCCAGCTGCCGGTGCTGTTGACCCTGATGGGCAAGGCCGGTCTGGTCAGCGCCGAAGGATTGGGCGCGGTGCGCAAATATGCCGTGGTTGCGATCCTGGTGTTGGCCGCATTGGTCACGCCGCCGGATGTGATCACCCAGGTGATCCTGTTCGTGGTGGTCTATGGTCTGTACGAAATCTCGATCTTCCTGGTGCGTCGGGTTGAAACCAAACGCGAAGCAAAACTGCGGGCCGAAGGGTATTACGACGACGAGGACGACGCGGATGATGGCCATTTCGACGACCCGCTGATGGCGGAATTCGACGAGGATGACAAAGCCGACAAGTAACGGCTGAATAGCGAGAAACAGGAAAGGCGCACCCGGGATGGTGCGCCTTTTTTGGTTGTGGGTCACCAATTGTTGCCGGAGCCAAGACTGTTGCCTTGTGCCTGATTTGGGGTTTTGTTTGTCCCAAAGGTTCTTTTGTTCGGGTGTGAGGGTGAGATGTTGAAAGACAGATACGGAAGTGATGTGACAACGCAATCGCAGAGCGCGCGCGATGCCTATGTTGACGGGGTCGACCGGCTGCTTGCGGCCAGTGACGATGTCGAGGGCGCGTTTCGCGCGGCCATTGCGGCCGACGACGGGTTTGCCATGGCCCGGATCGGATTGGCGCGGTATTTCCAACTGTGCGGTCGCGGGGCCGAAGCCCGCGCTGCGCTGGCCGAGGCACGGGACCGATTGGGCGGTGTCACCGCCCGCGAAGCCGCCCAGATTGATATTTTGGGCGATATGATCGAGGGGCGTGTTGCACAGGCGTATGGCCGGGTGCGGGCCCATGTGGCGGACCACCCGAGAGATGTCCTGTTGGCGCAGAGCTGTACCAGCGTCTTTGGGTTGATCGGATTTTCCGGCCAACCCGGGCGCGAGGCCGAACAACTGGCCTATACCACCGTGTTGGCCCCACAGTACGGCGAGGATTGGTGGTTTCTGTGCCAGCACGCCTTTGCCCAGATGGAGGCCGGGCAGACAGGCCCGGCGGCGGATAATATCGAACGCGCATTGGCGTTGAAGCCGGACAGCGCGCACAGTGCCCATGTGCGGGCGCATCTGTATTATGAAAACGGCGAGACCGAAGCCGGGTTCGACTATATCCACGGGTTCTGGTCCGAGTATCCCGAGACGGCCTATTTGCATTGTCACATGAGCTGGCATGTCGCCCTATGGGCGTTGGCACGGGGAGAGGTGGCACAGATGTGGTCGGTGTTCGACCGGTCCGTTGGCCCCCAGCGGTCGGCGGCCCCGCCGTTGAATGTGCTGACCGACAGCGCCGCGCTTTTGTATCGGGCCGCGGCCGCGGGGGTGGAGGTTGCGCCTGAGCGCTGGCGTCAGGTCAGCGACTATGCCGCGCGCATGTTTCCCAAGCCGGGGTTGGCCTTTGCCGATGTTCACGCGGCCCTGGCCCATGCCATGTCCGGCCAGACCGAGCGATTGGAAACGGTGATTGATGGGGCCAAGGGACCAGCCGCCCCGGTGGTGTCGGCTCTGGCACAGAGTTTCCGGGCGCTTGCCGCGCAGGATCCGGGGCAGGCGGTGCAGCTGATGACCGGGGTGATGAGCGAACACGAACGCATCGGTGGCAGCCGGGCGCAGCGGGACGTTCTGGAAATCGCATTGGTCAGCGCCTTGTTGGGCGCGGGCTGTGTCGAGGAAGCGCGGCGATGTCTGGATCTGCGCCGCCCCCATACTGCGCATGACCATGCGGTTGCGGGATTGCAGCACTGACCGCGACCGGTGCGGAGCGCCCTGTACGCGGCCCCGTGGGCCCCGTGCGTACCCTGTTGGCCTGACCACACGGCGCGTCTGTCCGGGTCCCGCAGGGGTGACATGTGCAATTGCGGCGGCAATGCGCTAGGATGACCCATGGTTTCAGTGCCGCAAACCGCAATCAGGAACAGCAGACATGGGATGGTCCGGGCGGAAAGTCGCAGCTTTTGTGCTGATCGGGCTGTGTGCAGCCGGCACCGTGGCCGTCTGGCAGGCCAGAGCCGAGATCCCCAGCCCCGAGGACATGGCGCTGTATCTGGGCAGGTTTGGATATTGGGCCCCGATGGTCGTGATCGGGTTGATGATCCTGCACAGTTTTGTCCCGTTTCCCGCCGAGCTGTTGGCGCTGTGTGCGGGGGCGGTCTTTGGCACGCTGCTGGGCACGGCGGTGATCTGGATCGGCGCCATGATCGGGGCCTTTGTCGCATTCTTTCTGGCGCGCTGGCTGGGCCGGGAGCTGGTGCTGAGCTGGCTGCCCGAAGGCCAGGCCGGGCGGGTGGACGGCTGGACGCGGGACCGGGGGGCGTTGGCGTTGCTGTTGTGCCGGTTCATCCCGGTGATCGCCTTTAACCTGATCAACTATGCGGCCGGGTTCACGCGGGTCCGGGTCTGGACCTTTGGCTGGACAACCGGTGTTGGAATCCTGCCGGTGACGGTGCTGTGTGCCTATCTGGGCGCGCAGATGAAGACGTTGGAGTGGGCGACCCTGTTGGGGCTGTCGGTGGTCTGTATTGCCATCGTCATGTTGGTGCATGTCCTGATCCGGCGGCTGGGGTGGACCGGGGGCTGGTGATGTCTTGCTGTCTAGGACAGAACATGGTTTCTACCGGTTCAGGACGTACAAGGGGTGAGCACACCATGGATGAAACCGCATTGACCCGCATCGCGCAGGCCCTGGAACGGATGGCACCGGCCCCGTTGGCCGCGCCGGATTTTGCCGCGGCGTCGGCCTTTGTCTGGCATGTGGACCCGGACCGGTTGGAGCCGGTGGCCCAGGTCAACCGGGTGGATCTGGACCTGCTGGTCGGGATCAACCGGTCCCGCGATACGCTGGTGGACAACACCCGCCGGTTCGCCCAGGCCTTTAAGGCGAACAACGCGTTGTTGTGGGGTGCGCGCGGCATGGGGAAATCAAGCCTGGTCAAGGCGATACACGGAACGCTTCATCCAGAGTTCCCCGATCTCAAACTGGTCGAACTGCAACGCGAGGACATGGGGTCGGTGGCGCGGCTGCTGAACCATCTGCGCAGCGCGCCCTATCGCTTTATCCTGTTTTGTGACGATCTGTCGTTCAGCCATGATGACCAGCATTACAAGAGCCTCAAGGCGGTGCTGGATGGTGGCATCGAAGGGCGCCCGGAAAACGTCGTCTTCTATGCCACGTCGAACCGACGTCACCTGATGCCACGCGACATGATCGAAAACGAACGCTCCAGCGCCATCAACCCCTCAGAAGCGGTCGAGGAAAAGGTCTCGCTGAGCGACCGCTTTGGTCTGTGGCTGGGCTTTCACCCCTGTACCCAGGATGAATATCTGGCCATGATCGACGGCTATTGCGCGGCGCATGGGGTCAGCGTGGATTCCGACACCTTGCGCGCCGAGGCGATCGAATGGCAGGCGACCCGCGGGTCGCGTTCGGGGCGTGTGGCCTGGCAGTTCTTTGTCGATCTGGCCGGGCGCAACGGCGTGCATCTCTAGGCGGTGCCGCGGGATTGGGTGCCCTGTCAGGGCAGGGACAAGTGACAGCTGTCCACCCGGCACCCAAGCAAGGTCAAACAGGGAGGAGCCAATGCACGGGGTCTCGACGTCGACGCTGAGAGTTCTGGAACCGGCCGAGGGGGTGCTGGCCTTTTACGATGGGCGCGTGCCCGGTCGCAGGTTGGTGTCGCCGTCGTGGAATTGGCTGGATGATGCGGCCTATGAGCTTGGCATTGCCAGCTATGCCCTGATCAGCGACGGCGAAGCGTTGGTCTATGACACCAGCATATCGCTGGCCCATGCCGGGGTGATCCGCAGGGAGTTGGAACATCGCGGGGCCCGCTCGATCCGGGTGGCGCTGAGCCATCACCACCGCGATCATGTGGCCGGAACAGAGGTGTTTGCGGATTGTCCGATCCTGTCCAGCCGAAAGACTGCACAGGCGTTGGCGGAAAAACGCGACAGCTATGCCCGGTCGACCCCGCCGATATCTCCGCTGGTGATGCCGACCCAGGTGTTCGATGGCACCCTGACGGTGCAGGTCGGGTCCATGACGGCACAATTGCGCCCGCTGGATATTCACAGCTTTGACGGCACGGCGCTGTATCTGCCGCAGACCCGTCTGCTGTTTGCTGGTGACGCGCTCGAAGATTGCGCGACCTATGTGGCCGAACCGGAACGTCTGTCACGGCATCTGGCGGAATTGGAACGCCTGCAGACCTGGGATGTGGACGCTGTTTTCCCCTGTCACGGTGATCCCGACCGCATTGCGGCAGGCGGCTATGCGACATCGCTCATCTCTGCGACACACAGCTATGTGTCCCGGCTTTTGCGCTGTCGTCAGGCCCCTGATCTGGCGGATCTGACGTTGCAGGCCTTTGCGGCCGACAGCTTTCGCACTGGCGCGCTGATCTATCATGAGGCTTATGACGCCGTGCATCGGGACAATCTGCGCGCGGTCCTGGAGGCGGACACCTCCGCGTAAAATGATACGCAGGCCCGGTTGCCCAGGATGTGATCTGCGCCAGGCAGAGGATCGGACCCAAATGCAGTGGCGCGCGCGCTGCTTCTTTCTGGGTCCAAATACCTCCGCCGGAGGCAAGACGCGTCAGCGTCTATCTGCGGATCAGTTCAAATAGGGTTGCGGGTCGACGGAATCAAAGCCGTTGCGCACTTCGAAATGCAAATAGGCGTCGCTGCCGCCGCGCAGGCTGGCGATCTTCTGGCCGCGGGTGACGCGATCGCCTTTCTTGACCTTGATCTGATCGACATTGGCATAGACGGTCAGCAGCTGGGCGTCGTGGCGCACCACGATGATCGGCACCTGATTGGCATCGGCGGTGATCGCGGCCACGGTTCCGGCATTGGCGGCCTTGACCGCTGTTCCGGGCGCGGCGGCAATATCAATGCCGTCATTCTTGCCCTTGGCGTAGGTCCGGATGATCTTGCCCTGAACCGGATAGACCATTTCGGCCTGGCTGGTGCGGGTGGGCGGCGCGACCTTGACGTCCGGGGTTTCGACCGGCTTGGTCGAGACCTTTTCATCCGGCAGCGGTTTTGTGGCGCTGGGCGGGGTTGGGGTCGATGAGCCCTGGCCCGGGTCCGTCGTGGCCACGGCGGCGCTGCGCGGCACCGGCTGGTCCTTGACCGGGATCAACAGGAACTGGCCTTCGCGGATGGCAAAATCTGCGTCCAGACCATTCCATTCGGCCAGGGCCTTGACCGGAACCTGATAGAGCCGCGAGATGGTATAGGCGGTTTCACCGCGTTCGACCTTGTGGCGGACCGGTTCGGGGCCGGGCTGGACCTTGGTCACCAGTGGCGTGGCCGGGGTCGGATCCAGTGTCGAGGTCGCGACCGAGCCCGGTGCAGGTGTGGTGTCCGGGGCGCTGTCGATGGCATCCCCGGCCAGAGAGGCGATATCCACGCCGCCCGGTGCGGCGCTGGACCCCGGAGCGCTGCGCGGCAGGATCAGGACTTCGTCGGCGCGCAGCGCGTCGTCGGGTTTGACCCCGTTGAGCCTGGCGATTTCGCTGACCGGCAGGCCGACCCGGGTTGCCACGTCGTTGACGGTGTCGCCGCGCCGCGCCACGGCGACCTGATAGTTGGGGTAGGTGATCAGCCCGCGGGCATCCGGGGCCGGGCGTTTTGCGGTGGCGGCCTGGGCGGCTTCGGTGGTGTTGAACGCACCGATCTGACCGCGCAGGTCGAAATCCAGAGGGGCATCACAGGCCGCCAGCAGCCCGACAATGGGCAGGGCAGTCAGGATGAAACGGGGGCGGCGGGCTGTCACACTCATCACGGAATCCTCGATACGGGCCTCAAAGGGAACCCCTTCTATGCGGGGGCTGATACACTTAAATCTTGTCGGGCACACGGGCCCGTTTCAGCTTTCTTTCCCCAGACCTTCCAGCAGGGGTACAAACCGGACAGCCCGCAGTTCGTCATAGTCGAACCCCTGTTCGGTGCGATGCACCCGGATCAGGGTCTGGACGGCGTCGGACTGGCCGACCGGCACCACCATGATACCCCCGATCTTGAGCTGCGCCAAGAGCGGGCCGGGGGGGTCTTCGGCGGCGGCGGTCACCAGAATGCGATCAAACGGGGCCTGGTCGGGCAAGCCATGGCTGCCATCGCCGATCAGGGTAGTGATATTGACCAGGTTTTCGGCCTCAAAGATCTGGCGGGCTTCGCGCACCAGACGGGCGTGGCGGTCCACGGTATAGACCCGACGGGCCAGTTTCGACAGGATGGCCGCCTGATAGCCGGAACCGGTCCCCACCTCGAGCACCTTGTCGCGCGGGGCCACCTGCAGCGCCTGGGTCATGATGCCCACGACCGAGGGCTGCGAGATGGTCTGGCCACAGGCGATCGGCAGCGGCATGTCCTCGTAGGCGCGTTCGGCAAAGATGCCGCGGACAAAGGGTCCGCGGTCGATCTCTTCCATGGCGTTCAGCACCCGGGCGTCGGTGACCCCCTTGGAGCGCAGCGCAAACAGGAACTGCATCTTGGTTTCGGCACCGGGTCCGGTCATTCGATTCCCTTCAGGGCCTCCAGCGTGTCATGGGCGGTCAGATCCGCGCGCATGGGCGTGACCGAGATATAGCCGTCCAGATTGACGGCAGCATCGGTGCCGGGTTCGGTCATGATCTGTTGGTTGCCGCCCTTGATCCAGACAAAGCGTTTGCCCGAGGGCGAAAAATGCGGCTCGACCGAAAAATTGCTGCCACGCCGGAACCCTTGGGTCACGACGCGGGTGCCTTTGACATCGTCGGGCAGGACCGGCGGGAAATTGATGTTGTAAAACAGGCGATAGTCGGCCTGTTCGGTCGGGGTGGCTGCCAGGATTTTACGCACGAGGGCGGGCGCATGACGGGTTGCGGTATCAAAGGGGGCGTCGGATTTGTAATTGGCAGGGCCAAAATACTGCGACAGGGCCATGGCGGGCACGCCTTGCAGCGCGGCCTCCATCGCGGCACCCAATGTGCCCGAATAGAGCGCGTTTTCGGCTGAATTGTTGCCCCGGTTCACCCCGGAGAGGATCAGGTCCGGCGGCGTGTCCTTGAGCACTTCGTGCAGGCCAACCAGGACACAATCCGCAGGCGAGCCTTCGGCGGCGTAGCGGCGCGGGCCCAGTTGCGAGAACATCATCGGATGGGTGTAGCTGATGCAATGGCCGACGCCGGATTGTTCGAACGCGGGGGCAACGGTCCAGACTTCGCCGTCTGCACCGGCAAGATCCGTTGCGATGTCCTGCAAGGCGATCAGCCCTGGCGCATTGATGCCGTCGTCGTTGGTGATGAGAATACGCATGTGAATGCCCCGTTTGCCTGCAATAATCCTTGCATAAGGTGGGGATGCAGCCGGGGCAAGCGTTTGGCAGCGGGGCGGGGCGAAAACATGGATGTCGCCACGTTACCGCCGCGGATGCCAGGGGTGCGTGCAAGCACACACCCTACACCCGAAGCGCTGACCCTGTAGGGTGTGTGCTTGCACGCACCCGGCGACAGGTGGGGGGCGGGAGGCCCGTCAGTCTGCCAGGATCTCGGGCAGAAGCCGGGCGGCTTCCTCTTGAATCGTGGCGAGTGCCGCGCGGTCTTCGCCGGGAAAGAACCGGGCCCGGATGGCGGTGGCCATTGGTTTGGGAGTCAGGACCCGGACCTGGGGGCCTGTCTTGACGGTTTCGGCAGCCCAGGACCGGGCCAGCGCCATCTGCGCGCCCTTGGTGGCCCCATAGGTGCCAAAGAACTTGGCACCTGCGCGCGGGTCGTCAAAGAACACGGCGCGGCCCTGTTGGCCCAACAATGGTGCAACATAGGGGATCAGTACCGAGGTCGCCGTGGCATTCACGGCCAGCGACTTGTCCCAATCCTTGGCCGCGACAAAATTCGCCGGGCTCAGCGGGGCGGCGTGGATCGCGGTATGCACCCACAGATGCAGCGGCCCCCAGCGGTCGTGAATACCGCGGCACAGGGTGGCCATGGCTTTGGGGTCCGTGATGTCCATCGGTGCCAATGTGGCGCTGCCGCCAGCGGCCTGGATCCGGTCGTCCAATTCTTCGAGCGCGCCAGTGGTCCGGGCCACGGCCACGATGTGGTGAGTGGGTGCCAGAGCTTCGGCAAGCGCTGCGCCAAGCCCGCGGGAGGCACCGGTGATCAGGGCAATCTGTGTCATGGCTGCCTTGTGATCCTGTCCGGCGTCTGGGTCAAGAGCCGGATCACTCCGAGGGCATGGCAATGCGTCGCGTTTGGCCGCGTTTTTGCAGGATCACCCCGGTTTCGTCGATCGCGGCAACGGTTTCACCGGAGAGGCGGCTTCCACGGGCAACCTGGATCACGCGCCCGCCGGGCAGGCGGACCAGGGCGCGCATGTCCTGCGCGGGGCCAAACAGACCCAGCAGGTTCAGCGCATTGCGGTTCAGGACCGAGATTTCGGTTGCATGGGCGGCAACCGGACCGGTCGAGGATGTATTTGTCATGTGATGTCTTTCGGGCGCCGAGGCGTGTTCAGTGTCGTCATAGGTCACAAGCGTGAAGCGGCGGCCTAGCATCTGTGATCAGGAGGCGACAGCGCCGGTGCGGGCGTGGACGGCGGGAAACCGCAGATTGGAGCAGGCGTCGGCGCAAACCCGCACCTGAGCAATGCACCCGTTGCATGGCTGTTATGCCGGGGTTGACCCACAGCTCCACAGACCAGAGCCCAAGGACCGGACACCATAGACGAGGGGCAGACGAAGGGGGCTCAGGGTCAGGAGTCGTGCACCAGAGAGGCCAGATCATGCCCATAATCATGCAGGATCTGCAACAGATCCATCAGATCCAGCCCGGTTTCCTGCAGCATCTTCAGCTCATTCCCGCGTTCGGTGATTTCCACCTCGGGACGCTGATCGTCGGGCTGCATGTGCAGCACACAGGACATCGGGATTTCGCTGCCCGGTGGAACCGCGCTGGACAGCCAACCGGGAATCGACCCCAGATCGGTGGTTTCCTGACCGTCGAACAGATCGACATAGGCATCAAAGTGATCAATGCTGACCGCGCACCAGACACCCAGCACCATTTCGTTGGGACCATCACCCAGCTGCAGCACCAGAACCGAGCGGAGAAACCGGTAATCGTCCACCCGGCAGAAGTCTTCGGTCAGAACGTCTCCGCGCTCCATCAGCAATGCGGAATTGTCCAGCTTGGGCAAATCCGGCGGGCAGGGATCGGGGCGGTCGTACTCCAGGCTCAGCAGCTGGGCAAAACTCGCACCACAACACCGGCATTTGCGCCGGGAATTCATCAATCGTGCGAGATCCCTGTCCATGCCAGCAGAAGTCCTTTGCAAAGAAACAGCGCTGGCCAAGAAAATGACCAGCGCGTGCGTGTAAATGAGCGGCTTACTTATCCGGCAGCGACCGCGAGTGCAATCCGGTCGCGTCTCGAACTCAGGCCAGTTTGGCGGCGTTCCAGGAGGTGCCGGGAACCGGCATGTCCTTGATCTTCTGGCTGACCCGGCTGCTGCTTTCCAGGCTTTGCAGATACCCGTCGCTCAGCCCGGTGACATAATTGCCGTCAAAGCAGGAACAGTCGAACTGGTCGATGTCGGGGTTGCCTTCCTTGGCGGCCCAGATCAGATCGTCGAGGTCCTGATAGAACAACGCATCCGCACCCAATTCGTCGCGGATTTCCTCGATGCTTTGTTCGCTGGCGATCAGTTCATGTTTGGTCGGCATGTCGATGCCGTAAACATTGGGAAATTTCACCGGCGGCGATGCAGAGGCGATATAGACCTTTTTGGCACCGGCTTCGCGGCACATCTGCACGATCTTTTTGATGGTGTTGCCGCGCACGATGGAATCGTCGATCAGCAGGACATTGTGGCCGTCGAATTCCAGCGGGATGGCGTTCAGCTTGCGACGTACGGATTTCTGCCGTTCGGCCTGACCGGGCATGATGAAGGTCCGGCCCACATAGCGGTTTTTCACCAATCCTTCGCGGTAGGGAATGCCGGTGGCCTTGGCCACTTCGAGCGCCACGGGGCGGGCGCTGTCGGGGACCGGGATGATGCGGTCGATGTCGAGCCCTGCGGCTTCGATCTGTTTGGCCAGCGTCTGGCCCATGCGCATCTGGGTCTTGTAGACCGAAATCCCGTCCAGCATGGAATCGGGGCGCGCCAGATAGACATATTCAAAGATACAGGGGGTCAGGTTGCCTTCGACCGCCTGGAATTCATGCATGTTGCCGTCCAGGTCGATCAGGATCGCTTCACCCGGTTTCACATCGCGCAGCTTCTTAAAGCCGTTGATGCCAAAGGCCACGTCTTCGGACGCAAAGGCGAAATCATCGCCAGTGCCAGTGCCATCGCTATCGCCGTCGGCGTCGCGTTTGGCGACCGACAGGGGGCGGATGCCGTGGGGGTCACGAAAGGCCAACATGCCAACGCCGGCGATCAGGCAGATCACCGAATACGCCCCTTGGATGCGTTCCATGGTCATCTTGACCCCGGCAAACAGGTTGCGGATCGGGTCGGCGTTGCCGTTGACCTTGATGGCGTCAGCGACCTTGTCGGCCAGCACATTGAGCAGGATTTCGGAATCCGAGGTGGTGCGCAGGTGGCGGCTGTATTTGGCGGTGACCTTTTCGCGCTGTTGTTCGGTGTTGGTGATATTGCCGTTGTGCACCAGATAGATGCCATAGGGCGCATTGACGAAAAACGGCTGCGCCTCGGACGCGGACAGCGATCCGGCGGTGGGATAGCGCACATGGCCCATGCCGACCTTGCCGGTCAGGGTTTCGCTGTCGCTGGCGCTGAACACGTCCTTGACCAGGCCGTTGGCCTTGCGTTCGCGAAAGACCTCGCCGGTATAGGTGACGATCCCCGAGGCATCCTGGCCCCGGTGCTGGAGCATCAGCAGACCGTCATAGATTTCCGCAAAGACGTCCTGATTGCGGCTTGCGATCCCCAAAATCCCACACATGTAAGGGCTCCAATTCGTGAGTGTTCAGCCGATGCCGACGGGTGTGGCACCGGGGTTCCAGCGGGCGTCATGTAACGTGTCCGAGGGAAGGAAGACAGATGAAAAAGCGACTTTGTGATGCGTCTTTTTTGCGCTGAACAGGACGCGGCCAAATCGGGGGCTGCGTGCGGCGTCCAAAGAGGCGTCAGGGCCGTTTTGCGGAAAGAACCGGTCACGATTCGCGTTGTCCGAGCAGGCGCAGCAAATGCGGCGCGGGCTGGGCGGAACAAGGCTTGGGCAGCGTCGGCAAAGGGCGATTCCGAATCCGTGGCAGATCTTATGCCCTCACATAGAGGGTTGCAGGCCACATGTCACGAAAGGATCACATTCGGGGAGGGGGAAACCAGCCGCAAGGGGTGGGGGGCAGGAGTCGGATTGCAGAGTGCGGGGCTGGGCGGTCATCGTGATGTCAGCGCGTGGTGCCCCCAAGGTAGGCATATCGGTATGCCAATGCGACACCGCCGGCTCCGCCCACAATGTTTCCCAAGGTGACCCAGACCAAATTGGTCAAAGCCTCTTTGGCGGTCACGTCGGACCCAGCCAGCCACCCCTGAGGAAAGAAGTACATATTCGCAACAGAATGCTCGAGGCCAAGCAGAACAAACGCGCTAATTGGCCAGAGAATTGCCAGCACTTTTCCCGAAACGGTTCGGGCCGCAAAGCTGAGCCAAATTGCGAGACACACAAGCGCGTTGCACAATGCGCCGCGAACGAAGGCGTCCAATGGGGCCAGCGCGGCTTTGCCCTGCACGATCGATGCTGCAGTAACGTCCAATGGACCCTGCAAAATGCCGGAAAACCCAAAGGCCAACGCAAGTCCCGATGCGCCTGCAAGATTCCCAAGATACACAACCGCCCAGCTTCGCAGCAATTGGCGCGCAGAAATTTTTCGGTCGACAGCCGCCATGACCATCAAAGCATTGCCGGTAAACAATTCTGCGCCCCCGACAATGACCAGAATGAGACCGAGCGAGAACACCAAACCCCCAAGCAGTCTTGCCGGACCAAAGGATGGGTCTACTCCGGTCATGACGGCTGTGTAAGCCACACCGCCGAACCCAATGAAGGCCCCTGCAAGGACGGCGAGCACAAACATCTGAAACAGCGGCAGCTTTGCCTTACTTACACCGGCGCTTTCCACCAGAATGGCGATCTTTTGGGGTTTGTAAGCACTAAAGATGTCATCATCATTCATGCCGCCAACGATAAACTATCGGCACGAGAACGAAAGTCTGAATAGGGCGCACAGCTGGGATGTGTTGGCCGGTGGTGAGCGGGGAGAGCCGTGAAAGGCGGGGGGCTGTTGATCGGAAACCTGTGCCGGACATGAAAAAGGGTGCCGGCTGGCACCCTAGGGTCGTTTGGATTATCCGAAGATTATTTGGCGCAGTGACCCACCAGGTTTTCATACTGAACGGTGATCCAGCCCATGGCCTGTTGCGGATCGCGATCTTCGATCTTGCCGATGAAGCGTTGGAAGACTTCGGCCGAGCGGCTTTCGTCGACCATGGTAAAGCTTTGTCCGGTCATCACCACGTCATAGAGGAAAAACGCGATTGCCACGAGCAGAACGCCGCGCGCCACCCCAAAGAAGAAACCGATCCCCTGATCGACCCCCCCCAAGGCAGAGCGCTGCACCAGCGAGGAAAACAGCGGGGTAAAAAAGCTGACGAGAATGAGCGCCAGCGCAAACACCGCAGCAAAGGCGGCAATGATCGACAATTCACAGCTGTCGGCCAGGAATTCGCCCACAACCGGGATCTCGGTCATCAGCGGTTCGACCTTGGGTGCAAACAGAAACGCCAGAATCGCCGCGGCGATCCAGCCTGCGATGGCCATGGCTTCGCGAACAAAGCCGCGTGCATAGGCCAGCAGGGCCGACACTACGATGATCAGGGCAACTGCCCCGTCGATGATGGTGAAACCTTCCATGTTCCTCGCCTGTCCGCCTGTTGTTTTGTCGCGACCTTAACCCGCCCCAAAGAATTCGCCAACAAATCCTGTGAGATCGGGGGCCTTGCGCAAGGAAAGGCCCGAGACCGAAATGGATTTGCCGCCCGATGGAGCTATGGCGCTGGTGAAACCAAGTTTTTGCGCCTCTTTCAACCGGTTTTCTGTCTGAGGTGCCGGTCTGAGGGCCCCGGAGAGCGAAATTTCACCAAAGACGACCGTATCCGCAGGCAATGCCACGTCTTCGCGCGCGCTGAGCAGGGCGGCGGCCACGGCCAGATCGGCGGCCGGTTCGGAAATCTTCATGCCGCCGGCCACGTTCAGATACACATCGAGCCCCGTAAAGGGGATGCCGCAGCGGGCCTCGAGCACGGCGAGAATCATCGCCAGCCGCCCACCGTCCCAGCCCACAACCGTGCGCCGAGGTTGGCTGTGCGGCGAGGGGGCCACCAGCGCCTGGAGTTCGACCAGCACGGGCCGGGTGCCTTCGATGCCTGCAAAAACCACCGATCCGGCGCTGGGTTCGCCGCGTTCGGACAGAAACAGCGCCGATGGGTTGGTGACTTCGGCCAATCCACCGCCGGTCATTTCAAAGACACCAATTTCATCCGCCGCGCCAAAGCGGTTTTTCACCGCGCGCAGAATGCGGAACTGGTGACCGCGTTCGCCTTCGAAATAGAGCACCGTGTCGACCATATGTTCGACCACACGGGGGCCGGCGATCTGACCGTCCTTGGTCACGTGACCAACCATGATCACCGAGATGCCCTTGCGTTTGGCGAAATTGGTCAGCTCGTGCGCGGCGGCGCGCACCTGGGACACAGATCCCGGCGCGCTGTCCACATTGTCCGCCCACATGGTCTGAATCGAATCGATGATCGCCAGTTGCGGCTTTTCCGATTCGAGCGTGGTCAGGATATCGCGCAGATTGGTTTCCGCAGCCAGTTTCACCGGCGCGTCCGACAGCCCCAGCCGTTGCGCCCGCATCCGCACCTGGGCCGGGGCCTCTTCGCCGCTGACGTAGATGGTTTTGAGCCCGGACAGGGCAAACCGCGCGGCCGCCTGAAGCAACAGGGTGGATTTGCCGATGCCGGGGTCACCGCCAACCAGAATGGCCGAAGCAGGCACCAGCCCGCCGCCCAGCACCCGGTCGAGTTCACCCATGCCGCAACAGGTGCGGGGAGGGGGTGTTTCTTCGGTCGACAGATCCGACAGCTGGATCGGCGTGCCGCGTTTCTGGCCCAGCGATTTGCTGGCCGGACCCGCGGACAGCCCCGCGTCCTGGGCGATGGTGTTCCATTCGCCGCAACCTTCGCAGCGGCCGGACCATTTTGAGAAACTGGCTCCGCAGGCGGAGCAGGAGAAGGTTTTCTTTGCCATGCGTGTTCAGTGGCAGATGTTTCCGGTTTGTTCAAGAGGGGCGCGTGCGGCGCGTGAGGGAGCGAGGCTCGGCCTCGCGCTCCGGAGTTTTTTTGGCGAGATGAAGGGGCGCGGTTCGCCAGGGTCCTTTATTCGGTGCCACGCGGTTTGGGTTTGGAGATCGGCACCACGCTGTCGCCGCCGTCGTCGCCGGGTTGTTGGGCAGAGAGTTCGGGGAGCAGGTCAAAGAATTCCGCCCGCAGGCGTTGGACCTGAGAGCGGGCCATGGATTCTTCGATGTCGACATCCCGCGTCCACTGGCGCAGTTCGTGCAGGACGATCTTGGCGTCTTCGAGGCGGGACTTGAAGGTTTCGACCTCCTGTTGCCGTTGTGTCAGAAAGGTGCGGGCACGTTCGACCTTGGCATCAGAGTAGGTTTCGGCCAGCTCATGCGACACCTGGCTCATCTGGGCCGCGACCTCCAGAACCTCGGGTTCCAGGTCTCGCAAGTCGGGATGGTCGCGCAGAAATTCCATCCGGTCCTTGATGGCGTCAAATTCCGAGGCCATGGTGAATTGACCGGCCCGATCCGCTGCATGGGCGGTCTGATAGGCGCGCACCACGTCCTCCATCTGCATGCCGAATTTGCGGTGCGCGCTTTCGAGCGCCAACATGCGGGAGTGGGCCGGCAGGTAGAACAACAGCATCACCGAGAGCGCGGTTATGCCGATCTGCACATACAGCCCGGCGTTTTCGACCATGGTGTCGCCAAAGCGCAGATCGAACTGCACCCACGGCAGATAGCCGACCGCAGAGGCCAGGGTGACGGCAACAGAACCCAAGGCCATCAGGCAAATGAGAAGCAGGCTGAGTTGTAACAAAAGTGCTTGAGAAAGCTTGATAATTGAACGAATGACGGACATGATTTTCCTTTCCGACCAAATGGCGGAAACACGGAAAAACCGGCGTCGTTTATGTGCCGCAGGTCACCCCGGTCCCACCCGAATGAATGCATGTCGCTGCCCGATAATGTTAACAACGATACACATCCGAGGGGATCCAGGCAATTATTCCATGAATTCAGGCTTTTGCCGGTCGGTCACAATCCCGAGACCAAGCCCGGCCAGCACACAGCCGGAAAACAAATACAGCCCCCAGCCGGTTTCGATGGTGGCATAGGAAATGCCTTTGGCCAGGGTGATGTAGAGCGCGATCAGAAAGATGTCGGCCATCGCCAGTTTGCCCAGCACATGCAGCACCGGCAGCGCGCGCCGATCCAGCAGATGCCATTGCACCAGCACCAGTCCGATGGTTTTCAGATAGGGCGCAAAGATCGCAAACACCGTCACCAGCAGCGCCAACGCGATGTCGGAGGCCCAGAGCGATTGCAACCCGGTCACCACGCTGATTTCGCTGAGGCCAAAGATCGGCAACAGCCCGGCGTGCATCAAGGGCGCGAACCAGGCGATGGGGTAGAGGATCAGCAGGGAGAGGGTCAGGAGGCGGAGGGTCATGGCGGCTCAGATTTTGGTTGCTTCGCTAGACTTGTGCCTTTGGCGGCGGAATTAAAAGGGGGAATAGAGCGTGGGGTTCGCCCTGCCGGGTCGCGTGCGGCCCGGCCAGCGCCCGTCCGCCCCCATGGGCGGGCGCTTTGCTTCCGCCCGCGAACGGGCGCTGGCCTGATGGTTTTGGGTGCGGGGAATTGCGCGTGGTCATCCGAATGGGAACGCCGAGCGGTACATCAGGTGCCTCTGAACGTAAAAGGCCCTGCAAATGCTGAATAAGTGCTGCGTTTTGAGGTGTTTACATCACCAAAGTTTACCGCACCGCCTCGATCGGCCCCTCGGCGCGGCCATGAATGAACTGTTCCAGATAGGGATCGCCTGATGCGTCCATATCGGCGACGGGGCCGGTCCATTGGATGACGCCGTCGTGCAGCATGGCGACGTTGTCGGCGATGGCGCGCACGGAGGACATGTCGTGGGTGATGGTCATGGCGGTGGCGCCCATTTCCACCACGATCTCGCGGATCAGGTCGTTGATGACGCCGGACATGATCGGGTCGAGCCCAGTGGTGGGTTCATCAAAAAAGATGATCTCGGGCTCGGCGGCGATGGCGCGGGCCAGGCCGACACGTTTTTGCATGCCGCCCGAGAGTTCGGCGGGCAGGCGGTCGGCGACATCGGATTTGAGGCCCACACGGCGCAGTTTCTCGATGGCGATCTCGCGGGCCTCGTCCACCGGGCGTTTCAGCGATCCGCGCAGCAGGCGAAAGGCGACATTCTGCCAGACGGTGAGGCTGTCAAACAGCGCGCCGCCCTGAAACAACATGCCGAATTTGGCGAGAAATTTATCCCGGTCCCCGCGGTCGGCCGGTTTGCCATCGACCAGAATGGTGCCGCTGTCGGGTTTGATCAGCCCCAAAACACATTTCAGCGCCACGGATTTGCCGGTCCCGGAGCCGCCGATGATCACCAACGATGTGCCTTTGGGGATATTCAGATCAACACCTCGCAATACGTGGTTGTCTCCGAACGATTTTTTGACGCCCTGCATGTTGATCATATCGAGAAGAACACCCCTGTGAGGACAAAGTTGGCGGCGAGGATCAAAACGGCGGCGGCCTCGACCGAACCTTTGGTGGCGCGGCCCACGCCCTGGGCACCGCGGCCTGATTGCATGCCGTAGTAACAGCCCATCATCGCGGCGATGCCGCCAAAAACACAGCCCTTGACCAAGCTTGAGATAACGTCTCTAACTTCTAGAAAATCAACGGTATTTTTAAGATAAGCAGCGGGGTTGAAGCCGAGGTTCTGCACCGCGACCGTATAGCCGCCCATGATGCCGATGATATCACCGACCCCGACCAGAATAGGCACGGTCAACAGCGCCGCCAGCACGCGGGGTGCGACCAGATATTTCATCGGGTGCGTGGACAGGGTGACCAGCGCGTCGATCTGTTCGGTGACCTTCATCGTGGCGATTTCGGCGGCGATGGAGGAGGTGACACGCGCAGCGATCATCAACCCGACCAGAACCGGTCCCAATTCACGCACCATGCCGATGGCGACGATCTGGGGCACCACGGCTTCGGCATTGAAGCGGGCGCCGCCGGCATAGATCTGGAGCGCCAGCGCGCCACCGGTAAAGATCGCGGTGAGCCCGACAACCGGCAGCGACAGCCAGCCGATCTGCAACAGCGCGTTGCCAAATTCACGCGGATAAAACGGGGGGCGCAGCATGTGGCTGATGGCATCAAGCGCAAACAGCGACACCCGGCCAATGGCGGCCAGCATCAACAGAACCGCGCGCCCCAGCCGTGCCAAGAGCGCGAAAGGGTTCAGATGGGTGCTCATCCGATGTACCGGCGTTTGTACCGCCCCCCCAGAGAGGTGAGGATTTCATACCCGATGGTACCGGCGGCATCGGCCAGATCGTCCACGGTCTGACGGTCGTTCAGCAGGGTCAGATGGGTGGGGTCGGCGGTCAGGTCAGTGACGTCGACGGTGATCAGATCCATCGACACCCGGCCCACGATCGGGCAGACGTCGTCGCCGGCAAAGGTGACGGCACGTGCGCCCATGGCCCGGATCAATCCGTCGGCATACCCGGCGGCCACAGTGGCGATGCGCGACGGGCGTTGCGCAGTCCAGGTGTTGGAATAGCCCACGGTTTCGCCCGCATCGACATCGCGGATCTGAATGACCGGCAGATCCAGATGCACAACCGCCTGGGCGTCTTCGAAGGGGGACCCACCGTACAGGCCGACACCGGGGCGGCACAGGTCGAAATGATAGGCCGCGCCCAACAGGGTTCCCCCGGTCGCCGCGAGCGATCGGGGCACATCAAGCCCGTCTGTCATCTCTTTGAAAACGCGCAACTGTTGGGCGTTCATCGGATGATCGGCTTCGTCGGCGCAGGCCAGATGCGACATGATCAGAACCGGCGATTGCGCCAGCGCGATGTCGCGCAGCGCCGCCCATTCGGCGGGCTCCATGCCCAGCCGGTTCATGCCGCTGTCCAATTGCACGCCAAAGGGATGGCCAGGCAGCGATTCCACATGGCGCAGCATCTGGTCGATGGAATTCAGCATCGGAACCAGGTCGTGATCGCGGATCATGGCGGTGTCGCCGTCGCAGTGGCCCGAGAAAATGGAAATTTCGGGACCGGGGCCCAGGGCCCGGCGCAATATCACGCCCTCTTCGGCGACGGCGACGAAAAACCGTCGCGCTCCCGCCATGGCAAGCGCGCGGCCCGCCTGTCCAGCGTCCAGCCCATATCCGTTGGCCTTGACCACCGCGCCGGTTTCAACGCGGGTCAGGGAATCCAGGGCGCGCCAGTTCTGGGCCAACGCGCCGAGGTCGATTGTCAATCTTGCAGTGCTCATGGGGCTTTCATGACATGGGCACGCTGTGGGTCAAGCGGAATTATTCCCACTTTGCGCAGGTTTATGCGCATCATAGGCCGCTTCGAGTTCGCCACGCAGGAAATCGGCGAATTTCAGCGGTTCGAACTGCGGTTCTCCGGTGCCGGGAAGCGGCGCGATGTCGGTGTTCACATGCGGATCAAAGAAGAACGGCACCGAATAGCGTTCACGCCCGGACCGGTTGATCACCCGATGTGGCGTCGAGAGCAGCCGCCCGTTGGACATCCGGTTCAGCATGTCGCCCACATTCACCACCAGCGCGTCGGGACGCCAGGGGGCATCGACCCAGTGACCGGCTGGGGTGCGCACCTGCAAGCCGCCGACTTCGTCCTGGGCCAGCAGCGTCAGACAGCCGAAATCATTGTGCGGAGCCGAGCCGAACAGATCATCGGGGCTGGTATCGGGTTGGGGCGGGTAATGCAGCAGGCGCAGCCAGATCGTCGGCGTGTCAAAAGCGCCGAGGATTGATGTGTCGGTGGCCCCGGCCGCGAGCAGCGCCACCCGCATCAGCCGTCGGCTCAGATCGGACATGGCGGTGACATAGGCGTTCAGCGTGTCGCGGAATCCGTCCAGGTCGGGCCATTGATTGGCACCGGACAAATAGACGTCGGGGTCGGCCCGGTCGTCTTCACGCATCATCATGAAGCTGGCGGATTGGTTCGGTTTCTTGACGTCGGCCAGGGTAGAATTGACGTCTGTCGAGGTGTTGATCGGGATGTAACCGCGATGGGATGTGTTGACCTGGATCTTGAGCTTTTGCTCCAGCGGCAAGGCATGGAACCGGGCCGAGGCGTCAAAAACAGCGGCGCGCAGGGCGGGGTCGATGCCGTGGTCTTCGATATAGCCAAAGCCGGTCAGCCCATAGGCGGCGCGGAATTCTGCGGCCAGATCGGCGTCAGAGCGTTCCCCCAGTCGGATGACGGGGATTTCAGAAAATTCGGTCATGGAGATGAACCCTTTGTGTTTCGCAAACTATGGATAGGGGAGCAGGGGCAGGTGCCCCCGCGCTATCCGGCGAAACGCTTGCGGCGGTGGCCATAGTGGCGTGGCAGGATTTCCCGCGGGGCCAAAGGGGTCAGGGTCAAAGTCATGGCGTTATTCTGTGGGCGACGAAATCGGTGTCGTCAAGAGGCTAGCCAGCCCAATTTCAGCAGCTAGGGTGCCGGGATGGATATTTTGTCTCTCTCGTCTGTGGTGCTGTTGTTTGGCGCGGGCTGTCTGGCCGGGGCGCTGAATGCGGTGGCCGGAGGGGCGACGTTCTTTACCTTTCCGGTGCTGATCGCCTCCGGGCTGCCGCCGATGGTGGCCAATGCCACAAATTTCGTCGCCTTGGTGCCGTCCAATATCGCGGCATTGCCAGCGTTTCGCGATGAGCTGCGCGCGGTCGGGCGCGGGTTGATCCCGTTGCTGGCGGTCTGCGGCGCGGGGGGCGTTTTGGGCGCGGTGGTGCTGTTGTGGATGGGCGCGGGCGTGTTTGCCGATCTGGTGCCCTGGCTGATGGGGACGGCGACGGCGTTGTTTGCCTTTGCCCCGTGGTTGCGTCAGCAGATGACGCGATTTTCGCTGACACGGGCGGCGATCTGGCCGCTGTTGTTCCTGTTTTCCGTCTATGGCGGGTATTTTGGGGCCGGGCTGGGACAGATCATGTTGGCGGCATTGATCCTGTGCGGATACGAGCGGTTTCACACCGCCAATGCGCTGAAAAACGCCGTGATCGGCTGGATCAGCCTGTTGGCGGTGGTGATCTATGGCTTTGGCGCGGCGGTGGCCTGGCCCCAGGCGTTGATCATGATGGCGGGCGCGACGGTGGGTGGCTATGGCGGCGGGGCGTTGTCGCATCTGGTGCCGCAACGCGGGTTGCGCCTGGCAGTGATCGGGTTCGGGGTGGTGTTGACCACCTATTATTTTGTCACGGTCTGATTGGCCCTAGGTCGGCATTGTGGCGTTGGAATGCCACCAGATCCGCACACAGGTCGCCAGACCGTCGGCGTCAAATTCCGCCACCAAGGTCCCATCCAGTTCCATCCGGGGCAGAGGGTCACCGGGTTGCCGGTCGGGCAGGCCGGTTCCCGTGGATTTGGCCCAGATCTGAAACAGCTCTTCGCTGGCGACCTGATAGGTGACATTCCAATGACCGACGCCACCCGTTTCGGTTTCGGCCAGCACCCTGGGGGTCAGGGTAATATCCTGCTGCAGTTTGATCCGGTCCCAATAGCGGGCCAATTCGGTGGGACCGGTCTGGACCTGAAACGGGGTGTTCCAATATTGTCCGTCTGGTGCGAACAGGGCAGCAAAGCCTTGGGAATCCTGCGCCTCCCAGACCCGCTGATAGGCCTGCATGAAATCCTGTATGCTCATTGGAAATCCTTTGAAGTGACCGGTCTTTGTTGTTTTCAAAGGAATTCAAGCCCCCGGAGGAGCTTGGAATCAAGGGTGACAGTGCGTCACATTCGGTCAGAAGCCTCCCGGCTGTCCGAGGCGGATCAATACCCGCCGTCTTCGCCCTGCTGCCAGGGTTTGGCAAGGTTGCCAAAGCGGGTGAACTGCGCTTCGAACGACAGTTCAACGGTGCCGATGGGACCGTGACGCTGTTTGCCAACGATGACCTCGGCCTTGCCATGCAGGCGTTCCATGGCCTGGATCCATTCTTCGGTCTTTTCGACCTCGTGATCACCGGGTTTTTCGCGTTCCTTGTAATATTCTTCGCGGAACACGAACATCACGACGTCGGCGTCCTGTTCGATCGACCCCGATTCCCGCAGGTCCGACAGCTGCGGGCGTTTGTCGTCGCGGTTTTCCACCTGACGCGACAGCTGGGACAGGGCGATGACGGGGATGTTCAATTCCTTGGCGATCGCCTTCATGCCCATGGAAATCTCGGCGATTTCGTTGACGCGGTTTTCGGCCATGCCCCGGCACAGCTGAAGATAGTCGATCACCAACAGATCCAGCCCATGGGTCCGCTTCAGGCGTCGCGCCCGCGCCGCAAGTTGCGAGATCGGAATGGCGGGGGTGTCGTCGATGAACAAAGGACAGGCTTCGAGATCCTTGGCGGCCTGCACAAAGCGGCGGAATTCGCCTTCGGTCATGTCACCCTGGCGGATCTTGTGGCTGGAAATTTCCGAGGCTTCGGCCAGGATCCGGCCCGCCAGCTGTTCGGCGCTCATCTCGAGCGAGAAGAACCCGACCACGCCGCCATCCACCGCGCCTTCGGAGCCATCGGATTTGGCCCCGCGTTTATAGGCCTTGGCCACGTTAAAGGCGATGTTGGTTGCGAGCGAGGTTTTCCCCATCGACGGACGACCGGCCAGGATCAACAGATCCGAGGGGTGCAAGCCACCCAGCTGTTTGTCGAGATCGGCCAGCCCGGTGGAAATCCCGGCCATGCCACCGCCGCGCTGATAGGCTTCGTTGGTGACATTGACGGCTTCGGTGACGGCCTTGAGGAACGATTTGAACCCGCTTTCGGTCTGACCCTGTTCGGCCAGCTGATACAGCGCCTGTTCGGCCTCGACGATCTGTTCGCGTGGCTCGGATGCCACGTCGACCTTGCGCGCCTTGCCAGAAATCTCCTGGCCCAGACCGATCAATTCGCGCCGGATCGCCAGATCATAGATCATCTGGGCATAGTCGCGCACCGCAAAGGCGCTGATCGAGGCACCGGCCAGTTTGGCCAGATAGGCGGGACCACCCAGTTCCTTGAGACCCTCGTCGTCTTCCATGAACGCCTTGAGCGTGACCGGCGAGGCCAGCGCGTTCTTGGAAATCCGCGCGGCGGCAATTTCATAGATCCGCGCGTGAACCGGGTCATAGAAATGGCCCGAATTGATGATCGAGGCGACGCGGTCATAGACGTCATTGTTGGTCAGAATCGCGCCCAGCAGCTGTTGTTCCGCCTCGACCGAATGGGGCAGGGTCGCGGCTTCGGTGGTTTCCGCGGGCAGAGGGGGCTGGTTGCCGTCGAAACTGGTGATCTCGTTCATTGCTGCTCTCTTTGCCCCCGTTAACCCATCCCGCATAGGCCGCTGTCTTAGCTCAATCGACGGGCCACGGGCAAATTGTATGTTTTCTGGGGACAGGCTGTGAATAACGTCCGTCCAACATGATATTGACGCCCAAAGGTGTCTGGCGTCAATATCTTGTTGTGATGTTCGGGTTTGACCGGTCGGAGCGAAAAGGCTTCCGTAGGGTCAATGGCTGGGGTCAGGCCGGTTTGTTGGCGTCCTGCCAGGCGCGCGGGTCGCGCAGGAATTTTTCGACTTCGTCCAGGGTTTCAACGCTGAATGCCGCTTGGGCGCGGGCTTCGGCCAGGACATCCCACCAGGTGCACAGGTAATGCAGTTCGACGCCATGGTCGCCCAGGGTCTTGGTGGTTTCGGGGAAGATGTCGTAATAGAAAATCACCGCTGTGTGTCCGCAGGTGGCGCCGGTTTCACGGATCGCATCAACAAACGACAGTTTCGATCCGCCATCGGTGGTCAGATCTTCGACCAGCAGCACCCGTTCGCCTTCGCTCATTGCGCCCTCGATCCGGGCGTTGCGGCCGTATCCTTTGGGCTTCTTGCGCACATAGGTCATGGGCAGCGCCATGCGTTCGGCAACCAGGGCGGCAAAAGGGATGCCCGCAGTTTCGCCACCGGCGATATTGTCAAACGCCTCGAACCCGGCATTGCGCATCACGGTGACGGTCATGAAATCCATCAGCGTGCTGCGAATGCGCGGATAGGAGATCAGCTTGCGGCAGTCGATATAGCTGGGCGATGGCAGGCCCGACGCCAGGATATAGGGCGTGTCCGTGTTGAAATTCACGGCACCGATTTCCAGCAACATCCGGGCGGACAGGCGGGCGATTTCTTCGCGGGACGGGTAGGAGGAGGGGATCATGGGGCTATCCTTTGCTCGGGTCTTTGCGTGGACCGGTGTCGGGGGCCAAGGCTTTTATCTAAAAGCCTTGGTAAAATTCTTTGCAAGAATTTTCCACCGTCAGGCGGTGACGTGCCAATGCACAGGGAAGCCGGGGTCAAAGACAGTGACCGGGCCGTCCCCCGTTTCGATTTTTTCGGGCACATGCACCGGGTGTTCAGTCCGGGTCAGGGACAGGGTGCCTTGGTTCACTGGCAGGCCGTAGAAGGCTGGACCGTTGAGCGATGCGAACGCCTCGAGCTGATCCAGTGCGCCGTCTTCGTCAAACACATGTGCCAACAACGACATGGTGTTGGTCGCGGTGAAACAGCCGGCGCAGCCACAGGCGCTTTCCTTGTTCGGATCCGTGTGCGGCGCCGAGTCGGTGCCCAGGAAAAACCGTGCGTCCCCGGAAGTGGCCGCCGCGCGCAACGCCAGGCGGTGTTCTTCGCGTTTGGCAACGGGCAGGCAATAGTAATGTGGTTTGATCCCGCCAACCAGAATGTGGTTGCGGTTGATGATCAGGTGGTGCGTGGTGATGGTCGCGCCCAGATCGGCGGCGTTGGATTTCACATAGTCCACACCATTGGCTGTGGTGATATGTTCCATGACCACGCGCAGACCCGGGGTGGCACGGCGCAGCGGATCCAGAATGCGGTCGATGAACACGGCTTCGCGGTCAAAGATATCGATCTCGGCGTCGGTGACTTCGCCATGCACGCACAGGGGCAGACCGATTTCGGCCATGGTTTCCAGAACGCCGCGGACCTTGTCGAAATTGGCCACGCCCGAGGATGAATTGGTGGTTGCCCCGGCCGGGTACAGCTTGACCGCCTTGATCAGCCCGCTGGCATGGGCTGCGGCCACATCCGCCGGGTCTGTGTTTTCGGTCAGATACAGCGTCATCAGCGGTTCGAACTGCATGGTGTCAGGCAGCGCCGCCAGGATGCGGTCACGGTACGCGCTCGCATCCGCGCCGGTGACCACGGGGGGCACCAGGTTCGGCATGATGATGGCGCGCCCGAAATGGCGGGCGGTTTCGGGCAGAACGGCCTGCAACATCGCGCCATCGCGCAAGTGCAGATGCCAGTCGTCGGGGCGGCGGATTGTCAGGGTCTGGGTCATGCGCAGCCCCTAGCATGGACCGTGCTGCCGGAAAAGAGGGGATGCGGGCCCCGGCGGTCTCCTGCCCGGCAAAATTTACCCCCGGCGCGGCAAATTTTGCCCCCGGCCCGGCAAGTTTTGCATCGGGCGAGGCAAAATGCGCGGTTTCGTCCGGCGGATCGAGAGGGCAGGTTGCAAGGGCGAGGAAAAACATGCCCAGGACCCTGACATTCGAACACAGATATCCGGTTGATCCCGACCGCCTGTTTGCGCTGGTGACGGATCTGGACACGCTGGATGCGGTGACCAAACCCTGGGTTCAGTTCGATCATCTGCCGTCGGGGCCGGTGCAGGCCGGGCAGGTCATCGACGTGGCGATTTCCGTATTCGGGATTTTCCCCCGGATGCCCTATCGCATGCGGGTGGTGTCCTGTGATCCCAAAACACGCTGCATGACCTCTGACGAGGATGGTTTTGGGGTGCACCGGCTGGTTCACAGTCTCCAGGTGCATCCAGATCCCTTGGGGTCCCGATTGCTGGATCGGATCGAGATTGACGCGGGGTGGTCGACGCCTTTGGTCGCGGCCTGGGCGTGGGTCATCTATCGCTGGCGTCACCATGTCCGTCTCAGGCTGCTCCAGACCGGCTGAGACTCTCCGGCGATCTCCAGCGGGCTGTGATGGCGCGTCTCTCTGTTGTCAGCTGACTTGAGGCGGTGGGGTGAAATCACCTGCCTCTGCCTGTTGGGTCAGCTCGACCAGGCGACGACGGAACCGGCGCGCCCGCATGCGCGAGGTCACATTGCGACACAGCAACATGTTCAGATAGGGGCGTTCATTGCCGTCCAGCACCGACATCAGCCCGCGCAGATAGTCCAGATTGTCACGACGGGTGCGATATAATTTGTAAAAGGCCGTGCGGGTCAGCCGCCCCGACCCTGCAAGCGACAACACCCGATAAAGGATCTGCATGTCGATCAACCGGGTCTGCAGGGTCGCGCCCATGTTGGGCATGCGCAGGCGTTCGACGTTGGGGCGGTCAAACAGGGCCGAATGCATCGCGTCCAGATCCTGGCGCGGATCATACAGGATAAAGGCCCGGTCCGCCGCGTCCAGCATGTCGGGGGCATAGCCGAACCGGCTGGTGAAATCGGTGCGGCGCATTTCGATGAACCGGTCATCCCATTCGGTCATGCGCGGGTCCAGCGTGGCCTGGGGCTGAATGGCAACAACCGTGGCACCGGGCGCGGCCACGGAAAACGCGGCCGCAGCATAGCCACAGGGGCCAGCTCCATAAAACACAACATTGTCAAAATCTTCAAAGAAGCCATCGTCGATCAGCTGGTCAAAAAAGCCATAGATCCGATTGTCCCGAAACCAGGTATCGCCGTCCGATACGAAACACAGATGGGACCAGCCTCTGGTCTTGACCAGATCAAACCCCAATGGCTGGGCCAGCTCCGACAGATTGCGGATTCCCTGGACCGTTTCAAAGGTCACGAGCAGCGTGTTGTTCTGGTCAATGAAGCTGGCAAAATGCTTGTCGCCCAAAGATTGAAACATGCCGTGTTCTTCGGCAAGCTCCGCCATACGGGCTTTCCACTCGCTGACACTCAGGTCGGCAAGCGATTCATCCAAGGCGTTCAATCCATCCTGCATCGTTTCAATCCTCAAAGGCTCCAACCACTGGACGGGCTGGTTGCTGGGATCAGATCTAAATCCAGAATGAGGCCAAAATGGGAAAGAAATGGTTCCGGTTTCGGGCTTTTACCGGCAGCAACATGGGCAAGCGACACGGGCAAGGGGAGAGGTCAGCGACATGGGCCAGGGGAAAGGACGGTGGAGGGATCGATAGAGGAACCGGGGCGGGGGCGTATCGGACTGCTGCCCTCGCATGGATCGCCGATCAGAGTGTTGTAACAGATCGCTGATCAGATGCTGCCCCGGCGTGTCTCTGGGGTCGGGCCGGCCTCTCATGGTGCGCCCGCATCGCGCAGGCTGGCCTGTGCGATGCCACGCCCAACGGCCCGGCCGGCATCTGTGATGCAGGCCGGGCGGGCGGGAGCCCATCGATCAGGAGCATTTTGGTGCGGGATACATCAGGTGGGACACATCAGGCGGGACATATCAGGCGCGGTGACGGCCGCGGATCAGCTGTTGTTGGCCTTGCGCCGTCCCAGATTGGCAAAACCGGTCAGGGTCTGGGCCGTGGCTGCATTGATGGGCCGCGACGGGGGGGTCATCATCAATCGGGCAAACAGGGCGCGATAGGGTTCCTGCTCCATCAGCGCCAGAAACCGGGCCTGGCGCCAGGCCACGGCTGCGGTGTGCAGGCGGGACAGCTCCGGGTCGGACATCAGCTGTGCAACACCTGCGCGGCGGGCATCGTCGTAGCGGGTGATGCTGGTGTCGGTATCGCCGTTGAAATTGCGTTCGACCCAATAATCCACATCCAGAAGATGGTCCGAATGCACCGCCCGCCCGCGATCGGCCTTGAGCACGTAACTTTCCATTGATCCCAGCGGGTAGTGGTTCAGCTGGGCGAGGTCAAAATTGGGGCGGCCATAGTTGGAGAAGATCCGTTTGGTGCGGAATTGCTGGTCCAGTTCGCGCCCGGCGCAGTCGAACCAGCGACAGGTTTCCAGACGGTCCTGATCCGGTGATCGGGGTCGGTGCACGCCCAGTTTGCCATAAGTTCCATCATTGCGATACAGCGTCTTGAACATCGCCGCCCGCCACGGCCAATACAGGATCTCGGGGGCGCATTTGGTGAATTGCGCGGTGATGGGGCGATCCGCAAAGCGCAGCACATCCGCATTGCCGAACAATCGCCAGGTCAACGTGATCGCATCCGCATCCGGAAGGGCTGCCAGCAGCGCCTGGACGGTGCCGTCACCTGTGTGGATATTGACGAATTCATCCACGTCCAGCGGCAGGATCCAGTCGGCGTGTTTCACCGGTTTCATCCGAGAGGCCCGTTTCAGCGCGGTGAACTGGATGCCGCCCTGTTCATAGGGACCGTCATTGCGCACATGGGTCAGATGACCCAGGCTTTGCAATTGGTCCAGCATCACATCGGTGCCATCCTGGCAATCATTTGAAAACACCAGGAAATTCGTGAACCCGACGGCCCGATGATGCGCCAGCCATTCCAGCAGGAACGCCGCTTCGTTGCGTACGGTCAGAACGGCAAGGATGTTCACGGGCTTACCAATCTCTTCTAAAGACTACGACCTTGGCGTGTGACCATTTCGGGAAATACACCAGCCCGGCCGCCATCATCGTCTGAAAGACCGCTGCCACACCTTTTGACCCGATCCATTGGGGATGCAGTTCCAGAATTGCGACCCGGACGCTGGACAGGTCCATATCCGGAATGACAAATTGTTCGGCCCCTTCGATGTCGCAGATCAACACATCGGGGCGGATCTCCTGTGAGGTCGCCCGGGTTTCGCGGATTTCAATGGTTTCTTCGGCGATCACGCCGTCGGCGTCCTCTCGCGTCAGGGAGGAGGACAGGAAGTTCTGGCGCACAAAAAAGGTCGCCGTGCCTTTTTCCGGCCCCAGAATGGCATTGTGGATATGGGCGTTGGTGATGTTGTTTTCAGCATAGACGCTTTTGATATAGGGGATCAGCTGCGGGTTTGCCTCAAAGGCGTGGACTGCCTTGACGTTTTTGTGGATGGCAACCAGGGACGAAATAAAGCCGACACCGGCCCCCAGCTCCATCACGGTATCGCCGTCCTGCACGGCCTTGAGCACGGCGGCTGCCTCTTTGGCCTCGTATTCGCCAGACCGGAGCGACCCGCGGATCAGGCCGGTGATGAACACCCCGTCCTTGGGAAAGCGAATGCCCCGGGATTCGATATAGGATTTGTCACGAAAAGTGGGGGTCTTGGTGCTGGTGTCAGGCAAAAGTCAGCTCTCCAGGTCAAGCGCGAGCGCATAGGCCACACGTTCGGTTTCGGTCAGGTCGATTTTGAGCGCCTGTTCGTACAGCTCGCGGAATTCCTCCATCCCGTGCAGCTCATCGGCTTTGCTCCGGTGCCAGGCCAGGCCTTTGTTGTGCCAATACCGCAGCTGATCATCGGCCATCAACCGATCATATTCGGCCCGTAGGCGCGGCAGGTTGCGTTTGATGGTGATGTCGCGCCAGTCCGACCAATCCATGCGGATCCAGTAATTGATCCCGATCGAACGATCCACATGCAGCGCGCGGCCGCGTTGGCGTTTGATCAGGAAACTTTCGGCACTGCGCAGGGCATAGTGGTTCAGTTGCAGCAAATCGTAGCCAATGGATTTCTTGGAACTGCGCCAGCCGTTTTCTGCGGCTTCCCCGGTCATGTCGCGCCCGGATCCGTTGACCCATTTCACCTTGTTCTTGAACCCTTGGTCCAGCTTGTTGGGGCGGTGGCAGCTGATCTTTTCATAGGCGCCGATATTGCGGAACATGGTCTTGAACCCCCAGACCGTATGCGGTTTGGGGCAGAACTTTGGGGCGCAGGTGTCGAATTGGTCGATGACAAATTCGTCCGCCAGCCGGGTGACGCCATTGTGGCCGAACAGCCGCCAGGTCATCGCCACATTGGTGGCGTCGGGCACCGCATCAAAGAAATCCTGAAGCGTGCCATTGCCGCAGCGCACGTTCATGAATTCATCCACGTCGATATGGATGATCCAGTCGGCATTTTTGATCACCGGTTCCTTGAGCGCCTGATTGAGCGCGTATTGCTGGGGCGAATTGCCCTTCCAATTGTCGTTGTTGCGATGTTGCAGGATGCCCATGTCCTGCAGGCGGTCCAGAATTTCGCTGGTGCCGTCCGTGCAGTCATTGGTGTAGATCAGGAAATTGTCGACGCCCATGGCCCGGTGATAGGCGACCCATTCGACGATATAGGGGGCTTCGTTTTTCATGCAGCCGACAATGACATTGCCGCTGTGCCCGTCGGGCAGGGTGCGCATCGGCACGGCGTCATAGGCGGCGGCCAGTTCTTCTTCGTTCACAGCGCCCAGTTTGTTGTGCGGTTTGAACGACGAAGTTTGCAGCATCTCGAAATTCTTGACGGCCAAAGGCGGCAGGATCTTTTGGGCGGCTGGCGACAGGGTGTTGGGGGCGCGGTGTCTTTCCGGCGGGGGTGGGGCCGGTTGAGCCGATTTCTCAGCGCGGATGGGAGGCTGCATCCTGGCCAGATCAGCGCCCTTGGTCTTGCGTTCCTCGCGGGTGGCCTTTTGGATGCGAAACAGAAACGCCAACAGATACTGCGAGGCCCGATACCCCATGCCGGGATCACATTCGGTCCAGGGATCCGCGCCCGGGTCAGGCGCAAACACAGAGGGAGCGAGGGTCGGGTGGTCCGCGATCAGATCGGCGTTGATGTCAGAGAAATGATCGCTCACCACGCGCAGAGCACCGGCGTCGATGGCCGGACCGTCCAGCGAAATTTCGTTCAGAAAGCTGCGCCACAGAGGGCGGGGCAGAATGTATTTGCGCCCGGCCAGCACCGTGAGCAGCAGGTCATTCAATTGCCGCCCCCGCGCCACCCACGCGGCCGGGAAATCGGTGGGACGGCGGGCCGGAACGGCGCGCCCGATGGTGTCGGAAATGTCAAACATCTCGCGCAGCTCTTCGGTGGCCTCTGCGCCATAAAACCGGTCCGCATCATAGGGGCGCAGGGTCACCGTACCGGAGCCAAAGACGCTCTCCCAGTGGCGGACCAAGGCCGGGTAATCCAGCCAATAGGGCGCGCCCTGGGTCTCTTCGAACAGACCCGCCGCCGGGTCGATGGGACTACAGGTGTCCAGGCAGGCCTCCCACCAATTGTCATCACCGGCCAAAGCGAGATCGCGCGTCAACGGCGCGGCGCGCCCCTCCATGACCTGAGCGCCGTAATGGCGCGCCAGCAGCCGGGCCTGTTCGTCGACATGGGCAATGATGCGAATGTCGGGGGACAGTGGTTCCAGCAGATCGTGCAGCTGTTCCAGCTCGCTTTCGCGGTGCAGCGTGCACAATTGCGAGGCCGACAGGATCAGCGTGTCGGGTTTGTATTGCGCCACATCGCGCGCCAGATCTTCGGCCAGCTTTTCACGCAACATTTTCTGTTTGTCGGCGGCAATGAAGCCGCGATTGAACCGCAGGGGATCGACATGGTCCGGGTCTGTGACCGCCATATAAAGACGTGTGTGGTTCTTGGCCCCCGGCGCGCGGGGGAACAGAATGCCCTTGCCACGCAATTGCTCGCGCTTGTCATCCAGCACTTTTTGCAGCCGGTCGGCACCCACCTGTTCCAGACCGATATGAAGGTAAATCCGCATGGGTTATGACACGCCTTCTTGTGAGCTGGCCTGTGAACTGGCCTGTGCGCTGTCTTGTGAACGGGCCGGGTCGCTGTCTGTGGTCAGGATCGGATTGGCGTTCAATTTGCCCCACCAGGGCAGGTCGCGTCCCAGAAACGCGCCGATCCGGTGGGGTGCGTCGGGGTCTGAAATCTCGAATTCCAAAAAGTCGTCTCGCCCGGCAAAAAACGCCGCCAGCGCGGTGTAATGCCCGTCAATCCACTGCATCCGTTCCTTGGTCGTCTGACCATATCCCGCTGGCAGCCCCGGGATCTGGGCCATCGGCAGGCGCGTGGTGCCCAGGTTGGACCAGGCCAGCATGGATTTGGACATTGCGAATGCATCGCGACGCGAGGCCAGGAATTTCACGTTCGGATGATGCGTCTTGATTGCCAGGATCAGGGCGAAATCCATCTGTGGCCACAGGGAACTGTCGCCGCGCAGCATCGACATTTCGGAAATGGCCTCGACGCCGATCAGCCGCGCCATCGGATCGCCGGTTTCGAAATAGCCCTGATAGATGCGCTCCGCGACAAAGGCCATGCGCAGCGTCGGATGCGGCAGCGCCTTGCGGCCAAAGCGATGATCGGCCACCTCGTATCCCGCCTCGCGCAGAGCGCGGGCCAAGGTGGTGGTGCCCGATTTCGGCAAACCCAGATTGACCACCTGAATGCTCATGCCGGGGCTGCCTCTTCCATCAGGCCCAAATCGCGCAACAGGGCTTCTTCCTGTGGGGGCATCTTGGAGGCGTGCTTCAGCTGTTTGCGCATCTCCTGATAGGTCGGCTGTGCCATCAGTTCGTCCCGTTTGGCCAGATGCAGCTGCACGGCCTCTGCATGGCAGGCGGCAATCTCGGGGTCGGATTTCAGCCTGGCCAATTCGGCCTCCAATGCGGGCAGCATCCGCTGGATCGACGGATCCTGCCAGGCGGGGTCGTTGCGTTCGCGCCAATAGGTGTCGTCAAAGGCGCGGTTTTCCCGGTTCACGTCGCCGCGGTCGTTTTTGACCAGATAGCTGTCGAGCGAGCGCAACGCATAGTGGTTCAACGTCGCAAACGCACGACTGCCACGGGCGGGAAATTTGCGGATCCGGCGCGGATTGGCCGCCACCAGAAAGCGATGCGGGACATCGCGCCCTGAGGCATCCGACCAGCTGGGGTGTTTCTTCTTGGCCAGGTTGCCTTTGAAAAACGGCCGGTGCGCCCCATAATATTGCAGCGGAAAATCCTGGCGGACCAGGGATTTGACTTCGACCGAGGATTCGCCACACCACAGGTCCGGATTGTGACAGCGGGTGAATTGGGCAATCACCGGTTCATCGACAAACGCGTCGATGTCGTCATTGGCAAAAAACTGGAAATTCACCGAAATGGCCTGGCGTTCGGCCCCGCAGGCGGCGATCAGGGCCGGGATGGTGTGATCGCCCGCATGAATGTTCAGGAACTCATCCACATCCGCAATCCACACCCAATCGGCGTTCGCCACCACGTTGTGTTTGCGCGCGTCTTTCAGCGCCTCCATCTGGTAATTGCGCCCTTGGGCCGGGTTGGGCAGATGCTGAACCAGACCACGGTCGGCCAGCGTGTCCAACAGACGGTCTGTCCCGTCCGAACAATCATTGGAATAAAACAGGAAATCGGTGACCCCGATCACGCGGTTATAGGCGATCCACTCCAACAGGAACGGCCCTTCGTTCTTGACACATGTTACCGCGGTGATGCGCATGCCGCACCTCCAAACCATTTCCTGCCCGTGCGGGCCGTCAATCTGGGCATTGCTCGTTCCGCCTTGTGGCCCCACCCGTTCACAGCGGTGGATACCTGATTATTGTTTCCCAATTCATTACATTTTCGGCGGATTCCGTCAATCTTTAGGCAGATTGTTTCATTGCTGGTGGGACAACGGGTCCTGTCTGACCGGGATGTGCGCAAGTGACGTGATGACCCGGCTTGACGTTGCGGGGAGTGCATGGGCTGATACGGCAACCGGGACGGAGGGCACATGCAGCTACCACAATCCATCGACGCCGTGCAGCAGATGCTGGACGAACAGAATTATGTCTGTGGCCGGGCGCTGGCCACGGTCGTGTTCCTGTCGCTCAAATTGGGGCGGCCGCTGTTTCTGGAGGGCGAAGCGGGCGTGGGCAAGACCGAGATCGCCAAGGCGCTGGCCGCCGGGTTGGACCGCCGCCTGATCCGGTTGCAATGCTATGAGGGGCTGGATGCGTCGTCGGCTGTCTATGAATGGAATTTTGCGGCTCAGATGATCGCCATCCGCACCGCCGAGGCGGCAGGCGGCGCGGACCGGGCCGCGTTGCAGGCCGAATTGTTCAGCGATGATTTTCTGGTGCGCCGCCCGTTGTTGCAGGCCATGCAGCCGGACGAACAGGGACGTGCGCCGGTGCTGCTGATCGACGAGCTCGACCGCACCGACGAACCGTTCGAGGCGTTCCTGCTCGAAGCGCTGAGCGATTTTCAGGTGACCATCCCGGAGCTGGGCACGATCAAGGCCGCCGAACCGCCGATTGTCATCCTGACCTCGAACCGCACCCGCGAGGTGCATGACGCATTGAAACGGCGCTGTCTGTATCATTGGGTGGATTATCCCGATTTCGCGCGCGAAGTGGACATTCTGAACGCCCGCGCGCCAGCGGCCTCGGACCAGCTGAGCCGCGAGGTGGTGGCCTTTGTCCAATCCCTGCGCACCGAAGACCTGTTCAAGAAACCGGGAGTGGCCGAAACCATCGACTGGGCCAATTGTCTGTTGGCGCTGGATGTGGTGACGCTCAGCCCGGAGGTGATCGCCGACACATTGGGCGCGATCCTGAAATACCAGGACGACATTGCCCGCCTGCAAGGGTCCGAGGCCAAACGTATTCTGGATCAGGCCAAAGCGTCGCTGGAACCGGTCTGATGTTTGCTCTTGCCGGAAACATCCCCGGGGGATGCGGGCAGAGCCCCCATGAGGCGTCCGATGCCTGAATACCCCGAACTGACCCTGCCGGATGAGCCCAAGCTGGCCCAGAACATCACCCATTTCGCCCGCGCGCTGCGCAAGGCGGGACTGCCCATTGGGCCGGGCCGGGTGATCGACGCGATCGGGGCCGTGGCCGCCGCCGGGTTCACCTCTCGGGATGATTTTTATTGGGCGCTGCACGCCTGTTTCGTGTCCAAACCCGAGCATCGCACGGTCTTTGCGCAGGTGTTTCGGCTGTATTGGCGCAACCCGCAGTATCTGGAACATATGATGGCGGCGATGTTGCCCGCCATTCGCGGGGTGCAGGAGGAGCGCGCCGCTGATCCCGGCGAAAAACGGGCCGCCGAGGCGCTGTTGGATGGCATCCGCCCCGAGGAGGCCCCGGCAGGCGAGGAAGAGGAAGACGGAACCGAGATCGAAGTGGATGCTTCGATGACCATTTCGGCCGAAGAGCGTCTGCGCAGTCTCGATTTCGAACAGATGAGCACCGAAGAGGTCGCCCGCGCCAAGCGGATGCTGGCGCAGCTGCAGTTGCCGGTGAAGCCGATCAAATCGCGTCGGCGTCAGGTGGCCCTGCTGGGGCAGCATCCGGATTGGCACCGGACCCTGCGCCAGTCCCTGCGCCAGGGCGGTGAATTGCGCGACATGGCCCGTGCCACCCCGCGAGAACGTTGGCCCAATCTGGTTGTTCTTTGCGATATCTCCGGATCGATGAGCCAATATAGCCGTGTGATACTGCATTTTCTCCATGCCGTTTCGAACGCCAAAGGTGCCGGTTGGGCCAAGGTCCATGCGTTTACCTTTGGCACACGGCTGACCAATATCACCCGCCACCTGCGTCAGAGGGATGTGGATGCCGCATTGGCCGCCGCCGGAGCAGAAGCACAGGATTGGGAAGGCGGCACACGGATCGGGCAATGCCTGCACAGCTTTAACCGCGACTGGTCGCGCCGGGTGATGGGGCGGGGGGCGGTTGTGCTGTTGATCACCGACGGGCTGGACCGCGATGACCCTGACGCGCTGAGCCGGGAAATGCAGCGTCTGACCCTGTCGGCGCGGCGTCTGATCTGGCTGAATCCGCTGTTGCGCTGGGACGGGTTTGCCCCCAAAGCCCAGGGCATTCGCGCCATGCTGCCACATGTGGACAGTTTTCGCGCGGGTCATTCCATCGCCTCGCTCGAAGAGTTGGCCGAGGTGATATCGCGTTCCGATGATGTGGGCGAAAAGGCGCGGCTGTTGCGGATGATGTCCTAGGGGGCAATCGTGGCTGAGCCAGGGCTGAGGCAGGGATGATCGCCGGGGGCGCTGCCCCCGGACACCCCTCCGGCCCCCCCCGGACCCCCGAGGTATTTTTCACCAGAAAGAAGCACAAGACGTGGCGTCGGTGCCGGGATTTTTGGAGTTTGATCTATATCATTCTAAATTTGGAATGTGTTATATATTCTGAATAAGGAATGTAACTCTTGCAAAGGAAATCTCATGCCGCTCAACTGGAAAGCAGGGGGTCTGCTGCTGGGGCTGGTCTTTTTCCTGGCCGTGCTGCTGGTGAAACCGATTGGTGTGTCGACCCAATTTGTCATTTTGAATGGAATTCTGGGGGATGCCGTGAACCCGGATATGGTGACCCAGGTGGAGGACGGATACACCTCCTCGAATGCCTATCTGGCCAAATCGGGTGGCAAATACGCCAAGAATGTCGCCAATCCGCTGAACTACAGCTTTGTCTTTGTGGTTGCCATGGCGGTGGGTGGGTTCCTGTCGGTGATGGCGCGTGGTGGGCTGGACGCCGCGGAACGGAGCATGCCCGCGCTGTGGCGGGCCAATTTTGGCGACAGTCGGATCAAACGCAATATGGCCGCGTTTCTGGGCGGGTTCATCGTGCTGTATGGCGCGCGGCTGGCCGGGGGGTGCACTTCGGGTCACATGATGTCGGGGATGATGCAGACGTCGATGTCGGGGTATCTTTTTGCGCTGGGCGCCTTTGGCGCGGCGGTGCCGGTATCGCTCATTCTGTTCAAACGGGAGGTGTAAGTCATGAGTTCAATTCTTCTCGCGATCGTTTTGGGGTTGGCCTTTGGTGCGGCGCTGGACCGGGTGGGGGCGTCGAACCCGACCTTGATCGGCAAGATGCTGAACCTGACCAACCTGAATCTGGCGAAATCCATCCTGTTGGCGATTGGCACCGGGTCGGTGTTGATGTTTGGTGGTCAGATGCTGGGGCTGGTCGATGTGGGCCACATGTCGGTCAAAACCGCCTATGTCGGCGTGTTTCTTGGCGGTTTGATGTTGGGCGCGGGCTGGGCCGTATCGGGATTTTGCCCGGGCACTGGCGTGGTTGCTGCGGCCTCCGGGCGCAAGGACGCGCTGTTTTTCATTGCCGGCGGATTGCTCGGGGCGGCGGCCTATATGGTGACCTATCCCAGCTGGAAGGCCAGCGGCCTTCTGGACAAGATCTGGGGTGGCAAGGTGACATTGGGCACCGTCCCGGGGTCCAAATTTGACGGTGTGACCGCCTTGCCCGGCGATGTTCTGGGGCTGGTGCTGGGATTGGGGTTTGTGGCTCTGGCCTTTGCCCTGCCAGAGCGGTTGACAGGGCAAAAGCCCGGGGCGCAACCGGCCGAATAATCCCATCAGATCGGAGAGCGGCAACTCTCCGTCATGGCCCGGGCGTGCGGGCCATGCAGCAGCGACCCGGCGTTTTCGTGTTCCCGCCGGGTCGCTTTGCGGCTTGAAACCCGGCGCGATTGCGACAAGTTTTGTCAGATGCTCTGTTGGCGAAAAAAGAGAACACGCAATGACCCAAGCCCGATTTGAAAATGCCCCTGAAATTGCGCTGGACTGGCATCGCGCGGGAACCAAGGCGGCGCTGGCCACGGTGGTTCAGACCTGGGGCAGCGCGCCGCGCCGGGTCGGATCGCAATTGGTGGTGGGCGGTGACGGGCGGATCGAAGGATCGGTGTCGGGTGGATGTGTCGAGGGCGCGGTGGTGGTCGAGGCGCTGGAGGCGCTGGAAGACGGTGAACATCGGATGCTGGAATTCGGGGTCAGCGACGAAGATGCCTTTGCTGTGGGGTTGGCCTGTGGTGGCACCATTCGGGTGTTGGTCGAACCGGTTGGCAGCGCGATGCCGTTGGATTTGTTGGAAGAACTGGTAACCGCCCGCGCGGCGCGCACGCCGTTGGCCTATGAGGTGAACCTGCGCGATGGCACCCGGCGTCTGTTGCATGGGGCGCATACGGACCGGATGCGCATGGACCGGTCGGGCATGGAGGACGACGACGAGACATTTGTCGCGGTGCATAACCCGCCGCTGCGCCTGATCGTGGTGGGGGCGGTGCATATCGCGCAGGCATTGGTGCCAATGGCGCGGATTGCGGGCTATGATCCGGTACTGATCGACCCGCGCGAGGCGTTTGGATCCTCCGATCGGTTCCCCGGTGAAACCGTCCTGCTGGATTGGCCGGATGACGCCGTGGCACAGGTGGGGTTGGATGCCCGCACGGCGATCGTGTTGCTGACCCACGACCCAAAGCTGGACGATCCGGCGCTGGAGGCGGGGCTGGGGGCTGACTGTTTTTATATCGGTGCGCTGGGGTCCAAGCGCACCCATGCCAAACGCGTCACCCGGATGCAGGACGCCGGGTTTTCGCAGGCGCAGATTGACCGCATACACGGTCCTGTCGGTCTGGATATCGGTGCCGCAGGCCCGGCGGAAATCGCCCTGTCCATATTGGGCGAGATGACAGCGGTTTTGCGCGGGAAAGTCACATGAAATTTGGCGCGGTTCCAACCAGCGAAGCTGTGGGAGCGGTTCTGGCCCATTCGATGCAGGCCAGCCGGTCCGGTGAGGAAGGCGCGTATCGCATACCCAAGGGGACGGTTCTGGATGCGGCCCATGTGGTGGATCTGGCGGCTCATGGCCATGCACGGATTACGGTGGCACGGCTGGAAGACGGTGATCTGGCAGAAAATGAGGCCGCCGAAATCCTGGCCCGCGCATTGGTGCCGGAGCCGGCGGCACAGAACATCCGGATTTCGCGGGCAGGGACGGGCCGGGTCAACCTGTTTGCTGACCGATGTGGGGTGGTCCAACTGGATCGGGCGCGTCTGGAGGCCGTCAATGCAGTGGACCCGATGATCACCATCGCCACAGTGCCAAACTACCATCGCGTCGATGCGGGGGGGATGATCGCGACGATAAAGATCATTTCCTATGCGGTTCCGGGCGATGCCCTGCGGCGGGCCAAGGCCGGAGCAGAGGGCGCAATTGGCGTGATTGCGCCAGTTTTTGCCAGCGCAACGCTGATTGAAACCGTGACCTCGTCGGAGCCTCCGTCGGACAAGGGGCGCAAGGCCATGGCCGGACGGTTGCATCGTATGGGAATGACGCTGAGCGATCGGGTCGTCGTGCGACACGCACAAGATGTGCTGGCAGAGGCCGTGCAGCAAGCACCGGGCGAGGTGATCCTGATTCTCACCGGATCGGCGACCTCGGATCCTTTGGATGTGGCGCCGCAAGCTGTGCGTTTGGCGGGGGGCACCGTGACACGGTTCGGAATGCCGGTGGACCCGGGCAATTTGCTGTTTCTGGGACATCTGGGCGACCGGCCGGTGATTGGCCTGCCGGGCTGTGCGCGCTCGCCTGCGCTGAATGGCGCGGATTGGGTGCTGGAGCGGGTGGTGTGTGGGGTCGACGTCACGGGTGCAGATATCGCTGCGATGGGGGTCGGCGGATTGCTCAAGGAAATCCCGACCCGCCCCCAGCCGCGAGATGCAACCGGATGATCTTTGGCTTTGGTCGGTGACGGCTGGCCAGCCCGGGACTGTGGTTGGATTTCCGGGCGCGCAAGGCTGAGAAACAGACGTCACGTCGCCGATATGTTCTGTTGGGTTGCAGCATGGCGGGAGGCGGGCTTTTGTTGAATTTTATCAAAGAACTATGCGGAAACCTGAGATCAAATTTCCGCATTGCAGCAGAAAGTTGTGCGATTGCAGCACATTATGGCGGTTCTCAAGCTTGGGGCCGCGTGCTTAACTTCCTTCTGATAATAAAGAAACCCAAGGGGAGGATCTCATGACTCAGGTCTCAATGACCGTGAACGGAAAGCCTGCGCAGGGAGATGTTGAAGGGCGCACGTTGCTGTCGTCGTTTCTGCGCGACGCGCTGGGTTTGACCGGAACGCATGTGGGCTGTGACACCAGCCAATGTGGTGCTTGCGTGGTGCATGTGAACGGCGAAGCGGTGAAAAGCTGTACCATGCTGGCCGCGGAAGCCGACGGTGCGGATGTGGCTACCATCGAAGGGCAAAGCGCTGCGGATGGAACGCTGAACACCATTCAGCAGGCATTTCAGGATCATCATGGTCTGCAATGCGGGTTCTGCACGCCGGGGATGGTGATGAGCGCGGCTGCGCTGCTCAAGGATAACCCCAAGCCGTCCGAAGCGGAAATCCGGGATTACCTGGAAGGCAATCTGTGTCGCTGTACCGGCTACCACAATATCGTCAAGGCGATCATGGCCGCATCCGGCCAGGATGTCAGCGCGCTCGCAGCTGAGTGATCAGCAATGGTGCGTGCCAGCACGCACCCTACGGTGACGCACGGGATTGGCGCGTACCGGATTTGAATACTCAGGTAGATTGTAGGGTGTGTGCTTGCACGCACCGCACCCAGGGAGGAGAATAACATGCCCAAGGATAGTGGCATCGGCGCCAGCCCGAAGCGGCGCGAGGACGTCCGGTTTTTGACCGGAGAAGGTAATTACACAGACGACATTAACGTAAACGGCCAGGCCTATGCGTATTTCCTGCGCTCGGATGTGGCGCATGCGACGATCAACGGGGTTGATACAGCGGCAGCCGCCGCCATGCCCGGTGTGGTCAAGATCCTGACCGGCGCCGATTTCGAAGGGGTGGGTGGCATCCCCTGTGGCTGGCAGGTGACCGACCGCAATGGCGAGGTCATGCAGGAACCGGCCCACCCGATCCTGGCCCAGGGCAAGGTGCGCCATGTGGGCGACCCGATTGCCATGGTCATTGCCGACAGCCTGGAGCAGGCCCGCGATGCGGCCGAGGCCATCGACCTGGATCTGGACGAATTGCCGGCCGTGGTCAATATGGCCGCTGCGCTGGCCGATGGTGCCACCAAGGTGCACGACGATCTGACCTCGAACCTGTGTTATGATTGGGTGCTGGGGGAGACCGACAATGACGTGGTGCAAAAGGCGTTTGACGATGCGGCCCATGTCACCACGCTGGAGCTGGTGAACCAGCGTCTGGTGGCCAACCCGATGGAGCCGCGGGTGGCCGTTGGCGATTACAGTCGGGGCACGGACGAACATACGCTTTATACCACCAGCCAGAACCCGCATGTGATCCGGTTGCTGATGTGCGCCTTTGTTCTCGGGCTGCCCGAACACAAGGTGCGCGTGGTCGCGCCGGATGTGGGCGGTGGTTTTGGCACCAAAATCTTCCACTATGCCGAAGAAGCGGCGGTGACCTTTGCCGCCAAGGCGATCAACCGCCCCGTCAAATGGACCGCGTCACGCTCTGAGGCCTTCATGTCGGATGCGCAGGGGCGCGATCATGTGACCACGATCCAGCTGGCGCTGGACAGTGACAACAACTTTACCGCGCTGCGCACGGATACAATGGCCAATATGGGGGCCTATCTGTCGACGTTCTCGTCTTCGGTGCCGACATGGCTGCATGGCACGTTGATGGCAGGGAACTATACAACCCCCTGCGTTCAGGTGAACGTCAAGGCGGTGTTCACCACCACGGTGCCCGTTGATGCCTATCGTGGCGCTGGGCGTCCCGAGGCGACGTTCCAGATTGAACGGCTGATCGACAAGGCCGCGCGGGAATTGGGCGCGGACCCGGTGGCGCTGCGGCGGCAGAACTTTGTCACCCAGTTCCCCTATGACACGCCCGTCGCGCTGACCTATGACACTGGCGATTACAATGGCACCATGGACAAGCTGGAAGTGGCGGCCGATTTTGCCGGGTTCGATGCGCGTCGCGCCGCGAGCGCCAAAAACGGCAAGCTGCGGGGTCTGGGCATCAATTGCTATATCGAAGCCTGCGGCATCGCGCCGTCCAACATCGTTGGTATGCTGGGCGCACGGGCGGGGCTGTATGATGCGGCAACGGTGCGGGTGAATGCCACCGGATCGATCAGCGTCATGGTCGGGGCCCACAGCCACGGGCAGGGGCATGAGACCACATTCCCCCAGGTGGTGGCCGAAATGATCGGCATTGACGAAAGCCAGATCGAGATCGTCCATGGCGACACGTCAAAAATCCCTTTTGGCATGGGCACTTATGGATCGCGCTCCCTCGCGGTTTGTGGATCGGCCATGGTGCGGGCGACCGAAAAGATCATCAACAAGGCCAAGAAGATCGCCGCGCATCTGCTGGAAGCATCTGATGCGGATATCGAGCTGAAGGATGGTCAGTTCACCGTTGCGGGCACCGATAAATCGGTGGCCTGGGGGGATGTCACCCTGACCGCCTATGTGCCGCATAACTTCCCGTTGGAAGATATCGAACCGGGGCTGGAGGAGACCGCGTTTTATGACCCGGCCAACTTTACCTTCCCCGCCGGGGCCTATGCCTGTGAGGTCGAAGTGGACCCCGATACCGGCAAGGTGACGGTGGAACGGTTTGCGGCAGCGGATGATTTTGGCAATATCATCAACCCGATGGTCGTCGACGGTCAGGTGCATGGTGGCATTGGCCAGGGGATTGGTCAGGCGTTGTTGGAAAACTGTGTCTATGACGAAAACGGTCAACTGCTGAGCGCCTCCTACATGGATTACGCGATGCCGCGGGCCGATGATGTGCCGTTCTATACGGTGGATCATTCCAGCCAGACGCCGTGCACCCACAATCCCTTGGGCGTCAAGGGCTGTGGCGAGGCCGGGGCCATCGGATCGCCGCCTGCGGTGGTTAATGCGGTGATTGATGCCTTGCAGTCGGGCGGTCACAAGGTGGACCACATCGATATGCCGATGTCGCCGGGCCGTGTTTGGGAGGCTATGCAGGGCTGAGTTGAGGGGGGCAGGGCGTTGCCCCGCCCAATCCAAGCCTGGGGGACCAGTCCCCCAGACCCCCTGGGATATTTTTGGCCAGATGAAGAGGCGGACCCGTTCTCTTCGGAAGGAAAGGAAGGACGAAATGTATAATTTCGAGTTTGAGAAACCCGCCACTATCGCCGATGCGGTGGCCGCGCTGGGCAGTGAGGACGCGCAGGCGCTGGGCGGGGGACAGACATTGATCCCCACCCTGAAGCAGCGGTTGGCGAGCCCGGCAAAGCTGGTGTCGCTGAGCGGCATTGACGAGATGAAAGGCGTGGCCCATCGCGGTGGGTCGGTTGTCATCGGGGGAGCAACTCCTCATGCGGTCGTTGCGGCCGAGGCCGGGGCGCAATATGCGGCACTTGCCGATCTGGCGGGCAATATCGGGGATCCGGCCGTGCGCAACCGTGGCACCATAGGCGGATCGCTGGCCAACAATGACCCGTCGGCCTGTTATCCGGCGGCGGCGCTGGCATCCGGGGCAACCATTGTCACCAATGCGCGGGAAATTGCGGCGGATGACTATTTTCGGGGTCTGTTTGAAACCGCGCTGGAAGAGGGAGAGATCGTGACGTCTGTCAGTTTCCCGGTTCCTGAGGCTGCGAATTATCAGAAGTTCGAACAGCCCGCGTCCCGATTTGCGCTGGTTGGTGTGTTTGTGGCCAGATATGGGGACGGTGTGCGGGTTGCGGTCACCGGTGCATCCGAAGATGGGGTCTTTCGTTGGGGCGAGGCCGAAGCGGCGCTGAGCGCCAATTTCTCGGCGGATGCTTTGGATGGGTTGTCAGTGGACAGTGATGCCATGATCGGGGATCTGCATGGGTCCAAAGCGTATCGCGCGCATCTGGTTGCGGTGCTGACCAAACGCGCGGTCGCTGCTGCAGGGTAATCCCGGTTACGCACCGAGAGGCTCAGACACAGGCCCCGACACAGGTTCCAGTATCCTGCGTGGGGGCCTGTGCGTGTGTGTCGAGAGATCGGTCGGGTCGCCTGCACAGTTAGGGATCAGGGATGTCGCATGGTCGTGGCGTGACCGGCCAAAAGACGCTGTGCGATACAGGGGGTGGGGTATCCAAGGGCGAGGTATCCGAAGATCATTGGCGTCCTATTTGGATCGTGATCGGCACATCTGTGATGCAGGCATGTGAGGCGAGCACAGCAGGGCCAAATGCGGTAGCGTCGCGCACCATCGGCTGCGCCACACCACCCGCAGAAAGTCAGGTCAAACGCCCCCGGATCATCCACAGGCCCGTGGCTGTCAGGATCAGCGGTACAGTTGGGCGAGCCTGGTGGCGTCAGCCCGGTTTTCGGGCGACCAGGTCAATCAGGGCTGACATGCCGGAATGGCCGCGCCCTTCCTGAACTTCGCGTTCATAGGCGCGGCATTCGAGGATCTCCCAGTCGCTGAAATCTGCGCGCAGTTGGTCTTCGGTGTACATGTTTTCGCCAAACGGGGGGCCGCCTGTGCCAAATTCGAGCTGTTTGGGCGTATAGCCGTGCAGAAGGATCAAACCGCCGGGTTTGGTGCTGTGTTTCATGCCGTCAAACTGGGTCTTGCGATCATCGGGGCCGACGAACTGGATAAAGACGCCAACCACCAGATCATAGGCGTCCGCCTCCCAATCGCGCCGCAGGATGTCGGACTGCTGAAAATCGACAGAGACATTGCGCTCGGCGGCCAGGGTGCGGGCGCGGGCGATGGCGGTCGGGGCGAATTCCAATGCGGTGACGGTCAGCCCCCGTTCGGCCATATAGACCGAATTTCGCCCCTCGCCGTCGGCAACGGCCAGGGCCGACAGGCCGGGTTTCAAATAGTCTGCATGATCCGTGAGAAACAGGGCAGGAGCCGTTCCAAAAACATAATCTTCCGCGGCCGAATACCGTTCTTCCCACATAGGACCAATCCCTCTTTCCTGCGTCAACCCACTGGCATCAAAATAACAACGCCCCCACCGCAATCAAGCGGAGGGGGCGCAAATAGTCAGTCCCAAAGCGGGCACCGGGTTATTTTGCCGGCAGCGGGCCGATCATCATAATCATCTGACGGCCTTCCATTTTGGGCATGTTTTCGATCTTGCCGATTTCCTTGATGTCTTCGGCAACCCGTTCCAACAGCTCGCGACCCAGGTTCTGGTGCGCCATTTCGCGCCCCCGGAACCGCAGAGTGACCTTCACCTTGTCCCCGCCTTCAAGGAATTTGAAGACGTTGCGCATCTTGACTTCGTAGTCGTGCGTATCGGTATTGGGCCGGAATTTGACTTCCTTGACCTCGATGATCTTCTGCTTTTTACGTGCTTCGCTCTCGCGCTTTTGTTGTTCATATTTGAACTTGCCATAGTCCATGATCTTGCACACGGGCGGGTTGGCATTGGGCGAGATTTCAACCAGATCCAGTCCGGCCTCTTCGGCCAGTTGCATAGCTTTAGCGGGGTGAACAACTCCGACGTTGTCTCCGTCCGCACCAATCAGGCGGATTTCGGAGGCGCGGATTTTTTCGTTCGTGCGCGGGCCGGTGTCGCGTTGCGGCGGCGCATTGTGAGGTCTGCGGGCTATGACTGTTATCCTTCTGTCATTACATGAAAGTGCCCGGAAGGTATCGCCCCCGGACAGGTGATTCAAGTGATATAGCGGGTATGGAGCCCCGAGTTGGGTAATTCAAGCAGACATATTGCCCAAAGCCCCGTATTTGCGCGCCGAAGCGGTGTCGGGAGCGCGAATTCATCCCAGTGGGCGGGGCAAGCGTCAAAGCGCCCGGAACCAAAACAAAAAGCCGCGCCTTGGACAAAGCGCGGCCTGGTGTGGTGGGATGTGATCGGGATCAGTCCAGAAACGCCTTTTCCACAACATATTGCGCGGGTTTGGAATTGGCACCTTCTTCGAGACCGGCAGCTTCGAGCATGGCCTTGAGTTCGAGATTGAACGCCAGGTTACCACAGATCATGGCGCGATCATTGTCGGGGCACAGCGGGGCCACGCCCAGATCCTTGTAGGCTTCGCCCGAGTTGATCAGATCGGTGATCCGGCCCATCTTGGGGCTCTCTTCGCGGGTGGTGGTGGGATAGTATTTGATCTTCTTCCAGAAGCCTTCGCCGATGACTTCGTTCAGCAGCTCGTCTTCCTTCAGCCCTTCGATCAGCTCGCGGCCATAGGTCAGCTCGCCCACGGTGCGGCAGGTGTGGGTGATGATGACCTCGTCGTAATCCTCGTAGGTCTGCGGTTCGCGCAGCAGCGAGGCAAAGGGGGCAAAGCCGGTGCCGGTGGCAAAGAACCACAGACGTTTGCCCGGGATCAGCGCGTCATGCACCAGGGTGCCGACAGGTTTGGGGCGCAGGATGACTTCGTCGCCGACCTTGATGTGCTGCAATTTCGAGGTCAGCGGGCCGTCTTCGACCTTGATCGAATAGAACTCCATTTCCTCGTCCCAGCTGGGCGAGGCGATGGAATAGGCGCGCAGCAGCGGTTTTTGCTTGCCTGTTTTCGGGTCGGGGTCGCCCATCAGGCCGATCATCACGAATTCACCGGACCGAAAACGCAGCGACGCAGGCCGCGTGCAGCGAAACCGGAACAGCCGGTCCGTGTAATGCTGTACCTCTGTCACGGTCTGTGCATCGGGCAGGGTGGGAACGGCTTTGACGGGTTTGACGTCTGTTGCGGCTTCGGTCACGGGCGTAATCTCGTTCATCGGTTGCATCTGCCAGTCTGAATAACCGGCACCTCAGATTAATCTTTGACATAGGTCAGGGAAAGCACCAATTGCGCAAACCCGGTTCCCTACTGACGCAGGGGAACCAGGTTTGCGCGGGGGGAGTGGGCAAGTCCCGGTGAGCGGTGGTCTATTTGGCGGCGCGGCCGCGCAGGCGCGCCTGATAGTTGTGGTCCTGCCAATTGGCGCGCGCCAGCCATTGATCTTCGGGCTGGCGGGTGGCCAGATCATCGCTGATCTCGACTTCGTCAAAGCCGGAGCGGCGCGCCATGGCATATTGATCGGAAATCACGTGGCCCTGGGCACGCAGGCGACCCTGATAGCCAGCCAGGCGCAGCTGGCGCGCGATGGTAAAACCGCGGCCATCGGCAAACGACGGAAAGGCCACCCGGACCATATCGACGCCATCCAGCTGGCCGACAACCTGGGCCGGGTCTGCATCCGAGGTCAGGTCCAGCGCGTTGGCGGCGTCAAAGTCACCTTTCCAGGTATCCGGGCCAAAGCCCGTATCAGTTACGAGTACAGTCATTGATCTGCTCCTGTGCGGACGGGTTTGCCATTCACGAAATGAATGCCGCATTCGACCTTGTTCTGGTTGCGCCAACGTCCGGCGCGGGGGTCTTCGCCTTCCTTGACCGGAGATGTGCAGGGGGCACAGCCGATCGAGGGATACCCCTGGGCCACCAGAGGGTGACGGGGCAGGCGGTTTTCTTCCATATAGGCACGCACGTCTTCGGGGGCCCAATGGGCCAGCGGGTTGACCTTGATCCGGCCAGTGTTGCCTTCTTCGACCTCAAAGAAGTCCAGCGTGGCGCGGGTGCCGGCCTGAAACCGTTTGCGTCCGGTGATCCAGCCGTCAAACCCGTTCAGCGCGTTTTGCAGCGGCGCGGTCTTGCGCAGGGCACAGCAGGCGTCGGTATCGCTGAGCCGCAATGCCCCATAAGGGTCCTTTTGGGCGATATCGTCGGCGGTGATGACCTGAACGTTCCGCAACCCCAGACGTTCGCTGACGTCCTGTTGGTAGATCAGCGTTTCGGTGAACAGCAGCTGGGTGTCGATGAACAGGACCGGGGTCATCTGGTCAACGACCGCTGCCATATGCAACAGCACCACCGATTCCGCCCCAAAGCTGGACACCAGCGCCACATGGCCCGCATGTTCCAACGCTCCCTGCATCACCGAGGTGGCAGAATGGTGGCGGAACCTGTCGTTCAGCTCGGCCACCTTCTGGACCAGCGCCGGATCGTCCGGGCGCTGCGGATCGGGCGCTGCGATGTGATCCTGGATCAATACCATCGTGTTCACGCCACTTTCTTCTGGGTTTCTGGATAGAGGGCTGTCTTGAACGGATCCATCCCAACGCGGGTATAGGTTTCCAGAAAGGTTTCGTCGGCGTTGTCGCGCAGATCCAGATAGGCATAGACAATGCGTTCGATCGCCGGAACGATCTGATCATAGGCAAAGCCGGGACCGGTGCGCGTGCCAATGGCCGCGTTTTCGGTGGCGTCGCCGCCCAGGGTGATCTGGTAGTTTTCCACGCCGGCGCGATCCAGCCCCAGAATGCCGATATGGCCCACATGGTGGTGACCACAGGCGTTGATGCAGCCCGAAATCTTGATCTGGAGATGCCCGATGTCATGCTCGAGTTTCAATTCGTCAAACCGGAGCGCGATCTGCTGGGCCACGGGAATGGCGCGAGCCGTTGCCAGGGCACAGTAGTCCATGCCGGGGCAGGCGATGATGTCGCTGATCAGGCCGATGTTGGCCGTGCCCAGCCCGTGTTCTTTGAGCGTGGCATGAATCGCCGGCAGGTCCGATTTATGCACATGCGGCAGGATCACGTTCTGTTCGTGGCTGATGCGCAATTCGTCATAGCCGTATTGTTCGGCCAGATCGGCCATCACCCGCATCTGATCGGCGGATGCATCACCCGGAGTCTGACCGTGGGCCTTGATCGAAATGGTGACGATCGCATGATCGGCGTCGCGGTGCTCGCTCAGGTTGGTGTCCGCCCAGGACCGGAACACCGGATCGGCGTCATAGGCCCACGTGTAGGCATCGGTTGACCCCTTGCGGAATTGCGGCGGTGTGAAATGCGCGCTGATTTCAGCAAACAGCTCTTGGTCCGCGCCACCATAGGTGGGCAGGATCAGCGCAAAGCGTTCTTCGACCTTGGCGCGGATGGTTTCGAGACCCAGTTCGTGTACGGTGATCTTGATCCGGGCCTTGTATTTGTTGTCGCGCCGCCCGATTTGGTTCCAGACCGAAACCACGGTTTCGATATAGGGCAGCAGCTGTTCGCGCGGCAGGAAGTCGCGCAGCACCTGACCGATCATCGGGGTACGACCCAACCCGCCACCGATCAGGATCTGATAGCCGATTTCACCGGCGTCATTGCGCACAACGCGCACCGCCAGGTCGTGCGCCTTGGTCACGGCGCGGTCCTTTTCACCACCGGAGACGGCGATTTTGAACTTGCGGCCCATGAACTGATATTCCGGGTGATCGGTGGACCACTGGCGGATCAGCTCGGCAATCGGGCGGGGGTCTTCGATTTCATCGGCAGCAGCCCCGGCGAAATGATCGGCGGTGGTGTTGCGGATCGTGTTGCCCGACGTCTGGATGGCGTGCAGTTCGACGTCGGCCAGCGCGTCCAGCATGTCCGGGACATCTGTCAGTTTGGGCCAGTTGTACTGGATGTTCTGACGGGTGGTGAAATGGCCATACCCCTTGTCCCATTTTTCGGCCAGCAGCGCCAGCTGGCGCATCTGGGCTGAATTCAGTGTGCCATAAGGGATCGCGACCCGCAGCATATAGGCGTGCAGCTGCAGATAAAGGCCGTTCATCAGGCGCAGGGGTTTGAATTCGTCCTCGGTGAGCGAGCCGTCGATGCGGCGTGCGACCTGGGCCCGGAACTGAGCGTTGCGTTCGGCCAGAAAGGCGCTGTCAAAGTCGTTGTACTTATACATTGGCTTGCGCCTCCTGCTTGCCGTGGGCGTAGTTCGAAGGGCCGGTGCGGCGGAAATCTTCGCGGAAGTGGGTGGGTTCCGGGCCGTTCAGCCCCGGTTTGGCATCGGCCAGATAGGCACCAACGACGCGCACGGCCTGACGTTGCGCGTCCAGCAGACGAATCTGTGCATCGGCTTCGTCAGTGATCAATTCGGCCTCGGCCAGATTGCGGGTCCAGCTGTCATCGGCCGTCATATAGATCACATCGCCTTCGATCAGATCGTTGGCGGTGACGACTTTTGGGGTGAATGCGCGGGCCATTATGCAAGCTCCATCTTGAGATCGGTGAGGGCGGCGACGCTTGCGCGTGGGGCCAGTCCCAGAAAAGTGAGCGCCGGACCGTCAAAGCGGGCCTCGGCGAGATCGTTGGCCAGATGGCCCAGGGTTGTCTCGAGCACCCGCTGATCGCGGCGAGAGGCGTTTTCGATCACGGTCACAGGCGTGGTGCGATCACCGCCATGCATGATCAGGCGGCCCTGAACGAAGCGGGCGGATTTCTTGCCCATGTAGATGGCGGCAACTGCGCCCGGACGCGCCAGCGCGACCCAATCGTGATCGGCAAAGCCCTGGACATCATGGCCGGTCAGGAACCGCACGGATGAATTGCGCCCACGTTGGGTCAGGCTTTGACCAATCCCGGCCACGGCAGCCGATGCGGCGGTGATGCCGGGCACGATCGTGAACCCGATCCCGGCGGCTTCGACCGCGGTGAGCTCTTCGTCCAGACGGCCAAAGATGGTGGGGTCGCCCGACTTCAGACGCACGACCTTTTTGCCGTCCAGGGCATGAACCACCAGGCGGGCACAGATGTCGTCCTGGCTGATCTGGGGGCCAAACCCCTCCTTGCCGACATTTTCCAACGCCGCGTCCGGTCCGGCCAGGGCCAGGATCTCGTCGCTGACCAGACGATCAAACAGGATCACATCCGCGTCCTGAAGCGCGCGCAGCGCCTTGACGGTCAGCAGATCCGGATCACCGGGGCCAGAGCCCACAAACGCGACCTGACCGGCACACAGACAGGACAATCCGGCCCGGTTCGGCGCGGTTGTCGGATTGTCTGTTTTGTTGGCGGTCATGGCTGAGCCCCGATTCCTGTGTTTGACTTACGGTACTATATAGGAAATATTCCCACCAAATCGCTATATGCCGATCCAAATAAGGATGATTGTTCCATGTGGTTGGGGAATCGGGTGGGTTGGTCCTGAAAACTGGGGAATACGAGAATGACGGTACGGATCGACGCCACGGATCGGAAAATTTTGGCGGAGCTGCAACGCGATGCGGGGCAATCGCTGGACGAAATCGCCAAACAGGTGGGGTCTTCCAAGACCCCGGTGTGGAACAGAATCCGCAAATTGCGCGATGGCGGGGTGATTGGACAGCAGACTGTGGTGCTGGATGCCGAGGCGTTGGGATTCGAGGCCTGTTTCTTTGTTCTGATCCGCACATCGGAACATGAGGCGGATTGGCAGTCGCGGTTCCTCAAAGCGTTGCGTGACCGCCCCGAAGTCCAGGAAGCACACCGGTTGGCGGGGGATATCGACTATATCCTCAAGGTGCGGGTGCAGAACGCGCGGGCCTATGACAAATTCTATCAGGCGCTGATTTCCGAGGTGCGGGTGCATAATGTCACCGCGTTGTTGTCGATGGAGGAAATCAAATCCACAACCATGCTGCCCATCGAAGCCTGACCCTGCCGAGGCTGCCCCGAGACCCAAGAGGCGGGCGCGACCCAGCGGTGTGCTTGCGCATGCTGTTGTTCAAGCTGCACCGAGGCACCGCCCAAGAATTATGTGGTTGAAACCATCAGCCGGGACAGTCCGTGAAAGTGATAGGTGTTGCTGTAACGGGGGGCGGCGGCGAGACGCAGACCGGGGCAGCGGTCAAACAGGATCGGCAGGGCGACCTGCAGTTCGAGACGGGCCAGCGGTGCCCCGACACAAAAATGCAATCCGCCACCAAAGGCAACATTGGTTTTGGCGCGGCGGGTCGGGTCAAAGTCATCCGGATCGTCGCAGACGGCCGGGTCGCGATTGGCCGCGCCCAGCAGCAGCGCCACCTGATCGCCGCGTTTCAACGTGTGGCCAAAGATGTCGACGTCCTCATAGGCATAGCGGGTGAACATATGCAGGGGCGGATCAAAGCGCAGGATTTCCTCGACCGTGTTCTCGATTGCCTCGGGGGTCAGCCAGACCGGGTCCGGACCATGTTCCAGAAGGGTTTTGACGCCATTGCCCAAGCCATGAACCGACGCCTCGTGCCCGGCATTCAGCAGCAGGATGCAGGTCGAGATCAATTCGTCCGTGGACAGCCGGTCACCGTCTTCTGTGGCTGCGATCAGGCGGGTGATCAGGTCATCGCGCGGGTCTGTGCGACGCTGTTCAATATAGTCGCGCAAATAGCCGGAAAATGCCGCTGCCGCCTGTCCGGCCTGGTGTTCGATCGCCTCAGATCGGCGCGCCTGATACATCGCCACCATGGCGTGCGACCACTCCAGAACCTGCGGGGCCATGGTTTCGGGCACGCCCAAGAGGCGGCAGACGGCGATGACGGGGATCTGAACGCAATAGGCATCCAGCAGATCAAAGGGGGCATCAGAAAATTGATCTATCAACTGGTGGCACAGGGATTCGAGCCCCGGCTTGAGCGCTTCGACTTCGCGCGAGGTAAAGGCACGCAGCACCAGTTTGCGCAATCGTGTGTGGCTGGGAGGCTCCAGTTCGAGCATCGAGTGGTCTTCGACGTCATAGAACGGTTTGAGGTGATCGGGGGGGGCTTGTCTGAGTTCGGGCGGAACTTCGCGCCCCAGCCGCCGGTCCCGCAACAAAACATGCACGGCGGCATGTTTGAAGGCGGCCGGCATCCCGTAATCTTCCCAAAACTGCAGTCCCCCCTGCGCCCGTGTCGCCGCATAGAACGGATAGGGATTCTGGACGAATTCAGGATCAAGCGGGGATTGGCGTATGGTTTTCATGGCGCGACATTTGCGCGGACGCACTGGTCAATGCAAGGGCGGCTTTGGTACGGTTCGATCCATGACTGATTTTCGATGGCATAGACGATGGATCGTTCTGGGGTTCGCCCTGATCATGGCGGGCATAACCGGCGCTGTCTGGTCCTATGGGTATCGCCAGGCGCTGGATCAACTGGCGTTGCAGGCCGAGGCGGATCTGGCGCTGGCCAGTGACCGGTTGTCGACCCAGTTGCAGGTGTATCAGGAACTGGCCGTGTTGATGGCGGATCATCCGGGCCTGCAAGGCCTGCAAGACGATGTGGCCCGGCGTGCAACGGCGCAGGCCCTGTTGGTGGAAGTTGCGGACAAGACCGGCGCGCTGGATGTGGCGTTTGCCAACCCGCAGGGGCGGGTTCTGGTCGCCGCACAACAGGTGTCAGGGGCGGATGTGTCGCGATCCATTGCGTTCCAACGGGCGATGCACGGGGCACTGGGGAGCGAACACGGGATCTTTGGGTCGCCGGGTCGGCGCGCCTATGTCTATGCGTCGCCGGTGTTTGAACCGGACGGCGCGGTGCGCGGCGTTGTGGTTGTGACGGCGGATGTCGAAGACGTGGAACAGACATGGCGTGGGTCGTTGCCTGCCGTGTTTTTTACCGATGACCGGAACGAAGTGTTCATCTCGAACCGGTCGGAATTGCTGTTTTGGCATCGCCCGCAGGCAGGAGGGGGATTGGTTCCCGGTGATGGTGAGCCCCCGGAATTTCGCGCCTGGCGTGTTGGAGGGCATGAGATCTGGCAGCTCGGGTGGGGACCCTATCTGCCCCGGACCGGGTTGCATCAGGCGGTCGATCTGCCGGTGATCGGCATGGTGGGCGAAATCCTGGTCGATGTTGCGCCGGCGCGTCGGATCGCCTGGTTGCAGGCTGCCGCGCTGGGCGCTGTGTTTCTGGCCTTTGGTGCGATGTTATACATGACCACGGAGCGACGCCGGGCATTGGCCGAGGTCAATGCCGCGCTGGAGGGGAGAGTGCATGAGCGCACACGGGCCCTGTCGGTGGCCAACGAACAGCTGCGCCGCGAGATTGGCGAACGCAGGGAGGCCGAAGCCGCCCTGAAACAGGCCCAGGCCGAATTGGTCCAGGCGGGGAAATTGAGCGCGTTGGGTCAAATGTCGGCCGGGATCAGCCATGAGCTGAACCAGCCGTTGATGGCAATTCAACAGTTTGCAGACAATGGCATGGCATTCATGCAGCGGGGCAAGACCGGCAAGGCGGGCGAAAATCTGGGGCGGATATCCGAAATGGCCGCACGGATGGCGCGGATTATCAAAAACCTGCGTGCCTTTGCCCGAAATGAAAGCGAACCCATGGGCAAGGTGGATCTGGTGCAGGTGATTGCCACGGCCACGGAATTGACCGAAGCGCGGCTGCGCAGTGACGCGGTGACGCTGGAGTGGACACCGCCAATGGGCCCGGTGTTTGCCTGGGGCGGCGATGTGCGTCTGGTGCAGGTGTTTGTCAATCTGATCAACAATGCCGCCGACGCCATGGTGGGGCGGGCGGACAAACGCATCACCGTGACACTGGACACGGGCGACCGGCTGAGCGTGACCGTGCGCGACACGGGTCCCGGTATTGCCGATCCGGAGAAGATCTTTGAGCCGTTCTATACGACGCGGGCGGTGGGATCATCGGAAGGCATGGGTTTGGGGCTGTCGATCTCTTATGGGTTGGTGCAAAGCTTTGGCGGCAAGATTGGCGGCGTAAACGCGCCCGGAGGCGGGGCGGTGTTCACCGTCGAATTGGAATACTGGTCCGAGGAGAAAGCCGCATGACACGCAAGGTTCTGGTGGTGGATGATGACGCCGATATCCGCGAGGCATTGGGCCAGACGCTGGAATTGGCCGATCTGGAAGCGATCACCAGCGGGTCGTTTGTGGCGGCCAAGGATTTGATCACGTCGGGGTTTGACGGGGTGATCGTGTCCGATATCCGGATGCCGGGGCGGGACGGGTTCCATTTGCTGGAGTATGCCCATGCTCAGGATGCAGAGCTGCCGGTGATTCTGTTGACCGGCGAGGGCGATATTCCGATGGCGGTGCGGGCCATGGGGCAGGGGGCGTTTGATTTTCTGGAAAAACCCTGCGCGTCTGCGGATCTGTTGGCGGTTCTGGAACGCGCGCTCAAGACCCGGTCGCTGGTGTTGGAAAACCGCCAGCTGAAACGTCAGCTGGAAAGCGGAGATCCGGCGGCGCGGCTGTTGTTCGGGGTTTCGCAACAGGCCGATGACCTGCGGGCGCGGGTGCGCAGCGTCGCCCCGACCGGGGCAGAGGTCTTGGTGATCGGTCCCTCGGGCAGCGGTATTTCAAAGGTGGCAGAGGTGGTTCATCTGATGTCGCCCGTGGGGCAGGGGCCGTTTGTCAAACGCTCTGCGGCAGGGATGACGGACAAGGGGTTTGCCGCCCTGTGTGAGGAAGGCGCGGGCGGGTCGGTGTTTCTGGACGATGTTTCGGCAATGCCAACGGCGACGCAATACACGGTGTTGGAGCGACTGGAGCGGGGGGCGGGCACCCGGGTTATTGCCGGTACCACCACGGATCTGTCCGAGCTGGTTGCACAGGGCGGTTTTCATGCCGAGCTGTTTTATCGGCTGGATGTGATGCGGGTGCGGATCCCGTCGCTGGCAGAGCGGCGCGAGGATATCCCGGTGATTTTTCGCCACTATGTGGCGCAGGCCGCCGAACAGGCAGGGATTGATACACCAGAAGTCACACCCGACCATCTGGTCGCTTTGATGGCGCAGGAGTGGCCGGGCAATGCACGGTCGCTGATGTCGGCAGCGATGCGGTTTGTGCTGGGGATGCCCGAGGAAGTCGGACAGGCGCAGGATCTGGGGCTGTCGGAACAGATGGCCCAGGTGGAACGCTCGTTGTTGATCGCGGCACTGGGGCGCCAGAATGGTCGGGCGACTGCGGCCGCCGAGGCGCTGAAACTGCCGCGCAAGACCTTTTATGACAAGCTGGCCCGGTATGGCATTCGCCCCGAGGACTATCGGCGCTGACGCGGTAGGTCGCCGGGGCCTCCGGCACCCCGACGCCGCATCAACAGATGCGGCCCGCGGCGAGATGTGGTGATTCTGACAGACCGGGGGCAGGAGGTGGCCTGTGCGAAAATCCGCACAAGCTGCAAAACACCTGTGCGGATTTTCACACAGGGCCGGTATCATGCATGTTCCCCGCTTCTTTTGGATGCTGGTAGATCGCTGTAAATAAATGGTTTTCCACCCATTTCGGGATAATGCGGATCGAAGCTTGAGCGGTTCTCTCTAAATCGTGATTTTGGTGGCGAGGCCCTTTGCCGCCTGGCAAGGGGACGACCATGACACTTCTGGGAGGAGCAACCATGAAATTTCTTACTGCTACGGCTATCGCAACCGCATTGACCATCACTGCAGGCACCGCACAGGCCGCCTGTGATGACGGCGAGATCGTGATCAAGTTCAGCCACGTTACCAACACAGACAAACACCCCAAAGGGATCGCAGCATCGCTGTTGGAGACCCGCATCAACGAAGAGATGAACGGCACCGCCTGTATGGAGGTGTTCCCGAACTCGACGTTGTACAATGATAACAAGGTGCTCGAAGCCATGTTGCAGGGCGATGTGCAACTGGCCGCGCCCAGCCTGTCGAAATTCGAGAAATTCACCAAGCAGTTCCGTCTGTTCGATCTGCCATTCATGTTCAAGAACGTCGATGCCGTCGATGCCTTTCAGGCGTCGGACAGCGGGCAGGCCTTGCTGGACAGCATGCAGCGCCGTGGCCTGCAGGGTCTGGCCTATTGGCACAATGGCATGAAACAGATGTCGGCCAACAAGCCGCTGGTGTCTCCGTCGGATGCCAATGGATTGAAATTCCGGGTCCAATCATCTGATGTGCTGGTTGCACAGATGGAAGCCATCGGGGGCAGCCCGCAGAAAATGGCGTTTTCCGAAGTCTATGGTGCCCTGCAGCAGGGCGTTGTCGATGGACAGGAAAACACTTGGTCCAACATCTACGGCAAGAAGTTCTTTGAAGTGCAGGACGGCGTGACCGAAACCAACCACGGCATCATTGATTACCTGGTGGTGACCAGCGTTGACTGGCTCGACAGCCTGGATCCGGCCGTACGTGACCAGTTCCTGACCATTCTGGGCGAAGTCACCCAGGTGCGGAATGCCGAATCCACTGCTGTGAACGAAGCGGCCAAACAGTCGATCGTCGAAGCCGGTGGCGAAATCCGTCAGCTGAACGGCGAGCAGCGCCAAGAATGGGTCGATACCATGCGCCCGGTCTGGGAGCAGTTCTCGGGCGATGTAGGCCAGGACAATATCGACGCCGCTCAGGCCATCAACGCGGGCCTCTGAACCCGCCGATGACACAGAGCGCGCAACTTGGGCGCGCTCTGTGCACTTTGGCACCTGCGACAGGTGCCACCTTTTCCAGACAATCAACAAGCGGGGACACGTGCGATGTCGGGGGCAAAAACCGGCCCGTCCGGGTTTATCAATCATATCGAAGAGACGGTGATCGCCGGGCTGATCGGCCTGATGACAATTATCACATTCGCCAATGTCGTGGCGCGTTTCGCCTTCAATTCAAACATTCTGTGGGCCCTGGAACTGACCGTGTTCCTGTTTGCCTGGCTGGTGCTTTTGGGCGCATCCTATGCGGTCAAAACCCATGCCCATCTGGGGGTCGATGCGATCCTGAACATGTTGACACCAGGACCGCGCCGGGTATTGGCGTTGATTTCAGTCACCTGCTGTCTGGTGTTTTCGCTGCTGTTGCTGAAAGGGGCCTATGACTATTGGGCAGTGTTTGCAGACCTGCCGCCCACCTCGGGGCGCTGGTTCCCGACTGGGCTGGATCTCAAGGCCCGCAGCCAGAGTTTTTACGAGGTGCAGGACGTGCCCATGGTTGGTTTCCTGCGGTTTCTCGAAGATCTGATCAACTATGGCGACGCCTATGAAAAGCTGCCCAAGGTGGTGCCGTATCTGGTGCTGCCGGTGTCGATGCTGCTGTTGGTGTTCCGCTTTGGCCAGGTGGCTCTGCAGATCCTGCGCGGCGAAACGGATCGCATGGTGGCCAGCCACGAAGTCGAAGATGAACTGGAGGAAATCCGGTCCCAGAATGAGGGGAAAAACTGATGGATGTCGTCCTCCTATTTTCAATGGTGATTGGCCTGCTGCTGATCGGGGTGCCGATCGCTGTGGCTCTGGGGCTCAGTTCGACCCTGTTTCTGCTAATCTATTCGGACAGTTCGTTGGCCTCGGTCGCGGGAACATTGTTCGAAGCATTCGAGGGCCACTTTACCCTCCTGGCGATCCCGTTCTTTATCCTTGCCTCTTCGTTCATGACCACTGGTGGTGTGGCACGGCGGATCATCCGGTTCTCCATCGCCTGTGTCGGGCATCTGCCCGGCGGTCTGGCCATTGCAGGGGTCTTTGCCTGCATGATGTTCGCGGCGCTGTCCGGGTCGTCCCCGGCAACCGTGGTGGCCATCGGGTCAATCGTGATCGCGGGCATGCGTCAGGTCGGGTATTCCAAGGAATTTGCCGCTGGTGTCATCTGTAACGCGGGCACATTGGGCATCCTGATCCCGCCATCGATCGTGATGGTTGTCTACGCGGCTGCGGTCGAAGTGTCAGTGGGCCGGATGTTCCTGGCAGGCGTGATCCCCGGTCTGCTTGCAGGTGTCATGTTGATGGTGACCATCTTTATCATGGCCAAGGTCAAGAATCTGCCCAAAGGCGAATGGTTGGGCTGGGGAGAAATCTTCACCTCGGCGCGTGAAGCCGGTTGGGGATTGTTCCTGATCGTGATCATCCTGGGCGGGATCTATGGGGGCATCTTTACCCCGACCGAAGCCGCGGCTGTGGCGGCTGTCTATTCCTTTGTGATCGCGTGTTTCGTCTACAAGGACATGGGGCCGCTTTCGAATGGTGAAGGTCAGCCCAAGATCCCGCTGATCAAGAAGCCCAAAGCGCTGATCACTGCATTTTTTGACCCCGACACCAAACACACGCTGTTTGAGGCGGGCAAGCTGACGGTGACCTTGTTGTTTGTCATCGCCAACGCGCTGATCCTGAAGCATGTTCTGACCGATGAACAGGTGCCGCAGACCATTGCCAATGCGATGCTGTCAGCGGGCTTTGGTCCGGTGATGTTCCTGGTGATTGTCAATGTGATCCTGTTGATCGGTGGTCAGTTCATGGAACCGTCGGGATTGTTGGTCATTGTCGCACCGTTGGTGTTTCCGATTGCCATTGAATTGGGCATCGATCCCATTCACCTGGGCATCATCATGGTGGTGAACATGGAGATCGGAATGATCACACCGCCGGTTGGTTTGAACCTGTTCGTGACGTCGGGGGTCGCAGGGATGCCGATGATGAGTGTTGTGCGCGCAGCTTTGCCGTTCCTGGCGGTGCTGTTTGTCTTCCTGATCCTGGTGACCTATGTGCCTTGGCTGTCCACAGTGTTGCCCAACGCCGTGATGGGGCCTGAGATCATAACCCATTGATCAAAGGTCAGGTCAAAAAGAAAACCGCTGTCCGGGGATCCCGGGCAGCGGTTTTCTTTTGGTGGTGCAAATTTCTTGGAAAGAAATTTGATAAGAAAATTATCTAATTTTCTTGTGCCCCTGGCCTTCGAAGGGGTCAGGCACCGATGGTTTCAAGGGCCTGAATGATTGGGGAAAAATCTATGGCCTTCAAACTGGCACCACCGACCAAAGCACCGTCCACATTGGAAACGGCAAATATATCGGCGGCATTTCCAGGCTTGACCGACCCGCCATAGAGCAGACGCACGGACCGCCCAACTCCGGCACCGAACCGGCGTTCCAGACGGGCGCGGATGAAATCGTGTACTTCGCCGATCTGTTCCAATGTAGGCACCTTGCCAGTACCGATAGCCCAGATCGGTTCATAGGCAATGACCAGGTTTTCGCCCGTGACGATATCTGGGATGGATCCAGCCAATTGACCGGCAATAATGTCGAGCGTATTGGCAGCCTCTCGTTCGGCCAGGCTTTCACCAACACAGATGATTGCGAGTAGACCGGCGTCTATCGCAGCTCGGGCTTTGGCTCGTACGTGTTCATCGCCTTCATCATGATTTTCGCGGCGTTCCGAATGCCCGACAATGACAGCTGTTGCACCGGCATCCAGCAACATATCGGCACTGATGTCACCGGTATGCGCTCCGGACTGGGCGGGGTGGCAATCCTGTCCGCCAATTACGATCGCACTGTCCGAAACGGTTTGGGCGGCACGATGCAACAAGGTCGCGGGCGGGCAAATCAGGATATCCACGCCTGGTGCCGAGTGGGCGGTGGCCAGTTTTTCGAGCTCGCCCAAGGCTGTGCCCTCGCCATTCATCTTCCAATTTCCAGCCGCCAGTTTACGCCGCATATCCTGCCTCTTTCTGAAGTCCTGATGTCTGGTAACATTCGATGCGCGCACGCGCAATTGCATGTCGCAGGCGCGGTGTTCGAAACGCTCCCGGGATGCTGCGATGCATTGGCTGTCGCCAATGCCCCTTGCATCTGTGGGCGTGGCGCTGCGCAAGATGCGCAGCGCCACGCCCAACGGGAGGAAAGCCTCCTTTGGGAGGCTGGACGACGGGCGGGAGTACCGCGTGCGCGGATATGGGAATGGAGCTGGGAGCGGGAGCGAAGATGGGCAGCGGCATCAGCCCTGCGCGACATCCTTGAAACTGATCGATTCACCGCATCCGCAGGCATCTGCGACATTGGGGTTGTTGAACTTGAACCCGGCCTCCAGCAACGAGACTTCATAGTCGATTTCTGTACCGAACAGGAACATTTGTGCCATCGGTGCAATCATGACCCGCGCGTCGTCCTGTTCCACGATCTCATCGTGCGGATCTGGCTGGTCGACATATTCCATGGTGTATTCCATGCCGGCACAGCCGCCTTTTTTCACACCAATGCGCAGCCCGGCATGGCCGCCCTTGGTCATCAGCTTGCAGATCTGGGCTGCCGCGCGCGGCGTGATGGTGACGGCTTGTTTGCCGGGAATGCCAAACATGTTGATCTCCTGTTCAGGATCAATTTAGGAGCCCAAGGGGGCAGGCTCAAGTCCCAGTGACGCGCCGCAGCAAAATATACATGCCAGATACGGATTTCCGTGGCCGGTTTGTCACCAGTTTGTCACCGGTATGACGCTGGCGCGCGGGATCCGATCCATCCGATCACATGAATCCCAGTTCCAGGCGGGCTTCGTCGGACATCATTTCCATGCCCCAGGGCGGCTCCCAAACCAAAGCGATATCCACTGATTTCACACCAGCGACAGGTTCGATCGCGTCCTGAATCCAACCCGGCATTTCCCCAGCAACCGGACATCCCGGTGCGGTCAGGGTCATGACGACGTTGACGTCATTTTCATCATTGATCTCAATCGTATAGATCAGACCCAGCTCAAAGATGTTGACCGGGATTTCCGGGTCATACACCGTGCGGCAGGCCTCGACCACCTGTTCATACAGCGGGTGGTGCACAGAAGACGGCGCAATCAGCGGCGTCCCTTCGAGCGGTTCGGGGGAGTTGGTCATTCGGGCCTCGGACTCACGTTTCCTGAGCGTTTATATAGGGAAATGGTTGGGGGACGTCCAGACATCAGTCGTTAATGTCGCGATCAAAGGATTTGACCTGACCCTTTTTCAGCGAAAACAGGCGTCTCATGACCAGCCAGGCAATCAGCGACAGAATGGCAAAGATCAGCAACAGGATCGGCAGGCCAACCTGAAGGCCAACTGCCAGAAGCATCACGCAGACTGCCAAGGCCCCGGCCGCAAACCCCAGAAAAATATAGCCCGGGGCGAGGATCTCGAGAATGCCCAGCACCAGTGCAGCGCTCCCCCACAGCCACCATTCGGACCACAATGGTACATCCATCATTTGTTTCCTTTCAGCATGCGAAAGGCGTCACCAAAGGCTTCCAGGGCATTGGCGGGGACCAATATGGTCTGCGACCCGCTTCCCTCTCCCAACGTGTTCAGCGCTTCGACCTGTTTCAGGGCGACCTGATATTGGGCGGCCTCGATTCCGTGTTCGCTGATCGCCTTGGCAACAACCTGGGTGGCATAGGCTTCGGCGTCTGCCTGAATACGGCGGGCTTTGGCGGTTTGCTCGGCCGCATATAATTCGGCATCTGCGTTCAGTTCGACCGACCGTTTTGCGCCCTCGGCTTCGGTGACCTGGGCGCGTCGGGCGCGTTCGGCATTCAGCTGTTGCAGCATCGCCTGGCGGGTGGCCTGATCCAGGTTGACGTCCAGAATCTCAGCCCGTGTGACTTCGATCCCCCAATCATCGACGGCATCTTCGACCAGGGACTTGATGGTCGAAATCAACTGAGAGCGGTTGGACTGCACTTCATCCAGATCCATCTTGCCGATTTCGGCCCGCACGATCCCGGCCACGGTTGTCTTGATGGCGGCATCCACGTCCCGGATTCGGTAGACGGTCTTTTCAGGTTCGGTGATGCGATAGAATACCGACGTATCGACCTGAACCAGAACGTTGTCGCGGGTGATGGCGTCCTGGCTGGCTGTGGGCAGCTGACGTTCGAGAATGGAAATCTTATGCGCGGCCTTGTCCAGCAAAGGCACGATGAAATTGATCCCCGGCCCCAATACGGAATGTAGGCGTCCCAGCCGCTGAATGACGTATTTTTCGGACTGTGGGACGATTTTCACCCCGGCCAGAACCAGAACAATCACAAACGCTGCGCCGAGCAGGTAAATGACGTTTTGAGAAACGAGCGCGATCAGCTGCTCTTCTGTCATGAGGGGCTCCAAAAATAAACACGTAATGCCATATACTTGGTGGGGAATGCCCGGATGTTCAAGGCTGATGTGCGGTCGGGGGGCTGGGAAACGGTGTTTGCGTCGCATGGCTTGCAATGTGTGGCTCTTTGCGGCAAACCCGCGCGGTCCGAAGCTCCGGAGACACCAGCATGACCAATCGTTTTTCTTTTGACCTCAAGGCCACCGATGGCAAGGCCCGCACCGGGGTCATCCATACACCGCGTGGCGACATCCGCACACCGGCCTTCATGCCGGTCGGCACGGCAGCGACGGTCAAGGCGATGATGCCCGAGAGCGTGCGGTCGACCGGGGCCGATATTCTGTTGGGCAATACCTATCATTTGATGTTGCGCCCAACGGCCGAACGTATCGACCGTCTGGGCGGGTTGCACAAATTCATGAATTGGGACCGCCCGATTCTGACCGATAGCGGCGGGTTCCAGGTGATGTCGCTGGCCGGGTTGCGCAAGCTGACCGAACAGGGGGTCACCTTTAAATCCCATATTGATGGATCCAAACACGAACTGTCGCCGGAACGGTCAATGGAAATTCAACGACTGTTGGGCAGCGATATCGTTATGTGTTTCGACGAATGCCCCGCGCTGCCGGCGGATCGTGACCGCATCGCCGAAAGCATGCGCCTGTCGATGCGGTGGGCCGAGCGATCCCGCGCAGCATTCGGGGAGCGTTCGGGGCACGCGCTGTTCGGCATCATGCAGGGCGGGTTGGAGCGGGACCTGCGCGAAGAAAGTGCCAAGTCGCTGACCGACATCGGATTCGAAGGGTATGCCATTGGCGGGCTGGCGGTCGGAGAAGGGCAGGAGGCCATGTTTGATTGCCTGGATTACGCCCCCGACTTTTTGCCACAGGACAAGCCGCGCTATTTGATGGGCGTGGGCAAGCCTGATGACATCGTGGGGGCGGTTGCGCGCGGAGTCGACATGATGGACTGTGTCCTGCCCAGCCGGTCAGGCCGGACAGGACAAGTGTTCACCCGTCGCGGTGTGGTCAACATCAAGAATGCGCGCCACATGGATGACCCGCGTCCATTGGACGAAAACTGTAGCTGCCCGGCCTGTCAGAACTATTCCCGGGCCTATCTGAATCATGTGTTCCGCAGCAATGAAATGATCAGCGGTATGTTGTTGACCTGGCATAACCTGCAATATTTTCAGGATATTATGGCCGGAATGCGTGATGCAATTGCAGCCGGAACCTTTGAGGCGTGGCAAGCAGAGTTTCATGCGGGGCGTGCGCAGGGCGATATAGACCCTGTCTGAGCGGTCGCCGGGGGCCATGCGCCGTCTGACCGCAGGCCTGCAACGCCACAGGTTCAGGGGGCCAAAGGTGCGTGGGGTGCACCAGTGGGACCCGTCCCGGTGCGGGCGTGGCGGACCTGTCCACGTTTTCGTGCCTGACAGGGGGGATGAACCGGGAAAGGCGAAACCGTACCCATGTGCCAAACACGGGTGCTGTTGCGATTTCATCCCTTGTGATCATCTGCATCACACGTCAATGTGGGTGCCGACCCAAGGGAGCCCGGTTGAAACCTGCCGGAAACACCCCAGATAAAAAGTTCCAAAATGGGGACGAACCAGGTTGCCGCACATGTGGGGCCGGATCGTTCTGCCAAAGACAAGGACCGAGTATGCAAGAGACACTCAACGCTTCCTATCCCGTGCTGCCGCTGCGCGACATCGTCGTGTTCCCGCACATGATCGTACCGCTTTTTGTGGGCCGGGAAAAATCGGTGCGTGCATTGGAAGAAGTAATGGCCGATGACAAGCAGATCCTGCTGTCCAGCCAGATTGACCCCTCCGAAGATGATCCCGCAGCCGACGGGATTTACCGGATCGGGGTTTTGGCCAATGTGCTGCAACTGTTGAAACTGCCCGATGGCACGGTCAAGGTTCTGGTCGAAGGCCAGGCCCGGGTCGAAATCACCGAATTCCTGGAAAATGACGGATTCTTTGAAGCACGTGCGGAATTTCTGAGCGAAATGCCGGGTGATGTCACCACGACCGAAGCGTTGCTGCGCACGGTTGCAGATGAATTCGAACGCTATGCCAAGGTGCGCAAGAATATCCCCGAAGAGGCATTGGCCGCTGTCGGGGAATCCACGGAACCGGCCAAGCTGGCCGATCTGGTGGCAGGGCATATTGGTATCGAAGTCGACCGCAAGCAGGAATTGCTGGAAACCCTGAGCATCAGCGAACGGCTGGAAAAGGTCTATGGCCTGATGCAGGGCGAAATGTCGGTTCTGCAGGTCGAGAAAAAGATCAAGACCCGCGTCAAGACGCAGATGGAAAAGACCCAGCGCGAATACTACCTGAATGAGCAGATGAAGGCCATTCAGAAGGAGCTGGGTGATGGCGAAGAGGGCGGCAACGAAGTTGCGGAACTGGAAGCCAAGATCACCGAGACCAAGCTGAGCAAAGAGGCCCGCGAAAAGGCCGAAGGCGAGCTGAAAAAGCTCAAGAACATGAGCCCGATGAGCGCCGAGGCCACTGTTGTTCGCAACTATCTGGACTGGATGCTGTCGATCCCATGGGGCACCAAATCTCGCGTGAAAAAGGACCTGAACAAGGCCCAGGAGATCCTGGATGCCGATCACTATGGTCTGGAAAAGGTCAAGGAACGCATCGTCGAATATCTGGCCGTTCAACAGCGCTCGAAAAAGCTCAAGGGACCAATCCTGTGTCTCGTGGGCCCTCCCGGTGTGGGCAAGACCAGTTTGGGCAAATCCGTGGCGCGTGCCACGGGGCGTGAATTCATCCGCATTTCGTTGGGTGGGGTGCGTGACGAATCCGAAATTCGCGGTCACCGTCGGACCTATATCGGGTCGATGCCGGGCAAGATCATCCAGGCGCTGAAAAAGGCCAAGACCACGAACCCGCTGATCCTGCTCGATGAGATTGACAAGATGGGTCAGGATTTCCGCGGCGATCCGTCGTCGGCCATGCTGGAGGTGCTGGATCCGGAACAGAACAACACGTTCATGGATCACTATCTGGAGGTCGAATATGACCTGTCCAATGTGATGTTCCTGACCACGTCGAACAGCTATAACATGCCTGGCCCGTTGCTGGACCGGATGGAGATCATCCCGCTGGCTGGGTATACCGAGGACGAAAAGCGCGAGATCGCAAAACAGCACCTGATTTCCAAACAGGTCAAAAACCACGGGCTGAAGTCCAAGGAATTTGAACTGACCGAAGAGGCGCTGTCCGAGATGATCCGCACCTATACCCGCGAGGCGGGGGTGCGGAATCTGGAACGCGAAATCGCCAAGGTGGCGCGTAAATCGCTGACCAAGATCATCAAGAAAGAGACGGACGCGGTCACCGTGACGCCGGACAATCTGGATGAATTCCTGGGCGTCAAAAAGTTCCGGTATGGATTGGCCGAAAAGGAAGATCAGGTCGGTGTTGTGACTGGTCTGGCCTATACCAGCGTGGGTGGCGAATTGCTGAGCATCGAAGCCCTGCGCCTGCCGGGCAAGGGTCGGATGAAGACCACCGGCAAGCTGGGCGATGTGATGAAGGAGTCGATCGAGGCAGCATCCTCTTATGTGCGGTCGATTTCACCCCAGATCGGGGTCAAACCGCCCAAGTTCGACAAGCTGGACATCCACGTGCATGTGCCCGATGGGGCCACGCCCAAGGATGGGCCGTCGGCTGGCTTGGCCATGGTGACGGCGATCGTGTCGGTGTTGACCGGCATTCCGGTGCGCAAGGATATCGCCATGACCGGCGAGGTTACCCTGCGTGGCAATGCCAGCGCCATTGGCGGGCTCAAGGAAAAACTGCTGGCCGCGTTGCGGGGGGGCATCAAGACCGTTCTGATCCCGGCAGAGAACGAAAAGGATCTCCCCGAGATCCCGGACAATGTAAAGGAAGGGCTGGAGATCATCCCTGTCTCGCATGTGTCCGAGGTTCTCAAGCACGCTTTGACCCAAACGCCTGAACCCATCGAATGGGATGAGCTGGCCGAGGAAGAAGCGGCCGCAGCCAAAGCGTCTCTGGAAGGTGGCACCAAAGGTGCCGGGGCAACGGCACACTGATATTTCGGCTGCCTTGGCTGATTGAAATGTGAACGGCGGGCGACCAGATCTGGTCGCCCGTTTTTCGTTGGCACCCGGATGTTGTGAAACGCCATTGGACTTGAGAGCGGAATTTGGGTAGGCTGTTTCAAAAATAGAAACTATCAAAAACTTGAGGAGCAGGCATGACGACCACAAGCAAAAAGCGCGCTGCACCGCGTAAAACAGCCACCACAAAGGCCCCAAAGGCGGCCGTAGCTGCCAGTACCGTACCCAAGGCCGCGCCAGAAATTGAACCCAAAGTTGTCAAGCTGGTCGATCCGATCGTCAGCGACCCGGACATGAAAAAGAAAGAATTGGTCGACCTGGCTGTCGAACGCTCCGGCGTGAAGAAACGGGATGCCAAACCGGCCATCGAAGCCGCACTGGCAATCCTGGGCGAAACATTGGCCGATGGGCGGGAATTGAACCTGCCGCCGCTGGGCAAAGTCAAGATCAACCGCACCGCCGACAATGGCAAGACCAAGGTCATCATTTGCAAAGTCCGTCAAAGCACGGGTTCCGAAGAAATTCTTTCAAACGGCCCCCTTGCGGACGATGGGGAGTAACGGTATTAGCCCTGTCAACGGGTGATTAGCTCAGTGGTAGAGCGCTTCGTTCACATCGAAGATGTCAGGAGTTCAAATCTCTTATCACCCACCATTCCTTCCTTTTGAAAATATGAGTTTTTCTGGAAGGCCGTATGGTGTTTTGAAGTGCCTCCTGGTTCCGTGAACCCAATCGCCGCCTTTCTCCGGGGCTCGAATCTGCGTGAAGTCGACCACATGGCGGCTTTGCGCTATTGGTCTGGGAAAAACGTACCTAAGGCGTGGCGGGACGCACGCGGCCTGGTCCAATGACGGGCATTCGAACCTCAGAAACCTGATTCCCGTTCAAGATGTTACGGGTATTTTCCAGCTCCGATTGCAATATGGGCAGGGCGTCACCGGCCCCCCCCTCACAGACCTTACCCGTCGAGACGCCCAATCATATCGGGAAACCACTCTGGATCGTCACCGCGCTTGCCGCTGGCAATACGTCTTCCATGGTCAAAGCCCTGACTTGGAGTGCGGGTGAAGGGCATTCAGCCGCCATGCCTTTCTGGCAGGGCGAAAGTTTGCTGAGAGCCCAGTCCAGACATCACCCTTGTGTCAGGTCACCCCAACCCGTCGGGCGATCTCCTGCGCTCTCGACGCGCTGCTGTCCTTTGAGATAAGCTCGTTGCAACGGAGATCAGTTTATTGGATGAAGACCATCAAGAACGCAAACTGACGACGATCCTTTCAGCTGATGTTGTTGGATACGCCCAACTCATGAGCAAGGACGAGAGCGGAACGCTGACGAGGCTCAAAGAACTTCGTCGGAGTTTGATCGACCCGCGAATCAAAGCCCACCATGGTCGCACCATCAAGCTAATGGGAGACGGGAGTCTTGTTGAGTTTGCGAGTGTGGTTGATGCTGTAAGCTTCGCTGTAGACGTCCAGATCGCGCTTGCCGCTTCACAAGAAAATGAACCTGAACACGAGCGCCTTCGATTCCGCGTCGGGATCAATGTCGGCGATGTCATGGTCGATGGGGATGACATTTATGGCGATGGCGTCAATGTTGCTGCGCGGATCGAAGGACTGGCTGAACCGGGTGGAATTTGCGTGTCTCAAACCGTTTTTGATCACGTGACAGGCAAGCTCGATCTGGGTTTCGAGCCAATGGGGGCGCAGCAGTTAAAAAATATTCCGGTCCCAGTGGATGTTTTCAAGGTGGAACTAGACGAACGGTCTCAGTCGCTGGCCACAGATACTGCTGCGTCAGCCACACCGCCATCAAGGAAACCGCGACTGGAAAGAATGACAATTTGGACGCTGCTCGCTGGGGCAATTGTGATTGGTTTGGTTGTTTTGGCGCTCCAATTCCGGTCAAGCGATGCAACGCCCCCGGTGATCGCGGTGCTTCCGTTCGAAGACTTTAGTGCCCCACCGCACCAGGGCTATCTGAGCGACGCGGTCAGTGGGAATATCATCACATCGTTGGCGCGATACCCGCAACTATCGGTGATTTCACAGCGCTCAAGCTTCCAGTTCCGCGACTCCGGACTTGGCATATCCGAAATTGCCGACAAGCTTGGGGCTGACTTTATTCTGGAAGGCAGCCAGCAATATGACGGGACGCGATTGCGAACGACGGCCCAATTGATTGACGGATCCACAGAGGCGCATATCTGGGCCGACGAATTCGACGTTCCTCTTGACGCGTTGCTGAAGACAAACAGTTTGATCAGCCGGAAAATCGCTAATGCGGTTGGGGCCAGAGTCGTCGATTTGGCCGAAGCACGGATGACCGCAGGCGACGTCAGCGCGTTGATGATCGCGAACGCCGCACAAAGCCGGATCGTGCGGAACTTCAACCGCGAGAACCTTTTGATAAACATCGAGGAACAGGAACAATCTTTGAAGGATTATCCTGACTCTGCCTGGGGCTATCTCGGTCAGGCACTCTCACTTCGAATCGGTTTGCGCTTTGGTTGGATAGAAGGCGATGAAGAGGCGACTCGAAAGAGGATGTACGATCTTGCGCGCCGGGGCGTTGAAATCGACCCAAACAACTTCATGGCCTATCACGCATTGGGTCGGGCCCTGATGTTCAACCGCGATGTCGAGGCCGCGGCCGTCGCATTCCGTCGCGCAGTGGAATTGAACCCGTCGGCCTTCTTTTCGCGCAACGCGCTGGCGCAGGCACTGAACTATGTCGGAGAAACGGAAGAGGCCCTAGCGGTGATCGCTGAATCAGAGCGCATTGACCCGCTATATGGGCATGACGTTCAGTGGGAGAAATCCAAGATCCAATGGCAGATGGAGAACTGCGATCAGGCGCTTGCGACATTCCAGTCGGCACCGACGATGCCGGTTGCTGCCAATAAAACGCTTGCGGCCATTCATCATTGCCTTGGGAATCAGGACAAGGCGGTTCAGTCAATGGCCGACTTCGTTGCCGAAAACCCGAACTGGACCGTGTCGCGGGAACGGGGGATCATCACAGGCATGTGGACAGCCCCGGGTGCTGCGGACCGCTGGCTCGAGGCGATGGAAGCTGCCGGTATGCCCTTGTGACACGTCAGGTGCGAATGACCGCGCCGTTCGCCATGGTTGGTTGCCGGGGGTCGCATCAAATGCAGTGCAAGGCAGCCTGGAGCCCGACGCGGGCATTCTGATCTGGGAGTATTGGTTTACCTACTTTGTAGCCTCAGTTGTTCCCCAGATGGCCAGCAATCGCTTCGAACGCAGCCAACCGGGGGCGATTGGTTTCCCGCATCGCATTGGATGCGCTCAGCGCGGATGAGAAGGTCGCGATCACCAGATCTTGCTCTTGGTTGATGTAGAGATGCTGTCCAAAGACACCGCGGTAGGTGGCGATCTTTTTCTCGCTGTCATGGACCCAGAGGTAGTTTTTATAGCCTTCAAACCACTCGTCATAGGACGCCGAATTGGGATCATCGCGGTAGCTGCTGCGCGCGCCATGGAGTTTTTCTTCCTCGCTCAGCGTGAATGTGTCTTTGACCCAAGCCTCAGAGAAAACCTGCGCGCCGTTGTATTTGCCGTTGTTAACCATGGCGAGGCCAACTCGGGCAAAATCGCGCAATGTGGTGTTGAGGCCACCGGTGGCGATGGGGGTAAATGTCATGTCGGCCATCATCATGGCATCATGTTCAACACCCAGCTTGCTCCAGAAATTATCTGCAATAAAGGTTTGCAGCGGCACTCCGGACACCCGATTGATGATCCAGCCAACGACATCCACGTTCGGGGAGTGGTATTCGAATTTGTACGAAGGTTCGAGATCCGGGTTTTGAACAAACAGTGGGGCAAATTCCAGCAATCCGCGCGGTGTATCATCCTTGGTCGGATCAATCGCCATCAGATCATAGGCGGGAATGAATCCCATGCGGCGGAAATATTCGGTGCTGACCGCTCCGGGCACCATGTTCACATAGTCTTCGGTATAATTCAGGGCGGTCACCATATTCAGCACTTCGCGCACGGTACGCGCGCCAAAATGCGTTCCCTCGAGTTCGGGAATATAGCTTTCCGTTTTGGCGTTGACGTCCACATTGCCCTGTTCAACCAGCAATCCCATGGCCTGACCGACCAGTGATTTGGTGCTGGAGGCCCACATATGATGGTCGCGTTGCGTGAATCCGTTAAAATACTCTTCGTGCAGGATCTTGCTGCCATGAAGCACGATGTAGCCATCAGTGTTGTCGCCGGTCATGGCATCCCGGACGGTGTAACGCTGCCCGCCATAGTCGAACTCAATCTCGGCAATGCTGGGGTTCAGCGCCTCGGGGATGGGGACAATTGCGCCGGAGCGCGGCACCATCAAACTTGGGTGAAGACCCATATTGCGAAAGGCCCATTCGTTGAATGGTGGAGCTGTCCAGTTGCCCTTGGTCACCTGGGCCTGCGCCGGCACAGGTATGTTGTCCATTGCCACTCTTGGCAAATCCTTGTCCTCAGCAAAGGCGTGAACAGGACAAAGGCTCAGGGCAACCAGAGCGCCGATCAACGGGGTTTTCATGTCTCGGTTCCTTTCAAACAGGGAATAATATCGTCAAAATCTAATGTAGCGTGGATGTGTTTCTCTATGGTGTTTGGGGTTCAGCGCATTCGTAAAATACAAACTATCAGCGACCACTTCCAATCACATGCTCAAGGAACGCTGCAATCCGCCCTTCCACGGACATGCTTACTGCATCCCCTCCTAAACTGGCAGAGCCAGCGGGATAGAAATGGCCGAAACCTGGCACCCATGCGAATTCGTGCTCAACGCCGACCTCTGTGTAGTGGGCCAATAGTGCGGGCACCGTGGTCAACGCACCGGGAAGATCATACTGCCCCATGAACATGAGGATCGGTGGTCTTTGGGAGGAGGCCGTAACAGTTTTCTTGACGTCGAAACCGGCGTCGGATCCGGACAGCAAAAAGACACCAGAGACAGGAACACCCATGCCATGCGCAACGTTCCAAGATGTTACCGCGCCCGCCGAAAAACCGCCAAGCACGATGCGTTCCGGGTCGATTTCATACCGCGCAGCGAAGTCGCGGATATGAAGGACGGCCAGCCGCAAATCCTCAGCGGCCGCGATCACGCCGTCAACGATTGCCTTCCTTTGTTCGGGAATGTCGAAATCGATTGGCGGCAGGTTCATCGTCTGCCGAATATGGTTGGCTTGGGGCAGGAGCGGCAACAGGCTGTTGGCGTCTATCCAGTCGTTTTGATAGCCCTCTCCTGACAGCACAGGAGCTTCGGGGGTTAGCCGGTATTCAATTGCGAAACACGTATAGCCTCTCGCGGCAAATCGGCGGCAGTAATTGCCCATGGATGTGTCCTGAGCACCCCCGGACTGAAAGGTAATGCGTGGACTGCCGCGATGAAATGCGCCGCCAAAGGTGAGGATGACCGCCGGGCGCGGCTCAGATGACGTCTCCACCGGAGAGTAGACATCCATCCACAGATCGCGGGAGACCTGTTTTCCTTCCTTCGTTACCAGGCCCTTGCCATAGACCACACCCGCCTCGAGCCCGTAGGTGATCGGTGGTGCTTCCTGTGAGGCGAGCGGTGCCGGGACCAATGAGCAAGACAGGCCCGCGATGACCAAGGCGGCAAAGTTGAGGTAACGAAACTTGTTCATATGATATCTCGCGCGTGTTCCGGGGACTATCAGGTCTCGAATTGGATTTGAGAGATTATGGTTGGAAGCTTAGAGAACAAACTTCGGGTTTCCAATTCTTGAATCTCCCGCGTGTTCGCCGGCATTGTCCATTCGCCGCGAACCGGTGAGCCCCCCATAGCCTATGCAGCGTGGTGCAAGACCGTCTGGCGAAGAAGGTTTGAAGACATCAATTCTGGATCAAGGCACTTTCCCATTCGGACAGAAACTTGTTTCGCTTTAGCGTATCAAGAAATGTCATCAGGGCAGGGTCCAGCGCGATCGTCGCCCGATCGACACCACTTTTTCCGTCGTTGAGCGGGGGCAGCGTTCGCACGCCTTCGATCGGATTTGATTGATAGGTGACCAGGAACTGGATGAAACGCTCGGCGGCCTGCCATTCCCCAGAGGCCCGCGACACCAACGCAGTCCGCATCATCGTCGTGGGGAAGTCAGATGGCAGAACAATCTCCAGGACGTCCTGACTGTCGGCGTGCGCCTTGGCATAGCTGCCAAGGACGTTGTAGGCGACCACGATTGTCCCATCGCTCAGGTCGTCGATCATATCACCTGAACAGCAATAGAGGCGAACGCCCAGGCTTCCCATGACTTCCATCAGCCGCCAAAAGGTCTCGGACGACCGCGCGTCCTGCGTGGCAAAGAGATAGCCAAGCCCCGATTGATGCACGTCATAGGTTCCGACGCGGTTGCGGAAAAAGTCCGGGCGCGCGCGGAGAGCTTCGATGAGGTCCTGGCGTGATTGCGGGATTGGCCGACCTTCGAAAGCGGCGCGGTTGATGACAATCGCCGCCGGTTCGGACGTAAAGGCAAACAGGCTTTGGCGCCATTGGGCCCACCGTGGGTATGAAATATCGTCCAGGGTCCGTGCATAGCCATCATTGGCCAGCTTGAACTGCAAGTCCATGGCGCTTGAAATCGCGATATCAAAGGCGTTGGGCGTCTGACGGAAACGCTTGTCGATATCCGCTGTGCCCGTGACCAGATACTCTATCGCAATATCCGGATTTTGCGCGATAAAGGCCCGGATCAAAGGGGCAAACAGGTCGGTATCCGTGCTCGAAATGATCGTTAGGGTGGTCTTGGCTTGCGTGCCGGAAAACGTTTCCTGGTCTTCCCAGTCTTGGGCCCAACCGGCATGGCACAGGAAAACAAGGACTAAAGAGAGATAAATACGCACGCGCCGCCCTCCGGCTTGTTCTTCAATGTGACCGTGCCTCCATGTGCCAAGGCAACATCGCGCGCGATGGTCAGCCCCAGCCCGGATCCGATGGTATCCGTCGCATTTGCGCCGCGCTGAAACCGCGTGGTCAGGGACGCCATTTCCGATTCCGGAAAACCGGGTCCGCAATCGCAGACGATGATCTGTGGTCTGGGGGTTGCCGAGACAGAAATCTCGATCGCACTTTCGGCAGGGCCGTATTTCATCGCGTTATCTATCAGATTGCGCACGGCATTCTGCAGCAGGATTGGATCCCCCGAAAACGGAACCCTTGGATCTCCGCGCAGCACCAATACCATATCCTTCATTTCTGCAATGGGTGTCATCCGCTGCACCAAATCACCCACCAAGTCGACAAGGTCGATGTTCTCCCGCTCCAGATGATCCGCGCGGAAGGTGATCATCGCATGATCCAGAAGCTGCCCTGCTGCGCGCGAACTTTCGTCGATGGCCTTGACCATCGAACGCATGGCCTCGCGGTTTTCTGGTTTGTCGACCCGCTGCAATGTGGCCTCGGCATAGGAGCGAACGGTAGCAAGCGGGGTGCGGACCCGATGCGCAGCCTCGGCGATAAAGTCTTCTGACTGGCTCAATGAATGATCGAGTCTTCCCATCAAGGAATTCAGCGACGTGACCAAAGGAGCCATTTCGCGCGGAACCGGTTTGGTGAACGGGCTGAGATCCTGCGGCCCCCGACGCGTGACGGATGTTGTCAGCTTGGCCAACTGACCGATCGTGGCCGAGGTCGCCCAAAAGGACAGCGCGGCCGTTAGGACAAAAAAGCTTAGGCCCAGCATGGCCGCATTGCGCGAAATCTGGCTGAGCGTTTCGGAGAGCGAGTCCTGCGTTTGAGCAAGGACAATCTGGATGTCCGTGCGACGGCCCTCTCCAATCAAGGTGCGCGCTGCGCTGACCATGCGCACGTGAGATCCCCGCATCTGGCCGAATTGAAAGGGATCCGTGTGCGAGAACGCGAGGTCTTCGTAACCGGACAGGAAACTTCCATCCTGATAAACCGCATAAAACACCCGGTCGTCCGCAGCTGTCCCTAGCATCGAAAACGCTGAATACGGCAGATCGAGCTGGACTTTGCCATCCCGAAAGGCAGCCGCATCCAGCATCGATGTGACCGAGGCCTGCAGAATGCTGTCCTGACCTTGCTGTGCGACCTGCACAGCATAACTGCGCACCGCAAAGAACAAGAGCAGGGCGAGGGCGGCTGCCCCGCCGATCAACGCCAGCATCAGTCGGTTTCTGAGCGATCCTGAAACTGCGGTGCTATCCGTCATGGTCCAGCCGATACCCCAGGCCGCGCAATGTCGTGATCTCAATGTCCGACGCCGACAGAAGTTTGCGCAGGCGACCGATATAAACCTCTATCGCATTCTCAGAGACATCGTCATCATAGGAAAATAGTCGATCGGCGAGCTTGCTCTTGGAAAAAATTTGTCCGGGCGCATTCAGGAATATCTCGAGCAGACGCAGCTCGCGGTTGCGCAAGTTCACCAGCATGCCTGCGACGGTCAAACGGCCCGCAACTGGATCAAAGACGATCCCGCCCATCTCGATTGTGGTCTTTGCATTGCCGGTCCTGCGACGCAAAACGGCACGGCAACGGGCCTCGAGCTCGGCATGATCGAAAGGTTTGGTGACATAATCGTCCGCCCCAAGATCAAGCGACCCGATTCGGTCTGACACCTGACTGCGCGCAGTCAAAACGATGACCGGCGTATCAAGATCACTTGCCCTGTGGCATTTGAGAAAGTCCCGCCCATCGCCATCAGGGAGCATGATATCCAGCAGGATAAGGTCATATTCTCCTGCGGCAACAAACCCCGACGCATCATCCAAATTCGCCGCGTGATCAACAACATGACCATCAAGGCGCATGCGAGAACTGACAGCATTGGCCAGCTCTTGGTTGTCTTCGATCAGCAGGAACTTCATTCGACTGCGTGGCTCTTTTCCGGCGTGTGACAGGTTTGTGTCAGGTTGGCGTGTTTTAGTCTCTTCAACTGACCCGCGATGCGGAGAGTTGTCAATTGGGAGGACAATATGTCGAATTTTGAAATAGGTCGCCGCACCTTTATCGCGGCAGTAGCAGCGCTTGGTCTGGCCGGGCCTGGGCTGGCTGACGGGCACAAGGTTGTTGACAGCATCCATTTTCTGATCCCCGGCGGTGCCGGTGGTGGTTGGGACGGAACCGCACGCGGAACGGGTGAAGCGCTCACCAAAGCGGGTCTTGTCGGCAACGCCACCTACGAAAACATGTCCGGCGGCGGTGGCGGAAAGGCCATCGGCTATATGATCGAAAACGCAGACAGCAATCACGGCACCTTGATGGTCAACTCGACGCCGATCGTGATCCGCTCGCTGACCGGCGTCTTCCCTCACAACTTTCGGGATCTGACGCTGGTTGCGGGTACGATTGGCGATTATGCCGCCATTGTTGTTGGCAAGGACAGCCCAATCAATTCGATGGCAGATCTGCTCGCTGCCTATGATGCCGATCCATCGAAAACGGCCATCGGTGGCGGTTCTGTTCCGGGGGGGATGGACCACCTGGTCGCCGCCATGGTGATGGAAGCGGCTGGCAAAGATGCGCTTGGCGTCAAATACATCCCCTATGACGCGGGCGGTAAGGCGATGGCTGCGCTTTTGTCAGGCGAGATTGCCGCGCTGTCCACTGGATTTTCCGAAGCGGTCGATCTGTCCAACGCAGGTGAGGTCAAGATCATCGGTGTAACATCCGCCGAACGGGTTGACGCCGCGCCGGACGCCATGACCATGAAAGAACAGGGGATCGACACCGAATTTGTGAACTGGCGCGGTTTCTTTGGGGCTCCCGGATTGCCTGCTGACACGCTGGCCATGTATCAGGATGCGCTCACCAAGATGTATGACACAGCTGAGTGGGAAGAGGTCCGCGGCCGCAATGGCTGGGTGAACATCCACAATTCGGGTGATGACTTCCTGACGTTCCTGGAAGCGCAGGAAAAGGCCATTGGTGACCTGATGAAGAAGCTCGGCTTCCTCTGATCAAATCATGCAGCAAAGCAGCCAACGCTTTGCTGCACTTGAAGACGTTTCCGGGAGGGAAAATTATGGCTTTGGATCGTTGGGTCGCGCTCGTGTTGCTGGGTATATGTCTGGCCTATGGCTATGCTGCCTGGTTCACGATGGATGGCAATCTTGCCCCCTTCATGCGGCGCAATCCGATCTGGCCCAGCACCTTCCCGAAAGTTCTGTCCGTTCTCGGCATATTCGCAACGTTGATCATCCTTTTGGGTATCGAGAAAGCTGCGCCCAAGGACGCCGAGATCGATTACCGGCGCTTGCATGAATATCATCTTGGTCAGGCGCTGTTGCTCCTTGCTCTCATGGTGGCCTATGCGCTGTGCCTGCGCCCCTTGGGCTTTCTCTTTTCCACCTCGGCCTTTCTCATACTTGGCTCGCTCACCTTGGGTGAGCGCAAATGGCACATCATGGTGCCCGTGGCCGTGAGTGCCACGTTTGGCGTCTGGTACCTGGTACAGGAAGTGTTGGGCATCTACATGCGCCCGTTGCCGGGCTTTATCGGAGGCTGACATGCTTGAAGGATTGCTTATTGGCCTGCAAACGGCGCTTTCGTTTCAAAACCTGCTGATGGTGATCGGCGGCTGTCTGATCGGCACGTTCATCGGTATGTTGCCCGGTCTGGGGCCGATGTCGATTATTGCGATCATGATCCCTGTCGCCATCTCGATGGGGGATCCTGCGGCCGCTCTGATCCTGCTTGCAGGGGTCTATTACGGTGCAATTTTTGGCGGTTCGACCTCGTCTATCCTGCTCAATGCGCCCGGCGTCGCGGGCACCGTGGCGTCGAGTTTTGACGGTTACCCCATGGCTCAGCAGGGCAAGGCGGGCAAAGCGCTGACGATTGCTGCCATTTCCAGTTTTGCAGGGGGCTCGATCGGGGCGCTTTTGTTGATGGTATTTGCGCCGGCACTGTCGTCTGTGGCGCTCCTCTTTCATTCGGCTGAGTATTTTGCGCTGATGGTTGTCGGGCTCTCGGCCATCGCGGCCTTTGCCGGCACCGGACAGGTGGCCAAGGCGATGATCATGACCCTTCTGGGCCTGATCATGGCCACGGTGGGCGAAGGTGCTCTGTTCAATTTGCCACGTTTCACCATGGGCATCATGGATCTGCAATCCGGCTTTGGCTTTATCACCCTGGCCATGGCCATGTTTGCTCTGCCCGAGGCCCTGTTTCTTGTGCTGAAGCCCAAAAACCTGCAGGGCGATGATGGGGAGATCACAGATTTGCGCATCACCGGCGCGGAAGCAAAAGCCATTGCTCCCGTGATCGGGCGACAATCTCTTCAGGGGTTTTTCATCGGTGTCCTGCCGGGAGCCGGTGCAACGATTGCCAGCTTTCTGGGCTATGCGGTTGAACGAAATATCGCACCAAAACATGAACAGGACGAATTTGGCAAAGGGTCGATCAAAGGCCTTGCTGCACCGGAAACCGCCAATAATGCGGCCTGCACCGGCTCTTTTGTTCCGCTGCTGACATTGGGCATTCCGGGCTCTGGGACCACGGCTATTCTGTTGGGGGCGCTGATCGCGCTCAACGTCACCCCCGGCCCACGCCTGATGATTGACAACCCCCAGATTTTTTGGGCGGTCATCATGTCGATGTTTATCGGCAACCTTGTGCTGTTGATCCTCAACTTGCCGCTCATTCCCTATATCGCCAAAGTGCTCTCGGTTCCTCGCACTTATCTGATCCCATTCATTCTGTTTTTCACACTGATGGGGGCCTATATCGGTCAGAACAACGCAACCGAGCTTTTGCTGCTGGTGGGCTTTGGTATCTGCGCCACCGCGCTGAAATTTGCCGACTACCCGCTCGCACCATTGTTGATCGGCTTTATTCTGGGCGGCATGATGGAAGATAACTTTTCCCGGTCCATGCAGCTGTATGACGGTATTGGCTTTATCTGGGAGCGGCCGATGACGCTGGCGCTTCTGGTTGTTGCAGCACTTCTGATCGTCTTGCCAAGCTATCGCGCCAGACGTGCGAAAGCCCGCGCCGAAGGCGTGGCCGAAGGCGACTGAGCATCATCCACGTCATTCAGAGGCAATTTCGGCGCGTGCGTCAAACTCTGCGCTCCGCGCTCCCCAGCCTGACTGGGGCAGTGCCGTGCCCTCCCGCGCCCTGAGCCGGACGGGTCGGGTAGTTCTGGTGCCCGTGTTGGTGCGACAGCGATGTCGTGAACAGGAGAGCATGACGTTTTTAGTCTCTTAGGCTGACCGCTGAACCTTTGCGAACGGATGGCCTGATGACCGAGATAATCCAAGGATCGACCCCCTTGCAGGGGCGCGGCCATGGGGTGCTGTTTGTCTTTGCTGCGGGTGTGCTGTGGTCGACGGTGGGCCTGGGCATTCGGCTGATAGATGACGCGGTGGTCTGGCAGATTCTGTTGTATCGTTCGATCAGCCTGAGCGTGTTCCTGTACATCGTGATCCGTCTCCGATCTGGCGAGAGCGCTTTTGTCCAATTGCGTCGTGCCGGGTTTCCGTCGGTGATTGCCGGACTGTCATTGGTCGCCGCGTATTCCGGTGGGATCTACGCGATTCAGGTCACGTCAGTTGCCAATGCCATGCTGTTGTTTGCCACGGCTCCGTTCCTGGCTGCGGTGCTGGGGTGGATGGTGTTGCGCGAACCCGTGCGGCTGGCGACCTGGGGGGCAATAACCGTGGCGCTGATCGGCATTGCCATTATGGTAGGTGATCAATCCGGCGCGGTGGCCATAAAGGGCAGCCTTGCGGCATTGGGATCGGCGTTGGGGTTCGCGGTGTTCACGGTGGCCCTGCGGTGGGGAAAGTCCGGAGAAATGTTGCCGTCAGTATTCCTGTCGGGGATCTTTGCCATCGCGATCACATTGGCAATCTGCGTGGCCTTGGGATTGCCCGTGGCCCTGTCGATCCGGGACGGCAGTATCGCAATGGGAATGGGCGTGTTTCAAGTTGGAGCCGGTCTGATCCTGTATACGTTGGGATCGCGCAGCCTGCCGGCGGCAGAGCTGACTCTGCTGTCCCTGGCCGAAGTTCTGTTGGGACCGCTTTGGGTTTGGCTGTTTCTGGGGGAGATCGCCACAGTCAATACATTGATCGGGGGGGCAATTCTGTTGCTGGCGATCGTCGGCAATGCGATTTCGGGCAAACGGCGCAAGCCGCCGCCGATCACCGCGCCCTGATCCCTGTGCCCTGATCTCCGCGTCCGGGGCGTGCGGGCCTATCCGGGCTGATGATCCAACAGGGTCAAGATCTCTGAACAGTTTTCGACCTGTCCGCCACAACAGTCCGACAACATGAAAGACACCAATGCATTCATCGTTGCCAGGTTCGCGGCATAGTGAATTTCGCGTGACTGTCGGGTGGCGGACAACAACCCGGCGCGTTTCAGAACCGCCAGATGACCGGACAGGGTCGAGGGCACGATCTCTTGGCGTTTGGAAATTGCTGTGGCGGTCAACCCTTGGGGCCCCACATTGACCAGCATGCGGTAGATCGCCAATCGGGATGGCTGGGCGAGGGCGGCAAAGATATCGATGGCTGTGTCCTGGTTCATATTTCGGTGCTAGCCGAATTAACGAATCTTGACAAGCGTTGCCGCGCTCTCGTATGTCGCATTCAATTCGGTAATTGCCGAAGTGTGGAAGTCTGGATTGTCACCGACTGATCGGTGGTACCGGTCGGTCGGACAGGGGACACCACAACGGAGCACTATCACTGGGCGTACAGCCAAAAGGGACCAACACCATGTCTGACCTCTCGACGTCGCCTGAAAACGCCATCGGCTTTTTCGAACGCTACCTGACGATCTGGGTGGCGCTGGCCATGATTGCGGGCGTGGCAATTGGTGTCTTTGCACCCGGGTTGGTCAACGCGGTGGCCGCCGCCGAAGTCGCCTCGATCAACCTGGTGGTCGCCGTTCTGATTTGGGCCATGGTCTATCCGATGATGGTGGGCGTCGATTTTGGCGCAGTGGCGGGTGTCGCGCGCCAGCCCAGGGGGCTGCTGGTGACATTGACGGTCAACTGGCTGATCAAGCCGTTTACCATGGCTTTGCTGGCCGTACTATTCTTTGACTATGTGTTTGCGCCCTGGATCGCGCCTGAGGACGCGGCGCAATATACTGCCGGTCTGATTTTGCTGGGCGCAGCGCCCTGTACAGCGATGGTGTTTGTCTGGTCACAGCTGACCCGAGGGGACGCGACCTATACGTTGGTGCAGGTGTCCGTGAACGACCTGATCATGGTGGTGGCCTTTGCTCCGATCGTTGCCTTTCTGCTGGGCGTGACCGAGATTTCGGTGCCCTGGGAAACCCTGGTTCTGGCCACAGTGCTCTATGTGGTTCTGCCGTTGCTGGCCGGATTGCTCACCCGGCGTATTCTAGGATCTCCCGAGGCCATCGACGCCTTTACCACGCGGGTCAAACCCTGGTCGGTCATCGGATTGATTGCCACCGTTGTCATTCTGTTTGGCCTGCAAGGCGAGGTGATCCTGTCCCGACCGCTGGTGATCGTGCTGATTGCTGTGCCGATCCTGATCCAGAGCTACGGCATCTTTGCTGTGGCCTATGGGGCGGCGTATGTGCTGAAGGTGCCTCACAAGATCGCCGCGCCCTGTGCCATGATCGGGACCTCGAACTTCTTTGAGCTGGCCGTCGCGGTGGCGATCAGCCTGTTCGGCCTGCATTCCGGCGCGGCGCTGGCCACTGTGGTCGGCGTTCTGGTCGAAGTTCCGGTGATGCTGTCACTGGTGGCCTTTGCCAACCGGACGCGCGCCAGATTTGCCGCGCCGGGCTGAGGGTCAACCGGCTGCTGAAGCCATCGCCATGCGGAGCGCGCCATGCGGGTGGTTGGTGTCTCCGCCGATGCCGCACCGCAGGCATTCCAACAGATAGACTTCGTGGTGTTCCACATTGGCCAGATTCACATGGGTGCCAAGCGTCGCGATCATCTGCAAAGCCATCTTGTGTTTCATCGATGCGGTGAACCCGGGCCGGATATCAACCGGCAATTCATAGATCAAAGATTCGGCAGGGAAGGCGGCATTGATCTTGGCCTTGTCCACCAGATGTCCCTGAGCCTGGAGGGTATCGCGTTTCTGGGCCAGCGGAATGCCTCAGGCGATCATCATGGTGGGACCCTTTGTGCGGAGCCTGGCGTCGCGGGTGGGAACGGCGATATCGGCAAAGGCAACGGTCATGATTTTGCTTTCGGTTTGCGGGCAGAGTAAAGAATGACGAGAACCGAAAGCAGGATGAATGCTGCGGCCACGGGGCGATTGATCAGAAACCAGGGGTCGCTGCCCGTGGCGGCAAAGGCCTGACGGGTGGTTTCTTCCAGCTTGCCCCCCAGAATGAAGGCGATGACAAAGGGCAGCGGTGAAATCGCGACCACGCGCATCAGGTATCCCAGAACCCCGAACCCCAGCGCGAACCAGATCACCTCCATCCGGGTTTCCTGAACGTAGATGGCGGTCAGGGTCAGCAATAGCACACAGGGCAGAAGAATGTGCTTTGGGATGTGGATCATGATCCCCATGGATCGCATGAACAGCCCACCAATGGTCCAGTTCAGCACATTGGCAATCATCATTGCAGTGAACAGGCCAAAGGCGATGACCAGTTCGGGGTTCACCGCGTCGGCGGTAAAGCGGAAAACGGACGGGCCGGGATTGAAACCACCGATGCTTTCAGCAGCGAGGATCAGGAACACGGCGGCTGCATTGCCAGGGATACCGAGGCTGAGCACCGGGATCAGGTTGGCACCCGAAACCGAAGAATTGGCGGCCTCGGTCGCGGCAATGCCTTCGGCTGCGCCTTTGCCGAATTCCGGCGCGTCAGGGCGTTTGGTGCGCGCATAGTGCGACCGGCCCACAGAATATCCCAACGTTGCCGCCAGCGTCGAACCGATGCCGGGCAGGGCACCGATGCAGGTTCCAATCAGCGCCGACCGGCCGATAACCGGAAGGAGCCGCCGGATGTCGGCCCAATGCAGCCGCTGGTCGCCCGTATCGCGATGTGGGGCGATGGTGCCGCGTGCCTGTTTTGTGCGCCACAGGTCTTCGAGCTCTTTCAGCACCGCGCCGATGATCAGAACGCCCAGAACGGCGGTGGTGATCGGAAATCCCTGGGCCAACATCGGGCTGTCCAGGGACAAGCGGGGATAAAAATCCTCCCCGGTGCCGACATAGGCCGCAAGCAGCCCCAGCCCGGTCGAAATGAGCCCCTTGGCAGCGGATCCCCCAATCACGGCCGCGATAAAGCTGAGCGACAGGATCAGCAGCGCAGTTTTTTCCGGAAGATCCAGATAGGCCTCGACCATGATCGCCAGAAAGGGGGCGCAGACAAACAGCACGATATCTGAAAACGTATCTCCGGAAGCCGAGGAAAAATGAGCCACCCGCAGCGCCTTTTGGGCTTTGCCGCGTTTTGTCATGGGATAGCCATCCAGCGTGGTCATGAAGGCATCCGGGGTGCCGGGTGTGTTGAACAAGATCGCCGGCACCGCTCCGCCAATGGTTGCCCCTTTCATCACGCCGATCAAAAAGCCCATGACCGGCAACAGGGCATCCGGGGTATATCCGAACACGGAAATCAGAATCGGCAAGGCGATTGCCATCGCGATGGGACCGGCAAGGCCGGGTGTGGCACCGACGGCAATCCCCACCAGAAACCCGGCCAGGATCATGAGCAATGTCGCCGAAACCGGCAGGCCAAAGAGCGAAAACAGCTCGGGTCCCTGAAAGACGGCCAGAACACCCATCCAGATGTAGTCAAGCGTTCCCATCATACGTCCCCATTCGGAGGCAACAGCAGGTCTTTGAATGGCAGATCATAGAGCGCGATCATGATCAGAACGGCGAGCAACGCCACCAGAACGGCGCGGATGCGAATGCGCCCTTCGACCAGGGCAATCATGCCGGAAATCATCAGGGTTCCGCCCAGCAGATACCCGATGTATTTCCAGGGCGCGCTGTCGCGCAGCAGGCGATATTCCAGGGTATCGCCGTGCAGGGTATTGATGAGCCACACACTCAGAGGTCCGGCGTGGCGCATCACCACCAGGCTGATACAGATCACAGCGATCAATGACGCCGTGAACCCCAATCCACGCAGGGACGGTTTGGGCTGGCCGTCAGCCGTGCGATCAACAACAACCAGCAGCCCGCCGCCGATCAACAGGAACAGCGCCGCAACCGTGGGGGCAAGCGCGTCACCGATCACCACCTGACGGCGGATCTTTTCAACCAGCCCTGTCTGGGTGTCCAGCGGGATCCACAGGCTCAACAGGATCGCGGCAAATATCACCATGACCAGCCCGAGGATCAGATTGCTTTTGGGTGCGCGTATCATCATGACTCCCGACACAGGCCAAAGGAGACCGGGGTTTCACCATCTGGGATGAGACCCCGGCCAGGGGGGGGAGTGTTCAGTCAGAAGCTGCGTCCATCAAGGCCTCAGCTTCTGAAAAATCCTTGGCCAGCAGGGCGGTCAGGTCGTCACCTGTAATTGTGGCGGCCCCGCCAAAGACCTTTTTGATCAGTCCGCCCGCCTTTGTGGTATCATCGGACACCACATCGGCAATCGCCTGGGAAATGGCGCTGCGGGCGTCATCTGGCATACCTGCAGGGCCGACAAAGACAAAATGGCCGTCGGCGGCAAAACCGACCCCAAGATCAGCAAATGTGGGGGCGTCAGGTGATTGGGTCAACGGGGTCGTCATGGCCGAGGCCAGGTTCACCAGATCCCCGGAGTCGACGCCCTTGGCCTGGATGCCTGCCATGAAGCCGACGTCCAAATCCCCAGCGTTGACGCCATTCATCACACCTTTGCCGCCCTTGACGCTGACGATGTTGAAGTCGACGCCCTGTGCCTTGCCCAGCAAATAGGCCAGATCCGCCAGCTTGGGGCTCATCACGCCAAAGCGGATGTCCTGGCCGCCCTTGGCGGCAGCCACCATCTCGTCAAAGGATGTCCAGCCTTTGGCGGTTTGGGCCACCACGCCCATCTGGAATCCGGCGGTGGTGGTCAGGCCGGTGAAATCATCCGGCGTCATGCCCGCATTGGCAGCGGCCATGTTGTAGCCAAAGGTTTCGGTCACAGCCAGCCCGATCGCAGTGCCGTCGTTTGGCGCATTCTTTAGCGTGTTGGCCAGGTTCAGACCGCCCTTGCCGGTGACCTGTTCGGGGATGAATTTCCACCCCAATCTGGCTTCCAGCTCTTCTGCGATCAGCCGGGCCTGGGTGTCAGCGCCACCGCCGGCCCTGAACCCGATCATCAGTTTGATGGGGCCGGGTGGGGTCCAGTCAGCCGCCCAGGCACCGGTTGCCATCACAGCCACACTGAGCGCGGCAATCCCTGATTTGATCATGCGTTTCATGTCGTCCTCCCTGAACGCGACGGTTTATCAAGCCTGCGACGAATTTAGTTGACCAGTCAACAAAAAAGTTGACCTATCCACTTTATCCCGTCACATTGAAGTCAGCCAAAGGGAGTGTGAACCGTGACACAGGATGAGTTGGACAACGCCGTACTGGACATCCCCTTGCAGGAGATGGTGACCTTTCGCATCTCGCGCACCCATGCTCGGTTGAGCGCGCAAGCCGCTCAGCTGCTTAAGAAAACATCGGGAATCTCGCTGATGCAGTGGCGGGTGTTTGTCATGCTGGAGGTCGAAGGCCGGATTACACCTGCCGAGATCGTGCGTCGGACAGACCTGGATAAATCCCAGCTGAGCCGCACGATCAAAAGCATGGTGGCCGAAGGCCTGCTAACCAGCGAACCCAGCGAATCGGATCAGCGTGCCCATGTGCTGGAATTCACCGCCAAAGGGTTCGAGGTCTTTCAACAGGCCCGCCCACACATGCGCCATCGTCAGGCGCGGTTGTTGAATTCATTGACCGATGATGAACGCGGGGCGCTGTTTGACGCTCTGGCCAAGCTGGATTCGGCAGTTGAGGACCTGGAGAACGACATATGACATCGAACCTGTTGATCCTCATGTCCGACGAACATCAGGCCCGTGCGTTGGGCTGTGCCGGACATCCGCTTGTGCAGACGCCGCATCTGGATGCCTTGGCTGGCCGGGGCACCCGGTTCACCAATGCCTATACCCCATCTCCGATCTGTGTGCCTGCGCGGGCCAGCTTTGCCACGGGCCGCTATGTGCATCAGACGCGACTGTGGGACAATGCCATGCCCTATGACGGGGCGATTCCGGGGTGGGGACATGCGCTGCAACGGCAGGGGGTACCGGTCGAAAGCATCGGCAAGCTGCATTACCGCAGCGCCGAGGATCCGGCCGGATTTGATGTCGAACACCTTCCGATGATGGTGGCCGACGGCGTCGGTATGGTCTGGGCCTCGATCCGCAAGGAAGACGAGCGCATCATGGGCAAGGGTCGCATGCTGGGCGAATACATTGGCCCGGGTCAAAGCAAATACACCGAGTATGACGCCGCGGTGACGGCCCGCACACGACAGTGGTTTCAGGATCGGGCGGCCAGCGGCGATGATCGGCCGTGGTGTCTGTACGTCGGGTTGGTGGCCCCCCATTTTCCGCTGGTCGTGCCACAGGAATTCTATGATCTCTATGCGCTGGACAGGGTGCCTCCGTCCAAGCTGCACCCGCGCGACGGGCACCAGCGCCACCCCTGGGTGGAAAAGCAGAACGCCTTTATGGACAGCGAGGCCAAATTCACCAGCGAAGACGAGCGCAAGGTGGCGATCGCCAGCTATTTGGGATTATGTTCCTGGCTGGATCACAATGTCGGGGAAATCCTGGCGGCGCTGGGCGCGGCCGGATACGGGGACAATACAACGATTGCTTATACCTCGGACCATGGAGACAATCTGGGTGCGCGTGGATTGTGGGGCAAATCCAATCTTTATCGCGAAAGCGTAGAAGTTCCATTGATCCTGGCAGGTCCGGATGTGCCCCGGGGCATCTGTGACACGCCGGTCAGCCTGGTCGATCTGTCACATACGATCGGCACACATTTCGGGGCGGACATAGACGGAACTACAGGGCTGCGTTCCCTGGCCGATGTCATTGCCGAACCTCCCGATCCTGACCGGCCGATTTTTTCGGAATACCACGCTGCAGGCGCGGTGTCTGGCGCGTTCATGCTGCGACAGGGGCGTTGGAAATACCATCATTACATCGGCTTCGCGCCTGAACTGTTCGATCTGGAAACCGACCCCGAAGAGACCACTGATCTGGCGGCTGATCCGGGTCATGCGCCTGTTGTGGCGATGATGGAACAGGCCCTGCGGGCCATTTGTGATCCGGACCAGACCGACGCCCAGGCCTTTGCCGATCAGGCCGATCTTATCACGCGACATGGTGGACGAGAGGCTGCGCTGGCGCTTGGCGCTCCTGGTGCGACACCGCCCCCAGTATTGGAAACTGACTCATGAAATTGACCATCCTCGGATCGGGTTCGCCCGAAGCATATGCGCGACGTGCCTCGACCGGCTATCTGCTGGAAATCGGTGACGACAAAATCCTGTTTGATTGCGGAGGCGGGGTGTTTGACAACCTGGTGCGCTCGGGGCGGTTGCCCAGCAACATCACGCATCTGTTCTTTACCCACCTGCACACGGATCACATGATGGATTATGCCCGTCTGGTGCATGCGGCATGGGACGAAGGAGCCCCACCGCTCAAGGTGTGGGGGCCCGCACCGATTGCCCGTCAGACCGAACTTCTGTTTGGCCGCGACGGGGTGCTGTCGCCGGATCTGATTGCGCGCACCGAACTGGCCCCCAGCCAACAGGTCTGGGTTGCCCGTGGCGGATCACTGCCGCGCGCCTGGCCCGCGCCGGATGTCACCGAGGTCAAGCCGGGGTTTACCGTTGAAGGGGACGGCTGGGTGCTCAACAGCTGTGAGGTGCCCCACGCGCAGCCCGCGTTTGATTGCATGGCCTTTTCGGTCGCATCTGGGGGCAAGAAATTCGTCTATTCCGGGGATGCCGGGATCTGTCCGAAACTGTCGGCGTTGCAGCGCGATGCCGACCTGTTGATCCATTGGTGTTATCGGCTGTCCATCGACAGCGTTCATCCCGCCATTGCCGAGTTTTCGCCCACCCCTGCGGATATTGCAAAGGCGGCGCAGGCGGCGCGGGTAAAGCGTTTGCTGATCACCCATTTCCGGATCCACATGGACAGTGCAGAGGGGCATGCCAGCGCCAACGCCGAGCTGGCCGAGCATTTCAAAGGCCCCGCGGGGATCGTCGAGGATCTGGAGGTGTACGCGATCTGATTGCCGGTTTCGACATGCCGGATGCCGTCGCTGAATCGAGACATCGGCACGGGGCATTCCGGGCTGGACACCGGGGGGTTTGCGGCTGGACATTGGCCAGACTTCGCGACAGGGTGAGCCGACCAAAACGAGGGTGGTTAGAGCATGGTTGGCTTTCCGAAAATCTGGCTGCTGCGGCACGGTGAAACCCATTGGAACGCCCAAGGGCGCATTCAGGGGCAGTTGGAATCTGACCTGACGGCGTTGGGCAAAGAGCAGGCCCAGGCTCAGGCCCGGATCATGGCTCCTGTGCTCGCCGCCAATCCCGCCTGTTTTGTGTCTCCGTTGGGGCGTGCCCAGCAAACCGCACAGATCGCCCTGGGCGGGCGCAATTTCACGACCGATCAACGGTTGGCCGAAGCCTATGCCGGGGCACTTCAGGGGCTGACACGGCCCGAGGCCGATTCCCGATGGCCGGGGATCATTGCCGCCAATCCAAACTCGCTGGATCTATTCTGTGAGGCACCGGATGGTGAAGGGTATGCCAGTTTTCTTGCCCGTATCAGTGATTTCATGACGCACCTTCGCGGACCATCGGTGGTGGTTGCACATGGGTTGCTGGGGCAGGTCATTCGTGGCCTCGTTCTGGGGTTGGAACGCAGGGACATGGCTGTTTTGCCGAATGAACAGGGCTGTGTCTATCTGCTGGAAAACGGAACCGAAACCGTTTTGCGCTGACGGTTTCGGCCGTGGGTCTCAGTTCCGTCCAATATTGGTCGCGGCCCGGGTGGTGCGCGGTCGCCGTCAAACAGACCCTATGGCGATGTGATCGCATACAACGCCACCGGCGCTTTGATCTTTGAACCCAGTCGTGTGGATCGGAAAAAAAAATCATTCAGAAGGAAAAAATGCTCAACAAGCCTCTTGCGCGTGGGCTCAGCTTTGGCTAAATCCACCAGCGCGGGTGATTAGCTCAGTTGGTAGAGCGCTTCGTTTACACCGAAGATGTCGGGAGTTCGAGCCTCTCATCACCCACCATCCATCTCTTTGAAAATAGTTCGCTTTTGAAATAAGAGATGCGATGTTTTGAAGTGTCCCCTGGTTCCGTGATCCTAAGTGTTCCCTTTCCTTACAGCTCGAATCTGCGGGACGTCGACAGCATCGGCGGCCGTGCGCTGGTCGTCTGGGGAGAAGCGTGGATAACCGTTGGTGACGCAAAGCCCATGTTTGACGTGATTAAAAGGCGCTTTCAGTCCAAAGAAGGCAGGATCGGTTAACGCAGAGCGGCGGATGCCAGTCCTTCGCCGAGGTCGCTTCTGAAGACAACTCTGCCCAGGAGGTGGGCTCCCGCAAGAGGACACATAGCTTGCCGAAACGAGCTGCTCTGCAAGTTCCACATTAAGGTTGTATTATAAAAAGTATGACGCACGTATAGGGTTTTATTGATGCTGATTTGGGTGTAGTGCGTCGAATAATAGGCAAGACCAACGGAGTGCGTTCTGAAAAAGGTGTTCCGTTGCGTTCATAGGACGAAACCTCTTATTATATCGCGCTTATTGCGCCCAAGTAAGCGAAAGAATTTGATATGATACCCGCCCCCAACATTGATTTGAGTTTTTACTTCTTTGTCGATGAACATGGCCAGCTTGGTGACATAAGCAACAATGGTCGGGTCCCGGTCGAAGTTGTGGATTGGGACACCAGCACAGTCACCGATATGTCAGCGATGTTTGGTGCCTATTTTGGGTTTTCTAACCCGATGAACCTGAACATTGGCAGCTGGAACACCCAGAACGTCACAGACATGAGCGACATGTTCAGAAACGCGACCGTTTTCAATCAGGACATTGGCGGGTGGGACACCGGCAGCGTCACCAATATGTACCAGATGTTCAGAAACGCCGCTGTGTTCAATCAGGATATCGGGGATTGGAATACCGTAAATGTCACGGATATGAGCGTGATGTTCTATGATGCCGCCGCGTTCAATCAGGATATCGGGGCGTGGGACACCGGAAAAGTGACACACATGAGCTGGATGTTCTATGACGCCCTTGCGTTCAATCAGGATATTGGCGGGTGGGATACCGGAAATGTGACGGACATGTCGCATATGTTTTCCGGGGCACTTGCATTTGACCAAAACATTGGAAATTGGAATACCGGCAATGTCACCAGTTTTGGAGGCATGTTTGATGATGTGTCGTCCTTCAACCAGGATCTGAGTAACTGGGACACCAGCAGTGCCAATGGAATGTCCAGCATGTTTTATGGTGCGTCATCCTTCAACCAGGATCTGAGTTCCTGGGAGACCAGCAATGTCACGACCTTCGGTCACATGTTCTATGGTGCCGCGTCCTTTGACCAGGACCTGAGCGCCTGGGACATCTCCTCATTGCAATTCGCCGTTGGTATGTTCTCCGGTTCGGGCATGAGCACGGAGAATTTCGACGCCACGCTGGCGGGTTGGGCACGTCTTGATCCCGGCGAAACCCGCATTCCGATTGGTGTTCCGCTTTGGGCGGAGGGCCTTTTTTACTCGGATCAACATGTCGTTAACATCTTGGTCACCGAATATAATTGGACGATCCTGGATGTCCGCTATTACCTGTTCGGCACCATCGGCGACGACGTTCTGGACGACACCGCGGGTACTGCTGGCAATCGCTTAGATGGGCTTGAAGGTGACGACTACATCACCGGCAGCGCCTTTGCTGACAGGCTGTCGGGCGATGCCGGTGGCGACACGCTGGTCGGTGGGCTAGGCCTTGATGCGCTGATTGGCGGCGAAGGCGACGATGTTATCTACGGCGGTTTGATGGACAGCCCGTCCGAGGGTGATTTGGCTGACCGCATTCTGGCCGGATATGGCAATGACTATGCCGATGGCGGCTATGGCAATGACGAGCTGCGCGGCGAGGCGGGTAACGACACTCTGCTGGGCGGATTTGGTGCCGATACGCTGATTGGCGGCGAGGGCCATGATGTGCTGACCGGCTCGGCGCTGAGCGACGAGATTTTCGGCAGTTCAGGCGCGGATTTCATCAACGGCGGATTTGGTCATGACCGGCTGAATGGTGGCTGGGGCGCGGACCGGTTTTTCCACGCTGGCATCGCGGGCCACGGGTCGGATTGGATACAGGATTACACGGCTGTAGATGGCGATGTTCTGCTCTGGGGCGGTGGTCTCGTGATGGCGGACGATTTCCAGGTCAATTTTGCCCATGCGTCGAATGCATCAGGGGACCGTTCCGGCGAAGATACAATCAGGGAGGGATTTGTGATCTACAAACCGACGGGACAAATCATTTGGGCGCTGGTCGATGGTGAAGATCAATCCGAAATTAATATTCAAATTAGCGGTGAAGCGTTCGATCTTCTCGCATAAAATCGTAATCACAATTCATAACCTAGACTTCCCTCGAATATGCAGCATGTATCGTTTTGATAAAAACTCACCAAGGTAATATCGAGGGTCGTGTAATGAATCACATGCCGAAAACGATCGTGTGAATTCATGAGCATCAGCAACACAAATAGGAATGGCACACCCAGCGGAGCAAACTCCAGCGATGCCATTTATGGCGCGCCCGGAGATGGCCTGTTCTTTGTCGGATCTGATAACAAGGCTGTTGCGCAAAGCGCTCCTTGGCGTGAGTTGGCCGTTTCGCGTTTGAGTTCGGGTGACGGCCTTGATCACGGCCCTGCTTGGAGCATGGTAGAGCGCCGATTTTTCCACAGCGCCCGACCCAGGGGTCGGGGTGCCCGCAGGGTTTTGTTCCGCGCGACGGCAGCTGCACAGTCTGTTTGCCGGGCGCGGCCGTTGTGGCGGATCGGGGGCACCGCATCAGCGCCTCGTGCAATGATCGCCCATGGCACCGTCTGGATGTCCGTCTGGATGTCGTTGCAGCCGAGGCAGATCCGAGTTCAAGCCAGCCTCCTGGCTACTCAGTGACTCTGGGGTGAATCGGTCTATTCTTTGTGTTGAGCGCAGTTTTCAAAGGACGAACACATGCTGGCACGTATTCAATGCCTGATCCTGATTGGGGCCACCTTGGGCCTTACAGCTTGTGTGCCGGAGCCCGGCACTCAAGCCTACCAAGACTATCAGACTCACAAGGCAAATCGTAATGCGGTGATGGGGCAGGGTGGCCGCTGAGCAATGATCGTGTGAATGCCTGCGTGTTGGGGAGACCCTGTTGCGGGCCGGGAGCCACCGGGCACCGGATTTGGGTATGAAGAGACCGCAGGCAGCCTGACGCATGGATTACTCAGGAAGCCCAGCCGCGCGCAGCCCCTCTTTAAAACGTGTCTGACCAATAGGATCAGTGATCTGGATGAAGCTTGTGGAAATGCTCGCATTGGGCATACGTTCTATGATGGCTTTGACCGTCTGACTTGCTTTGGTGTCGTCGCCAAGTTGTCCATAAGCAGCAGCGCGCCACCACAGATTTCCAATAAAGCGCGGGTTCTTTGAGCGCGCAGTCTCAAGATGTTCCAGTGCTTCGCCATATCGACCCTGAAGATAGATTGCCTGACCCAGCAACTGGTCGGCGAGCCAATTGTGAAATGGGTTCAACCGAACCGAAAGGCGCAGCAATTCCTCGGCCTCAGACCCGCGGCCAAGAAAGATCAGCGCCAATGCTGATCGGGTCAGCAGATTCGGATGGGCGGGTTCGAGCTCCATTGCACGCCTGAACTCGTCAAGCGCGCCTTCGTAGTCGCGCAAATTCAGAAGCGATTGTGCAAGAACCTGACGCGAATACCAGTCATCCGGTTCGAGACGCACGACCTCTCGTGCAATTTCAAGACCATTTTCAAGCGCAAGTCTGGGATCGTTCGCAACCCGGAAATAGCCGGTCTGGGTTTCGACAAATCCGAGCAACGCCGTGGCTCTCACGAATTCGGGATCCAGCGCCAACGCCTCTTGCGCCAGTGCGCGCGCGCGCTGGTAGGAGATGGGAGTATTCACCCAGCTTGCCTCGTCCGCACGCGCCCACAGCAGAAAGGCCTCTGGGTTCTCTGTGAAGCGATGCCGGTCCTGCACGCGCTCCAAATCTTCGGAAAACTGCTGCGCGAGATGGGTGACAAGCGAGTCCTGCAATTCAAACACGTCCTTGGACGCACGTTCGATACGGTCGCTCCAAATTATGCGTCCTGACAGTGTTTCGATCAGCTCGGTGTCGACGCGGACTTGTTCGCCAGACCGCCGCAATGTGCCTCGCACGATATGAGCCACGCCCAGCTCTTCTGCCACCTTTGCGGGGCTCACCCTCTGGTCGCGGTATCGTTCCGTCGAACTGCTCGCAATGACGAACAGGCCATCGACTCGCGCCAGGCTGCGCGTGAGATCTTCGCCCACGGCCCTTGCCAGCAGTGCTTCTTCCTGGGTGCCGGACTGTGTCTTGAACGGGAGCACCGCGACGGAGGGCTTGTCTGGCAACGCCAGTTGCATCCTCGCAAGAGATGCGGCTTCCACGTCCTGGGGACGCAAACGGTCCCAGGACAGCATGCCAACAAATGCCAGCACCAGCAGAGCCACGCCCGCCGCACCAAATTTCCAAACGAACGTTTGGGGCCGTGACGTCGGCGTCGCTTCAGAAGGTATACTCGGGTCGACCACATTGAACACACGCACTGGGCGGGCGATATTCTTGACCCGGATTTCGCCAAGGTCATGCAGAGTCACGTTCAACTTGTCCCGGATCTGATCGCGCGCCGACCGCGAGATCGCGATGCCACCGGGGTCCGCCAATGCCTCGATCCGCGCTGCAACATTTATGCCATCTCCATGGAGATCATCGCCTTCGACGATGACGTCACCCAGGTTTATCCCGATCCGCAAGGTCAGCGTGCTGTGGTCAGCAAGGTTCTTTTGGATGGCGGCTGCGCATTCGACAGCTTCGACGACGGAGGCAAATTCGGCCAAATACCCATCACCCATCGTCTTGAACAATCGCCCGCGATGGCGTTCAAGGGCCGGGGCGATGATCTCGTCGAATGCCGCGTTCAAAAGCGCACGGGTGCCAGTTTCATCATTCTCGATCAATGAGGAATAGCCCACCACGTCGGCGGCGAGAATCGCGGCAAGTCGACGTTCTACTCTATTCTCAGTCAAGACGGGTCTCCCGAGCAGTCATAAAGAACAATTGCCGAAACGAGCTCAGATTGCACGATTATTCATGGTAACGTCCGTCGGTGATGCCAGCGCCGTCCAGGGGCGGGCGAAAACTATGCCCGGTGTTCTTTCAGCTTCACATTTTTGGCTGTGACTTCAGATCTGCTGTTGTTTCGTGTTCTCGGGCCCCTCGGAAATGAGGGAAGTGGTCCGAAACGTTCTTGCGGCGACGAAGGCATGCGTCTGTTCCGACTTTCCAGGGCATATTGGAGCGCGAAATCAGCAGGCAGATTTCCGGTAACCGTGATAGATGGGGGCGCAAATCTGCCAATGCGTGGCGGATCGCACATTGGCGTGCCTGTCCGCTGGCTTGCCGGTGTCGGGCGGGCAGCGCCGGGAATGCGCCGACGGGTGAAGGATCGTGACGAAGCCTTGTCTCACAAGGGGTTAGTTGGGAAACCAAAAATAATTCCCACCAAACAGCAGAAAAACGCGAAACACTGCTTGACGATATCGGGGCTGGGCCATAATACACCCAAACGTTCAGCAAGACACGCTGAACAGACAGCGGGCGGTTGTAGCTCAGTTGGTTAGAGTACCGGCCTGTCACGCCGGGGGTCGCGGGTTCGAGCCCCGTCAACCGCGCCACTGCTGTCAGCCCCGACCCGGGGTCCAGAAATGGAAAATGGGTCCGGCCCGGATGGGCAACATAGGCCGAAAAGGTCATGCGCGGTTGTAGCTCAGTTGGTTAGAGTACCGGCCTGTCACGCCGGGGGTCGCGGGTTCGAGCCCCGTCAACCGCGCCACTTTTCTCAAAACAATCAATATCTTATTCAGCGTTTCGACGTGAGGATAGCTGGTGGCACCCTTCCCACCTGCCGCAGTCTGCGGTTGCGTTCTGACAGGGCGGGGATCGGGACGGATGGCGCGTCTCCGGGGCTTTCAGTAGTCATAGCCAAGACGGCGTTCCAGAGCGCAATCCAATCGTGCCCTGAGGAATTCGAGATCCGGCTGGCTCAAGATTTCGGGCGTGGGGGGGCGCGGACCGACGCGGCTTTTGAATTTTGAGCCGACGCGCCGGTGAACGCCTCGAAACATGTCGGGACGAGCAAAGGACAACGCATCCAGGAGCGCATGGGTCGCAGCCATTGGATCGGCTTGCACGACTTCGGCCCGGATCAGGATGAAATTGCAGTTGCGTTCGAAATAGCTCAGCAGCGCCTGAAGCTTGGCTGTGCGCATATCGAAAACCGTTTCAAAAGGGCGGCCGGTAAGCGGATGGCGATCATGTTGCAACGTCTGTCCGACAACACCCAAAGGGCCTGAGTTTTTGAAGTAATCCTCGCGGTCGATCTCGCTGTGCCAGGGCGTGCGCAGAAACTCGGAAAAGGTTAGCCTCTGAATGTCGGGAGTCGAATGCCAGGGTTTGGCGTGCAATGACCGAACCCAGGATGTCGCGTCGCGGACCAGACCGACAACCACAAGATCATCCGGGATCGCCATTGCATGGGGAAACCCGTGTTTCCAGCCCAGGACATCCGATGATTTCATCGGGGAATTTCGCCCCAAAAGCCGGTTGGTCAGGTTGGTACCCGAGGCCCGCTCTCCGATAACTTGAAACCGGGTTAAGGTGGTTGCCGGTTTCAGGTGGATTGCGATGCCGGTTTCGGCAAAATCTGTGGGAAGGGCATCAAAAGGGGGCATGGGCGCTCGATTTTATGATTCTCTTGTCGGCATATGTTCGCTAAGAATGGAGCAAAGAAAAAGGCGAGGGCAGGGCAGATCATGCAAACAGTTGCTGCATTGACGATGGTGCGGGACGATGCGTTCTTTCTCGAGGCTTGGTTGCGCCACTATGGCGAGATGCTGGGGCGCGAAAACTGTTATGTGGTCAACCACGGGCGTGGCACCGAGGTCGCCGATCTTGCCCAGGGCTGCAACATCATTGGCATCCCCGGAGACCCGCACAAGAGTTTCGACATGAAACGATGGCGGATGCTGAACAATTTCGTCATGGCGCTGCGGTGTTATTACAACCATGTCATCGTCGGCGATGTGGACGAACTGGTCGTGGTGGATCCGGCGACGGGTATGGATCTGCGGCAATGGTTGGAAACGGTCCCGGCCAACAGGGTTCTGACGCCGCTGGGGTTGGAAGTGATCCACCGGATTGACATGGAACACGAGACGATCGCCGGACCTATCCTAGGGCCACGGCGTCATGTGCGACCGGCCCCACATTATTCCAAGCCCTGCATTATCTCGACCGGGACCAAGATTGCCCGGGGTGGGCATTTCACCCAATACGGCAAACTGCACGCGCCGGATGAGCTGTTTCTGTTTCATCTGAAATACTGTGATCTGGGCAATTACGCCGCGACCATGGATCGCCGCAACCATGTGTCGGCAGCCACTGGAGCCACAATCAAGGAAGCTGCGATCGGGCGTCACTGGTTTGCTGAAGCACGCGGTGAAGACCGTGCGGTTTTTGAAGCCTTTGAGGGGTTGGAGATGCAGGAGGAGTTCAATCTGGAACCGCTGCGTCGCAAGATGCGCCGCACATTCCGGGCGCGGGGGGAAACCGGTTTTTTCGAGTTCGATCGCCCTGAGTATCACACGCAATATTTGCTGCCTGAGCGATTCTCCGGGTTGCTTTGACCGCCCGGTTGGGCGGAGGGCTGGATTAACGGCTGTGTTCGCGCCCGTCGCATCGGGGTCTCACCGCAAACTTTCTTGCTATTGGGGCTCTGCCGCTCCTGGACATTGGGGCTCTGCCCCAAACCCCGAGGTATTTCGGACCAGAAAGAAGCAGCGCGCACCGACACGTGGAGCAGGCGTTCCCTGTGGTCCGGGGGATGTCGACGAGGGGCAGGCCCATCAAATCGGTGCCATTGGGATGGGACGAGGGAGATCTGCCAGGCGCGGCAGCGCGTACCGGGTGCCTTTTGACCCGAGAGCCAAGCGGGGGCGGGGCCGAACCCTGACAAGAGCCTCAGGGCCGATGCATCGGATGATTTTCCCAGGGTTTACCGCTTCGGTTAGGTGAGCGTGACCATCTGTATGGACCTTGTAGACAACAGTTGGCCGGCAAAGGATCCTGTGTTTGGTCTGTGGTCTGGGCGTGACCGGCGGGCAGCGCCCAAAGAGCGTGCGCTCCTTGGGGTGTTCAGGTGCGGCTCAGGGCATCGAGGATGCGTGCCCAGGAGCGGATGCCTTTGTGGAGTGAGACCCGTCCAGGAAACGCTCCGGGGGAGCGTTTCAGGGTTGAGCGGGCGCTCCTTGGGGTGTTCAGGTGCGGGTCAGGGCATCGAGGATGCGCGCCCAGGAGCGGATGCCTTTGTGAAAGCTCTTCACGTCATATTTTTCATTTGGGGAGTGAATCGCGTCATCGTCATTGGCATAACCGACCAGCATCGCATCCATGTCCAGCACAGATTTGAAGAACCCGGCAATTGGGATTGACCCGCCCATGCCGGTAAACACGGCCTCGCGGTCCCATTCGTCCGACAGCGCGCCGCGGGCGGCTTCGAATTCAGGGCGTGCGATGTTCATCACCGGTGCGGGCGAGCCTTCGAGGTCATTGTCCCAAGTGACGGTGGCGTCAGGGGACAGGCGCTGTTGCACATGGGCGCGGATCTTGTCGCGTAGCGCGTCGGGATCCATGTCACCCACCAAACGGCAGGTGATCTTGCAGTGGGCCTCAGACGGGATCACGGTCTTGGACCCGGCCCCGTTGTAGCCGCCCCACAATCCGTTGATCTCCAGCGTTGGGCGGGCCCATTGCTGTTCCAGGGTCGAATAGGCCTTTTCCCCGTGGGGTTGGCTGTATCCAACCGAGTTCAAATATTCAGCTTCGTCAAAGCCGCAATTCTGCCACTGGCGCAGCTGTTCGGCGGAGACTTCGTGCACGCCTTCGTAGAAGCCATCCACTGTGACCGCGCCGGTGTCTTCGTCATGGAAAGAGGCGATGACTTTCGACATTTCCCGCAGCGGGTTCAGGCCGGGACCACCGTAATGGCCGGAATGCAGGTCGATCCGGGGGCCGGTGATGGTGAATTCATCCTTGAGCATGCCGCGCAGCTGCGAGGCAATCGACGGCACCCCGCGCGACACCATCGAAGTGTCACAAATCAGCGCCAGATCGGCCTTCAGCTCGTCCGCGTTGTCCTGCATGAAGGGGATCAGCGAGGGCGAGCCGGATTCCTCTTCGCCCTCAAAGAAGAAGGTGATGCGGCAGGGCAGGGATCCGTGGACCTCTTTCCAGGCGCGGCAGGCTTCGACAAAGGTCATCAGCTGTCCCTTGTCATCAGACGCGCCGCGGCCGCGGATTACCTGTCCATTGGGGGTATCTTCGATCTGAGGCTCGAACGGTGGGGTGTTCCACAGGTTCAGCGGGTCGACGGGCTGGACGTCATAATGGCCATAAAACAGAACGTGGGGCACATCATCGCCCAGATCCTGGCCCACATGGCCAACCACCATGGGGTGACCGGGCGTGGGGCGTTTTTCGGCCGTGATCCCCATGCTGTTCAGGTCAGACACCAGCCAATCGGCGGCTTTATCACAATCGGATTTGAACGCGGGGTCGGTGGAAATCGACTGGATTCGCAGCAGATCCATCAACCGCTCCATCGCGGCGGGCAGTTCGGTGTCAATTCGGGCGAGAACGTCATCAAGCGACATCATCTGTTCCTTTGTCGAGGGTCATCTTTGGCGCGGAGCCTAGTGTGCATTGCGCCGGGGGGAAACTGCTTTTGTGCCCGATGCGGTGCTAACCGGCGGCGCGGGCCCGGACACAGATCCAGGGTCCTGATGTGGCGTTTTCGTATCCGCCACCTGAATAGGAGGTAACGGACAGATCCTGCCATGCGGCGGCGGTCTGATAGCGATGGTGGGCGTCATCCACGGTTAGATGATTGAAATAGCGCCCCGCGGAATCACGACCCTCTGTGCCTTGGGCCTTGTAGGTTGCCAGATGCCATCCCCCCGGACGCAGGGCGCGATGCACACGGGCCAGAATCTGAGTCAGCGCAGGGCGGGGGACATGCAGCAGGCTGGCGCTGGCCCAGATTGCATCAAATGTCTGGTCAAATGCGAGATCCTGAAACCGCAGCACCTGTACAGTCTGTCCGATCCGGCTTTCGGCCTGGCGGGCAATGGTGGTGGATCCATCACAGGCGGTGACATCAAACCCGCGACGGATCATTTCACCGCTGTCATGTCCGCCACCACACCCCAGATCCAGAATCCGGGCACCGCGCGGCAGATGATCAAGAAAGTCTTTCAAAAATCGGTTGGTACCCTCTGGGCCGCTCCCCCGGTATACCGGCGCGGCAGCCTGGTAATAGGAGAGGGTGTCGAAATCGGTCAGTGTGGCCTGGGTCATATGGCGACTGTTACAATGTTTCCGACTCTCAGACCACTGTCAGCGGACCACAAAACAGCGGCGAGAGGCGTTATCAAAGTGATGCTACATTGCGCCCGGATCGACCTTTATCAGAAACATGGATGCCAAAACGTGATGATCTGTGCCGTTTTCACGCGCTTTCAGGCCGCTCTGCCTCTTGTTCGGATTTTGTGCTGAGGCTATTGACCCATGTCAAAGCTGCGACATCAGGCCCGGATGTAGGCAGTTGATCGAAAGATGCGAGACAGATATTCATTCACGGATGTGAATATCTCGTGTCATGCGAAACTAGGCCCTATCCGGGGTCGGACGATGAATTGGAGACCTCGGTGGACTATACCGCGAAACTCGACGCAGCCATTGAAAAGCTACACGAAGAGGGGCGTTACCGGACCTTCATCGATATCGAACGGCGCAAGGGACATTTCCCGCATGCGGTCTGGACCCGTCCGGATGGCAGCGAAACAGACATCACCGTCTGGTGTGGCAATGATTATCTGGGCATGGGGCAGCACCCCGTTGTTCTGGACGCGATGCAGGAAGCGATTGAATCAACCGGCGCCGGATCGGGCGGGACCCGCAATATTTCGGGTACCACGGTCTATCACAAACGGCTCGAGGCCGAGCTGGCCGATCTGCACGGCAAGGAAGCATCCCTGCTGTTCACCAGCGCCTATATCGCCAATGACGCGACGCTGAGCACGCTGCCGAAACTGTTTCCGGGTCTGATCATCTATTCGGATGCATTGAACCACGCCTCGATGATCGAAGGCGTGCGCCGCAATGGCGGGGCCAAACGGATTTTCCGTCACAATGATGTGGCGCATCTGCGCGAGCTGCTCGAAGCTGATGACCCGGCTGCGCCCAAGCTGATCGCCTTTGAATCTGTTTATTCGATGGACGGCGATTTTGGCCCGATCAAAGAGCTCTGTGATCTGGCCGACGAATTCGGCGCGCTGACCTATATCGACGAAGTCCACGCCGTGGGCATGTATGGTCCGCGCGGTGGCGGGGTCACCGAGCGTGACAACCTGGCCCATCGCATCGACATCATCAACGGCACGCTGGCCAAGGCCTATGGCGTGATGGGTGGATATATCGCCGCCAGCGCAAAAATGTGTGATGCCATCCGCTCTTATGCGCCGGGCTTCATCTTTACCACGTCGCTGCCGCCCGCAGTTGCCGCCGGTGCAGCCGCGTCAGTGGCGCATCTGAAAACGGCGCAGGACCTGCGCGACACGCATCATGACCGGGCCAAGGTTCTGAAACTGCGGCTCAAGGGGTTGGGTCTGCCGATTATTGATCATGGCAGCCACATCGTGCCCGTGATCGTGGGTGACCCGGTCCACACCAAAAAGTTGAGCGACATGCTGTTGGAAGACCACGGCATCTATGTCCAGCCGATCAATTACCCGACCGTCCCACGCGGCACCGAACGCCTGCGGTTCACCCCGTCTCCGGTACACGGTCCGTCCGAAATCGATGCACTGGTGCGTGCAATGGACGCTCTTTGGTCCCATTGTGCGCTGAATCGTGCCGAATTAGCAGGTTAACCTTCATACCCGTGCAATAATTCTTGGGGTATGCTACGGTTCTGTTAATGAAAAGGTGCCATCGAATCGTTGCAGGGATTCATCGGTATCTTGGGGCGAATGCGGCAGGCAGAACGTAGGACGGCAAGAATGATTGGGCGCATCAGACAGCGCAGGGCCAAGACCGAGGAGGTTGTAGAACCCAAAGGGTTTGACGACTTTGAGTTGCGTCTTGGAGATGTCATGCGGGGCGAGCGGGCCACGATGGGGAAATCGTTGCTTGACGTGCAACGAGAGCTCAAGATCAAAGCCAGCTACATTGCCGCCATCGAAAACTCAGATCCCTCCGTCTTTGATACACCTGGCTTCATTGCCGGGTATGTTCGCTCTTATGCCCGTTATCTGAACATGGACCCTGATCAGGCCTATGGCACTTTCTGTTCCGAAAGTGGCTTTGCCGTCGCCCATGGGATGTCCGAACAGGCTTCCAGCCAAAAGAAAGACGCCCCCGGAATCGTTTCAGGGGCTCCGCGGGCGCGCGATCCATTTGCCTCGCCGAACATGCCGTTTGCGCCTGTGAACGAAAGTGTCTTCAGCCATATTGAACCGCGGGCCATCGGGTCGACCTTTGTTCTATTGGCCCTGATCGGTGGCATTGGCTATGGCGGCTGGTCGGTTCTGAAGGAAGTCCAGCAGGTGCAGTTTGCGCCAGTGGAACAGACGCCGACCGTTCTGTCGGATCTGGACCCATTGGATGGCGCGACCCGCAGCGTCGAGGCGACGACAACGGACGCGCTGGACCGGCTTTATCGCCCGCAGGCGCTGGATGTGCCGGTTCTGGTTGCGCGTGATGCGCCGATTTCGACCCTTGATCCGCGCAGTGTTGGAAGCTTTAGGGCACCGTCGCTGCCACAGGTTCAATTGGCCGGAGCGACCGGACCGCTGGGATTGCAGCAATCAGTGGACAATGCCATCGCACAGGCGATTCCGCAGGTGCTCGAACCGGTGTCTGAGAACATGGTGATGGTTGCCGTTCGGACGTCGTGGGTCAGGGTGCGGGCGGCTGATGGCTCGGTCATCTACGAGGCGACAATGGCGCCCGGCGATACCTACGAGATTCCGCTGACTGAAGAGCCGCCAGTTTTGCGGGCCGGCGAATCCGGTGCGATATATTTTGCAATGGATGGCCAGCACTACGGCCCTCTTGGCGGGCGAGGACGGGTCACCAAGAATTTTGCGATGTCCAAAGACCTGATCTCGGATCAATTCGCCGTTGCCGATCTGGAGCAGGACAGCAACATTGAGTTGAAGCGCTATGTTGAGGCCAAATCCTTGGCTGTGCCGACTACGGGCGCAACAACAGACTGAGTCCAAATCTGATGTGCGGTTAATCCGTAGACGATGGCGGGGTGGCATTGTCACGGACCCATGACCGGCTTATCTATGCGCTATAGTCTTAGCCACAGCCGGAATCCCGATCCCATGTCTCACAATCCCATCCGTCCATGGCGTGATATCGCGCGTCGCAAGAGCCGCCAGATCATGGTGGGCAATGTTCCTGTTGGTGGGGATGCGCCGATTGCCGTGCAGACCATGACCAACACGCTGACCACCGATGTGGCCGCCACAATTGCACAGGTTCAGGCGGCAGCCGAGGCCGGCGCCGATCTGGTCCGGGTTTCGGTTCCGGACGAAGCGTCCGCCAAAGCGCTGAAGGAGATCGTCGCCGAGAGCCCGGTGCCGATCATCGCCGACATTCATTTCCATTACCGTCGCGGGATCGAGGCCGCCGAGGCAGGGGCCGCCTGTCTGCGCATTAATCCGGGCAATATCGGCAGCAAAGAGCGGGTGCGCGAAGTCATTTCCGCTGCGCGCGATCACGGCTGTTCCATGCGCATCGGGGTGAATGCCGGGTCGCTGGAAAAGCACCTGTTGGAGAAATACGGCGAACCCTGCCCGGATGCGATGGTGGAAAGCGGGTTGGAACATATCCGTATTCTGCAAGACCATGATTTTCACGACTATAAAATCAGCGTCAAGGCGTCGGATGTGTTCATGTCGGCCGCCGCGTATCAGATGCTGGCCGAAGCCACCGACGCCCCCATCCACCTGGGCATCACCGAAGCGGGTGGGTTTGTGTCCGGCACCATCAAATCAGCGATTGGGCTGGGACAGCTGCTGTGGATGGGCATTGGTGACACGATCCGGGTGTCACTGTCTGCCGATCCGGTTGAAGAGGTCAAAGTTGGCTTTGAAATCCTGAAATCGCTGGGTCTGCGCCACCGCGGCGTCAATATCATCTCTTGCCCGTCCTGCGCGCGCCAGGGGTTCAACGTGATCAAGACCGTTGAACAGCTGGAAGAGCGTCTGGCCCATATTCACACCCCTATGAGCCTGTCGATCATTGGCTGCGTGGTGAATGGCCCCGGCGAGGCGCTGATGACAGATGTCGGGTTTACCGGCGGCGGGGCAGGGTCCGGTATGGTCTATCTGGCGGGCAAGTCCAGCCACAAACTCGACAATGATCAGATGGTGGACCACATCGTCGAACAGGTCGAACGCAAGGCCGCCGAACTGGAAGCGGCCCATGCCCAAGGCGACGACATTTCAAAGTAATGCGGTAATCTAAGAGCGGACAAAGGGCGGGGAATTCCCCGCCCTTTGTTTATTTGAAGCGACATAGCGATGAGGGCTGATGGTGTGGCCATCCCATCCGCATCACGGTCTAATCAGCCGCGTTGTTCGGCGACAACCAAGGCCATCTGGTCAGCAGGCAGGAAGCCGCGCAGCAGTTCATCTTCGACGACAAAGGTCGGCGTGCCCGAGATTTTGAGCCGCTGGGCCAGGGCCCGGGTCTGTTGGAGCTCCTGAGAGACCTCGGGGGCGTTCATGCCGTCCATGACGGCATCCGCGTCCAGTCCCAGACCTTCGGCCAACCGACGCAATGACACTTCGTTGGGTTCGCCGCTGAATTCGATCAGGGCATCATGAACCTGCTTGTAAGCGTCATTGCCCGCAACATGTTTGACGGCCACGGCAAAGCGGGAAGACAGAACCGACGCTTCGCCCAATATCGGGAATTCCTTGATCACCAGACGGATATTACCATCCTGCTTCAACAGCTGTGCAATTTCGGGAACGGCGCGGCGGCAATAGCCACAGCGGTAATCCATGAATTCGACCACGGTGATGTCTCCGTCAGGGTTGCCACCCACCCAGGAATACCCGTCGTTGACCAACTCCTGTTTGTTCTCGGCAACCAGCTCAACATCCGCCTGGGCCTCGGCCTGGGCTTGACGCTGTTCCAGAAGTTCGACGGCTTCCAGGATCACCTGGGGGTTGTCCAGCAGGTAGGCGCGGATTTCGGCGCGAAAGGCAGCGCGGTCTTCATCGGACATGGCCTGGAGGTCCAGGGCGGTTGCCGGAGCGGCCAAAAGGGTCAGTGCGGCGGCTGCGGCCCGCACGGTCCGCAGGGAATGTGTCAGTCGGATCATCGTTTCTTTTTTCCTTTTGCGAAACGTTCGGAGGCTATCAGCACGTCTTGTGCCCGACGCCAGGCAGCAGACCCACGCGGCAAGAGCGCGCTGGCCCGTTTGGCGTGCAGACCCGCGTCATTCAGGCGGCCCTGCAAGGCGTATCTTTCGGCGGTTACTACGGCGGCCATACCAGATTGCCCGGTCTTGGCATAGGCGACGGACATATCCCGCAGCAGGCGCGCATCCCGCCAATCCCGCGATCGTGCCTTTTCAAGGGTCTGAATGGCGGATTTGGGCTGACCGGCGGCCAATTGGGCCCGGCCATAACCGCTGAGAATCTGGGCGTTTTGGGGGGCCTGGCTGACCGCCTGTCCATAGGCGTTCAGCGCCTCGTTCCAACGCCGGTTCTCCATATAGATCTGGCCTTTGAGCTCGAGGTAGAAGGGATCGTTGGGACGCAGCGCCAATGCTTTGTTCAGCGCGCTTATGCTTTTCTCGAATTTGCCTTGGCGGTGATGGGCAACTGCTTCGCGCATCAGGCGTACGTCCTTGTATTTCTCTTCGGCCACCCGACGCAGGGTCCATTTGGGGGACCTGGTAAAGGCCGAAACCTTGCCACGCGCCCGTGCGAACCAATAGGCGGTATCGGGGTTGGCGGTTTCCTTGCCACCGTGGGCTGCGACATAGGCCTGGGCGGCGCGCAGCCGGTCGCGGGTCAGCGGGTGGGACCGGGTATAGGGATCCTGACGACTGACGCTCAGCACTTCCTGCCCGGCAAAGGCCTGGTGCAGATCGACAAGCGCCTGTGGCGATACGCCAGCCGACGTCAGATAGGAGGCAGCAGATCGATCCGCTGACGCCTCTTCGGCGCGGGTGTGGGACAAAAATACCCGCTGGGCGGCGCTTTGTGTGCCGATGGCGATGCCGCCGGCTGCCTCGCCCCCACCTGCTGCCGCGGCCAACGCGGCCAGCGCCAGACCCAATCCGGCAGCGGTGCGCGCCGATTGCAGATTGGCGGTCCGGCGGGCCAGATGCCCATTGGTGATATGGGCGGCTTCATGGGCAATGACGGCCTGCAACATTCCGGCGCTATCGACCTTGAGGATCAACCCGTAGTTCAGAAAAATCGCCTGATTGTCGAGAACAAAGGCATTGAAGGCCGGATCGTCCACCAGCAGAATATGGGTCCGCGACTGGCTCAGGCCCGAGGCCCGCAGAACCGGAGAGGCGATCTGACGCAGCGCATGTTCGATATCCGGGTCGCGCAGCAGCGATACGGCGGCGGCAGGCAGCGCAGAGACCACCGTCAACACTGCCGTCAGCACCATTGCCGGGATTGACGCCACACGAGATACACGTTCAAAAGCCATGCGCGCACCATGGGAGAAGCACATGCGAAACTCAACCCGGTCACAGGTCGATCCCTTCATTGTGATGGATGTTATGGAAGCCGCCCGCCGGGCCGAAGAGGACGGGCGCCATATTATCCATATGGAAGTCGGCCAGCCTGGAACAGGGGCACCCAAACAGGCGACGCAGGCGCTGTCGCAGGTTCTGGAGACCGAGGCTTTGGGCTATACCGTGGCGCTTGGGTTGCCTGCATTGCGCCAACGGATCGCGAAACTCTATGGAGAGTGGTATGATGTGGACCTGAACCCGGATCGGGTGATTGTCACGCCGGGGTCCTCGGGGGCGTTTCTGCTGGCCTTTACAGCCCTGTTTGACAGCGGTGACCGGGTTGGCATCGGGGCACCCGGATATCCGTCGTACCGTCAGATCCTGAGCGCATTGGGGCTGGTGCCGGTGGACATTCAGACAGCGGCGGAAAATCGCCTGCAACCGGTGGCGGCTGACCTGGAGGGATTGGATCTGGCCGGGCTGATGGTGGCCTCGCCTGCGAATCCAACGGGTACGATGCTGGATCGCGATTCTATGGCGTCCTTGGTGGATGCAGCCGCTGCACAAAATGCCAGCTTTATCAGCGACGAGATCTATCATGGGCTGGAGTATGAGGCCAAGGCCGTCACGGCGCTGGAGGTGACGGACGAATGTTACGTCATCAATTCCTTCTCCAAATACTTCTCGATGACGGGTTGGCGCGTTGGCTGGATGGTGGTTCCCGAAGATCAGGTTCGTGTGGTCGAACGGATTGCGCAGAACATGTTTATCTGTGCGCCACATGCCAGCCAGGTTGCCGCCCTGGCCGCAATGGAATGTGACACGGAATTGCAGGCTAATCTGGATGTTTACAAGGCAAACCGCGCCCTGATGCTTGATGGGTTGCCCAAAGCCGGGTTCAGCAAAATCGCGCCGCCGGATGGGGCGTTTTATGTCTATGCCGATGTGTCCGATCTGACCCAGGACAGCCGTGCCTTTGCCGCCGAGATCCTGGAAAAGGCCGGGGTCGCCGTTACGCCGGGGTTGGATTTTGATCCGGTCCGCGGCGCGACGACCTTGCGGTTTTCCTATGCACGCGCAACGGCGGACATTCGCGAAGGTCTGTCGCGGCTCGCGACCTTCATGGCGAACCGAAGCTGAGCCCAGCGTGAAAAACGGGCAGGATCAGGCACGGGCGGTTTGCAACACATCGCCTGATGCGTATCCTGCGCGCAAACGGTATGACCCGGATGACAGGATAAGAGTGATGAGCAGGTTCCTTTCTGTGTGGGCGGCCGCGATCTGGCTGGTGGTTTTGGTGCCTGCCGGCTGGGCTCAGGATTTTAGTGCCTTGGCCCGGATTCTTCCGCAGGACAGTCGGATCACGGACCACGGGCGCGACGGGGTTTCCATCCAGCTGTCGCTGAGCCAGGGCGTGCCTTTTCGGCTGTTTACCTTGGCAGACCCCGAACGTCTGGTCCTGGACTTCCAGGAAGTCGATTGGACCGGGTTGGATGCGGACACATTGGTGGGGACTGATCGCATCGCGCAGGTCAAATTTGGCACCTATGTACCGGGATGGACCCGGATGGTTGTACAGCTGAACGGGCCGATGCAGGTTGGACAGGCAGCCATGCAGGTGGATGAAGTCACGGCCGGAGCCCAATTGACCCTGACCCTGCTCCCCGTCGAAATGGACGTGTTCGACGCACAGGCAGGCCCGCCACATGACCCCCGCTGGGACTTGCCCGCAGCTGAGGATCTGGTCGGGGGTGTTGACCGTGATCCTGATGCACCCTTGCGCGTGGTCCTGGACGCGGGACATGGTGGTATCGACCCAGGGGCAGAAGTCGGTCAGGTGATTGAAAAACACCTGATGCTGCGGTTCGCCCGCGAATTGCGCGATGTGCTGGTGCGGGCGGGCGGGTTTGACGTTCTGCTGCTGCGTGACGGGGACCATTTCGTGTCGTTGGAGCGCCGGGTGGCTTTGGCGCATCAGGCGCAGGCGGATGTGTTTCTTTCGTTGCACGCCGATGCGCTCTCCGAAGGTCTGGCCCATGGAGCGACGGTGTACATGCTGTCGGACGAAGCGTCGGATGTGGCGTCGGCCAAACTGGCGGAACGCCACGACCGCGAGGATCTGCTGGCGGGAGCGGACCTGAGCACGGTGGATGATCAGGTGACGGATGTATTGCTGGATCTGGCGCGTCAGGAAACCCGCCCGCGCACCTATGCGCTGGCGTCGGCGCTGGTCGAGGCCATGGCGCAGACGGGGGGACCCATGAACCGGCGCCCGCTGCGCAAGGCCGGGTTTTCTGTGCTGAAGTCTGCCGATATTCCGTCGGTGTTGATCGAGCTTGGATTTTTGTCGAGCCCTCGGGATCTCAAGAATCTGACCGATCCGGCGTGGCGCGCGGCGATGGCGGGTGCCATTCGCAGCGGATTGCAGGAGTGGCGTGATGCGGACGCGGCGCGACGGGCTTTGGTGCGCCAATAGAGAGTGTTTGCTGGCTGCGGCGCGGTCAGGAGCGAGGGGCCGGCCCCTCGCACTCCCCGGAGTTTTTCGGGCAAGATGAAGGAGCAGAAGCTTGGCCAAATTAATCTGGATGACGGATCTGCATTTTGCCCGCCGCGGATTGGTGGTGGGACATGACCCACGTGTGCGGGTTCAACAGGCGGTCAAGTTTGTCTGTGATCACCTGGCAGATGGCGACCTGTGCCTGATTTCCGGAGATATGGTCGAGCTGGCACAGCCAGACGAATACCAGGCCCTAAGGACGCTATTGGCCGAATTGCCGATGCCGGTCTGTCCGATGGTTGGCAATCATGATGACCGATCAATGTTGCGCGCTGCGTTTGCGTTGCCGGGGCAGGTCATGGATGCGTTCGTGCAATATGCGGTTGAGGTCGGAGATGTGGTGCTGATCTGCCTGGACACACTGATCCCGGGAGAAGCGGCCGGATTTTTGTGTGACGCCCGTCTGGCGTGGCTGGAGGCGCAATTGCACAGGGCGGCGGGGCGTCCTGTGGTCGTTGCGATGCATCATCCGCCCCTGGCGCTGGGGCTGGACATGCTGGATCCCGACAATTTGACGAACGGAACCCAGTTGTTGGATTTGCTGGAAAAATTCCCCAACGTTGTGCAGTTCCTGGCAGGGCATGTGCACAGGCCGATTTCTGGTGTCGTGCGCGGGATCGGGTTTCGGACCCAGCGCGCAGTTCTGTATCAGGCCCCAGCCCCTGTGCCGCGTTGGGATTGGGGTAGTTTCACACCACCGGCCGAGGCACCCGGTTTGGGGGTTGTGTCTGTCGAAACCGGCCAAGTTACGGTGCAGGATTTGCAGTTCTGCCCCTATGAAATCGGTGGTGCCGCAATACAGCCGTGAATTTCTGCTCTGATCCGGCATATATCCGCCGTATCTGGTTTTGACCCCATGCGCTTGCGCCCCTATATAAACGCTACCGCTCAAAAGAGGCCTCACTGTGCTCAGGTTCATTCTATCTTTCTTCGGCTCGATCTTCAGCACTGTGACGCTGGGCATTGCCATGGTGGCCATAACCATCGGTGGTATTTTCTGGATGTATGGGCGCGATCTGCCCAGCCATGAATCCTTGGCGCAGTATCAACCCCCCACCATCAGCCGAATCTATTCCGGCAAGGGGACTTTGATTGACGAATTCGCCAAAGAGCGGCGATTGTTCACCCCGTCCGAGGATATCCCGGACATGATCAAACAGGCGTTCATCAGCGCCGAGGACAAGAATTTTTATCACCACAAGGGGTATGACACCCGCGGGATCGCAGCCGCCGCGTTTGAGGCCGTACAGTCGCGCGGGGCCAATGTGCGGGGGGCATCGACCATCACCCAGCAGGTGATGAAGAACTTTTTGCTGTCGGGGGACCGCAAGGCCGAGCGCAAGATCAAGGAAATAATCCTGGCGTCGCGGCTCGAAGAGACGCTGGACAAGGAAGCGATCCTCGAACTGTACCTGAACGAGATCTTTCTGGGTCAAAACTCATATGGTGTGACGGCGGCTGCGCAGACCTATTTCAACAAAACGCTGAGTGAACTGGCCCCGCATGAGGCGGCCTTCCTGGCGTCGCTGCCCAAGGCACCGTCCGATTATCATCCTGTACGACGCAAGGATCGCCTGCTGGCGCGGCGTAATTTTGTGCTCAAGGAAATGATGGAAAATGGCTATATCGATCAGGCGACATACGACGTTGAAGTCGATTTGCCGTTGCGGTCGGTTCAGAATGGCGATTTCGCCAGCTTCCGCACAGCGCTGCCACCCCGGGATTATTTCACCGATGAAATCAGGCGTCAGTTGAGCCGCGATTTTGGCGAGGGTGAATTTTTTACCGGGGGCTTTGCAGTCCGCGCCACCATCGACGAGGAAATGCAGGTCGAGGCGGCAAATGCGCTGCGTAATGCCTTGGAAAAATATGACCGGTCTCGACAGAGATGGCGGGGCACCGGCGTGAAACTCCCGCCCGAAGCGCTGGCCACCGAAGAGGACTGGCGCGCGGCGCTGGGAAATGCGGATGTGTCGCGTGACGTTGATTTCGGCGGCAAATGGCGTCCGGCTGTTGTGCTGGGAATCGCAGACAAGGCTTTGACAGTCGGTATTGAAAACACCGAAGGGACCGGCACGGTTCCGCGTTCGGACATCAAATGGATGAAGGGCAACTTCAGCGATAATTTTGCCGTTGGGGATGTGGTTCTGGTTCGGGCTGGCGAAGACGCCGGGCAATGGTCGCTGCGCCAGGTTCCCGAGGTGCAGGGCGGTTTTGTGGCAATGGATGTCAATACCGGTCGCGTCATTGCAATGCAGGGTGGGTTTTCCTATCAGGCTTCGGTGTTCAACAGGGCAACACAGGCCCAGCGTCAGCCGGGTTCCAGCTTTAAACCTTTTGTCTATGCAGCGGCGTTGGACAGCGGATATAGCCCGGCAACCATCGTGGTGGACGCCCCGATTGAAATCAACACACCGCAGGGGCTGTGGCGGCCCAAGAACGCGTCGCATAAATTCTATGGGCCAACACCGTTGCGCACCGGGATTGAACGGTCTCGGAACCTGATGACGATCCGTCTGGCCCAGGAGATCGGGATGCCGGTGGTGGCATCCTATGCGGAACGGTTTGGCGTGTACGAGGATATGGGGCCGTATCTGGCCAATTCTCTGGGATCCGAGGAAACCACGTTGTTCAAGATGGTGACCGCCTATGCGATGTTCGCCAACGGTGGGGAGCGTATCGAACCGACCTTGGTCGATCGGATTCAGGACCGCAAGGGGAAGACCATCTACCGACATGACGATCGTGATTGCATAGACTGCGCGATCCCGAACCTGCGCGACGGGGCAGCGCCGCAGATCGTGACCAGTCGGGCCCAGGTCATGGACCCGATCACGGCCTATCAGCTGACTTCAATGATGCGTGGCGTCGTCGAACGCGGTACGGCCTCGGGCCGTGTGAAACTGGGGGTGCCGACCGCTGGCAAGACCGGGACCACGAACGAAGCCCGGGATGTCTGGTTCATCGGGTTTACGTCGAACATCGTGGCCGGATGCTATATCGGATACGATCAACCGCGTCCTCTGGGGCGGGGGGCGTCGGGGGGCGGCATGTGCGGGCCGGTGTTCCAGCAATTCATGACCAAGGCGACCGAGAAGTTCGGCGGCGGTCGATTTGCAGTCCCTCCCGGTGGGCATTTCATCAAGATCGACCGCTTTACCGGGGCGCGACTGGCGGACAATGCCAGCGGCGAATATGTGGTGGCCGAATACTTCCGGGATGGAGCCGAGCCGATTTTTGGTCTGACCTATGATGGTGGATTTGCTCTGGGGTCGAACCTTCCGCTGTTTGAAGAAGTGTCGCAAAGCGGACGCCAGGTCACCACCTCGACCGGCGAAACCGCCGTGGTTGGTCCCAAGGCAAGTTCGGGGACGATCAGTTCGGGGGGATTGTATTGATCTGCTTTCAGGTGGCGTTGTTGCCACCCGAGATGCCGTTGGTCGATTTGAACTGCGATGGCGCAGTTTTTTCAGTGCGAACGCCAACTCAATGCAATCAACCGCCCCGGTCAGCTTGAGAAGTTCGCCAGCCCTTGCTATCAGGCAAGTCGCAACAGTTGTCAGGAAATTCCAATGCGCGCCGAGACCCAGAACATCGTGGCCGAGATCGAAAAGTCGCTTGAGCTTTTGGCTCAGCGGTTGGACTGGGAAACCGCGCCGCATCGGCTCGAGGAATTTGATGCGCGTGTCGAAGACCCGAACCTGTGGGATGACCCGGACGCCGCCCAGAAGCTGATGCGCGAACGTCAGAGTCTGGTTGATGCCATGGGAACTTACACCGGGATCAAACAGGATCTGTCGGACAATATCGAGCTCATTGAACTGGGTGAGATGGAAGAGGACGAAGAGGTCATCAAAGACGCCGAAGAGGCGATCAAGACGCTCAAGATCAAGGCCGGTGAAAAGGAACTGGAAGCGCTGCTGGACGGTGAAGCCGACGGCAACGACACCTTTCTGGAGATCAACTCGGGTGCGGGTGGGACCGAAAGCTGTGACTGGGCGTCGATGCTGGCGCGGATGTACATCCGATGGGCCGAAAAAAAGGGCTATAAGGTGGAATTGCAGTCCGAAAGTGCCGGGGAAGAGGCCGGGATCAAATCCGCCGCTTACAAGATTTCCGGCCACAACGCCTATGGGTGGTTAAAATCGGAAAGCGGTGTGCACCGGCTGGTGCGGATTTCGCCCTTTGACAGCGCGGCCAAACGCCATACGTCTTTCACTTCGGTCAAAGTGTACCCGGTGGTGGATGACAATATCGAAATCGAGGTGAACCCGGCCGATATTCGTATCGACACCTACCGGTCGTCGGGGGCAGGCGGTCAGCACGTCAACACCACCGACTCCGCCGTGCGGATCACCCACCATCCCACTGGGATCGTTGTGACCTCTTCGGAAAAGTCGCAGCACCAGAACCGGGATATCGCGATGAAGGCCCTGAAATCACGGTTGTATCAGATGGAGTTGGACAAGCGGTCTGCGCTGGTCAACGAGGCGCATGAAAACGCCGGGGATGCGGGGTGGGGCAACCAGATCCGGTCTTACGTGCTGCAACCTTACCAGATGGTCAAGGACCTGCGCACCAACCATGAAACCTCGGACACCAAGGGCGTGCTGGATGGTGATCTGGACGGTTTCATGGCGGCGACGTTGGCGTTGAATGTGGCCGGCAAGAGCCGCTCTGAGGCGCAGGGCGACTAACCGGCGCCCAAACCAATGGATTGATTGTGCAAGGCCGGATTTGTCCGGCCTTTTTCATGTCTGCAAAGATGCCCAGGTTCAATGTGCTCGCGCCAGGTCCGCTGATCCATGCGGTCGTCATATTTGTGGACCGCGCCATCGCAGGCAAGCCCGCGTTATTTTTTGACGGTTTGGATAAGATGTTTTTCATCTGTGGGTTTTTTTACAAAATTCCCCCGGTTAGGCTGATCAAAAGATACATCGGGATATTTGAACATGTCGCAGCCTATGCGAAGCGCTACTGAAATTCTGACGGATCTGTCAGCAGGTCGGTTGACGGCTGAGGAGGTGATGCGCCAGACGCTGGACCGGATTGCACAGGTCAATGGCGCGGTGAATGCCATTGTGGGTCTGCGGGACGAAGAGGAATTGATGCAGGAGGCACGGGCGGCGGATCAAAATGCCCCGCGTGGACCGCTGCACGGGCTGCCGATGGCGGTGAAGGATCTGGTCAACGTGCGCGGTGTCCGGTCAACCGGTGGGGTGCTGATCAAAAAGGACTTTATCCCCACCGAAGATGATCTGTTGGCCGCTCGGCTGCGTGCGGCCGGGGCGATCCTGATCGGCAAGACCAACGTGCCGGAAATGGGGCTGGGGTCGCACACGTTCAACCGCGTCTACGGCGCGACTGCAAACCCCTATGACATGTCGCGCAGTTGCGGGGGGTCGTCCGGCGGCGCTGCGGTGGCTCTGGCGACTGGAATGGTGGCGCTGGCGGATGGATCCGACATGATGGGCAGCCTGCGCAATCCGGCGGCCTGGAACAATGTCTATGGTTTCCGCCCCAGCTGGGGGCGGGTGCCTTCCGGCCCGAGCGGCGACATGTACCTGCATCAGCTGTCCACGCTGGGCCCTATGGCCCGAACACCCCAGGACATTGCCCTGTTGCTGGATGTTCTGGCCGGGCCGCACCCGCAGATCCCATTGGCCTTGCCTCGGGAAGAGATGGCACCGCTGCCCGCAACCGAATGTTCGGGGATGCGCATTGGTTGGCTGGGGGATTGGGGCGGGGCGTTCCCGATGGAAAACGGCATCATGGCGCTGTGCGATCGTGCGCTGGGTGCGTTTTCGGACATGGGCTGTCACGTCGATCATCTGCCAGCGCCCTTTCCCCGGGAAAAAATATGGGAGAGCTGGGTCACCCTTCGATCCTGGGCCGTCGCGGGCGAGTTGTTTGATCTGCAACAGCAGGGGGCCGAGCTCAAGGACACGGCGGTCTGGGAAATGGAACGGGGGATGGCGCTGACTGCGGCACAGATCCAAATCGCCTCCGAGTTCCGTTCCGAGTGGTTCCGGGCCTGCGCGCAGCTGTTTGAAACCTATGACGCGTTGATCCTGCCGTCGGCGCAGGTCTGGCCGTTCCCGATCGAACAGCCCTATCCCAAACAAATCGCCGGACAGGAAATGGACACCTATCACCGCTGGATGGAGGTGGTCATACCGGTCAGCCTGTTGGGGCTGCCCAGCCTGGCGGTTCCGGCTGGATTTGGTGCCGATGGGCTGCCGATGGGGGTGCAAATATTCGGCAGGCTTGGAGGAGACCGCCGGATTCTGTCATTGGGTGCGGCATATCACGCACATACCCAATGGCCGCAAAAGGCCCCCCCGTCCGATCCGGTCTGAGACAAGAAGAACAAGAGGGAGGAGAACACGAGTATGGAGAAAGCATTTGGGGTGCCCGCATTTCGCCCCATGACCCCCGCCATTCTACGCCAGGCACTGCGCCAGGGAATGGCCGATTTCCGCGCAGCCCCGCTGTACGGTCTGATTTTTGCCGGGTTTTACATTCTGGTCGGGTGGTTGATGCTGTGGGTCACGGCCAGCACGGGCACCACCTTTTGGCTGGTCCTTGCTGCTATCGGGTTTCCGTTGATCGGCCCGTTTGCAGCAGTTGGGTGTTACGAGGTCTCGCACAGGCTCAGCCAGGGCGAGCCGCTGGATTTGCCGGCGATTTTTGGCGTGGTTCTGTATCAGGGGCGGCGTCAGCTGCCATCGATCTGCGCCATTATCGTTGTGGTGTTTCTGTTCTGGTTTTTCCTGGGGCACATGATCTTTGCCTTGTTTCTGGGCCTGTCGACCATGACCAATATCTCGTCCTCCGTCGAAGTGTTCCTAAGCCTGAACGGGGTAACCATGCTGGCCGTCGGATCCGCCGTGGGGGCGCTGTTTGCGCTGCTGCTGTATATGATCACGGTGATTGCATTGCCGCTGTTGCTGGATCGCGAAGTCGACTTTGTCACCGCGATGATTGCCAGCTTTCAATACGTTCTGGGGAACCCGGTGCCGATGCTGGCCTGGGCCGTGTTTATCGCTGCGCTGACCTTTGCCGCGCTGCTTCCGGGTTTCTTGGGGTTGTTTGTGGTGTTGCCGTTGATGGGGCACACCAGCTGGCATGTTTACCAACTGGTTGCGATCAAAGAGAACGAAGACGGGGTGATCCTGCATCAAGGTGTGGATCCCGCGTAGCTCCATGAACGGGGCCGCGCATGTCGCGGCCCTGTTCAGAATGATTATGTGCTCTCGCGCCCTCCAGCCACCAAACGGGCCCTGAGCGGCTCGAGATCCGGGTGGTTCTGTTCCAACGCGAACACATAGGCCTGGGTCAGAAAGAACCACGCTGCATCTTCGTCTGTCGCAGAGTCCGCCGCTTCGCAATAGAGGCGGACCAGCGCCCATTCATCCTTTGCGGCATGGGCGTCCAGCAATCGTGCATCCAGGTTGCTCATTCGGCGGCCAGGGCGGCCTCACCCTCTTGCAGTTTGCGCGCAACCCAGTCGTGGAACAGATGCGTGGGGCCATCCATCGCAGGTGAAAACCGACCGCCGTCAAACCCGGGCGCAAAGCGGCCCCGCTGCATGCCTTCGACGACAAAAACGTCCTCTTTGAACACCTCCTGCCATAGGGCTGTATTCTTGGCGCGCATCTGGTCGCTTGTTTCAGGGCTCGCATAGTACAGGTGGATGTGTTCGACTGTCTTGTTGGTGGCCTGCGGGAGTAGAATGATGGCAAAGGCATGGTCCCGGTGGACGCCCAGTAGAACATTGGGAAAGGCGGCGATGTATTCCGCGGCTTCGTCCCATTTTTGGTTCAGCCCGTCGAAATCGGGGAAAACGTCGCCATTGTCCCCTTTGAGCTGGCGATAGACCAATGTGCCCTGACCCGAGTATTTGCCGGGTTCTTCGATGTGGTAATGGTCTTCGAGGCGGGAATAGCTGTTGAGGCCAGGGTGGACCCAGGGCAGGTGATAGCTCTCGCAGTAATTTTCGACTGCCAGCTTCCAGTTGCAATTCACCGTCAGGTCGAACCGGCTGTCTTCTCCACCGTGGTACAGGGGCTGATCGAACTCGGCCCAGCGGGCCATGACATCCCCCATGGCTTCGGTGAAGTCCGGAGCCGTGCCCGAGACGTTGATCCAGATGACATCCCGCCAGATGTGCGACCTGACTTCGATCAGACCCAGAAGGCTCTTGTCCACGTCTTCATGGGTGTTCTGACCAGGGCCGCCCACATGCGGTGTCGAAACCAGGCGTCCGTCCGTGCCGTAACACCAGCTGTGATAGGCACAGCGGATGGCACCTTCGATCTTGCGGGGTTCTTCGACCAGAATCATGCCACGATGGCGACAGGTGTTCTGAAAGACCCGCACGGTTCCCGCCCGGTCGCGGACCAGCAACAGGGGGATCTGCAAAAAGGTGATCGGTTTGGCATCGCCCACATCGGGGACATCCGCCGTAACGGCCAAACCGGCCCATTGGTTCAGCAGGACATGTTTGTTCTCTTCGGCGTGTACGTGCGGATCGATGTAATGGGCATTGGACAACCCATTGGCCCGGGTGATCGGCTGGCGTACGGCGTTGAGTTCCTCGGATACAAATGTCATGGCGCGCTCCTTGTTCGTTGTGGCAAGATTTACTCGACACATGTGTCGATACTTGTCGGATTCCGACGAAGATCGCCAGCCAGCGACATACGGACAGCGCATTTCAAACAGCGGATCACGGGGTACAAAAAAACCGCGCTCTCAGGCGCGGTTTTTTCACGTTTTTGTCGATGCGTTAACTTTGATGTCTGCCGATGTGCAGCAAAGCGGTTAACGGAATGGATCGCCGATTTGCAAAAGACGCCGGTGAAATGGCATCAGCTCGTCTTCGGTCTTGAACCCCTGTGTGCGGGCTGCTTCCCAAACACCGGCCTTATCGCGCCCCAGATGTTCATAGACCATGCGGGCGGCACGGGTTCCGCTGGCGCTTTCACGCACAGTCCGGGTGACATACCCCACCCAAAAGTTGTTTTCGAAGGAGGCAACCTGGGCCAGATAGTTGAACGAGCAGGTCATGGAGTTGCGCCGAGAGATCACCAGGGCGACGCCATCTTCCTGCCGGGTGACATAGCCGCGGAATTCACGGGTTTTGACGTCTACAGGCAGGCCTTGCTGGCGCATGGCTTCCTTGGCTTCGAACCCGCGCACATAGGCGTTGTCGCTGACGCGGAACACATAAACGATGCCGACGATATACAGTTCATCGCTGACAAAGCTGCGGCGGGAGAAGCGGTAGAACCCTGACGGAAAGACGTCTTCGGGCAAATTGTTGACGCCCCTCCCCAGAAAATCAGACAGGATTGGCCCGGTCAGGATCTGACCACGTTCGGTCAGATTATCGACGGGTTCGAGCAGGATGCGGGCATCCATTTCGAAAAAGTCGCAAATTCGATCCAGCACATCGGGTCGCGGGAAGCTTTCTCCCGACAAATATCTATTGAATTGTGTCCGGTTGATGCCAAGCCGACGCGATAGATCCGATATGGACGGATACTTTCGGGCGAGGATTCGCAGATTTGAGCCGAACATGTTGCGAAGTTCGGCCGGTGAGCGCGTAGGTTTGGACATTTTTGCCCCAGTGTTGATGTTCCTTTGTCGTGAACCTGTAGCCGGAAAAGAGATCTCTGATCGGAATCCCGGCTTGCTTTACTCAAACTGATACTGGTTGGCGTCAACGCTGACGCTCAAGTAGATCAGGAGGCTACCGTCTCAGACACAAATTGCAAGCCCAAGACGCGCAATTTACCATGTTTGAATGCCCCAATTTATCACACAGTTAACACATAGGGAAAAACGGGACAGAAGATGTTTGGCGTAGTACTTTGGAGCGACACTGACGAACGCAAGGCCGTCATTTGGTGCGAGGACCATGGGGATCTCGCGTTTTACAAACAGAATGATCAGGAACCCGAACTGCCTTTGGACGCGGGAGATTGGGTGCAATTCGATCTGACGATGGAACGTCACATGCGGTATGCGCACAACCCACGGCTGGTGTCAGAGGGGTTATGCTCTGGATTGGCGGATGTTCTGGGGGCCGAACAGGAGCTTGCTCCGGTTCAACCTGCAGCGCAGGAATTGGAAACAGGATCGGCAAAAATCATCCCGTTTGCGGCTGCGCAGAAACGACGCAACGCCACCGATAGCAGCGTTGCCAGAATTCTCGCCTGACTGAGGTGAACGCGTGATCAATCGCCGCGCAACAGTGCGGCGACACCGGTACGTGCAATTTCAACCAGACCCAACGGGCGCATCAGATCGGCAAAGGCGTCGATTTTTTCCGGCGCGCCAGTGATCTCAAAGATAAAGCTGCTCAGGGTGCTGTCGACCACATTGGCCCGAAAGATATCGGCCAGGCGCAGGGCTTCGACCCGCTTTTCCCCATCTCCAACAACCTTCATGATGGCCAATTCCCGCTCGACAGCGGGGCCTTCGACGGTCAGATCGTGGACTTCGTGCACCGGAACAATCCGACCCAGCTGGGTTTTGATCTGTTCGATGACCTGAGGGGTCCCGGTGGTCACGATGGTAATGCGTGACAAATGGCCTGTGTGATCGACTTCGGCCACGGTCAGGCTTTCGATGTTGTACCCACGCCCGGAAAACAGTCCAATCACCCGTGCCAGAACACCAGGTTCGTTTTCGACCAGCAGGGCAATGGTATGGCGTTCGGACACGTCCGAGAAATTTGGACGCAGGTTATAGGCGGAATGGCTGGTGGAGCCTTTTTTGATGTGTAGTGCAGACATTGTCGTTGCCTTCCTCACGGGTTTTCCGTTGCCGGAAAATTTGGAAATTTCCGGCCCGAGATGTTCCAGGACGCTCGGGCCGTTTTCTGTTCAGGAAAACGCGGTCGTCAAACCATAACCGCACCGCTGGATTGGATGACACCCTGGGTTTCGGCCTCGCCCAGCAGCATTTCGTTATGGGCCTTGCCCGACGGGATCATCGGAAAGCAGTTTTCGTGCTTTTCGACCAGGCAATCAAAGATTACCGGACCATCATATTCGATCATCTCCATGATCGCGTCGTCCAGGTCCTTGGGGTCGGTGCACAGGATGCCCTTGGCTCCGAACGCTTCGGCGAGCTTTACAAAATCGGGCAGGGCTTCGGACCAGCTGTGCGAATACCGCTCCCCATGGAGCAGCTCCTGCCATTGGCGGACCATGCCAAGACGTTCGTTGTTCAGGATGAACTGTTTCACGGGCAGGCGGTACTGAATAGCGGTGCCCATTTCCTGCATGTTCATCAGCCAGGATGCTTCGCCTGCAACATTGATCACCAGAGAATCCGGATGCGCCATTTGCGCACCGATCGACGCCGGGAAACCATAGCCCATTGTGCCCAGCCCGCCGGATGTCATCCAACGGTTCGGGTCGTCAAAATTCAGAAACTGCGCCGCCCACATCTGGTGCTGGCCCACTTCGGTGGTGATGTAGCGGTCATGCCCCTTGGTCAGCTCTTCGAGCCGCTGCAACGCATATTGCGGTTTGATGGTGCTTTCCGAGTTGGTGTAGGCCAAGCAGTTGATCTTGCGCCATTCTCCAACCTGGGCCTGCCATTTGACCAATGCTTCCTTGTTGGTCTTGCGGCCGCGCGATTTCCAGATCTTGAGCATGTCTTCGAGCACATGACCCACATCACCCACAATCGGAATATCGACCGGGATCACCTTGTTGATCGACGATGGGTCAATGTCGATATGCGCCTTTTTCGAATTCGGCGAGAATGCCGAAATCAATCCGGTGATCCGGTCGTCAAAGCGGGCCCCGATGTTGATCATCAGGTCACAGTCATGCATGGCCATGTTGGCCTCGTACAGACCATGCATCCCCAGCATGCCCAGCCAATGTTTGCCCGATGCCGGATAGGCACCCAGGCCCATCAGGGTGGAGGTGATCGGAATGCCTGTCGCTTCGACCAGTTCGCGCAGCAGTTGGCTGGCTGCCGGGCCGGAATTGATCACGCCGCCGCCGGTATAGAATACCGGACGTTCCGCGGTTTCGATTGCGGCCACCAGTTCGGTGATTTCTTCCAGGTCGCCTTTGACCCGGGGCTGGTAATGGGACACGGACGGTTTGGGGCTCTGGTAATCACCCGTTGCAAATTGCACGTCCTTGGGGATGTCCACCAGAACCGGACCGGGACGGCCCGACATGGCAACGTGGAATGCTTCGTGCAGCGTGCTGGCCAGCTTGTCGGTGTCTTTGACCAGCCAATTGTGTTTGGTGCAGGGGCGGGTGATACCCACGGTATCCGCCTCCTGAAAAGCATCCGAGCCGATCATAAAGGTCGGAACCTGGCCTGTCAGAACCACCAATGGGATCGAATCCAGCAGTGCGTCGGTCAACCCGGTTACCGCATTGGTCGCACCAGGGCCGGATGTCACCAGCACAACACCGGGTTTGCCGGTCGAACGCGCATACCCTTCGGCGGCGTGGACCGCGCCCTGTTCGTGACGCACCAGAATGTGGCGGATGTCATTTTGCAGAAAGATTTCGTCATAAATCGGCAGTACGGCGCCGCCGGGATACCCGAATACGGTGTCCACACCCTGGTCCTTGAGGGCCTGGACGATCATCTTTGCGCCGGTCATTTCACGTGTCATCTGCTTGCTCCATCCGCGACATCGTCTTGTGCATAAAAAAAGCCCCCGATTTTGATCGGAGGCGCATGGGTTCGATTATGGTGTACCGTTACCGGCCCATGCGCATTGTTCCTACGATTACGACTAGGCTCATCATGGCCTTAGGCTCCTTTATGCTTGGGCGGGACATTATGGGCGACAGACAGAGGCGTCAACCGCCAATCGGTGCGAAATTGGGGCGGTTTGGGACATTTTCTTGCGTGCATAGGGGGGTGCGACGAAATTTCCGCGAAATTGCCCCGGGAAAATCTTTGAGTTTGGTCAAAAACCGCCATGGCGATGTCTGAAATGGCACAGAAGCTGGTGAAAATCATGCTCACCATGACCTCTGTAATAGGCGACGAAAGAGGGTGGGGGATGAGCCAGATTTGTGATCTTGTCGATTTGGGTCGCTATCCGATGGATCGCCCGGGATCTCCGGCATATCAGCGCATGATAGCAGATGTGCGGCGCGACCTGGAGGAGGACGGCTGTGCCGTGCTGCCGGGTTTCGTTCATGACCAAGGGACCAGCCATCTGGTCGCCGAAGCCGATCAAGTGGCCCCGATGGGGCATCGCTCCTTTACCCGCACCAATGCCTATTTCGGGACGGAAGACCCCAATCTGCCCCTGGATCATCCGGCGCGCCAATTCTACGACCGGTCCAACGCCTCTATTCCCGCGGATAATTTTGGAGCCGACAGCCCGCTGCGGCGGATCTATGAATTTCCACATTTCATGGCGTTCATCCGCGATGCTCTGGACGAACCACAGGATCGGTTTTTTCGCTATGACGACCCTTTGGCAGATGTGATCATCAATATGGTCGAAACCGGCGATGGGTTTCCCTGGCATTTCGACACCAACAATTTCACTGTGACCCTGGCGATTCAAAATGCCGAAGAAGGCGGGCAGTTTGAATACGCCCCAATGGTGCGCAGCCCGACCAACGAAAACTATGACGCGGTGGCGCGGGTTTTGGCAGGTAACAATGCTCAGGTGCGTCAGTTGGAATTGCAGCCCGGAGATCTACAGATCTTTCGGGGGCGCTATTCTTTGCATCGGGTGACGCCGGTTCGTGGTGCACGCAAACGCTATGTCGGGATCTTCTCCTTTGCGGAAATGGCGAACATGTGCGGCAGCGTGGAACGCACCCGGCAGTTATATGGCAGGGTGTTGCCGCATCATCTGGAACGGGCAGGGCTGCGGGTCGATACGCTGCGCGATTGATCCAGGATGGGCGCGCAAATCTTGGGTTTGAAACTCTGTGGATGCGCTTCCGCATCAAGTAGATTGATTTTCTTGGTGAGACAAATATTTACCCTCAGTTGATCTAGATCATGTTCAACAAGAGACGCTGGGCCCAAAGCTGGCTCAGATTTTGCGGGCAACCCCGCGCGCCTTTTGCATTCCCACAGACCAAACGAGGAGGAGAACCGTATGATCCCTGTGCAGAAACAGCTCGCCGAGAAATACGAACAGCATTCGGAACTGATGCAATCCATGGCCAACTCTATCGGGGTGGATATGGGCAAGGCTGTTCTCAGGGATGAACTGCGGTTCTTCCCGTACCGGGACCTGGTGTTCCGCTGTACCCGGTGTACCCAGGTTGAAGCCTGCAAAGGCTGGGTCGCCGCACAGGACGGCACCGCGACACAAACACCTGACTATTGTCGCAACAAGGGAATCCTGGACACTCTGCGATCCGCTGTCTGACCGTGAACGCTTTGAGGTCGATCCCCCAGCACCCGCAGCCAATGGCTGCGGGTGCTGCCTGGCCCAACGGGCAGAGCCGCTTTTGAAAAAAGCTGTGATGCCGGGCGGGAGCCCTGCGGTGCGGGGGTCAGGCCGAAAGTTGACGCTATAACCCGACACCGGTGCCTTGCAGAACCCCATGTTCCAACGCATAGCGGGTCAGCCCGGCGGTCGATGATATCCCCAGCTTTCGCTTGATATTCTTGCGGTGGGTTTCAACAGTACGCACCGAAATATCCAGAGTCTGTGCCACTTCCTTGTTGGATTTGCCTTGGGCCAGCTCCAGCAGGATGGTCTGTTCTCGCCCGGTCAGCGCTTCGCGCGTCTCTCCGGCCTTGGGTTTCAGCGACCCTTTGGCACCGGTGCACAGGTATTGTTCGCCGCGCATCACCGTATCAATGGCCAGCTTGATTTCATCCGTGGGAACATCTTTCAGAACATAACCCATGGCCCCATGGCTGAGCGCAGTCGAGATATATTCAGGGCTGTCATGCATCGACAGGATCAGGATCCGCAGCGCAGGGAGGCGTTCCAGCAGGATTTCCGTGGCGCTCAAACCACCCAACCCCGGCATGTTCAGATCCATCAATACAACATCCGGTGCCAGCGCCGCTGCCTGATCCACCGCTGCCTGTCCATCGCTCAGGGTGCCAACGACCATGATGTCGTCATAGCTCTCCAGGATCGACTGGATTCCTTCGGCGACCATCGGGTGGTCATCCACGATCAGGATACGTATCGGGCTCGACATGCCGTTTCCCTTTCCTCTCACGAGACCCGTTTCGAACCGGCCTCGTCACCTGGGGGCAGCAGATGGCTGAGCGGCAGCCGGACTTCGATGACCGTGCCGCTTTGTGCCCCGCGTGATGCCAGAATTCGCAAGTCTCCGTCAAGCTGTTCGATCCGCTCCTGCATGTTGCGCAGACCCAGCCCGGTCCCGGTCGGAGAGGCAGATTTCCTGAGCCCGCTGCCATTGTCCGCGATCCGCATGGTTGCGCCCTTGGCATGACCGCGCAGGTCAATGGTGACCCGTGTGGCACCAGAGTGGCGTTCGATATTGGTCAATGCCTCCTGCGCGATCCGATACAACGCGATCTTGCTGTCCTGATCCAACCGGTTGCGGAACACCACGGTATTGAATTCGGTTTCGATACCGGTGCGGTCGGCAAAATCATCCGTCAGCGCCTTCAGCGCCGGGCCCAGCCCCAGATCGTCCAGCACCCCGGGGCGCAGGTCACGGCTGATCCGGCGGACCTCGGTAATGGCGGTGCCCAGGTTGTCGATCCCCTTGTCCAGGGGGTCCTGGGCTGCGTCACGTTCGCCCCGGCTCAACCGTCGCCGGGCATTGTCCAGCGCATACCGTACTCCCACCAGGATCTGGCTGATGCCATCATGCAATTCGCGCGCCACACGTCCGCGTTCTTCCTCTTGGGCGTCAAATACCCGTTGTGTCAGTTCTTTGAGCTTGGCATCCGCCAGACGGCGTTCGCGCAGGTTCAGAAACATCCCCGACCCGAACACCACCAACAACGCCACCAACGCAATCGCACCGATATAGACAAATGTCCGTTGAACACGGGCTTCGACTTCGGCCCGCGCCGCCGCAACCGAGCCCAGCACATCGTCAATGAATACACCGGTTCCCACGGCCCATCGCCAATCCTGAAGCCCCACAACATAGGCCACCATCTGCGCCTCCTGTCCGGTTGATGGCTTTTCCCACATAAAGGAGTGCCACCCGGCACCTTGGCGGGCCAGATTGATGAATTCATCGACCACCGGCGTGCCGCTGCTGTCGGTTAACCCTTCCCAATTGCGGTTGATAAATTCGGTCTGACGCGGGCTGACCAGATTGGTGCCGTCATAGTCATAGACAAAAAAGAACCCGTCCTGGCCATAGATCATCGCGGCCAGTATCTGGGTGACCTTGTCTTTGGCGGACTGATCATCAGGCGCGGCGCGACCGTAGATATGGGAAAACCCGTTGCGTGCCTGGGTGACATAGTTGCGCAGCTCGGCCTTTTTGGCGGCCAGCAACTGCTGCTCCAGAGCCTGTATCTCGCGCTCAGCCAAAGCACGGGACTGATAAGCCACCAGAACTGCAATCGCTGCAACCGCCACGATCAACGGCAGCGTTGCCAGCAGAGACATCATTTGCCCATAGGTTGGGCGAAAAACACGGTTGAACACGGACATGTGGCGAATCGTTACGCAATCGAGACCCGAAAATCAAAGCCTGCGGTCCAGATTGGGCAAAATGACCTGTTACAATCCTCCCTGTGAACTCGAAATTACGCAACATCACTTTTGAATAGGTCAAAAAACGCGGTTTCTACGTAGTACTAGGTATTCACAACATTTCCTCCGTCGCTAGGCTAACGCCACTTGCAACGATCCGCTTGGGCGAAAGTTCAGGCTGTACGCAATAATAGGGGAGGAAATACTCTGATGGATCGTCGTTCTTTTTTGAAGACTTCTGCACTGGGCGGCACAGCCGCTGCTGCAACCACGCTGGCCGCGCCGGCCTATGCACAGGGCAAGCGGACCTTGACCATGGTAACCACATGGGGCCGTGGCCTGGCCGGTGTGTTCGACGCAGCACAGCGTGTTGCCGATAATATCGGCGCAATGTCGGGTGGCGAACTGACAGTGGACATCAAGGCCGCCGGGGAACTGGTGGGTGCGTTTGAAGTGTTTGACGCTGTGTCTTCGGGCCAGGCGGACATGTATCACGGTGCCGACTACTACTTTGTTGGTCAGCACCCGGGCTATGCCTTCTTTACGGCTGTGCCATTTGGCATGACGGCGCAGGAACTGGTGAACTGGTATTACCATGGCGATGGCATGGCGATGCATGACGAACTGGGTCAGATCTTTGGCCTGAAATCGTTCCTGGCCGGCAACACCGGCGCGCAGGCGGGCGGTTGGTTCTCCAAGGAAATCAATGGCCCCGAAGATTTCAACGGTCTGAAATTCCGTATGCCGGGTCTGGGTGGCAAGGCGCTGGGTAAACTGGGCGCTTCGGTTCAGAATATTCCGGGATCGGAAGTGTATCAGGCGTTGGCGTCGGGTGCGATCGACGGCACCGAATGGATCGGTCCCTGGGCGGATGAAAAGGCTGGTTTCCAGGAAATCACCAAGACCTATTATACTGCGGGCTTCCACGAGCCGGGTGCAGGTCTGTCGGTTGCGACCAACCGGGACGTTTTTGATAGCCTGAGCCCCGCGCATCAGAAGATTATCGAAATCGCTTCGGCAGAAGCGCACCAGTGGAACCTGGCACAATTCCTGAACAACAACGGTGCAGCATTGCAGCGTCTGCAGTCAGGTGGCGTCAAGGTCATGGAATTCCCTGACAGTGTCTGGGATGCATTCGGCAAGGCATCCAAGGAAACCTTGGACGAAAACATGGGCGACGAATTGTTTGCGCGTATCCGCAACAGCGTCGAAGCTTCCATGGCGGCGTCCTCCGGTTGGCTGGTCAAATCCGAAGGCGTCTATCGCGCACAGCGTGATCGCGTTCTGGGCTGATCAGTCCAAGACCATCACATTGGGATCCTCCACCGGGTGGGTGGGGGATCCATTTCCAATTGCAGCAACGGAGCGCGCCAGGGCGCTGACCATATGACTGCAAGGACATACCGGGGGATTGAATGCAGGAAGAACGTGGTCTTTCCTTTGCCGATACGATCGGTGCCCTGACCGAAGGGCTGGGATGGATGTTCCAGAATATCGGCCTTGCCTTTTACAATTTGGGCTATGCGGTCGCCAATCCTCAGCTGTGGCTGGATTGGTCGGACAAACAGTCGATCATGCGGTTCGTCTATTATGGTGGATCGGTCGAGTTTTTCTTTGTCGTCTTTACCGCCTTTCTGATTGTGACCATCGTGGGGATGATGCGTCATCAGATCATGTGGGCAGTGGTGCGCGGGCTCGAAGGGTTTGCCAATACAGTCGGGCGGTTTTTTGCATGGGCCGGGTTGCTGATGGTGATCCAGCAGATCGTGATCGTGTTTATTCAGCGCGTCTTTGCCCGGCCGGACATGTCGTTCGGTTTTGGCATCCCGTTGCAGATGGACATCAGCTGGTTCGCCGAAGAGCTGAAGCTGTATAATGCCATGGTCGTCTGCCTGTGTGCCACCTACACCTTTGTGCAGGGCGGGCATGTGCGGGTGGACCTGATCTATTCCGGTGTCAGCTTCCGCACAAAGAAAGTGATCGACATGTTCGGGTCGCTGTTCTTCATGATGCCGGCTGCTGTCCTGATCTGGATGTATGGCTGGTTCTTCATGTGGCGTCATCTGATCGTGCCGAAACCCTCGGCCAGTGACACCATTGAACGGTTGGTCATGAAATCGCGCGCGCTGCGTTGGAACGTGGAAACCATCGGGTTCAGTCCAAATGGGTTCAACGGCTATTTCCTGTTCAAAATCCTGCTGATCTGTTTTGCTGGCATGGTTTTCCTGCACGCCATCGCATTCTTCTATCGCTCCTTTCTGGAGTTCGTCGAAGGCGAAGGAAGTGAAAACAAATACCTCGACAAGGATAGTCTTGGCGAAGGTGAAGAAGCCTATGAAGGCACCCATTAAGAACGAGGACTATGACTATGCTATTCGGTCTTGATGGCGTCGAAATCGGCCTGCTGATCGTGTTTTTCTGTCTCTTCGGAGGCATTTTGTCGGGCTTTCCCGTGGCGTTTGCCATCGGGGGGGCGGGCATCATCTCGTTTGGTATCATTGCATCGTTGGACAGCGCCGGGTTGCTGATCCACCAGGCGATAGATACTTCATCGCAAACGTATCGGGATCTGGTGAATTCCGGCATTAAACCGGATGTGATTTCGGTGTTTCGATACCCGGAATTGCCACGGATTGCCGAACCTGTTTTTCCACGCGGCTGGGAAGTCGCGCTGGATCGCAACGTGTCGTTCATCGTCAACCGCATGAATGAACGGGTTCTGGCGGGCCAGTCAATCGAAACCCTGTTGGCGGTGCTGATGTTCGTTCTGATGGGGATCACCCTGGAACGTTCGAAAATTGCCAACGATCTGCTGACGACCATGGCGCGCGTGTTTGGCCCGCTGCCCGGCGGTCTGGCCGTGTCTATCGTTGTGGTGGGGGCATTCCTGGCGGCATCGACAGGCATCGTGGGGGCCACAGTGGTCACCATGGGGCTGTTGGCGTTGCCGACCATGCTGCGCAACAATTATTCGCCCGAGCTGGCCACAGGGGTCATTGCGGCATCCGGTACTTTGGGGCAGATCATTCCGCCGTCCATCGTGATCGTTCTGCTGGGGACCCTGGCCGGGGACCTGTATTCCACGGCCCAGGAAAACCGCGCACAAGAAGCCGGGTGTTCGGACGCGTTGACCTATTTGGGCGAACCGGCCGTGGTTTCGGTTGGTACCCTGTTTCAGGCGGCGCTGCTGCCGGGGATCATGCTGGCGGTGCTCTATGCGGTTTATGCCTTTGTCTATGCGTTGCTGAATCCGGACAAGGCCCCGGCCGTCCCACCAGAACCAACCGACAATGAACCCATTACCCGGGGCGAAGGTCTGACCTGGTTCCTGTTTGCCCCCGCCGCGCTGTTGGTCGGTGTGTTCATGATGGGCAGCATTGGTGTGATTGGCAGCCAGAATATTGATGTCTCGGCCTTTTCGGACAGTTCCAAATCGGCCAGCCTGCGAACCAATGTGGGGGACGAGTGCCGCGCCTCGATGATTGAGTTGCACGGTCAATTGGCATGGGACGAAGCCATCGCCGAACAGGAGGCAATCGACGCCGCCGGCGGTGTCACTCAGGCTGCGAAACTGACCGAAGACGAACTGGTCGCGGCCCGCACGGCCAAGATCGCTGCCGCGGCTCCGATTGGTGTTGGGGTTTCGGTGATCATGGTGTTGCTGGGGCTAACCCTGATGCTGGGTCGGGGGATCTCGCCTTCGGGTGATCCCAAGCCGCTGATTATCGGCGCAGCCGGTGTGGGTCTGATGGCGTTGGTCGATGCGTTTCTGGTTGCACCGACCACCTCGCCGGGGGGCACTGTTTTGATGCTGGCCTTGCCGGCGGCATTGGCGATCTATGGCTGCAAGGAAGCGGCCCTGCGCGCAACCAAGAATGACCTGATCCGGGTGGTTTTCCCGCCTTTGGTTCTGATCATCGCCGTTCTTGGATCAATCCTGGGAGGTATCACCAACCCGACGCCTGCTGCGGCGCTGGGGGCCGGTGGGGCCATCATGCTTGCCGCCTATCGCAAGCTTCAGGACGAAGGCAGATCCGGTCAGGTGATCATCATGACCACATTTGCCGTGATCATCTGTATCCTGATCGGTGTGAACTTTGACCTGCGGATCAACCAGGGTGGTGTCAGCGTCGAAAGCTGGATCGCGTTCCTGGGTGCTTATGGTGCCTATCTCTATGCGCTGTTTGGTTTGCTGTATGGCTGCTGGGTGCTGTTCTCGGGCGGGGTTCTGAGCCCGGTGGTCCGCGAAACGGCCAAGGTAACGTCGATGGTCTTTACCATTCTGATCGGGTCGCAGTTGCTGAACCTGGTGGTGATCTCCTTTGGCGGCGAACACTATATCCAGCAGTTCCTCAAGAGCTTCGACAATGAACTCACGGTCTTCTTGATCGTGATGCTGGTGCTCTTTGTGCTGGGCTTTGTGCTCGACTTTCTCGAGATCATTTACATCGTGATTCCCATTGTGGGTCCGGTGATCTATGGCGGGTCGTTTGATCCGAAATGGGTGACCATCATGGTGGCAGTGAACTTGCAGACCTCGTTCCTGACGCCGCCCTTTGGATTTGCTCTGTTCTATCTGCGCGGCGTGGCACCCAAGGAAGTCACGACAGGTCACATCTATCGTGGGATTCTGCCATTTGTGTTGATTCAGGTCGGGGGGCTGGCGTTGCTGTGGCTGTTCCCGTCGATCGTCACCATCGTGCCGGATTTGATCCCGAATTGATCCTGAGATCGCAGACAAAACCATAAAAGGGGGCCAATCGGCCCCCTTTTTCATGTGCAGCCCCTCGTGCGAGGAGGTGGCTCACTCTGGTACTGCGCCGCGAAAGATTATGGTGGTGCTTTGGCAGGGGCCATGTCCGTTGTCATGAACCGCTGGGGCAACATGCATTCCCCCTGAGAGCGGCCAGTCGCCGATTATGTTAACGGCGAGAGCTTTGGCGTTGCAACCATCCTGGCCGATTGAAATCGGCAGGACGCGCTTGGCGTATCTACGATGGGTACTTCAGCTCTTGGTTATGCGCCGGTCGGGCAATTGGATATTTGCAACCTGTTCGGCAATCGGATCGGCGGTCAGCGTTTTTGCCGCCGATGCAAAAGCGGCTGGGTCCGTCATTGGTTGCCATTTGCGCCCATGATAGATCTCCAGCCCGGAGAATCCCGCCTTGTAGCCCATTTTGGAACTGCCCGGCACCCAATAGCCCAGATAGACATATGGCAGCCCGGCCTCGCGGGCGATGTCGATGTGATCCAGAATCATATGCGTGCCCAACGATTGCTGGGGCAGATCAGGGGCATAAAAGGAATAGACCATGCTCAGCCCATCATCGAGCACATCCGTCAGCGATGCCGCGGTCAGCCCGCCGGTGTCGCGGTCGACATATTCCACCACACGGCTGCGGATCGGCGTTTCTTCGATCATGGCGGCGAATTCAAAGACGTCCATGTCGGCCATGCCCCCATCTGCGTGACGGGTGTCCAAATAGCGTCGAAACAGGGCAAACTGATCTTCGGTGGCCCAGGGGGATGTGGCACGCCGGTTCAGATGCGCGTTACGTTTCATCGTGCGCTTCTGGCTGCGGGTGATTTTGAACTGGGCAACATTGATACGGGCCGACAGACAGGCGCTGCATTCGGCACAGGATGGGCGATACAGGACATTCTGCGAGCGCCGAAATCCCTGTTGTGACAAGCTGTTGTTCAATTGTTCGGCATTGTCCCCCTGAAGCGCAGTGAACAACTTCCGCTCCATCCTGCCCTCGAGATAAGGACAAGGCTGCGGAGCGGTAACATAGAATTGCGGCGCAATCGGCAGCGTGTGACGCATACGGGGCTCATGGGTTGTTCACTCGGGTTAGGGGATGATAGCAACCGCTGTTTGAGCCGCCAAGTGGCATTGGCAGCTCATGGTTTGAGAGGCGTGAATTTGGGCCTTTTTTTACGTCACGCCCTGCGGTTCAGCGCGACAGTGCCCAGAAAGGCATCGGTCAGGCCCTGGCCTCTGGCACCGGTCAGCATCATTATGATCGACACCACCTGAATCAGCGGAAAGGCCAACGAGATCGTATAGCCCGCAGTATGAAACAGGGCCATCGACCCGTCCAGACGGTCGCCTTGCGCATCGCGCAGTTCGACACCGGCCACCCGCATCCCCCAGGTTGCAGACCCGTTTGACAGGGTCACGACCCGATAGGCGAATCCGACCACCAGATACAGCAACGGCCAGATAAAGAGGCCGATAAAGGCCGTGAACAAAACGACCACAAAGGAAATGGCCAAAATCACCACCGAATCAACGACCCAGGCAAACAGACGTTTGGCAGGGACCGAGTCGTAGAACTGCGGGTGGCTGTGTGGGTCGGGCAGGGCGGTCATCATCTGGTCCTGTAATTGGAAAAGGGTGCCGCCCCCAATGTGGGGGCGACGGGAGGGATCGGTTTATTTTTCGCCGTCGGCACCGGCAGCGCGGGCGCGTTCGTCCATAAAGTCGTCAAATTCGGATTTGTCCTTGGCTTCGCGCAGACGTTCCAGAAAGGCTTCAAAATCGCGCTGTTCCTGTTCCAGACGCTGCAGGGTATCCGCCTTGTAGCTGTCAAAGGCGCTGTTGCCGGTTGTGGACATCGCGGACATACCATGGCGAGACCAGGATTTCCGTGTGGTGCAGGATTTCGAAAACATGCGTTTGCTCCAGATCATGTAAAACAGAAGGGCCAGGCCAACCGGCCAGAAGAACACAAAGCCCAGAACCATCGCGGCAATCCAGGCACCTTTGCCCTTGCTGTCCAGCCAGGCTTCGCTGCGTGCAAACCAACCAGCGTTGGTCTGTACAGGGTGGGTGTCGGTCAGGGTGTTCATTTCGCTTTCTCCGGGTTGGGTATGTAAATGTCTTTCACATTACTCATATTGGGTTCCGGTCCCGGTCCTGCAAGGGGCGATGTGAAAGTTTTTTACATTACCCGTTATAGGCGATTTTCAGCCACTGGGATGCGTCGTTAAGGTTCTGTAAACACTTTTTCGATTTTCTAGGCTAAACCCCGGGACATGAGAGGGAACCATGAACCCGCAGTCAGGCAGCAGCGAAATGGTACAATTTACGGATGGATGGTGGATCTTACCCGGCGTGGCGGCAGGTGTCCTGTTATGGGTCCCGATCCTGCGGGCCGGTTGGCAATTTTTGGGTGGCTGATACCCAGTTGAAACGCCCTTGATGCCTCGAAACGTACCGAAGGACGTGTCAAAACGCATCAGGATGGTGCGCTTGCCAAATTTTTTGGGACGTGTGTGTCTTAGCCGTTCATCACGAAATTCGCCAAGACCGCACCGCTTGATGTCCGGATTTCGTCCGGCGCAGCGGAAAACACATGTCGCGGCGTACCAGCTGCAGCCCATATGGTGGAAAAATCATTCAGCCGTGGGTCCATAAAGACACGGATCGGGTTCAGATGTCCGATCGGTGAGACCCCGCCAATCGCAAACCCGGTCTGACTGCGGATCAACGCAGCATCTGCCTTGACCAGAGGCTCCCCGGCCAACGCCGTCGCCTTGGCCGCATCAATTTGATTGCCACCTGCAGTCAGGAACAGGATGGCCTGCTGGCTGGTTTCTCCCTTGAACACGATGGATTTGACGATTTGATCCACCTCGCAATCCACGGAGTGTGCGGCCTCGACGGCAGTGCGCGATTGCCGGGTTTCAACAATCGTGGGGGTCAGGCCCGCGGTGTCCAGCGCGGCGCACACCCGTTTCAGGCTTTTGCTCATGATGGTGTCACCTGTTCCGTGTTGATCCGTGCGCCAGTCAATCCCAATTTGTACCGCGGCACCAACAGTTTTTGCGGGATATCCGTTGTTGGACACGGGATGCCGCATTGACGCCCCCGGGTACAAGGCACAGTCTGCGCCCATGTCGAACACGTTTGAAATCACCCGCTTGCCCCGCCCATTTGATGTCGATCTGGGGGCGGATGCCGCGGCCAAAGTGCCGGGGCTGTCGACCGATTTGACGGCTCTGATTGCCGGAGCGGCCGGGAGCAGCCCCTATTTGGGTGAACTGATCACCCACGAAGCGGCCTGGATCGCGCCTGCTTTTGACGATCCGGATGCTGCACTGGGTCAGGTGTTTGCTGAGGCCCGCGCATTGCCCCCCGATCGGATCAAACCTGGCCTGCGACAGGCCAAACGGCGCCTGGCTCTGTTGACGGCTTTGGCCGATATCGCCGGTGTCTGGTCGCTGGAGAAAGTGACGGGCGCGTTAACCGATTTCGGAGCCCTGGCCGCCGATGTGGCAATCAAAGCCGAGATCGCCACCCTGATCCGGCGTAAAAAGCTGCCGGGCTTGACCCCGGATGACGTGGAAACAGCCGGCGGCATGACCATCCTGGCGATGGGCAAGATGGGTGCCTATGAGCTGAACTACAGTTCGGATATCGACCTGATTTGTCTGTTTGATGAAACCCGGTTTGACCCGGATGATTTTTACGAAGCCCGTCAGGGCATGGTGCGGGCCACCCGAAACATGTGCAGCGCGCTGAGCGAGAAAACCGCCGACGGCTATGTATTCCGAACGGATTTGCGCCTGCGCCCCGATCCGGCGGTCACGCCGGTGGCCATGGCGATGGAGGCTGCTGAACGCTATTACGAAAGCCTTGGGCGGACCTGGGAACGCGCCGCCTATATCAAGGCACGCCCCTGCGCCGGAGATCTGCAAGCTGGCGAGAAATTTCTCAAAACCCTGCGCCCCTTTGTCTGGCGGCGGCATCTGGATTTTGCTGCTATTCAGGATGCCCACGACATGCGCCTGCGCATTCGCGAGAACAAGGGCACCGGCGGTGCCATCAGGGTGCCGGGTCACGACATGAAACTGGGCCGTGGTGGCATTCGCGAGATCGAGTTTTTTACCCAGACCCGACAGTTGATCGCAGGTGGGCGCGATGCGGCATTGCGTGTGCGCGGAACTGTGGATGGACTGGCGGCGCTGGCGGCCAAAAACTGGGTTCCCCCCGAAGTTGCTGAAAAGCTGACCGGTCACTATCGCGCGCATCGCGAGGTCGAACATCGGATTCAGATGATTCACGACGCCCAGACCCATCGCATGCCAAAATCCGACGATGGGTTGGAACGGATTGCCTGTTTGATGGGGGTTGATACCGTGCAGATGCAGTCGGACATTCGTGATCGACTGGACGAGGTCCATGAACTGACCGAAGGCTTTTTTGCGCCCGATGCACAGGCGCGTCCCCAGGTCGAAATGCCCCAAGAACTGGATGCGTCCATTCTGGCACGCTGGCCCACCTATCCCGCCTTGCGCTCGGCGCGGGGGGCGCAGGTGTTTGAACGTCTCAAGCCAGAGCTGTTGTCGCGCATCGCCCGGATGGCGAATCCGGCCCAAGCCCTGACCGCATTGGATGGGTTCCTGGCGGGTCTGCCTGCAGGGGTACAGTTGTTTTCCCTGTTCGAGGCCAACCCCCATCTCATTGATCTGTTGGTCGATGTGGTTGGAACTTCGCGCGCATTGGGAGAACATCTATCGCGCAATTCGGCCGTATTTGATGCTGTGATCGGTGGGTCATTCTTTGCGCAATGGCCGGGACGCGAAATTCTGAGGCATGAACTGGAAAGCTTGCTGGAGGCAGAAGCCGACTATGAAACGCGCCTGGATGCCTGCCGACGCTGGTGCAAGGAGTGGCATTTCCGGATTGGTGTGCATCATTTGCGCGGGCTCATTGATGCCGAAGATGCAGGGCGCCAGTATGCGGAACTGGCCGATGCAGTCATTGTGGCCCTGACGCCCTATGTCGTTGGGCAGTTCGCGGCCAAACACGGCCCGATGCCTGGTCGCGGAGCCGCAGTTCTGGGCATGGGGTCGTTGGGGTCCGAACGGTTGAACGCGACATCCGATTTGGACCTGATCGTGATCTATGATCCGCTGGATGCAGAAATGTCTGACGGCAAACGCCCGCTTTTGGTGCGGCCCTATTATGCGCGCCTGACGCAGGCTTTGGTCACGGCCTTGACGGCTCCTATGGCGCAGGGGCGGTTGTATGAGGTCGATATGCGGTTGCGCCCATCGGGAACACAGGGACCGGTTGCGACCAGTTGGGCCAGCTTTACCCATTATCAGGAGAACGAGGCCTGGGTGTGGGAACATTTGGCGCTGACCCGCGCCAGAGTTGTCGCAGGCAGCCCCGATCTGTGTGCTGATATCGAAACCTTCCGATCGAATTTCCTGTCCAGGCCACGAGAGCGGGGGCTGGTGCTGAAAGAGATGTCAGAAATGCGCAACAGGCTGTCAGCGGCCAAAAGCCCGGCCGGGGTCTGGGACGCCAAACCGGGGGCGGGACGGATGATGGATGTTGAGCTGGTGGCGCAGACCGGTGCGCTTTTGGCAGGTCTCAGCGCGCGCGATGTACCGGCGGGGCTGGCCGGAGCGGTCGCTACTGGATGGCTGAATGTCGCGGAACGCAAGGCGTTGACCGACAGCTACAACCTATTCTGGTCCGTACAGGCCGCAGCGCGGCTGTTGTCCGGGCGCGCCATTGATGCGGCGCATCTGGGTGAGGGAGGGGCTGCTTTCCTGTGTCGCAGCACTGGCCATCACACGTTGGAGGCGCTGCAGGCCGAACTGGAGGGGCGCTATGCCCAATGTGCGGCTCTGATCAACGGGGCCCTGAAACGGGAGTTGGGTGATGAAATACGGTGATCCACTGGACCCAAAAGGGTTGATGCAGGATTCCTATACTATCGAAGGGATCAGCGATGCCCAATGTCGCTCGATCTTTCTGGATTGGGCGCTCAGCCTGCCTGCCGGACACGACAGCCGTGATGCCATCGAAATGTATCTGGAGCGCTATGGCACGCAGGCCCCTGACCATCCGATGACGGCCGTTCTGCGTCAGGGCATGGAAACCATGACCAAACCCAAACGCCGCGGTGGTTGGCGCAGCCGCGAACGGGATTGGACCTAACCGCAGGTCTTAGGTTTGGGGGCTGGCTATGCCTCTAGGCTGGCAATCACCCGGATTTCTACCATCGCACCCGGACGGCGCAACCCGGCGACCTCAACTGCGGTCCAGGCAGGAAATGGGTCGCTCACATAGTTGGCCCGAATGTCGTTGAACAGATCAAAATGCGTGTCGAGCCCCACGTGATAGGTGGTCATTTCAACAATTGAGGCATGGGTCAGGCCGACCTCAGCCAAGACCGTGCCAATTTTGTCAAACGCGCTTCGGAACTGTTCTGATGCATCCGATGGCATGGTTCCGTCGGGACGACTTCCGGTCATACCTGTCAGGAAAACGTGGTTTCCCGAGACAATCCCAGGCGAAAGCTTGATTTGTTTCGAAATTTGATGGGATCCCGGTGGGAAAATGGCGTATTTGGTCATTATTCTTCCTATTCTACTGAATTACTGTACCAATATAGGCCGATTGGGTTGGTCGCAAATTTTAGGCGAACTATGTCCAATTACCGCGAATTCGAACAATTTTTGTCTAAATTGCGCCTCAATTCAGGGGCATCTCTTGGTTTGAGAAATCAGGCCTCCTGGCGGCAGATGTCAGGGGCAACCAAGGAGAGAGACGATGAAAATTGTACGCACCATGCTGCTGATCGGGTTGGGACTCGGCGTTTCGGCCTGTGCTGCAGTCGACGTCCCCACGCGGAACGCTCCATTTGAACAATTGCCAAGCACGGTTCTGGACACCCCCGATGGGTATCAGGCCCAGCCGCTGGCGATGAACTATCCGCCCGCAGAATCGGTCGCCAAGGCCCTGCATCAGGATCTGGCCGTCGTCGGGGAACCGTCGCAGTCGCCCCTGATCACGGCCGGTCAGTCGCCGGTTTCGGTGGCCAATGTCGTGGTGCGTGTGCCGCGGTCGTTGAAAGTGTCCGAGCGCAACAGCTATTTGCCCCGCGGCGACATCGTGTGGCGCGGTGACCCAATCGGGGACCGTCACGCACAAGTGCAAAAGATCGTTCAGGATTCGATTATCCGGGGTGTCACGCCTCTGGCAGGACCGGTCAACGTCAATGTCGATGTTCTGGTGACCCGCTTCCATGCTTTGACCGAAAAGGCCCGGTACACCACAGGTGGTGTTCATTCGATCACCTTTGATCTGAAAATCACCCAGGCCGAAACCGGCCAGTTGATCGTTCCGGTCCGCACTGTTCGCGCCGATCTGGATGCCTTTGGTGGCCAGCAGGCCATTCTGGCCGAAGCGCGCGGTCTGACCCAAAAGGTGCGGATCACCAACCATCTGGCCGAGGTCATTCGCCAGGAGCTGACCAACAAGGAAGGCTATAGGAACGCACAATTGGGGATCTATCAGCTGATGAACAATCTCTGAGCCTTCCCCCCGGATCGGAATGCAAGTATCAGGGCGCTGAAACCAGCGCCCTTTTTCTTTTGTCCGGATCCCCAAAATGACTGATCGTCCTGTTGTACGCATGAAACCCAAGGCCAACGCCCGTGCCATCCGGCATGGCTTTCCCTGGGCCTATGACAACGAAATAGTGACAGACCGGCGCACCAAAAAGCTGGCTCCAGGTGCATTGGCGGTGTTGCAGGACGAGGCGCTGACGCCCATGGGCCTGGTCACGGTCAATCCGGGGTCCAGGATTTTTTGCCGGATGTTGGATCGCAATCCCGAAGCGGTTTTGGACAAGGCATGGTTTGTGGACCGCCTGTCCCGTGCATTGCAGTTGCGGGACCGGCTGTATGATGCGCCATTTTATCGTCTGGTCCATGCCGAAGCTGACGCGCTGCCCGGAATTGTGATCGACCGCTTTGGTGCGATTTGCGTGGTGCAACCCAACGCCGCCTGGGCCGAGGCGCATCTGGACCTTCTGACCCAGGCTCTGGTCGAAGTCACCGGCGTTGACACCGTGCTCAAGAACGCATCGGGTCGAACCCGCACCCTGGAAGGGTTGGACGATGTGAGCGGGGTGTTGCATGGAACCGCCCCGGACGCTCCGGTGCAGGTGCCGATGAATGGTGCCACCTATATGGCGGATCTGACCGGTGGGCAGAAAACCGGCCTGTTTTATGACCAACGTCCCAACCATGCCTTTGCTGCGCAACTGGCCGCTCCGGGAACCGAAGTTCTGGACGTGTTTTCGCATGTGGGCGGGTTCTCGCTGGCGATGCTGGCAGCAGGTGCGGGCCGGGCGGTGTCGGTTGATGGGTCGGCGGCCGCATTGGCGCTGGCAGAACAGGGGGCGGCGGCCTCGGGGGTGGCAGATCGGTTTGAAACCCGTCAGGGCGATGCCTTTGACGTGCTGGCGGCCCTCGCCGAAGAAGGGGCCCAATTTGACGTGGTGATTTGTGACCCACCGGCCTTTGCTCCGTCGAAACCAGCACTGGAGGCCGGCCTGCGGGCCTATGAACGGATTGCCCGGCTGGCTGCACCGCTGGTCAAACCTGGTGGATATCTGGGGCTGTGTTCCTGTTCCCATGCGGCGGATCTGTCCCGATTCCGGGGGGCATCGGCGCGCGGGATTGGACGGGCAGGGCGGTCCGGGCAATTGCTGTACACCGGTTATGCCGGGCCAGATCACCCACAACTGCCACAACTGGCCGAAAGCGGATATCTGAAATCCGTATTCTTCCGGCTGTGATCGCTGGATCGGTGAAACTGGTTCTTGATACCTGCGTTCTGTATCCCACCGTGATGCGGGAGATGCTGTTGGGCGCGGCGCGGCTGGGACATTTCCAGCCGCTGTGGTCGGCGCGCATCCTCGAGGAATGGTCCAGAGCCGCGGTCAAACTGGGCCCTGAAGGCGCAGCACAGGCGCAATCCGAAATCGCACTGCTGGGGGTCGCATGGCCCCAGTCCAAGGTTGCCGCCAGCCCGGGCATCGAGTCGCGGTTGTGGTTGCCGGATGCCGCGGATGTGCATGTTCTGGCAGCTGCGGTTGCCGGTTCGGCGGATGGCATTGTGACGGTGAACCGCAAGGATTTCCCAAAACATCTGCTGGCCGAAGAGGGGCTGAATCGTTTGGACCCGGATGGATTACTCTATGACCTGTGGCTACGTGATCCAAAAGGTCTGCAAAAGGTTGGGGAGGATGTGCTGAACACGGCCAACCGTCTGGCCGGGGGCGGCTGGGCCATGCGGCCGCTGCTAAAAAAGGCGCGCCTGCCGCGTTTGGCCAAGGCGTTGTCCTGAACGCTCAGGCGTTCTGCCAGCGTTTTTCCAGTTTTTCCAGCGCGACGATACGCTCTTCGGTCTTGGGGTGGCTCATCAACCAGGCTGGCGCTGCGCCAGCACGGGCCTGAGTCAGCTCTTCGAGTTTCAAAAACAGTGATTTTTGCGGACCGATGCCAATTCCGGCTTTTGTCAGCAATGCGGCGGCATATTCGTCAGCTTCGTATTCGTCATTGCGTGACAGACGGGCAGCCAACAGCGTGGTCAGCCCGTTGGCAATCCACACTCCTACACCCGGAATGATCCGACTGAGCACGAGTGCGAGAACCGTACGCAGGGCATTCTGCCCCGAAAAATCAATCATGCGCTTGCGCGCGTGCCCCAGGGCCACATGACCCAATTCATGCGCGATGACAGATGAGATTTCCTCGCCCGAGACCTCACCCGTTTGAAATTTGCGGTAAAACCCACGGGTGATGAAAATGCGCCCGTCCGGTGCCGCCAATCCATTGACCGGGTCGATTTCGTAAATGAACACTTTGATCCGGGGCAGATCCAAAGCGGCCGCCAATTTGTCGGTCAGCCGCTTGAGCTTGGGGTCAACCAGTTCTGTCGAGCGCGTATCAAGATCGCGGTGGGTTCGCCACACCGAGAAGCGGTACATGATGACGGCATACAGAACGGCCAGCAGGATGGGGGTTAATCTGAGCATGACTCTGATATGGTATGGCTGGCCCCAAGAGGCAAGTCATCCGCCTCTGCCGGGTGCGCTGACTGAAAAGGGGCGGGAATGTGGCGACAGGCCCCGACGCGTCAAATTTGAGAATGATTCGAAGCAACAACGGCTCTATTTCGCGACAATTGATTTACAATCTTTCGAAAATTGCGAAATTGGTTCCGGATTGTTCATCAATTTTGTCGTGATTATGACTTCAATGTGCCGGCTGGCCCGCTTTGCCGCCCTGTTTGCCAGTGTTCTCTGTTTGGAAACAATGGATTGTGGGGGGTGGGCAAATTCCCCCAATAAATAGGGGAAATTAGTAAAATTTTAACTTTTTGCCGGGCGCAAAACCTGGCCATCCAGAAACAATATATCCGCGGAATATGCAGGTTTACGGAAAATCGTGGGCGCGGGGGCCAGGCGGGATGATCACAAAATCCGGTTTTTTCCTTTGTGGCTATCCCGCGCTCCGGTATCAATAAGACAGCCCAACTGGGGGGCGATGTCTGTTGGTCACGGGGGCGACCGCACTTGTTGCATCCAAAACGATGCAAGTGAGAGCGTGTCGCGTGGTGGTGTCTTGCACTGCTGGTGACATGAAATAGTACGGATCATTTGGTCTGTGCACGGTGCCCGTTTCTGCAACGGTGCGCTGCCGTCTCTCCCTTGCTTGTTACTTGGCTGTTGCCGTGTCGGTCGCCGGAACCGGTCGACATCGGTCTGTAGGGTTGCATTTTGTATCCGCTGTTTGCGGGTTTGGCATTCTGGAAGTGCCGATGAGGAGAAAGTTATGGCGAGAAACTTTGACAACCTGTATGAGGCAAAAGTCATTGGTTTGTGGGACTTCCGGGATGGTTTTGAAGAAAACGATACGGGTCTAGGGGATGGCGTAGCGCAAGATGGGACATCCGTCGGTGGGCCCGTTTTCGGCGCAGGCTGGATGAACCTGGATGGCTCGGGCCAACAGATGAATGTCGATGATGGCAACGACGGGGCCTTTGACCTCACCGAGGGAACCATCGAAACCGAATTTCGCGCCTACGTTCCGGCAGGTGGTGGAACCAACACCGTCGTTAGCCGCGGTGTGTTTGAATCAGCTGGGGCCGACGGTGGAGCCGAGGGATCCTCTGACACCGGTTACTTTGAGGTGCGCGTCACCGAAAACGGGACGGTTCAGGTCTATCACACAGATGATGGCAATACTGTCGAGCTGAGCACATCCGAGGGCTTTGCCGGAACGAATGATACCATCCGCGTCACCTATTCCTGGGAGGAAGATGGCGTCGTGATGAAGGTGGTCAATGATACCACTGGTACGACCGAAATCGCGTCGAGCGACCAGTCGGGAATGACGCTGAACATTACCGAAAGCGGTGAACAGAGTTTTGCCATTGGTGCCCGCGAGGCGACCGATGATGATTTTGACCAGCATTTTGCCGGTGCCGTGGATTATGTTGCGGTTCTGGACAAGCCGGTTCTGGGGCAGGGCAATGGCATTGTCGATGGCACCCCTGGCGATGACGAAATTGATCTGGCCTATACCGGTGACCCCGAAGGGGACATGATCGACAACGATGATGCGATCCTGCCGGGGCAGGCCCCCAATGATGATATCGTGGATGCAGGCGATGGTGATGACACCGTCTATGCCGGAGTTGGCGATGACGAAGTTTATGGCGGCGGCGGCAGTGACGAGCTGCACGGCGAAGAAGGCGACGACGCGCTGTATGGAGACCAGAGTGCCCCCGGTGGCGGTGCCGGTGGTTCCGTCCGCGAAGCGCTGTTGTGGAACGAAGGTACAACGCAGGGCGATGCCACGGTCTATAGCGAAGGCGACGACCTGGGCGGTGGTCTGACACAGGATACCGGTTCGGTAAACGTGACCTATACCAATACGGTTGCCCCGACGGGATCTGATGCGACGTTCACGACCGAAGAGCAGGCCACTGGCAATATTGATACCGGCGGTGCCCCGGCCAATTCCGGCAGCGCGATGGCGTCCTATCTGAACAATGACGGCGACGAAGCCGTGCATTGTCTGGAATTCTCCGAGTCTGTTTCCAATGTGTCGTTCCGTATCAATGACATTGACGGGCATGGACAGGTGAGCGTCCGCGCCTTTGACGAGGCCGGTGATCCGATCACCGTTGTTCTGGGGAATGGCCCCCGCGTCACGCTCAGCGATGATGATGCAGTGCCGGGCGACGATACAGGCACCAGCCAAGGGGGATATGCTGGCGCGAGCTTGCCGGATTATTCGTTGCTGGTGACAATTTCCGGGCCGGTGTCCAAAATCGAAATCGACCACGCTCAGGTGGGTGTGGAACCCACGATCATCACGGTCACCGATGTGTTCTTTGATGTCGCAACACCCAGCACCGGCGTCGACGGCGATGACACGATTGATGGCGGCGATGGCGATGACACCATTGTCGGCAATGGCGGTGATGATGACCTGACCGGTGGCGACGGGTCTGACAGCGTTGATGGCGGCGACGGCGACGACATGATCGATACGCGGGGCAATGAACCTGTACCGCTGCCCGACCGCGGATTTGACGGGTATACCGGCACGACGCCCAATATTCCGTTCGTCCCGGCCGACGGTGACATTTTTGACGATCGCGACACTGTCAGCGGTGGCGACGGAAATGACACCATTCTGACCGGTGACGACAACGACGTGATCGACGGCGGGGCAGGCAATGACTCGATTGATGGTGGGATCGACGACGACCTCATTGATGGCGGTGCAGATGATGACGTCATCATTGGCGGCGAAGGAGCCGATACCATCGACGGCGGAACCGGTGCCGATACCATCTATGGTGGTCTGGATCCGGTGTTCCCGGATGCCCTGAACATCGTCGATGACCTGCCCGGAGCGCTGGCGGATCCAGATCCAACCAATGGTATGGACGTGATTGACGGCGGAGACGGCGATGACGTCATCTTTGGTCAGGACGACGACGATGTCCTGTCTGGTGGTGCTGGCAATGACTACGTAGACGGTGGCATCGACGAAGACGAAATCCACGGTGATGCAGGCGACGACCTGCTGCTGGGACGTCAGGGCAATGATACCATTGACGGCGGGACCGGCGATGACACCCTGCTGGGTGGCGAAGGCGCGGATACCCTGGACGGGGGCGATGACCGCGACATCATCGGTGCTGGCATTGGGGATGTGATCATCGGCGGCGAAGGCGGCGATGACCTCGACACAATGATCGCCCAAGGGCTTGCTACGATTGCATATACCGATGACGATCCATCGACGGAATCCGGGATCGTTACCTTTTATAATGACGATCTGACTGTCGCCGGAACGGCCGAATTCAGCGAGATTGAAAATGCGCTGGTTATCGGGACTGCGACACCGGTTACGTCATCGGGTACACCGGGTGGTCCAGGTGGTCCCGGGACCACGGCGATTGATGGTGTGGTTGAAGGTACATCTGGCGATGACGATATCGACCTGGGGTATCTGGGTGATCCGGAACTGGACCGCGTCGACAATGACGATGCCGTGCCCCCGCTGGTTGATGAACAGGACGTTATCGTTGCTGGTGACGGTGACGACACAGTGCATGGCCGCGATGATACCGATGTCATCTTTGGTGGCGAAGGCAACGACGAGCTGTATGGCGACGGCGGCGGCGACGCGATTGATGGTGGCGCTGGCGATGACACCATCGATGGTGGTGCAGGTCGCGACATTCTGTTCGGCGGTGAAGGTGACGATGTCATTTCGGGTGGCAATGACGACCCCGATGACGGCGGCGACCTGTTGCTGGGGGGACTGGGTGACGACACGTTCAACAACGTCGGTCAGGGCGAAGTCATTGCAGGCGGCGAAGATGCCGACGGTCTGGACATTGATACGCTGGACCTGACCGGGGCTGCCGAGGCAGCCAATCCTGGCGGCTCGCTGACGGTTGAATACGACCCGACCGATCCCGAAGCCGGGACAGTCCGCTTCTTTGACTCCACGGGTGCCGAAACCGGAACGACAATCTTCTCAGAGATTGAATCGGTTATTGTTCCCTGCTTCACACCTGGAACTTTGATTGCGACCCCCAAAGGCGAACGGCGTGTCGAGGACCTTCAGATCGGTGATCGCGTCATCACCCGCGACAATGGTATCCAGGCGATCCGTTGGTTGGGGTCGCGGACGATGCAAGGCAAAGAGCTGGCACGTGCGGAACACCTGAACCCGGTTCTGATCCGCGAAGGTGCCTTGGGCAATGGTCTGCCGGAACGTGACATGATGGTCAGCCCCAACCACCGGGTGCTGGTGGCCAACGACAAGACAACGCTGTATTTCGAAGAGCGCGAAGTTCTGGTCGCGGCCAAACATCTGACCGGTCTCGAAGGGGTCGATGTGGTCGAGGTCTCAACAGTGACCTACATCCACTTCATGTTCGACCAGCACGAAGTGGTGTTGTCGGATGGGGCCTGGACCGAAAGCTTCCAGCCGGGTGATCAGACCATGGACGGTCTGGGCAACGCACAGCGCAACGAGATCTTTGAACTGTTCCCAGAGCTGCGTACCCGCGAAGGGCTGGAATCCTATCAGTCTGCGCGCAGGTCGCTGAAGAAACACGAAGCACATCTGCTGACCCATTAACCTGGGTCTGCGGGGTTCCCCGGGCGGGGCAGCTACACTCGTGTGACTCCGGGGCATACGGTTAAAGGCAGGGCGGTCTAGCCCTGCCTTTTTCATTATAAAACAGATGGTTGTGGGCGCATGTTGTCGCCAGAACGCGTTTCCGTGTCAGAAAGTTGGTCAGGCGGATTTGCGATCGCTTTCCTCTTCGGCCAACTGCAACAGGGCAGTTTCCAGATCCCGTTCCAGTTCGTTGGATCGCGCAATATAGGCCGGGTTGTCGCGGGCATGAACCCCGGGTTGCCAAAGCTGTGCAAGCTCTCGCATGGTTCTGCGGTCATGGGCGTAAAACGTCTGTTCGGCGCGGGCGGCCTCATATTCGCTTAGTCCGGCATTTTCCAGCACATAGCGTCCCGCGCGCAGCGAGCTGTCAAACATCTCTCGCACGATGTCATCCGCTCCGGCCTTGTACAATTCGTATACGTGATTGCGGTCAAAAGCGCGGGCGATAATGTGTATATCGGGACGCTGCCGGCGTGCATAGGCGACCAGCTTTGTGACCTCCTCCGCCTGATCCATGGCGGCGACCAGCACTTTGGCCTTGCTCAAACCTGCGGCGCGCAACAGCTCGGGGCGGGTGGGATCTCCCAGAAAACCTTTGACACCAAACCGCCGCATCAATTGTATGGCTTCCATATTGTTATCCAAAACAATGGTTTGAAACCCGCTGGCGCGGACCAGGCGGTTGACGATCTGCCCAAATCGACCAATGCCTGCAATGATCACTGGACCCTGTTCGTCGATTTCGTCCGGTTCCTGTTCCGGTTTCTGATCAGAGATCCGTTTGGACATGAGATCATACAGGATGAACAACAGCGGCGTGATCAGCATCGACAGGGCTACGATCAGCAACAGTTTTTCAGAAAGAACTTGAGGAAGTACATTAAGTTGAACCGAGAAGGCCAAGAGAACAAAGCCAAATTCTCCAGACTGGGCCAGACTGAGCGTGAACAACCATTGGGCCCGCCGCCGCAACCCAAAGGCACGACCAACAAAATATAGCACGGTTCCTTTGGCCACGATAATCAGCAGGGCCAATCCGATCATGTCGCCTGGATCTTCCAGAAACGCCTTGTAGTTGATGCCTGCCCCGACTGTGATGAAAAACAGACCCAGCAATAACCCTTTGAAGGGCGTGAGGTCGCTTTCCAATTCGTGCCGGAATTCGCTGTTGGCCAGAACCACGCCAGCCAGAAACGCCCCCAGGGCCGGGGATAGCCCGACCAATGTCATCAGGAAGGAGATGCCCACAACGATCAACAGCGCCAGCGCGGTATACATCTCGCGCAGGTTGGCCGCATGGATATATCGAAACAGCGGTCGGGTCAGATAGATTCCAGCCAGAATGATAAAGGCGACCGCGCCGATGGTGACAAGCGTCACCGCCCATCCCGGCAATCCCGCGACCAAGGACAGACCGCCGCCATGGCTAGAACCGTGCTGCGCCGCGCCATCAACTGCGCGCTGAATGGATCCATCGGTGGTAAACTGCAAGTCTGGGGCAACCGCCAACAGCGGCAAGAAGGCCAGGATCGGGATCACCGCAATATCCTGGGTCAACAGAACCGAAAACGCGGATCGTCCGCCGCTGGTTTGCATCAACCCCTTTTCCGACAGGGTTTGCAGCACAATCGCGGTTGACGACAAAGACAGCGCCAGGCCAATCGCCAGGGACGCCTGCCAGGGCTGCCCGGTTGCCATCGCCGCCCCCATCAGAGCCAGCGTACTGAACAGGATTTGCAAACCGCCCAGCCCGATCAGTCGGTGTCGCATATCCCAGAGCGCGCGCGGCTCCAGCTCCAACCCGATCAGGAACAACATCATCACCACGCCAAACTCGGCAAAATGCTGCAAATCTTCGGTTTCGGCACCGACCATGCCCAGAACCGGGCCAATGATGATTCCGGCCGCCAGATATCCCAGAACGGACCCCAAACCTAATCGCGACGCAAACGGGACTGCAATCACCGCCGCAGCGAGGTAAATTGAAGCCTGATAAAGGAATTCATCCATGAGGGGTCCAGTTGGTGTTCGCCAGTTTCGGTCTGATCATCCGATGCAATGCGTCGGAAACTCAACCGATAATACAGGAATTATTGCGTCTGTAGGGATTCGTGATGCAGGTGGTCTATTGTGGTCCTTACATATGCATGGAATGTGAAAATTCACGCCCGTTTGGCGCAGGAAATCGACCCACTGCCATTATTTCCCCCCAGACAGCTCAGGTCGGTAGCGGCGCGTCGCGTTTCAATTGGTCCATGACAATCTGGCTTTGCACCCGGGCGACCGCAGGGTGGGGGAGCAGGACTTCGTGCAGCAGCCGATTCAGCCCAGGCAGATCGGCGCAATAGACCCGCAACAGGTAATCGGCGTCGCCAGTCATGGTCCAGGCGCTGGTGATTTCTGACCGGGTGCTCACCAGTCGGGCAAAGCTGGCCGATTGTTCCGGGCCATGGCTGTTCAGATGTACCTGCACAAACCCCTGCACATGCAAGCCCAACTTGGACGGATCCAAGCGGGCGGAATACCCTTGAATATAGCCTTCGGTTTCCAATCGTTGCCGTCGTCTCCCGGCCTGACTGGCCGAAAGGTTCAGCCTCTCTCCCAGCTCGTGCGCGGTGAGATGCGCATTTTTCTGCAAAGCTGCGAGAAGTTTGGTATCTGTAGCGTCCAGCATGCGTAATCTCCGCAGTTTTTGATGATATATCATGAAAACTCCGCACATTGGTAATGAAACATGCGTCACTTTGCGCAAAACCTGCATCGAGAATGGGGTATTTTTGAGTCAGATAATCGAAATGTCCAATCAGGAGACCGCGCCCATGGGTCCTTTCCCGCATACCGCACCGAAATCTGTCATTTCCGCCGAAAATCCGACTGGTACGGATGGGTTTGAATTCGTCGAATTTGCCCACCCGGAACCACAGGAATTGCGCGATCTCTTTACCCGCATGGGGTTTGCGCTGACGGGTCGTCACAAATCCAAGAATGTCGAGCTGTGGCAGCAGGGAGATGTGACATATATCCTGAATGCCGATACCGACAGCTTTGCCGCGCGATTTGTCCAAGAGCACGGCCCCTGCGCGCCTGCGATGGGGTGGCGTGTTGTGGATGCCCAGGCGGCTTATGATCATGCGGTGTCCAAGGGGGCGGAACCCTATGACGCGTCCGACAAGACAATGAACGTGCCAGCGATCAAGGGCATCGGCGGCTCGCTGCTGTATTTCGTCGACCAATACTCAGATACTTCGCCCTACAATGAAGAATTCGAATGGCTGACCCAGTCAAAGCCTGCAGGGGACGGGTTCTATTATCTCGACCATCTGACCCACAATGTGTTCAAGGGCAACATGGACAAGTGGTTCAATTTCTACGAGTCCCTGTTCAACTTCAAGGAAATCCGTTTCTTTGATATTCAGGGTAAATTCACCGGGCTGTTCAGCCGTGCGCTGACGTCGCCCTGTGGCCGCATTCGCATTCCGATCAACGAAGATCGCGGCGAGACCGGCCAGATTGTTGCCTATTTGAAGAAATACAACGGCGAAGGCATCCAGCATATCGCGGTCGGTAGCGATGACATCTATTCGGCAACCGATGCAATCGCCGAAAAAGGGCTCAAATTCATGCCCGGCCCGAACGAGGCCTATTATGACATGTCCTATGACCGGGTATCGGGTCACGACGAACCCAAAGACAAGCTGATGAAACACGGCATCCTGATTGATGGCGAGGGCGTTGTGGATGGTGGAGAAACCCGGATCCTGTTGCAGATCTTTTCGAAAACCGTAATCGGCCCGATCTTTTTCGAATTCATCCAGCGCAAGGGTGATGACGGATTTGGCGAAGGCAACTTCAAGGCGCTGTTCGAATCCATCGAACGGGAACAGATCGAAAGCGGCGAGATCGAAGCTGCGTAATCAGGGCAAGACTGCTGACGAAATGAAGCCACCGCAAGCGCGATCTTGCGGTGGTTTTTTCTGTTCGGCACGAGGGCCGGGCGACAGGATCAGATTATGCGCAGATCACCCGTTGGGGATGCGCAATGTCAGGTTTCGGCCGCGTTTTTGGTATCGCAGTTCGCTGTCTCCGATGGCGACGACCTTGCCCCCGTCCACATTGTCACCGACCTTGACCTTTTTGTAGCGGCCACTGGGCAACCGGACCAAAGCCCGGCGATCAGACGGGGATCCGTAGACGCCGATCAAATTGACCTGCTTCAGGTTGAGCGCGTTTTGGAAGGTGGCTTGGCGCGCCACCGAGGCCGAAGATGGAATCTTGGGCGAGACGGTGGCCGGGGCAATTGTGGCGGCTTGTGACTGGTCGTTGCGGCTGGCCTTTTTGACCAAAGCAGCCATATTCGATGGGCGTGTTCTGGGCTTGACGGTCGCAGCCACAGCCAACTTTGTGCCAACGATTTCGGTTGCTTCTTCGGGCGTGGCGGGGGTTTCGGGTTCGGGCTGAGTCTGTGCCAATGCTTCAGCCTGCCGCTGAATGCTTTCGGGACGCAGCTTGGGGCGTACACCGGCCAGCTCGGACCGGCTGAGCCCGCCCAGCTGTGCGCGTTCGGCTTGTTCAGTCAGGTCTTCGGGACGCAGTTGGGGGCGCAAACCGGCAAGGCGCTCCCGGTTCGCATCAGTTTCGGGTTCCTCTTCGAAACGGGTCGGGGTTTGCGGTGGGCGAACAGGCGGGGTTCCCAGAAACACCAGAACCCCATCCGGGCTCAGCGTCCCTTCGGGCGTGGGATCCACCAACCCTTGATCGTTCAATCTGAAGCTGGTTCCTTGGGCTGCCGGTGATCCGACCGAAGCCAGGGAAATGTCGGTATTCAGGCTGGCCGCGTCAGGCAAGGCGACCGAATCCTGTGACAGATCCGTGCGGTCGATGGACGCGATGAACAGATCATCCAACCCGATCACCGAAGGGGTTTCGGGCTGCGTCGGCGCGTCGGCCCAGATGCCGGTGGCTGCATACCGTGCCACATTGGCAGACGGCTGGAACGGTTGCTCGGTGGTGGCAGTTTCGCCCAGTGTTTCGTCCGGTGTTTCGTCCAGTGTTTCCTTCTGTGCGTCCTGTTCGGGATCGCTCAGCGCATCCAGAACGGCCGTGTCAGTGTCTGTCAGCCCGGGCAAGGGCACTTCGGTCGGAGCCGGCAGATTGGCGATATCAGGCAGCGCTGGCGCGGGTGCCGCAACGGGCTCTGCGGGTTCACCCAGTGGCGCAATCGCCGGTTCAACCGGGGCCGTCTCGGTGGGATCCGGTGTGACCTGTGGCGGTGACTGTGTGGCCGGATCAGGCTGGGCTTCAAACAATTCACCCAAGCGACCTGTGGAAAAGAACGTGGCCCATGCGGCGATTACGGCCAGAAACAGCACAAGAACAGCGGTCAGGACCAATCCAAGGTATTTCGGTTTGCCGCCAACCCTGATCTGATCGCGTGCCCCAAACAGGGTCATGCGTTCGGTTTCGCTGGTTGCCTCCTGGCGCGGTGTGGCCCCGGGAGGGGCGTCGGCGACCGGATAGGCTTTGGGCTTGCTGTCCTGAGCGGGCAACATGTCGACAGGGGTGTTGCGCCGACTGTGGAACCCGGACAGATTTTGTGCCGGGGCATCGGATTTGGGATCAACTTCGGGCGGGACATCCAGATCGGGTGATGTAATTCCGACGCTGGGTGGTGTTACAGGTGGTGGTGTCGGGGCAGGGCGCAGAGCCGGTTTCTCGGGTGGAGCAACCGGTTGCGCCACAGTGGGGGCGGGAGCCGCCGAAGTGCGCGCGACGCCTTGCAGCGATGGTGCCGCGCCTTGATCCGGCTTCTTGCGACGGCTGGTAAAGCCCACCGCAGGCGCGGAAGCGGGTTCATCTGTGGCCGGTTGTGCCGGTGTCGTCTGAGCGCTGTCCAGCGCAGGGGCTGGTGACTCTGCAACCGGGGCAGGTGACCCGGCATCAGATTGGGTGTCGATTTTCGGCAGCTCGGTTTCGTCGTTCTCCGGCGGATCCTGGGGATAGATGGCCGGTCCAATAACCACGACGGCAATTCCATCGGGATCGACTTGATGGCTGCCGACATGTTGGGACGACCCAAAATGCGGTTCGCCCAGATACGAATTCTCTGCGGGCACGGCAACAAAGGACGTCGGGTTGAACCCGTGCTCGACAGCAAAAGTTTCGGCCTCGTCCAGGGTTTCACGGGCGACGGCAGCCACATGGGTCTGATCGCCATCCTGGGACAGATCAAACGCCAGGTCGGAAACGGCATAGGGGGTTGCCCCTTCGAGCGCTGCCAAAACCATGTCTTCGCGCGCAGACCGGTCCAGATCCCCGGTGGGCACCGACAGGTATTTGATCTGCTCGTTGGGGATGATGACCTTGCAGGTAATACGCCCCGGTTCCAGCCGCTCGGCATCTGTGCGCAATTGCGCCAGATCGTTGGCCAGATCCTCAGTGTCCAGCCCGACCTCGCCAACCAAGCGCCATCCGCCTGCCGCCCGATGCAGCAACGAAATCCCGTCAAAGGAAAGCGACAGGGCAAAACCCGGTCTCATGTTATGATCCAAACCGTCCAAACCAGCTTATCCAATCGGTTTTTGCAAACCAGTGTCACCTGTTGCGCAATCATAAAGCAGGAGTTTGCCGAGGAAAAGGAAAACACGGTCGCAACTCTTGCCGAAGGCGGGGGACCGCCCCCATGTGTTGAAGGCACAACAGGAGATTGATCCAAGTGATACAGAAAACATTGATGGCAACGGCTCTGACCGGAGCTTTGACTGCGGCTCTGACTGCGGCAGCAATGACACCAGCGATGGCAGGCGACAGCCCCCGCGTGATCACCGTTTCGGGTCAAGGCCAGGTCGAAGCCGCTCCGGATATGGCCACCATTACTCTGGGCGTGACCCACGATCATCAGGACGCCGGACAGGCGATGGCTGAGGTTTCGGCTGCCATGGGTGAGATGTTGCAACAGCTGCAGGATCTGGGGCTTGAGCCGCGTCAGATACAGACCAGCCGGGTGACGCTGCACCCGATCTGGTCCAACCAACGCCGCGACACTGACAGCCCGCCTGAGATCACCGGGTTTGCCGCCTCAAACGCCGTATCTGTCCGGGTTCTGGATCTGGAGCGGCTGGGGCCGGTTCTGGATGCGGTTGTCGGCTCGGGTGCAAATGAATTCAATGGGTTGCAGTTCGGAATTCAAGATCCAGGACCGCTGGAATCGCAGGCCCGTGCTTTGGCCGTTCGGGATGCACAGGTCAAGGCACGGGAACTGGCCGAGGCCTCTGGGGTTGCGCTGGGATTGGTTTCGTCAATCACCGAAGGCTTTGACGGGCGTGTCCTGCCAATGCAGGCAGCCATGTCAGCCCGCAAAGCTGGCACCGCCATCGCTGCCGGTGAAATGTCTGTCAGCGTCAGCGTCAATATGGTGTTCGACATTCTGGATCTGGAATGACCCTGTCCCCGGATCGAACCAAAAAGGCCGACCACCATGCTGGCGTATTCCGGCTGGTGGGACGCACAGCATAAAGGGCGACCCAGGCAATGAGTGGCCGCGATGAGTTTCATCGCAGCCACTCTTGTGATGTGAAATACGCGCCGTACAACAAGATGAGTTCTGGCGGGATCGGGTTTGACCCGGCTCCGGCTCCTGATTGGATTGCAAGTTGTGCGGTACGATCAAGATATCGGGAATCGCGACGACTTCCGGGGGCGGGGCGACGATTTCCAATTGATCCGTCGACGGGATTTCCGCTTTGCTTGCGGGCGCTTTCCATGACTGGTCCAGCGTGGAACCAACTTTTGTGCCAGCTTAAAACCTGGGTCGTTAGAACACGCAGTAGAGATCCGGCCCATCTTCACCTTCCGCCGCTTGCGCGCGTCCAGCTCGTGGCGCATTGCGGGCGTGCGGGTCTGTGGTGAACGTCGTGCACGAGTCGGTATCTGGATACACTCGTCTGTTCCCGGGAAGCCGAGGGAGCGCGGCATCAGTTTTGCGGCTTTCCCAATGTTGTCGATTTCATTGTATGGCACCGTAGACCCCTTTCGGTTCGAAGACGTTGTGGTTGATCCGGAAGATGTTGAGGATCGAGATCAACATCGCGGGATTGAACAGAGCTCCCTGAACCCAACCCGGGTGCCTCTGCTACCAGCTCTGACCGCCCGGCCGAGGCGGTCCCATGGCACGTTCATGAAGGTGCGCGCCGGTTGTCCGAGGTGGTTTTTTGCCCGGCGTGTAGAAGCGAGATCGACGATCGGGCACCCTTCTTGCCCTTGCAAGGCGTGTGCAGGGCGCGGACGGTGCCGGTGTTGCCTTCTTCCCGGTGGCCTTGCCTTTGCTGTCCCGGGTCCGCTGATGTGTGCCATTCGGCGAGACCTCGTTCGGAGCCGCAAGAATGCGCGTGCCACAGGCACCACAGGCGGGGCCGCCCAGAATACCAGCATGATCGCCCGCGCCGCTCGACCTCCTGATCGAGAGGCGCGGGCGATACGGGCGAGAATTCGCTCTCGCAGACCTTCCCTCGCGGGTATGCACCTGGACCATGCTTGGCGGCGGTCACCATCTGGTCCGGCGTGAGGCTTGGGTGTTTTTCTTTGGGCTGAATGCTGCCTGATGCGTACGAAACTTTTTCCGCGCCCTTGTTTCAAATGCAGTAATCCGGGGGCAACTAAATCTCATAATAAATCAACAGCCTGCCGCGTTTCCGCGGCAGGCATGATGGTGGAAGTGTTCCACTGGGTGGCATGCGTCAGCACCCAGCCCGGCCTTTTCAATCAAGCCAGGGACCAGATCAGCTGCAGGCTTGGGTCAATGCCTGATCCAGATCCGCGATCAGATCTTCGGCGTTTTCGATCCCGATCGACACCCGCACCACATTGGCACCTGCGCCGGCGGCTTCCTGCTGTTCCGGGGTCAGTTGCCGGTGCGTGGTCGATGCCGAATGGATGATCAATGACCGCGTGTCGCCCAGGTTGGCCACGTGGCTAAAGATCTCCAGCGCATTGACCAGTTTGACACAGGCGTCATAACCGCCCTTGACCGCAAAAGTGAACAATCCCCCGGTGCCTTTGGGATAACAGGTCTTGGCACGCTCGGCGTAGGGCGAAGAGTCCAGCCCGGCATAGGTCACATAGTCGACCCGGTCATCGGCTTCCAACCAGGAGGCGACCGTTTTGGCGTTTTCACAATGGCGCTGCATCCGCAACGACAGGGTTTCAATCCCCATCAATGTATAATGCGCTGCCTGCGGGTTCATGGTCATGCCCAGATCGCGCAATCCGATGGCAATACCGTGAAAGGTGAACGCCAACCCGCCAAAGGTTTCGTGAAACTTCAACCCGTGATAGGCCGGTTCCGGTGCGCTCAGCGACGGGAACTTGTCGTTGGCCGACCAGTCAAAGTTGCCAGAATCCACCACACAGCCCCCGGTGACTGTGCCGTTTCCGGTCAGATATTTGGTGGTCGAATGCACCACCAGGGTGGCACCCTGTTCGATCGGGCGGCACAGATAGGGTGTGGCCGACGTGTTGTCGACAATCAGCGGAATGCCTGCTGCGTCCGTTACATCAGCCACCGCGCGAATGTCGGTCACATACCCACCCGGGTTGGCGATGGATTCACAGAACACAGCGCGTGTGTTTTCATCGATGGCATCGCGCACCGCGTCCAGATCATCGGTATCGACGAATTTCGCCGACCAGCCGAACCGCTTGATCGTCTGGCTCAGCTGCGTGACGGTGCCACCATACAGACGGGTCGAGGCCACGACGTTGCAGCCGGGCTGCATCAGCGGAAACAGCGCCATGATCTGCGCCGCATGACCCGATGAACAGCAGACAGCACCGACACCACCTTCCAGGGTGGCAATCCGTTCCTGCAAAACCGCCACGGTCGGATTGGTCAGGCGGGAATAGATGAACCCGACTTCCTGAAGGTTGAACAACGCCGCCGCATGATCGGCATCCCGAAACACATAGGCTGTGGTCTGATAGATGGGTGTCTGGCGGGCACCGGTGGCCGGGTCAGGGCGGGCCCCGGCGTGAATTTGCAATGTATCAAAACCGTGGGTGGGTCCGTCGGTCATGCGAAGTATCTCCCTATGAAAATGGTGAATTCGGTGTAGGACACCCGATTTTCGGACACAACACAATCAGTGCAAACAGGAATATTTGTCTGACATCACAGCTGCATTGGGAACATTCGTTTTTCGTGCTGTGGGGATCTGCTTCTTTCTGGTTGAAATACCTCGGGGGGAGACACAGCCACTGGCTGTGTCGGGGGGCAGAGCCCCCGATTTCACCGCATCCAGAATCCGTTGGATTTGATCCTGTTGCGAATGGCCTGTTCCCGTCGGGGCAGATTGTCCTGATCGAACATCGCCCGGACCTTGTGGCCGCGCCCCTGAAAGATCATGCGTTTGATCGGGTCATAGGATTTGAGCACCTTCTTGATCCGATTGGGTGCCGTAATGGTTTCCAGCACGTCGACAACATGATCGCTCTCGCGCGCATAAAGCAGCGGTAGATGCCGGTAATGACAACTCACGGTGCCATCCAGATACCCATCAGGCAATGCGTCGCGTCCGCCACCAAAGGAGTGAATGACCAGCGGCAGCGCCACCTGGTCCAACCAGGGGTCCAACGTTTGCCCCACCAGTTCGATCGGGGGGGTGGTCAGGATCGATTGGGCATACACCAGAAATCGTTTGCCAAACGCGCGCGGGCAGGCCCCAAAGAAATAACCCGCATTGAAATACAGATACCGTCGCCAATATTCATCCGGTTGGCTCAGATCGAGGCTGGATTCGAAATCCAGCCCAAAACGCTGATACAGCGACTGCCAGATGCCGTGGTATCCTGGACCATACAGCGTCGGCTTGGGCCAGGTGCCTTCGCGGCGCAGCGAGGCCCCCGGGCGTTTGAAGTCAAAGGGCACGTCGCTCAGCTCGCCGGTGATCAGCGTGTCGGTGTCAAAGAACACGAAGGGTTCGCGTTCTGGCATCGACATCAGCGCTTCGATCTTGTTGCCATTGGGATAGGGTTTGCCAAAAACCTTGTTCTTGAACGGCAGAATCTCGGCCCCCAGAGCCTCCAAAATCCCCAACACCTCTTTGCTGCGGATTGACGGGTCAGTGTCCCACAGGGGGCCAGGTTGTGGGACAGCCACAAACAACCGGCCCTGAAAGCCGGGGGAATACTGGCGCAAAGAGGCTGCAAACAGGATGGCTTCATATTGTAGCCGCCCGGATTGCCCGACAATCAGGATATTGAAGGATTGGCGCGTAGCCTGTTTTCTTGCCATACTGATTACCAGCCGCTGTTTTGCGATGCGGTCCCTGCTCTGGCAGGCAGTATAAGACGGGAGTGCGCAGTCCAAAACCCCGCGTAGCCCCGGATGTGAATTTTTTGGGGATACCCCGGACAAGGCTCCGGCCCGGAGCAGGAGGATTGGGATCATGTTTGAATTTCTGGCGTTTGTCGTCGCGGTCATCGTGCAATCGGTACCTGCAGGCGATTCTGGGGCCGGCACGCAGGTTGCCGGAGATCAGGACACAATGGTGACGGCGCAGGCTGAAGCCGAGGTTGCCGCCACTCCCATGTTCCTGGCACCCGCGCAATCGGGCGACCAATCCCAGGCCGAACAGCCGGCGACGCCATCGTTTCTGGGTAGCGCGCCAGCAGCACCTGCCGGTGAACCGGCTCCGGCCACGGCCTTTCTGGGCAGTGCAGCATCCGGTACGGCATCTGGCGCAGCATCTGGTGCGGCACCGGCAGCTTTGCAGGCCGAACCACAGGTGCCCAGCGGGCGGTTTACCACCGCGGTAGAAGTCAAACCGATCCTGTCCATGACCAAGGCGAACTGGATTTCGGTGCGGGAATTCAACGGGGAAGACCTGTTGTATGTGACCCATCTGTGGTCCTGGCGCTGTGGATTGCTGGAGGTCAAGGTCGGCGTGAACGGCGACACCCCACAGCCCTGGCCATTGCCCCCCTGTCACCTGAATGACCCAACACCAAATGCGATCAAGGAAAGCGACGGGTTGCCGTACCGCAATTTTGGGTTGGGGCAGGTGGCTCTGGTCGAAGTGCATGTGACCTATGACGACCTGAGTACCGAAAACGTCAAATTCAACCGTCAAGGACTTCCGCTGCAATAATTGCCCCGGCGCGGGTCAGACACCCAGCCGGTTCAGCCGCGTTTCGACCATGGGACGATAGCCGGACCCGAATAGGCGCAGATGCACCAGCGCGGGCCACAGCTGATAGATCGCTTCACGTCTGGCATACCCCGGAGCAAGGGGGCCATAGGCCGCAAAAAAGGCAGGGTCCGGTGTGGCAAACAACGACAACATGGCCAGATCGACTTCGGCGTGCCCATGATAGCAGGCCGGGTCAATCAACCACGCAGATGATCCTGTCGAAAAGAGGATGTTTCCCACCCAAAGGTCCCCGTGTAACAGGGACACAGGCGGCGACTCAGGCAGGTGATCAACGAGCTGGGGTGCCAGGCGTTCCACGCGGCGGCTTAGGTCCAGGGGCAGGGTGTCCAACCCGGCCAGCAGGCGATTTTCACACCAGAACTGGGGCCAATTCGTAGTTTGTGTATTCGCGATGGTGACGGGGCCAAAGGCATAGTCGTGCTGCCAGCCAAAGGCGCGCTGTCGAGGCGCATGCAGGTGACGTAGCATATGCCCCAAATCCTGCCAGCCCAAAGAATTGGCAGGAATTTCTTCCAGCCGCTCCATGAGGATCAGCCCCGGTGACACCTTCAACACCTGTGGCACCCGCGCACCGGCTGCCGCCATGGCATCCAACATGCGGGCCTCGCGATCCACAAGAGTACCGGTTTTGGCAACGATGTGCCTGCCATCGCCCAGCTCGACCTCGGTGACGACCGACAGATTACCCCCGTGCAGGGGACGCAGGCCCGTCACCTTGGTGTCGAGCAGTGTTTCAACTGTCAGTCGCAGGTCGCCGTGGGTCACGCGTCTGGCAAGTCGATCCGGGCATCCCCTGCCGTCATGCCGGGTCGGGCCCGGTCAAACCGCAGATATGCAATCCCGACCGTGTCTGTATGGGTGAACAATGTGCCTGCGACTTTGCCCTCTGACAGGATTTCGGTTCCAACATCGGCGTCGCCCTGAATGCGAACCTGGCGCAGGCCCTTGCGCAATTCGGTTTTGTGCTTCATCCGGGCGGTGACCTCTTGGCCGACATAACAGCCCTTGCGGAAATCAACCCCGTTCAAGCGTTCAAAGCCCGCTTCCAGGATATAGCTGTCCGCAGTCAGTTCAATGCCGGTTTCAGGGATGCAATGGGCCACCCGGATGGCGTCCCAATCGCTGTCATCGGTCCCCGTTGCATTGCCATACAGGCGCCAGCCCAGATCCGTGTGGCGCGGATCGGCAAAAGCAGATTGGGGTGCCGGGCCGGTGCCGCGTGTCACCCCCAGGTCGGTCATCTCGATCTGAACATCGGCCCGCAGCCGGTACATGCCCAACCGCTTGACCAGGCCATCGGCCAGATCCGCGGCCACATCCAGCAAAACCGCATCGCCATCCGGCACCAGAAAGAAGTCCGCCAGATATTTGCCCTGTGGTGTCAATAACGCCGCATAGACCAATCCGTCGTTCAGCTTGGTGACGTCATTGGTGACAAGCCCTTGCAGGAAGTCCCTGGTGTCTGTTCCGGTCAGACGCAGAATGCGGCGCGTGGTCATGAGTACCCTCGGTTTCGATGGTCAGCTGTGTCTAGGTGATATAGGAACACAGGTGCAAAAGAACAGGACAAACCACCCCCATGCCTGCTGAGATTTCGGTGATCATCCCAACCTTGAATGCCGAGGCGGAACTGCCGGGCTGCCTCGAGGCCTTGATGGAGGGGCTGCATGCGGGGTTGATCCACGACGTCATCATAACGGATGGCGGGTCGCGGGATGCGACATTGACCATTGCAGAAGAGGTCGGAGCCAAGATTGTTGGCGGCCCAGCATCGCGTGGCGGGCAACTGCGCCGCGGCTGTGCGCGCGCCCGGCGGCCGTGGCTGTTGGTTTTGCATGCGGATACGCGGTTAGAGGAAGGATGGTCCGTTTCGGTTGCCGAACATCTGAACCGCGGTGCATGTGAGCCGGCCTGTTTCCGGCTGCGATTTCGCGCCACCGGTTTTGGTGCAGCCTGGGTCGCGGGGTGGGCGAATATACGCACCAGAGTGTTCGGGTTGCCCTATGGCGATCAGGGGCTGCTGGTCTCTCGCGAGGTCTACGAGACCGCTGGTGGCTACCCGGATCAGCCCTTGATGGAAGATGTTGCGCTGATCCGAAACCTGCCGCGAGCGATCATGCTCCCGTCCGCCGCCTGCACGGGTGCCCAGCGGTATCAGGCCGCCGGCTGGTTCAAACGGGGGGGACGCAACCTGTGGACCCTGATCCGGTATCTCTGCGGCGCTGACCCGCAGGTGTTGGCAGACAGCTACCGCAAACCATGACCCAGGGCTCCCGCCCGGCATCGGTGCATTTCATGCCCCTTGCCCGTTGGGCCGGGCAGTGCGCTTTGCGCACTGCGGTGCGTCGATGCCCACGCGATTCGCACAGGCTGGCCAAGCTTTTGAAATCTTTTTGGATGGCTTGGGGCAGCTTGGTTCGGGCCTGGCGCGCGCACCCGCTTTGAACCGGCCTGAATAATACGGGACGGGACAGTTTGGGGCGGCAGTGCGCAGCACTGCCTGGCCCAACGGCTGTGTCTGCATCTTTGATGCTGGCACAGCGGGCGGGAGCACTCCGGCGGTTTTGGTGCCGCAGGTGTCAGATGCCGAACATCCGCGTGGTCAGGCGTCGCAGCCAGTGGCTTCTTGGCCGGGTCTCTGCAGGATCATCGCGGATCTGGGCGGCGACGCCTTCCGGGTCCACCAACGTCTTGCCGTCCTGGAACTGCAACCGATAGAGGTCGGCATAGATACCACCTCGGGCCAACAGTTCGTCATGCGTGCCCTGGTCGACCACCTCACCGCGTTCCATGACGACGATCAGATCTGCGGACCGGATCGTCGACAGGCGGTGTGCAATGACCAATGTGGTGCGCCCACCGGACAGCCGGTCCAGGGCTTCCTGCACCACCTTCTCAGATTGCGCGTCCAAAGCCGAAGTCGCTTCATCCAACAGCAAGATCGGCGTGTCCCGCAAAAGCGCGCGTGCAATCACCACCCGCTGACGTTGCCCCCCCGAAAGGGCGGACCCGCGCGGGCCGACTTGGGTGTCCAACCCATCGGCCAGCTTGGGGAGGAAATCACTGACATGGGCGGCGTCCAGCACCTTTTTTAACGTCGCATCGCTGACGTCCGTGCGTCCCAACAGAATATTTTCGCGCAGAGTTTCGTCAAACAATAGCGCCTCCTGCGTGACCACTGAATAGAGGTTGCGCAGCTCTCCCAGATCCATGTCCGCCACGGCCACACCGCCAACGCTCACGCGGCCTTCCTGTGGATCGACAAGACGTGTCAACAGGTTGAAAATCGTCGATTTACCGGCACCGGATGCGCCAACCAACGCGACCGTCTTTCCCGGCTCCGCGGTCAGGCTCAAATTGTTCAGTACTGTTGAATCACCGTATTTCAGGGTCACATTGTCCAACCGGATGTCGGGCAGGCCAGTCGGGGCCGCAACGGGATTTTCCGGAGAGGTCAGCGTGATTGGCGCATCCATAAGCTCCTTGATCCGTTCCAGCGCCGCGGCGGCGACCTGCCAGGTGCCGCTGACCGAGGCGAGACGACGCATGGGATCAAAGGCCAGACCAATGGCGGTGAAAAAACTCATGAACTGGCCAACTGATTTTTCGCCCTGAATGATTTCAGAGCCGCCATACAGCAGCACCCCCATGAACCCGAGCCCGGCCATGAAATCAATCATCGCTGTGAGAGACGCCGCACCAAAGATCACCCGCACTTCCGAGCGGACAAAGCCATTCATGTGGGTGTTGAACCGTCCGGCTTGATATTCTTCCAGATTGTTCAGCTTGACCGGGACAATCCCATGAAAGATCTCGTCCAACCGGGTGGCCAGCGTGGCTCCCAGATCGCGGGCCTGAGCCGCCTTTTTGCGTACATACCGCTGGGCGACGGCAATCGGCAGCAGCAGCAACGGCAAACCGCCCATCATCACCGCTGTCCAGGCCCAGTCCACATTGATCGCAACGGCCATCAGAACGACCAGAGACACAGCATCGCGACCGGCACCGGTGATGATCACTTGCCAGACCTGGTTCACGGCAGACACATCACTTTGGATTCGTTGAATCAAAAAGCCCGGCGGGTGGGTCTGGTGAAACGACGGGTCCTGTCGGATCGTGCGATTCAGAATATCCATGCGCAGATGGGCTGCGGTTTCCTGGGAAATCCGGGCCAGAAGCACTTTTTGACCACCACCAGCCAGCCCCCGCAGGGTGAAGATGATCAGAAACGCCAGGCTGACCCAACCCAGAGATCCGGTGTTTCCCTTGACGAAAATCTCGTCAAACATCGGCTGCATCATATAGCTGACGGCCCCGACCATGCTGCCTTCGAGCAGCATGAACATGAGCGCAACACCCAGAAGTCCCAGATGGCGATGCAGGTACCCGGTCCAGACCCAGCGCATCAACCCGGCAGAGGAGGCAGGTTTACGGCTCATATAGATGGCTCCATCTGTTGGGAAGAGGGCAAGCGCCGCACCATGCGGTGACCTCGGGTTTTATGCCCGGGCCATTTAAGCAGCTGTGTCGGCGGGTGCAAGCTTTGCCCGGGGGGGGGGAGGGTCAGGCGCGTTCGTGATGCTTTGTGAAACATCCCAGATTGACGCTGGTCGGCGCGCCGCTAAGGTGGCCCAAAATTACGGGATTTCATCCGGATGAACGCGGTATGATCGCGGTGTGATCAAGACCGTGTTCGTTCGGGTTCAGGAGAGGCTGTCATGGCAGGCAAACAGGCAAGAACCCTCGCGCAGGGGCGCAGTTATCTGGCGATCCCGGGCCCATCGGTAATGCCGGATGCGGTTTTGCGGGCGATGCATCGGGCGTCGCCCAATATCTACAACGGCGAACTCGTCGAGATGACCCATGGGTTGATCCCGGATCTGTGCAAAGTGGCACGCACCAGACATCAGGCCGCGATCTACATCGGGAATGGACATGCTGCCTGGGAAGCCGCGCTGTCCAACACTGTGGCACCCGGCGAAACGGTTCTGGTTCCCGCCTCTGGTCGCTTTGCGATGGGGTGGGCGGAAATGGCCGAGGGGATCGGGGCACAGGCCCGAATTCTGGACTTTGGGCGCACGAACGGTTGGGATATTGCCCGGATCGCTGATGTGCTGCATGCCGATACAGCGCATCAGATCAAAGCGGTGTTGGCCGTTCACGTTGATACCTCCAGTTCGATCCGCAATGACATTCGGGCACTGCGGGCGGTTCTGGATGAGCTGGACCATCCGGCCCTGTTGATGGCCGATTGCATTGCGTCGATGGGGTGCGACCGGTTTGAAATGGATGCCTGGGGTGTGGATGTGGCGGTTACGGCCAGCCAAAAGGGTTTGATGGTTCCGCCCGGTCTGGGCTTTGTGTTTTTCAACCCCAAGGCCGAAGACAGGCGGCGTAGTTTGCCCCGTGTGTCGCGGTATTGGGACTGGGCCCCACGGGCGAATCCAGAAGCTTATTTTCAGTATTTTGCCGGCACCGCGCCGACGCATCATCTTTATGGCCTGCGGGTCGCGCTGGACATGATCCTGGAAGAAGGCATGGAGCACGTCTGGGCGCGTCACGCGGTCTTGGCACAGGCGATCTGGGCGGCGAGCGAAGCCTGGGGGCAGGGTGGGTCGTTTGCGCTGAACGTTTCCCGACCAGAGCTGCGATCGCATGCGGTGACGGCGTTAAAGCTGGACTCCCCGGATGGCACCCGGTTGCGATCCTGGGTGGAGCGTCATCTGGGATTGACGTTGGGTATCGGTTTGGGAATGGCTTCGGACGGCGATCCTGCGGGTGACGGCGTGTTCCGGTTCGGGCATATGGGACATGTGAACGGGCAGATGATCATGGGGTTGCTCGGAGGTGTTCAAACTGGGTTAACGGCGTTGGATATTCCACATGGGAGCGGAGCGATCGAGGCGGCTGCAAGAGTTCTGGCCCAGCACAATTCCACTGAGTGAGGATGTTTCGGCATCAGGTGTTCCACGAAGGCAGTCCAGCGACGAGGATAGGCGTCCCCTGGCGGCTGGTCATCGCACCCGTTGGTGGCGTTCGCCAGGTGACAAATGGCTTGGGGCACACTCGGCCTTAGGGGGCTCATCAATACCGGGGCGCAAATTTCCGGGATAGGTTTAACGGGGCACGTTGAAGGCACATCCACGATCTCGTGCATCCAAGTCGACGGAGCACGTGTCGAATCGCGCTGTGATGATCGCTGGTGTATGGGGCAACGGGTACCCCCGCCACAGGCGAAATGCGCCACCCGCTCACCGCACGTGTGGGATGACCATCCATGATGGACTTCCGGGCTGGTTCAGTTCCGAACCGCCGCGTACCGGTCAATGCCGTGGTTGATCAGAAGCGCCAACAACAGAACCGGGACGACGCCAAACAGCACCCAGATCACAAAAAAAATCCACATCAGATTCACACCCAGCATTGTAATGGCTGCATTGGTGTAGTCAGGGGCCCTTGGTCGTTCATGACTGTCTGACATTTTGCCATACCTCCTGAGCGAAAAGTATAGCGCACAGTTGGTGAATGTCTGGTAAATCTATTGCGAGCGTCAGCCTCTGGCGTCCTTCAGCGCTGCGGGCAGGGCTGCGGCAAAAGCATCCAACATGATTTCTGGTCCACAGCTGATCCGGATGCATCGGTTCTGCGGAGCAGCAAAAGGCATCCGGGCAAAGATACCCCGCGCGATCAATCCGTCCAGAACCGATTTGGCGAATTCGCCGTCTTTCCCGCAATCAATGGCCACGAAATTGGTGGCCGAGGCAAGCGCAGACAATCCGTTTTCTGCCGCGATTTCCGCGATCCGGGTCCGGGCCGTGTCGACTTCGCGCAGAACATGGGTCAGCCACTCTGTGTCCTGCAATGCTGCAAGAGCACCGGCCTGAGCCATGCGGTTCATCCCAAAATGGTTGCGCACCTTGTGAAAGGCCTGAATCAGATCCGGATGCGCCAGCGCATACCCAACGCGGGCCCCCGCCATGCCATACGCCTTGGAAAACGTGCGCATTCGAATGACACGGGGATCATCTGCCGCGACAGGTGCCGCGGTCCCCGGGGGGGCGCATTCCACATAAGCTTCGTCCAGCAACAATAGCGTGCCGTCGGGGAGATCCGACAGCGCAGCGACAATGTCAGCCCCGGAATGCCAACTGCCCATCGGGTTGTCGGGATTGGCCAAATACACAATCTTGGCATCGACCTCGGCGGCCTTGGCAAACAAAGCGGCCGGGTCTTCGTGGTCTTTGGTATAGGGGACCGTGTGCACTTGGCCACCAAACCCAGCCACATGGTAGTTGAACGTGGGATACGCGCCCTGTGACGTGACCACGCTATCGCCGGGGGCCACCAGCAATCGGGCGAGGTATCCCAGCAATCCGTCGATGCCTTCACCTACCATGATGTTGTCGGCACGCACGCCGTGATGGGCGGCCAAAGCCTGACGTAGGTCATGGTTTTCGGGGTCGCCGTACATCCAGACGTCCCCAGCTGTTGCTTGCATTGCGGCAATTGCTTTTGGCGACGGACCAAAAACATTCTCATTGGCACCTAGCCGGGCCTCAAAAACCGACCCGCGCGCCCTTTCCTGGGTTTCGGGTCCGACAAACGGAACGGTCGAGGGCAGAGAGGCGGCGAGGGGCGTGAAACGGGTATGGGTCATGACGGCAGATAAACAGGCTCGGCCCGGTGCCGCAAGAGGGGAGAAGGCCTCCGATGGCGGTGGAAAATTCTTAGCAAGAATTTTGCCAAGAATTTTTTAAAATTCTTGCCTGTGGCGCAGGCAGCGCCTCGGGGGCAGGGTTCCGCCACGTTGCAGTGGCATGCCAAGCGGGATCAGGGCAATCTTTGGAAAAACCGGGACAAGGAGACCTGCGATGGCACGGGTATCAGTGACATATGCTGACAATATCGCTCATGTGACCCTCACACGAGGCGACAAGGTGAATGCGCTGGATGATGCCATGGTCAAGGCAATCCTTGCTGCAGGCCAGGAGGTCGCGGCTTCGGATGCGCGTGCAGTCGTCCTGTCGGGAGAGGGCAAGGGGTTCTGTGCCGGTCTGGATCTGATGAGCTTTGCCCAGATGGGGAAGATCGATCCCAAGGCCTGGTTGATGGAGCGCAGCCACGAAGACGCCAACGAAATGCAGGAAGTGGCAATGGTCTGGCGTCGGGTGCCTGTTCCGGTGATCGCGGCCCTGCATGGGGTGGTGTATGGCGGTGGTCTGCAACTGGCGCTGGGGGCCGATATCCGGATTGCCGGGCCGGATGCAAAGCTGGCGGTTATGGAAATGAAATGGGGTATCGTGCCGGATATGGGGGGCATGGCCTTGTTGCCACAGCTGGTACGCTCGGACGTTTTGCGCCAGCTGACCTATACTGCCCGCCCCATCACGGCGGATCAGGCCGAACGCTGGGGATTGGTAACCCAGGTCTGTGAAAATCCGCTGCGCGCTGCGCAAGATCTGGCAACCGAGATCGCCGACAAAGGGCCCAACGCCATCCGCGCGGCAAAGCGTCTGATTGGGTTCGCCGAAGCGGGGGCGTCCCAGGCGGATGTTCTATTGCAGGAAAGCCGGGAACAGGTGGACCTGATCGGCAAGCCTGAACAGATGGAAGTGATTGCGGCGCAGATGCAAGGTCGCAAACCGGTCTTTAAATAGGCACATGAACCACCGCGACGGGGCCGTCGTGCCTGTCCGGTCACTGTTCAGTTCTAATGAGGGACGCCGTGCACCGACTGCCATTGCTGTTTCACCACAATTCGATCCCACCGATGATTGCCGCTGTTGCGTTGGGGGTGGGGGTCCTGATCTGGCAGGGCGCGACATGGCAGTGGGCGCTGATCCTGTTGGGGATCCCGGCGCAGATGCTGAATGAATACGGATTGCACAGGCATGTGTTTCACCTGAACCCACCGCGCCGCCAGTGGGCATTCAACCTTTTGTATCAGGCGCATTACGGGCACCATGATTTTCCGACCAAACCCAAGCTGTTCTTTGCCCCGATCTGGGTGTCCCTGCCCATGCTGGTTGTCAATTTTGTGCTGGTTTGGGCGGCGGCGCGTGTTGTTCTACCTGCAGATGCGATGATGATTGCCGCCGCTGTTGTGCTGGTTGGTGGTGTTTCGACCTTTTTGGGGTACGAATGGTTTCACATGACCGCACATTTGCCGGTACGTAAAACACGGGTCGAACGTCATGTCACCACCTTGCACAACCAGCATCATTTCCGGGATTTTTCCAAATGGTTCCATGTGTCACCCGGGGGCGAGGTGATCGACCGGGTGATGGGGACCGCGATTGCGCGGGATGCCCTGCGCGATCAGCAACGCATTGAATTTATCCGTACACTGGGATTGAAACCGGATGATCCACGCCTGATGTCGGCCCGCGAAACATTTGCCCAGAAATACGATCTATCCTCCCAGGAGATCGAACAGGCAGCGCGGGTTTAAAGCCCCCTGACCCTAGCACCGGTTTGCCCGGGATTTGCGTGTTGCCGATGGTAATTCACCAAAATGGCGACGGTATTGATTTGAGAAACGGCTCCAATCCCAGAACCCATGCCGGGCCGCGATATCCCCGATCGAATGATCCCGAAACGACGGGTCCAGCATCGTGCGTCGCACATCATGCAGCCTGACCACCCGCATATATGTCAACGGCCCCATCGATACGTTGTCGGAAAACGATTGCTCCACAGATCGCCGCGAGCTTTTGGCAAATTGAGCGATGTCATCCGTGGTGATCCGTGTGGCGTCACGAGACCGAAGCCAAAACCGGCAATGATCGAACCGATTGAATACCGGGGTTGCACCATCTGCGCGCCTTCCGGCTGTAGTGCTCCACTCCAACGCCAGTTTGGACATGATGCCCGCGATCAGGGCCTGCCCGATTAATGCCGAGGACGCCGACCCGTTGTCTTGTGCCAGCCCTTCGACCGCGGAAATTGCGTCTTCGCGCATTCGGTGGGCAAATCTGGGTGCGTGGAGGATGCCGATGTCATCCTCCAGCGCCATGACCCATTCCATGATCTCGGGTGACAGCACGGGATGTTTGAGAAAAGCGTCACTCCGGATCGCGATTGCCATCACGACCCCGTGGTTGGGGCTGATCACATGCAGGTTCCCGGACGGCGGCAGCAGAAAGAAATGATCCTCCGACAGGGGGCGGCCCTTGCTCGTGAACCCGGTCGCCGCATCAAGGGTCACACCAAAGGTGAAATGGTCGGGCGACCCGATGACTTCCTGTTCAAGCGCCTGATTGCAGTATTCCAGATGAATGGAAACATCCGGCCCCAAAAAGGCTGACAAAAACCGCCCATGAAAGGCCCCCGGCGTCAGCTGTAGGTAACTCTGATCGTGTCCGGCCAGCTGCTCTGCCTGCTGATCGAAATCCGTGAACACGTTGTCAAACAGTCCGGATTGACCTTCGCAAAACCCGTATGCGGGAAACCAGCGCGTTGATATCGCTCTGTTTTTCAAGGATACGCTCCTGCTGAAATCTGCGTTTGCTGCATAACGGTCTTGGCCGGTTTCTCACTAGACTTGGGACAGGTCCATTAGGGCACACAATAAAAGGGAGAGCAAAATGTTTGCAAAAATTCTCGCTGCTGCGGCGATTTTCACGGCCACTGCGGTTCAGGCCGACGAGCGTTGGATGTCGATTCCAGATACTCCGGCGATGCCCCAAGCCGCATCCTCGGGCACCGTGTCGGTCAATGGGATCGAGATGTATCACGCCACTTATGGGGCGGACGATGGTACCCCGATCCTGATGATCCACGGAGGGTTGGCCCATGGTGACATCTGGGGGGCTCAGGTTGCGGATCTGATGCGAGATCACAAGGTCATCGTCGCCGACACCCGTGGCCATGGCCGGTCCACAAATGATGGCAGCGACTATAGTTATGGGTTGTTGGCCGCCGATTATCTGGCGCTCTTGGATCATCTGGGCGTCGACAAGGTGCATCTGGTGGGATGGTCCGATGGTGCCAATATCGGATACGCGATTTCACAGACTCACCCGGATCGGCTCGCCAGCCATTTTGCGCATGCTGGTAATGTCACTTTGGATGGGGTTGATCCAACTGTCGAAACCAATGAACTGTTTGGCGGTTATGTCGGGTTGATGGCTGCGGATTATGCTGCGATGTCGCCAACACCAGATGGATTTGAGGCTTTTCTGGGTGGTGTTGTGACCATGTGGGGCACCTCAAAACCCGGCGGGACAGAGGCGTTGAAATCAGTGACTGTGCCAACGTTGGTCGTGCAAAGCGAATTTGACGAAGCAATCCTGATGGACCATTCCAGAATGATTGCTGATCTCATTCCATCCGCCGAATTCCTGATCCTTGAGAAGACCAGCCATTTTGCGTCGTTTCAGGCTCCTGATGAATACACCGCAGCGATCCGGGCATTTATCAAGTAAGGCAGCCCGCATCATCTGTTGCGATAGGCGCTGCCTCTGATCAATAAGAAACGCCTACCGCAGTATTTCTGCGGTAGGCGAAGATTGTATATCCTGACACATTCCTGTCGCTGCCGGTTTTACCAGCGAAGGGGGATGTGTGTTATCACAAAGACGCCTGATAGATCTTGTCGATGTTTGACCCCAGCGCGGCGTTGTACTCATCCGCGCTCATCGCGACATTCAGACCTTCGGTCAACGCGCGGGAGAACGATGCGATCATCTTGGTGTTCTGCGCCAACTTCTCACAAGCATCATCGGTGGAATAGCCACCCGACAGGGCCACGACGCGCACAACATTGGGGTGATCGGCCAGGTCATCATACAAACCCGCCTGGTTCGGAATGGTCAGCTTCAACGCGACCTTGCTGTCAGCGGGCAGGGCGTTCAGCGCGGCCAGGATTTCACCCTTCAGGATGTCTTCGGCTTCGGCCTTGGTGGCGGAATGGATGTCAACTTCGGGCTCGATGATCGGCACCAGACCGGCATTGACGATCTGCTGGCCCACTTCGAACTGCTGGGCGACAACCGCCTTGATCCCGTCGGCATTGGCCTCTTTGACGACCGAACGCATTTTGGTGCCAAAAATTCCGGCCTCATTGGCACGTGCCAACAAGGCGTCCAGATCGGGCATCGGTTTCATCACTTGGGCACCGTTGGCCTCATCCGCCAGACCTTTGTCGACCTTCAGGAACGGCACAACACCGCATTTTTCCCACAGGTAGACCGGAACCTGGATACCGTCGATGGCGTTGTCCATGGTTTTTTCGAACAGGATGGCCCCCAGGATCTTGTCGCTGCCGAAATCGGGCGCGGTGATGATGCGGGCGCGCATCTTCTGGATTTCCCCGAACATTTCGTCATCATTGGAATAGGCGTCTTCCATCACACCATAAAGCGCCAGCGCCTTGGGGGTGGAGCCGCCGGATTGGTCCAAGGCGGCGATAAAGCCTTTGCCACTGGCGATGCGGTCGAATTGCTGCTGCTGGATGGAAGCGTCTTTTGCCATAATGCGTCACTCTCCGAAGAATATGGATGTCTTGGAGGTGTCTATAGCGTGAATCGAACCGGAAACAACACGGGTGTTGCGCTAACGGACGAAGGATTTGCCCGCATTCCGCGCCATATTGTAGCGCATGTCCAGATCCGCAGCGCGAGCCATGGCAAATTCGCGCGGGTTCAAAGCGTCCAATCGCGCCAGATTGCCATGCGCAACTGCCCGCGTTTCGTCGATCACGACCTCTTGGTTCATGACCTCCTGCATTTTGTCACCAGCCCGGGGACCAGGATCCAAATGCCTGTTGCCACGCCCGGATCAATCCTCTGGTCCTTAAGCGAAACGATCAGGTGTCAAAAAGCCAGTTACTCTGCCCCGTACCGCGGGATCTCATTTCTGTCAGGGGCGCAATAACCGCAACAGCAATTGGACTGCGCCCAGTCGAAATTCGGGCTGGGATGTCGTGACCCCATGCAAAAGCACCCGAGATTCCCTTGTTCATCTGGCCAAAAATATCCCGGAGCGCGAGGCAGAGCCTCGCTACAGCCCCCGCCCGTGGCAGACGGGGGCTGTTCAGCTCAGGCGATTTCGGCCAGGCGGGCCAATGCTTCGTCGATCCGACTGTCTTCCTCTTCGCGGGCGGCCAGATTGGCCTTGGCCTCTGCGACCACGTCGTCCGGTGCCGAGGCGATGAATTTGGGATTGTTCAACCGACCACGCAGGCCACCCAATTCCTTGGCCAACTTGCCCTTGGCTTTTTCCAGACGTGCCTTTTCGGCGTCCACGTCGATGATGTCCGCCAGCGGCAGGCCAAAGGCCGCGCCGGGGGCAGAGATCGAAATGGTGCCTTTTGGCAAAGCGTCAATCTGGGTCAGGCTCTCGATTCGCGCCAGACGTTTGATCAGCGCCTGGTTGCGGTCCCAGGCGGCTTGCCCGTGGGCATCGATTTCACTGACCAGCATCGGCACATACAGCCCTGCCGGCACCCGCATCTGCGAGCGCGCCGAGCGGGTGTTTTCGATCACTGAAATCACCCAGTTCATTTCGCGATCCGCATCTGAATCACCCAATTCAGCAGCCGTATAGGTCGGCCAGTCGGCGTGCACCAACATTTTGGCACGTGCGTCGTCCAACCCCCACAGCTCTTCGGTGATAAACGGCGTGATCGGGTGCATCAGGATCAGGCACTGGTCCAACACCCAGCGCAACGTGGCCTGGGTTTCCGCCTTGGCGGCTTCGTCTTCGCCCTGCAGGATCGGTTTGGAGAATTCCAGATACCAGTCACAGACCTTGCCCCAGACAAAGGCATAAAGCCCGTTGGCGGCATCGTTGAACCGATAGCTTTCCAGCGCAGCGTCCACTTCTTCGCGCACGCGGGCGGTTTCGCCGATGATCCATTTGTTCAGGGTCAACGTCGGCGTCGGTCGTTCGCTGCCGCTGGCATAAGGGATCTCGTAATGCTCGGCAAAGCTGAAGGCGTTCCACAGTTTGGTGCCAAAATTGCGCGCGCCGGTGATGCGGTCCTTGGACAGTTTCAACACGCCGCCGATCGCCGCCATCGACGCATTGGTAAACCGCAGCGCGTCGGCACCGTATTCGTCCACGATCTCCAGCGGGTCAATGACGTTGCCGGTGGTCTTGGACATCTTTTTGCCCTTCTCGTCGCGCACCAGCTGATGCAGATAGACGGTGTGGAAGGGGATGTTGTCGACCACCGCCAGCTGCATCATCATCATGCGTGCGACCCAGAAGAACAGGATGTCGAAACCGGTGATCAACACATCGGTGGGGAAATAACGCTGCATTTCCTCGGTATCTGCAGGCCAGCCCAGGGTCCCGATCGGCCAGAGGCCGGAGGAGAACCAAGTGTCGAGCACGTCGGGGTCGCGCCACACCGGAAAGATCAGCTTGGTCGGATCCTGATCCAGCGCGTATTGCGCGAGGCTTTCGGCGAATTTGTGGATCGCGTCGTGTTTGTCTGTGGCCTCGACAATGGTGGCGTGGCTCAGCGGGCTGGGGATATTGGCGTTGTCATCCAGGAAGCGGTTTTGCACGTCCTCGAAGGAGGCCGCACAGTGATGTACATCACCGCGTTGCAACATGCCGCCTGCGTTCAGCAACTGGCCCAGTTCAACCAGATCCAGCGCGCCGGTGTCCGCATCCGATTTGAAATCCTCCGCCGACAGGTTCAGACCGTACCAGACCGGGATCTGGTGGCCCCACCACAGCTGCCGCGAGATGCACCAGGGTTCGATGTTCTCCAGCCAGTGGTAATAGGTCTTCTCGCCGCTCTCGGGGATGATCTTGACCGTGCCGTCCTTGACCGCGCCCAACGCTGGGCCGACGACCTTTTCGGCGTCCACGAACCACTGGTCGGTGAACATCGGTTCAATGACCACTTTCGAACGGTCGCCAAATGGCTGCATGATCGGCTTGGCCTCGACCAGCGGGACCTGGGCACCCGCGTCATCGTCTTCACCGAGCTTGGTGCCCAGAACCGGGTTATCGGCGCGGGTCATCACGGCCAGACCGTCGGCGGTAATCTCTTCGACCACGCGGGCGCGCGCTTCGAACCGGTCCAGACCGCGCAGGTGATCAGGGATCAGGTTGATGGCGTCGATTTCGGTTTCGGTGAAGGCTTTGCCGCGCGCGTATTCCTGCGCTTTGCCTGCCTCTTCGGCGTAGGGCGCGCCATCGGCCCGCATCGCGCCGCGGGTGTCCATCAGGCGGTACATCGGGATGCCGCCGCGTTTGGCCACCATGTTGTCGTTGAAATCATGCGCGCCGGTGATCTTCACGGCACCCGAGCCAAAATCCTTGTCCGGATATTCGTCTGTGATGATCGGGATCTGGCGGCGGTGTTCCTTGGGGCCGACCGGGATTTCGCACAGCTGGCCAACAATGGGCGCATAACGTTCGTCCGAGGGGTGAACCGCAACCGCGCCGTCGCCCAGCATGGTTTCGGGGCGGGTGGTCGCGATGGAGATATAGTCGCGCTCTTCGGTCAGCGTGACATTGCCGTCCTCGTCCTTTTCCACATAGGTGTAGGTGGCGCCATTCGCGAGCGGGTATTTGAAGTGCCACATGTGGCCCGGAGTCTCGATGTTTTCGACCTCGAGATCGGAGATGGCGGTCTCAAAATGCGGGTCCCAATTCACCAGTCGCTTGCCGCGATAAATCAGGCCCTTGTTGTACATCTCAACAAAGACCTTGATCACCGCATCATGGAAATTGGGCGAGTTTTCGTGGCCCACGCGGGGATCACCCGCGGCACCGGCCATGGTAAAGGCGTTGCGGTCCCAGTCACAGCTGCTGCCCAGACGCTTCAGCTGCTCAACAATGGTACCGCCGTATTCGCCCTTCCATTCCCAGACCTTTTCCAGGAATTTCTCGCGGCCCAATTCGCGCCGCCCTGGTTGCTGCGTGTTGGCCAGCATCTTTTCCACCTGCATCTGGGTGGCGATACCTGCGTGGTCCTGACCGGGCTGCCACAGGGTGTCAAAGCCGCGCATGCGGTGCCAGCGGATCAGGATGTCCTGCAGGGTGTTGTTGAACGCATGCCCCACGTGCAGCGCGCCGGTGACGTTGGGCGGCGGGATCATGATGGTAAAACTTTCGTCGCGCGACCGGTTCGCGCCGGCCTTGAACGCGCCTGCGTCTTCCCAGGCTTTGTAGATACGGGCCTCGGCCTGGGCCGCGTTGAACGTCTTTTCCATCGCCATGCGTCTTGATCCCTCATGCAGTTGCCGGATCAATTACCCAATGGCGACGCCAAGGGGAAGGCGGCAATGGGGATTTCTTGCCATTCCACCGCTTGCGCGGGCGGAACAGGCGGGTTTCAGGTATTTTTAACCAGAAAGAAGCGGAAAGGATTCGTTAACCAGAATCGCGGCAGTCTGTTGAGGCGGTACAGGCTGAGGAGCCGATGACCGCACCAGGAAGAAGCTGCCCTTGGGGTTTGCGCAGGAGTGTTCCTTGCGAGAATGGACGGCCCAAGCGTCAGGGGCGCTTCGCTGCTGCTTCTTTCTGGTCCGAAATACCTTGGGGGAGCAGCCAGCGGCTGCGGGGGCAACGCCCCCATTGAAACGCCTAGAGCTTGTCGAGCGCCTCGTGCAGTTTGTCCAACTCTCCGTCATGCATGGATATCGACTGACCCGGGTAGGGAAACGCTTTGGCGCGGACTTCGGATTGGAAGGCTTGCAGCGCGGAAACCCGTTCGCAATACATCTGTCTGCGCAGCCGACCCAGATCACCAAAGGCATGGGCATGACGTGGCGGGGCATCTGCCTCGCCGCAGATATCGGCCATGAACAGAAATATCACGTCGCCTGCATTGCCGGACCCCAGCGAAATGGTGACGATTGATGTGCGATCATTCAACAGCCGCAGAGTGTCTTCGGCGACGCATTCGATTTCACAGGCAAAGGCACCGGCGTTCTCATAGCGTTTGAAGGTATCAAAGATCTGCATCGCCTCTTGTGCGCTGCGGCCAAAGGCACGCAGGCCGCCGGACCAATGGCTGAGCGAGGGCACGAGCCCCATATGCACCTGCACGGGGATACTTTCGCGCGCGAGCATTTCAACCACGTCATACGAGCGGTTGGTGAAATACATATCCGCGCCGTTTTCCATGCAATCGATCGCGTGGCGCATGATCTCGTCATTGGTGGCAAATTGCCCCCAGTTCATTGCGGTTCCCGCGAAATGGGTAGGGGCGATTTCGCGGGCCATGTCCAGATGCACGTCCCACAGGGTTAGCAGATCAATGCCCGCATCGACGCAGGCCTGGATTTCCGCCTGGTTGGCCGGGTTGCACATCGTCAAACGTTCACCGGTCTGTTTCAGGTTGAGCAGGTCGCGAACGGTATAGTTGCGCTGGGCCGGGCGACGGCCGAATGTGTAGATGTTTTTCATGGCGTTTCCTTGCAAAAGCGCGTGCCGGGCCGCAATGGGCCCGGCGATTTGGGAGAGGCTGGGAACTTACTCGGCGGCCCAAATCTTGCGGCGGCGTTCCTTGACCATTTCATTGCCTTCGTCGGTGCCGTCGTGAAAGGTGTTGAACCATTCGTCCCAGGGTGTTTCCCAGGTGCCATAATTGCAGTCAAAGAACCTGTGATGCAGTTGGTGAAAGAAGTCGCCGACTAGGAATCTGCCCGACTTCCCGAGTTTCAGGTGCTCGAACCCGGCGTGCGATGTGGGCGCGCCGATGCCGTGGTGGAACAGCAGGAACAGGGCATGCACCGGATGGGACGGCAGCAGGAAGAAGATCATCGTGTCAAACATCAGGAAAAAGCTTTCGACCGGATGCATCGCCAACCCGGACCAGGGGCCGGTGTTGATGTTGCGGTGATGCCAGGCGTGCACTTTGGTGTAAAACGGACCCACATGCAGCAGCCGATGCAGCCAGTAGAAATGAAACCCGGCCCAGATCGGGATGAACACGGTCATGACGATGAACCAGACCGGATTGCTGTCCAGCGTGATCATCCGCACCCAGCCATTGGCATAGGCAAACAGGATAAAGCTCTCCCAGAAGGTCCAGAAGGTCAGGGCGGGACCCAGGCTCCAGAACATGTTGTCCCAGACCTGGTTCTTGAATGTAAAGACCTTGGCCCCCTTCATCATGGGGCGCATGTCATAGCGGTAATCGTCGTTCTGGGTGCGGAATTTCCACAGGGCCAGATGCAATCCACCGGCCACGACCAACAGGATGCATAGGTTGCGGACCCAGATTTCGAACACCCAATCCCAGCTGAATGTGGCAACCCGCTCCAGCGATGGGGTAAGGAACGTCCATGTGAAGATGGCAAAGCCCAGCAGCAAAGCGCGCAGCGCCAGCGGGTTCCAGCTGCGCAGCAGATAACGCAGCGCGGCCAGTGGGCGCATTGGCCATCTCCAATAGGGGGCGGTCTGGATCGGCAGCTCAGGGGTGAAATTCCAGATCTTGCGTTTGGGGCGCGGGGACTGGGTGGGGGCGGGACTGGTCATGTCTCGTCTCTCATCTGATTGGGGACCGCATGGGGCGGATGATGTGTTCGCAAGGGACAAGGTACAGTGGGGTGAAAAGAATTCAGAACGGTAAGACTTGCCGGATAGGCTAAGCTATGCTTAGCCTGCGGAATGGTTACCCGTCTTCCCTCTCTCAATTGGTTGCGTGTGTTCGAGGCCGCGGCCCGCACCGAGAGCTTTGCCCGTGCGGCGGCCCAGCTGAACATGTCTGCGGCTGCCGTCAGCCAGCAGGTCAAAGCTCTGGAAACCCAATTGGGTACTCCGTTGTTTCATCGACATGCCCATGCAGTGACATTGACCGAGGCCGGGCGCGCTTATCTGCCGTCAGTCCAGCAATCTCTGCTGCGATTGGAGACGGCAACCACGGGACTGTTCGGGAAAAGCCGGGAACAGCGGCTGTTCGTGCAGTCGGTGCTGCTGTTTGCCCATGGCGTGCTGGCGCGCGGGGTGCCCGCGTTTCAGACGGCACACCCACAGATCAACCTGGCACTCAGCACCGGTAATATGGTCGCGGATTTCGCCAATCAGTTTACGGATTTGCAGATTGTCTTTGGCAATCCGGCGCTGTTCGGGGCCGAAGGGGACCGGTTGATGGGCGAGGTCCTGTATCCTGTGGCCACACCCGAAATCGCCTCACAGATCACGGCGGTCTCGGACCTGCTGGATCATACGCTGATCGAGGTCTCGACCCACCGCGCCAGTTGGCCGCATCTGTTTGAACACCTGCGGCTGCCGCATGGTCAGGCGCGGTATTTCTTTGCGGATAATTCGCTGTTGGCGGCTGAATTGGCCGCACAGGGGGGGGGGATTGCCTTGGCCCGTGCCCCGGCCAGTGATCTGGCGATGTGCCGGGCCGGGTTGGTGCCCTGCCTGCCGGACATTCGCGTGCCGGGGCAGGAGGCGTATCATCTGGTTTACCCGGATCGGGGTGCCTTGCGCCCGGCGGCGCGTGCGTTTCGGACCTGGGTTATGGATTTTGTCGGCGATGACGTGGTTGCCCAGCAGCCCACCTGAACTCAGTGCGACTTGCCTGATGTCGCGCGAAGGCGCAGGTTGGGCACGTTGAGACCGGACAGTTTTCGCCGACGCGGGGTTTGGGATTCAATGTCTGCAAACTTCCCCTGCACAATTTAAGCGGATTTTGATAGATTGGTTGCATTGCCACATTTGTGGATATCAGCGGCCGCGCGTGCCAGACAATTTCTTACACGGTCTGGCGAGATCGGATTTTTGTACTTGAAGAGCTGATTTTCACGGGAACTGCCAGGATTGGCGGTTTGGGATATTTTGTATGGAGGAAATAGATCATGAGTTTTGGCTTATTGCGGCGCGCAGGCGTGGTGCTGGCTTTTGCCGCAACCAGCGCTGTCGCGCTTTCGACCGGGGCCACAGCACAAGAGGATCGACCAAACGTTCTGGTGATCTGGGGCGATGACATCGGCATGTGGAACGTCAGTGCGTATAATCAGGGCATGATGGGGTATGAAACACCCAATATCGACCGGATTGCCCAGGAAGGCATGTTGTTCACGCATGGCTATGGCGAACAATCCTGTACGGCCGGGCGTGCCTCGTTCGTCATGGGGCAATCGGGTTTCCGGACCGGGTTGCTAAAGGTGGGGCTGCCGGGTGCCAAGGAAGGCATGAACGTCAAGGATCCGACCATTGCCGAATACATGAAGTCCAAAGGGTACATGACGGGACAATACGGCAAGAACCATCTGGGTGATCTCGACAGCATGTTGCCGACCAATCACGGGTTTGATGAATTTTTCGGCAATCTGTACCATCTCAATGCCGAAGAAGAGCCCGAGAATGTCGATTACCCCAAGAACCCGGAATTCCGCGAGAAATTTGGCCCACGCGGGGTGATCCGATCGTCGTCGGATGGCCAGGTCGAAGACACCGGACCGCTGACCAAAAAGCGTATGGAAACCATTGACGAAGAGGTTACCGCCGGAGCGCTCGATTTCATCGACCGTGCGGTAGAGCAGGAAAAACCATTCTTTCTGTGGTACAACTCGACGCGGATGCATATCAACACGCACCTCAAACCCGAAAGCCAGGGGGTGACGGGGCTGGGAGTTTATCCCGATGGCATGGTCGAACATGATGGCATGGTGGGGCAGCTGCTCGACAAGCTGGACGACCTGGGCATCGCCGACAATACAGTGGTGATGTATTCCACCGATAACGGTGCCGAAGTGTTCACCTGGCCTGATGGCGGTACCACACCGTTCAAGGGCGAAAAGAACGACAACTGGGAAGGCGGCTATCGCGTTCCGATGATGATCAAATGGCCGGGTGTGATCGAACCGGGGCGCAAGTCCCACCAGATCATCAGCCATCTGGATTGGTTCCCGACGTTCATGTCGGCGCTGGGCGATCCGGACATGAAGGAGCGGATGCTGACCGAGGCTCCGTTTGGCGAGGAGAACGAGCCGGTCCATCTGGATGGGTATGATTTCATGCCTTATTTCCGGGGCGACACCGACGAAGGACCGCGCAAGGAGTTCCTGTATTTCTCGGATGGGGGCGATTTGCTGAATTTGCGGTATGGCCGTTGGAAAGTCGTGTTTGCCGAACAGCGCGCCGAAGGCTTCGATGTCTGGGAGGAACCCTTTACGTTCCTGCGTCTGCCAAAGATCATGGATCTGTACAGCGACCCGTTCGAGCGGGCCCAGCACGAGGCGATGAACTATGGCCAGTGGCGCATTGAGCGGACCTATCTTCTGGTACCGGCGCAGGCATTTGTCGCCCAGTTCCTGGCAACCTTCAAGGACTACCCGCCGCGCTCCAAACCAGCGAGCTTCTCGATTGACCAGGTGCTCGAGAGCCTCCAGCGCAATCAGGGCGGCTGACCCGCGGGTCGCACCACAAGTCACTAAGAAAAAAGGGCGTCTCTTTGCGGGGCGCCCTTTTGCTGTGCCGGGGCGTGGTGTCAGGATTCTTGCGCCGCCCCCTAGACATCCATTGACCGAAGACTAACGTCCCATGCGACGGTTTCCCGCAATCAGGAGCGCAGCATGGAAAAATTCGGCAAGAGCCAGCCGGTCACACGGGTCGAAGACACGCGGTTTCTGACTGGACAGGGGCGCTATGTGGATGATGTTGCCCCTGCAAAGGCGTTATATGCCCATGTGCTGCGCAGCCCCGTGGCACATGGAGTGATCACCGCACTGGATCTGGACGATGCCCGGCAGGCCGATGGCGTTCAGATGATCCTGACCCTCGCAGATCTGGAGGCGGCGGGGATTGACGTGGGGATGAGCGGCACAACGGTCAAGAACCGGGATGGTTCAAAGGGTGCGGCACCGGAACGGCCGATGCTGGCGCGGGATCGGGTGCGTTATGTCGGGGAACCCATCGTAATGGTCATCGCCGAGACCCAGGACCAGGCGCGGGACGCGGCCGAGCTGATCTGGCTGGACATAGAGGATCTGCCGGTCAAGCTGGACCTGATGGGCGGCGGCGACGTCATTCATCCCGAAGCGCCCGGCAATATCGCCTTTGACTGGGGGTTGGGAGACGAAGGGGCCACACAGGCTGCCTTTGATATGGCCACGCATCGGGTTGCGCTGGAGGTCGGGGACAACAGGATCATCGTAAACGCAATGGAGCCGCGCGGCTGTTTTGCTGATTGGGATGGGGACCGGCTGCACTTTACGTATGGCGGGCAAGGCGTCTGGGGAATGAAGACGCAACTGTCCGAGAAATTGGGGCTGAAGCCCGAGGCTCTGCATGTCATGACGCCCGATGTGGGGGGCGGCTTTGGCATGAAGGCGATGCCCTATCCTGAATACTTCTGTGTCGCTCATGCTGCCCGCGCGCTGGGCAGGCCGGTGCGCTGGATGTCGGATCGCTCCGAAGCGATGCTCAGCGACAATGGTGGACGTGATCTGGTGTCGCTGGCCGAACTGGCCTTTGATGCGGATCTGAAGATCACCGCCTATCGGGTCAGTACAAGGGCCAATATGGGGGCCTATAATTCGCATTTTGCCCAGGCGATCCAGACCCAGCTGTTCAGCCGGGTTCTGACCGGAGTCTATAACATTCAGACCACATGGATGCAGGTAAGCGGTATCTACACCAACACCACACAGGTGGACGCCTATCGCGGCGCTGGGCGGCCCGAAGCGATCTATGTGCTGGAACGCGCCATGGACCGGGCTGCGCGTGAATTGGGGATTGATCCCTGGGAGCTGAGGCAGCGCAATTTCATCCGCCCCGAGGCGTTCCCCTATGCCACAGCCACGGGAGAGAGCTATGACGTGGGTGATTTTGATCGGCTGGTGACACGGATCACCGACACGGCCGACCTGGCAGGGTTTGCCGCGCGGCGGGACGCCGATGCAGACCGCGGCCTGATGCGGGGGATTGGCAGCTGTTACTATATTGAAAGTATTCTGGGCGATCCTTCGGAAGGCGCGACAGTCGAATTTCACGAGGATGGCACGGTGAGCATCTATGTTGGGACCCAAAGCAACGGACAGGGGCATGAAACAGTCTATGCCCAGTTCCTGAGCGACCAGACCGGCATCCCCGCCCACCTGATCCACGTGGTTCAGGGCGACAGTGACCGGATTGAACAGGGCGGCGGCACCGGTGGATCGCGGTCAGTCACGGTTCAGACCCATGCGACATTGGCGGCGGTCGATGTGATGATTGCCGCCTTTACCCCGTTTCTGGCTGACGAGATGGGGGTCGCGGACAGCGAGATCCGTTTTGATGGCGAAACATTCCGGGCACCGGGGTCGAATCTGACCCCCACATTGATAGAGGCCGCCGACCTGGCGCGCAAACGGGGACGCAGCGATCTGTTGTCCCATGCGGCGCGGGCCAAGCTGCCCGGGCGCTCTTATCCCAACGGTGCCCACATCACAGAGGTGGTGATTGATCCCGAAACTGGACATTCCCGTGTGGATCGGTATACTGTGGTTGATGATTTTGGTAATCTTATCAACCCGTTGCTTGCCGAGGGGCAGGTGCACGGCGGGGTTGTTCAGGGGCTGGGTCAGGCGATGATGGAGCATGTGGTCTTCGATGAGACGGGACAACTGCTCACGGCATCGTTCATGGACTATGCCTTGCCGCGTGCGAGCGACGCCCCCATGATTGATTTTATATCCGAACCGGTGCCCTCGACCACCAATCCGATGGGCATGAAAGGCTGCGGCGAAGCCGGGACAGTTGGCGCGCTGGCTGCTGTCGCCAATGCGGTTCAGGATGCTCTTTGGACCCGCGGGGTCCGGCAGGCCGATATGCCGTTCACTCCGCTCAGAGTTTGGGAATTGTTGAGGGATGCAGATACCGCGGCTGGCTAAACGTTTTCTGGGATGGCTTGGGCGACCGTTGCGGTCCGAACATTCCCCCGAAGTCAAAGTGCGCGGGCCGCTGACCCATGTGATCATATTGGATGGGACCATGTCGACGCTGGAGCCCGGGCATGAAACCCACGCCGGGCAGACCTATCGACTGCTGTGCGAAATGGGACCGCAGGTGTCAGTGTTTTACGAGGCCGGGATCCAATGGACCGACTGGCGCTCGACGCTGGATGTGTTGATGGGGCGCGGATTGAACCGACAGATCCGCCGCGCCTATGGTTACCTTGCATCTAGGTATCGGCCCGGCGACAGAATCTACCTGATGGGGTATTCGCGGGGTGCCTATGCGGTGCGATCTCTGGCTGGGGTGATCGACATGGTGGGGCTGGTGCGTGCCGAACATGCAACCGTGCGCAACATCCGCACGGCTTACCGCCATTACGAATGCGCACCCGAAGGGCACTATGCCCGTGAATTTGCGCAAGCATATTGCCACGACCAGATCGAGATCGAAATGATCGGGGTCTGGGATACGGTCAAGGCGCTGGGCCTGCGGCTTCCGGTGCTGTGGCGCTGGGCCGAACTGCGACACGCTTTTCACAATCACATGCTGGGCCCGTCGATCAAGGCGGGATATCACGCATTGGCCTTGGATGAGACGCGCGAAGTGTTCGATCCGGTCCTGTGGGATTGCCCCGAAGGTTGGGTCGGGCGTGTTGAACAAATGTGGTTCCCCGGCGCGCATGGCGATGTTGGCGGTCAACTGAGCGGGTTTGAAGAGGCCCGGCCCTTGTCGAACGTCTCCTTGGTTTGGATGCTGGACAAGGCGGAAACCTGCGGCCTGCCGTTGCCCACGGGGTGGCGGGACCGCTATGCCGTAGATCCAACGGCACCGTCTGTCGGCACATGGCAGGGATGGGGCAAGATCTTTTTGATGCGCAAAAAGCGAAAGGTTGGTTCAACACCAAGCGAGTGTTTTCATGACACGGTTCCCGAACCGGCCGAAAGCAAAAGCTGGTCCTTGCCGTTTGCCAGATCAAATGGTGCCTGAAACGATCCTGTCATGGTCGGTGTTCGCTGCCACGGGGACCGCCCCCCCAACCCGGGACATGTTTCGCAAAGCGATATCGCTCCCAGGATCGACTGGCTTACAAGCCAACGATCAGCCTTAACCGGGTGGGAGGTCTGAGCAGATGACAAACAAAAGGGCGCAACCGTTTGGTGCGCCCTGTTCAGGTTTCGGGATGAAAAAGCTGTCAGCCGCGAATGATCTTGGCGAAGGTTTCAAAAACCGGTTCGTTGGCGCAGATCACTTCGCCATCCGTCAGAATGTCGCCATTGGTATCCAACGGCTGAACCAGACCACCGGCTTCGCGCACGATGATGACCCCGGCCGCCAGATCCCAAGAATTCAGGCGGCGTTCCCAAAACCCTTCGTAACGACCAGCCGCCACATAAGCCATATCCAGCGCCGCAGAGCCCCAGCGACGCACACCGGCACAGGCGGGCATCAAACGGGCCAGATCCTGCAGCGTCAACGGCAGATCGGCACGTCCGGCAAAGGGCAGACCGGTTGCAAAAATGCTCTCGATCATCCGGTGGCGACCTGAAACCCGGATCCGGGATTCGTTCATCCAGGCACCAGCGCCCTTTTCGGCAAAATACATTTCGTCCTTGGCCGCGTCAAAAACCACACCGGCCACGATCTGGCCCTTGTGTTCCAACGCGATGGACACCGCCCAATGGGGCAGCCCGTGCAGGAAATTGGTGGTGCCATCCAGCGGATCAACGATCCAGCGCCGGGTCGGGTCCTTGCCCGCGATCTCGCCACCTTCCTCGGCAATCCAGCCATAGGTCGGGCGCGCGTTCAACAATTCGTCGCGCAGGATTTTTTCCGCGGCAATATCGGCTTTGGTGACAAAGTCGCCAGCCCCCTTGGTCGACACCTGCAGATTTTCCACTTCGCGGAAATCTTTGACCAGGGACCGGCCTGCTTTGCGGGCGGCCTTGATCATGATGTTGAGATTCGCACTGCCAATCATTTGGGGGCTCCTGTTCGGTCAAGGGGCGCATATACGCCGCACTCTCGCGCTTGCCAAGGGGGGTTGTGTCAGACTGTGCCGGGGGTCGTGCCGTTTGGTCACTCTGGCCTTGCTCTTGCCAAAGCGACAACTGAACTACACAGTTCAGATTGAGTTGGAAAAGAACCCGTTGATCAAAGTCGCGAATGGAGAACCTGATGAGTGAACAGATGCAGCATATTGTTCTGGCGAGCCGCCCGGATGGGGCACCGGTGGCCGAGAACTTTCGTCTAGAACAGGTGGCGATGCCGACACCGGCAGACGGCGAGGTTCTGGTAAAAGTGCATTATATGTCGCTGGATCCCTATATGCGCGGCCGGATGGATGATGCCAAATCCTATGCTGCACCCGTGCCGGTCGGGGGGCCAATGGAAGGCGGGGCAGTGGGCCAGGTGATTGCGTCAAAGAGCTCTGCCTTTGAACCGGGTGATTTTGCCTTTGGTATGTTCGGCTGGGCCTCTCATGGGGTTCTGCCGGCCAACCAGTTGCAAAAGCTGGATCCAAAAATGGGGCCCATTACTGCTGCGCTCGGCGTTATGGGCATGCCGGGGTTTACCGGGTGGCATGGCTTGAACGCGTATGGCCGACCCAAGGCGGGTGAAACGCTGGTGGTCGCTGCCGCAACGGGCCCGGTTGGGTCGATGGTCGGGCAATTGGCGAAACACGCAGGATTGCGCGTTGTCGGTATCGCCGGGGGCGCAGAAAAATGTGCGTTGGCGGTTGAGACATTCGGGTTTGATGCCTGTCTTGATCACAGGGCCTATGACACGGCGCGGGATCTGCGGGTTGCCCTCAAGGATGCCTGCCCGGATGGGATCGACATCTATTTTGAAAATGTTGGCGGCAAGGTTCTGGAGGCGGTCATGCCTCTGATGAACCCATTTGGTCGGATTCCGATTTGTGGCATGATCAGCTGGTATAACGCCGGCGGGCTGGGTGCCGATGCCACCGACGGGGTTATGCCGGCCCCCGCGATTTGGCGCAACATTCTGGTGAAATATCTCTCGGTGAACGGATTCATCATCTCGAACCACTTTGACCGCTATCCGGAGTTTCTGAAAGAGGTCGGGCCGATGGTCGCAAAGGGCGAAGTTCGGTTCCTGGAGGATATTGCGGAGGGCCTGGAGAATGCGCCTGCGGCCTTCATGTCGATGTTGACCGGTGGCAATACCGGCAAACAGATCGTCAAGCTTGTCTAAACGCTAGCCGGTTGGGTGGTAGGGACAAGCACCCACCACCCGCCTTGCATGTTTCAAAACGGACGAGCCGGTCCACATGCAGTAGAGGGGGTGGGGGCACCTACCATTGTGAGACCCGACTTTACTTTTTTTGCAGTTTGCGCGCTTCGATCTTGGCCAGTCGCATCAATTCTTGCATGTAAGGCTTTTCCAGATCGTCGGACCTGATCGCCGCATAGAGACGCCGGGTGATCCCGGTTTCGGTGAGCGGTCGGGTGACATAATCAGAGCTGTATTTGATCTCGCGCACCACCCAGTCCGGCAACACGGACACACCACGGTTGGAGGCCACCAGCAGCAGGATCACCGCTGTCAGTTCCACCTGCCGGATTGCACCCGGCTCGACCCCTGCCGGGGTCAGCAACTGACTGAAGACATCCAGCCGGCTCTTTTCCACGGGGTAAGTGATCAGTGTTTCCCCGGCAAAGTCAGCCGCATCAACATAGGGTTTGGCCGCCAGCGGGTGCTGTGACGCCGCCACAAAAACCGGCGCATAGTCAAAGAGTTCAATAAAGGAAACACCCGGTAGGTCGATTGGATCGGAGGAAACGACCAGATCCACTTCCTCTTTCTGAAGCGCTGGCAGCGCGTCAAAGGCCAGGCCTGGGCGGATGTCCACATCCACATCGATCCAATTCTTGCGAAAGGCCTCTAGCACGGGGAACAGCCATTCGAAACAGGCGTGGCATTCGATGGCAATATGCATCCGACCCGTGTTGCCATCGCGCAGCGACGTGAATTCGGCTTGCATGGCTTCGACCTGCGGCAACACCTGATCTGCCAGTCGCAACAGCCGCAACCCGGCTGGTGACAGTTTCATCGGTTTGGAGCGACGCAGGAACAATTCCACACCTGCCTGATCTTCCAGCCCTTTGATCTGATGGCTCAACGCGCTTTGGGTGATGTTCAGCTGATCTGCCGCCCGGGCCAGACCACCGGCTTCGTGAATGGCCTTGATCGTCCGGAGGTGACGGAATTCGATATGCATCCTTTAGGTTCGCTCATGTTGTTCTTGAATATTATGAAATTGTTTCACAATGCTGCGTGTGCAACAAGGGCTGAAATCTAATCAGGAGATCCATCCGATGCGTACGCCGCAGATTTCGTTCGAGTTCTTTCCGCCGCAAAACCTGGAAGCGTCGTTCCGCCTGTGGGACACGGTACAGGTTCTGGCGCCGATGGATCCGCGGTTTGTGTCGGTCACGTATGGGGCAGGCGGCACCACGCGGGATCTGACCCGGGATGCGGTGGCGACACTGCATAAGTCATCGGGGTTGAATGTTGCGGCACATCTGACCTGTGTGAATGCGTCCAAGGCCGAAACTTTGGCCATCGCAGATCAATTTGCTCAGGCTGGCGTGAGCGACATTGTCGCTTTGCGCGGTGATCCACCCAAGGGGCAGGGGGCCTTTCAGCCGCATCCCGAGGGGTTCGCCAATTCGGTCGCGCTGATCGAGGCTCTGGCCGCAACTGGACGCTTCAATATCAAGGTCGGTGCGTATCCGGATCGCCACCCCGAGGCCGCCAGCCAGAGCGCGGATGTCGATTGGCTGAAACGCAAGATTGATGCTGGGGCGACCGAGGCTTTGACCCAGTTCTTTTTCGAAGCCGAGACCTATTTCCGGTTCCGCGACAAATGTGCCAAGGCCGGGATTGATCATGCGATAACGCCGGGCATTTTGCCGATCGAAAACTGGAAGGGGGCGCGCAATTTTGCGATCCGCTGCGGGACAGTCATTCCGTCCTGGGTCGAAGAAGCTTTTGGCAAGGCGGTCCGCGACAATCGCGAAGATCTGTTGGCGACGGCGTTGTGCACGGAATTGTGCAGTGACCTGATCGAAGGGGGGGTCGACAAGTTGCATTTTTATACGTTGAACCGGCCCGAACTGACCCGCGATGTCTGTCATGCGCTGGGTGTGGTGCCTCAGGTTTCTCTCGAGAACGTGGCGTAAGGCTTGTTCCGGTTTCGAGCGGTTTTTACGGTCCCTTTGAATTGATCTCAAAGGGACTGACCTATGCTGGACGCCAAATCACCTGATGACCTTCTCAAGATGGACGATGTCCTGAAACTGTCGGGGCTGGAATTCATGCAGGGAATTCTGGAGGGGCGGCTGCCGGCCCCGCCGATTTCGCGGGTCATGGGATATCGTTTGCATGCGGTTGACGCGGGGCGCGTGGTGTTCCGAGGCACCCCGGAATTTGATGTGACGAACCCGATGGGCACGGTTCACGGCGGTTGGTATGGAACGCTGTTGGATAGCGCCATGGCCTGTGCTGTGATGACCGGTGTTCCCCGAGGATCGGCCTATACGACATTGGAATACAAGATTAATATCCTGCGTTCGATCCCGCTGGGGACTGAAATCGACTGTGTCGGTGTGGTCGATCACGTGGGGCGATCAACCGGCGTGGCCCATGGCGAAATCCGCGGAGTGTCGGATTGCAAGCTGTATGCAACCGGATCGACCACCTGCATGGTGATGAACCTCGCAACCAAACCCTGATGGCTGCACTTGCATCTATCGCCCCCAGGGACCTGGCTTGCGTTCGGATCTGCGCCCTATCCGGGGAATACGTGTCGCGTTGAGCCGATAGTCGGGTTCGGGGTGGGGCGGATGCCCGTGGGTCTCGCTCCAAAAAGCGGGGCCGCCGCGTTTCAGCCACAGGGGAACGGTCAGGATCAGCCCGACCGCAAATCCACCGGCATGGGCCCAATAGGCAACGCCACCCGTATCCGGGTCCGAGCCCAGCCCGCCAATGAACTGCATCCCCAACCATAGCCCCAACATGACCCAAGCCGGGATTGGAATGATGCGAAAGAAGACGATCAGAATGATCAGAATATCGACTTTGGCCTTGGGGAACAGCAACAGATAGCCCCCCATAACACCGGCTATCGCGCCCGAGGCTCCGACTGTTGGTACTGTCGATAATGGGGCAGCTGCGACATGCAGCAATCCGGCCCCCAGACCGGAGACCAGGTAAAAGACAAGAAAGGGCACATGTCCCATCTCGTCTTCCATATTGTCGCCAAAGATCCACAGAAACAGCATGTTCCCTGCCAGATGCATGATCCCGCCGTGGATAAAGACCGACGTAAAGAGGGTTTCGAACCCACCACCATCCGTGATGCGGGCAGGAATGATGGCATAGTCGAAATAGAACTGGTTCAGCAGACGGGCATCGTCGGACAGCCCAAAATAGCCGACAAAGGCCAGAATATTGGCCGCCATCAGGGTGTAGACAACATAGGGCGTTCGCCCGGACGGGTTGTGATCGCGAATTGGAAACATGCCCCGACGCTGATCTGATTTCTGAAGGAGGTCAAGAGGACAACCGCCGCGCGCAGGTATACCTGCGCGCGGCGTGGCCCAACGGGCGAGCGGGCTTTTTCAAAGCCGGTTCGACGGGCGGGAGTGCCCCGGTTCTGTCAGTCCAAACCGCCCAACAGCGCGGCATTGCCACCGGCCGCGGTGGTATCGACGCAGGTATGGCGTTCTGCCAGGACACGTGCCCGGTCCGGTAGACCTGGGATCATCGGAAGGATCGGCCCGGGACGCCGGGCCAAATTCTGTTCGATTTCACGCCCGGTCGCTGCGTCTCCCCACCAAAGGACGCCAGAGATGCCCTGGATATGCTCCAACCGGTGCAGATCAAACATCCCCGCCGCCTGAATGGCGGTGCCACCGTGGCCCAGCACCGCATGGGCCTGGGCACTGACAGCTTTAGGGCCGGGGCCAAGGCATAACAGCGGTGCGCGGGGTGACACAGTCAGACGGTTGGATTCGCCTGTCGGTCCGGGCAGCGATTGGGTGTGCGGCCGGGCCGGAGTGCCGGTTTCGCCTGGCAGTTCGGCAAGCGCCCCCGCCCAATCCTCGTCTGCTTGTTGCCGATCCGGGGCGCAGAAACGGGCCAGATAATTGGGTCCGCCGGCCTTTGGTCCAGTACCGGAAAGCCCCTCTCCGCCAAAAGGTTGAGATCCGACAATGGCACCAATCTGGTTGCGGTTCACATAGAGGTTCCCTGCATGCACGGCCTCGGTTACATGTTGGACCCGATCATCGATCCGGGTGTGCAAACCAAAAGTCAGCCCATAGCCGGTGGCATTGATGTCGGCGATCACTTGATCCAGTTCGTGCGACTTGAAACGGGCCACATGCAGCACCGGACCAAAGATTTCACGGTCCAGCGCGGTGATGCCGGGAACTCCGATCAGGGTTGGTGCAACAAAGGTCCCGGTCTCTGGGATGGCCATCTGCTTTAACAGGCGTCCATCGGCGCGGGCTGCATCGATATGGGCGGCGATGCCTGCGCGCGCAGCTTCATCAATCACCGGCCCCACATCCGTCGACAGATGCCAGGGATCACCAATGATCAGCGCATCCATGGCACCCTGGAGCATTTCCAGAACGTCTTCGGCGATGTCTTCCTGAAGATAGAGACAGCGCAGCGCTGAACAGCGCTGGCCAGCGGATTGAAAGGCGCTTTCGACGATGGATTGCACAGCCTGTTCGGGCAGCGCCGTGGAATCGACGATCATCGCGTTGAGCCCGCCAGTTTCGGCGATCAGCGGTGAGCCAGGGCGCAGATTTTCAGCCATGGCAGCACGGATTTTCATTGCTGTGGCAGTAGAGCCGGTAAAGGCAACGCCATTCACACGCGAATCCGACGTCAGCGCGCCACCCACTTGTGGTCCGCCGGGCAGCAGCTGCAAGGCGTCACGCGGGACACCGGCCTGATGCAGCAGCGAGATGGCAAAATCGGCAATCAGCGGCGTTTGCGGCGCGGGTTTGGCCAGCACTGCATTGCCTGTGGCCAACGCAGCAGCGATCTGACCCGAAAAGATTGCCAAAGGGAAATTCCAGGGGGAAATGCAGGTGAACACGCCCGCTGGATTGGCATCCGGGATGCGGGCCGCGTAGTAGCGGAGAAAATCCACCGCTTCGCGCAGCTCGGCTACGGCGTCCATCTGGGATTTTCCGGCCTCGCGCGCCAACAGGGCAAAGATCTGGCCAAAATGCGCCTCATAGAGGTCGGCCGCGCGGTTCAGCGCGGCGGCGCGTTCGGACGCTGGTGCGTCCCAGGGTTGGGCCGACGCCAGCGCGACTTCGACATCGGCAAGGCTCGCCTGGGCGGCCTGGCCCACGAGGGTGCCGTCAGCTGGGTTGCTCACGACCACCGCAGCCTCGGGGGAGGCGGCCTCGGCCAACCGTGGAGAGGCCTGCCAGACGTCGGTCCGCCATGGGGTCCGGGCGGCGTCAATCGTTTCGAGCGTGGGCGTGTGCTTCAGGTCAAAGCCTTTGGAGTTGGGGCGTTCCGGAGCAAACAGGTCGGTGCCTGTCGGTATCTCGGGGGCGGGGGCCAGCGCCGTGACAAAGGGATCGGCCGCGACGATCTCGGGCGAGACATCTTCGTCGACAATCTGGTTCACAAACGAACTGTTGGCACCATTTTCCAGCAGGCGACGCACCAGATAGGCCAGCAGGTCACGATGAGCGCCAACAGGGGCATAGATCCGACAGCGCGTCTTGTTGCGCTCCAGCACCATCTGGTGCAGCGTTTCCCCCATTCCATGCAGGCGCTGGAATTCAAAGGGTTGCCCGTCCTTGGCCATATGCAGGATGGCGCTGACGGTGTGGGCGTTATGCGTTGCGAATTGGGGGTAAATCCTGTCAGTACGGTCCAGCAACTTGCGCGCGTTGGCGATATAGGACACGTCTGTTACCGCCTTGGAGGTGAAGACTGGAAAGGCATCCATGCCTTCGACCTGAGCGCGTTTGATTTCGGTGTCCCAATAGGCTCCTTTGACCAGTCGCACCATGATCTTGCGATCAAACCGTGTGGCCATGTCATACAACGCATCAATCGTCAGCCCGGCGCGGGGCCCATAGGCCTGAACCACGACGCCCAATCCGTCCCACCCTTTCAGCGCGGGATCTCCGATAACGGCATTGATTACATCCAGCGACAGCGACAGGCGATCTGCCTCTTCGGCATCGATGTTCAGCCCCATGCCCGCCGCTTTGGCCAGCAAGGCCAGCGCGCGCAACCGCGGGACCAGTTCGTCCATGACCCGGGCCTCTTGTGCCAGCTCATATCGCGGATGCAATGCCGAGAGTTTTACGGAAATACCGGGGTTTGCACGAATATCTTTATGTACACAGCCATCGGCAATCGACGAAATCGCGCGGGAATAGGACAGGTGATAGCGGGCGGCGTCGGCTTCGGTGCGGGCGGCTTCGCCCAGCATGTCGTAGGAATAGGTATAGCCTTTGGCCTCCATCCCCTTGGCGCGCGTCATCGCAGAGGTAATGGTTTCCCCCAGAACGAACTGGCGACCCATTTCCTTCATTGCGCGACTAACGGCGGTACGGATCACAGGTTCACCCACCCGTTTGATGGCGTTGCGCAGGGCGCTGACAGGTGACGGTTTTGCTTCATCCAGAACCTTGCCGGTCAGCATCAACGCCCAGGTCGAGGCATTGACCAACGAAGAGGAGGAATGTCCCAGATGTTTGCCCCAATCCGACGGGGCGATCTTGTCTTCGATCAGCGCGTCGATCGTATCGGCATCGGGCACCCGCAGCAGCGCTTCGGCCAGGCACATCAGAGCAATGCCCTCGTCGGTCGACAGGCCATATTCGGCCAGGAACACCTCCATCATGCCCGGGGCGGTGTGATCGCGAATGTCGCGCACCAGCGCGGCCGCGGCGCTACAAATTGTGCCGCGGTCGTTGTCAGACAGATTAGCGGTTGCGATCAGCTGGGCCAGCAGGGTGCTTTGGTCCCCATAGGTTCCGGCGTCAATCCGGTGGCGCAATGTGTCGGTCATCTGAGGTCGTCCTTGCAGGATGCGTGTTTTGAGAAGAATACCGGGAAAATCTCGGGACAATCGGCCAAAAGAAACATAATCTCGGGACAATCGACCGAAGTTTGTGCAATTTGGAGGCCATATGGGCATTTCTGATCTGGACCGTTTTGATCGTGCGATTCTGGAGATTCTGGCCGAGGACGGGCGAATCTCGATTGCCGATCTGGCACGGCGCATTGGTCTTTCAAAATCCCCGACCCAAACCCGGTTGCGCCGCCTTGAGGCTGATGGCGTGATCACGGGATATCGGGCGTTGATTGATCCGATCCGAATGGGGCTGGATCACGTGGCCTTTGTCGAGGTCAAGCTGGACGACACCCGCGAAGCCGCGCTGTCGGCGTTCAATGCGGCGATCATCAAGGTGCCAGAGATCGAGCAAGCCCATATGATTGCATCGAATTTCGACTATCTGCTCAAGGTACGGACCCGGTCGATGGCGGCCTATCGCGCGGTATTGGCCGAACGGATTTCATCGCTGCCACATGTTGCATCAACGTCGACATTTGTGGCGATGCAGGCGGTCAAGGAAGATGGGGCGCTGGGGACGCTCGAAAATGTGATTTGATTACTGTGCCATATGGCACAGGATCGGGGTATGGCCTGGTTTCGTTTTGCATATGCCCCGCTCATCCTGTCTGCTGTTTCGGCGTCCGTCGTGGAGGCCGAGACCTGTCCGCCGCCCCCGGATCACAGCCAATCCGTTCAGGGGTTGATTGAACAGGTTCAGGCGGCCGACAACGAAGGCGATGCGCGCGTGATCTCTAATCAGATGTGGGAATTCTGGGCCGATGCACCCAATGAACAGGCCCAGGCCATTCTGGATCGCGGGATGCAGAAACGGGCGGCATTTGATTTGGCTGGGGCCTTGCAGGAGTTCGATATCCTCGTCGATTACTGCCCAGAATATGCCGAAGGGTACAATCAGCGGGCCTTTGTAAATTACCTGCGACAGGATTTCAGAACAGCTGTGGTGGATTTGGATCGCGCACTGCAATTGTCGCCGGATCACATCGCGGCGCTCAGCGGCAAGGCGCTCTCGCTCTATGCGCTTGGGCAATTGGATGCAGCCCGTGATGCGTTGGGACGCGCATTGGAGATGAACCCCTGGCTCCCCGAGAGGGGCTTGGCTGCGCCAGGCGGTCCACTGGCCCCCAAGGGCACGGATCTGTAATCCAGGCCACATTGGGTTCGTGTCGCGGACCCCGGTCGCAGTGGTGTTTGTTTTCGCCGGAAAATTCGGATTTCTGCTTGCAGCCAGACGCGGGCTCCGTATACGTGAAACCAGTGTGCGGGCGTGGCGGAACGGTAGACGCATCGGACTTAGATCATTGAGTGCGCCGGGGGAAACGCCGGACGTAGAACTGCTCAAATTCGGGGAAACCTGTCAAATGGCAATCCCGAGCCAAGCCCCGAAAGGGGAAGGTGTAGAGACTAGACGGGCAGCACCTAAAACCGGACGTATCCGGTGATGGTGAAGGGATAGTCCAGACCCCAAACGCCCCAGACCGGGGTGGCGGTGAAAACCGTAGCGGGTAAGAAAATCCGTGGGGCGAAAGCCCGTGTGGGTTCGATTCCCACCGCCCGTACCAAATATCATTCCAAAATTCAGTGCGTCGCCGGACAGGATTGCGTTTCCCAGAGTGGGACGCACTGCGATCGGCTGTCCGGCCGTCCCAATCCGGGTCCGGCCGATCTGCTTCGGTTCCTGATCCACGCGCTCCGTGCGGTCTGTGTCTCAGGTCGTGCGCGTGATCACAGAATGTCGAATGTCTGGCCCGCGGCCAGCATTTGGAGGTTCTCCTGCGCGTCGCCATCAACCAAAGCCCACAACAGATTACCTGTGCCCCGGTGTGTGACAAAGATTTCGGCAATATCGGCGCTGCCCGCACCCGCCGTCGTCGCGCGCTGGACGATGAAATCGGCCGCTGTGGCGGTTCCAGCATACATCAGGACATCCCCATCCGCGGCGCTGTAATCCTGGATCCAATCGGTCCCATGAGAATCCGTGCCCAGATGAAAGAAACGATCAGCCCCAGAGCCACCGTTCAATCGGTCATGACCATATCCACCGTTAAGGAAATCATCCCCGGCACCGCCAAAGACGACATCGCTGGTGGAGCCCCCTCCAACGGCGTCATTCCCGGTACCACCCGCCACAGTGTCGACGCCTCGGCCGCCGTCTATTGTGTCGTTTCCGTCCCCGCCAAGAACCAAGTCATTGCCATAGCCGCCCCGAAGAATGTCATTCCCAGCCTGGCCATGAATCTCGTCGTGCAGATCATCAGGCGACCTACCGCCGGTCAAAACGTCATTGCCGTCGCCACCGTACAATGTATCGACGCCATCGCGGCCATTCAGGGTGTCATCACCTGCCAGCCCGGACAGAAGGTTGTTCCCGCTGGTCCCATAGAATGTATCATCTGCGTCGGTCCCGGAAAACGCTGTGCCAAATTGGGTCACGAAATCTGAAACTTCGACGTCCATGTCGGAGAAAACGAGACGTTCGATCCCTGACAGCCGATCCGTTCCGTCACCAGACGCGGCACCGGTGCCGGAAATATAGACCAGTTCATCTTCTGCCCATACATCGTAGTCCTGCCAGCCTCCCTGGTAAAACGCGGTATCGGCGGCACCGTCGCCGCCAATCAACATATCATTGCCTGCATCGCCCCGCATGAGATCATCGCCTGCGCCGCCCATCAGAACGTCGTCTCCGTCAGACCCCAACAGCCTGTCGACACCGTCGCTGCCCAGGATGACATCATTGCCCGCGCCACCATCAACGGCCTCGGGTGATGACAGGAATTCCAGATCTGCCTCGTCCGTCAAACTGCGCGGAATGATAATCTCGAACGCGGCATACCCCCCGGTAAACTCCTGATCAGTGCTGTCAGGTGTCCGGCTGTTCCATCGGACCCAAAAATCACCACCTTTGCCAAGGGCCATTTGTGACATTGACGACCCCGACGGATAACCAAGATCGATTGCCAATCCGTCGGGGCGGCCATCTGCGGTGTAGTTCTGCAGTATGGATCCGCTGAGGGCGACATATCCACCATCTGGGCGGAAAACCCGACTTGAATCGTTGCTGATTTGATGTGCCGATGGATCGTCTTTCGGGGCATAAACAAGCGCGTTGGATATCAGCGCCCCACTGGTATCCACGACATATTCGATCAACCTCGCAGACGGGCTGGACCGCAAGATCACGATATTGCCGTCCTCGTCGACCCTGGCACCATGGGTGTTGCCCCGCGGGAGCCCCCCCGCAGGGCTGACCGCATCCCCAATCGGCTCGCCATCAGCATCAAAAATCTGCATCTCCAAGGCAAAATCCCACGAGTCAAAAAATAGGTCCTGTTGCGGAAATGCCAGCCGAACACTTGTTCCATCACTCAAGGGCATATCTGTCCCAATTCGGCTGAATTCAGCCCTGGGGTCTACGGGATCACTAACTTCACCTGTGGATGAAATTGAAAATATGTTTATTTCAGAACCGTAAGAGTCATCACCGAGTCGAAAACCCAAAAGTCTGTCCATATTAGCGTAAATGTACGGGTTTCCATTCGCATCCAATTGAAACTGTAAGAACGGGGAGGGTCTGGTTATGTCAGTGCCTGACTCTACATGCGTCATCAGCACCGTTTCTGAGATCAAGGATCCGTCGGTGCCGATATGGCGGGCTTGATATTCCAACATGGGGAAAGGAAATGATCCGCTTAACCCCTGAAAAACAGCTGCAATCCCGCTGGCGTAATCCAGGCTCAGCATGGAGCCGTCATCCAGAACCAAAATGTTGCTTTCCCGCACGCTTGCTCGGGAGCTCTCAGTTTCCGGAGAGAACTCCGGAGCATCCGTTGCGTCCAGGGTTTGGGTGATCAGCAATTGATTGGTCATGTTTTTCGTGCCCTAAGAATTGGTTGTAAAATACAGTCTTTGTATTGGTCCTGCGGTTTTTATTTAATACACGCCTAGGGGGAAGTGAAGGATCAGTGTTTAAAAACGCCTGATCGAATTCGAGTGTGTTACGCAGGGATGAAAATTGATCCAGAGGATTGGCTCGACCCTGCGCAGAAACGCGAGAACGCATAGGAAAACAAGGATGTCGCGAGCGCATCTAATCACCAATGCCAAACGCTCAGACCAAAATCCCTGGCCACACACCCAGATCAAACGCCCGGACGCGCAGATGGTCTTTGCGGGCCCGACATTCAACGACGCGTGACGGTTGGCGATGTGGCAGCTGGCCTGGCACGAAGGCTTGGGCGGTCTGGCCACCGGGCAGTCCCTGCCTTGAGGCCGAGGGTCAGGCGATTGACGCGCTGAAAGGGCCGCATCTGACGGTCGCGGACGACCCGCCAGAGCGTGCTATGAGCGGTCGTACAGCAGGCAACTAGAGTTGGATGGGTGCATAAAGTGTGTGTTTTTATTCTACTTTGCCGGTCATGGTGTCTTGGTTTTTGGTCAGGGTGAATACTTCGATGGGCTCGGCAAAGCCTTTCAACCTGCTGTGTCCTGCCGACTGGAACTCAAACCGCCCGGCACAGACTTTGGCCAGTTGGGTGCTGACCAATATGTCGGTTTTCAGATCCCGGTTCAGGCCTTCCAAACGCGCCGCAAGATTCACGGTGGCTCCGAATGCCGTATAGTTCATCCTGTCCGAGCTGCCGACATTGCCCACGGTCGCGGGGCCTGTGTGGACTCCGATCCGGGTGCGCACAGGCATTTCAATGTCTTGCCAGCTGTTTGTTACCTGCGCAGCGGCCTCCTTGACCGCGAGCGCGGCCTGACAGGCAACAGCCGCATGGTCGGGTGTGTCCTCGGGCGCGTTCCAGAAGGCCATGACCGCATCCCCGATATATTTGTCGATGGTTGCCCCATGCGCCAACAGAACCTGCGTGACGGCTTCGAAATAATGCGACATCCGGTTCATGACGTCGTCAGGGTCCAGGTCCGCGGACATGGCGGTGAAATTTTCCATATCCATGAACAGAACGGTTAACTCGCGACGGGTGCCGCCCAGATGCGGGATTTCATTCTGCTGAATCAGCTTCTGTACCAGCGCCTTGGGGACATATTGGCCAAAAACACCCAGGCTGGTGCGCATGCGGTCCATTGCCGATTGGAGTTGAAAGATCTCTTCGACAACCGACGTGCCGGAGCGCGGGGCATCCAGATCGAACCGGCGGATCGCGTCGGCATCTGTCGCCAGGCCGATCAGGGGCCGTGACAGGCCGCGCGATACCAGCCAGACGATCGGGATGCTGGACAACAGGATCAGGGCCGAAACCAAAAAGGTATTGCGCGTTACCCGGTTGACCGGCGCGGCAATGGTGGACACAGGCATGGCCAGTGCGAGTATTTCATCGGCTTCGAACCGAGAGGATGCCTTGACCACATGGGCCACCCAGGGATCGCCCTGGGCGTCGATCAACCCAGCACGAAATCCCGGTTCTTGCTGGATCCTCATAATCAGGTCGGTCTGGACCAGTTCGTCTTCGGCATCGTGGGCGGTGCTGGCCAGGACGGTCCCGTCAGAGCCAAAGATCGTAAGCAGGCCGCTTTCGGCTTGAGGCTCGGACCCCAGGAATTCTTCGATTTGAGCCAATGTGACGTCAACGCCCACTGTGCCGCCAGGATGGCGGCGACTGATGGTCAGGCCGGGCAGGCCGGTGCCGGTGAATTTGTACAATTTGGTCCGGCTGACGCTTTTGTCGTCGGTTGCTGGTTTGAACCAGGGGCGAACTCTAGGATCGTATTCCGGGTCCAATGTTTGCGATGCAGCCAACAACTCGCCCTGATGGTCCAGAAACCGGCGCACCGAAACCCTGTGTCCGGATGCGTTGCGAAAGATTGATTGCGTCAGGAAAACCGTTCCTTCTGGCGCTGCCAATTCGACCAGGCGTTCGGGTGGGCGGGACGCTGCAAGCCCGATCAGATAAAAGGAACCATCATCGAACCCGATGTTGATCGAGGCCAGATAAGGCAAGCGGGTCAATTGCCTGCTGAGGAAAAGCTCGGCTGAATGGCCCTCTTCGTGGGGCAGGTGTCCGACGTTGGGCCAGATCGCCAACACCTGGGCCACGGCTTCCGCCGGTTTGATCAGATCGTCAATCTTGAGCCGCAGAATGTCGGCAGACCGCTCCATGATCTCGCTGGCAGTGATCATGGTCGAATTCTTGTGGGTGACATGCGAGTAAATCGCCAATGGCACTGCCAGCACCAGGGCCACACCCAGAATGACGGCAAACAGGCTAAAGGTGATCGGGAACCTCGTGATCCTTTTGCGCATCTTTCCCCCTGGTCTTTTGTTGTTTTTCAATGTTTTGCGACGTGTTTTTGATCTTTTGTTCCGGCGATTCTGCATCGCCGGGCCCCAAAACACCGCGTTCTGGGACTCTTGAGCACCCAAGCAGGCAAGGTCAAGGCCGGTGCATGACAGCGAAACACGGCCTCAGATCCTGGGTCTGGTCAGGAAAACAGGAAATCGGGGCAACCTCGTCTGGTGTGCCCTGGAGGCTTCTGCAATACTCTGCCAGATGACAGAGTCAGAGTGCAGCATTTCACGCTGTTGGGTGGCAGGTTTCCGAGGAATGTGATGACTGAATTTCGTTTGATTCATACGTCTGACCTGCACTTGGGAAAGGGCTTTGGCACCCTGCCGGATTCGCTGCGGGGGCGGTTGATCGAAGCGCGCCACGAAGTGATTGGACGTTTGGCCGATGCGGCCCGCACGCACCGCGCGGCGCATGTGCTGGTAGCAGGAGATATGTTTGACACAATCGGGCCGTCGCCCGAAGTGCGCAGACAGGCCGCTACCGCAATGAGCGCGGCGCAGGATATCCAATGGTGGATCATACCTGGCAATCACGATTCCCTGCGCGCCGAGGAGCTGTGGCGCGCGTTCGACCAGGAAACAGGTGAAAATGTGCATCTTTTGCGCGACCCCTCGCCAGTGGAAATGGCCCAAGGGGTGCAATTGTTGCCTGCTCCGTTGCCACGTCAGTTTCCGGGGAGCGATCTGACGGGTTGGATGGTTGGGGCCGAAACGCCCCCGGATGCGCTGAGGATCGGGTTGGCGCATGGGGGCGTCGTGTCTTTTGGAGAGAATTTTGATGGATCGGCGGTGATTGCACCGGATCGGGCCGAGACTGCCGGGCTGGACTATTTGGCGATGGGGGATTGGCATGGCCAGCTCAGGGTGACGGATCGCACCTGGTATTGTGGTACGCCTGAACGGGACAGGTTCAAACACGACGGGCGCGGTGTCTGTTTGGCCGTCACATTGAATGGTCCGGGTGCGGTACCTGACGTTACCCCGGTGGACGTCGGGCGATTTGAATGGCGCGCACCCGATCTGAGGCTGAGCCCGGGCATGGACATCGCGGCAGAATGCGCGCGGATTCTGACTGCCGACCGCGCGGCACGCCGGGACATTCTGTTGCAGGTGCGGGTCAGTGGGTTTTTGCGGATGGCCGAACGGGGGCAGCTGGATGAAGAGATCGCCAAGGCCCGACCGGATTATGCCCATTTGGGGCTGCGTGACGGCGATCTGTCCACCGAATACGAGACCGAGGATCTGGATCTGATCGCCACGGGTGGTGCCTTGCGCGCTGCTGCCGAAGAATTGCATCTCGAGGCCCAGGGACAGGGTGGGTCATCTGACGACATGCGGGTGGCACAGGCGGCTTTGAACCGGCTGTGGTCGCTGGTCCGGGAGGGGTAAGAGATGAAGATTACCTCGGTCCAGTTGAAGAATGTACGCCGGTTTGTTGACCCGGTCGCGATCACCGGAATTGGCCCCGGTCTGAATGTTCTGAGCGCCCCCAATGAACATGGTAAATCCACCTTCTTTGATGCATTGCACGCGGTGTTTTTTGTCAGCCATCGTTCGTTTGACAAGACTGTGAAACCGCTGGTGCCCCGGGTCGGTGGTGATCCCGAAGTCACCGTTGGGTTCGACATCGACGGGGCGCATTGGCGGCTGAGCAAATGCTGGAGCTCAAGCGCCAGCCGCAAGGATGCCAAACTGTGGCGCGATGGGGTTCTGACTGCGCAAAAGGCCGAGGCCGAAGCCCTGTTGTCGACGTTGCTCAAGGCCCCTGCGGACGGGGGACCTGCGGGGTTGCTGTGGGTGCGTCAGGGGGTCACCGAACTGCAAAGCGGTGGTGAAGAGCAGCAGGCCCGCCGCGATATCATGACCTCTGTCGCAGGCGAGGTCGAGGCCATGACCGGGGGACGGCGCATGGAAACCGCGCGTCAGGCGTGTCGGGCGTTTCTGGATCTGCACCTGACCGGGACCGGGCGGACCAGGGTTGGCGGCGGGTTGGGTAAAATCGAGACAGAAGTCGCCCATCTGCAACAGGAACGTGACCGGTTGGCCGACGAGGCACGACGCCTGCAGGATGACCTGGATCGGCGTCGCCAGGTACGGCGCGAACTGGGCGAACTGGAATCTCCGGCCGCACATCAGGACCGGGCCGATCTGCGGCGCAATGCAGAGGCGGGGCTGGCTTTGGCCAGGGCCCATGATCAGAAAGTGCAGCTGGCCAATGGTCTGGTCGCCCGGCTGGTGGCACAAGCCGAAAGATGTGCGGCACAGATGGATGCGTTGCAGGATGCGGTCGCCGAACAGGGGCAGGCGCAATCTTCGATGGCGGCGGCTCAGGCCGATGTGGAGACGGGGCGGGCGCTTTGCGAGGAGGCCCGGCAGGCGTTTGATGCGGCCAGCCAGTCCCATAAATCGGCCGCTGCGACTGCGGATCTGAGCGCCCAAACCACACGGCTGGCGCTGCGGGCCGAACAGGCACAGGCGGCGAAAATCCGACGCAAGGAGTTGCAGTCCCGGCTGGCCAGTGCCGAAACGCTGCGGCACCGGATCGAAGGCCTTACGGCTGAAATCGCGATTGAAGTTTCGTCAGCGGATATGAAGGCCCTGGATCGGTTGGTTGCGGACCTGGTTCTGGCACAACGCAGCCGCGACAATGCTGCAGCGTCATTTTCTGTGACCTACGCCGCAGGCGGAGCTGGCAAGGTTCTGCGCGATGGAACGCCGATCTCGGGTGACGAACGCCACGCGGTGCCCGATGGCGTTCATCTGGACATAGCAGGGGTTGGGCAATTGTCCATTTACCCGGCCGAAGCCGAGAACGATACCGGCGTTGAACAGGCCAAAACCGCCGTGGCTGCTGCATTGAACCAACTGGGGCAGGAGACGGTGGACGGTGCGCGGTGTTCGGATGCGGCGCGGGCCTTGGCAGAGGCCGGGCTGCGCGAGGCGCAGGCCGACCTCAAAGCCTTGGCCCCCAAGGGACTGGCAGAGTTGCGCGCCGAAATCGCCGGTCTGCCTGCACCGGTCGATCCTGATCAGGAAATCCCGGATGCCGCCACTGCCGAAGCTGAGGAGCAAGCAGCCCGTCGGGCCCGCGACACGGCAGCCGAAGCGCTGGAAGCCGCGCGAAGCCTGGATCAAACCCGGCGCGAGACGCTGAACCGCAGCGAAGGGGTGCTGCAAACGGCACAGGAACGGCTGTTGCGTGCCGAGACAGCGCTGGCAGGTATCGACGCCCCCGAGGCACAGCTGGCCCATTTGCGGCAAGCGGCCACAAAGGCGGTGCAAGAGACCGCGGCGGCCCGCGCGGCGTTGGCCGAGTTGCAAAAGGACGCCCCGGATCTGGCCGGGGCCGAAGCAACGATGAAACGGGCGCAATCCGTGGCCGATGCCGCCGCTACGACGATTGCCCGTCTGAGAGAAGAACGGGCGGCGCTCGACACTCGAATTTCGGTGCTGTCATCGGCCGCTGTCGAAGAAGAGCTGGCCCTGACCCACGAACAGCTGACCCAGGCCCAGAGCCGTCTGGACCAAGTCCAGTTCGAAATTGCGGTCAATCAACGGCTGGACCAGGCGCTGAAGACAGCCCAAGACAGGTCGCGCGAAAATTATGTCGCTGCAGTACATCGGGAATTGCTGCCACTTTTGCGGATGATCTGGCCGGATGCGGATCCGGTGATTGATGCCGAAACCGGGCTGATCACCCACCTGACCCGACGTGAAATCGCCGAGGATTTCGACGTTCTGTCCGGCGGCACACAAGAGCAGATTTCTCTGCTGGTGCGTCTGGCCTTTGCCAAAATTCTGGCGGCTGACGGTCGCCCGGCTCCCGTGGTGCTGGATGATGCGATTGTCTATACGGATGATGACCGGATCGAACAGATGTTCAATGCTTTGACCCGTCAGGCCCAAGATCTTCAGATTATTGTGTTTTCCTGCCGACAGCGTGCGTTTCGGGCCTTGGGCGGCGAAGTATTGAGCATTGGGCGCGTGACAGAACCCGCGTGACGCTGCCTGTCGTATCTTTGATGGGGACGATTGGGTGACGGGTGTGGCAAGCGTCAATTGTTCACATGAGCAGAGCAGCTGAGTGGTGGTATGGTGCAGGGGGCTCTGTTCCAAATGACAGAGAACCGGCACGGGTGGCCCCCGGTCGCCCCAAATTGCATAGAAGAACTTTTTAAACAGATGCCACAAGGGAGAACCCGAATATGCACGCACAGATCAAATTGACATGTTCATTTGAAGACGCTTTGGACAAGGTGACAGCGTCGCTGGCTGAACAGGGGTTCGGCGTCATAACCCGCATCGACATGCATAAAACGTTGGCCGAGAAACTGGGAGTGGAATTCAGGAACTATACCATATTGGGGGCCTGTAACCCGGTTCTGGCCCATCAGGCGTTGCTGGCGAACCCGGAGATCGGGCTTCTTCTTCCGTGCAATGTGGTTGTCGAAAACACCACGTCCGGCGCGCTGGTGCGTCTTCCGGATGCGGCAGAGTTGATGCAAGGTGGGACGGGGAATGCCGACCCTGCGCTTGCCGGGCTAGTTGTTGATGCAAACGATCGGCTGGCACGTGTGGCACAGGCATTGACGGATTGAGCCCCTTGGGCCCATGTGAGGACAGCGGCTTGAGACATCCGGTGTCACTGATGGGTTGGTTACCGAAAAACATTGGCAACGGATCATGTTGAGCTGGCCGTGATGTTGCAGGGGTCGCAAATCGGCAAGTATGCCTCGGCATTCTGGTCTTGGATCGGAAGATGACGGACATCGAAATTGGGATAAATGACCATGCCACAGGCTATACTGGAAGACCTCGTCCACCAGATTCGGGAAGCCGCCGGATCTCCTGAGCGTTCTTTGGCGTTGCGTGAACTCTTGACCGACAGTCAAAGCCGCAAACAGGATCTGGCCGATGCCATCGCGGATCTGGAGGAAGACGAAGTGATGATGTTCGAGGACGAGACCTGTTCGATCTGGACCTGTCGCTACGCACCGGACATCGTTTTTGCGCCGCATGAACATTGTATGAGCGTTCATATCGCCGTTTATCGCGGCACCGAGGTCGAAGTTCTCTATAAACGCGAGCCTGGTCAGCTGCGCCATGGCGGCAATACCTTGGTACAGGCGGGGGATGTCGTGCGTCTTGGGCCCGAGGCGATCCATGCGATAACGGCGGACGGGGATGAACAAAGTTGCGCGATCCATGTCTATGAAGGACCGCTGACACGGATCAAACGGTCTTTGTTTGACTGGACCTCTGGCGAACAGGTGGAATTCAGCATGGAAAACTTCCACGCCATGGCACGGCGCAAGGTGGATATGGATGAATTCCGGGCCTGAGCGCACGGCCTTGCCATTGACCTCTTGCACTGACTTCCTGCACTGACTTGGCGGAAGGCCCCGTGGTTTCCGGGGCTGTGGTCGCTGTACTGGACCGTGGCATCAACACAGGGTGTGCCGCGTTCCTGTGACATTACCCGCGGGCGGTTCGATTTTGTGTTCCACGACGGTGCCATTTGTGGGTACGTTTGGGCATGACCGTTATGTAACAAGCTGGGAGGGGCCTCATTGGAACGCAGACTCGCAGCAATTCTTGCCGCTGATCTGGTGGGCTATTCTACGCTCATGGAACGTGACGAGACCAAGACGCTTTTGGCGGTCTCCAGCCTGATAGAAACCACGCTGCGCCCTCTGGTTGCCGAGCATCATGGCCGGATCGTGAAACTGATGGGCGACGGCATTCTGGCAGAATTCGCAAGCGTTGTGGATGCGGTCAGCTGTGCGACGGCATGGCAGACACTGCTGCTTGACCACAGCGGTGGATTTCAGTTTCGTATCGGCGTCAATCTTGGCGACATCATCATCCAGAACGATGATATCTTTGGGAATGGCGTAAACATGGCCGCGCGGCTCGAAGGTCTTGCCGAACCGGGTGGTGTCTGTGTTTCCGAAGGGGTGTATCGTGAAGTCCACAATGTCCTGCCGCTTGTGTGGGAGGACCTAGGTGAACAGACCGTCAAAAACATCTCTGAGCCAGTTCACGCCTTTCGTATTCTGTCCGAACGCGAACAATATCAAAAAACACCCAAGGCATTTGCGGAATCCATCGGATTGGATTTCACCATTCCCGAACTGCCCTCAATTGCGGTTTTGCCTTTCACTGTCATGAGCTCCGATCCGGAACAGGATCATTTTGCCGACGGCATCACAGAGGACATAATCACAGCGCTGTCCAAGATCAGCAGATTGCTGGTTGTCGCGCGCAATTCGACCTTTGTTTACAAAGGATGCGCGGTCGATGTGAAGCAGGTCAGCCGCGAACAGGGAGTGCGCTATGTGTTGGAGGGCAGCGTGCGCAGTTCGGCAGGGCGTGTGCGGGTCACGGCCCAGCTCATAGATGCAACCAGCGGGCTCCATCTGTGGGCCGAACGATATGATCGGAAAATGCAGGACATCTTTGCCGTGCAGGACGACATCACCCGCGAGATTGTCGTGGCCATGGATGTGGAGTTGCGAGAAGGCGAGCAGCATCGCATCTGGTCCAGGGGTACAGACAATCTCGAGGCGTGGGAATGCACACGTTTGGCCACAGACGCTGTTCTGAGCGGATCTGTTCAGGACCGACCCAAGGCCATTGAACGTATAGATCGGGCTTTGACCCTGGATCCAGACTATGCGTTTGCCTGGTGTATGCGTGCATGGCTTTATTTCGGAGAGGCCGATGTGGGGGGCGGCATTGTCGACAGGAAAAGGTTCGACGAGGCCCAGGCATTGACCTTTGACTGTGCGCATCGGGCACTTGCCTTGGATCGCGATTGCGCCGAAGCCCACGCCATTCTTGCGCTGGCCCATCTGAACGCTGGCGATCATGACAAGGCGATGGAGTTGACCGAAACAGCGATTGCTTTGGCCCCCAACAATGCCGAAATCCTGGGCGGGGTCGCCTCGGCCGTAATGCGAAAATCGGGATACCCTGAACGCGGTGCCGAATTGGTCCGCAAAGCCATGCGTCTGTCGCCTGTTTACAGACCCGGGTTGCTGCGCGCCCTTGGGAACAACTATCGGCTTGCTGGCCGGCTCGAAGAAGCGGTCAGCTGTTACCGCGAGTCTTTGCAGCGCGAAAGCGGATATCTCGCACCCTATGTCAATCTCGTTTCGGCCCTGGGCGAATTGGGGCGACCAGCGGATGCCGCGGACGCGATAGCCCGGATCTTTGAATTCGAGCCCAAGTTCTCTGTCGAGGCGTATGTCAACGGTCTGTCGTATCGCAGATCGGCGGATCGCGACCGTATCAGACAGGGGCTTCTGAAGGCGGGGATGCCCGCCGAGGCCGCGCGCGCGCCGGTCTATGCGACGCGGGACAAACCCTCTGTGGCGGTTCTCCCCTTTACCAACATGAGCGGCGACCCTGAGCAGGATTATTTCAGTGACGGGATTTCAGAAGATATCATTACCGGGCTGTCCAGATTTCGGACGCTGTTTATCGTGGCGCGCAATTCGTCCTTCAGTTTCAAGGGGCAGAACCTGGAAACCAGCGAAATCGGGTCAAAATTGGGGGTTCAGTATTTGTTGGAAGGCAGCGTGCGCAAGTCCGGCAACCGGGTCCGCATCTCGGCGCAGCTGATCGATTCCGACACCGGAAAACACATCTGGGCCGATCGCTATGACCGTGAACTTGAGGATATTTTTGCGGTTCAGGACGAAGTCGCCCGGGCCATTATTGCGGTGCTGCCGGGGCGGGTTCAACACGATGTGGCCGATCGCATCGCCCAAAAGCCAACCGAAAACATGAAGGCGTATGAACTCCTCCTGCAAGGCAAGGCGCTGCGGGATGGTTTGAATGCGACCGACACGGCCAAGGCCCGGATTCTGTTCCAAAAGGCGTTGGAGTTGGATCCAAACTATGCACGGGTCTACATGTATCTGGCAGATACATATGTGGTGGACTTGTGGTTGGGGCTAGCCGGCGATGATGCCCCCAAACATGCGTTGACCATAGCCCGCAAGGGCGCGTCACTGGATAACAATGACGTCTTTATTCAGGACCAGCTTGGCTATGCCTATCTGTGCGCCGGTTTGTGGAGCGAAGCCGATGTGCAGTTCCAAAAGACGCTGTCCCAGATCGTCAACGAAGCGGAATCCATGGCCTGGTGTGGGTATGGCTTTCTCTTGTTGGGACAACCTCAGAAGGCACAGGAGGTCGTCGATGAAGCTGTTCGCCTTGATCCGCTGCACCCGCCAGCGCTGGACTGGATCCTCGGACAAATACATTTCCACCTCGGTCACTATGATCAGGCCGTTGGGTTTCTGATTGGTGAAGCTCTCTTGAATTCGCTGGCCCATGCTTTTCTGGTGGCTGCCTATGCCCATTCAGGTCGCGAAATTGATGCCAGGGAGGCGTTGAAATTGTTCATTTCCCATCGTCGTCAGGAATTGCTTGGCCGTGGCATAGTCGTGGAAAGGGACAGCGTTGCGTCGCTGGCAGGCGGGTTCAAAAGGATGTGGCGGTGCGCCGATGATTGGCAGCGTATCGCTTCGGGCCTTGAGATTGCCGGGCTGCCCACCACCTAGCGCTCCACTTCGGTCTGAACCCTTCCAACGTCTCAGCGCGGCTTGGGTCTTGGTCAGCAACGGGTGCCCCTCTGTGATCACGCTGGGTTTGACCGACCTTTGATGTTTGATGCGACACTCCATAAAGTCATCATATCGGTGGGGACTCCTTCAGGCGCGGCGGTTGCCAAAACTGGGAAGATGCGCGTCACGGAGCAAGTGGGACCTGGTTCAGCCCAGTTTCCCAATTCCCTATCTTGAGCTGACTTCTATACCAAACCGGTGTCAGGAAACATTTACCTCACCAGTCATTCGTGTCTTTTCGAGCAGAAAATCCCGTACAGTTGGCGTGATGAAACGATGTTCCATCGGATATATCCCGCATTTGGAGAGCGAGCTGCGGAGAGACTGTGACGCCTCGATCCGTTTCCAAATGGATCTGGATGCATAGGGCGAGCGGCGCGGTCGCCAAGCAAGCCCCAGCGTCATGCCACGCAAATAGGTGCGTTGCTGGCGATGCGCCGGATAAAGCACTGTCTCGGTGATTGACCCTTCCTGGTCGCTTTCAAACTCCATCACAAAAATGCGCCCCCCCAGATAGCTCGACTTGCCGTTATATCGCGTCCGGTTGATGGTGCCGTGTTCCGGGTTTTTTCCGCGTTCAACAGTTCTGGCCAACACTTGCCCACTCTGTTCGTACAGTTCCGTGAACCCCACCATGACGTTGCCCGGCCACGAAGGCGTGAAGAAATGAATGTGGTAGCTCCCGATATATTTTCGCAACCGGGCGATGTCCCCCGGAAAGGCGTGGGCAAAAGGGTCCTGGGAAACGGGCGAAGCACTCCGGGTCACTTCGCGCCGTTGCGCCATGAATTCAACCGGGTCCGTAAAAAGATGCTGCTCCTGCAAACCAAAGTGCAGGCAGATTTTGCGCAGATTATGCGCAGAAGGCATGCCGGCACCATTCAGATATCGGCTGAATTGCTGCTGGTTGATTCCTATGTCCCGACAAATCTGCGCAATCGAAACCCGTTCGGCGCAGAGGTGTTTTAGATTTTTTGAAAAAATTTCATTTCGGGACATCGGACGTTATCACCTTTTTGCACCTTAGCTAAAAGTAGCTAAAGGAACACAATACTCGCTAACTTGTTTGGGGCAAGTGCTTTGTCCATGTTCGCGCCATGGCTGATCAAATCGAAATAATAGAAAACCAATGGATCGCTCTCTCAGACGGGCGAAGGCTGGCTGCGCGGCTCTGGATGCCCAAGGGGGACGGGCCGTTCCCCTCCATTTTGGAGTATCTTCCGTATCGCAAACGCGATGGCACGGCACCGCGGGATGAAACCACCCATCCGGTTTTTGCCCGCGCGGGATATGTTTGTGTTCGGGTGGATATTGCCGGAACCGGCGATAGCGATGGGGTGTTCGATGATGAATATTCCGAGCAAGAGCTAAGCGATGGCGAAGACGTTCTAGCGTGGATTGCGGATCAGGGCTGGAGCGATGGCAATGTTGGCATCATTGGCATTTCCTGGGGCGGTTTCAACGGGTTGCAGTTGGCAAGCCGTCAGCCCGAAGCCTTGAAGGCTGTGATCAGCGTTGCTTCGACTGTGGATCGATACGCGGACGACATTCACTTTATGGGGGGCTGTCTGCTCAGCGACAATATCAATTGGTCAAGCCAGATGTTTGCCTATCAAACACGCCCGCTTGATCCACTTTTACGCCCCGACTGGCGGGAAGAGTGGATCGAAAGGCTCGACAAGTCTCCTTTTCTGGCCGCCGATTGGTTGGCCCATCCGACCCGAGACGCGTTCTGGAAACATGGATCGGTCTGCGAAGACTGGTCTGCGATCAAAATACCTGTCCTGGGGATGACGGGCTGGGCAGACGCATATGTCAATGCACCGACGGCTCTGGTCGCGAACCTGAATTCCGCCTCCAAGGCGATGATTGGGCCATGGGAGCATCGCTATGCGCATATTTCCAAATTGGCACCCGCAGATTTCCATTCCGAGGTGATCGGCTGGTTTGATCGCTGGCTAAAGGGCGAGCTCAACGGCGCTGAAGATCTGCCTGATTATCGTGCGTTCATGCAGGAGCATTTTCCGCCGACTGAACACAACAGCCCCCGCCGAGGCCGATGGATCGCAGAACAGAATTGGCCGTCGCCAAATATTTCTGTTCGCAACATGTATTTGGACACGGGCGCGTTGGTGGATGAGCCTCAGGCGGGGCAGGTGACAGTCTCTACGTTGGCGCACATTGGCCAGGCCAGCGGCTATTTCTGCCCCGGCATGCGTAATGACAACGAATTGGCCGGTGATCAGCAAGAAGATGATGCGCTGTCTGTCTGTTTCGACACAGCCCCTTTGCAAGATCCTCTTGAGCTTCTTGGCCGCGCCGTATTCGAATTTTCCTTCACTGTTGATCGCCCCGTTGCACAGCTGGTTGCACGGTTGTGTGACGTTGCACCTGACGGGCAATCGTTCCGTATCAGCTATCGGCCGTTGAACCTGAGTGCCCATGAGAGTTTCGAGACCCCAGAGGCGCTCGTGCCGGGGAAAACGTATACTGCGCAGATAGAGCTGAACGAATGTGCGCATCACTTGCGGGTCGGGCAGCGGCTGCGGCTTGCCTTGTCCAGCAGCTATTGGCCGCTTGTCTGGCCTGCGCCAAAACAGGCCGCGATCACGCTGGATCTGGCAAAAACCAAGCTGAAACTACCTGTGCGGCAGGTCGCGACAGAGATCACCCCAGCCAACCCCGGACCTGTACAAGAGTTTCCACAGCTCGAGACCCAAGAGCTTCGTGCCCCAACCAGCACGTCCGAGCGGTTTATCCGAGAGGACGGCGTGGTTGTGCGCGAGACCCGGGATGACTTTGGCAAAACCCGCGACCCGCATCACGGCCTGGCCGTCGGCAGCGATGTCTCACTGCAGGTTTCCATTCATCCTGATGACCCGGCCACGGCCTGCTTTTGGGAAAAGTGGAATTTCACATTTGAGCGCGGCGATTGGCAGGTCGAAATCGACACCGAGAACACCATGACGTGCGATGCGGCAAATTTCTATCTGCACAGAAAAGTCTGCGCCACCGAAGGCGCGAGCAAAACCGAAATTCTGTCACGGGACTGGTCAAAGACCATCCCGCGCGGACTTCTTTGAACCAATCCACGGGAGGATAACATGAAAATCGAATGGACAAAGGCCCCTATGGGGCGGCGGACCTTTCTGCGAGGGGCGACGGCTTTGGGCGCGGTCACGGCGGTACCGATGGGCTTTGGATCACGGGCGGCTGCGGGCACAGATGGTGTTCTGCGCATACGGGCTTATGGCGACACGCAGACCATGGATCCTGCAAAAATCCTGTCAGTGAACGAAGAAGAGGTCATGGCGGCCACTTATAACAAGCTGATCCAGTACAAACCGGGCAGGGAATGGGGGTGGCAATTGGATGCCGCCAGCATGATTGAACAGGTCGACCCGACCCACATCAAATTTGCGCTGCGTGATGACATCGGTTTTACCAACGGGTTTGGCGCGATGACGGCCGAAGACGTGAAATTCTCGTTTGAACGGGTGATTGATCCCGCGACAGAAGCAACCAACAAACCGGATATGGGCACGCTGAGCCATGTCGAGGTGACTGGCGAGCGTGAAGGCACCATCGTTCTGAAAGATCCCTTTGCCCCGCTCTGGAGCATCGCGTTGCCATATCAGACCGGCAATATCGTTTCGAAAAAGGCCGTGGAAGCGGCGGGTGGTATCATTGGGACGGACCCGGTTGCCGAATCCGGCCCATACCTTCGAGACAGCTGGAGCCCAAAGTCAAAAACCGTGTTGAAGCGGAACCCAGACTGGAAGGGAGATGCGCCAGCTTGGGACACAATCGAAATCCTGCCGATTGATGATGAAAACACGGCCGAGATTGCTTTTGAAGCAGGTGAGATCGACTTTACCCGTGTCTCTTTAGGCTCGGTTGAACGGTATCGCGGCGGTGTCCCCAATGGCGGTACGCTGATCGAAAACCCATCGCTGTATTATGTCTGGCTGGGCATGAACATGGATCATCCCAAACTGCAAAACAAGAAACTGCGCCAGGCGATCCAACACGCCATTGATGTTCCAAGCATCCTCCAGGCGGCGTATTTTGGCGCTGTCGAACCATCGACAGGCATCATCGCTCCGGGATTGGCTGGCAATCGAAAAACCGGAAGGATCCCGCCCGAGGCGAATTTTGAAAAGGCGGCAGCGTTGTTGGCCGAAAGTGGAGAGACCAATGTGTCGCTCACACTGGATGTCCTGAACAAAACCACCTTTGCGACCACTGCACAGATCATTCAGGCCACGCTGGCGCAGATTGGTATCTCGGTCGAGATCAACCTGTTGGAGTCCGGTGCGTTTTGGGCCAGCGGTGACAATGAGAACCTGCAGCTGGTGCTCAACCGCTATTCCATGACCCCGGACCCCTATTACGCGACCTCGTGGTTCACCACCGAGCAGGCCGGTATCTGGAACTGGGAGCGCCACAAGAATCCCGAGTATGACGCTCTGCACGAGGCAGCGTTCCGCGAAACCGATACCGCCAAGCGGGACGAAATGTACCAGCAGGCGCAGAGCATCATGGAAGAAAGTGGAGCCTATCGGTTCATCACCCATGAGGCGACGCCCGTGATCCACTCGGCCGATGTGGTGCCGGCGCTGCGGCCGGATGGCCTGTCGCTCCTGCGGTATTTTGACAAAGCCTGATCTCCTCTCAGGCGCGGCGTGACCATCCCTAGTCAGGTGATCACGCCGCACTGACTATCAAATCAAAGGTGGCTGCACATGTTGTCTTACACCCTCAAACGCTTCGCGCTTGCGGCGTTGATTTTGGTCGTGGCGGTTACTGTCATGTTCCTGATGATCCGTGCTGTGCCGGGCAACCCTGTCGAGATTATGCTGGGACCGCGCGCCACACCGGAATTGCAGGCCAAATTGACGTCCGAACTGGCTCTGGATCAACCGATGTGGCGGCAGCTGGCTCTGTTCTATGGTGGATTGCTGCGCGGCGACCTGGGCGTTGATGTCTTTTCCGGGCGCTCCGTTACCGATATTGTCTTCGAACAGCTGCCCTACACACTTCACTTGATCTTCCTGTCCATCGGCTGGTCGGCCATTTTGGGTGTTGCGATTGGTGCCTATGCGGCTGCGCATCCCAACACACTGGCAGATCGCGTTGTGGCAACTTTATCGGTCAGTTTCGTGGCTGCTCCTGCCTTTGTTGTTGCCCTGTTGTCGTTGCTTTTGTTCGCCGTTTATCTTCGCTGGTTTCCTGCAATTGGCGCTGGCGAAGGGTTCTGGGATGTTCTCTATCATCTGGTATTGCCCGCTTTTGCGATGGGGTTGTCCTGGGTCGGCTATGTGGCGCGTCTGGTTCGGGCTTCGATGCTGGAAGTTCTGGGCGAAAGCCACATCCGAACCGCCCGCGCCTTTGGTCTGAGCGAACGGCGTATCATTGGAGCCTACGCGCTGCGGATAGCCATCTTGCCGGTTGTCACCGTGATTGGTGTTGGCATGGGCTTCCTTCTGAGCGGCGCTGTCTTCACCGAAATCGTGTTTGCACGACCAGGACTGGGCAAACTTGTCATCGATAGCATCACCACCCGCAACTATCCCATCGTGATGGGGGCGGTGTTGGTCTCGACCGGTTTGTTTGTTGTTTCAACCGCACTGGCGGACATCATCAACGCGGTGCTTGATCCGCGCGCCCGCACCGAAAACTGAGGGAGGGGACCATGGCTGATATTACTTCGACACCCCAAAAACCACGCTCTGAATTGATGAATATCATAACTGGCGTCGCACGAGAGCCGCTGGGTCTGATGGGGTTGATCATCGTTGGGGCCATTGTTTTGGCCGCGTTGTTTGCACCTTGGATTGTGCCCTATGATCCGATTGCGATGAATATCCCGGACCGGATGCAGGGGCCGTCCTGGGCGCATTTTCTGGGCACCGATCAGCTAGGGCGCGATACATTTTCGCGTGTTGTGATGGGTGGCAGGGTCGCATTGAAGGTTGCACTGCCCGCGGTGTTTGGCGCAATGGCCATTGGCCTCACGCTGGGGATGATCGCGGGCTATGGGCCAAAATGGCTGGATAACCTGTTGATGCTGTTTTTTGACACCATCCGGTCCTTTCCAACCGTGATGTTCGCCCTGGCCGTTGTGGCGCTGGTGGGGCCAAGCCTGCAAACCGTGGTGTTTGTGGTCATGGCAACGTCGATCCCGACCTATGGGCGGGTGGCCCGTACCCAAACTCTGACTCTGCGCAATTCGGAATTCATACTGGCCGAACGGGCCATGGGGGCCACCATGAAGCGCATTCTCGGGGTGCATATGCTGCCCAATATCATTGGCGTTCTGGCGGTGTTGGCGGCAATGGACATCCCGACTGTAATCGCGCTTGAGGCCGGGCTGTCGTTTCTGGGCCTTGGCGTGAAACCTCCGACGCCAAGCTGGGGTGCCTTGTTGAAAGATGGCTATGCGCTGATCCGGCAAACCCCGTGGTTGGTGATTGGTGGTGGCCTGCCGATCATTCTGGCGACCCTTGGTTTTACCTTTCTGGGGGAAAGCCTGCGCGACGTGGTCGATCCCAAACTGAGGAAACAGCGATGACTGACGTACTTTTGGAGATTGACGACCTGAGTGTGGATTATGAAACCGCACGTGGGGATCTCAAGGCGCTGCGAAATATCAGTTTTGATGTGCGCAAAGGCGAAATTGTTGGGATTGTCGGTGAAAGTGGGTGTGGCAAATCCACGCTGATTTCGTCGATCCTGCGGTTAACCGCGCCGAACACCCGGTTTCGCAAGGGCGAGGTGCGCTTTCATGGGAAAGACCTGTTAACACAGTCGGAACGTCAGATGCGTGATCTGCGCGGCTCGGACATCTCGATCGTGTTCCAAGACCCGATGCAGACCCACAATCCCGTGATCTCGATCGGGCAACAGATGGTGGATATCCAGCATCGTGCAAAGATCTCGAAACAGGAAAAAATTGCGTTGGCGGCAAAAATGCTGGGGGCTGTTGGCATACCCGATCCAGAGGCGCGGCTAAAGCAATTTCCGCACGAGTTTTCCGGCGGGATGCGCCAGCGGATTGCCATTGCAATGGCGTTGATGAGCGAGCCTGATCTGTTGATCGCGGATGAGCCGACCACCGCATTGGACGCCACGCTGGAAGTTCAAATCATTGAACGCCTGCAAGATCTGCAAAAGGACTTCGGCTGTTCGATCCTGTTCATCTCGCACCACCTGGGTGTGATTGCCGAACTATGTGACCGGGTGGTGGTGATGTATGCGGGTGCCGTTGTGGAAAGCGGCGATGTGCGCGAGATCTTTCATCACCCAAGGCATCCTTACACCCGTCGTTTGATCGAATGTGACCCTGGACACATCAAAACCCGTGCCCGTGTGTTGCCCACCATTCCCGGTGAAGTGCCCGATCTGGCCAATCTGCCGACTGGGTGCATCTTTCGCGATCGTTGCGAACAGGCCAATGAACGCTGTGCACAAGTACCTGCGTTGACCAAACTCAAAGAGGGGCACTTTGCGGCCTGCTGGTTGAACCATGAGGAGGCAGTCGCATGAGCCCGATCCTGGAGGTCAAGGACCTGAAAACCAATTTCGGCCCCGTCAATGTTCTGGCCGGTGTCAGCTTTAACGTCGAGGCCGGTCAGACCTATGCAATGGTTGGCGAAAGCGGGTCGGGCAAGACCACGGTGATCCGGGCCATTGCCGGGCTGGCCCCGGCGCAATCCGGATCGGTCAAATTCATGGGGCAGGAAATTCGCGGCATTTCGGAACGTGCTTTTCGCCCTCTGCGCAAGGACATTGCGATGATGTTTCAGGATCCGGTCGGATCACTGTCGCCGCGCCTGACCATTCGCAACCTGATCACCGAACCCTATCGCATTCAGGGGATGAAGGATCGTGATCTGGATGCCGAAGCCAAACGGTTGCTGGAGCTGGTCAATCTGCCGTCGCATTTTGGGGATCGCTATCCTTATCAGCTGTCGGGGGGACAGGCGCGTCGTGTTGGTGTTGCGCGGGCACTGGCGCTGGAGCCAAAACTGATCCTGGCTGATGAACCCACAGCCGGGTTGGATGTATCGGTGCAGGGTGAGCTTTTGAACCTGCTCAATGATCTGCGTGAACGGCTTGGTCTGTCGATGGTGATCATCACCCATAACCTGAATGTGGTACGCCATGTGGCTGATCGGATGGGGATTCTCTACCTTGGAAGGCTGGTCGAAGAAGGCCCGTCCGAGACGGTTTTCGCCGATCCGCGCCACCCATACACGCATTGTCTGCTCAGCGCGAACCCCGAACCCGACCCGGATGCGCGACTGGAGCGTATCGCGTTGAAGGGCGAGCCTCCGAGCCTGATCAAACGGCCGTCGGGATGCGAGTTCCGCGAACGCTGCCCAATGGCCTCTGAAGTCTGCACCCAGGTTCCCCAATGGGAGGTTGAAAATGGCCACGGCATCCGGTGTTTGACCCCCCGCATCGTGGGGGCAGCAGCTTGAAGACCCATGAACCAAAAATGGTGCCGATTATTGGCACTGCTTTAGAAGATCACCGGATGCAACAGAACGCATCGGGCGCAACATGGAACCGTCCGCGGCGGACTATACGGTTTCACAAGGGTAATTTGAGATGAACCAAACACTGTATTTCAATGGTCCTATCCTGACGATGGATGATAAAAACAACGTTGTCGAAGCCGTTTTGACCGAGGCGGATACCATCGTTGCGACAGGTCCCGAAACCGACCTGCGCGCACAGCTGTCATCGGGTGCGACCGAGGTCGATTTGCAGGGCAAGACCATGTTGCCGGCCTTTATCGACCCGCACGGGCATTTTCCCGATCCCGGATTCATTCGGTTGTTCCGGGTCGATCTGGCCTCTGCGCCGCGCGGAGATTGTCCAGACATGGCCACCGCATTGGAGCGAATGCGGGCGAAAACGGCCGAAACTCCGCCGGGAGATTGGGTGATGGGGGTATCGTTTGACAATACGGCCATCGCGGAGCAGCGGATGCCAACCCGCGCAGAGTTGGATTCTGTGTCTACAGATCATCCGATTTGGGTGCTTCATGCTTCGGGCCATAATGGCACTGCCAATTCGATGGCGCTCGAACGGCATGGGGTCAATCGAGACACGTCTGATCCGGTGGGCGGGCGATTTGGCCGGGATCCAGAAACTGGGGCGCTGACAGGGGTGATCGAAGGTATCTCTGCAATGGGCGCAATGGGGGATACCAATTTCCTGATCGACCGGGATCGTTTCTGGCAGGGGTTTGACGCATGCCGTGACGAATATCTTGAGCAAGGCGTCACTTATGCACAAAACGCCTGGTCCTCGCCCGATATGATCGCGCATTTTGCGTCCCTTCCGGCAAATGTCGATCCGGGTATCGACATAGAAATCCTGCCCGTCGGAGAGATGGAACCACAGTTCAGCCAGAACCTGGACGCGGCGCAATGGCCGGGCAATCCTCACTTCACCCTGGGCCCGCGCAAGCTGTTCACCGACGGGGCCTTTCAGCTGCAAACGGCGTTTTTGTCCGAGCCATACCATAAGCCCGCCAATCCGGGTGCGCCCTGTGGGATGACCTATGTCGATGCCGACGAGCATCACGCTCAGGTGAAGAAACTGCATGACATGGGGTTTCAAATACACTGCCACTGCAATGGCGACGCCGGGTTGGATCTGTTTCTGGATGCTGTCGAGGCCGCGCAAACGGCAAATCCACGAAGCGATCACCGACATACAGTGATCCATGGCCAGACCACGCGCGATGACCAATTGGAGCGCATGGTCCGTCTGGGGGTCACGATCAGCTTCTTTTCGGCCCATATCCATTTCTGGGGCGACCGCCACTATGACACGTTTCTGGGCCCTGATCGTGCGATGCGAATTTCTCCGGCAGCGTCCGCAGAAAAATACGGGGTGCGGTATACGATCCACAATGACGCATCGGTGACACCCACGCGGCCCATTCATTTGGCCCACTGCGCGGTCAATCGGCTGACTGCGTCGGGGCGTCAACTGGGCGCGGACCAGAAAGTCTCGGTCCTGTCTGCATTGCGTGCACAGACAATTGATGCCGCCTGGCAGGTGTTTCAGGAAGACAGGCGCGGTTCGATCGAGGTCGGTAAACTTGCTGATTTTGCCATCCTGTCCCGCAATCCTTTGACCGCACCGGAACAATTGGCTGACACAAAATTGGTTCAGACAATCCGCCGTGGCCAATTGGTTTTCCAGACATCTCAAATATCCGATCAGAAAGTCAGCGCATGACCAGAGTCAAGATTGCGATTGCCGGTTTTCAACATGAAACCAACACGTTCAACCCAAATCTTACACCCGTTTCCGAGTTTGAGCGCGCCGATGGCTGGCCAGCTGCAACCCGTGGGCAGGACATTTTAGAGGTATTCCCTGGTCTGAATATTGCAATCGGCGGCTTCATTCAGGAGGGGCAGGATTTTGATCTCCGCCCCATTCTATGGTGTGCCGCTGAACCTGCTGGACATGTTTGCAGGGACGCTTTTGACACGTACTGTGGCGAAATCTGCGCCGGGTTGAAACAGCACGCACCACTGGATGGCGTGCTGCTGGATCTGCACGGTGCAATGGTTGCCGAAGATCATTTTGACGGTGAACTTGAAATCCTGCGCCGCGTGCGTGCGGTGGTCGGGGATATCCCGGTGGTGGTGGCCCTCGACTTTCACGCCAATATCTCTCCTGCTTTTGTCGAACTCTGCGATGCTATTGCGATCTATCGGGAATATCCGCATCTCGACATGGCGCAGACCGGTGTTCGGGCCGCGCGTCTGATGCGCCAGCGCCTGACTCTGGGCCGCCCCTTTTCAAGAGCGTTCTTGCAGGTGCCATTTCTTATCCCGCTCTCGGATCAGGCAACCGGTCAGGAACCGTTCGCACATATTTTTTCCGGGTTTGATGATCTGCCGGTGCCCGGTCTGATCAGCGCGGATGCCGCATCCGGGTTTCCGGCCGCTGACATTCCCAACTGCGGTCCATCTGTTTTGGCCTATTGCACCAAAGAACCCGCAGCCCAGCAGGCCGCAGACATTCTTTTGGGCCGGTTTCTTGAAGCAGAGCAGCAACTGACCAAAAGCTTGCTTTCGGAACGCCAGGCGATCCAGAAAGGGGCCGAATTGTTGCAGACATCCGCACGCCCGGTGGTGCTGGCCGACGTCCAAGACAACCCCGGCGCAGGCGGGACCAGCGACACAACCGGCCTGTTGCAGGCGCTGATTGAACTGGATCTTGCTCCGGCTGTCATGGGTATTTTTGCCGATCCGGCCTGTATCCAAAAGGCTTGGTCAGCTGGAGTTGGAGACCACTTTGACCATGTTATTGGTCAAAACACTCAAATTCCGGGACTGACCCGCAAGACAGCAACCTTCGAGGTTGTACGTTTGTCTGATGTTCCCATCCTTTGCACCGGTGAAATGTACAAGGGAATTGCCGTCGACATCGGACGTTCGGCGCTGTTGAAAATTGTCGGACCTTCCAATGCGATTTTTGTAGTCGTCTCCGAACAAAGGTTTCAATGTCTTGACTGCGCATTGCTCGAACACTTTGGGCTGGATTTATCGGACGCACGTCTGATCGTCGTAAAAAGCACGGCTCACTTTCGCGCCGATTTCGACCCTATCGCACAGGCGACGCTTCTGGTTGCGTCACCGGGCCTTCACCCGTGTCGGTTGGATCAGGTGTCATACGAAAACCTCCGTGAACAGGTGTCGTTGATCAAGGCAAGCCCAGGTCGCGATGTTTTCGCACAGACGTGATGAGGCTGTTCCTCAGTGCTGCTTTGCGCGCAATCGGCCGGTTTGGCGAACAGCGACGCCGCACGCCGGAACGGTGCCAACACCCGCAATTGGCGCAGCCATATAGGTGTCTGCGCCAACGGGCGGACAGACCCATTCACAATTCGTCGCCATCTCTGGCAAATGCCAGAGGCAGGGAGGTTCAAAAATCCCTCAGATCCCGACATGAGAGTCAGACCGCATGCGCCAATGAGATCGCCGGGCAGGCGGGCAGGGTGGTCCCATCTCGGACGTGGTGCCCAGGCTGTCGTACAGCGATGACACCCAACGCTATCTGCACCAAATAGATCGTGCGCGCGCAGCTTGGGCTGCAAGCTGCAGAATGTCCGAGAAATGCCAATTTAGGCGCAGGTGTCAGTCGGCCTCAGAAACATGGGGCACGTCCCAAGAGCAGCTCTACAGAATTATAACACTCAGGGGAGAAGTGGCAGCCCGTAGGGGAATCGAACCCCTCTTTCCAGGTTGAAAACCTGGCGTCCTAACCGATAGACGAACGGGCCACTGTGTGTGCGGTTCTTTAGGCAATCCAAGTCTGTGCCGCAAGGCAAAAAGTGAGTTTGGATCCAAATAATTTGAAAGCGGTCCGCATCAGGCCGGTGCCGCATCATCCAGCCGCAGTTGCACGGTTTGACGCCCCCCCCAAGTGTTGATTTCCATGCGCCCGGCAAAATGAAACCGGGCACCACCATGGTCGATGAGCCGTGGACCCAACGCTGTGTCAAAGGCACCGAACGCAATGGCATCAATCCCGCCGCCTGTCCCGTCTGCGAGGCTGAGCTTGAGATGGCTTTCGCCCACACGCTTGGCAAAACGCACCGACAACGAAGGCAACGCATAGCGCGGCGCAGGTGCCCCGGCACCAAAAGGGCCTGCCTGTTCGATCTGTTCGATCAGATCAATTGTTGCAGCACGGGGCATGATCACCCCGTCCAGCTTCAGATCAGCAGCGCCCAATGTATCTGCGCCCTGTTTGGCCAGCAATTCCGTCAGGCGCGCCATCGCCGGTTCCAATTGGTCGCGTGCCACGGTCAACCCTGCGGCCATCTTGTGACCGCCTCCCTTTAGCAACAGACCGTCGTTGGCCATGCGTTGGATGGCAGCCCCCAGGTCGATGCCGCTGACCGAACGGCCGGACCCTTTGCCTTCGGTCCCATCCAGACCGATGACGATGGCGGGGCGGTTGGCGGCTTCCTTGAGCCGCGAGGCCACGATGCCGACAACGCCAGGGTGCCAACCTTCGCCAGCAGCCCAGACCAAAGGGGCGTCCAGACCGCGCTCTTCGGCCTGTTCCATAGCGGCGGCGCGCACTGCGTTTTCGATCTCGCGCCGTTCGGTGTTCAGCTGGTCCAGCCGTTCCGCCATGGCGGCGGCTTCATGCGGGTTGTCACAGGCCAGCAATCGCGCGCCCAGATCGGCCTTGCCGATGCGCCCGCCGGCGTTCACCCGGGGGCCCAGCAGGAACCCGAGATGATAGGGGCTGGGGCTGGAATCCATGCGCGACACATCCGCCAGCGCCACCAGACCAGGTCGTTGCCGGGCAGCCATCACTTTCAGCCCCTGACGGACCAGCGCCCGGTTGGCCCCAATCAAAGGGGCCACATCGGCCACCGTGGCCAACGCCACCAGATCCAACAGCGCCATCAGGTCCGGACCAGTGCCCAAGCCTGCTTCGCGCATCTGACGCCGGACCTCGACCAACATCAGGAACACCACGCCCGCAGCGCAGAAATAGCCAAGATCGCCATCTTCGTCCTGACGGTTGGGGTTCACCACCGCAACACAGTCGGGCAGGGTTTCTCCCCCCAGGTGGTGGTCCAACACCACCACATCCGCGCCTTTGGCGGCGGCAATAGGCCCGTGGCTCAAGGTGCCGCAATCGACACAGACGATCAGGTCGTGATCGCGCGCCAGAGCCTGCATTGCGACCTCGTTGGGTCCGTACCCTTCGTCGATCCGATCCGGCACATACAGTGTTGCGGAATGGCCCATGCCGCGCAGCCACACCAGCAACAACGCTGCCGAGCTGCCGCCATCCACGTCATAATCGGCAAATACCGCAATGCGCTCGCGCCGCTGCACCGCCTGTACGAACCGCGCGGCGGCCTTGTCCATGTCTTTCATCCGACGTGGGTCGGGCAGCAGCTCCTTGAGCTGCGGGGTTAGGAACCCCTGGGCTTCCATCGCAGGCACGCCGCGACGCGCCAGCACCTGGCACACCGCCTGAGGCAGGGTGGTCTGCTGTACCATGGCTTCGGCCGCCCGTTCGACATCCACGCCCGGTCCCACCCATCGCCGTCCACTCAGCGATTGCTCCACACCTAGAAAACTCATGCCTGCTCCCCCATCCGCATCGTAAAAAGGCCGGACCCTCTCGCGGATCCGACCCTTCATCTGGCCAAAAATATCCCTGCCAGAGGCAGCGGCGCAAGCCGCTTTCCCGCGTGATCAGGGATCAAACCGGTGTGCGATAGCTCATGCGACGCACGGATCCGGTTTTTGAACGCATCAGCAATGTGGTGGTCTCCACCCATCCGGGTTCGCGTTTGATGCCAGGCACCAAGGTACCGCCGGTGACACCGGTCGCGGCAAAGATCACATCCTGGGTGACCATTTCGTCGCGCGAATAAATCCGGTCCAGGTCGGTGATCCCGGCCTTGGCGGCACGGCCGCGTTCGTCGTCATTGCGGAACACCAGGCGGCAATAGATCTGCCCGCCCATGCATTTCAGCGCTGCCGCAGCCAGAACACCTTCAGGTGCGCCGCCTTGGCCCATGTACATGTCGATGCCGGTCACATCGCTTTCGGCGCAGTGCATGACGCCTGCGACGTCGCCATCGGTGATCAGGCGGATTGCGGCACCCGTAGAGCGCACTTCGGCGATCATTTCTTCGTGGCGGGGGCGTTCCAGAATACAGACGGTGATGTCCGAGGCGTCACACCCCTTGGCCGCGGCCAGCGCCTGAACCCGTTCGGCGGGCGTCATGTCCAAGGATACGACGCCGTCGGCATAACCGGGGCCGATGGCCAGTTTGTCCATATAGGTGTCCGGCGCGTGCAACATCGACCCGCGTGGGCCCATGGCGATGACGGTCAGCGCATTGGGCATGTCCTTGGCGGTCAGCGTGGTGCCTTCCAGCGGGTCCAGGGCGATATCGACGCCGGGACCGTTGCCGGTGCCCACTTCTTCGCCGATGAACAGCATCGGTGCTTCGTCCCGTTCGCCTTCGCCGATGACCACGACTCCTGCGATGTCCAGCAGGTTCAACTGTTCGCGCATGGCGTTGACCGCGGCCTGATCGGCGGCTTTCTCGTCTCCACGCCCCACCAGTTTGGCAGATGCCAGGGCAGCCTGTTCAGCCACACGGGCCAGGCCAAGAGAAAGCATGCGGTCATGAAATTCGGCTTGGGGAGACATAGAAAAGTCCTTGCAGATTGGGTTCCAGCCCCTCTAGCGCAAGCGGGCCGGGATTCTCAAGCATGTTTGCGCAAAACTGATGGTTCACGCGGTGAAATGACGGTTCCTGTGGCAGAAACCAGCCTGCCACAGGGAATATTGCGCGGTCAGACGGTTTCGATCCGCAGGGCCACAGGGTCGCCGGCCATGACGCCGGTGCCGTGCATGGCTTCCAGCGCCGCGTCCAGATCGCGACGTTGGGTCTTGTGGGTGACGATGATCACAGGGGCCTGCTGGTCGTCGTGCTGGGTCTGACGCATCCGGTCGATGCTGACACCTGCATCTCCCAGGGCGGTGGCGACTTTGGCCATGGCACCGGGGCGATCTTCTAGCAGCAGACGGACATAATAGGGAGCAGGGGAGTTCGAACTGGCAGCTTCGATGTCCTTGAGCGTTTCGGCGGGCTGACCAAAGGTCGCGACCCGAAACCCGCGCGCAAGGTCGCAGATGTCACCCATCACGGCACTGGCGGTGGGGCCTTCGCCGGCACCTGGTCCGCGTAGAACAATCTGTTCCACTGCGTCGCCTTCGATCACCACCATGTTGGTGCCGCCCTTCAGCTGACCCAGCGGGCTGTCGGCGGGCACCAGACATGGCGACATGCGCTGTTCCAGGCCACGGCCCGACAACTGCGCCACGCCCAGCAGTTTGATCTTGAAACCCATGCTGGCAGCCTGGTCGATGTCTTCGATCGAAATCCTCTGGATGCCTTCCAGCTCGACCCCGTCAAAGTTCACCTTGGAACCAAATGCGATCGACGACAGCAGCGACAGCTTGTGCCCTGCGTCAATGCCGCCAACGTCCAGTGTCGGATCGGCTTCGAGATAGCCGAGTTGGTTGGCTTCTTCGAATACGTCGTCATAGGGCAGACCCGCGTCCTGCATCCGGGTGAGGATATAGTTGCAGGTGCCATTCATCACGCCCATGACGCGGGTTATTTCGTTCCCTGCCAGCCCTTCGGTCAGGGATTTGATCACAGGGATGCCACCGGCGACGGCGGCTTCGAACCGGATCACCCGGCCAGCAGCTTCGGCCTGTTCGGCCAACGCCTGGCCATGATGGGCCAACAACGCCTTGTTGGCGGTGACCACATCCTTGCCGGTTGCCAATGCGGCCTCGGTCGCGTCCTTGGCCGCGCCTTCGTGGCCCCCCATCAGTTCGACGAACACGTCGATGTCATCACGTTTGGCCAGTGCGACCGGGTCGGTTTCCCAGGCATATCCGCCCAGACCCACGCCGCGGTCCTTGGAGGCGTCGCGGGCGCTCACCGCCACAATTTGAACGGACCGGCCAGTTCGGGCCTCCAGCATGGCAGCCTGACGGCGGACAATCTTGACGACGCCGACGCCGACCGTGCCCAAACCTGCAATACCAAGACGAAGGGGCTGAGACATGGTGGAAAGTCCTTATGAGTAGTTGATTAGGGGACCGTATTCGGCCTGAACCGGGTCTTGGAACCGCCTTAGCGGGTTCGACGCATGGGTGCAATGTCGCGGGTCGAGGCTGGGGGTGGGAAACCGCGATTTTTCAGCAACCGTGGCCATAAGAAGTCAACGGGAGATCATCAGGCGTTTATTGGGTCGTGCTGCGCAGCTGATCGGCGCGTCGCTGTAATCGGGCACTGCGTGCCGCTAGAGCCTGTTCCAATTCCTGCCCGGCCTGGTTTGGGCGCGGAAGCGTTTCCAGCGCGCTGTCCAGTGTCACCAATTCAGGATAATCGGCATTTCTCATGTCGTCGGAAACCCGTTCTTCGATTTCGGGCACGCGGGTGCATCCGATCATGGCAACAGTGCAGGCAAGCACCAAAGTGGCGGGCAGGCGACCAGAATGCATGACGTTTGTTTCCTCGTTTCTCGGGATCTTGATGCCCTTTTGAGACAAAAGGCGCAAGCAGGGGTTTTTTCTGAACATCTGTTCAGATAGCGTGACGCCATGGCACGTACCCAAGGTTCCCACTCCGATATAACCGGACCGCGTATCCAGACAGCGGCGCTCAGGTTGTTTGCTCAGCATGGCTATGCCGCGGTATCCATGCGCCAGATCGCCAAAGAGGTCGGTGTGCAAGCGGGCGCATTGTACAATTACACGCCCGACAAACAAAGCATGTTGTTTGGGCTGATGCGGGGCCACATGCAGGACCTTCTTGCCACGTGGCGCGGTCAGGATCTGCCGGTGGATGCGATGGAGCAACTGCGCGTGTTCACGGGGTTTCACATCCGGTTCCATTTGGAACGCGCGGACGCGGTGTTCATCGCCTATATGGAGCTGCGCAACCTGTCGCCGGAGAATTTCACAGAAATCGAAACCCTGCGTGGTCAATATGAAGACGCGTTGGAGATGATCCTGAAGGCGGGGGTCGATCAGGGTGTGTTCCATGTGCCCGACACAAAAATCGCCACCTTGGCGGTGATCGCGATGCTGAACGGGGTCAATACCTGGTATCGGGCGGGCGGGCGTTTGTCGCTGGATCAGGTCGAAGCGATCTATTGGGACATGGTGCACAAGGTGGTCGCCCCGAACTGAACGTCCGGGGCGCACCTGGGTTCAGTGAGCAGCCTTGATAAAAGTCCCATTGCGCAAGTCCTGCATGGCGGTCTTCAATTCGTCGCGGGTGTTCATCACGATGGGGCCGTGCCAGGCCACAGGTTCCTGGATCGGGGCACCGGTGATCAGCAGAAACCGCACCCCCTCTGGTCCGGCCTGAACAGTGATCTCATCCCCGCTGCCAAATCGCACCAATGTGCGGTTCCCTGACATGTCTCGGATGTTGAGTTCTTGCCCCAGGACTTCCTTTTCCAACAACACACCGGTCGGGCGTGCGGCATCGACAAAGGCACCGGCCCCTTCGAACACATAGGCAAAAGCGCGGCGATAGGTGTCGATGGGCAGCGTCTTGCGCACCCCTGCCGGGATGGTCACGTCCAGATATTGTGGATCGGCCGCGATTCCGTCGACCGGGCCAGTCTTGCCCCAGAAGGATCCCACGATGATTTTGACCAATGTACCGTCGTCATCAATGACATGGGGAATCTCTTTGGCCTGGACGTCCTGATACCGCGGGTCGGTCATTTTTTGCGCTGCGGGTAAATTGCCCCAGAGCTGAAAGCCATGCATCTGGCCGGTCGCGCTGGCCGTTGGCATTTCCTGGTGCATGATTCCGGAACCAGCGGTCATCCACTGAACGTCTCCGGCACCCAGGGCTCCGGTGTTGCCTAGAGAATCCTCATGGGTGACGCTGCCTGACAACACATATGTGATCGTTTCAATGCCGCGATGGGGGTGCCACGGAAAGCCTTTGGCAAAATCCTCGGGGCGGTCATTGCGAAAATCGTCAAACAACAGGAAGGGATCCAATTCGGTCGGATCCTGAAAGCCGAACGCGCGGTGCAGCTTGACGCCAGCCCCTTCGAGCGTGGGGTGGGCCGGGCGTGTTTCCAGAACGGGGCGGATGGACATGGTGGTGTCTCCTGTGACTGTGGTTGTTCTATACGTATCGCTGCGTTGGTCCGAAACAACAGTCCCGCGGGCAGGGGCTGTGTGCAGGTTTGCACAGGTCCCTTGTCGGGTTGGATGACATCAGGGTATTCTGGTGGCATGACCCGTTCATCGGAAATTCTGGCCAGTTTGCCGTCTGACACGTTGGTGGCAGCCTTGGAGTTGATTGATTTCATGCTGGGCGAAGCCCTGCTCCTGGCAGATGCCGATGATGTGCTGATTGCCATGTCCGAACGCATCCACGCCGCAGGGGTTCCGTTGGAACGAGCCACGTCCATCGTGTCGCTCCTGCATGCCGAAGCCGTGGCAAGCGCCCGGTTCTGGGAGCTGGGCAAGGGGACACGCAGCTTTCTGTTTCCATACTCAGACGATAGCGGCGAAGGCTATGCGCATTCTCCGGCCGCAGACGTGCACCGCACAGGCCAATGGGTTGATTTGTGGCTGCCGGAAACGCCAGATGATCGATATGGGATCGTGGCCGAACTGAAACAGGACGGGTACACCCAATATGTGATGGCTCCTGTCTTTATGAAGATGGGGCGCAACGGCACTTTCAGTTTTGCCACCCGCGCACCTGAGGGATTTTCAAAAACGGATCTGGCCTTCTTGCGCGCGGTTTTCCCGGCGCTGGCGGCCTGTCAGGATATTCTGGCGACCTCACGCTCCATGCAAGAGGTGTTGCGGATCTATGTGGGGGAGGAACCGCACAGGCGCATCCTGTCTGGCGACGTGCATCGCGGCGACGTCATGCACATCCGTGCTGTGATCCTGTTGGCTGACATGCGCAGGTTTACAGAACTGACGGCCGAGATGAGCGCCCGCGCGGCCACCGATCTGTTGAACGCCTATTTTGATTGTGTTGTGCCGCCTGTCGAAGAGGTGGGCGGTGAGGTCTTGAAATTCATGGGGGACGGTGTGCTGGCCATTTTTCGGGTCCAGGACGGCGAAGAGGATGCCTGTGAACGTGCGCTGGTCGCGGCCCGAGAAGTATTGGCCCGAGTGAGACAGCGCAGCGGAGAACCCACCTTCGACGTCGGAATCGCCCTTCATGCTGGCGAGGTGGCCTTTGGAAATGTCGGGGCCGGAATGCGGCTGGATTACACGGTGATTGGCCGGGACGTGAATTTGGTTGCACGATTGGCAGGGCTTTGCAGCAGCCTGGATGAACCTTTGCTGGTGTCTTCGCAGTTCAGAACCCGGTCTCGGATACCCGGACGCAGCTGTGGGGCCCATCGGTTAAAGGGGCTGAGCCAGCTTGAAATTGTCTATGCGGTTTGATCCGTCGCGCCTTCGGTCGTCCCAGGCGCAAATTTCTTATCTAAGAAATTTGCCAAGAGTTTTTTCTAAAACTCTTGGTCGCGTTTTGGGGAGCGATTGGTCGGGGCCCACCAGTCTCCCGGTTTGGTCCGGGCTCCATGCCCTTTGCTCAACCGCAGCGCCAGCTTGCGCAGCGGAGACAAGGCCAGCTTCAACCATAATCTATCCCGCAGGCGGTCATAGTCCCGGTTAAAAGGGCAAACCCGCATGCAGATTGCGCAATCCGAGGCCATTTTGGCCCAAAAGGAGAAGCACTTTTCAGCGTCCGACGTCCATTTTCGGACGCCTTTGATGGCTGACACATTGTGCCCGCCCACCTCTGGGGGACCAAAGGGCAACGCCTTGACCGGGCAGGCGTCTGCGCATTTGGTGCAGATGTCACAAAAGGACTTTACGCCACGCGGTTGAGCAACATCATGAGAAAGCGGCAGATTGGTGAATATTTTTGAAAACCGCAACCGAGGTCCGAATTCGGGTGTTATCACCATCTGGTTGCGGGCGTACTCCCCTAGACCCGCCTTGACCGCATAGGGGATCACCAGGCCGGTGTCGTTCATCGAGGGCACCGCTTTGTAGCCGAGGTTTCGAATGTAGGCAGCAAGCTGCATCACGATCGCAGCTTCGTGACTGTATTCCCGACCGGTTGCCGCCCCTGCCAGGGCGGATGGGTAGGTGGCCACCAGATCCTTGTCCATTTCGTGGCCCAGCACGATGACGGAATTCAATCCTTGGGGCAGTTCATGCGGCGCTTCGGAGAAATCGCGTGCGTCAACCCGGGCGCTGTAGAGCCAGCGTTCATCAAAGTCTGTAATGCCACAAAGGTCGGCACCAAAGAATTTGGAAATCCGTTTGATTTCCACCGACATCTTGGCCGGATCGTCGATCTCCAGCGCGTCCGAGGCCACCGGAGTGTCGGGTTGGATCGGTGCCTGAAACCCTTCGCGCAGCCCCTCGGATGCTTTGCGATTGGAAACAATGTCTGAAATCAGCCAAGCGGCATTGCGCAGGGCAAAGTCGCGTTGGGTGAACCCGTCACCGCGGCGTGGCGCGGCTTCCATCCGGTAGGAAGAAAAGAATTTTTTGGTGTGTTTGGATTTTACCCGATCATCCCAGAACGCCCGGGTAAAAACGTCGTTGCGTTGAGAAAATCGTTCGAAATCATCGGTGACGTCGATCCCGGCGCGGGCATCGTCATCGCGGTGTGGAGGAGTGTTCTGGGGCCATGCCATGTGGTGACCGTATCGGGGGAAAATACCGGGCGCAAGAGATGTATTTCATGCTTCAAAGACCGACGTGATCCAGTCCCTTACAAGGGTGACTTCGTTGGTTTTTGGTCTCTCGCCAACGGTGGGCATCAGATAATGCCCCTGACCCATGGGGATCTCAGCCGCTCCGACCTGTGCCAGCCGGTTTTGCGCAAACGGCATTTCTGCGTATCGCCGCATGACCATTGCTGCGCCTGCTCCTGATGCAGCCAGCTCGATCGCGGCCAGTGTCGTGTCGACAAAAAGCGCGGTTTTCCGGTCCTCCAAGGGTATGTTCTGGTGTTTGGACAGGCGCAACCAGTGATCCTGATTGCCATGTATGTGAATCAGGGTTTGCGAAAACAGGTCTGTCAGTCGAGTCAGCTGTGGGGCCTGGGTGGGGCTGGCCACCGGGATGACGGTTTCGGTCGACAGCAGATGCGCCCGACGATCAAACCAGCTGGATGGTCCCAATCGCACGTCGATATCCACCTCGGTATCGGATGTGCTGTCGGCCCAGACGGCCGAGACCAGCCGGACCCGTATGTTGGGATGCGTCGCGTGAAAAGCGCCCAATCGGGGCGCAACACACAAAACAGCCGTCGAAATCGGCGCCCGCAAGGTAACGGCCGGCGCGGATCCGGGACCGATCAGACCGCGCGTTGAATAGGCAATGTCATCCAAGGCCTGGGAAATGGATGGGTAATACGCGTGGCCGATTTCGGTCAGTTCCAGATGCCGGGCCCGCCGGATGAAAAGAGTCACGCCAAAACTCTTTTCGAGACTGCGGATCTGGTGGCTGACGGCGGCCTGGGTCAGGCCCAGCTCATCAGCTGCGGCGGTAAAACTGCGCAACCGGGCCGAAGCTTCGAAGGCACGCAGCCAGACAAGATTGGGAAGATCGGACATGTGCCACAAATAATTTAGGGGTCAGATCGTATTATTATTCGTTTTTCTTTTAACGAAGGTCAAGTTAGCCCGGTGTAATAAAGAAATCCCGCGGATATGAGGAGAACGCGATGGGTACCGATCTGAAAGTTGGCTTCATCGGCCTGGGCAATGTAGGCGGCAAGCTCTCTGGATCGCTGTTGCGCAATGGCGTGGATCTATGTGTCCACGATTTGGATGCGGACCTGGTGCAGAGCTTTGTTGATCGGGGGGCCAAGGCCGGAGGAAGCCCGGCACAGATGATGCGCGACTGTGATGCGGTCATCACATGCCTGCCGTCGCCTGCGGCGTCGGATGCAGTGGTGCAGGAGATGCTGCCGGAAGTCACGGCGGGCAAAGTCTGGATGGAGATGTCGACCACGGATGTGGCCGAGGTCAAACGTCTTGGTGCGTTGGTCACTGAACGGGGCGGTCATCCGGTGGACTGTCCGGTGTCAGGGGGATGCCACCGAGCAGATACAGGAAATATCTCGATCTATGCCGGGTGCGAACGCGAAACCTTTGACCGGATCCTGCCGCTGCTGACCAAAATGGGTCGCCGGATTCTGCATGTGGGTGAGATTGGGAATTCCAGCATTCTCAAGGTGATGACAAACTATCTGGCCAATATCAACCTGTTGTCGGTCTGCGAGGCGCTGACGGTAATGAAGGCCTGCGGCATGGATCTGGGAATGACCTACGAAGCGATTGCCATGTCGTCAGGGAATTCATTCGCGCATGAGACCGAAAGCCAGCTGATCCTGTCCGGATCGCGGGATGTGAATTTCACCATGGATCTGGTGATGAAGGACATTGGCCTGTTCCAGACCCTGGCGGATCGCAACAACGTGCCGCTGGAATTGTCTCCGGTGATGATCGAGATGATGAAGGACGGCCAACGTCGCTATGGCGAGCGCGCCCAATCCGATCGGATGATCGAACGGCTGGAGGAGGCCACGGGCCTGTCGATTACCGCGCCGGGGTTTCCGACGGAACTGATTGACGATGAACCAGAAGAGCCGGGATACGAGGTCAAGATCCGGCGTGCGGCGGCCGAATAGGCACCCGCGTCTGTCGGGCATTCCTGCGGGACTGCCCCAATGGATCCTGCGCCGGGGCTGTTCGTCCCGGCGGTTTCGCGGTATGGCCCCGGTATGTGACAACAGAATATGACCGGGAGCAGGGACATGTCGGACGAAATACTGGCAACAATGAAAGCATCTGCGCCGCGCCGGATCATGGGGGTCGGGATGCTGGGGTCGGTGGGCAGCGCAGTGCTTTATGTGGCGCTTTCCTCGCCGCCTGAACCCGAATGGCTGGTGTTTCTGCTGGTGGTCGGGGTTGGTGCGCTGTGGAGCGCGGTCCGGATGTGGCAGGCGACGGAACATTCCATCGAGCTGACGCACACGCAATTGCGCTGCTCGGACGGAACCCTGATTGCCGAGATTGAGGATATCGACGGGATTGATCGCGGGTTCTTTGCGTTCAAACCATCGCATGGGTTTTTGGTGCGGACCCGATCATCGAACGGTCGTGTCTGGCAACCCGGGTTGTGGTGGCGTATGGGGCGACGGATCGGCGTCGGTGGGGTGACGCCGGGTGCCCAGGGCAAGGCCATGGCCGAAATTCTCGCGGCGATACTGTATCAAAAAGAAAACGGGCCACTGCCAAGGTGACCCGCCGTCGTATCGGTTTCGGGTGACGTCAAGCGTCCCCGCCGGTCAAATCATCGTGGTCATCGCCGCCCGACAATGGTCCGTCAAAGTCCAGCTTGGGGGCAAATCTGGGGCGTGAAAAGACAAAGTTATCCAGGTTCTTGTCTTCCATGCCGACATTGAACAATGGCACAAAGACATTGCGGGTTTCGACCAGAATGACCCGTTCGTTGTCCGGCATGATTGGCAGATCGTCTTCAAAGCCGCTGATTGTGGCATTGGTCAGAACGGTTTCATAGCCACGCGCTTCGGACCAATCGACATAATAGCGCGCGTCATCTTCGTCCCAGCGTACGACGGTCACGCGAAGTCTGCTCACAGAACGCGACCGTGTCAGAACCTGCAGCAGTGAATACATGCTGTCGATGTAATCGTCATCCACCGCATTGGTTTCACGCGACAGCAAATCGCTGATCGTATAGGCGGATTTCAGATTCACCGTGCTCTGGCGGTATCCGTCAAAAAAGACATAGACGGCCATAAAGGACCAGAACACCATGGGCATGGCCAGGACGAACTCCACGGACACATTCCCGTCTGTGCGTTGGGCAAAATCCCTGAGCCGTTGTAGGAGCCGTTTCAACATCAGATCACCTCGGTTCCTGAACAAAGGCCGAGGTCGACACCAGAGCGTATTGCCCGGCGGCGTCCTTGACCATGTTCTGACCCAAACCCGTTGTCGGGAAAATTGGATCAATTTTGGCGCAGGCGCGCAAAATCATCAGTTCATTTGACTGGCCGTTGACGAAACTGCGTACCGGAGCCACTTCTTCGGATGCATCCGTACAATCAGCGTCCGTGTCCAACCCGGTCCAGTTGAACGGATCCATCGACACCATTTCCAGCTTCAGGTTCGCACTACAGTTTTCGATGAACCCGGCCCGAACGCAGATCAGATCCTTGATCTCATCGTGCTGGGGGGCAGACCCGGTGCCCAGGCGAATGTCTCGTACCGTCATGTCCAGCGCCCGTTCAAGGCTGGCGTGGTGCAGGGTGACAAACCCCAGTTCCACACCCGACAGCAGGAAAAACAGCATCGCCGGAAACGTGATCGCAAATTCAACGGTGGCCGAGCCATCCTCGGCGCGGGCGAACCGCCTGAGCGGGAGGCGTGACAGCAACTTTTTACCAATACTCATTGGGTCAACCTCAGCTTGCGGATTGACGATGCGATCGACGAAAAGGCCTCGGAGATCTCCAACCCGTCCACATCAAAGTAATGGGCGTCCGAGCTGGCACAATCTGCCAGCACGGCCTGGCCGGAATAGGGGGCTTCGAACCCGATGGTGAACACGATCGCCCCAGCGTCCTTGGCCGTATCACAGATGTCTTTGGTGCGGGAATTCTTGGTGCTGGAATTCACATAGCGGCGCACATCATAGTACCATTCGTCCCGGGCGTTATAAGAGCCCATCCACGGAGCCATGATGCTTTTCCAGACAAATTGGACCGGTGTATGGGCCCAGAGTTCGGCAAAACTCAACTCATACGAAGAACCGCTTTCGGGTTGGTCGTCTTGGGTGGCAAGGCATCCATAGTAATAACTATAGCTGGTACATTTGGTATATGTGCCGTTACCATACGGGTGATCTTGCCACTTTGAGACGGCTTCCAGATCTCCGGAGTCGCCTCTGTCCGTTGCGTCTTTCCAATAGTACAAACCGTTTGCCGGGTTTCTGACGGAATATCTTTGGGCTGTTTCATTCCACCAGACTGTGGAACCGCCCGTGCGAAAATCGTCATCCACGTAGTATTGCGACGTGTTTTGTCCATCTGTCATCAACACGATGATTTTAAGCGTGTCAGAGTCGTTAAAGGCGCTGGGACGGGCGGCAAAATCAGAGGGGACGATGCCGTCACCGATCATCGCATTGGTGGCGCTGCGCACACTGGGGTCCAACAGGGCCGTGCCCCATTTCATCCCCAGGTCGATGGACGTATTGCCGCGCGCCGACAGGTTTGTAATGAAATTCTTGAGTTCGTTTCGATCCTTTTGCATGATCAATGACTCTCGGGCATCGGAGTTTTCGCAGATCGGGTAACTCACGGTGCCACCATAGGGGCGCCGGTCGTGGCTGCTGTAATTGCCACGTGTCCAGATATCGAAATGCATGGTGCGCTCCAGCGCAACGCTGTCGTCAATTTCGGTGGTGTCGAAATCAACCGGGTCAAAGTTCACGCAATTGGAATAGAGGTTTTCGCCGGTTAAATTGAACTGGTCCAGAAATTCTGATGGCATCGAGACCTGAGTGGCATAGGGAACAATCGACATCGACAGCTTGCCGTCTTCGGTGTTGTCGACCATCTGATCGACGAAATCCCGCGCCGCGCTTTTGAGGTTGGTCAGACGGCTGTTCGAATTCATCGACCCGGACACATCCAGAACCAGGGAAATTTCGACGCTGCCGATGCTTTCTTCGGCTGTGCTGCTTGCAGGAGCGGACAGCGTATCCACGCCGGCCATGTGCATGAACTGGGTTTTGATGTCGGCCGAGGCGGTGGCGTTCACATTCCGGAATCCCAAACCTTCGGAGACGGTCACGCCAGACAGGTATTCGGACAAACCCGCCTTGGCAAAATAGTCGTTGACCACATCGGTCGGGTCCAATGTCTGATCAAGGTCCGCCGCCGCCAACACCGCGCGGTCCAGCGTATATTGCAGATTGGTGCGGTCACGTTCGAACCGCATCATGTCAATTCCGATGCCGCCCATCATGAGAATCATCAGGAACACATAGACGCCGAAAATCAGCAGAGTTCCGTCTTCTTCACGCGCAAAGCGTTTGCCGTGAGCCGATATTTTGTTGAGAAATCTGGTGCGTGGACGCACAGAATTCCCCTTTTCAAATAGGTAACGGACACACATCGGGACCTCTTCCACCCGCATCGGGCAAGCAAGCAATAGATACACTTAGTCTCCGACTTTTTGCCTGTGGAACATGGCCGAATTTGGGCGAAATCTGTGCGAAATGTGGTGAATTACCGGGTGTTTAATTTACATTCCACACATCGGCTGCCTGCTGTTTCCGGTTCGGGGACAGAAGGGGCGAATCGCTGGTATTCAGCGTCTTGGGAGCCTCCAAAGTCTTACTTTCAGTTTTTGGAATGCCTAAATTGGTCGCACTTCTTAAGAAAGTTGTCATAGTAGGACAGACATTCTGAACAAGGTCCGAGTCGAACAAAATCATTCTGAGAAGAGACCTGCCCCTCAACAACGGAGAATTGCCGAATGCAGCGAGCCAACGAACCGAGTTTCCGCGAGAGCGTGGATTTGATGTTCAATCGGGCGGTTGCCCTGATGGATTTGCCACCAGGTTTGGAAGAGAAAATCCGGGTTTGTAATGCGACCTATACCGTGCGGTTCGGGGTGCGCCTGCGGGGGCAGATCCAGACGTTTACCGGGTATCGATCCGTGCATTCGGAACATATGGAACCGGTCAAGGGCGGAATTCGTTTCGCCCCCTCCGTCAACCAGGACGAGGTCGAAGCGCTGGCGGCGCTGATGACCTATAAATGTTCCCTGGTCGAGGCACCCTTTGGCGGGTCCAAAGGCGGATTGTGCATTGATCCGCGCCAATATGATGAACATGAACTGGAACAGATCACACGCCGGTTTGCCTATGAGCTGATCAAACGGGATCTCATCCATCCCTCCCAAAACGTGCCTGCACCCGACATGGGGACAGGGGAACGGGAAATGGCGTGGATCTCGGATCAATACATGCGCATGAACACCACGGACATCAACGGGCGCGCCTGTGTCACGGGCAAGCCGATCAATGCCGGCGGGATCCAGGGCCGGACCGAAGCGACAGGGCGCGGGGTGCAATACGCCCTACATGAGTTCTTTCGTGATGCGCGCGACATGGAAAAGGCTGGTCTGACCGGCACGCTGGATGGCAAGCGGGTCATTGTTCAGGGGTTGGGCAATGTGGGGTATCACGCCGCCAAATTCCTGAGCGAAGAGGACGGCTGCAGGGTGACCGGCATTATCGAACGCGATGGTGCGCTGTTTAATCCCGATGGGCTGGACGTCGAAGGGGTGCGCAACTGGATCGTCAAACATGGCGGGGTCACAGGATTCCCGGATGCGACCCATTCCGCCGAAGGCGCGGCCGTTTTGGAGGAAGAATGCGACATTCTGATTCCGGCGGCTCTGGAAGGGGTGATCAATCTGTCCAACGCGGACCGGATCAAGGCCCCCCTGATTATCGAAGCAGCAAATGGCCCAGTGACTGCAGGGGCGGATGATATCCTGCGCCAGAAAGGCACTGTGATCATTCCGGACATGTACGCCAATGCCGGCGGTGTGACGGTGTCCTATTTCGAATGGGTCAAGAACCTCAGCCATATCCGCTTTGGCCGGATGCAGCGCCGCCAGGAAGAGGCGCGCCATCAGTTGGTGGTGGATCAATTGGAGAGCCTGAGCGATGCCATGGGTAAGGCTTGGTCCCCTTCGCCGGATTTCAAACAGAAATACCTTCGCGGCGCAGGAGAGCTGGAGCTGGTGCGCTCCGGGCTCGATGATACGATGCGGATCGCCTATCAATCGATGCGTGAGGTCTGGCACAGCCGGGCCGATGTCACCGACCTGCGCACCGCCGCCTATCTGGTGTCCATCGACAAGGTGGCCAAGAGCTACCGGGCCAAAGGGCTGTAAGCCTGAAAACAACGATAGGAAACCGGCGCGCAGGATTTCTGGTGCGCCGGTTTCGATTTCCAAACTGAAACCTTCTTACAAGCCCGCTCCTGCGGTTTGGGCAATGGTGCTCATGGTATCCTGATTAGGCCCGTCCGATTGGCCGCGGCCAATGCTGCCACACTTTGGGATAGCCTTTTCTTGTCGGGTTTCTGCCATGTTCTTTGCAGATCCTTGAAAGGGTGGCTGACAGAGTTTCGTAGTTAAGAGTTTCGTGATCGGGCGCGCGCAGCCACTGTGATCCTAAAATCTGCCATCTGGCGCGCAAGCGCTGCTGGGACAAAGGAAAAGTGTCCCACAAAAGGAGGCGATCGGCCTGGGGTGTTTCGGCCTGAAGACCACCTGACAAGCCCGATCTTTTTCCTGGTCAAAAGATCATCTACAGATCGCTTACCCACTGCTGCCAACCGCCTATAATGCGCGCGTGGATCCCAAAACTCGCGGGTCCACCGGTCGCTCCATCATCTTGAATGCCTCCTGCGGGATTGTCTCGTGGCGCGACAGGTCGGAGATGCCCAAGGCTGCCACGGCTCCGGTCCCGCTGCGGGACCATTGCAACACAGGGCGCGTTTTGCACGGACCATTTGGGCGGGATCTTTGTGGTTCAGCTGCGGGGGCTTTGCTGCGCACTTCGGGTGATGTTCGGTCTCTCCCATAACCCAGACGGATTTAGCTTTCGGGCTCAGTGATGGGTATATCAAAATCCGTACCTGCGGTTCAGGACTGCGATGCGGATCTGGATTTCCGCGACCTTCTTTTCAAACCCCCTGGCCATCCTTGATTGGCCAAAGAGTTTCAGACAGTGCATCTTCGGTTCAACGCGGCTGTGGCGGTGGTGCCCGCCCCAACGTAGCCACAGATGCGGCCCGGATATTGCAACGCATTGACCGAGCCATTGCGGGCACAGATTCCGTCGTTTGTCGGGTTCCAGGTCTGTGCATTCTTAGGCGGCGGGATTTGGTTCAATACATCGGGTCGCTTGGGCGCATCCCCGATTCAGCTGTTGGTGACGAAGCCTGCCCAACCATCCAGCAGTTCCTCATCCATCCAGATGTGCAACTTGCGCCAGATCCGACTACAGCGGCCCGTCTGTTTCCCGAAATTTGTCACCATGATTATTTTGCGACATGCTGTGACGGAATTAGCACTAGACATATGTGGTTAGTTCGTGTGACGTCGACGTCGAAATCTACTTGCTCTGACCGGTATGGGTGGGGGACAACAGGTTGAGGGCGAACCGGGCGCGTCGCGCGCTCTTGGGGGTTCGGGTTCGAAGGGGAGAGTGATCATGCGGTTTTCAGGCTGGCGTGTTTTCAAAGAAGGGCTGACCGGCAACAAGGGGTGGAAACCCCATTGGCGTGATCCGCAGCCCAAGGCGGAATATGACGCAGTGATCATCGGTGGCGGTGGCCATGGTTTGGCCACGGCATATTATCTGGCCAAGGAACACGGGCTGACCAACATCGCGGTCCTGGAAAAAGGGTATCTGGGGGGCGGTAACGTCGGGCGCAACACCACGATTGTGCGGGCCAACTACTTTTTGCCGGGCAATTCCGAATTCTATTCCCATTCCCTGAAACTGTGGGAAGGGCTGGAACAGGACCTGAACTATAACGCGATGATGTCCCAGCGCGGGATTTTGAATCTGTATCACAATGATGGCCAACGTGACGGTGCGGTGCGCCGCGGCAATGCCATCGTCAACCAGGGCGATGATGCTGAACTGGTCAGCCGCGAACAGCTGCGGGAGATGGTGCCGTTCCTGAATTATGACAACAACCGGTTTCCGATCATGGGTGCGCTTTTGCAGCGCCGGGCTGGCACCGCGCGCCATGATGCGGTGGCCTGGGGTTTTGCCCGTGGTGCCGATCAACGTGGGGTGGACCTGATCCAGAACTGCGAAGTCACCGGCATCGACATTGAAAACGGCAAAGTCGTCGGGGTGCAGACCTCACGCGGGCCGATCCGGGCCAAAAAGGTCGCCATGGCTGCGGCGGGTCGATCCGGTCAGGTGGCGGCCATGGCGGGGATGCGCCTGCCTGTTGAAAGCCATGTGTTGCAGGCGTTTGTGTCTGAGGGGCTGAAACCGATCATCGACCATGTGATCACCTTTGCCGAAGGGCATCTTTATATCAGTCAGTCGGACAAGGGCGGGTTGGTGTTCGGGTCGTACCTGGATTTCTACAGCTCCTATGCGGCGCGGGGCAATTTGCCGATGGTCGAGCACACGATGGAGACCTGTGTTGCCATGGTACCGGCCGTGGCCAAGGCGCGTTTGCTGCGCAGTTGGGGTGGGATCATGGACATGACGCCGGACGGCTCACCGATCATCGACAAAACGCATATCGACGGGCTCTACCTGAACGCCGGCTGGTGTTATGGCGGGTTCAAGGCGACCCCGGCGTCTGGCCATTGCTTTGCCCATCTGATCGCCACGGACCGGCCGCATGACGCGGCCACAAAATTCAAGTTGGACCGGTTCGAGACCGGCTATGACCTGATGGATGAGGAGGGGACCGGTGCACAACATAACCTGCATTGATCGATGTGAAGCGACCGGGGCAGGGGGCGCTGCCCCCTCGGCCATGCGGCCTCACCCCCGGAGTTTTTGTGGCGAGATGAAGAAGGAGCGCGGCGCATGAGGGTCACCTGTCCAGTTTGCGGTGAGCGTGATCGCCGCGAGTTCTATTATCAAGGTGCTGCGTTGCAGCGCCCGGCCGCGGATGCACCGATTGAGCAATGGCATGAATATGTGAATCTGCGGGACAATCCGGCGGGCCCGCTCAAGGAGCTGTGGTATCACGAGATGGGATGTGGATCCTGGGTTGTTGTGGAGCGCAATGTCGCGACCCATGAAATGCTGGGGTCGCAATTGGCCCAAGACGCCGATCTGGGAGGTCCGCGATGAGAATTGCAGGCAAGGGGCTGACCGCCGGTGCGGCGAGCGTTTCGTTCCGCTTTGACGGGCGTGATTATATGGGCCTGGAGGGGGACACTCTGGCCTCGGCACTGTTGGCCAATGATGTGCATCTGATGGGGCGGTCGTTCAAATACCACCGCCCGCGCGGCGTGTTGAGTGCGGGGAGCGAAGAGCCCAACGCGTTGGTGACCATTGGATCGGGCACCAATCGCGAGCCCAACATGCGCGCCACGGTGCAGGAGATTTTTGAAGGGTTGGAGGCGTCGAGCCAGAACCGTTGGCCGTCGTTGGATCTGGACGTGATGTCGGTGAATGATCTTGCGGCCCCGTTCTTTGGCGCGGGGTTCTATTACAAGACCTTCATGTGGCCAGCTGCATTCTGGGAGAAAATCTATGAGCCGATGATCCGGCGCGCTGCCGGTCTGGGCGCGCTGTCGGGGGAAGCAGATTCGGATCGCTATGAAAAAGCCTATGCCTTTTGCGATCTGCTGGTGATTGGGGCGGGACCCACGGGGTTGATGGCGGCGCTGGCCGCAGGTCGGGCCGGGGCGGATGTGATTCTGGCAGACGAAGATTCGCGCATGGGCGGGCGGTTGTTGGCAGAGAGCGAAACCGTTGATGACATGGCTGGTTCAGACTGGGCCGAGAGTATCCTGGCCGAATTGCGCAGTATGGACAATGTACGGCTGATGACGCGCACATCCGTTGTGGGTGCTTATGATCAGGGGACGTATGCGGCGCTGGAAAAGGTGACCCACCACAAAGCGCGCACCGGCAAGGCCCCTCTGGAATGCTTTTGGCGGATTGTCGCAAAACGTGCCGTTCTGGCCGCCGGGGCCATCGAGCGCCCGGTGGCCTTCCGCAACAACGACCGGCCGGGGATCATGACCGCCGGGGCCGTGCGGGCCTATTTGAACCGATGGGGCGTGGCACCGGGCAGGCGGGTCACCGTTTTTGCAAACAATGATCAGGCTCATCGCACAGCGCAGGATCTGGTGGCTGCGGGTGTGCATGTGGCCGCTCTGATAGACAGCCGCCATGATGCTCCTCAGTCCAACATGTTCCGGGTGTATCGCGGGGCGCAGGTTTGTGATGCGGGCGGGCGCAAACGGGTTGAATCGATCACGGTGCGTACGGTCAGCGGGACGGAAAAAATCCTGACCGATTGTCTGGCGATGTCTGGCGGATGGAACCCGAATGTGCATCTGACCTGTCACCAGAACGGACGCCCGATATGGCGCGCGGACATTGCCGCCTTTGTGCCCAAGCCCGGGATGATCCCGGGGTTGAGCGCGGCAGGCGCGGCCAACGGCACCTTCAGCACAGCCGCCTGTCTGGGCGAGGGCGTTGCGGTGGCGCGGACCGCCCTGGATGATCTGGGGTATTCGGTGCCCGAGATCGCCTTGCCCCGGGCAGAGGACGCGCCCTATGCCATGAGCCCGCTTTGGGCGGTACCGGGCAAAGGCCGGGCGTGGCTGGATTTTCAGAACGACGTCACGGTCAAGGATGTGAAACAGGCCGCGGTGGAAAACTTTCGCTCGGTCGAGCACATGAAGCGCTATACCACGCTGGGTATGGCCACCGATCAGGGGAAGTCTTCGAACATGGGGGCGCTGGCGGTTTTGGCGGATGCCACGGGGCGCGCCATTCCCGAAACCGGAACAACCACATTCCGTCCTCCGTTCAACCCGGTGTCGCTCGCGGCGATGGGGGCAGGGGCCGAAGGCAAAGGGTTCAAACCGGAGCGGTTCACCACCTCGCATGCCGCCACCGTTGCCCGTGGTGCGCCGTTCATCGAGGCAGGGCTGTGGTATCGCCCCAGCTATTTTCCGCAATCCGGTGAAGCCACTTGGCAGCAGAGTTGCAATCGCGAAGTCAACATGGTGCGCGAGGCTGTTGGGGTCTGTGATGTGTCCACGCTGGGCAAGATCGACATTCAGGGGCCGGACGCGGGCAAGCTGTTGGATTATGCCTATACCAACATGTTCAGTACGCTCAAGATCGGGCGCGTGCGCTATGGGCTGATGCTGCGCGAAGACGGATTTGTCATGGACGATGGCACCACTGCACGATTGGGAGAGCATCATTATGTGATGACGACGACCACAGCCGCAGCGGGCGAAGTCATGAAGCACCTAGAGTATATCACTCAGGCGCTGCGACCAGAATGGGATGTGCGGTTCACGTCGGTCACCGAACAATGGGCGCAGTTTGCTGTTGCCGGGCCCAAGGCACGTGATGTGTTGAACGATTTGATGGATACGCCAATCGACAACGACAGCTTTCCGTACATGTCCTGCGGGGCAGTCGCCATTGGCGGTGTCAACGCGCGGCTGTTCCGAATATCGTTTTCGGGCGAACATGCCTATGAAATCGCGGTGCCGTCCCGGTTTGGTGACAGCCTGTTTCGCGAACTGACATCCCGGGCCGAAGCCATCGGTGGCGGTCCCTACGGGATGGAGGCGCTGAACGTGCTGCGGATCGAAAAAGGATTCATCACCCATGCCGAAATTCACGGGCGCACCACCGCGTTTGACGTCGGCATGCAGGGGATGGTTTCCAAGAAAAAAGAGTGCCTGGGAAAACCGATGGCGCAGCGCCCCGGATTGTCAGAGGCCGACCGCGAACGGTTGGTCGGGCTGAAACCTCTGGAGTCGGGGGGAGAGCTGACCGCCGGAGCGCATTTGTTCACCCCCGGTGACACGGTCGAGCGGGTGAATGATCAGGGATATGTGACTTCGGTAGGGCATTCGCCGACCCTGGGTCACATGATTGCGCTGGGGTTCCTGAAAAACGGACCCGAGCGAATGGGCCAGCAGGTCAGGCTGGTCGATCATCTGCGCGGTGTAGATACCCTGTGTGAAGTGGTGAACCCAGTGTTCTTTGACCCTGAAGGAGGGCGGTTGCGTGGTTGAATTGAGTGCAAAAACACCCTGTGACGGGCTGGTCCCGACAACCATCGGGGCGATCACGCTGAGCGAAATGCAGGTTGGGGTGATGACGTCCGTCGCGCCCTATATCGGCAAGGGACAGGCGGTGTCGGATCATTTGCGCGCGGCCCATGGGGTCGGGTTTCCGGACCCAGGTCAGGCACTGTTCGGTGATGGCGGGCAGGTGATCTGGTTTGGGCGCAATCAGGCGGTTTTGTTGGGTGCGGCACCGGATGAAAAATTGTCCACGCTCGCAGCTTTGACAGATCAAGGCGATGCCTGGGCGGTTGTGCGTCTGGCTGGGGTGGGGGCCGAAGAGGTTCTGGCACGCCTGGCACCGGTGGATCTGCGGCCTGGCCAATTTGATCCGGGACAGACGCTGCGCACCGAATTGGCGCATATGGCGGCCTCCATAACCCGCCTGTCGGATGGGGCGTTTCAGATCATGGTATTACGATCCATGGCGCAGACTTTGATACATGATCTCAAGTCAGCCATGGAAGCTGTCGCCGCACGGGGGTAAGATCACCGGGACCTGACCTGATTCCGGAGCTGCCCTGATGTTGACCCGCTTGACCCTGATCACCGTTCTCGCCACGGGCCCCGCCTTTGCTCAGCAATTGAGCAAAGAGGAAAGCTGTGGGTATCAGGCGGATGTGGTGGCCGCCGTTCAGCAGGCCCGGCTGGACCGGGTCAGCGAACGCAAGGTTCCCGAGGCCGTGGCCGCGACCAATCCGAGCTGGCCGGAGAGCTTCAACAACGCCGTGCCATTGATCGCGCCCTGGGTGTATGAGCAAAAGATGAAGGCCATCCGCACCGAGGACCTGGGCGCGATCTGGCGTGAAATGTGTTTGAAACAGCCCTGATCGCGCGGATTGATCGCACGGCCTGATCACCCGACGCGTCGCGCCCATTGTACGGGCTTTCTCTGCTTTTGTCGGCGCGCCTCTTGGCGTCGCCCTGCCAGTCTGACACAATCGCCCCATGTCCTTGCCCCCCGGATTTCTTGATGAACTGCGCAACCGAACCAGCCTGTCTCAGGTTGTGGGGCGCAAAGTCATGTGGGATCAGCGCAAGTCGAACCAGGGCAAGGGCGACATGTGGGCCCCATGCCCATTCCACCACGAAAAGACCGCCTCCTTCCATGTCGATGACCGCAAAGGCTATTATTACTGCTTTGGCTGTCATCAAAAGGGCGACGCGCTGAGCTTTATTCAAGAGACCGAGAACGTCGGTTTCATGGAAGCGGTTGAGATCCTGGCGCAGGAAGCCGGGATGGAAATGCCTGCACGTGACCCCAAGGCACAACAAAAACAGGACCGCCGCGTGTTGTTGGCCGAGGTCATGGAACAGGCGGTCCAGTTCTTCCGGTTGCAGCTGAGCACCGGGGCGGGGCGCGCAGCGCGCGATTACGTGCTGGGGCGTGGTCTGGATCCGCGGGCGCAGGAGCGTTGGGAGATTGGCTTTGCCCCGGAGGGATGGCAGCATTTGTGGGATCATCTGCGGGGCAAAGGTGTTCCGGAAGATCTGATCATGGGGGCCGGGCTGGCCAAACCATCGACCAAGGGCGGCAAACCCTATGACACGTTTCGCAACCGGATCATGTTTCCCATTCGCGACGCGCGGGGGCGATGCATCGCCTTTGGCGGGCGGGCGATGGATCCGACGGACAATGCAAAATACCTGAACTCGCCCGAGACCGAATTGTTCGACAAGGGGCGCAGCCTGTATAACCACGCACCATCACGGGTCGCGGCGGGCAAGGGGCTGCCGCTGATCGTGGCCGAAGGATACATGGATGTGATTGCCCTGGCCGAGGCCGGGTTCGAGGCATCGGTGGCCCCATTGGGCACGGCCGTCACCGAAAATCAATTGCAACTGATGTGGCGCATCTCGGATGAACCGATCATCGCGTTGGATGGCGACACCGCAGGTTTGCGCGCGGCGATGCGATTGATCGACCTGGCCCTGCCGCTTTTGGAGGCGGGCAAATCCCTGCGCTTTGCTTTGATGCCGGACGGCAAGGATCCCGATGATCTGCTCAAGGCCGAAGGTCCGGCTGCGGTGCAAAAGGTGCTGGATCAGGCGATCCCGATGGTGCGCCTGTTGTGGCAACGTGAAACTGCGGGCAAGGTCTTTGACAGCCCCGAACGCAAGGCTGCGCTCGACAAGGTGCTGCGCGACAAGATCAAACTGATTCGCGATCCGTCGATTCGGACCCACTATGGCGAAGACATCAAGGAGATGCGCTGGGAGCTGTTTCGTCAGGGACGACGCCCACAATCGCGGTCGAACACCTATGGTGGCGGAAAATCTCAATGGCGCCCGCGTGGGGCCCCACCGGTGCCGATGCCCGGAACCAAGAGTTCGCTGCTGGCGGCTGCTGGCGACAAGGCGAGCCAGCAAATGCGCGAAGCGGTCATTCTGGCCATTGCCATCGCCACCCCTCAAGTGATCGCTGACTTTGAAACCAAATTCGATGGGATGATCTGTTCGGATCAGGAATACGCCCAATTGCGTGACATTATTCTGAGCTGTGGGATCGACGCACCAGAACGGCTGGGTGAAGAAATCGAATACAGAATTGGGCCCCAAGCCCTTGAAAACCTGTATGCGCTGCGCCATGTGGCTATTAGTCCCTGCTTGCGCAAACCCGGCGATATCGAAATGGCACGTCTGACGCTGACCGAAGAATTCGCGAAACTCGACGCATTGCGCGGACTGGATGCAGAAATTGCCGAAGCCGAACAGGACCTGACGGATCTGGCGGATGAGGCTTTGACCTGGCGGTTGCGCCAGGCCGCCGAGGCGCGGAACAAGGCTGTGCGCAGCGAGAGTGAGGACAAAGCCGAATACGAAGTTGCCGACAATGGGGTTCAGTTGAACCGCGAAGAACGTAGCCTTTTTGATGCGCTGACCAAGAACATCGACTTTGCCAAGAAACGACGTTGAGTCGTTTTGGTAAGGAAGACCGAAAGAAAATTCGATAAACGGGGTGACGAATCATCAGATCCCGCTAATGATTCGTCCAAACCGAATCGCCCCCAGCACCTGCAGGAGCAATGAATGGCCGCCAAAGACACCGACGACCGCAAGCCTGAAGAACAGGACGCCGAAATCTCGCTGGACATGAGCCAGGCCGCCGTCAAGAAGATGATCGCGGAAGCCCGGGAGAAGGGCTATATCACCTATGACCAGCTGAACCAGGTTTTGCCGCCTGATCAGGTGAGTTCGGAACAGATCGAAGACGTGATGTCGATGCTCTCGGAAATGGGCATCAACATTATCGAAGACGAAGAAGCCGAAGACGACGATGCCCAGAACAAGGGGCCGACCGATCTGGTGACAACCGACGGGCCGCGTGAAGTGACTCTGGCCGGTGCCGCGTCCGAAAAACTGGACCGCACCGACGATCCGGTTCGCATGTACCTGCGCGAAATGGGCAGTGTTGAGCTGTTGAGCCGTGAAGGCGAAATCGCGATTGCCAAACGGATCGAGGCCGGTCGCAACACCATGATCCTGGGGCTGTGCGAAAGCCCGCTGACCTTCCAGGCGATTACCATCTGGCACGACGAACTGTTGTCCGAAGACATTCTTCTGCGCGACGTTATCGATCTGGAAGCCACGTTCGGCAACCAGCTGGATGACGAAGAGGAAGAAGAACCCGTCGTTGATACTTCGGCTGTGGCTGCGACCAAGACCGAAGAAAAAGGTCCCGAACTGGACGCCGATGGCAATCCGATCGCCGCGGATGATGATGACGACGAGGACGAACAGGCCAACATGTCGCTGGCCGCAATGGAAGCCGCGTTGAAAGATCAGGTGCTGACCACACTGGAACGGATCTCGACCGACTTTGCCATGTTGTCGGAAATGCAGGACAGCCGGATTTCGGCAACTCTGAACGAAGACGGCACGTTCAGCGCCAAGGACGAAGCCACCTATCAGTCCCTGCGGTCCGAGATCGTTGAGCTGGTGAACGGCCTGCATCTGCATAACAACCGGATCGAAGCGCTGATCGACCAGCTGTACGGCATCAACAAACGCGTCATGCAGATCGACGGGCAGATGGTGAAACTGGCCGACCAGGCCCGCATCAACCGTCGCGAATTTGTCGAAGCCTATCGTGGGCGCGAACTGGACCCGAACTGGTTGACGGACATGGGCGAAAAGCCCGGCCGTGGCTGGCAGATGTTCTTTGAGCGCTCCTCTGAGAAGGTCGAGGAACTGCGCGCAGACATGGCCCAGGTCGGTACCTATGTGGGTCTGGACATCAGCGAATTCCGCCGCATCGTGCAGCAGGTTCAAAAGGGTGAAAAAGAAGCGCGCCAGGCCAAAAAGGAAATGGTGGAAGCCAACCTGCGTCTGGTGATTTCGATTGCCAAAAAATACACCAACCGCGGCCTACAGTTCCTGGATCTCATTCAGGAAGGGAACATCGGCCTGATGAAGGCGGTCGACAAATTCGAATATCGCCGGGGCTACAAGTTCTCGACCTATGCGACCTGGTGGATCCGTCAGGCGATCACGCGGTCCATCGCGGATCAGGCCCGTACCATCCGAATTCCGGTGCACATGATCGAAACGATCAACAAGCTGGTTCGGACCGGTCGGCAGATGCTGCACGAAATCGGCCGTGAACCGACGCCCGAAGAATTGGCCGAAAAGCTGCAGATGCCGCTGGAAAAGGTTCGCAAGGTGATGAAAATCGCCAAGGAGCCGATTTCGCTCGAAACTCCGATTGGGGACGAAGAAGACAGCCAGTTGGGCGATTTCATCGAGGACAAGAATGCAGTGCTGCCGCTGGACAGTGCCATTCAGGAAAATCTCAAGGAAACAACCACTCGGGTTCTGGCTTCGCTCACACCGCGCGAAGAACGGGTTCTGCGGATGCGTTTTGGCATCGGTATGAACACCGATCATACGCTGGAAGAAGTGGGCCAGCAGTTCAGCGTGACCCGCGAACGGATTCGCCAGATCGAAGCCAAGGCTCTGCGCAAACTGAAGCACCCCAGCAGGTCGCGCAAACTGCGCAGCTTCCTGGACCAGTAAGCCACGTGAAATTCAGTCTGAGGCGTCCCCGTCCGGGGGCGCCTTTTTCACGCCGTCGCACGATACCGCGATATTTGCGCCTGCCTGTTGGAAACGCATTTCGACCAGCTTACATTGATTAAAAAATTGGTTCGGATTGTCGGGCCGCTTAGCCTAATTTGGAGGCCTCAAAAATGATTGCCCAAGTCTTACGTGTTTTCAGTGTTGGTCTGATCGGGATGACCATGGCGACCTCGGCCAGCGCATTTTCGACCCGCGATGGTGCCCGGGTCAACCAGGTGAATGATGTGGTCTTTGAGGTGATCGGGCGCAGCACCGCCTCGTCTGCCCAGCAATTCTGGTGCGCCGCGTCGGAATATGCCCGCCGCGCATTGAATGCCGGATGGACCGATCGCGTATATCTGGTTCAGGGTCGGGGCCAAAGCGTCACGACCAACCGCAGATCCGCGGTTCAGTTCACCATGTCTCCGCAGGCGGCCGGAATAACGCCGATCGAAAACAATTCGGTTCGGTTGAATTCGTTAAAGCCTGGCGAAAGCATGAGCGTTCAGCAGGCCAATCTGTATTGCTCGGCAATTCCGGACAGGTTCTGAAGCCATGCGTATGATGTATAAATTGGCTCTGGCAGCAACTGTGGCGTTGCCTCACATGGGGGCCCCGGCCATGGCGTGGCGCGCAAGCAGTGGTCTCGAAGTTTTTGCGCTGAGCGACGGCACCGTCGAAGTGTTGTCCCGTGCGGGGTCGGCCACGACGGATTTCTGGTGCGCGATCGGAGATTATGCGGTGCGCCAAGCCCGGGTCCCGACCAAGGATAGGGTCTATCTGGTCGCCCCGATGGGGCCGTCCGCGACCCGGTCGAATTACAAATCCGTACGGTTCGGATTTACCAAACCCGCCAATGCCGACACGGGGCAATCCTATTCCCTGTCGATAAAACGTGTGGGGGAAAACCTGAGCGTCGGCATGGCCCGACAGTATTGTTTTGGCAACTACAGGCGGGACCGGTTCTTTTGAGTCTCAGCCTTGGTAGAGGTGGGCTTGTCTGAAACCGGTAGATGAAGCAGGGCAGGACATTACGATGACCCATGAATTCTCTCTGCGCACATCCGGCGCTGGCCTGTATGAATTCACCCAGGATGTGGCGCGGTGGCTGGACGCGCTGGATGGGCCACGCGATGGTGTGTTGACGTTGTTCGTGCGGCACACGTCCTGCTCTCTGATCATTCAGGAGAATGCCGACCCCGAGGTCCAGAGTGATTTACGGGCATTTTTTGACCGGCTGGTCCCGTCAAGCACCCATGCGTCGATGTCCTATCTGCGCCATACCTATGAAGGTCCCGATGACATGCCCGCCCATATCAAGGCGACACTGATGCCGGTCAGCCTGTCGATACCGGTGGCGCAGGGTCGGATGGTTTTGGGAACCTGGCAGGGCATCTATCTGTTTGAACACCGCACAGCCCCCCACACCCGCCGCGTTGCCGCACATCTGGGCTGACCACCTTTATCTAGCGGTTGCAATTCCCCTCTACCCAAAGGGTTGAGGCTAGCCTATAGTTGTGGATAAATGGGCGACAGATCCCACAAATTGCGGCGGTTCAGGAACAAGGGAGACGGCAGATGCGCTGTCCGTTTTGCGGAAATATCGACACTCAGGTCAAGGATTCTCGTCCGGCAGAGGATCATGTTTCGATCCGGCGGCGCCGGTTCTGTCCGGCTTGTGGCGGACGTTTCACCACCTATGAACGGGTCCAGTTGCGCGATCTGGTCGTGGTCAAGACGAACGGCCGTCGGGAAGATTTCGACCGGGACAAGCTGGAACGCTCGATCCGGATATCCATGCAGAAACGCCCCATTGATCCCGAACGCATCGACCAGATGATTTCTGGTATTGTGCGCCGACTGGAAAGTATGGGGGACACCGACATACCGTCAAACCGTATTGGTGAAATCGTGATGGAGGCTCTGGCCCGGATCGACACTGTTGCCTATGTTCGGTTTGCGAGTGTTTACAAGAACTTCCAGGAAGCAGATGATTTCGAAGACTTTGTGCACGAATTGCGTCCGCCTTCCAATCAACCCGAAGAGTAACTTCCTTGGATACACGTTTTATGGCTTTGGCGCTGTCCTTGGGGCGGCGCGGCCAAGGCAATTGTTGGCCTAATCCGGCTGTTGGTTGCGTCATTGTTAAAGATGGCTGCATTGTTGGGCGGGGCTGGACCCAACCCGGCGGACGCCCACATGCCGAACCAATGGCGCTGGCCCAGGCCGGGGAACAGGCGCGTGGGGCGACTGTCTATGTCACATTGGAACCCTGTTCGCACCAGGGACAGACACCCCCCTGTGCGCAGGCTTTGATTGAAGCAGGGGTGGCCCGTGTCATGGCCGCCATCGAAGACAGTGATCCGCGCGTTGCTGGTCAGGGATTCGAGATGTTGCGCAGGCATGGGATCGAGGTCAATGCAGGTGTGATGGCGGATCAGGCCGCGCGGGATCACGCCGGATTTTTCTTCAAGACAGAACAAGGCCGCCCGTTGGTCACGCTCAAGCTCGCAACCAGCTTTGATGGTCGGATCGCGACCGGAACCGGAGAAAGCAAATGGATCACCGGGCCACAGGCCCGGCGCACAGTTCACGCCATGCGGGCCCTCCATGATGCGGTGATGGTTGGAGCCGGTACGGTGCGGGCGGATGATCCGTCATTGACCGTGCGGGATATGGGTGTTGATCGCCAACCGCATCGCGTTGTGGTCTCGCGGCATCTGGACTTGCCTCTGATGAGCCAACTGGCCCGGACAGCCCGGGACGTTCCCCTGTGGCTGTGCCATGGGGCAGGGGCCGATGTCGAACGCCTGCGGGCCTGGGAAGGTTTGGGCGCGACTCTGGTGCCCTGCGGTGTGCGGGGCGTACAGCTGAACCCGGTGGATGTGTTGCAACAATTGGGGCAGGCGGGCATGACCCGTGTCTTCTGCGAAGGCGGTGGCGCGTTGGCTGCGTCGCTGCTGGCCAATGATCTGGTTGATGAGTTGATCGGTTTTACCGCCGGTGTCGCCATCGGCGCCGAAGGGCTGCCCGGGATCGGTGCGCTGGGTCTGGGGCGGTTGGCCGAGGCACCGCGGTTTGATCTGGTCGAGACGCGGAATTTGGGCGGGGACGTCATGCACCGCTGGACACGCAAGCTGCGCTAAGCTGCGGCTGCGCGTCACCGCCAGAGGTGGGCATAGGTCGCGAACAGGCCCTGAAGTTTCGACAGGCTGCGGTTGATCCAACCGGGGTGGGGGATTTTGCCCTGTTGCAGGCGGCCGATGGCGACTTCGACTGTACAGGGCAGGCCGGTCACCGGATCCAAATAGCGTGGATAGTCAATCAATGCAGCGTGTACCAATCCGGCCAGCGTCGGGTGCGCGCGGCGTCTGTCGGGCGTTTCGCTGTAATCCCGCGTCAATCCCCAACCCGCATAGAATGGCACGCCCAATGTGGTGACCTTGATCCCGCGCAGCAGCGCTTCGAACCCGATAAGCGATGTCATCGTCCACACTTCGTCGACCTGTTCCAGCAGCGAAACCGGGTCGCTGTGTGTGGCAACGACATCTGCCAGGTCCCGGGCATCAATTGCGCCGGTTCTCAACCCGGCTTCGACGTCGGGGTGAGGTTTATAGATCAGAATGGCATCCGGGTTGGCTGCGCGCACGGTTTGGAGCAGCCCCAGATTGGTGCAGATATCCGTGGTTCCGGTTTTGATCGACGCGTCATCTTCGACTTGGCCGGGGACAAGAATGCGATGGCCGGTTGGCAAATCGGGCAGGCCGCCGCCCAGATTGTATTTGCTCAATTGTGCTGAGGTCAGAATGTGGATCACCTGGTCTGCCCGCGCCTGTTGGCTGGCGGACAGAGTGGCGCGCCGGATGATCCAGCGTTCGAGATCGCTGGGACAGGTTGGGTCATAATAGATCCCCTGGGAGTCTGTCACCAGTGACAACGGGGGAACCAGTTCGGCACCCAAACCGCGCGACCGCAAAAAACCGTCTTCGACCCGGACAGTCCCGGTGGGCTGACCATCAGCCTTTCCTGCCCAGACCATATGCGGGATGTCCGTGGTCGTAGGCGGGTTTTCGGTGAACGCTATGCGTTTGTTGCGGCCAAAGAACGTTTGCAGTGGCTTGCGCTTCCACAGGCGCATACCGCTGGCTGTCCATCCCCTGTGGTCCTGTCGCCATGCGCGGGCCTGGCTTTCCAATGCGCCCAGAGCCTGTTCAAAGGTGCCCAACCGGTCATCATGGGGGTCATACCATTGCGGATAGAGGATCATCGCGGCCGCGAACAATTGTGCGCGGGTCAGCGATCTTTGGCGTCTGGTCAGGGGGAACTCGTCCTGGGTCAGCCCCCAGCCGGCATAAAACGGTTGTCCGAACACCCGGGGCTTGTGGCCCGCCAGAATGGCTTCGAACCCCATTTGTGACGAAACGGTATACACCCCGACTGCGCCGTCCATCAGGGCCCAGGGGCTGATGGGATCGCTGAGGAAGAACACCCGGTCATTCTGGTCCGTGGTTTCAAAATACCCGTGGCGATACCCCTGTTGGCTTTCGGGGTGGGTTTTGATCACGATCGGGGTACCTGGGTGTTCTTCCTGGGCAAAGACCAGCATTTCCAGAAAACGACCGCGATCCGCCTTGCTGGCGCGCACCGACGCATCGCCAAAAGTCTGATCAACCACCAGAACATACCCCGGTTCAGGCGCAGGCAGATCGGGATCAAAGCCGGAATACTTGCTCAGATGTGCCTCGCGGATCCGTTCGATTCCGGCCCGCGCGCGATTGAGCAGAACAGCGTCGTCCAGCGGGTGAGAGGCCAGAAGCCGTTCCAGATCCGACGGGTGTGCCGGGTCGAAATGCACCCCGGATGTGTCCAGCAACAGGCCAAGCGGCGGTTCACCGGCGCGACCGGGATGCAGGGAGCGCAAGAACGCATCTTCGACCCTGAGCAGGGAGGCGTTGCGTTTGGCGGCGACGGCCAATCCGCGATGCGCGGTGGGGCTGTTGCCCCAGATACCGACCAGATCATCCTGTTGGGGCAAACCCAAAGAAATCTTGTAGCCGGACAGGGCGAGGATCCGACGCACCCGGCGTTGGGTCAAAAAACCGCCGTTATAAACAAAAAGCCGGGAGCCGTGGCTCCCGGCTCCCGGTGTGTCATGTGGCCGACGCATAGGGTCGGTCATGGATCAGCTGCCAGAGAGTGTTGCAACGTTGGACAATGGCGTCAGAGTACCCGTGACAAGCGACAGCGTCTTGGTCCACTGTGCATAGGGCGCTTCGGTCACATACAATGTGTCGTCATCGCGGATCACAAAATCACGGGCCAGAAACAGGCCATTGGGTTCGGTCAGATTCAGCACATAGATCAGACGTTGTGCCCCCTGAAGGTCATCACGTCCCAACACCTGACCGGCGATTTCGGCGGCTTCGTTGCGAAAGATGAACACGCCCGTTGGATCCGAAGACAGCGACAGCAATCCGCCAACCTGTGCGATGGCTTCCAGTGCCGACAGGTCCTGGGATTCAAACGGGACGACCGACTGCGTGCTTGTGGCACCCAGCGAGGTGAACGACCGGGTGTCCTGTTCGACCAAAATCCGGTCACCATTGCGCAAAGCGATGTCGAGTTCCGGGTGATCAAAGAGATCCTGGAACCAGATCTTGCCCTGCTGGTCGCCACGGGTCACGGTGACCTGTGCAATTTCGGGTGCAATCGTCACGCCTCCGGCCTGAGCCAGCATCGTGGCCAAGGTCCGCGTCGGGCGTTCGATTGGCAGGTTGCCTTGTATTCCGATGGCACCTGTCAGGCTGACGGTCGCGCCGTCACCGGCAGACCGACGCACTTCGACCTGTGGGTCGGGTGTCTGATCTTCGAGCTTGGTGGTGATCATCTCGCGCAGTTGGTTCGGGGTGTTGCCCGCGGCACGCAGACGCCCGGCGTAGGGCACAAAGATATACCCGGCGTCGTCCACCTGAACTTCCAACACCGAGTTGGGAGTTTCGCGGGTCAACAGCCCATCATCGACGTTTTCCCAGATTGTCAGCCCCAGGATGTCGCCGGGACGGATCAGGTCAGCGGCCAGTCGGCTGGCGCTCTTGAACGAGTCCGAAAACCCCAGCGCCGGGACAACCGCCGTGGCGCGGGTTACGCGATCATTGACGGCAACGACAAATGCGTCGCCTTCCTTTTGTACGGATCCTGCAAAGATCTCGCGTTTGTTCGGGCCAACGCGAGGCAACCCACAAGAGGCCGCGATGCTCAGCGCAGCCAGAAAAGCGATGGGACGCACCCACCGATGTCTAACGGAATTCACTGCTCGGTCTCCTCGACCTGTTATTGTTCTGCCTGTTTTTCAGGTAAGCTAGCTGAAATATCCGGGAAAATCCAGTCTTTGTGCCGGTTCCCTTTAGTTGATCACGCGCAACTGTTGCCGTGGTGCTGCTGTGCCGGATTTCAACGCATCATAGGGGTCATCATCCGACAGCATCATGTCCACGACCTGGCGCAACAATTGCCGCCGCCCGCTGCGGGAATAGAAACCGCCGGGCACCTGGCTGGTTTCGAGCAAATAGCGGCGGTAATCCTTGTAAGCGCGTGCATCTGGGCGATTGGCACCGGCAAAAAAGTCGCGGAGGGCCTGAGCCGAGACAAATTCGGGCTTGCTGTAAACGGCCGCGCCAAAGGTTTTTAGTGGGATGCCGCGCCACAACACCTGTTGTCCGGCTGTGGAATTGACGGTGACGGCGGTGCGGGCTTCGTTCAACAGGGCTGCCAGCTTGCCGCCACGCACATAGTGGACCCGTCCGACCAGCCCATGCTGACGGGCCAGGCGTTTGACTTCGCTGCGCACCGGCACGCGGCCATCTTCCAGCGGATGTGCCTTGACCACCAGATGATGATGGCGGGGAGCTCCATTGGCAAACCCTTCAAAGATTTCCGCCAGAAAGTCGGTCATGGAGGCAAAGGGGGAATGCATCTGAAACGAGCTGTCGTGTTCAAGTTGCAACAGCGCCAGATGATAGGGAAACCCGCCATTTCGAATGCGCCACGTCGCCAACCGGCGGTCGATGGCCTGGGCGGGCATCAGCAGCAACCGTTGCAGGTACAGTTTGAATTCCTTGGTTACGGTCAGCGCACGGTGAGGGCGGAAATTCTTGTAGTCGCCGTTTCGGAACATGACAAACCAATGATACAGAGCCCCATAAAAAACGTGGTGGCGCATATCGCCCCAATGGGACGGGGGCATGGGGGCTTCCATGTCCGAAAGCTCAAGCGCGGTGCGCATTTCATCGACGGACATGCCCATCAGCCGCGAGTTGCCGTTGCTGCCGTCGCGTTCGTAGGTCACCCAATAGGGACGCATGTACCCCTCTTCGAAGACATGAACACGAATGCCGCGCGCGCGGGCGATCTCGATTGCCTGGGCGTGGATGGGCCGGGTGTCGCCATAGAGAACAATATCGGTGATATGGCGTTGATTGTAGAGCTCTGCCACGGTGTGGGGCCAGTCTTCCAGCGTACCGCGATAGGGAATATAGGTGGACGGGGTGAACCAAAAGGCCCGATCCCCGGCATTGAAACCCACACGCCAAACCTGACATCCCGCAGCCTGTAACTGTTTGGCCAGACCGTGAAAATACGGTCCGTGGGGGCCTTGCAGAAACAAGAAAACCCGGGAGGTTTGCGATTGGCTGGTCATGGGGTCACTCATAATGAGACAAGTTTACTTGTGATTTTATTAATTCACCAGTTGGGCAAAACTATGACCCGCCCAGGATCGCAGGGTGGTGTGGGGGGATCGGGCAGCGGGGCTCTGGGCGCGATCAGGGCTTGTCGCTGGCGTCGGGGCTGGATACCTGTGGGCAGAAGAGATTTTACGACTGGAAAGGGCGCGACCATGTTCACGGGCATCATCACCGATATCGGTACACTTGTTGAGCTGGAACAGGCCGGCGATCTGCGGGCGCGGATCCAAACCGGATATGACACCAACGGCATTGATTTGGGCGCGTCGATTGCGTCGGACGGTGTTTGTCTGACGGTGATCTCATTGGGGGAGGATTGGTATGATGTGCAGATCAGCGCCGAAACCGTGTCCAAGACCAATCTGAACGACTGGAGTGTTGGCAAGCGGGTCAACCTGGAACGTGCGTTAAAGGTGGGCGACGAGCTGGGCGGTCATATCGTGTCGGGCCACGTGGACGGTGTCGCCGAGGTGGTCGCCATGCGTGACGAAGGCGATAGCACCAGAGTGACCCTGCGCGCGCCCGCCGATCTGGCGCGGTTCATCGCGCCCAAGGGATCGGTGGCCCTGAATGGCACCTCGTTGACGGTGAACGAGGTGGACGGATGTGATTTTGGTATCAATTTCATTCCCCATACCAAGGATGTGACCACCTGGGGGTCCGTGCAGATTGGTGATCGGATCAATCTGGAAATCGACACACTGGCCCGCTATGTGGCGCGCCTGGCCGAAGCTGGATAACACCGGGCAATCGTCAGGACAGAACCGGCGGGGGGGCTCCCGCCCCAAAGCAATCGTCAGGACAGAACCGGCGGGGGGGCTCCCGCCCCAAAACACCGCATCCGAGATGCGGTGTTTTGCGTTGGGCCGCGCGCCTTTGGCGGTGCCCACGCAGAGGCGCGGGCACCGCCAAAGGCGTCACCACATATCCCCAACCGTATAGCCATGGGGAAACGGGTCTGTCGGGTCGAGCGTCCAGTTTGCGGTGCCATGGATCCAGCCCTGACCGGAAAGGGTGGGGACAATGGCCGGGTAGGGGCCCACGTTGGTGGTTTCGACAATACGTCCGGTGAAGGTGGTGCCCAGCGGGCCAGCGTTGACATAGTCCTGACCGACCCCAAGTTGGCCGCGCGCGTGCAGCACCGCCATCTTGGCGCAGGTTCCTGTCCCACAGGGGGACCGGTCGAGAATGCCCGAGGCCTCCTGTGGGCGGGCCGGGTCGAAATCGCCGGTTGAAATGGTGATGGCACCGCGCCCATGTGTGCCGGTCGCCACGGGTGCGCCGTACATATTGGTGATGGTCGGGCCGGTGATATCGGGATTGTCGGGGTGGCGCACGGGCAGTTGTTCGGCCGCAGCATGGCGGATCGCCTCGGAGATGCGTACAATTTCGCTACCATTGGTGGCCTCTAGCGACACGCCGATCCGATCCGCATCCGTCAGGACAAAGAACATGCCGCCCCAAGCCACATCGACTGTTACGCTGCCCAGCCCAGGAACCTCGACCACAGCGTCCAGATGCACGGCAAAGGCCGGGACATTGAGAAATTCGACGCGGGTGACCTTGCCGTCCTGACAGGTGGCGCGCACCTTGATCAGCCCGGCGGGAGCTTCGAGCGTCAGGTCTGTCACCGGCTCGATCATCGGCAGCACCCCGGTTTCCAGCAACACGGTCACAACACAGATCGTATTGGATCCTGACATGGGCGGGTATTCTGTTTGCTCGAATATGATGAACCCCATGTCGGCCTCGGGATGGCAGGGGGGGACGATGGCATTACAGCACAGCCCGGGATTGCCGCGTGGTTCGCGTAGCATTTGCAGCCGGATATCGTCGTGATTGCGCGCCATGTCCTGCATTTTTGCAAATACACTATCGCCGCGCAGATGCGGCATGCCGCCAGTGATGACGCGGCCCGGTTCGCCTTCGGCGTGGGCCTCGACGGCCTGAATCATACGGGAGAGTCGCACGGATTTTCCTTTCGGACAAAAGACAGAGGGTCCCGCAGAGTGAGCCATGACTCGAACGCCGCGTCTAGCCCCCCGGGTGCCGTTTGCAGGGCTGGCATTTGCGTGCGGCTTGGTCTATCCCGGCGGGTGAAACTTGCCCCCGCAACCGCTCAGCGAAAGGCTGCCCTCATGAGCTTTGAAACCCCCGGTCCTGTCGAAGCCGGTCTGCGTGCCGAGATCAGCCCCATTGAAGAGGTTATCGAGGACGCCCGCCAAGGTAAGATGTTCATTCTGGTCGATCACGAAGACCGCGAGAATGAAGGCGATCTGGTGATCCCGTCCAGCTGTGCGACACCGGATGCAATCAACTTCATGGCCACCCATGGGCGTGGGCTGATCTGTCTGACCCTGCCGGCGGAACGGATCGAAGAGCTGGGCCTGCCAATGATGGCGATGAACAATTCATCGCGCCATGAAACCGCATTCACCGTATCGATCGAGGCCCGCGAGGGCGTCAGTACAGGGATTTCCGCCGCTGACCGGGCTCTGACTGTTGCCACCGCCATCAACCCCCAAAACACATCCGCCGATATTGCAACGCCGGGCCATGTGTTCCCGCTGCGCGCCCGTCGTGGCGGTGTTCTGGTCCGGGCCGGTCACACCGAAGCGGGCTGTGATGTGGCGCGTTTGGCCGGTCATTACCCGTCGTCGGTGATTTGCGAGATCATGAAGGAAGACGGCACGATGGCACGTCTGCCGGATCTGCTGGAATATGCAGCCAAACATGACCTGAAAATCGGCACCATCTCTGACCTGATCACCTATCGGTCGCGCAACGACAACCTGGTGGTGGAAACGGGCCGCAGCTCTGTCAATTCCGAATTCGGCGGCGAATGGGAAATGCGGATCTTTACCGATCAGACCCACGGTGTTGAACATGTTGTGCTGGTCAAAGGCGACATCACCACACCAGAACCGGTACTGTGTCGGACCCATGCGCTGCACGAAGCCAGCGATATCTTGGGGCTGGGCCCGAAATCGGCCCGTGAATTGCCCCGGGCAATGGAGTTGATCGGCGCAGAGGGACGCGGCGTGGTCTGTCTGTTCCGTGAACCCCGCCATTCGCTGTATGCGCCGGACGACGAAGGCCCGCGCACCATCAAGCAGACCGGCCTGGGTGCTCAAATCCTGTCCAAGATGGGCCTGCATGAGCTGGAGCTTCTGACTGATTCCCCTGAAACACGCTATCTGGGACTGGACGCCTTTGGGCTGACCATCTCCGGCACGCGTCCCATCCTGTCGGAGGACTAAGACATGGCTGGATCTGAAACCCATTACACGCTGCCACGCGCGGAATTCGACAAACCGGTCAAGCTGTTGATCGTTGTCGCGCCGTATTACAAGGATATCGCCGACAATCTGGTCGCCGGAGCCAAGGCCGAAATCGAAGCGGCAGGCGGAACCTGGGAACTGGTCGAAGTGCCGGGTGCCTTGGAAGTGCCCACCGCGATTTCGATTGCGGATCGGACGTCGAATTTCGACGGGTTTGTTGCCCTTGGCTGTGTCATTCGCGGTGAAACCACCCACTATGACACTGTTTGCAACGACAGCAGCCGCGCCATCCAGTTGATGGGACTGCAAGGCCTGTGCATCGGCAACGGCATCCTGACCGTGGAAAACCGGCCTCAGGCCGAAGTGCGCGCAGATCCTGGCGAGATGAACAAAGGTGGCGGCGCGGCTGCTGCGGCCTTGCATCTGATTGCTTTGGGGCGTAAGTGGGGCGCCCAGACCAAGGGTGTTGGTTTCAAGGCACCCAGCGAGGCCATTCAACTGGCCACTTCAGATAACGGACCCACCACCGCATGACCACCTCAGGCAGCCAGAGCGCGCCCCTTTCGGGCAATCAGAAACGCAAGATGAAATCGGCGGCGCGGCTTTATGCCGTGCAGGCCTTGTTCCAGATGGAACAAGGGGGCCAGACCATGGACCGGGTCATTGTCGAGTTTCTGGATCACCGCTTTGGCGCTGTTTACGAGGACGACGAGATGCAGGAAGGCGACGTTGACCTGTTTCGCAAACTGGTGGGCGATGCCGTGAACTATCAGGCGGTTGTTGACCAGATGACCGACCGGGCTCTGGTGGCAAAATGGCCCATCGGGCGCATTGATTCCACCCTGCGCGCGCTGTTTCGCGCTGCGGGGGCGGAATTGACTCAATCTGCGACACCGCCCAAGGTGGTGATTTCGGAGTTCGTGGATATTGCCAGCGCATTTTATCCCGATGGAAAAGAGTCCAAATTTGTCAACGCCGTGCTGGATCACATGGGACGCGAAGCCAAGCCGGACGCCTTTTGATCCGGCTTTTGGCTGCCTGTAATTTGCACCAGCTCTGTCGTATCTGACGCCCCCTGGAACAAGGTGGCCCCTGGAGTATGCAAAGGGCGGTGCTGGCAGCCGCCAATTGGGCACCCAATGGCACCGGGTCTATTCGGAACCGATCTCCAGTTCGAGCGACCGACCGTCGCCCTTGCCATAGCTCATACGCAACCGGTCACCGGCGATTTCGACCAGCAGGCATTTCTGGTCGCTTTTGGTTTCGTTCACGATCAGGCTACGACAGTAATATCCATCCTCCCAGATCCAGCTGCCGTGATACTGGCCGATGTTCTGCATTTCTCCACGCGTGGTTCCATCCGCCAGAATGCGTGTTTCACCGGTCGACCAGCGCAGGGTCTTCCCAACCACATGGGCGGCAAAATCCGCCGCGGTTTCGATTGTCCGATAATCTTGGGCGACGGCGGCGGTCGGACTCAAAAGGGCCAACGCAACCAGGGCGGTTCTGAGATCTGCAACATGTGTCATGCTGCGATCCTGCGCTGGAAAGCCACAGGACGCCAGCCCCCCGACTGCATGTCTGTATTGCCCGTTGCACATAGGATGGGCCCGTCGGCAGAAAATGGCGCAAAACACAGTGTTTCCTGTCGGTTGGCACTGGACGCGAGGCCGCAGAGTGCTACCCTTTTGGCAACGATCCTTGGAGACATAAGAAATGCCCGCGTTGATCAAGCTTTATATCCGAAATGTGTTGATTGGTTTTGCCATAGCCGCCGCGTTTGTGGCGATGCTGTTGTGGTTCAATGTGATGAACCTGTGGTCGCTGGTGTCGACCTCTGATCAGGGAGCGCTGGCCGTGTTCATTCTGTGGTTCATGAACGGCATCGTGTTTGCCGGGGTGCAATTCGCCTATGCCATCATGTCGCTGGCCGAAAAGAGCACCGGACCGCGCGGCGGCACACCGATCGCGCATCAGTTTGAACCGATCCCTGTTCAGGCCGAGGCGCAGAAATCCGGGCAGGACAGACAACTGAACCGTCGCTGAGACGGGACATTTTCCACATCGAAACCGCCGACCCTGTGTTGGCGGTTTTTTGTTGCGATAAAGGTGAAATTGACCGCCGGGATTGATCTGAGACCGAATGAGGCAGGGCTGTGCGGTTGGCAGGGTTCGGGTCAGATCTGGCCCAAGCCCAACACACGCGCAGGTTTGCGGTGGTTGGGAGAAAAGTGTGACGGGACCACCAGACAACCGTGCGGTGTTTATCCCCGAGGACCTGTATGTACAGGTGGGCGCCAGGTAACTGGACCAGGATCCAGGCAGAGCCAGCTCCCTCGGAATTGCTTAAGGCCACCGGAATGTACCCGTCCACAAGAAGGGCAGAACCCGTCACTGGTCTTAGTTAGGGGGTGAGACCGTCGGGGGCAAGGGGAGTGCCGGTTTATTTCAAAGCTCGTGCATCCGAAGCAGGAACCCATGCCAGCCCTTGTCGAGCGCAAGCACCAAACCGAATCCATCCGCGCCGGCGGGCAGGCCCGAATGTTCCAGGCTCAGACGGGTGCCGCCAATCGCCGGTTCCAGCCGCCATTCTACCGTGGTCATCACCCCATCCAACGGGCCAACCGTAAAGCTCCAACGCATATAGTGGGTCGGTTGCATGTCTTCGACCCGCCCCCAGCACATGCGGTCCCCGCCGGGTCCATCGGTCAGCGTGAAATCTGCACCCTGGCTCAGATCCTCGGTTGCAGGATGAAACCATTTTCCCATCAATGTGGCCTGGGTCAGGTGGTCCCAGACTGTTTGCGGGTCGGCCTTGAGATAAACGGATTTCTGTAGGATCGGGTCAGTCATCGGAAAGTCCTTTCTGTTCAATGGTGGCTTTCAGCCCGGACAGCTTGTCGTCCCAGAACTGATCGAACCAGACCAGCCAGTTCAGCACCGGGCGCAACCCTTCGGGGTGCAGGCTGTTGATCCGTTCGCGCCCGCGGGGGTACGAGCGGATCAGCCCGCCTTCCTCGAGAACGACGAGGTGCTTTTTTACCGCCGCCCGGGTCATGTCGAACTGCGCGGATACTTCGGCAACGGTCAGATCCCGGTCGCCCAGCATGTATAGAATGTCCCGTCGGGACGGGTCTGAGAGGGCTCGAAACGCCATTTGCGCCATGTCGGACATGAGGTGCCTCATTTGTGATACCGTTTGGTTTCATGAATAATTAGATACCAAACGGTATCATGTCAAGAAGCGATTTCCACTTGAAATTTGTTCATGAATTGTTCACCCTATCTGCCATGACCCATATCGCGACCCAACCTGTGCCACAGGGCTTGCAACCTGGACAGAAATTGGCCCGTGGCGTGGCGCGCCACATGCGGGCGCTTGGCTATGCGACGCTCGAGGAATTTGTGCCCGAACGGGGATTGAGGGTGGATGTGATTGCGTTGGGGCCCAAGGGCGACATCTGGATTGTCGAATGCAAATCCAGTCGTGCCGATTTCCAGACAGATTCAAAATGGCAGGGGTATCTGGATTGGTGTGACCGGTTTTTCTGGGCCGTAGATTTGGAATTTCCAACCGAACTGTTGCCCCCGGAAACCGGGCTGATCATTGCGGATGCTTATGACGCAGAACTGATCCGGATGCCGGGCGAAGACAAGCTGGCCCCGGCGCGGCGCAAAAAGCTGGTGCATAAATTCGCAACTGATGCTGCGCGCCGGTTGCACAGCCTGCGGGACCCCCGACCGGGGAAGGATGGGGTGTTCTTGTCCGACACAATCGAGGTTACGCAAACACAGAGCTGATCATTCGTTGACCATCCGGGCGGCCATGGCGGCGGCGCGAATTTCGTCAGCAATTTCCTCGGCTTCCTCGGGATCAAAATCCATCGGAATTTCAACACCATCCGCTTCGATAAAGATCCGTACCATGCCCTGATCGGTTGGGCCGATTTGCATGTTGGCCTGGATTTCGCGTTCGGTATTGATGCTCATTTCAGTTCTCCCCTGATATTTCAGGGTGGCTACAGCGCTTGCGGGCGAAAATCAAGCGCAGGGGGATGGCCCTGTTCAGCAAAGTGAAGCTGACTTACGTTGTCAGTATGTCGGAAATTAGCTTTCGCCGATTCGTCCCCACGGATGCGCAATGGGTCGTCGCCCGTCACGCAGACCTTTATGCGCGCGATGAAGGATTCGATGACACCTTTGGCGCTGTCGTCGGGGAAATCATTGCCGACTTCTGTCGGTCGCATGACCCGCTTTGTGAACAGGGATGGATTGCGGAAACACAAGGTCAACGGATCGGCTGTATCTTTTGTGTGCGCCATACCGACACGATTGCCAAACTGCGCCTGTTCCTGTTGACACCCGAAGCGCGGGGGCGTGGCGTCGGAAAACAGTTGCTACAGCGGTGCATGGCATACGCCAAGACTGCCGGATACAGCGAAATGACGCTCTGGACGCATGAAAGTCATCGGGCTGCCTGTGCGCTTTATGCCGCCTTTGGCTGGCAGGTTGTCGATAGCAGGCCAGTCCATTCATTTGGCGTTGATCTGGTCGAACAAACTTGGAAAGTTCTGTTATAATCCTCTTGCACTCGGTCTTTTGGTTGGCTAAATGAGCCCCAAGTGCCGCCTTAGCTCAGTAGGTTAGAGCGCTGGATTGTGGATCCAGAGGTCCCCTGTTCAAGCCAGGGAGGCGGTACCAAATCACCAGTTTTTTAACACGGGAAGTGCCGCCACTGTTTTCGGGGCAACGCTGCGCGAGCTATACGTTTGGTTCCGATGGGTCGACCAGCATCGTCGGATTCGTCAACGGGATTTCGCGACACCTGTGTGCGACCCGGCGCGCGTCGGTTCGGTACCCATGTTGGGCGGTGTGTCCCAGTTGATCGCAATATGAGAAACGGGTGGAAGCCTCGGGCCAACGGCTCAGGGGGCAGGTCGACGATGGCGCAGATGCCGGTTCGGGTGGCTTCCAGCCCTCACATCGATCGCGGGTCACGTTTCGGGAGCAACGAGCTCCGGATATCGGAACACCAAGTGCGTTAAGTTTCGGCAGTAGGAATTTGAATTCTTTGAATTTATCAGGACATATCCCCGTGGATCGCAAATTGATCCAACCCGGCAGCCTGGGGTTCGATCACACGAAACGATTCGAGCACCCCGGACGCGGATAATTCCCGCGACACGGTCAACAATGTGTTGGCGTCGTGGTCGTCGCATAGATCCAGCATATGCTGGATTTCTTCGGAGGCGACGGGACGGGCCGCATATATGTCTGGCGCGCCATAGTGGGTCACGAAATGTTGAGCCAAAGCATCGGTGATCGTATCAACCTCTTCGGGTTCAATCTGCGTGACAGCCACAAATGTCACACGCCCTGCGGTTTCGATGCCGAGCCAGCCGTTGGAAAAGGACTGGCGGGCCTTGCCGGTCAGATCTTCCTCGGTCCAGTTGGAGAATTCGAACCCACCGGAGATGCACCATTCGCCGGTGCGTGCAGACACCGAGAAGACGCGTGTGTCGCTTTCGTCAAAATGAATGGCGCGGGCCAGTTTCATGACAGATCCTCCAACAATGTGCTTAGCGCAATCAACCGGGTCGTATCGCCCTGGCGCAACAACATTCCAAACCGTTCGTCCACCCCCAGAAAGGTCCCGGACTGTTCGGATTGGGTGATGTCTTCGCCCATACCATAGGCCAGCCCGCGCCATTCACCATGCAGCGGCTTGGCCCCTTCGTCCTCCCAGCGGCTGATCCAGTTCAACGTGTGACGGGCCCAGCTTTCCAGCAGATCCGGGGCTTTGACATCGGCGCAGCCTTCGGAAAAAAGCGCAGTTTCATCGGGCGTTGTGCCGGGATCGTCGCCTGTCGGCCACAGGGGCAGATCAAACCCGACAACCAGCCAGTCGGGGATGTGTGTCGGGTCCTGGGTATTGGCAGCAATCCGCATGTGACCGCATTTTGCACCATTCACCCGCAGTCCTCCGGCCCATTCCAGATGTACGGCGACCTCGGGTGGGGCCAGGGCCCCCAGCGCATTTTGAAACCCAACAGCGCATAGCGGCAGCATGGTCATCGCGTCCTCCAGCGGGACTTCTGGCGCAAATACAAGCGCGGCACGCAGCACATCGGTCGACAGATTGTAAACCACCAACCCCGCATCACATCCCACGGCGGCCTTCATGCAGGCGGTGACGAACGGGTCGTCGTCGCCCTGAACGGCATAGCCCGACATCAGCGGTGGTAGTACGATCTGGGTCATGCGCTCTCTCATTTGATTGGCCAACATATGTTGGCGCACGGGGGACTGGGGCGGGTGGATACGGGGTCCGCCCTGCCGAACCAGTGTGGGCAATGCCGCCAGTATTGACGACACAAGCCGCGATTTCCTAACATCATCTATGGCTTTCTGGCTTCGCATGTCCATTCTAACCGGCATATTTCTGGTGTTTTCGAACGCCCAATCTGTTGCGAATGAACGACAATTTCGGCTTGCGGTACCAGCAGAGATTGTCGAAAGCGGGCTGTTGAAACATCTGCTGCCACGATTTTCTCTCAAAACGCAGGTCAAGATCAGTGTGGTTGATGTCGATGCCGTCGCCGAAGTCAGCCTGGGAACGGTTGGTTTTCCGGTGTTCGATGGGGCGGGGGGCAAATGGCGGGCGCTGGTGCATGTGCCAGATCATGCGGGGGTTCAAAAGTTCTCCGACTGGATCACATCCGAAATCGGTCAACGTACCATTGCGTCCTTTGTCGTGGATGGGGTTCAGCAGTTCACCTTGCCCGAAGCCGAGACAGTTCAGGAGGTCGCGGTGCAGATGGATGGGGACGCAACCGCCGGCCAGGATATCTCGCGGCAGAAATGCGGACGATGTCATGTGGTCATCGCCAGCGAGCGGATGAATGCCATCGGGTCGACTCCGTCGTTCTTTGCCCTGCGCAGCCTGCCGGATTGGGACGAACGTTTTGGAGCCTTCTATACGCTCAACCCGCATCCCGCCTTCACTCAGGTCGATGAGGTGACGCCGCCCTTTCCCAGCGACCGTCCGTCGCCAATTGTACCTGTCCGGATCACGATCAGCGACCTTGAATCCGTGCTGGCCTATGTGGCATCGCTGGAACCGGCGGATTTGGGGGCACCGTTGGAACATCAGTGATCGCGACGCTTGCTGAGATAGTCTTCGGTGGTGCGCGGACGCGGACGTTCCTTGTCTGCGAACGGATTGTTTTCCGAATGGTATTGGGCGTTTACCCTGCAATCGCTACACATCTGGATCATGCGGGCCGCTTCCGGGGTCTGGAACATGTCATGGTGTCCAGCCAGCTTCTCCGAGATTTTTTCGATGGTGGATTTGACCCCGAACAGGGCCCCGCATTCGACGCAGGCAAACGGTTCTTCTTCATTCAGCACCACCTGTGACAGCGCATCATTGCCCAGATTCATTCGGGGGGCATAGGTGATCGCGTTTTCAGGGCAGACGTTGGAGCATAATCCACACTGCAAACAGGCATCTTCCTGAAACAGCAGCTGAGGGCTGTCCGGGTTGTCGCCCAATGCGCCCGAGGGACACAGCGAAATGCAAGACAGGCACAGCGTACAGCTGTCCGTATCGACCAGAACAGCGCCATAGGGTGCGCCGTCGGGCAGGGGCAGGATCGCGTCGCCACCGTGCAGCGCCTTGACCGCTGTTCGGGTGATCTGGCGTCGGGTGCCCATGGGGCGAACGGGCGTATCAACGGTCAGGGAGGCCGTGGTGCCATACAGGATGTCCGAGAGGCGATCCGGGTCTGGGGTTTCGATCATGGTGATACATCCACCGACCAGCGCAAGGGCAAGGTTGATTTCGCTGTGCATGACGTCCCGGTCGGTGCCGGGCGTTACCAGAATGCTGACTTTCCCAAACCCTGCGGCCATCGCAGCCACCATTTCTGCGTGTCCGATGGTATTGAGCGCCTCAACCTCCATTGGGATCACGTCTGCCGGCAGGCCGCGCCCATAGCGGGCCGTCATGCCGATCATCTCGCTCCCTTCGGCGTTGACCACCAATAGGCCCGGTGCCTTGCCACCTGCGTCCAGACAGGCCTTGGCCAAGGTCTGGATCCTGCGAAAGGTAAAGTCTGTCGGAGGCGCATCATAGCTGATCGCACCGGACGGGCACAGCGATGCGCAGGCACCGCAACCGGCACAGATCATCGGATCCACCTGTACATGGTCGCCGTTTGGCGAAATGGCCCCGGTCGGGCAGGCGTCCAGACAGCGGGTGCACCCGGTCTGAGTGGCGCGTGAATGAGCGCATAACAGCGGCTCGGTACGCACGTATAGCGGCTTTTCGAATGTGCCGACCATATGCGAGACCTGCAAGACGGCGGCTGCGACCGTTTTGGGGCTGTTCGGATCCGCCTGCACGTAACCGTCCCGTTTTTGCGGGGCGGGAAACAGTGGCATTGTCCCCCGCAGATCCAGGATCACATCACAGTGGGAGATCCCACCATCGCGCGGCGAGCCAAAGGTCATGGCTCCGGGGCCCGCCGGATTGAGCTGGCGCAGGGCGTCGATCCTGACCTTGAATTGACCCAGCGATCCTGTGGCCGATTTCAGGTTTCCCAGCACGACGTCATAGGCGCGGGTCATTGGCGTATCCTGCATGTCGGGCAACAGGACGGTCACGCTTAGGAAATCCTTGAGCATATCAGCGACGTCCAACGCCGTTTCATCGCGCCCCAGGATCAGGCAAATGCCTTCGGACATCACGTCCAGGGATTTGGTCGCAGGAACCTGCAGGCTGGCTTCGGCAACCAATGCGGCCAATTTGGGCAGTTTTGGCCCGGTGTCTGTGCTCCATCCTGCCCGATCGCGCAGGTCCAGATAGGCAGGTGACGGGGTGTTCAGGCTGTCTGCCAGCTCATCAAAAAAGGCGGTTTCCTGAGCGCAGCAAAAAATTGCATCGCCTGCTGCAATGGCTTGGGCAGCCAGTTCTGATTGGGTTGTGCACAGGGCGGAATGCACCTGGGAACAGGCCATCCCAGTTGCCTGGGACAGGGCCTGCGGATCAATTGGGTTCGAGTTGCAACAGTCACATAAAATCAACGTTTTAGACATCATTACCTCGCGTGGATTTCTGTGTTTCCGGACCCGGGATCATTCCCGGTTCGACTTCAAACTAGGCATGATTCTGATGAGCCGTAAACCGCGTTTTTGGAACGGAACCTGTGTTGGGCATGGCGAATCATCGGGCTGATTCGGGTCCATCGTTGGTGTGTGGAATTACCCAATTCTTTTAGTCGGATTAGACATTTAGTCCCTGCGGGTATGCAGTGGTATTCTGGGTTGCCCAAATTGTCCGCAAAGCTGGCTTAGCTGACTGGAGAGCGAGATCAGGCTTGGTCGATGCCGTGGGTTGGGGCACTTTTTTAAGGCAAACAACAAAGGCTCCGCTGCGTGTGATCCGCCACCCTGAAAAATATGAAACTATGCAAATCGGTGTCGTGTTACGGCGTAGCCCGGGGGTGACCCAGTGGGCGCGCTGGTCGTGGCGGGCGGTTGCAGCGCTGCCGGGGGCCGGGTCGGCGGATTGGGTCCTGTTGCGCCAGGATGGCGATGTCAGCGAATTTCATGCAGCGACACACACCATGGAACTGCATGGGGCGGACACCGAATCCTATCTGCACGGGCTGCACGCGCAATTGCCCTGTCTTTATGTGGTGATGCGCGCGACCGAGGACGACCAGCGCCCCTTTGATGTGGTTCTGGTCACCGCGTCGCCCTATGAGGCGCAGGACTATTGCGACAGCGGCGAGGACGTCGTGGAAAAGATCGTGATGCCGGAGGTGGTAAAAGCGTGGGTGCGCGATTTTGTGACCAGATACCACACCGAAGAGGTCTTCAAGAAACGCAAACGTGACAAGAAGGACGTCACCCGCGTCGAGGACGGGGTGGGGGACCCCCGGATCAAGCAGCTGGTAGATGTCTATCGGTCGCCCGTATCGGCCAAGAAGGAGCGCTTGCAATGACGCGCGATGATTTCTGGTCCCGCCGCCGGGCCGCCGTCGCCGCCGAAGCACAGGCTTCGGAGCGGGCATTGATCGAAGCAGAGACCGCCGAGCGCGACGCCGAATTGGCCGCTCGCCCCGAAGCAGACGTTCTGCAGGACCTGGGGTTGCCGGATCCCGACACACTGGGTGCAGGCGATGATTTCAAGGTTTTCCTGACTGACAAGGTTCCGGGCTATCTGCGCAAACGTGCCCTGCGCCGGTTGTGGATGACGAACCCGGTATTGGCTAATGTTGATGGGCTGGTCGATTACGGCGAGGATTTTACCGACGCTGCCATGGTGCCAGAGATCATCCAGACGGCCTATCAGGTTGGCAAGGGCATGAAGGCCCATGTCGATGAATTGGTCCGTCAGGCACAGGAAGAGGCTGCAGAAGCCGCCCATGACCAACCGGCGCAAGACACAGACAGCGACGAAGAGATCCAGGAAGACATCGGCGACGAGAACCAGGAAGAGATCCAATCGGACCTCGCATCCGTGGCCGGGCCGGCGACCCTTCCCTTGGACCAGACCCAGGACCGGGATGCACCCGAGATAGACCCGCACGCTGCCCTTGTTGTCCCAGTTATGGCGTCCCCGCCTGCTGTTGCGACTGCCGTCGACACGGAGGCCGCGCCAATGTTGCCCCGGCGTATGCGGTTTTCTTTCAAAGATGACGGGCAAGACATATGAGCAAGGAGACCCAGATGTCTGCATCAGCAGAACAGATCCCGGCGCAACAGCCCGCCGACGTGCAACCCGAAGATCGCCTGCGGGCGGATCTGTACAATTTCCTGGGGTTGCTGCTGGCTGGTCCTCCGGATGAAATGCTGTTGGCCCAAAGCGCGGGTCTGAGCGGGGATGACAGCCCGTTGGGGGGGGCGATAAATACGCTGGCCAAGATCGCCCAGTTGAGCAAACCCAAACAGGTCAACAGTGAGTTCAACAAGCTGTTCATTGGATTGGGACGGGGCGAATTGTTGCCCTATGCCAGCTATTACCTCACCGGGTTCCTGAACGAAAAACCACTGGCGGCCTTGCGTCGTGACATGATGGTGCGCGGCATGTCGCGCGCAGAGAATGTCTATGAACCCGAAGACAATATCGCGTCGCTCATGGAAATGATGGGTGCGCTGATTGTCGGTCGGTTTGGTACCGTGTCGGACATGGCAGACCAAAAGGTCTTCTTTAACCGTCATGTCGCGCCCTGGGCGGGGCATTTCTTTTCAGATTTGGAAGCGGCGCAGAACTCGGTCTTTTACGCGGCCGTCGGCAGCGTTGGACGTGCGTTCCTGGAGATCGAGACTGAAGGCTTCCGGATGAGCGCGGAGTAATCCGCATGAAGAGGCGGGAAACCGCCTGTAACCAGAGGGGAGGACTCTCACATGGCAAAGAAAAACGAGGAGGCGCAAAGCCGCCGCGATTTTCTGAAACTGGCTGCGACCACAGCGCCGGTTGCCGCCGTCGCGGTTGCGACGACGGGAACGACGGCCGAGGCCGCAGACCCCGACCTGTCATCGGAAAAGATGCAGGATACAGCGCATACCCGCGCCTATTACGACAGCGCCCGCTTCTGAAGCGGACATTGTCATTTGACCAAAGGCGACTGGTTGCGTGACGCCCGACTGCCTGCGGTTTTCGTTAACCTAGCCAGGCCCACACTTGGGCTGCGAGGGAGGAAAATATGCTTAGGAAAAAGACCAACGGGGTTGCGAGACGCCCCCAGCGGACAAGTATCCTGTCTGAGGTTGCGGAAAAATCCGTCGACCGCCGCGCGTTTTTGCGTGGCAGCGGACTGGCCATTGGGGGCCTGGCCGCGATCAGCGCCACCGGTGGAACGGTGACACAGGCCAACGCAGCATCCGCTGCTGCCGGGGCCGTCGAAGCGATTAAATCGGTCTGCACCCATTGTTCGGTTGGCTGTACTGTCGTGGCCGAAGTGCAAAACGGTGTCTGGATCGGGCAAGAGCCCGGCTGGGACAGCCCGTTCAATCTGGGGGCTCATTGCGCCAAAGGGGCCTCGGTACGCGAGCACGCCCATGGCGAACGCCGCCTGAAATACCCGATGAAGAAAGAAGGCGGGGAATGGAAGCGCATCAGCTGGGAACAGGCGATCAACGAGATCGGCGACGGCATGATGCAGATCCGCGACGAAAGCGGACCTGACAGCGTCTATTGGCTGGGTTCGGCCAAACACAACAACGAACAGGCCTATCTGTTCCGCAAATTCGCTGCCTATTGGGGCACGAACAACGTGGATCACCAGGCCCGGATCTGTCATTCGACCACAGTTGCCGGTGTTGCGAACACCTGGGGCTATGGTGCGATGACCAATTCGTACAATGACATCCACAACTCCAAGGCCATTTTCATCATTGGCGGCAACCCGGCCGAAGCGCACCCCGTTTCGCTGTTGCATGTGCTCAAGGCCAAGGAACAGAACAACGCGCCCTTGATCGTGTGTGACCCTCGGTTCACCCGCACGGCGGCCCATGCCGACGAATACGTACGGTTCCGTCCGGGTTCGGATGTGGCGCTGGTCTGGGGGATTCTCTATCATATCTTCGAAAACGGCTGGGAGGACAAAGAGTTCATCCGTACGCGCGTATGGGGGATGGATCAGATCCGCGAGGAGGTCCGCAAATGGACTCCCGAAGAGGTCGAACGTGTCACCGGCACACCCGGATCCCAGCTGAAACGTGTGGCCCGCACAATGGCCAACAACCGACCCGGAACCGTGATCTGGTGTATGGGCGGGACCCAGCACACCAATGGCAACAACAACACCCGCGCTTATTGCATCCTGCAGCTTGCTCTGGGCAACATGGGTGCCAGCGGTGGTGGTACCAACATCTTCCGCGGCCATGACAATGTGCAGGGCGCAACTGACCTGGGCGTTCTGTCCCACACCCTGCCAGGGTATTATGGCCTGTCCAAGGGAGCCTGGGCCCATTGGGCGCGCGTCTGGGAGGAAGACCCCGAATGGCTGGCCGGTCAGTTCGACAAGATTGTCGACAAGGACGGCAAGGACAAGAGCCTGCAGAATCTGACCGGTATCCCGGTGTCGCGCTGGATTGATGGTGTTCTGGAAGAAAAGGACAACATGGATCAGCCCAACAACGTGCGGGCCATGGTTCTTTGGGGACACGCGCCGAACTCGCAAACGCGCGGGCCAGAGATGAAGACCGCGATGGAAAAATTGGACATGCTGGTCGTGGTTGACCCGTATCCCACCGTTTCCGCCGTTTTGCATGATCGCACGGATGGCTGCTATCTGCTGCCGGCCTGTACCCAGTTCGAAACTCGGGGGTCTGTCACGGCATCAAACCGGTCGTTCCAGTGGCGCGACAAGGTCGTGGATCCGTTGTTTGAATCCAAAACCGACCACGAGATCATGGGGCTGTTCGCCAACAAGTTCGGCTGGGCGGACCGGTTCTTCCGCAATATCGAGATGGAGGATGAAAACACCCCCAATGTTGAGAGCGTAACCCGCGAATTCAACAAAGGATTGTGGACCATCGGTTATACCGGGCAATCGCCGGAGCGGCTGAAACTGCATATGGCGAACCAGCATACCTTTGATCGCACGACCTTGCAGGCCATTGGTGGTCCCGCAGATGGGGATTATTACGGCTTGCCATGGCCTTGCTGGGGCACGGCTGAAATGGGACATCCCGGAACGCCGAACCTCTATGACATGTCCAAACCCGTGTCCGAAGGTGGCCTGACCTTCCGCGCCCGATTTGGTGTGGAACGGGATGGGGACAACCTTTTGGCCGAAGGCGTCTATTCCGCGAATTCGGACATTCAGGATGGTTATCCCGAATTCACCATGCAGATGCTGATGGATCTGGGGTGGGACAGCGACCTGACCGACGCAGAACGCGCGTCGATCGACGCGGTGGCGGGTCCCAAGACCAACTGGAAAACCGACCTGTCCGGCGGCATCCAACGGGTGGCGATTCAGCACGAATGCGCGCCCTTCGGCAATGCCAAAGCCCGGGCCGTGGTGTGGACCTTCCCGGATCCGGTGCCGCTGCATCGCGAACCATTGTACACGCCGCGTCGTGATCTGGTTGAGGATTACCCGACATACGAGGACCGCAAGTTCTATCGTCTGCCGACCATGTATGCCTCGATCCAGAAGAACGATTTCTCCAAGGATTACCCGATCATTCTCACCTCCGGCCGTCTGGTCGAATACGAGGGTGGCGGCGAGGAGAGCCGTTCGAACCCGTGGCTGGCCGAATTGCAACAGGACATGTTTGTCGAAATCAATCCGCGGGACGCCAATAATCTGGGATTGCGGGACGGCGCACAGGTCTGGGTCGAAGGGCCCGAAGGCGGCAAGGTCAAAGTCATGGCGATGGTGACCGAACGGGTCGGCGAAGGCGTGGCCTTTATGCCGTTCCACTTTGGCGGCCATTTCCAGGGCAAGGATCTACGGGACAAATACCCGTCCGGTGCAGATCCATATGTGTTGGGGGAATCTTCGAACACCGCCCAGACCTATGGTTATGACTCTGTCACCCAGATGCAGGAGTCCAAGACGACCCTCTGCAAGATCTCAGCAGCATAAGGAGAAAGAGAAATGGCAAGATCCAAGTTCCTCTGTGACGCCGAACGCTGCATTGAATGCAACGCCTGCGTCACGGCCTGCAAGAACGAGCACGAAGTGCCGTGGGGCATCAACCGCCGTCGCGTGGTGACCCTGAACGACGGCAAACCGGGCGAACGTTCGCTGTCGGTGGCCTGTATGCATTGTTCCGATGCGCCCTGTATGGCGGTGTGTCCGGTCGACTGCTTCTATCAGAACGAAGAAGGCGTCGTCCTGCACTCCAAGGACCTGTGTATCGGCTGTGGCTATTGTTTCTATGCGTGCCCGTTTGGCGCGCCGCAATATCCGCAGGCGGGCAATTTTGGCAGCCGTGGCAAGATGGACAAATGCACCTTCTGTGCCGGTGGCCCCGAAGAAACCCATTCGACCGCCGAGTTCGCCAAATATGGACGCAACCGGATCGCGGAAGGCAAGTTGCCGATTTGCGCCGAGATGTGTTCGACCAAGGCGCTGTTGGCCGGGGATGGCGACGTTGTGTCCGCCATCTACCGCGAACGCGTGGTTGCCCGTGGCTTTGGCTCGGGTGCCTGGGGATGGGGCACCGCCTATGATCAGAAGGGCGGCTGACCGTCTCTGACACTGTACATCACGCGGTGGCCCGGTTTTCGGGCCACCAGTAGACCCCTGATGATCTGAATTAGAATTGGAGGTGGGCCCATGCTTCGCGTGGCACTCGCACTCGCCCTTTCGATCCTGCTTGGCCTGCCAGCACTGTCGCAGGAAACCCCCGATCGCAGCGCCACGGGTGGCGCTCAAACTCTTGAAGATATTTTGGCGCGTCAACGCGGCGAGACTGTTGATGACGGTTTCCGCCGTGAGAATACTGGAGATCCGTCCCGGGCACAGGCTCCGGTTCCGCAACTGGGCACGTTGGGCGGTCTTTCGGATCCCGAAATCTGGCGCGCCGTGCGCTATGGGTCGGCAGAGACCAATGTGTCCGCCGGGGGCACGGTCGCCACTGTCCTGATGCAGGATGGAGGCATGCGTTGGCTGAGTTGGCGTAGCGGTCAGCTGAGCCGGGTCGGGGCCTGGCTGTTGATCGGCACGCTTGGCGCGTTGGCCCTGTTTTTCCTGTTGCGTGGTCGGATCAGGATTGATGGAGACACGACCGGGCGAACTGTGACCCGGTTCAAGACCATTGAACGGTTTGGGCATTGGCTGTTGGCGGGATCGTTCATCCTGTTGGGAGTGACAGGGCTGTTTACCCTGTTTGGCCGAACCCTCATTGCGCCCTTAATGGGCAAGGAATTTAACGCAACGCTGCTGATTGCGTCCAAATGGGTGCACAACAATGTGGCCTGGGCCTTTATTCTGGGGCTGGTCATGATCTTTGTTATGTGGGTGGTGCACAATATTCCCAGCCGGTCAGACATCACATGGCTGCGCCAGTTCGGCGGGATCATTGGAAACAGCCATCCTCCGGCGAAAAAGTTCAATGCCGGGCAAAAGCTGATCTTCTGGTCGGTGATCCTTTTTGGCGGCTCTATTGCCGTTTCGGGGGTCTCTTTGTTGTTCCCCTACGAATTGCCGCTGTTTGCCAAGACGTTTTCAGCCTTGAACGGAATGGGGGTCACATCCTTGCCGGTGCTCGGAGAGCTGCCGACGCAACTGTCACCGCAAGAAGAGATGCAATATGCCCAAGGATGGCACGCCATCATGGCGTTCGTGCTGATGGCCATCATTCTGGCCCATATCTATATCGGTTCGGTCGGGATGGAAGGTGCCTATGACGCCATGGGCAGTGGTGAGGTGGACGAAGCCTGGGCCGAACAGCATCATTCGATCTGGCTGGCCGAGATGAAGGAAACCGGTGCCAAGGACACGACCAACACCAGCGAGACCGCTCCGGCGGAATAACCGATGCGGTTTGGTCTGGGTCTGATATCTCTTGTCACCTTGATGATTGCGCCAGGCCTGCTGGCGGCCCAGGACTTTACAACTCTCAAGGGGCATGGTGGCCCAATCAAGGGACTGGACGTGGCGCGGGACGGGCAGGTGGCTTCGGCCAGCTTTGACAATTCGGTGGGGCTGTGGGTCGGGCGAAAACCGGTCTGGCTCGACGGACATGACGCGGCTGTCAACACAGTTGCGTTTCTGGACGACGGGCGGTTGGTGTCCGGGGGAGATGATTTTGCCGTGCGATTGTGGGACGGAAAGACCAGCCACCTGCTGGGGCGCCACAAGGGCAAGGTGATGGCGGTCACAGTGTCCCCTGACCAGTCGCTGATCGCCACGGCCAGCTGGGATGGATCGGTCGGCTTGTGGTCGTTGACTGGGGGGGATCCAGAGGCACTTTACCCACCTGACGCGGGCATCAATGATGTGGTGTTCTCTCCTGACGGGGCGCAGATCTATGTCGCGACGACCAAGGGAGCGGTCCTGCGGTATGACATGTCAGAGCCATCCGCCCCATTTCCGCTGGTGAGACACGGGTTTGGCGTCAACACGCTGATCCTGTCCCCGTCGGGCAATTGGTTGGCCTATGGGGCGGTGGATGGCGGCACCCGGATCGTGAATGCCCACAGCGGCGAAGCCATCGCGGATTTTACGCTGGACCGGAAACCGATCCTTGCCATGGCCCATGATCCGCAGAACGCCGCGTTGGCCGTTGCGGACGGGCATGGCTACATCATGACCGTGAACACCGATGACTGGAAGATCCGGGGCGATTTCCGCGCAACCCGCCAAGGGCCGGTCTGGGCCTTGGCGTTTTCTCCCGATGGCGCGCTGGTCTATGCCGGGGGGCTGGATGATGTGATCTATGCATGGCCCGTGGCGCTGATGGACCAGCTGAACCCGGCCCAGGGCCAGGACCGAACGTTCCTGCGGGACGCCGCAGAGATGAGCAATGGAGAGCGTCAGTTCATGCGAAAATGTTCGATCTGTCATGCGCTGGAGCCCAGCAATTCGCGCAAGGCGGGGCCGACATTGTTCGGCGTGTTGGGGCGCAAGGCCGGAACCGTGCCCGGTTATTCCTATTCCAGAACCTTGTCGGGGTCGAAAATCGTCTGGGATGAAACCACAATTGATCAGCTGTTCCATCAGGGCCCGGACCATTTTGTCCCGGGGTCCAAGATGCCGATGCAGGTGATTGCCAGATCCCGCGATCGTCAGGATCTGATCGACTATCTGAAAGCGCGAACCCATAACAAGGAACCGAACAAATGAAAGCGATGTTGACCAGCTTTGCAGCAATCGTTCTAATCGCGATAGCAGCCAATTTTGGATTGGAGAGGGCCGGGTTCTCTGCACAGGATGTGCACTCGGGCACCGCGGTCAGGTTGGATTAAGGCACCAGATGCAAACCGCAACGATCAATGAATATGGCGACAGCCTGGCAAATGCTTCGATTCTGGTGGTCGATGACGAACCAGGGATGCGCAATTTTCTATCCAAGATCCTGAGCCCGCGCTGCAAACGGGTTGAACAGGCCGCATCTGCAGCCGAAGCCACCAGCAAGCTGGACGGGGCCTATTTTGACCTGGTGATCCTCGACAATATCATGCCGCGCAAGACAGGGTTGGACTGGTTGCATGAACAGCGCTTTGTCGGGTTGTTTTCCGAAACCATCCTGATGACGGCCTATGCCGACCTGGAAACCGCAATCAAGGCGGTGCAGACCGGGGTGGCCGATTTTGTACTAAAGCCATTTCGCGCCAATCAGATTCTGAACGCTGCGGCGCGGGCGCTGGACCGGCAGAACCTGCGGCGCGAAAACTACCTGCTCAAACATGAACTGGAAGGGGAAGGGGGCCTGGGGCGCGGGCGCCTGTTGGGCAGTTCTGTTGCTATCTGCGAAGTGCGCGACCTTTTGGAGCGGATCGCCCCTCATCCAACACCGGTGTTGTTCACGGGGGCCACCGGCACCGGCAAGGAGGTGGCCGCGCGCACCCTGCATTCGATGTCAGACCGGGCTGGTAAACCGTTTGTCGCGGTCAATTGCGCGACGATTTCGCCGGATCGCATTGCGCATGAGCTGTTCGGTTTGATTGATAATTCGGACAATCGCCGTGATGGGCTGTTCCTGCACGCCGAAGGCGGCACTCTGTTTCTGGATGAAATCGTGCAGATGCCTGAACAAGTCCAGGCTGCATTGTTGCGCGTGCTCGAAGATCACCGGGTCCGCCCGGTTGGTGCGGAACGTGATATTCCGTTGAACCTGAGATTCCTGTTCGCGACCAACGCGAATTTGGAAAAGGTGGTCGCGCAGGGGGAATTCCGGGCGGATCTCTTTCATCGGATCAATGTGTTGACCGTCGATATGCCGCCGCTCAGAACCCGATCCGAAGATATCGTCGAATTGGCGTCATTGTTCATTCAACAGTTTTCGCGAACCCTGGGGTTGCCGGCACTGGAACTGAACGAAGAAGTCCTGATGAAATTCACCCGGTATGAATGGCCGGGGAATGTCAGAGAGTTGAAGAACCTGATCGAACGATCTGTAATATTGGGGGAATTTCCGGACAAGTTTTCAGGGGATGGGCAGATCACCGGCAGTCGCGCGGTTGAATCCCTGGACCTGGTCATGCAGCGACACATCATGCACATTTTGGATCAATGCAATGGGAACCGCGCAGAAGCGGCCCGCCGATTGGGTGTATCACGCAAGACTGTGGACCGGAAATGCGCGACCTGGAACGTGTGATACGCCCCGCATAACGGGTTCAGTCCACCAGCACTTCGGGCAGCCAGATTGAAAACGCGGCACCGCCGCTGTCACGGTTGCGGGCGCGGATGTGGCCGCCTTCGCGTCGGATCAGCGTTTGGCTGATCGACAGGCCGAGCCCCGTTCCCTCTGCCGGCTTTGTGGTGAAAAACGGGTCGAACAGATTGTCGAGATTGTCGTCCGGAATACCGGGGCCGGTGTCGCCAATACAGAGACAGGCACCGGCCTGTCCCTTGTCTTCTGTCTGAGACAAAGACACCGACAGCACGCCGTCATTTCCCATGGCCTGGGCCGCGTTGACCAAAAGATTAACGATGACCTGCTGCAACTCTCCGGGGTTGATCCGGACCAGTGGTGCTTTTTTTAGGTCGGTTTCGACGATGATATTTGTCTGGGACAGAACATGTTCAACCAAAACCAGGCAATCCTTGACCACCAAAGCGATATCGACGCTTTCTTCGTAGGTGCCAAATTCCGTCGGACGGGCGAATTGCAACAGCTTGTCCACGATGGTCGAAATCCGTTGGACCTGGCGATCCACCAGGTTGAGTTCGGTTTCGACGTCGCGGGCGCGTTCGTTCAATGTCAGCCGGATCACGTCCACATTTCCTTGAATGACGGCGACAGGGTTGTTGATTTCATGGGCGACGCCAGCCGTGATTTCTCCGATCGAGGCCAATTTTTCGGACATCACCAGTTGCTTGAATGTCTCTTCCAGTTTTTGATTGGCCTGTTTCAGCTCTGCTGTTCGGTTTTCAACGCGTTCGTTCAGCTCGTCGGCCCAGGCGCGCAGGGCCTGGTCGCGTTCTTGAACCTGATCCAGCAATGTGTCGAGATGGCGAGCGACATGGCCGATCTCGTCTCGGGCCTGTATGTCGCCATTGCGTGCCGCCAGATCGCCACGTTCAACCCGCGACATGGTTTGGATCATCTTTTCCAGCGGCGAAAAGATGCCTTTGGCCATGCGCAGGAAAAACGGTACGGACAGGGCCAACAGGGCCAGAACGGCAATCAGAAGCGCCCAATAGGCTTCGCGCTTGACGGCAACAAAAGGGGCCTCGAGAAATCCGACATACAACATGCCGACCCGATCCCCAAAGCTGTCGGTGATCGGCAGATAGCCCGAGATATACCAATCATTTACCACAAAAGCCCGATTCAACCATTTCTGGCCCTGGTCCAGAACCGCTCCGCGCACCACCGCAGACACGCGCGTTCCCAACGCGCGGACGTCTTCAAACAGGCGCACATTGGTCGAGACGCGCACATCGTCCAGAAACAGGGTCGCGGTGCCCTGACGGTCACCGCCGGTGGCGGCGTTCAGATAGACAAGTGAGTTGATGGTGTCGATGAAATCGAGGTTCCGGTTCAACAGGATCCCTCCGATCAGAACGCCCAGGCTGCCTGCCGGACCAACCGGGCTGGCCGTATGAACCACCATGCCGCGTTCTTCGATGGTGCGATCCGTGGGCACTGCGGCAACTGTTTCAATCAATGGGACACGGGCACGCAGGGCCAGATCCGCCGAGATCGCAGACAGATCCTGAGGCGAGAACAGATCGATCTCCGAGGCCAGTTTGCCGGTTCGTGCCGATTGCACAACGGGCCATCTGCCGATCGCATCCGGTTGGGCCGTGGGGGACAGGTAATAGAGAAAGTCCAGTTCCAGCGTGTTTTGCTTTTGCTTCAGGAACTGGTCGAACTCTGCCCGGTCGGCGTGCAGCTGATCCAGAAACGCCGCCGAATCCGCCACCCCTTGGACATCCGCGCCGGTGCGCATCAGGATCTGCCCCAGATATTGTTCAGCGATGCGCAGATCGCTTTCGACATTGGCGATCAGGATGTCGTCGTATTCCGCGGTCCAGCGCGTCAGACCCAGCAACAGCATCAGTGGCAAGAGGACCACCAATGGCAGCAGAGCAAGGATCAACAGGCGCAGACGGACTGATTTCAACCGGGGTTCCCAATCAAGCAAGTTGCTGAACACCCCATTATGCATATCAGGTTTCGATTGCATACAGCCCAACGAAAACGCCCGGACCCTGAGGGGCCCGGGCGTTGCCTATCGGATTGTCGATGGACAGACGGTATCAGCCGTCGGCGCGGGCCATCCGCTTGCGTTCATGCGGGTCCAGATAGCGTTTGCGCAGGCGCACGTTGTTGGGCGTCACTTCGACCAGTTCGTCGTCGTTGATATAGGCAATCGCCTCTTCCAGCGACAGGGTCATTGGTGTGGTCAGACGCACCGCATCGTCGGTGCCAGAGGCGCGCACGTTGGTCAGCTTCTTGCCTTTCAACGGGTTCACTTCCAGATCGTTGTTCCGCGAATGTTCGCCGATGATCATACCGGTATAAACGTCGGCCTGGGCACCGATCATCATCTTGCCGCGCTCTTCGAGGTTCCACAATGCAAAGGCAACGGATGTGCCGTTTTCCATCGAGATCAGAACACCCGAACGACGGCCCGGAATGGACCCTTTGTGTGGGGCCCAGCCGTGGAATACGCGGTTCAACACGCCAGTACCGCGGGTATCGGTCAGGAATTCACCGTGATACCCAATCAGGCCGCGCGACGGCACGTGGGCGATGATGCGGGTTTTACCAGCACCGGCGGGTTTCATTTCGACCAGCTCGCCCTTGCGGTGGCCGGTGATCTTTTCGATCACGGCACCAGAGTATTCGTCGTCCACGTCAATGGTGGCTTCTTCGATTGGCTCCATACGGACACCGTTTTCTTCGCGGAACAGAACCTGCGGGCGCGAAATCGACAGTTCGAACCCTTCGCGGCGCATGTTTTCGATCAGAACGCCCATCTGCAATTCGCCGCGACCGGCAACTTCAAACGCGTCACCGCCGGGTGTGTCGGTGATTTTGATTGCGACGTTGGATTCGGCCTCTTTCATCAGGCGGTCACGAATGACGCGGGACTGAACCTTTTTGCCGTCACGACCGGCCAGGGGGCTGTCGTTGATGCCAAAGGTCACTGTGATGGTGGGCGGATCAATCGGCTGGGCGTCCAGCGCGTCGTCAACGGCCAACGCACAGATGGTGTCCGCCACGGTGGCCTTGGACATGCCGGCAATGGATACGATGTCACCGGCCTGGGCTTCTTCGATGTCCTGGGTGCTCAATCCGCGGAACGCCTGGATTTTGGTCACGCGGAACTGTTCGATCTTTTGGCCGATGCGGGACAGGGCCTGCACGGTTGCGCCGACCTTGAGCTTGCCGCTTTCGACGCGGCCGGTCAGGATGCGGCCCACAAACGGGTCGCTGCCCAATGTGGTGGCCAGCATGCGGAAATCGTCATCCTGTTTCTTGATCTGGCGCGGTTCGGGAACATGGTTCACGATCAGGTTGAACAGCGCGTGCAAATCCTTGCGCGGACCATTCAGGTCAGCGTCAGCCCAGCCATTACGACCCGACGCATACATATGCGGGAAATCCAGCTGATCATCATTGGCACCAAGGTTGGCAAACAGGTCAAAACATTCGTCCAGCGCACGATCGGGTTCTGCGTCGGGTTTGTCGACCTTGTTCAGGACCACGATGGGGCGCAGACCCAGAGCCAGAGCCTTGGAGGTCACGAATTTGGTCTGGGGCATCGGGCCTTCGGCTGCGTCCACCAGCAGAACAACACCGTCTACCATCGACAGGATACGTTCGACTTCGCCGCCAAAATCGGCGTGGCCGGGGGTGTCAACGATATTGATCCGGGTGCCTTTCCATTCCACCGACGTCGGTTTGGCGAAAATGGTAATGCCGCGTTCGCGTTCCAGATCGTTGCTGTCCATGGCCCGTTCAGTGGTGGCCTGGTTTTCGCGGTAGGTACCGGATTGTTTCAGCAGTTCGTCAACCAGAGTTGTTTTTCCGTGGTCAACATGAGCGATGATCGCAATATTGCGCAGGTCCATGTGGAAAGCCTTTTCAAGGGAGTTGCCGCGCGCATAGCCCGTTGCTCTGGTGAAGGCCAGAGAAAATGCATCTTTGCGGCATTAATGGCGGATTTTGGGGCTCTAGTGGGTCGAACTGTTGGAAAACAGGTGTATCACCAGAATGCCCAGAACGATCATGACCATGCCCAGAACGGCCGGCAGGTCCAGCTTTTGTCCGAAGACGACAAAACCGATGGCTGCGATCAGGACAATCCCCAGCCCGGACCAGATGGCATAAACAATTCCCACCGGCATCAGCTTGAGCGTCAAACCCATCATGTAGAACGAAAACGCATAGGCCACGATGACAATCAGCGATGGCCCCAGCCGAGAGAATTGTTGGCTGGCCTGCAAGGCCGTGGTGCCAATGGTTTCGGCAGCAACAGCAATGAAAAGATACAGGTATTGTACCGGCATGGGCGGCCTCTCCACAATTGAATGGGCCTGTCAGGGGACGGGCGTTGTACCCGAGTAGCGGAAATTTTCCTGTGGCGACAGTCCCAGATGCGTCACCTGTGCGGCATCCGGCGGCCATACTTCTGTAATCACAGTGTACGACGTTGGGTCAGAAAGACAGTTTACGCCGTTTTGCAGCCCGTGCCTCTCGTTCCAATTGTTCCTGACCCTTGCGGAATGAGTTTTCGACAAAATCCATATGAACGCGGGCAGCAGTTTCCGCCCGGCCCGGATCTCCATTCAGGATCGCATCGGCAATTTCAATATGCTGATCCAGCAGCGCCTTGCCCGTGCCATCCATGGTGCGCAGGAATTCACGGTTATAAAAGACGCCCTGGCGCGTCAGATCATAGATCGAAGCCATCATGTGGATGAGCGTGGTGTTCTGGCTGGCATCGACGACCGCGACGTGCAGGCGTAAATCGGCCTCTTGGCTCGCGTCTGAATCATCCTGTTCCCAGGCCACCTGCATGTCGCGAATGATTTCGCGGATCCGGTCCTTGTCGGATTGTGTGGCCCGGTCGGCTGCCATGCGGGCGGCAAAGGCTTCTTGTTCGCGCCGGTATTCGAGATAGTCGTAGAACGCATTGCCATGGCGCGCGTATAGCGACAACAGAGCGGGGGACATGGCCCGACCGGTCAGCTGCGCGACAAAGCTGCCTTCGCCATGGCGCACATGGATCAGCCCGCGTTCCTCCAGAATCTGCAGGGCTTCGCGCAATTTGGGGCGGGACACGCCCATGGCATCGGACAGTTCCCGTTCCGAGGGGAGCTTGCGCCCCTCCTTGAGGATGCCGTCAACGATCATCGATTCGATTTGATCGACCACCGCGATGGCCACTGATTCGTGTCCGACGGGGTCGAATGGGCTGGTGTCGGTCATCGGTTTTGGGCCTTTTGGTTCGCGCGACAATTTTTTGGTCGTCTTTTTATTTTACCACTGCATAGCTGCATTGCAAGCAGGGAATACCCAGAACTACGTAGAGAGTGGGTTGAACTAATCTTATGTTAAAAAACAAAACTTCCGAAAATCGGGAAATATTTCCTGAAATTTCCGTTCTGAGAATATGCGAGAATTTGATCCAGTGAATGACATTGGTGGTAAATAAAGTTGTTGACCGAAATTCGTGGTCAACAATATTTACCAAGCATACCACGCAATGTGGTGCCCAAGACGGCCGTGGGGACGGCTGACACGCACTCTGGAGGAGATGACATGAAAAAGACCCTGACCACATTGGCCGTTGCCGCGTCGCTGTTGACCGCACCGGCTGCCATGGCCGCAGACAAGATGCTGCTGAAAACCCCGATCGCGTTTTCCACGTCGCTGCCGGGTCTGGGTTCGCCCATTCCGCGGGTGGCCGAACAGTTGGATCTGATGTCGGGTGGCACACTAAAAATGAAGGTGTATGAACCGGGCAAACTGGTTCCGCCGTTTGAAATCCTGGATGCTGTGTCTTCGGGCAAGATCAACTCGGGCTATACCACTGCCGGATATTGGGCGGGCAAAATCCCGGCCGCACCGCTGTTTTCCGCCGTGCCGTTTGGCCCCGAGGCGGGCGAATACATGGCGTGGCTGTATTACGGCAACGGGATGAGCCTGTATCAGGAGATGTATGATCAGGCCGGGTACAATGTGCATGTTTTGCCCTGTGCCGTGATTGCCCCGGAAACGTCGGGTTGGTTCGCCAAGGAAATCAACAGCCCCGATGACCTGCAGGGTCTGAAAATGCGCTTCTTTGGTCTGGGCGGCAAAGTGATGCAGAAACTGGGCGTGGCCACGTCGCTGCTGCCTGGTGGTGAAATTTTCCCTGCGCTGGAAAAAGGCGCAATTGACGCCACTGAATTCTCGATGCCCGCAATCGACGCGCGTCTGGGCTTTCACAAGCTGGTCAAATTCAACTACTTCCCCGGCTGGCACCAGCAGGCGACCGTGTTTGAACTGCTGGTGAACAAGGACGTTTGGAACGGTGCATCCGAACAGCACCGTGCCATCATCGAAAATGCCTGCAAGGCGTCGATGACTGACAGCTTTGCCGAAGGCGAAGCGATCCAGCACGCCGCCCTGATCGACAACGTTGAAAACAACGGTGTGCAGATCAAACAGTGGAACGACGAAATGCTCGCCACGTTCCGCAGCACCTGGGACGACGTTGCCGCCGAAGAGGCCGCCAACAACGAATTCTTTGCCAAGGTTCTGGGTGACATGAATGGCTTCCGCGACGGGTATGCCGTGTGGAAAGAAAACGCCTTCCTCCCGCGCAAGTAATTTCACTTGCGCCGCGGACAGGGGCGGCCAGTCCACCCCGGCTGCCCCTGTCCCTTTGCTGATTTTCGACATTTTCCAAATTTGCCGCGGGCACGTTTTCGCCCCCCACGAGCCGCACTGCCAGGACCCTGAGGAGGAGAAAATGGCCGATAATACCCACCCCCGCGACGCTGGACTTGACCGGACGCAGAACCGGGCATCGGACGATCCGATCGAAGTTTACGAACACATTCTTGAACATGACGATCAGGACCGGCAGACCGTTGCCGTTGCGCTGGACAAAACCGTCAAAGGCATCGGCAATGTCGTCATGTGGGCCAATTTGCTGCTGGTGGCGGCCATCGTGTCCCAGGTGTCGATGCGATATCTGTTGAACCAGAACTATCCCAAGCTGGACGAAATCCAGTGGCATTTCTACGGGCTGGTCACGATGATCGGCATTTCCTATGCGCTGGTCACGGACAGCCATGTCCGTGTTGACCTGTTGCATATGCAGCTGTCGCGTCGCGCACAGCGGATCATCGAAGTGATCGGAATTCTGGCTTTGATTGTCCCGTTCATCTATCTGATGATTGATCAGGGGTATGACTATTTCTACGAAAGCTGGCGGGTGAACGAACGCTCCAGCAGCCCCACCGGCCTGCCAGCCCGCTGGGCGCTCAAGGCCGTGATCCCGATCAGCTTTGTCTTGCTGGCTTTGGCAGCTTTGGCGCGCTTGATCCATGATGGCCACGCCTTGTTTACCAATCTCGCCGAAGAGCGCGAGGGCAAGGGCCTGCGCCTGATCGTCTGGGCGCTGCTGGGCTTTGGTGTGGTGGCCGTGGCGCTGACCTTCCTGGTGCACAGCACCGAGGAAAAGCTGGTCATTGCGATGTTCCTGACATTCATCGCGTTGTTGTTCACCGGGTTCCCGGTGGCCTGGACGCTGGCCGGTGTTGGGGTCGCCTATTGTGGGCTGGCCTATCTGTTCGACAACGGCATGATGAACTGGACCGGGTTGGAAGAGACGCTGACCGGTCTTGATTACCTGACGCTGGGCGCGGTGGTGAACCGGGTTTATGCCACCATGTCCAATGCGGTTCTGGTGGCGTTGCCGATGTTCATTTTCATGGGGCTGATGCTGGATGAATCCGGAGTGGCCGAACGGCTGATGACATCCATGCAACGGCTGTTTGGCACGGTGCGCGGTGGTTTGGCGATCACCGTTACCATGATCGGCATCATTCTGGCCGCCTCGACCGGCATTATCGGTGCCTCCGTGGTGCTGTTGGGCGTGCTGTCGCTGCCGTCGATGATGGAACAGAAATATTCGCCATCGTTGGCAGCCGGTGTTGTATCGGCCTCGGGCACATTGGGTATCCTGATCCCACCGTCGATCATGTTGGTGATCATGGCGGATCAGATGGCGCTGTCCGTTGGTGATCTGTTCATGGCTGCGGTATTCCCGGGCATCATCATCGGGGCGCTGTATCTGACCTATATCTTTGTTATCGCCCTGATCAAACGCGATGTGGCCCCTGTGCCTGCCGGTGCGAAACGCCCGGATTGGAACGCGGTCAAGGACGTGTTGATCGCGGTGCTGCCGACGCTGGGTCTGATCCTGGCGGTTCTGGGGTCGATCTTTGCCGGTGTGACCACACCGACCGAAGCCTCGGGCGTGGGGGCATTGGGCGCGACGGTTCTGGCGCTAGGGTATCGCAAGCTGACGCTGGCCAAACTGGTCAATGTGCTCAAGGCGACGTTCAACACCACGGCCTATATCTTTGCCATTTTCCTGGGGGCGACGGTGTTCTCCTATGTTCTACGTGAATTGGGTGGGGATGCGTTGATCGAAGATATGATCGGTGGCACTGGGTTTGGTGCCACGGGCACCGTGATCATGATCCTGTTCATCGTCTTCCTTCTGGGGTTTGTGCTGGACTGGATTGAAATCACTTTGATCGTGCTGCCGCTGATGCGCCCGATCGTGAACGGGTTGGGGTTGGATATTCCTGGTTTTGGTGCCATCGACGAACCTGCGCTGGTGTGGTTTGTGATCCTGGTGGCCGTGACGTTACAGACGTCGTTCCTGACGCCGCCGGTGGGGTTCGCGCTGTTCTATCTCAAGGGCGTCTGTCCACCTGAGATCAGGTTGACCGACATCTACAAAGGCATCATCCCGTTTGTGATCCTGCAGCTGACCGGTCTGGCCTTTGTGTTCCTGTGGCCAGCGCTTGCAACCTGGCTGCCGTCAGTGGCTTACTAAGCCAGAGGAGACAGAGCCCATGACCGATCAGGATCTTGTCCGCCAGCTGCGCAGCATTGTGGGGTCGCGCCACACGCTGACTGGTGCCAAACAGACGCTACGTTTTCGCAAGGGTTTTCGCTCGGGCGAGGGGGAAGCGCTGGCCGTTGTTCAGCCTGCCACACTCACGGAGCAATGGCGCGTGCTGCAGGCCTGTGTCGCGGCGGACAAGATTGTGATCATGCAGGCGGCCAACACCGGGTTGACCGAAGGATCAACGCCCAAAGACCGCTATGACCGCGACGTGGTGTTGATCAACACACAGCGGATGGATCAGTTGCAGCTGATCAATGACGGAAAACAGGTTGTCGGCTTTCCCGGCTCGACCCTGTTTGCGCTGGAAAAGCTGTTGGCCCCCATCGGGCGGCAACCGCATTCGGTGATTGGGTCCTCTTGTATTGGGGCGTCCATCGTGGGGGGCGTGTGCAATAATTCCGGCGGGTCTTTGGTCGAACGCGGGCCGTCCTATACCGAACTTTCCCTGTTCGCCAGGATCACGACGGACGGCACATTGGAACTGGTCAACCATCTGGGTATCACCCTGGGCACCACCCCCGAAGAGATCCTGTCTCGGCTGGAGGCGGGCGACTATGGCCCACAGGACATCGAAACCGACAACCGCAAGGCGTCTTCGTCGGACTATGCCCAGCGGGTGCGCGATGTGGATGCACCCAGCCCGGCGCGGTTCAATGCCGACAAGTCGCGTCTGTACGAAGCAGCGGGCTGTGCGGGGAAGCTGGCGGTGTTTGCCGTTCGGCTGGACACCTATCCGGTCAACGAGGACGAGCGCACATTCTATATCGGGACCGGGGACACCGGCGCGCTAAGCGAGCTGCGCCGTCGCATCCTGTCCGGATTTCAGACCCTGCCGGTCAGTGCCGAATACCTGCATCGGGACGTGTTCGACATTTCCGATACCTACGGCAAGGACACAATGGTGATGATCGACAAGCTGGGCACAGACCGGCTGCCGATGTTCTTTGCCATGAAGGGTGCCATGGATGCGCGGCTGGCCGGTATTCCGGGGATGGCCCGGTTTACGGACCGTTTCATGCAGTTCGTGTCTCGGCTGTGGCCCGACATCCTGCCACGCCGGATGCGCCAATATCGTCAGGAGCATCCGCATCATTTGATCCTGAAGATGCGCGATGGCGGCATAGACGAGGCCCGGACTTTGCTAAGTGAATTGGCCGGGCAGGGCGCATTGGCGTTTTTTGAATGCGATGCGCGCGAGGCCAAAATAGCGGGTTTGTTGCGTTTTGCTGCTGCCGGTGCGGCGGTGCGCTATATGGCTGTCCACAAAAAACAGGTCGAGGACATCATTGCTCTGGACATCGCGCTGCGCCGCAATGACCGCGATTGGTTCGAGGATCTGCCAACCGAGATATCCAATCAGCTGGTCGGCAGGCTGTATTACGGCCATTTCATGTGCCATGTGTTGCATCAGGACTATATCGTCAAAAAAGGCTGTGATCCCAAGGCGCTCAAGGCTGCGATGCTCGCGCTGCTGGACAAACGCGGTGCAGAATATCCGGCCGAACATAATGTCGGTCATCTCTATGCCGCCAAACCCGATCTGGCCGACTTTTACCAGTCCATCGACCCCACCAATTCCATGAACCCCGGCATTGGCAAGATGTCGCGTAACCGGAATTACACCTGACAGCGGCGGTTTCCGGGGCAAAAACACCGCCAGACCCGCCAAAGTGACGCAGACGGGCCGCGACCCGGTGGTTTTTGGGCTTCCCTGATCGCATCAGACGTGGTTTTTCCGAGTATACCCGGAACAAATTTGCGCGCGCGAGGGCAAAAAGACGATGTTGGATCTGTGGGACGGCGTGTCCCAGGCTTTCTTTTTGCTGAAATCGCTGGATTCGGATCTGGTCGAAATCACTTTGCGTTCCCTTCAGGTGACGCTGAGCGCGCTGGCCATCGCATCAGCTATTGCCTTGCCGTTTGGTGCATTGTTGGCGGTGCGCCGGTTCCGGTTCCGCCGCACCACGATTGCCGTGCTGAACGCGCTGATGGGGCTGCCGCCGGTCGTTGTCGGGCTGGTGGTTTATGTCTTTCTCAGCCGCTCGGGCCCGTTTGGGGTGTTGGGGTTGTTGTATACGCCAACAGCAATGATCATTGCGCAGGTGATCATTATCGTTCCGCTGATCGCATCAATCGCCCATCAGTCGCTGCGCGAGCTGTGGTCGGACTACCATGACCTGCTGATCTCCATGCACACGACCTATTTCCAACGGATCAAGGCGCTGTTGTGGGATGGGCGTCGTGCTTTGCTGACCGCTTCGCTTGCCGGGTTTGGCCGCGCCATTGGCGAAGTCGGGGCCATCATGGTGGTGGGCGGCAATATTGACCACGTGACCCGGGTGCTGACCACGGCCATTGCGCTGGAAACCGGCAAGGGCGATTTTGGTCTGGCGCTGGCCCTGGGGTTCATCCTGATTGGAATGGCCATTGCGGTGAACCTTGCGATCCATTGGTTGACGCGCACAGAACAGGAGGGCCGGTGGTGAGCGGTCTGTTTCCCCTGATCGCCAAGGACGCGGTGGTGCGTCGCCGGGGCAAGGTCCTGGTCGGTCCCGTTGATCTGACTCTCCAAGCAGAGGGGGTCACGGCAGTGATCGGGCCCAATGGCGCAGGCAAGACCACGTTGTTGCGGATGCTGCACGGTATTGCCCGTTTGTCGGCGGGGTCAGTGCGATGGAATTGCCCTCCAGACGCGGCCCAGCAGAGACAAGCGTTTGTGTTTCAGACCCCGGTAATGATGCGCCGTTCGGTGCGCGACAACATTGCCTATCCATTGCAATTGATCGGTATCCCCAAAAAACAGGCCCGCGCCCGGGCCGAAGAGTGGGCCGAACGGGTCGGTCTGCAGTATGCCATGGCCCGTTCGGCGCTGATGCTGTCAGGGGGAGAGCGTCAGAAGCTGGCGCTGGCGCGGGCGTTGATCCGGGCACCGGATGTGTTGTTTCTGGACGAACCCTGTGCGGCGCTGGACGGGCGCGCGACGCGCGAGATCGAAGAGATTTTGCTGGGCGCAGCTGCGGCAGGAACGCGGTTGATCATGTCGACGCACAACATGGGGCAGGCACGGCGGCTGGCCAGCGAGGTTGCTTTTGTGCTGAATGGGCGGATCCATGAATTCAGCGCGGCTGGGGATTTCTTTGATGGGCCGCGCAGGCCGCAGGCAGATGCGTTTCTGCGCGGCGATATTGTGGAATGATGTGCGCTGTGCCTGCAGTCTGGGCAACGGGGGACGCTGTCCCCCGGACCCCCTGAGGTATTTGGAACCAGAAAGAAACAGACGGGCTCAATCGATATGGCCGTCCGCCTGATCCATCAGCTCGCGAGCCCAACGGCCAAACAGCCAACCTGCGGGAACACCCAGCGGGATGGACCAAACCAGCGCTGTGATCGGATCGATGGCCGCGTAGCCGCTGATATGGCTGATCAACCCGATGAAGTAGAGGTTGATCGCCACGGTGCCAGCGGCAAAGGGGTACATCATGACCGACAATTTCCACACCGGCCAACGCCCTGAGGTGTCATTCTTTTTGGTCAATGGCTGGTTCCTTCGGAAAAGGTGATCTTGTTCCAGACGTTGTATTTCCCGGATGGTTTGCGCATCGGCAGGCGGCGGACCTCTTCCAGGGTTGTGGCGTCATAGATGATCACCGCACCGTCATCTTCCCAGATCGACACCAAAGCGTATGAACCATCGCGGGTGAATTCCACATGGGCCACGGTTTTGCCCGGTGCCGGGCGCAGGGTCTTGACGATTTCAAGGCTCTGCTTGTCGATCACATGCATGGCGTCCTTGTTGGGGCCAAAGAACACATCAACCCAGACATAAGGGGTTTTTTCGTGGCTGCGCATGAAAAAACCGGGGCCTTCGGTTTCGATCCGTTTGACGGTTTCCCAGGTTTTCATGTCGATCACCGATACCACACCATCGGTCAGATGCGGTGTGGCCATGACGGTGGAGTCGCCGTATTTCCAGGTGATGCCAGATCCCAGGTGCGGCATGCCGGGCAGATCCAGATCGGCGATCTTGTGGCCGATCACCAAGTCGATGACCTGACCGCCCTTGCCGTCGCGGCTGGCTCCCATGACGTATTCATAGGTCTGATCAAAGAAGAAATCGTCGAGGTAATCCGGTGTTGTGATTTTCCGCACCGGGAAGGGATCGGGATTCTTGATCGGGCCTTCGATGCGGTAATCATGCGCAAACCCAAACTGAGGTGGGTTTTTGCCATAAAAGACTTCCCAGATCTCGGGCACGTCTTTGAGCGCGAGAACAAAGCTTTCGCGGGGGGGGGCCTGATAGACGGCTGAAACGCGGCTCGGGATGCCCTTTTTTCCCTTGATCTCGACAACCTTCGCCACCGACAGGTCGTCGGTCGACAGGATGGTGAGCGTATTGGGCAGATAGTTGGCGATGGCCACCCATTTACCATCGCTGGACATGGCGATATTTCGGCTGTTCAGGCCGGCGCGGATGCGGCCCACCTGCTTCAGGGACCAGATGTCGTATTTCTGTACCCATCCATCGCGCGACATGATGAAAACATAGCGCCCGGTAGGGTCAAACTTGGGGCCCCCATGCACGGCAAATGGCGTGGCAAAGCGGTCCAGTACTTCAAACGTATCGCCATCCAGAACCGAAACATGATGATCGCCGGTTTCCACGGCCAGCGTGATGTTCATCGGGTCCGAAGACCAGACTGGCGCGTCCGCGGCGACATAGTCCGCGTCCAGGGTGCGGCTGGCCATGATCTCGGCTTCGCCCCAGGCCGGGACCTGGGCCAGTGGGGTTTTAAGATAGTTGGCCAGTTCTGCCACGGCCCCGTCATCCAGGTTTTCGGAGAACCCCGGCATCTGTGTGGCCACGCGACCGTCCCGGATCACGGCTTCGACCTTGGGGCCGCGCATGCGTTTCAATGTCTGGGGGATCAGGGCTGGCCCGACACCGCCCAAACGGTTGGCACCATGACAATCAGCGCAGAACTCGGTGTAATGCGCTGATGGGTCGGCCATGGCGCTGTTTGCGACAAAGAACAGCCCGAGCGTGATAGCGGAACCTGCTCTTTTCATCTTGCTCAAGAAACTCCCGCCGGAGGCTCCCTCACGTGCCACTGGCGCAGGTGTTGCAGCTCTATCTACCATCGTATCAAAAGAATTTATGCGCCGGGTCATGGCTTTTTCCTCGAAAGGGGGTCACGATCAGGCGTTCACTGCCTTCAACGCCGATCTCGTCATCGCCGAGATAGCAGGCCGGGTCCTCGGCCCAGGGATCCCCGGTCACCTGCAGGGCACGAATGCGGGTATTGCCTCCGCACACGTCCTGCAATTTGCAGACGCCACAGCGCCCTTTGAGCGGGCGGGGGCGGGTGCGCAGCATTGCCAGCATCGGATCGTCGCCTGTCCAAAGTTCGGAAAATGGTGTCTGTTTCACGTTGCCGACGGTGTAATCAGACCAATAGGTATCAGGATGTACCCGGCCCAAGTTGTCGATATTGGCCACGCCCAATCCGCTGGAGTTCCCCCCCCAGGCAGACAGGTGATCGCGCACATGGGCGACTTTGTCTGCGTCAAACCGCTCGGCGGCCCATTGCAGGAAATAACCGGCGTCGGCGTCATTATTGCCGGTGACGATGTCCAATTGTTTGCCGCCCGATGCCGCCTCCCAGGCGCGTTCAAGCAGCAGATCCTGACCCCAGCGGGTCATCTGGTGTTCGGCGTCTTCACCGCGGTTCTTGTCGCCGCGCCCGGCATAGACCAGATGCGAGAGATAAAATTTGTCGACCCCTTCGTCATCACACAGTTTCAGAAGATCAGGCAGGCAATGTTTGGTGCCTTCGGTCAGGCAAAAGCGCAAGCCCACCTTGATACCACGTTTTTTGCATTCGCGCACACCGCGCAACGCATCGCCAAAGGCACCATCGACACCGCGGAACCAATCGTTGGTCTCGCCAATACCGTCCAGCGAGATACCCACATAATTGAACCCGATGTCGGCGATCTTGTCGGCGTTTTCACCATGGATCTTTGTGCCATTTGTCGACAGGGCCAGCATCCGAACCAATTTGCGTGCGCGGGTGGCGATGGTGTGCCAATCGTCGCGGTCCAATGGCTCGCCACCCGACAGGATGAGGGCCGGTACATTGAAGTCTCCCAGATCCTCGAGCGTGGTCATCGCCTGGTCGTGGGACAGTTCGCCGGGGAATTTGACATCTGCCGACACGGTATAACAATGGCGGCATTTCAGATTGCACTGGCGGGTCAGATTCCAGATGACGACGGGTTTGACAGGGCCGGACCCACGGCGGGTGCGTACCGGGGTCGGATCGACCAGCTGGTGCATGTATTCGGTGAGGCGGAACATAGGTCTCAGCCTTTCTTGCGCAGGCGCAGCCCGGTCTTTTTCAGGATGCGCGTGGAATAAAGAATGTCGCTGCTTTTACAGGCTTCGCCCAGCAGCGCTTTGATCTGCTCCCGTTTTTCTTCGACTTCGGCAGGTGAGCTGCCGTGCACCATGGCAAACAGATTATAGGGCCAATCGGGCAGGGCGCGGGGGCGTTCATAGCAATGGGTGACAAAGGGCAGGGCCCCGATCTTGGCCCCAAGTTTGGCAATCTGGTCGTCGGCGACATTCCAGACGGTCATGCCGTTTGACGTCATGCCCAGTTTGTAGTGATTGGGCGCGGCGGCGATGCGACGGATAACACCAGATTGCTTCATCGCGTCGATACGGGCGACAAGATCGGCTTCGGGCATATCCAACCGTCCGGCAATTTCTGCAAAAGGTGCGGACACCAATGGCAGACCGCTCTGGAGCGCTTCGATGATCTCGCGGTCTGAAATTTCCGTTGTCATGCTGCGACCCTGAACCCGATGAAAAATTCCTGAAGTTTGGGGAAACGGAGGACTGGGACCCCCGTTTCCCGTTCGATTGCATCGGCGCTTTCCCCGATCCCCTCAGGCGTTTCGGTTGCCAGGACGAACCACATGTTCAGCCGGTGCGTGCGTTCATAGTTATGCGCCACCTCCGGGTGGGCATTGACTTTGGTCAGGACATCTTCGAACTGATCGGCTGGGACCGCCATGGCACACAGGCAAAATGCGCCCCCCATTGCAGCGGCGTCAAAGAAGGGACCAAACCGGGTAATCACCCGATTTTCCTTCATTCGGTTGAGCCGAAACAACAGGTCGGCTTCGGTCAGTCCCAGTTCCTGTGCAACGACGGCATAAGGATCTGAAACCAATGGGAGATCATCTTGCATCCGGTTCAGAATCAAACGGTCGGTGGTATCGATCTGTGTCATGCCGCGACCTCTCGTTGGGTGATCATTGCGCCGGTCTGTTTGAAGCACCGGGTTGAAAACAGAACCTTGTGTTCAACATCCGCCAGTTCGGGCAGCGTGGTGGCATTTTGCAAAGTTGCAAGAGCCTCGGAGCGTGAACGCGCGTGGATCATCGAATACAACCGATAGGGCCAATGCCCCTCGACCGGGCGGCGTTCATAACACAGCGACACGCCAGGATGCGCGGCCAGCGCTGGTCCGGCCAGGTCGATCTGGTCCGGCGACAGATTCCAGACCACCATGGCATTGGCCGACCAACCCAGCGCCCGATGACGCACGATGACCCCAAGACGCGAGATGATCGCAGCCCGGGTCAGGATGTCGATCCGATGCATCACTTCGGTGACGTCGCGGTTCAGTTGTGCGGCAATTTCTGCAAAAGGTTCAGACGTGATCGGCAATCCCCGGGTCAGCACCTGCAACACTTGTTTGTCACCCGGTTGCATGACGCTGGTATCAGCTGTGCGGGGTTTGGGAACGACGCGGGTGTCGCCGCGCATACAGAACCCCAGATCCACATTGAACGGCCGGACCAACCGCAGGTCCATGACCTTCAACCCGGTGCGTCGTTCAATGCGGGCCAACGTGGCCTCGACATGATCGGTGTCCGGGCCGGTGGCAACAAACCACAGGTTCCAGTGGTCTTCGCGCAGGTAATTGTGATTCACTCCGGGCTCCGCGTCGATCAATGCCGCGATCTCTTCGATCTGTTCGGGCGGTGCGGCCACGGCAGCCAGAGTGCTGGCCGAAACGGTTCCGGGCGTGATCGTGGCCCCAACGCGGGTGATGCGTCCGGATTTACGCATCCGCGACAGGCGGGTGATCACTTCGTCTTCGGTGATATCCACCGCGCGGCCCAGCGTGGCAAAGGGACGGTCGACAAGCGGAAAGTCCCGCTGCCAGTCATTCAACAGCGCCTGATCAATCGGGTCGGTTACGTGGTGCATGACTTAGAGCCCCGTTCTGTGCGCGCGCGCGGTAAAGAAGATTCCGGACGGGCTGTCGGCGTCGATTTCGCGCAACTTCTCAAAGGTTCGGGTGTCATAGATCATGACTTTCCCGGCATCTCGCACGCTCAGCCAGACCTCATGCCCACGTGGTGTGAATTCCATGTGCAACACGGCGGGGCCGGGTTTGAATTCGTGGATGATGTCTTTGCTTACACTGTCGATCACCTGGATCGTATCATTCAGGGGATGGGCAAAATTGACCCAGACCTGCCGCCCATCGGGGCGTGCCATGGCAAAGACCGGCTGGCCATAGGTTTGTGTGCGCCCGGTTTCCTGCAAGGTATCGGCATCGACCCACAGAACCTCGTGATGGCCCACGGCTGGCAACACGAATTCCGACCCGGTCAACGCCCAACCTTCCAGGTGGGGCATCTTGTAGACGGGCATTTCCTGTTGACCGCGGCCATAATTCGGCAACACCCGGATCGGTTCCGGGGTCTCGTCCCACAGATCCAGCGCGGTCAGACCGTCTTCGCCGAACAACCCGGTGATATAAGTGCGCCCATTGGCGGTGATCAGCGCGTCATAGGGACGGTCGCCCATGTCGGTGATCTTGGTGATTTGCATGTCGGGCTGTGACAGATCTGCGATCCAGGTCTCGCCCGTGTCCCACATGGTGAATACGAACCGGCGCCCCGGTGCATCAACCAGACCGATGGTTTTGCTGTCGGTGGGGATGTCCGCCACCAGTTCCAGCGTGTCAGCGTCAAAAATCCGCACACCACCGGGTTCATAGTTGGACACCGCCACCAGTTGGCCATCGTCCGAGATGGCACCACCGATGGCATTGCCGGCCTGTACGACGCGGTTTGCGATGGTGCGGGTTACGATATCGACTTTGGTCAACCCACCGTCGCGGCCGAACACATAGGCAAACCGTTCGTCCGGCGAATAAACCAACGAGGCATGGGAAAGATCCCCCAGCCCTTCGATGCGGGCCAATGTTGCCCGTTCGGATTGATCCACCAACAGAACGGACCCTTTGGTCCGCTCGATGATCAACCCCAGATCGCCAGTCGCGATCGTATCGGCCTGGAGCGGGCTGGCCGCGACAAACAAGGCGGTGAGGAGAGAGAGGGTGAGGGGTTTCATTCTACCTCCGGTTTCAACAAATAGCGCGTCACCCAGTCTGCCTCTGCGTCCGTCATCAGAGGACGCCAGGGTGGCATCGGGGTGTCCGGGATCCCGTCCAGGATCACGGATTTCAGGGATTCGGGGCTGTGATGTGTCAGGTTTTCGGATCGAAGGTCCGGGCCCAACCCACCTTTGAGCGCAAGCCCATGGCAAGAGCCACAATCCTGATGCACCAGCCGGGTCAACGCATCGGTATCGACCGTTTCACTGGCCTGTGCGATGCCAAGTCCAAGACACAGGGACACCAAACTGGGGGCGATGATCCTAGGCATGACCACCGACCTGCATCAGATCCCTCGCGATTTCCGTGATGGGTTCTTTGGCATAGAGCGACACAACGCGGCCAATGATGAACAGGGTCGGAGCAGAAAGCTCGGCTTTGCGAACATCTGTTGCAATGCTGTCCAACCGTGACACCAGACGGCGTTCGTCGGGGGTGGTGGCGCGGCCCACGGCCATGACCGGTGTCGATCCCGGCAGCTTTTCAGTCATCAGCCCCATGGCAATCTGACCGACATTGGCGACACCCATATAGACAACCAGGGTCGTGTCAGGATTGGCCAGTCGTTTCCAATCCAGATCCAAAACCTTGTCGGCCTGACGATGCCCGGTGACATATTGAACACCGGTGGCCAAACCGCGATGCGTCAACGGCACACCGGTGACACAACTGGCACCCTGCGCAGCCGTGATCCCGGGCGCGTATTCGACGGCAATGCCGCGCGCCATGAGATAGGCGGCCTCTTCGGACCCACGACCAAAGATCATCGGATCCCCCCCTTTGAGGCGGGCTACCTTGCGGCCTTTTCCGGCCTGTTCCACAAGGATGTCGTTGATTTGATCCTGGGTTGCCAAATGACATTTGGGGGCCTTGCCCACAGCAATCATTTCCACGCCATCGGGGGACATTGCCAAAATGTCTTCACTGACCAGGCGGTCATAGACGACAACATCCGCATCCTTGAGCATCCGCAAGGCCCGCAGGGTCAGCATCTCGGGGTCTCCAGGGCCTGCGCCGATGAGGTACACTATACCGGTCATGTCAAATCTCGCTCGTCTTGAATCTGGCTGGCAGCCGCCTTTGTCCAAAGATGTGACCCCAAGCGGGCAGTCGCCGCAGGGGCGCAAATCTTCAGAATAGGGGCCGGGTGTTTCATGAAGGCAGAATGGGACGGGCCGGGGCGGGCTGCCTTGACAAAAGGCAAGGCACGTCAAAATTCGCGCAATTGGGTCATCTTTTCCGAACCAGGACGCGGCCGTGACAGGCACCCCAGGGTTTATGCGATGACAGAGACCCGGTCTCGCGGCTCGGGGAACAGAGTCTCATGCCGCGTGGCGTGACACCTCCCTGAAAACTCGGGAGGACTGTCTTCTTTCTGGTTCGAAATACCTCGGGGGAGCAGCCAAGGGCTGCGGGGGCAGAGCCCCCAAATTCGGCCCTTACGGGGTGACGGTGACCATGCCGATCATATTTTGCGTTTCCCAGTGTGGGCCGCAGAGGTAATTCTGATCGCCCGGGGTCAGAAACGTGAATTCCACATGTTCTTCGGGAAAGGCGCGGTCGGATTCCACCATGCCTGCATCGGGAGATAAAACGCTGTGGCTGGTGCGCTTGTCAACATTGACCCAGCGCACGGTTGTGCCGACAGGAACGGTGATCTGCGCCGGGCAGAAGTTGTATTTGTACATGGTGACAACTGTCACGCCTTCGGCCTCGGATGAGGGGGCCGCGAACATCTCGACATAGCGCTCTTCGGCCTCGGCGCACAGGGCGGCCTTGTCGACGTCTTTGGCGGAAACGGAAAACGCTGCCGCACTAAAGATCGCAGCACTCAGTAGAACGGGGGAAAGAAGACGGGGCGGACGCATTGGCGGATCTCCTTGCCAAATAAAATAGGAAGGGCGGCCGGAAGATCCGGCCGCCTGTTTTTTTAAGGGCGTTTACTGACCGACCACATTAATCATGGCGTCTGCGCTATCCAATGCAAAGCTGGTGTTCAGCGTTACATGGTGGAAACGGGCAGCTGCATAGTCATCGTGTATAGCAAAGCCGACAGTATAGGTTTTGCCTGCTTCCAGCGGCACATCCCCCACAGCACCAGAGTTCAGAGGACGCGAGAAGACCACGGTCCAGATCCCGGCCGACAGGCTGGCCTGGGCGGCGATTTCACCGTCATTCTGCACCCGGCGGTCCAGCAGATACCCATTGCTGGCGCTGCCATCGGCATAGACACGCATCAGGTCCATATAGGTCCCATCAGCCAGCAGCTGCTCGAGCTCTTCGGGGGTTTTCAGCTTGTCCCAACCACCCTGGGCCTTACCACGGCGGCCTTTGACTTCGACCTTGGTCCGGCTTTCGGACAGGTATTTGGTGATCGTGTCATTGGCTTGCAGCTGAGCGGCCACATCGCCATTGGCGGCAATCGCCTCTGCACCCGGATCGAACGGCATATAGGTGTTGTCCGCGTGGCAGGTGGCCCAACAGCCGACCTGATCACCCAATTCGATGCCTGTGCCGGTGATCATCATCGCGACCTTGACCTGGTTGTCGGGGTCCATCTTGCCACCTTCGACAAAGGGGGCGGGGAAGTGGCCCGCATCCGGCCATTGCATCCGCACATACAGGTTGTCTGCATCATGAGCGGCCTGAACGGTTGCATTGATTATGCCGCGTTTGCCCGGAATCGGGGTGGGCTCGACTTCATCGTTTTTGCCGCCGCCGCCTGCAACAACCTTGTTGCCGATGGTTTCCAGTTCCTTGGCGTGACAGGTGGTGCATTGATCGCCACCTTTGGTCAACGGACGGGCACCACCGTGCTGTTTGCCGTTCTGGACCCATTCAAACGACGCCTGACCGGGGTAGAACAGGGTCAGATCGGTTGCCGCCACAGCGTTCCAGTCCACACCCGGGGCAACATCTGCGCCCGAGGCGCTATCGTCCTTGGCCTCGCCTGCTGCCAATGCGCGTTCTTCTTCGCGCGCGGCATCGACGGCAGCCGCGATCCGGGCCTGAATGGCTTCATTTTCGGTCTGTTTCGCAACTTTGGCGGCTTCGGCCTCGGCGGCTTCCTTGGCTTCCACGCGGGCGAGGCTGTCCAGGTATTCCTGTGGCACTTCCCGCACGAATTTCGGGTTCGGGGCCTCCAACGCTTCGAGGTATTCGTCCTCGGCGCGGTCACGCACATTCTTGTGCGCGATCCCCTTGTGACAGTCGATACAGGTCTGACCGGTCTGCATCGCGTTCATGTGCTGCGCGCGGGCACGGGGGCGTTGGAATTCGGGCATCATCGATTCAAAATCGTGGCAGTTGCGACATTCCACCGAATCCGTGGCCTTCATTCGTTCCCATTCGTTCATCGCCAGTTGCAGGCGGTGTTTGTCGAATTTTTCCGGCGTGTTGATCTTGCCTGTGATTTTCCCCCAAACTTCCTTGGACGCCTTGATCTTGCGGATCATTTTGTGGGTCCAGTCCTTGGGGACGTGGCAGTCGGAACAGACCGCGCCGACCCCGGACCTGTTCACATCGTGAATCGTGCCCTGGTATTCCTGATAGACGAAATTCTCCATCTCGTGGCACGAGATACAGAAGTCCTTGGTGTTTGTGGCTTCCATGGCGGTGTTGAAGCCGCCCCAGAAGATGATGCCGGCAACAAAGGCCCCGGCAATTCCGGCGATCGGCATTCCCCATAGGAAATACCGCTTCCAGATCGGTTTTTTCGGTTCAGCACCGGTGGTCTGGGTCATATCCAGGCTCCATCTTGGCTCTCTATTGGGCGGTGATTTGCGTGACCGCCATGTGTTGGATTGCGCATTGGATTGCGTGTTGGATTGCAAGGAGCGGGGGGTGAATTCCGGGTGTTTCTTGACTTGCCCGGGTGTCCCCCGGTCGTCGCAATCCCGACACCGCCATTTGTCATGTCAGTAGCAAAAAGGGGCGGGCGCCTGGCCCGCCCCTCGATTTGGACTTTCCGGTCACATCAGGTGACGTGGTTCGAACGGTTGTAGACGTTGAATTTGCCGGTCGGAGCATAAAGCCCTTTGACGCGACCAATTTCTTCCAGCGTCTTGGCGTCGTAGATCACGATTTCACCATTTGGCTCCAGCGAGTCAGACAGGTTCCATTTGGAGACCCAAACTTCGGTGCCGTCTGCGTTGAACTCAAAGTGCACAGCGGCGCTGCCTTCGACATCGGTAACCTGGATGGTTTTTACGATCTCGCCGGTCTCTTTCGAGATGACCTGAACGGACTGCTGAATTTCCGGCTCCGGGTGTTTGGTCTGGTCAGCCCAGATGTAATCCGAATTCGGGTGTGTCCGCACGAACAGGCCGGGGCCGTCGGTTTCAACTTCGTAGCAAACCTTCCACGCATTGTCGGGATTGTTTGCAGGGTCGTTGCCCCAGACAGTCACGGTCCCGACACCCAGGTGGGTGGTGCCTGCAACAGGGCCACAGTTCGGGTCGATCCAGTTGGCGCCAGGGCCAGGGTGCGGCAGAGCTGCGGTGTCGATCATGGCTTCCAGTTTGTGGGTCTGGGTGTCAACGACAACCATTTTGTTCGACGCGTTTGCGGCGATCTGGAAGTAACGACCTGTCGGGTCAAAGAAACCGTCGTGCAGGAACTTGGCGCTGTCGATCTTGTCGATCTTCAGGTTGTCGAGATCGGTGTAATCCACCTGCCACAGCTGACCCAGCTCTTTCACGGCAACGATCCATGTGGGTTCGTTGGGAGTGGTATAGATCGCAGCAACGCGGGCTTCTTCGACATATTCACCGTCGACGTTCACACCACGGGTCGAAACGACTTTGACCGGTTCCATGGTCTGCGCATCAACGATGGCAAAGTGCGGAGGCCAGTAACCGCCACCAATCACGTATTTGCCGTCGCCGGACACGGCCACGTCGCGGGCGTCATAGGCGATTTTGACTTCGGAAACCAACATCTTGTCCGGTGTCTGCCACAGGTCGATCTTGGTCATCTTGCCGTCACGGCCCATGGTGTACCAGAAGCGACCGGGGTTTTCAGGCTCGGTGATCTTGTGGTGCTCGGACGCTTTCAGAACGTGCACCGCATAACCGGTGGGGATGTGAACAAGCACTTCTTTGGTGTCGCCGTCGACAACGGCCACTTTACCGGCGTCACGCTCGATGACGACAAAGAAGTTTTCCCAGTTGCGGCCGTGCATTGGCTCGGTCGGATAGTCGGCTTCTTCGACGTAAACCTTGCGGGTTTCCATCATCTGGGCCAGCGACATTTCTGGCGGTTTAGGTGGGTCCATCATGATGTATGTGGACATGTCTTTGATTTCTTGCTCGGTCATGATGTCCGAGAAGTTGTTCATACCGCCTTCGGTACCCCAGGCGATAATCTTTTCAAGACGCTCCTGGCCCAGCTTCAGCGTGCCACCTTCGGTGACGGTGCCGTCTGCTGCGGTTTTCTTCCAATGCGGTTCCAGGTTTTTACCTGTTGCGCCTTTGCGCAGAACGCCGTGGCAGCCCGCACACTGTTCAAAGTACAGCTGTTTGGATGCTTCAAATGCTTCATCGCTCAGGGTGGGTTCATTTGCGAACGCGGGCGCAGCGGCGCTGCCCAGCAGCATCGCAATGCCAACGCCGAGAGCGCGAGAAGTTTTCTTGTAGGTGATTCCAAGTGACATGATCACTCTCCAGTTGGGTGGTGAGGCAGGTGCGAACATGCGCCTGGGCCGCTGGGGTCTCCTTGACAAAAGTCAACGGATCTCGCGATTTCGTGAGGCGGTCCAAAGGGTCGCAGGTGCGCACGCTTTCGGCACAAGGAATAGGCACGCACGCGTGAGAGAATTTGCTGTCAGTTGATTTTTGTTAAGTCCGAGGCGTCCCGCATTCCTTACTCCTATATACAGGATATCGGTGTCCCAGCTTGCTGCCAGGTTGTGCCGATGACCCGGATCAGGGGCATTCCCTATCCGAACGCAGACGTCCGTCCGGACGGGCAGGGAGATAATTGATGATGGCGACAGTGAACCGGGTTTTCAGCGAAGGGTTTCGTGTCTTCTTTCTGGCAGCTGGGATTTATGGGATCTTTACCGGTCTGGTTTGGACCCTGTGGCTGGGTGGGGTGATTGAAACCCCCTCTCAGGCGTTTGCACCCCATCTGTGGCACGCGCACGAAATGATTTTTGGCTATGCCACAGCGGCCATCGGCGGTTTTTTCCTGACAGCAGTGCCCAATTGGACCAACGCACCCGGCGCACGCCAGGGGTATATCGCCGTGGTGTCAGGCCTGTGGTTTGCCGGACGCCTGGCCGTTTGGTATTCGGCGGCATTGCCCCCATTGGCGGTGGCGGGGCTGGATCTGATATTCGTGCCCATTCTGGCGGCCAAGATCCTGAGCCAGCTGCTAAAACGGCCCAAACCACAAAACATGATGTTCATGATCTTCCTGGCGTTGCTGTGGGGGTCGAACCTGATGGTCCATCTGGAATGGATCGGGGTTACGGATGACACGGCCTATGCCGGAATGCGGGGCGGGGTCATCGTCTTGTGTTCTCTGATCGCCATTCTGGGCGGACGGGTGACGCCGGCCTTTACCCGCAATGCCATGAAGCGTGACGGGGTTCCCGAGCCGCGCTGGCCACGCAGTGTACCGGTCATCGAACGCGCGACAATTGTTTTGGCGATCCTGCTCCCGGTGTTGGTTCTGGCGCAGGTGCCTGCGATCTTTTCCGGGGCAATCGCGATCGTATTCGGGGTGGTCCAGCTGATCCGGCTGTCCAAATGGGGCGGGGGCTGGTGCCTGAAGCAACCCATCCTTCTGGCCCTGCATATGGGGTTGGCCATGCTGGCGCTGGGTTTGATCCTGTGGGGGCTGGCCGGGCTGCAGATCGGGGATGAAATCGCGGCACTTCATGTTCTGGGAATCGGCTGTGTCGGCGGCATGACGCTCGCGGTGATGAGCCGGGCAGGGCTGGGCCATTCGGGGCGGCCATTGATCGCGCCAACGCCGATTGCCTTGGGATATTTTGTCATTGCTCTTGCCGCGGCCATGCGTTGGGTGGGGCCGATGCTGTCGGACAGCCTGTTCCTGCCGTCGATGATGATCACAGGGTTTCTCTGGGTTCTGGCCTTTGCGCTGTATGTCGTGGCGATGTGGCCTGCGCTGACCCAGCCACGTCTGGGGTCAATGTCCTGAGTTTCAACCGGGTGACCTGAATTTTGGGCGTGCCCCAGCCGGGGTGCGCCCGTTTTGCGTCTGCCATCAGGGCCGCAAAACCCAATATATTCCAAACAAATATCAGCAACTCACAATAGCTTGACTTTTGTTAAGGCAGATAAGCGGCCCTCCGCCGATAACCGACAGACCGTAAACGCGGCGCAAAGGAGAGCGCAATGCGCGAAGTCATGACCAAAAGCATGGCCCGAAATATATTCTATGGCGGGTCATTGTTCTTCATCATCATCTTTCTGGCTCTATCGTTCCACACGGCACGATACATGGTCACCACTTCGACCAATGTGGAGACGCTGACCCACAGCGTGGCCGCAGGTAAAAAGGTCTGGGAAGATAAAACTTGTATCAACTGCCACTCCCTTCTTGGGGAAGGCGCCTATTTTGCCCCTGAGCTGGCAAATGTGATGGAACGCTGGGGCGTTCTTGAAGATCCTGAAGATGCCTTTGAGACTCTCAAAGGATGGATGGAATCCCAGCCCACCGGCATCGAAGGCCGTCGTCAGATGCCAAACTTCAATCTGAGCGACGAAGAAATCCGCAACCTCAGCGACTTCCTGATCTGGACCAATACGATCGATGCTCAGGGCTGGCCGCCGAATGATGCGGGCTAAGGAGACTTGAGAAAATGAAATACAAATCTCAAAGAGTTGCTCTGGTCTACTTTGCAGTGGCCATGGGCCTGTTCGCAGTCCAGGTGCTGGGCGGTCTGCTCGCCGGCTGGATCTATGTGGCGCCAAACACGCTGTCTGAACTTCTTCCGTTCAACACCGTACGCATGCTGCACACCAATTCATTGATTGTGTGGCTGATTACCGGCTTCTTCGGAGCCGCTTATTTCCTGATCCCCGAAGAGGCGGAACGGGAAATCCATTCAGAGAAAATCGCCTATCTGCAGCTGGCCATTCTGGTCATCGGTACACTGGGCGTGGTTGTCACTTATGTGTTCAACCTGTTCGAAGGTCACTGGCTGCTGGGTAAAGAAGGCCGCGAGTTCATCGAACAACCCAAATGGGTCAAAGCCGGTATTGTGGTTGCTGCCCTTCTGTTCCTTTACAACGTGTCCATGACCGTTCTGAAGGGCAAGAAGACCGCCATCACCAATATCCTGCTTCTGGGGCTCTGGGGTTTGGCGCTGCTGTTCCTGTTCAGCTTCTACAACCCCGAAAACCTGGCACTGGACAAAATGTTCTGGTGGTACATCGTTCACCTGTGGGTGGAAGGCGTCTGGGAACTGATCATGGCCTCGATCCTGGCCTATCTGATGCTGAAACTGACCGGTGTTGACCGTGAGATCGTTGAAAAATGGCTCTATGTCATCGTTGCCGCGGCCCTGTTCTCGGGGATCCTTGGCACCGGACACCACTATTACTGGATCGGTGCGCCTGCGTACTGGCAGTGGATCGGATCCATCTTCAGCTCGCTCGAAGTCATCCCGTTCTTTGCGATGATGTCCTTCGCCTTTGTCATGGTCTGGAAGGGCCGTCGTGATCACCCCAACAAGGCCGCTTTGCTGTGGTCCCTGGGCTGTGCGACACTTGCCTTCTTTGGCGCTGGCATCTGGGGCTTCCTGCACACGCTGCACGGTGTGAACTATTACACCCACGGCACGCAGATCACTGCAGCCCACGGACACCTGGCGTTCTTTGGGGCCTATGTGGCTCTGAACCTGGCGATCTTCAGCTATGCCATGCCGATCCTGCGGGGACGTGATCCCTATAACCAGGTTCTCAACATGGTATCCTTCTGGATGATGACATCCGGTATGGTGTTCATGACCTTTGTTCTGACCTTTGCAGGGACCATTCAAACCCACCTGCAGCGTGTTCTGGGCGACTACTTCATGGACGTGCAGGATCAATTGGCCATCTTCTATTGGATGCGCTTTGGGTCGGGTATCGTGGTTGTTCTTGGGGCTGTGCTCTTCATCTATGCGATGTGGGTACCGCGCAAGGAAATCATCGAACGCGCTGTCGAAACTCCGGCTGAGTAATGGATATGGACGGAAATATGAACCTCGGAATGGGGGCGGCTGACGCCCCCTTCTACCTCCCGCAGGGCGATGAACGCGAAGTCTTCACCGCCGCGCATGAAAATGGCCTGCCGGTCCTGCTCAAAGGTCCGACTGGCTGCGGTAAAACCCGATTTGTGGCCCACATGGCCGCCAAACTGGGCCGCCCATTGTATACTGTTGCCTGTCACGATGACCTGGCCGCAGCCGACCTGATCGGGCGTTACCTGCTGAAGGGCGGCGAAACCGTCTGGGTCGATGGACCGCTGACCCGCGCGGTGCGCGAAGGGGCGATCTGTTATCTCGACGAAGTGGTCGAAGCCCGCAAGGACGTCACCGTCGTGCTGCACCCACTGACCGATGACCGGCGTATCCTGCCGATTGATCGCACCGGCGAAGAACTCGAAGCCGCACCCGGCTTTATGCTCGTGGCCTCTTATAACCCGGGCTATCAGAATATTCTCAAGACGCTGAAACCCTCCACCCGTCAGCGGTTCATCTCGGTCGAATTCGATTTTCCTGCGCAAGAGCTGGAAACCAAGATCGTGGCCGAAGAAAGCGGATTGGACGTTGACCGCTGCAAGGCGCTGGTGCGTCTGGCCGGAAAACTGCGGGGCCTCAAGGGGCAGGACCTGGAAGAAGGGGTTTCGACCCGTCTGGTGGTCTATGCCGCAACCCTGATTGCACAAGGAATGAATACCGATCGCGCCATCCGTGCGGCGATGATCGAACCGTTGACAGACGACGAAGACATAAAGCGCGGGCTCCTCGATCTTGTCACTGCCGTCTTTGGGTGAGGCCGACAGATGGTAAAGATCGACTTTGAGCCATGGGAACCCGAAGAAACTGTCGGGAAACTATGGCACACCCTTGCCAGCCGTCTCGATGCGCCTGAGGCGCATGAGGGAGCCGTTGTCGACCTCAGTGAGGTCGGGGGGCGGCTGGCAGTCCTCTTTCGGGGACTGGGGGGCAGCCCAGCTGTTGAGCTGCGCCCCGTTTCCCCCGAGGTTTCGCACCATCGTCTGAGCTGGCGGCGCCGCTTGGGCACCGAAGCCGAGCTGCTGCCGCGCGCCAGTTTTGATGGTGAAATTCTGCGCCTGCCGGATCGGCTGGCGGTCTTTCCCACGCGCGAGGCCAATGGCGCGCTCTATGTCTGGCTGGCCGCGACGGCCGCATTTGCCGGAACCCGGATCGAAGAAGAAGACCCCCTGCGTGCGGACCTGCGCGCGCTGGCGGCGGCCCAACATATGGTTGACGATACTCTGGACGGCGCACCGGGTATGCGCACGCTTTATGCGGCGCTGTGCGATGGTGTGCTGCACCAACGCCAGGTTTCCAATCTGCCGCCCGTAGAGGCCCAGGTCGAAGCTGTGATCCGCCATATGCTGGGTGCGGATTTGCCCGCCCAGGCCCAACCGTTGTGGCAGGCGATGTCTACGGAGGCGCTGGACAATCTTGAGGCCCCGCGCGGTTATCAACCGTTTCGTCCGGTCCCGCTGTGGCCCGATCTGCGCGAAGTATCCCGCTCTGAACACATGGACGTCGAAAGCCGCGATACCGATGGTCCCCCCGAAGAAAGCGGTGAGAAAACCCACCGTGCCCGACGCCGCAAATCGGATCAGGCAGAACGTAGTGACAGCTTTATCCTGCACAAATTCGAAGCGATCCTCAGCTGGGCCGAGTTCCTGAACCTGAACCGCCGGATTGATGACGACGATCCCGACAACGCCAAAAAGGCCGCCGATGACCAGGATGAAATCGGATTGGGTCAGATTTCCAAGGCCCCGCCGACCCGGTTAAAGCTGCACCTTGATCTGGCCCCCGAAGACGTGGATCGCGAACGCCTGTCCGGTCGGGTGCTGTATCCGGAATGGGATGTGCGCACCAATGCCTATCTGCCTGATCACGTCAATGTTCTGACCTCGGATGCCGAAATCCGCGAAGACGCATCCGAATTCGCCAAAGACCCGGCCACAGCGCGCCGTATCCGTGCCGTCAAACGCCAATTCGAAGCGTTGCGCCCGGGCCGCGTCATGACCCGTGGCCATTTGGATGGCGATGTGTTGGACATCGAAGCCGCCGTGCGTGCGCAGGTGGACCGCCAGGCAAGCGGCGAGGGCAATGAACGGGTCTGGATGCAATCGCGCCCCGAAGCCCGTGATTTGGCCGTGTCAATTCTGCTGGATGTTTCCAGATCCACCGAAAGCGCCGTGGGTGACCGGGCCGTTATCGATGTGGAACGCGAAGCGCTGGCGGCATTGGCCTGGGGGCTGAATGCCTGCGGCGACGAGTTTGCAATCCACGCCTTTAGCTCGCTGAAACGGTCGCGTGTATACGTGCAGAAATGCAAAGGTTTTGATGAACCCATGAGCGGTCTGATCGAACAGCGCATCGGGTCCTTGCGTCCCGGTTTCTACACCCGTCTGGGTGCTGCGATCCGCCATACCTCGGCAGATCTGGCCGCCCAGTCGCGCAAACGGCGCCTGTTGTTGGTGATCACCGACGGCAAACCCAACGATCTGGACCACTATGAGGGCCGCCACGGTATTGAAGACACCGCGATGGCCGTGCGCGAGGCCCGCCGTTTGGGCCAGTCGGTCTTTGGGGTGACCATCGACAAACAAGCCAAAAGCTGGTTCGCGCGGATGTTCGGGCAGGGCGGCTTTGCCGTCATTCCCGACCCCGCGCGGCTGACCATGGCCTTGCCCCAGATCTATCGCCAACTGGTGGGGGCATGAACGAACAGACCGTGGAGCAGGGCAGTCTGATTGACGAATTGCCCGGCGAATTGATGATGTGGGTTCTGATCATTTCGGAACTTCTGGTCTTTGGTGCCGGATTGATTGCGTTCATGGGGGTGCGTTTGACTGACCCTGTCGGATTTGCCGAGGCGCAATCCTATCTCGATCGCACAGGCGCGGCGTTGAACACGGTTGTTCTTGTGTCCTCGGGCTATCTGGCGGCGCTGGCGCTGAACTGGCGTCGACAGGTGCAACGTCTGCGGGCGCGCGTGGCCCTGATTGGGGCCGCGGCGTTGGGGGTGGTGTTTCTGGTCATCAAAGGAGCGGAATACGCAGGCAAGGCCGCACAGGGGATCGGGACCGACACCCACCCCTTCTTCATGTTCTACTATTTGCTGACCGGGTTTCATGCGGCACATGTTCTGGCCGGGGTCGGTATTTTGCTGCTGGTGGCCTGGCGCGACAATCCCCGCAACATCGAGGCCGGAGCCCAATTCTGGCACATGGTGGATCTGGTGTGGATCTTGCTGTTTCCCGTGATCTATCTGCTGGGGTGATCTGTCATGGCCGACCCATCTGAAAATACGCTGGAAACCCGCGCTCTGACCCAGGCCTGGGGCCTTTTGATTGCTCTGAGTCTCAGTTCGGCGGCACTCACGGCATTGGCCCTGCCACCCAAAGTTGTGGGCGGTGCGATCCTGCTGTTGGCTTTGGTGAAATCGCGGATCATCCTGGCGCGGTACCTGGATCTGGCGCATGCGCCGGGCTGGCTGCGCGGTTTCAACCTCAGCGTGACTCTGTTCACGCTGATCCTGTTTGGGCTGTCGTTGATCTGAGGCCACTGGGGGATGGGCTGCCGGGCCGCCCAGCGGGCGGCGCGGCCTGGCCCAACGGGTTGAGAGGTTTCCGCAGGAAACAGCGAAACCGGGCGGGAGCGCCCCGTTCTCTGGTGCCAATCAGGATCAAAGGCGAAATGCAGCCGCCAGTTCTTCGGGCAGATCAAATTCGTCCAATACCCGCGCGCGCGCATCGTCCGACATCTTGCGGGCGGTTTTCTCGACAATGCGCTGGATCTTTTCGGGAGAATGTTTGGCGGCAAAGGGTGCAAAATACCATTTCAGGAATACGAAACAGATAACATCTTCCAATTGCTGCGTATCCGCATGACGTTTGATCCCTTCCTTGCGCAACATCCGCCCAACCGTTTCGACCTGCGCGTCTTCATATCCGGTGTCGGCCATGATCCGTCCCGCGACCTGTGCGTGATGCACGGCCAGCTGTTTGCGCCAGGTCAGATAACCGGTCCGCCCCTCGGGGAAGGACGCGCGTGGCAAGGTCCAGCGTTCCACATGCTGGGCGCGCGCGGCAATCTGCAATTCGGGCGCGGCATCGGGAAACAAACGGGCCAACTCCTGGCTCATCCGCTGCCCATACAAAAGCGCCTCTGGCTGGCTTTCGTCCTGTCGCGGGTCATGGCTGTTGGTCGCGTCAATCGCGTCCAGTGTCGCCTGTAAACGATCTGTCATTATCTGCTCCAGCTCTCTGCCGGATCACTGTCGGCATAGTCGCGTAACGTATCGACATCGTCGATCACCGCGTGGTTTTTCTTGATCTTGACCCCGGCGGGTTTCAATCTGGCAAAGGCGCGGCTCAGGCTTTCGGGTTTCATCCCCAGACGTCCGGCGATCAGCACCTTGTCGTAGGGGAGGATCACTTCGCAGGGGCCTTCCTGCACGTGACACAGATGCAACAGGAATTCCGCGACCCGCTGCGCTCCGGTCTGGGCCTTCAGCTGTTCCAATTGTTCCACCAGCGAATGCAGATGGGTAAAGGTCGAGGCCAGAATGGTGATGCAGATTTGTGGATCATCTTTCATGATCGACGTCAGGACCGTCGCCGGAATATGCATGACTTCCGCCGCTGTCACGGCTTCGGCCGACACCGGATACGGCGTGGCGCGAAGCGCGACCGCTTCGCCAAAGCTTTCGCCACGTGTAAAGACGCTGACCACGGCTTCGGAGCCATTCGGAGCCATTCGGAACAGCTTTACCCATCCGTCCAGAACCACGTGGATTGCGGTGGCATCTTCGTCCTGCAAAAACAGGGTCTCGCCCCTGTCATAATGTCGCCAATGCGCCTTGCTTAGCAGCGTTTCGATGTGCTGGTCTGGCAAGGACCGTATCAACATCGACTGCCGCGCAATCGCCTTTTCCTTTTCGTGAGCCAATCTTGTCCCCTTTTTGAGATGCGGTGTTGGCCCCGCATCAGTTGCCGCTCTTTTGCGGTCGTTTCCCCAAATTAACGAAGTTTCAATCCGAACGCACCCGTCTTTTCGAAACCGCCCTGTCACGTCATGTGCGATTTGGATTTCCGGTCTGGCTCTTGACTATTGTCATGTATGGCGGTGTGCCCGGCTTTTATGGTCTTTCCAACGTATCAGCCCGGGAGACCGTGATGAATTTCGAACGCTTCTTTACCCAGCAACTGGACGACCTGCGCGATGAAGGCAACTATCGTGTGTTCGTCGATTTGCAACGTCGCTGCGGCTCCTTTCCCAGCGCGGCCCAGACCGACGCGGACACCCAAAGAGATGTAACTGTTTGGTGTTCCAATGATTATCTGGGCATGGGTCAGCACCCTTCGGTGCTGGCGGCCATGCATGACGGGCTGGACCGATGCGGTGCCGGTGCGGGGGGCACCCGCAATATTTCAGGTACAACCCACGACCACGTGCTGCTCGAGGCCGAATTGGCCGACCTGCACGGCAAGGAAGCCGCGCTTTTGTTTACCTCTGGCTATGTGTCCAACTGGGCCGCCCTGGGGACATTGGCGTCCAAAATTCCCGGATGCATCGTGTTTTCAGATGCGCTCAACCACGCCTCCATGATCGAAGGTGTGCGCCACTCACGGGCCCAAAAGGTGATCTGGAAACACAATGATCTGGAGGATCTGGAGGCCAAATTGGCCGCTGCCCCGGCGGATGCGCCCAAATTGATTGCATTTGAGTCGGTCTATTCGATGGATGGTGACATCGCTCCGATCAAGGAGATCTGTGATCTCGCCGACACATACGGCGCGATGACCTATCTGGACGAGGTGCATGCCGTGGGATTGTATGGTCCACGCGGCGGTGGGATAGCGGAACGCGAAGGTCTGATGGACCGGCTCACCGTGATCGAAGGCACCCTGGGCAAGGCGTTTGGCGTGGTTGGCGGCTATATCGCGGCCTCGGCGGTGTTGTGCGATTTTGTGCGCAGTTTTGCCAGCGGTTTCATCTTTACCACTGCGTTGCCACCAGCAATTGCGGCCGGGGCGGCAGCCTCGATTCGCCATCTCAAGGAATCGGCAGCTGAACGCGACACCCAAAAGGAACGGGTGGCACAGGTGCGGGCTCTGCTGGACGCCGAAGGCATCCCGCACATCCCCAACCCCAGCCACATCATTCCGGTGATGGTGGGTGATCCGGTGAAATGCAAATTCATCTCGGACACCCTGTTGGAAGAATATGGGATCTACATCCAGCCGATCAATTATCCGACCGTTCCCAAGGGAACAGAGCGGCTGAGAATTACGCCATCCCCGGTGCATTCGGATGCTGACATTGCCCATCTGATCGGAGCTTTGTCGGCTCTTTGGCAGCGGTGTCAGATCGCGCGCATTCCGATGGCTGCGCAATAAATTCAATGACTTGAATTTGGAGAGGAAAGCGAGAAATTCGGCGATGCCCTGACATATGTCAAGTTTCCACAGGGCCGCGACACCTAAGACTCACACACAACTTACCTAACCGGTCTGAACCATGAACGTGCGTTTCCCTTTGCCTAAATCAGATACACCGGCTGCTTGCCGGCGGTCGGTGCTGGGGCAGGTCTTGACCGGATACCTGGGGGTGCTGGCGCTGATCTTTCAGTTGCTGGTGCCCTCTTTTTCTTTTGCCGCTGAAGGTGAATGGATTGAAATCTGTTCCGATGTCGGCGCGGTTCTGATCGAGATCGATCCTGACACCGGGGCGCCGGTTCAGAACGATCCTTGCCCGGACTGCGACGACTGCGTGATGTGCGCGGTATCCGGGGCAGCAACGATGGTGCAGACCCTGGCTGTGCAAACCGATCCGATTGCCGTTGGCCTAGGCCCGGTTGGCCCGGCTGAAATTTCTGTGTCCAACCCGGCGCAATTCTGGTCCCAATTGCGGGGGCCTCCGCTCGCACCCCAAGACATAATCGAACGCGCCCGGCGCGCGTCCATGGCTTTAACTTCCAATACAGGAGGTGTGCGGTGGACATGACACGCGCCCTCAGATCCTGCCTGACCATTCTTGCACTTATTGTTGCAACTCTGGCCACAGCCCCTGCGAAGGCCGACAGCCTCGCTTCATTTCTGCCCGACATTACCCCGTCCGAGCTGGCCCCAGGCGCTGATGCCTTTGGTCCTGTGCGCGATGACGTCAAGGTCGCCCCGGTTCTCAAGGGTAACAAGACCATTGCCTGGGCTTTTCTGACATCCGATTTCGTGGGCACCACCGGGTATTCCGGCAAACCGATCCATGTGGTTGCGGCGATTGACGCCGACGCGGTGCTGACTGGTGTGAAACTGGTCAAACACTCCGAACCCATTGTTCTGATCGGCATTCCCAATTCGAAAATGGTCAAGCTGACCGAAGGCTACGCCGGCCTGGATCTCAAGGCCGAAGCCGCTTCGGGCGGGGATGCGCATGATCTGGACATCATTTCGGGCGCGACCGTGACCATCATGGTCATCGACGACAGTCTGGTGCGCGCCGGGATCAAAGTGTCCCGCGCCATGGGGCTGGGGGGATTGTCGCCGGTGCAGGCCGATGGGCCAAAACGCGAAATCGACATGACCAAAGAAGACGTGTCCGACTGGATGACCCTGTCCGGTGACGGATCGGTACGGCGTCTGACGCTGGACATCGGCCAGATCAACGCCGCGTTCGAAGAAACCGGCAACAAGCAGGCGATCAAACGTCCCGAACCCGGCGAACCCGGCGATACATTTATCGACATGCACATGGCCATCGTGTCGGTGCCCTCGATCGGGAAATCGCTGTTGGGCGAGGCCGAGTACAAGAACCTGATCGACTGGCTGGAACCCGGGGAACAGGCGCTGCTGGTGCTGGGACGTGGGGCGTACAGTTTCAAGGGCTCGGGCTATGTGCGCGGTGGTATCTTTGACCGGATCCAGCTGATCCAGGGCGACAACGCGGTCCGTTTCTTTGACAAACAGCAACGCCGTCTGGGCGAGGTGGCCGCCGAAGGGGCTCCGTCCTTTGTCGAACTCGATCTGTTCAAAATTCCCGCTGATGCGGAATTTGACCCGGCCGAACCCTTTCGCCTGCAATTGCTGGCACAGCGCGCCGTGGGCGCAGTCGAGAAGATCTTTTTGACCTTTGATCTGGGTTACAAGCTGCCCGATCAGTATTTGCTGCCGGTTGCTGCGCCGACCGTGGTCGAGGACGCCACCAGCGAAGCTGCCGCCAAATCTGCGCTGTGGCAACGTATCTGGAAGGACAAGACTGTCGAGATCGGCATTCTGGGCGTGATGCTGCTGGTGCTGACAGGCGTGTTTTTCTTCCAGTTCCAAGTGACCATGAATGCACGCGCGTTCTATTGGTTCCGCATCGGGTACCTCAGCTTTACGCTGGTGTTCCTGGGCTGGTACGCCAATGCGCAGCTGTCCGTTGTCAACCTGATGGCGCTGGCAGGGTCTTTGCGCAGCGGGTTTACCTGGGATGCCTTCCTGCTGGATCCGCTGGTGTTTATCCAATGGTTTGCCATTGCTGCCGCTCTGCTGTTCTGGGGGCGGGGAGCGTATTGTGGTTGGCTGTGCCCGTTTGGTGCTCTGCAGGAGCTGTTGAACAAGGCCGCCCGCGCGTTGAAAATCCCACAATGGACGTTGCCCTGGGGTTTGCACGAACGCCTGTGGCCGCTGAAATACATGATCTTTCTGGGTTTGTTCGGCCTGTCCATGGTGTCGATCCAGATGGCTGAAACCTATGCCGAAATCGAACCGTTCAAAACCGCGATCATTCTGAAGTTCGTGCGTGAATGGCCGTTTGTGATCTTTGCAGTGTCGCTGCTGGTCGCGGGGTTGTTCGTGGAACGGTTTTACTGCCGCTATCTCTGCCCGCTGGGTGGGGCGCTGGCGATCCCTGCAAGAATTCGCATGTTCGACTGGCTGCGCCGCTACAAGGAATGTGGCTCTCCGTGTCAGACCTGCGCCAACGAATGCCCCGTTCAGGCGATCCACCCCACCGGTGAGATCAACCCGAACGAGTGCGTTGACTGCCTGCACTGTCAGGTTCTCTACCAATCCGAGAGCAAATGCCCGGTCGTGATCAAGCAATTGAAACGCCGTGCCAAGGTGGGTTCCGCCGACCTGAAGATGCCTCTCGGGGAACCCCCGGCGAACCATCCGAACGCCAAATCAAAAGCTTCCTAAAGGAGGAATGAATATGTCGGAACACGATAAAAACCTAAGCGTGACACGCCGTGGCCTGTTGGGCGCAACTGCAACCGGTGCGGTTGCCGCTGCGGCCGGGTTTGGCTCGACCCTGATGACCGCCAAGGAGGCCTCTGCCGCCGCCAAGGTCAGCATGGAACCCGGTGAGCTGGACGAATATTACGGCTTCTGGTCTTCGGGTCAGACAGGCGAGCTGCGCATTCTGGGCATGCCGTCCATGCGCGAACTGATGCGGGTGCCTGTGTTCAACCGCTGCTCGGCCACCGGCTGGGGCCAGACCAATGAATCGCTGAAAATCCTGACCGAAGGCCTGTTGCCCGAAACCAAGGAATTCCTGGCCGCAAACGGCAAGGTTACCTATGACAACGGCGACCTTCACCACCCGCATATGTCGTTCACCGATGGGACCTATGACGGTCGTTTCCTGTTCATGAACGACAAGGCCAACACCCGTGTGGCCCGTGTGCGTTGTGACGTGATGAAGTGCGACAAGATCATCGAGATCCCCAACGCGCATGACATCCACGGCCTGCGTCCGCAGAAATTCCCGCGCACCGGTTATGTCTTTGCCAACGGCGAACACGAAGCACCGCTGGTCAACGACGGCAAGATCCTGGATGAACCTTCGGAATATGTGAACATTTTCACAGCGATCGACGGCGACTCGATGGAAGTTGCATGGCAGGTGATCGTGTCGGGGAACCTCGACAACACCGACTGTGACTATCAGGGCAAATACGCCTTCTCGACCTCCTACAACTCGGAAATGGGTATGAACCTGACCGAGATGACCGAGAGCGAGCTGGACCACGTTGTGGTGTTCAACCTGAAAGAAATCGAAGCAGGGATCGCTGCGGGTGACTATCAGGAACTGAAGGGCGTCAAAGTGATTGATGGCCGTAAAGGTCAGAACAAGAACTACACCCGTTATATCCCGATCCCGAACTCGCCCCACGGCGTGAACGCGGCTCCGGACAAGAAACACATCTGCATCAACGGCAAACTGTCGCCAACCGTTTCGGTGATCGACGTTGAAAAAGTCGATGCCATCTTTGACGGTGCTGACGAACGGTCGGCCGTTGTGGCGGAACCGCAGCTGGGTCTTGGCCCGCTCCACACCGCGTTCGACAACAAGGGCAACGCCTATACCACCCTGTTCCTGGACAGCCAGGTGGTGAAATGGAACATCGCAAAAGCAATCGAAGCCTATGGCGGTGCCGACGTTGATCCGATCCTGGACAAAGTGGACGTGCATTACCAGCCGGGTCACAACTCGACTTCGATGGGTGAAACGGCAGAAGCCGACGGCAAGTGGCTGATTTCGATGAACAAGTTCTCGAAAGACCGCTTCCTGAACGTGGGCCCGCTGAAGCCGGAAAACGAACAGCTGATCGACATCTCGGGTGACAAGATGAAGGTGGTCCACGATGGTCCGACCTTTGCTGAACCCCACGATTCGATTGTTGTGCACCGGTCCAAAGTGAACCCGGTCAACGTTTGGGATCGTCAGGATCCGATGTGGGCAGAAGCGCGCAAACAGGCCGAGGCCGACGGTGTTGACCTGGACGATTATCAGGACACTATCATTCGCGATGGCGACAAGGTTCGCGTGTATATGTCCAGCCAGGCGCCGAACTTCACAATCGAGAAGTTCACCGTCAAACAGGGCGACGAAGTCACCGTGTTTGTGACCAACCTGGATGACGTGGACGACGTGACCCACGGGTTCTGCATGGCCAACTTTGGTGTCGCCATGGAAGTCGGCCCGCAGGCCACCGCGTCGGTCACCTTTATCGCTGAACGTCCTGGCGTGCACTGGTTCTACTGCCAGTGGTTCTGCCACGCGCTGCACATGGAAATGCGCGGCCGGATGCTCGTCGAACCGCGCGGAGCATAAGATCATGCGTTGGCTCCCGCTCATATCGCTCCTGCTGAGCAGCCCGGCCTGGGCGGTTGATTGGGACGTGCCCAACCGGGCGGGAGCCATTGCAGAAACGCTGGCACAGGCGGCGGATGGGGACACCCTCCGCCTGGCGCCCGGAATTTACAACGAAACACTCGTTCTTGACCGACCCATCTCCCTGGACGGGGTTGGTCAGGCGACCTTGGACGGTCAGGGGCAGGGCAGTGTGATTACGGTCACCGGTCCTGATGTGACCGTCCAGGGATTGATTGTTGTCGGGTCCGGGTCCGACCATGGCGAAATCGACAGTGGTATCAAGCTGACCAAAACCGCTGATCGCGCCCAGGTGCTGGACAACCGGGTCGAAGGCAACCTGTATGGCATCGACATTCACGGGGCCAAGGATGCACTGGTCGCGCGCAATGTGATCAAGGGGCGGCTGGACCGCCGGATGAATGAACGCGGCAATGGCATCTATGTCTGGAATGCCCCCGGTACTGTTGTGGACGGAAACGACGTCCAATTTGGCCGTGACGGGGTGTTCGTGAACTCCTCGAAACGCAACAAATTCATCAACAACACCTTCCGCGATCTGCGCTTTGCCGTGCATTACATGTATGCCGATGACTCCGAAGTGTCGGGCAATGTCTCGATTGGCAACGATCTGGGCTATGCGGTGATGTTCACAAGCCGGGTCAAGGTGCTGAACAACGTATCCATCAATGACCGCGAACATGGCGTCATGCTGAACTATGCCAATCGCAGCGTGATTTCCGGCAATGTGGTGAAAGGGGCACAGGAAAAATGCACCTTCCTCTATAATGCCAACAAAAACGAATTCACCGACAATTGGTTCGAAGGCTGTGGCATCGGTATCCATTTTACTGCCGGGTCCGAAGGCAACCGTATCGTTGGCAATGCTTTTGTCGGCAACCGGACTCAGGTGAAATACGTGTCCACCAAATGGGTGGAATGGTCTCAGGATGGGCGGGGCAATTACTGGTCCGATTTTGCCGCTTATGACGTGGACGGCAATGGTATTGCTGACACGCCCTATCGCCCAAATGACAGCATGGACCACGTGCTGTGGACCCAACCTGCCGCCAAACTGCTGCTCGGCTCCCCCGCGGTGCAGCTGGTGCGGTGGTCTCAATCGGCTTTCCCTGCTTTGCTCCCCGGCGGCGTTATGGACAGCCATCCTCTCATGCAACCCGTTGAACCGGAAGCCAGATCCCTGGCGGTGTTTGACACAAATTAAAAAGGTGCCTCATGACGGATAAGGCCCTGACCATTGAAAACGTGCACAAGGACCGCGGGTCGACCCGGGTGCTGCACGATGTGACCCTGTCGATGCAACCCGGCGAGCGCGTGGCGCTGTTGGGCCATAACGGCGCAGGCAAATCCACCCTGATCAAATCCATCCTTGGGTTGATCCCGATCGAAGGCGGCGCGATCCATATCGGCACTGCCAAACCGGGCAGCGGCGCGGCGCGTCGTGCCACGGCTTTCCTGCCCGAAGCCGTGTCCTTTCATCCCGCTTTGACGGGACGCGAACAATTGACCCTGTTCGCGCGCCTGTCCGGCGAAAAGGCCGACATTCCCGGCCTTCTGGCGCGTGTTGGCCTGTCCGAGGCCATCGACCGCAAGATCGGCGCTTATTCCAAAGGGATGCGCCAGCGGCTGGGGTTGGCCCAGGTGTTGTTGGGACGGCCCAAGGTGGCGCTGCTGGATGAACCCACATCGGGGCTCGATCCGATTTCGCGCCATGACCTATACGCCATCATTGATGAGCTGGCCGGGCAGGGCACCGCCGTGCTGATCGCCAGCCACGCCTTGACCGAGGTCGAAGCCCGCACTGATCGCATCGCGATCCTGCGCAAGGGGGTGCTGGTGGCTGATGACACATTGGCCAGCCTGTCCGAACGCGCCGGATTGCCGATCAAACTGCGGGTGCAGGCGTCCCAAAACGCCGATGCGCTGGCCGCCGAAATGGGGGGCACACGGATCAACGGGGCCTCTGTTGAAATCCTGTGTTCCCCGGATCAGAAAATGCAGGCGTTGCAACGGATCGCCGCCATGGGCGACGCGATTGCCGATCTGGAAATGACACCACCGCGTCTGGAAGACCTGTATCGCCACTACGCCAAGGAGGACGTTCAATGACCCGTTTTCTGGCAATCGCAACCGCCGAAATGCTGATCCTGCGGCGCAATCGCTGGCTGTTCATGGCCACGCTGATCATGGTTCTGTTCGCCCTGGCCCTGACATTCGCAGGCAGCGCCCCGACCGGCACGCTGGGTGTGGATATGCTGACCATCTCGGTGGCGTCCATGACCACATTGTCGGTCTATCTGGCCCCCTTGCTGGCGTTGATGATTTCGTTTGACGCCATCGCGGGCGAAGCAGATCGCGGCAGCCTGGCCTTGATGCTGACCTATCCGGCGGGGCGCGGCGAAATCCTGCTGGGCAAATTTGCCGCCCACCTGGCCGCGCTGGCATTCGCCATGACCATCGGGTTCGGCTGTGCCGGAGCGGTGGCCGCCTGGTTTGGTGGCGCAGGCCCCGACAGTCTGGTCGCCCTGCTACGCCTGATCCTTACGTCGATCCTCTTGGGCGCGGTGTTCCTCGCCCTTGGATATCTGCTGTCTGCCGTCTCGAGGGGAGCCACGGCAGCGGCAGGTTTGTCAGCCGGGCTTTGGCTCATTTTTGTCGTTCTCTATGACCTGGGATTGCTGGGCGCAGTGGTCATGGACAAAAGCGGGAGCTTCACCCAATCCGTCTTTCCTTGGGTGATGGTGGCCAACCCGGCTGACGCTTTTCGTGTCTGGAATATGGCAAGCTCCGAAGGGGTTGCGATGACATCCGGCATGGCGGGCGCGGCCCAGGCCTTGCCCGAATGGGCGGCACCGCTGTCGCTGATGCTGTGGCCGTTGATCGGGTTTACGCTGGCCCGCTTGGCATTCCGGAGGGTTGAGCCATGAAGCCGCTGATCCTTATTGCATTGCTGACCCCGCTGGCCCTGGCGGCCTGCAAGGAAGAGCAGGTCCAGGCCCCCGATCCCGTTGACCTGACCGAAGTGGCGCTGAGCTATTTCTGCCAGATGAACGTCTCGGAACATGGCGGTCCAAAGGGGCAGATCCATCTGGAGGGCTACCCCGCACCGATCTTTTTTGCGCAGGTGCGCGATCTGGTGGCCTATGTCAAAAGCCCTGAACGCGACGCCGACATCACCGCTATCTATGTCAGCGATATGAGCGTCGCCCCGACTTGGCAAAACCCCGGCATTTCCAACTGGATTGCCGCGGATGGGGCGACATTCGTCGTCGGTTCCAACGTCGCGGGTGGCATGGGTGCGCCTGAAATCGTCCCCTTTGGTGATGCCAAAGGGGCCGGAGAATTCATAAGCCGATACGGCGGCAACGCCGTGCCTTTGACCGATATCCCCGACGACGCGGCATTGGGCCCTGTCGATCTGGACCTCGCATTGGAGACACCTGCATGAGCAGCCTTTCCCGTCGCCGTTTCCTGACAATTGCCGCAGCCGGGGCCGCGATCCCGACCGGGGCCCTGGCAAATGTAACCGTCCGGTGGCGCGGTGTGGCATTGGGAGCGCAAACCTCGATGCAGATTGCAGGCGTGAGCGAAAGACAGGCTGCGCCAGTGTTTGCCGCCGTTGAACAGGAATTGAACCGGTTGGAGACCATTTTTAGCCTGTATCGCACCGACTCGGAACTGAGCCGTCTGAATCGCGACGGATCATTGTCAGCACCCTCGGCAGAGCTGTTGAACGTGCTGTCTGTGTGTTCGACCCTGCACAGGGACAGCGGAGGCGTTTTTGACCCATCGGTACAGCCGCTCTGGGCCGCCATGGCCCGCGGCGAAACAGGACAGGCATTGGATCAGGCGCGCGCCGCTGTTGGATTTGACGCCGTGCGGTTTGACACGACGATTGTCCGGTTTGTCGGTGACACACCGGGACAGGCATTGACGCTGAACGGCATTGCCCAGGGGGCGATCACCGACCGGATATCCGCGGTGTTGCGCCACCATGGGATGCGGGACGTGTTGGTGAATATGGGCGAAGTAGCGGCCTTGGGCACCAGGGTGGATGGAACGCCGTGGCAGGCCGGGATTGCCGACCCGTCCGGACAGATCCATCAGCGGATCAGCCTGACAGACCGGGCACTGGCCACCTCTGCTCCGTTGGGCATGACTTTGTTCAATCACAGCCACATCTTGCATCCCAACGGACAGCCGGCAACGCATTCTCTGGCTTCGGTTTCGGCACCGTCTGCGGCGGTGGCTGATGGGCTGTCGACTGCGTTGTGTCTGGTGGCCCCAGAACAGGCCCAGACCCTGGTCAGCCAATTCCCAGGGGCACGCATTGAAGTGCTCGCCTGACCCTATGACGTGATGTCATCCTCCGGGGCGCTGAGCGCCCCGGTTGCATCCCTGTGATCTTCTTGCCAGATTTGAACACAGTTCCACGCAATACCCGTTGCGTGCGCGGAGCTGCGTTCAAGGTCAGGGAGCATTTTCATGGATTTCGGAAACGCTTGGCCGGACCGCGCCCCAGCCCAGCCAAGTGCCGGGGCATCGGTGCCGGATGTCTGTCACCTGCGCCAGAAGCGCCCCTGGATCGGCGGTGACCTTCAGACTTTGGCGCATCGGATCGTTTTTCGAAGACACCCGATCCCGGGTCCCAGCCGGAGTCTGAAGTTCCCCATGATGGATGGCACCGGGGATGTCATGACCGGAACGTTGCACGACCCTGGCCAAGGCAAACCATTGGTGGTGTTGATGCACGGCGTGACGGGATGCGAAGACAGTGTCTATCTGTGGGACACCGCCCTGCATCTGGTTCGACAGGGGTGGACGGTTCTGCGATTGAATCATCGCGGGGCCGGGTCGTCGCTGGCATGGTGTTCGCGCACCTATCATTGCATGGGCACCGCTGATGTTGCGGCTGTCCTGAATCTTCTGCCTGGAAAGCTGGTTGATCAGGGTGTTTTTCTGGTCGGCTTTTCGATGGGCGGAACGATCCTGTTGAACCTTTTGGCGTCCCAAATCCGGCTCCCCGGAATTCTGGGTGCGATGACGATCTCGGCTCCGCTGGATCTGGTCGCAAGCGCCGACAGGCTGCATCATCCGCGCAATTTCATTTATCAAAAGTCGTTGTTGCACAGCCTGATGCGGATGGAAGTTGCGATGCGCAAGAACGGGACATTGTCGCCGGACACACCGTTGCCGCGACCCAATAGCCTCCGGGGGTATGACGACGAAATCACGGCCCCGCGTCATGGATTTTCCGACGGGATGGATTATTACCGGCAAAGTTCGCCTGTCCAAAGGCTGATGGATATCTCAACGCCGGTTACGATGTTGCATGCAAAGGATGATCCGTGGATCCCGGCGGATGACTATCACCGACTGTTATCCAGAGGCGGTGGCCCCTTGCAGGTTGTTCTGACCCCACGGGGGGGTCACGTCGGGTTCCATTTTCAGGGGCAAAGCCGCCCGTTGTTCACAACAATTCTGGCGCAGAGGTTGAAGGACGCCTGGCCGTCTGGCCAGGGTCGAACGCCAGACGGGTCATAGATCTTTGCACACCCTCAACGCATCATAGAGTGCTGCGTGGATATTGCGTCCGGCCACCGCATCCCCGATCCGTGCCAGATGATAATGTCCATTTGGATTGTGCGCGACAAAGGGAGAGGTCCCGGCGATCATCGCTGTCTGGTCCAATTGGCCGAGGTTACGGGAGCCGGCTTTGAGCGCGTGATACAAGGTGTCATTGGGAACGATCCCGTTCTCTACCACGACATGATCCACCAGCCTGACTTCGGTTTGACCGGTCAAGACATTGCGCAGCGTGGCCTGTTTGCGATTGCCGACCAGCGTGATTTCGACGAGATCCTGAAAACAACTGAATGTAACACCTTGCCGGGTTAGATCCCGGAGGACGACAGCCGAATTGGTCGGTCCCAGATCATGGGCAACGCTGCGATCGGGCGTGACCAAAGAGACTGTGCACCCCGACCGGGACAGAACGTCAGCGCAGACAAGGGCAGGGTGGTCGCCCATGTCGTCCACCAAAAGCACTGTGCCTGACACCCGGGATTCGCCATTCATGATATCCCATGTCGATGTTTGCCATTGCTGTCCGGCACACGCCAGCGGCTCGGGCCAGCCTCCGGTGGCGATGATGACAGCATCGGGCGTTTCGGCGAGAATGTCATCAGGCTCGGCCAGCGAGTTGAGCCGAATATCCACCCCCAAGTGACGTGCTTCGGTTATCAGCCAATCGGCCACCCCCCAAATCTGTCGGCGCGTCATCCCCCTGGCGGCCAGGTTGATCTGACCGCCCAACCGGTCGCTGGCTTCGAACAGGACCACATGGTGTCCACGGGTGGCGCATTTACGGGCCGCTTCCAACCCGCCCGGACCACCACCGACCACAACGACCCTGCGGGATCTGGCGGCCGTGCCCAGGACATGGGGCATTGTCGCCTCGCGCCCTGTGGCGGCGTTGTGGCCGCAGACAGCAGGTTTGCCTTGATTGACCCGATCCACGCAATAGCCCAACCCGACGCAGGGTCTGATGCGGTATTCTCGGTCACGGGACAGTTTGTGCACCAGATACGGGTCCGCCATCTGGGCGCGGGTCATGCCAATCAGATCCACGCACCCCGCGGTCAACGCGTGCCGTGCGGTTGCAATATCCGCGACACCGCCCGCATGAAACACCGGGATATCGACCGCCTCGCGGATCCGGCCAGCAACATCCAAATGCGGTGCAGCTGGCTGCCCCATGGGCGCAACCCACCCGGCCAGGCCCAGATCGTCATAGGGCGCACCGGCCAGAACGTTCAAAAAATCGACGTCCCCGGTGTTGGCAAGCCTGCGGGCAATTTCTACGCAGTCATCCGCGTCCATCCCGCCCTGGATCAATTCATCCCCCGTCAGTCGCAGCCCCAGGATCATGTCGGGCCCGACGGCCGCCCGCACCGCGTCAATCACCTGCAGCGTCAGGCGCAGCCGGTTGTCCAATGCGCCGCCATATTCATCGTGGCGTCGATTGATCAGCGGCGACAGGAATTGCCCCATCAGATGCGAATGCGACAACAGTTCTATGCCGTCAAATCCGCCCGCCTGACACCGTTTCGCGGCCTGTGCAAAGTCCTGGACAACGCGGGTGATGTCTTCGGGTTCCATCGGTTTCACACAGGAGCGATGTGCGCGTTCGCGGGTGCCCGATGGCCCCATGACAGGGAGCCAATGCCCGTCGTCCCATGCGGTGCGCCGCCCCATGTGGGTGATCTGGCACATGATCGCGGCACCGTGAGCGCGCACGCCGGATGTCAGTTTTTGAAACCAGGGAATGATGCTGTCATCACCTGCGTATAATTGTCCAAACACAGATGGGCTGTCTGGAGCAATGTTGGTAGATCCGCCAACGATGGTCAGACCGACGCCGCCCTTGGCCTTTTCTTCATGATACAACCGATACCGGTCCCTGGGATGGCCGCCTTCCTGAAATGATGGCGCATGTGCGGTGCTGATGATGCGATTGCGCAGGGTCAGGTGGCGCAGCTGGAATGGGGTAAGAAGTGGGTCCATGAGTTTTCCTTGGGTGTGACCATGCAAGGTCTCTTGCGACTTACGCGCAGGCATCAGAGCATAGGCTTGCAAGGAAGCGACATATCCTTGCAGCAAGCGGCACAGGGATTTGCCTGGGCCATGACCGACCTCCATCATTGCTGTCAGCATGATAACACCGGTGGCGGGACCAGACGGTACAAGCGTGGCAGAAAACTTGAGCTTAGCGCCGCAAGATATTGAAACTAATTCTAATTCAGAAAAATTTCGTCTGAAATTTTCTTTGCTAGATAATCCGCTATGCGATCTGAGCCAGATGGTGTGGTGTGGATCGCGTCGTAAAAGTCGACTGCATTGTCAAAATCAAGTTCGTTCATCAGATCGAAACAGATTGCGTTGCGCGCCATGCATTCGTCCATGATGATCCGCGCCGTTGCCTGTTCGAACCGAAAAAAATCAACGCCGTTCAAATGCGCGTATTCGGGGGGGAGATGTTTGCGAACACTTTCAAAGAAATCCGGTTCATATTCGGGAATTCCCCAGGGCTTGCCATTCACCCGCAGCCATCGGGCGCTGCGCTGTGTGACAAAAATCGGCACAGCCCCAAAATCCCGTGTCAAACGGTCCAGCTCGCCAATTCGGCGTTGCAGCCCTTGCAGCGAGTCGGCCATGACGGGGGGCAAGGGATCAGAGATCACTGGTTTATCCACAAACGGGCCGTTTTCGGCGATGTTTGTTCGGGTCAGTTCGTGTTGCACGGGTTTGTCGGCCAACAAACCCTGAACAACGCGGTAGAGTTGGTAAAAGATCGAATGTTCCTTGATGAAGCCCTTTAGCATGGCGATGGTGCTGGGCTGCTCCATACGGTCAAAGATGTCTTCCGGGTTGATCTTGAGCATGTCGTTGATGCCCACATAATACAGAATGTAATCGGTCTTTAGGTCTGGGATCTTGTCAAACCAGGACGGGAAATTCTGGATGTGACCAAAGGTGGATTGCCCATCAATTCCGGCGTTTACAACATCGACATCATACCCCTGCACAGCCAATAGATCCTGCAAAATGGCCTGATAGGTCTGGCTGTCATCGACCCAGCGTTGGTCCGTGGTGCTGCCGCCCACCGTCAGAATGTCGACCTCGGACACCGGGCCATCCAATCCACGAAACCCATAGCTATCGCGGGAATAGGTGATCGTCGGTTTGCCGCCGCCAATTTCAGGCGGCAACGGATTGTCCCGGACAATGACCTGATCGCGGATCTGGGTGAACTGATACAATGCGTGTTCGCGCGAAAACCAGGTGCCAAAGACCAGCTCGAGTCCGATCAGCACAACGGCCATGATCGCCAGGTTGATCAGGAGAATGCGCGCCATCGGGTGTGTCCTGTCAATCCAATTCGTATTTGTTTTTGTAATCTTCGGCCAGGGCCGGGTCCTGTTGTTCCTTGCGCAGAACCGCATTGCCCACCACCAACCATTCGATATCGGTGCCCATAAAACAATGAAACGCGTCTTCGGGGGTGCAGACGATGGGTTCGCCGCGCACGTTAAAGGACGTGTTGACCACCAGGGGACAGCCGGTGCGCTGTTTAAAGGCCGAGATCAATTGATGATAGCGCGGGTTGGTGTCGGCATGAACGGTTTGGATCCGGGCTGAGTAATCAATATGGGTGACGGCCGGGATTTCCGAACGAACAACGTTCAACTTTTCGATGCCAAACAAGGCTTTTTCAGCCTCGCTCATTTCGCGTTGCCGGGCGTCGCGCACCTGATCAACCAACAGCATATAGGGGCTGTCATCGTCCAGATCGAACCATTCCCCGACATCCTCACGCAGGACCGAGGGCGCAAATGGGCGAAAGCTTTCTCTGAATTTAACTTTTAAATTCAGCAGCTTTTGCATCGATGGTGATCTTGGGTCGCCCAGAATGGAGCGTCCGCCCAAAGCCCGCGGTCCGAATTCCATCCGTCCGTTGAACCAACCTACTGCCTTGCCCTGGGCCAGCGCATCAGCCGTCTGTTCAACGACCTCATCATCCTGCAACGTTTCAAACACCGCACCAGATCGGGTCAGGCGGGCGTCGATGTCGGACTGTTCGAACATCGGTCCCAGATAGGCCCCTCGCATGGCATCGCGTTTGGTGTTGTCTACAATTCTGGGATGTCCCAATTCCTTGTGATAAGCGGCCTGAGCAGCACCCAATGCCCCACCGGCGTCTCCGGCAGCGGGCTGAATCCACAGGTTTTTAAAGGCACCATCGCGCAGAATGTGGCCGTTGGCGACACAGTTCAACGCGACACCACCCGCCATGCACAGGTTGGGAATGTCGTATTCAGCGGCCAGGGCGCGGGTCATGCGCAGCACTACGTCTTCGGCTACGGCCTGAATGGAGGCCGCGATATCCATATGGAACTGGTCCAACTGGTCAGTATCGGGTTGGCGCACCGGGCGACCAAATACGGCCGCAAATTTGTCGTTGGTCATGCGCAGACCGGTGGCATAATCAAAATAGCTTTGATCCAGCCGGTAGGTGCCGTCGGCCTTGACGTCAATCACCGTGTCCAGAATCAAATCCTTGTATTTCGGCGTGCCATAGGGGGCCAGCCCCATCAGCTTGTATTCACCGCTGTTGACCCGGAAACCGGTGTAATAGGTAAAGGCGGAATACAGCAGCCCCAGAGAATGCGGGAAATGCAGCTCCTTGACGATGTCCAGCTGGTTGCCCCGCCCGATAGCCACAGTGGTCGTTGCCCATTCCCCTACACCGTCCAATGTCAGGACCACGGCCTCTTCAAAGGGGGACGGATAAAAGGCGCTGGCCGCGTGACTGAAGTGGTGTTCAGCGAACAGCAATTTGTCCCTGGTTTTGGTGCCCGGAGAAATTTCCTTTAGTTCATTCTGCAACAGGCTCTTTTGAAACAGTTTTTCCTTGAGCCAGATCGGTATTGCGGTGCGAAAGGATTTGAACCCACGCGGTGCATTGGCAACATAGGTCTCCAGAAGCCGTTCAAATTTCAGGAGGGGTTTGTCATAGAACGCGATATGGTCAACCTGATCCAGCGTCAAACCGGCCTCGTCCAACACGTATTCGACCGCATTGTGGGGAAACCCCGCGTCATGTTTGATCCGCGTGAAACGTTCCTCCTGGGCGGCGGCAACGATATGACCGTCGACCACCAACGCCGCTGCGCTGTCGTGATAAAACGCGGAAATGCCCAGAATGGCGACCATATCAGAACAACGTGTAGATGAATGGTGCGATGGCAGACCCCTGGGTCACCACCAAAAGACCACCCAGCAGAACCATCATCAGGATGATCGGGGCCAGCCAGAATTTCTTTCTGATCAGCATGAAACGCCAAAGTTCAACAAAAATGTCCATTCGTTCTCTCGTCTCGTGTTGCTCAAAATTGGTTCTTCATCGAGCTTTCGCCGGATGAGCGTGGCGGAATTTCGATCCAATAGCTATCCGCTTCGGGATCGAACGAACGGTTTAACGGATCGGCCCCCAACGCGCGGCGGATCAATCCAGTGGGTGTAACGGTCCCGAAAAACAGAATGCCCATAACGATGGGGGACACAATCGCGCCCAACACCATCCCAAACCGGAACCATAATTTGTTGGCATTGTTTAACAGCTCTGGTGCCAGCAGCGCCAACCCACCGAATACGGCCGCGGCCCCCAACGCCCAAAAGCGGATGCTGCCTTCGCCCAAGAGGGGGAATAAGGCAATGATGGTAAACACCCCGGCAAACACCAATCCAAAGGATCGGTCAGAGCCGACTTTGACCTTCGTATGTTCACTTAGCTCTGACATAGCGTGTAACCGTTCCTGTTGTGATGGTCCGCGTATTGGGTTTGTGTGATCGGCGGTTTCAAAAGATATGTAGCAAATTGTTAAGGCTTTGTGCCGACAGTCAAAAGCTTTTCCTCGTGGCGGTGCAATTGGGCCATCATTGTGAGAGTTGCCGAAACAAACCGCACAGTGGCCCGGCTTTGTTCGAAGATCAAAGTCGACCTGTTCGGTGTTTCGCTTTTGCTGTGCGGCTCAGAGGGCGGGCGTCCACCAACAGGTTTGAACACCAACCCGGTTCGAACGACTGTTCACATGACACAAAAAAGGCCCACATGCTACAGCAGCGGGCCCTGACGGAACGTGATTTGACTGGGGTTTAACCGCCCCAATTGCGAACCACGCCACAGTCCATATGCACAAAGTTTGAGCGGTGATATTTTCCAACGCCGCCAGCACGGCACGAAATCGCGGCCCGCGAGATTTGGCTGACAGATCGCGAAGAGAGGCGCAGGTCAGCAGCCTGACCTTTCATGTGCAGCGAATTTTTGGCGACACCACGGGACCGGCGGCGCAACATTGCGTTGGTCTGAGGGCTGCGATAGCCCGACAACAGCATATAGGGTTCATTGACGTCCAACAGATTATGCGACGCAGCCATGATATCAATGGTGCGAAGATCCATGGATTTGGTCTGGTCCGTCCGCCAGTCGCGCATGAAGTAATTGACCTCCTTCACCGCGTCCTTGATGTATTTTCCGTCGATCCAATAGATCATGTCGATCCGTTCGCCGGTACGGCCCGAATACATGCGGATGCGTCGGATGTCGCCACCGCCGCGCAGAAATCCTGCTGCCTTGGAGTAGGTTGGTGTCGCTGCAAGAGTGGTTGCTGCGAATGCCCCTAGGAGGGCCCGACGGGTCATGCCCGTTGAACTGATGCTATTGCTCATGGTGTCTGCGTCGTCCCGTACGCTATATTCCTGCCTGCACACGATGTTACGTGCGCTATGTGTTCATCCATCCCCAGATGCAAAACCTATTGCATAGTCCGAATCGTGTGCCAAGTGAGGATTGTTGCAAGTTGTAATTAGTGGGAATTTTCGGCGATTTTTTGCGCAAACTCTGACTAAACCGTTACGATTTGATGGAACCTCGGGTTTCGGGCGTCAAAATCGCATCAGATTTAGGGGGAATTTTTGGATGAAGTAATCGTGAATAGACTTTGCATGCTGGTTTTTCCCAGAATTTGAGGTACGCAATATGTTCCAACCCATTTCCCAGCAAGGATGTACACCGTATGTATTTGACCTGCCGATCCTTTTTCGCCCGAACTGTTGCCGCCGGGGCGTTCAGTATCGCGCTTGGCCTGATGTCGGGGATGGCCGAGGCGCAGGTTACGGCCTTTAAACAGGCGATCGCTGAAGCCGCATCAGCCGATGATGCCGTTGCAAAATTCTATCGCGCGGGAAATTACGAACCCATCTGGACGGGGGATACGGATCAGGCGCGGGCGCGCCGCGCGGCTCTGTTGGATACGCTGAAGATGGCACGTTTGCATGGATTGCCGGATCTGACAGCCAAGGCTGATGCGCTGATGGCGCAGATGGCGGATGTGCGCACCACCCGGGATTTGGGATTGGTCGAAGTCGCACTGAGCCGGGCCTATGTGGATTATGCCACCGATGTGCAAATCGGTCAGGTCACCCCGTCCAAGGTGGACAGCGGCATTGTGCGCGACCGGCCCGAACGGGACCGCAGCGCATATCTGACGCAATTGAACACGACCGCTCCGTCCGCTGCGATGCGATCCTTGGCTCCGGATACGCCCGAATATCGCGGGTTAATGAAGGAAAAGCTGCGTTTGGAACGGCTGATGGCCAGCGGTGGGTGGGGCGAAAAGGTTCCAAACCGCAAGATCGAACCTGGTGAAACCGGTGACAATGTCGTTTCGCTGCGCAACCGGATGATCCGAATGGGGTACATGCGGCCAACGCCGTCGCGCAAATATGACGCGACCATGCAGGCTGCTGTTCAACAATTCCAGTTGGAACATGGACTCGAGGCGGATGGCGTTGCCGGCAAGGAAACCGTCCAACAGATCAACATCCCGGTGCGTCAGCGTCTGAAATCGATCATTGTCGCGATGGAGCGCGAACGCTGGATGAACCGGGACCGGGGCCCGCGTCACGTTCTGGTCAACCAGACAGATTTTACGGCCAAGATCATCGACGATGGCAAAGTCACCTTTGTGACCCGGTCCGTCGTGGGTAAAAACACCGGGGACCGGCGGACACCCGAGTTTTCGGATGAGATGGAGCATATGGTCATCAACCCCAGCTGGTATGTGCCGCGTTCGATCATCACCAAGGAATATCTTCCGAAACTGCGGGCAAACCCACATGCTGTCAGCCATTTGGAAATCACCGACAGCCGGGGGCGACGTGTGAACCGTGGTGCAGTTGATTTTTCCAAATATTCGTCGCGCAGCTTTCCCTATGCGATGCGCCAACCCCCATCCAAACGCAATGCGCTGGGGCTGGTCAAATTCATGTTCCCCAACAAACACAACATCTATCTGCACGACACGCCTCAAAAACACCTGTTCTCCCGCGAAGTCCGCGCCTATTCCCATGGGTGTATCCGGTTGGCGCAACCGTTTGAATTTGCCTATGCGTTGCTGGCACTTCAGGAAGAGTCGCCCAAGGAGTTCTTTCATCGGGTTCTGAACACGGGCAAGGAGACCAAGGTTGTCCTGGAACAGAAAGTACCGGTTCACCTGATCTATCGCACCGCCGTCGTGACCCAAAAGGGGCGCACTGAATATCGTCGCGACATCTATGGACGGGATGCCAAGATTTGGGACGCCTTGGAACGGGTGGGGGTGGCACTGCCCAGCGTTCAGGGGTAAGCAAGGGGCCACGGAATTCTTAGTGAGGCCCCGAAAATGCGCTTTACAGTTCAACAGATTGCCCAGTCTATGGGTGCCGAGGTCGCGGGTGATGTCGCGCTGGAGGTTACTGGAGCGAATGAACCTGCTTTGGCGGGCGCGGATGACCTGGCATTGGCGATGGCACCCAAATACGCCGAGTCGCTGGCACAGGGCCAGGCGCGGGCGGCGTTGGTTTGGGATGGCGCTGATTGGCAATCAATGGGGCTGAAGGCGGCGATCTTTGTATCGCGCCCACGGATGGCTATGGCGGGTGTCACGTCGATGATGGATCCGGGGCAATCCTTTGGCCCAGGTCGTCACCCGATGTCGGCCATTGATCCCACTGCCGTGCTAGGGGAAAATGTGTCTGTCGGGCCATTCACCGTGATCGGCCCGCGAACCCGGATCGGGGCGAATTCGATCATTGGGCCCAATTGTGTGATTGGTGCGGATGTGGTGATTGGCGTGGATGCCTTGATGCGCGATTCAAATTCGATCGGGGCCCGGGTCCGGATTGGGGATCGTTTCCGGACACAGCCCGGAGCGCGCATAGGTGGCGACGGGTTTTCCTTTGTGACGCCCGAAGTGTCCGGTGCCGAAAACGTGCGCAAGACGCTGGGGGACCAGGGCGACGCCAAGGCGCAAAGCTGGCTCAGGATCCATTCTTTGGGCGCCGTTCTGATCGGCGATGATGTCGAGATCGGCACAAATTGCACGATCGACAATGGAACCATTCGCGATACGGAAATCGGCGATGGCACCAAATTGGACAATCAGGTGCACATCGGCCACAACACCCGTATCGGCAAGGACTGCCTGTTGTGCGGCCAATGCGGAATCTCCGGTTCAGTCGAAATTGGCAACAATGTTGTGCTGGGCGGCCAATGCGGGGCAGTCGACAATATCTTTATCGGCGACGGTGTCATTGCAGCCGGTGGCAGCAAGATCCTGTCCAACGTGCCCGCGGGGCGGGTCTTGATGGGCTATCCAGCGGTCAAGATGGAACTGCACACCGACATGTACAAGGCACAGCGCCGGCTACCCCGGGTGATGCGCGACATTGAGGCGCTGAAAAAGGCGGTTTCCAAACCGGATGCGAAGTCTTAAATCAACCCCATCACATTGGATCAGGGGTCTGACATGAGCATTCAGGACAAGGTCACTGCAATCATCGCTGAACAGGCTGTCTTGGAGCCTGCAGATGTGACACCCGACAGCACGCTGGAGGATCTGGGGATTGACAGTCTGGGGTTGGTCGAGAGCATTTTTGCCATTGAAGAGGAATTCGACATATCGATCCCGTTCAATGCGAACGACCCTAGCGCCAGCGATTTCGACATCTCGAATGTCGCTGCAATAATTTCAGGTATCGAAAAGCTGATTGCTGAAAAAGGGTGATCAGGGTGCGGACAGCCGGGCGGAGGCCATAGGGATTCAGATGAAACGCGTTGTGATCACCGGGGCAGGGACCATCAATGCGCTGGGGCATTCGGTTCCCGACACGATGGAGGCCATGCGCGAAGGTCGCTGTGGGATTGGTGATCTGGCATTTCGCGACGTGGAGCGACTGGCAATTCGGATCGGCGGTCAAGTTCGTGGATTCGAAGCAGAGGGTCGATTTAACCGCCAACAGATCAGCCTTTATGATCGTTTCACCCAATTCACTTTGACGGCAGCCAAGGAAGCAATCACCCAGTCGGGGCTCGAATTTCATGGAGACCTCTCTGCGCGCTCGGGTGTGGTTCTGGGAACTGCCGGGGGCGGCGTCAGCACGTGGGATGACAATTACCGCGCGGTCTATGAAGAGGGCAAAAACAGGGTGCACCCCTTTGTGGTGCCCAAACTGATGAACAATGCCGCCGCCAGCCATGTGTCGATGGAGTACAACCTCAAAGGACCCTCTTTTACTGTGTCCACCGCCTGTGCGTCGTCCAACCACGCCATGGCCCAGGCGTTTCAGATGGTGCGATCGGGCATGGCGCCTGCCATGGTGACGGGCGGATCTGAATCCATGCTGTGTTTTGGCGGGGTCAAGGCCTGGGAAGGTCTGCGGGTCATGTCCAAGGATGCCTGTCGACCCTTCAGCGCCAATCGCAACGGTATGGTCCAGGGCGAAGGGGCCGGGATCTTTGTGTTCGAAGACTATGACCATGCGCGTGCGCGCGGTGCCGACATCCTGTGCGAAGTTGTGGGCTGGGCGATGTCATCGGACGCGTCCGATATCGTTATGCCGTCAAAACAGGGCGCAGCGCGGGCGATTTCGGGGGCGCTCAGAGATGCTGGCATCTCTGCGGATGCCGTTGGATATATCAACGCGCATGGCACGGGCACAGCCGCAAACGACAAAACAGAATGCGCCGCAGTCGCGGATGTGTTTGGCCCACACGCAGACAATCTGATGATTTCGTCAACCAAATCCATGCATGGGCACCTGATCGGCGGCACAGGCGCGGTCGAGCTTTTGGCCTGTATCATGGCCGTTCGCGATGGGGTGATCGCACCGACCATTGGGTATCAGGAGCCGGATCCGGAATGCGCGCTGGATGTGGTGCCAAACGAGGCCCGTGACGCCTCAGTTTCCGTAGCATTGAGCAACGCGTTTGCCTTTGGCGGTCTGAATGCGGTTATCGCTCTGCGCAAAGTATAAAAGACGGCGGCATTCGCGTTAATTCTGGCTCGGCCCACGGGCGGCCGGGACGATCCCGCCACTGTCGGATGCGCCAGGCTGCACGTGTGCCCCAATCGCTTGTTCGTCGCATCGTATGTCACAGCACACGCATGTGTTGGACCAGAGACCAATGGCCGACCTGGCGGGGGTCTGGGCGTGGGGTCAAGCCGGTGACACGTCCCTATGTGGGTCGACACACGGTGTCTCACACTGCTGGTACACGGCAAGCGGACCCTGCGCAGTACCTGCCAAAATCGACTAACGTTTTGGTTTGGTTAGGTGAAATTGGCTCCGGCGGTAGGGATCGAACCTACGACCAATTGATTAACAGTCAACTGCTCTACCGCTGAGCTACGCCGGAACGGTGCGCGTTCTATAGCTTGGGTTTTGGGGTGCGTCCAGACCGAAATTTTCAGTTTCCGAGAGTTTTTTCTGAATCTCGACGGTGGCTGATCAGATTGTCGTACGGTAAGGAGAGGCTAGTATTGAGAAACGCTTATACCTGCGACACAATAGTCGCCAATTCATACTGAATTTTCCTGAGCCGGGCGAGACATATTGATCTGTTACCCCCGGAGAACAAACAGGTTGTCGAGAAAAAGGATACGATATGCTGTCGGTACTTCCCCGTTCCCTGCTAGGACCTCTCGCCCTGACGATTGCGATAGGTTTGGGCAGTGCCACGATGGCGCAGACACCGGCTGCGCCCAAGGTGTCAGTGGCCGCCGCTTATACGCAGATGATTTCGGATCAGGCGACCTTTATTGGACGGGGACAGGCCATCGACAAGGTCGATATCCGGGCGCGCGTCAACGGGTTCCTTGAAGAGCGGCTGGTCAACAATGGTGCCGAAGTGTCCGAAGGCGAATTGTTGTTCAAGATTGAACGCAGCGCCTATGAGGCCACTTTGGATGCCCAAAAGGCCAATCTGGCCAAGGCCGAAGCCAATCTGGAACTCAAGATCGTGGAGTATGCGCGCAAGGAAGAGCTGTTTCAGCGCGGCTCGGTGCCGGCAGCCGAACGAGATACGGCCAAGGCCAATGAAAAAGTCGCCGAAGCCGAAGTCCGCTCGGCCAAGGCAGCCGTGCGCCAGGCTGAACTGAACCTGAGCTACACCAATATCGACGCGCCCTTTGACGGTCGGATCGGGGCGGTCCAGGTCTCCCGGGGCGATGTGGTCTCACCTGATGGGGTGGCGCTGGTCACGCTGGTGCGCGAGGCACCGATCTTTGTGTCCTTTGCCCTGAACGAAAAGGAATTTGTCAACGTTCTGGAAAAATTGGATGTGGCTGCAAACGAACTCTCGGACAGTGACCGCAAACCCAAGGTCTATGTTGATCTGCCAAATGGACGGCGATTGGACGAAGTGGGCGAAATTGCCTTTGCCGACAACCGCATTGACCCGACAACGGGAACGATCACTTTGCGCGCGAGATTTGCCAACACGCGCGGTTTTCTGATTGACGGTGCCTTTGTCAGCGTAGGGATCGAAGCGCTGGAGCCCGTGGAACGGGTATTGATACCGCAAGCCGCCATTCAACGGGATCAACGGGGTGATTTTGTTCTGGTCGTCGGCGCGCAGAACACTGTGGAACAGCGTTATATCACCAGCGGCGACCAGGTCGAAACCGCGGTGATCGTCGAAGACGGGTTGCGCGAAGGGGAAAGCGTGATTGTCGAGGGGCTGCAGCGTGTGCGCCCCGGTGTCAAAGTCGATGCGGTCCTGAGCGGCCAGGCTGGAGAGTAACACATGTTCTCCTCCTTTTTTATCTCGCGCCCGAAATTCGCGATCGTCATTTCGCTGGTGCTGACTGTTTTGGGGTTGATCGGCTACATGGCGTTGCCCGTGGCCCAATTCCCTGAAATCACGCCTCCGGTTGTCACGGTGAACGCCAATTACACCGGTGCCAACGCAGAGACCGTGGAAACCAGCGTCGCCGCTCCAATCGAAGCGCAGGTGAACGGTGTGGATGGCATGATCTATATGTCCTCCACCTCTTCAGACAATGGATCCTACAGCCTGTCCGTCACCTTTGAGGTTGGCACCGACCCGGATATCGCGTCGGTCAACGTGCAGAACCGCGTGGCCCAGGCCATGGCATCCTTGCCGGCCGAGGTCACCAGTTCCGGGGTTGTGACGCAAAAGGCATCGTCCAACATGTTGCTCGTGACGGCGCTGACCTCGCCAAACGGGACGTATGACGATGTGTTCCTGTCCAATTATTCGTCCATCAATATCAAGGATGCACTGAGCCGGATTAATGGGGTCGGCAATGCCGATGTTCTGACCGATCTGGAATATGCCATGCGGCTCTGGCTGGACCCCAACAAGATGGCCGGACTGGGCGTGACGCCCGGGGACGTCATAAACGCGGTCCGCGAACAAAACCTCGAAGTGTCCGCAGGTCAGATCGGATCGCCTCCTGTGCCGGGGGATCAGACGTTTCAATACACGATCAAATCCCGTGGTCGTCTGGCAACCACCCGCGAATTCGAAGACATTGTGATCCGCTCCGGTTCAGAAGGAAATCAGGTGCGGGTACGTGATATCGCCCGGGTCGAACTGGGGGCACGCACCTATAACAATTCAGGTTTTCTGGATGACGGACCGGCGTCCATTCTGGCGGTGTATCAGGCTCCCGGAGCCAATGCGCTGGCGGTGGCTGAACAGGTTCGCGCCGAATTGGACCGTCTGTCGTTGACGTTCCCTGATGATGTCGAATACGCGATCCCCTTTGACTCGACGAAATTCGTCGAACAATCGCTCAAGGATGTGATCAGCACGTTGATGATGACCTTTGCGCTGGTTGTGTCGGTTGTCTTTGTCTTTCTTGGCAATTTCCGCGCCACGTTGATCCCGATGATCGCCATTCCCGTGTCCCTGATCGGGACATTTGCGTTTCTGCTGGCCTTTGGCATGACATTGAACACGATCTCGTTGTTCGCGCTGGTGCTGGCCATCGGCATCGTGGTGGATGATGCGATCGTCGTGGTCGAGAATGTTGAACGGTTGATTGCGGACGAAGGGTTGAGTGCCCCGGATGCCACCCGCAAGGCGATGGGGCAGATTTCAGGCCCGGTGATTGCGACGACCCTGGTGTTGTTGGCAGTCTTCGTGCCGGTGACCTTCATGCCCGGGATTACGGGGCGGTTGTATTCGCAGTTTGCTGTGACAATTTCGATTGCGGTTATCATCTCGTCCATCAACGCACTGACCCTGTCTCCCGCGCTTTGCGCCTTGGTGCTCAAACCGCGGTCCGGCCCGCCGCGTGGCCTGCTGGCTGTGTTCGAAGGGGTGATCGGTGGCGTCCGTACCGGGTATGTAGGTATCGTTCGTCGTCTGGTCCGCCTGCCGATCATCGGGTTGGCTATTGTATTAGGGATGGGGGCAGGTCTGGGCGGCCTGTTTTCCATCACACCGAAAGGGTTCATTCCGCTCGAAGACAACGGCTATCTGTTCGTGGATGTTCAACTGCCGGATGCGGCTGCATTGGGGCGAACCGAGCAGGTCGCCGCCCGGTTGCGGGATCAACTGAAACAGGTGCCCGGTGTCGAACATACGGTTCTGGTCAATGGTTTCAGCATGTTGAACGGTGGTTTGCCCAATGGTGCCATGATCATCGTAACCCTGGATCCCTGGGATGACCGGACTGACGACGCGCAGAGCGCCGATGCAATCCTGGCTCAGATCTATGGAATCGCCAACAGCGAAGCGGCGGCCAGTATCGTTGCCTTCAACCCGCCACCGATTTCCGGCCTGGGGATGAGCGCGGGCGTCGAACTGCAAGTGCAACAGACAGGGGGCGGCACGCCCCAGGATCTGTCGGCGGCCTTGGGGTCGCTGGTATATGCGGCCAATCAACGCCCCGAGATCGAACGCGCCTTTACCACCTTTCGGGCCAATGTGCCTCAGGTCTTTGTTGATCTGGACCGGGAAAAGGCCAAAACCCTGCAGGTTGCCATTTCCGAAGTCTTTCAAACCCTTCAGGCCCAATTGGGGTCCTATTATGTCAATGACTTCAACCTGTACGGCCGTGTCTATCGGGTGATGATCCAGGCGGATGGGTCGTACCGGGACAAGGTCGAAGATATCGGCAATCTCTATGTCCGCTCGACCACAGGGGAAATGGTTCCACTGTCGACCCTGGTGGATGTCGAAAACATCCTGGGGCCGGTTCTGCTGAAGCGTCACAATATGTTCCGCTCGGCCACTGTCACGGCCACCCCGGCACCGGGGTTGTCGACAGGTGACGCGATCCGCGTGATGGAGGAATCCGCTGCCGAATCCTTGCCGCCCGGCTATGCCTTTGAATGGACCGGCACGGCGCAGCAACAACAGGACAGCGCGGGTCTCGTACAGGTGATCCTGGTGATGGCAATCCTGTTTGGGTATCTGTTCCTGGTGGCGCAATACGAAAGCTGGACGATGCCGGTCGCAATTCTGTTGTCGGTGATCGTGGCCCTGTTTGGCGCGGTGGTCACGGTGTCGGCAATCGGCAGCGACATCAACCTCTACACCCAAATCGGGATGATCATGTTGATTGGTCTGGCCTCGAAAAACGCGATTCTGATCGTTGAATTTGCGATTGAACAGCATAATGCCGGTAAAACCATCCGCGAGGCCGCAATCGAAGCGGCTTTCCAACGCTTCCGAGCCGTGATGATGACTGCGTTGTCCTTCCTGCTGGGGGTGATCCCGTTGCTGGTGGCTTCTGGTGCTGGTGCAGCCAGTCAAAAGGCCATCGGCTTTGCGGTGTTTGGCGGAATGCTGTTTGCCACAGTGATCGGGGTGATTGTGGTACCAGTGCTATATGCCCTGATGCAGGGTGTGCGCGAACGTCTCAAAGGCGCGGCAAAGCTGACATAAAAAAATCCGCCCTGCCTGTTCATAAGGTGGGGCGGAATTCGCGAACTTAAACCGCTTTTGAACAGGCAATCCCAGCGTTCTCTGACCTAAATGTTCGGGGGGAATTTCCCGGCCGAGCTGCCATTGCACCGGGGCAAGACCCCGTGACGCTACCCGCCTTTTAGCCGCTGCATCAGATAGATTTCATTCTCTGGCCCAACCGTCTGGGTCAGGCTGGTGGCATAGATCCGACCGTCTATTGCCACAGATACCCCTGCATCGATGACAGGACCCAGCCCTGGGTATTCGGACCGCAGTGCCGCCAACATCTGACCGGTGGTGGAGGCCGTAACCTCCACCATTTCCTGCCCATCTGTGTGTCTGCGCAGAGCCGACCACAGATGGACCTGAACCTTAGGCGTCATGGGTGCCAAGCGCGGACAGGATCTTTGGCGGCGACATCGGAAGCGACCGCAGGCGCACACCAGCAGCAGCCGACACCGCATTGGCAATGGCCGCCAGCGGTGGGCAGATCGAGGTTTCACCAACACCGCGCACACCAAACGGGTGGCCCGGGTTTGGAACTTCGACAATGACCGTGTCAATCATCGGCAGGTCCGAAGCGACAGGGATCCGATAGTCAAGAAACACCGAGTTCTGCAACCGGCCATCTTCACCATAGATGTACTCTTCGTTCAGCGCCCAACCGATACCTTGTGCGGCACCGCCCTGATACTGACCTTCCACATAGGTGGGGTGGATGGCCTTGCCTGCGTCCTGGATCACGGTATAGCGGCTGACGCTGGTCTTTCCGGTTTCCGGGTCGACCTCGGCATCCACGATATGGGTGGCAAAGGAAACACCAGCTCCTTCGGGTGTGGCTTCGAAATGGCCCGAGATCGGACCGCCGGTCTGGCCCATGGTGGCGGTGATATCGGCCAGGGGCAGGGGATCGAAGTCACCTGCGTTTGGACCCGACGGAACGGCACAGCCGTCTTCCCATTTCACTGCATCTTCGGGGATGCCCCAATGCTGTGCAGCGCGCTGGCACATTTTTTCAACGGCTGCCCGGGCTGCCTTGATGGTGGCGAGACCGCTGGCATAGGTCACGCGTGAGCCATGGCTGACGTCATTATAGCCCAGTGTGGCGGTATCGGCGATGGTCACCCGGATGTTTTCGTACGGGATGCCCAGAACTTCGGCCGCCATCAACGCCATCGAGGCACGCGAGCCGCCGATGTCGGGGGTGCCAACCGAAACCTGTGCGGTGCCATCTTCGGAAAGTGAAAGAGAAACAGAGGTTTCTCCGCCGTGGTTAAACCAGAACCCACAGGAAATTCCACGACCCTGACCCGGTTTCAACGGGGCGGAGTAATGCGGATGGGCCTTGGCCGCTTCCAGTGTTTCCACCAAGCCGATCCGATCAAACCGTGGTCCGTAAGAGGCTTTGGTGCCCTCTTTGGCCGCGTTTTTCAGGCGGGTTTCGACCGGGTCCAACCCCAATTGGTTGCACAGTTCGTCAATCACGGATTCAACGGCAAAGGCCGCCATAGGTGATCCGGGCGCGCGGTAAGCGGCCTGTTTCGGGCGGTTGCTGACCACGTCATAGCCCAGCTGACTTACGTTTTTCAGGTCATATGGTGCAAAGGCACACATCGCGGTGAATTCCATCGGCGCGCCGGGGAACGCGCCACCCTGTAGGCGAAAGACACCCTGGGCAGCCGTGATGGTGCCGTCCTTTTTCATGCCGATCTTGACGTCCATCGAAGTCGACGACGTCGGGCCTGTGGCGCGGAACACCTCAGAACGGTTCATCACCAGTTTCACCGGGCGGTTGGCCTTGCGGCTGAGCGCCAGAGCGACGGGTTCGATGAACACGGTGGTCTTGCCGCCAAAACCGCCGCCGATCTCGGACGCAGTCACCCGCAATTGCGAGGTTTCCAACCCCAGCAGTGCGGCGCAATGTTTCTGCACATACCAATGGCCTTGGGTACAGCACCACAGCTCGCCCTTGCCATCCATCCCCAGCGACGCCAGGCAGGCGTGGGGTTCGATATACCCCTGGTGGGTGGCCTCGGTTGTGAAATGATCCTCGACCACCAGATCCGCTTCGGCAAAACCGGCATCGACATTGCCATGGCCGCTTTCGTGGGTGCGGACCACATTGGGATGCATGCCTGCGGGCACTGATTCATCGGCGTAGTCGGCATTGATCACCGGCGCGCCATCCTGCATGGCGGCATCGACATCGGTCACATGCGGCAGGATTTCGTATTCGACCTCGATCAATTTGGCGGCATCGCGTGCTGCCAGCGCCGATGTGGCGGCGACAGCTGCAACTGCGTGCCCGTCATACAGGGCTTTTTCGCCCGCCATGACGTTTTCGAGCACATAGCCATATTCACCGGTCAGACCAGTGGCAAAATCCGCACGGGTCACGATGGCTTTGACGCCTTCCAGTGCTTCGGCCTTGTCGGTGTTGATCTTGACGATACGCGCGTGGGCATGAGGCGACCGCACGATTGACGCGAACAACATGCCCGGTGCCTGGGTGTCGGCACCAAAACGGGCGCGGCCGGTGACCTTGTCCAACCCGTCGGGACGGTTGGGAGTCGTGCCAACGTGGTTGAAGTCTTTGGCATTTTCGTCAAACTCGGCACCGCCGGTTTGGGGTTTGTATTCGTCCAAAGCCATATTACGAAGCCTCCCGCATGTCTGCTGCCGTTTCCATGACGGCACGAATGATTTTGTCGTATCCGGTGCAGCGGCACAGGTTGCCGGCCAGCCAGTACCGGACCTCGGTTTCGGTGGGGTCGGGGTTCTTTTCGAGCAGCGATTTGGCCGCCACCAGAATGCCCGGTGTGCAGACGCCACATTGGAGGGCCGCGTGGTCGATGAATTTCTGCTGCAACGGGTGCAGGACGTCGCCATCGGCGATTCCTTCGACGGTGGCAATCTCCTTGCCCTCGGCTTCGGCACCCAGCACCAGACAGGAACAGACCAGACGGCCGTCCAGCGTCACCGAACAGGCTCCGCAGTCGCCGGTGCCACAGCCTTCTTTGGCTCCGGTCAGATTCAGGCGGTCGCGCAGCACGTCCAACAGGGTTTCACGTGGGTCGCACAGGTATTCTACGGAGTCGCCATTCACTGTGGCGCTGACGTGGATCTTGCTCATTTTGCGGCTCCCTTTGCGCGATCATAGGCGATCTTGGCGGTGCGGCGGGCCAGAACACCTGCCACATGGGTGCGGAATTCAATGGTTCCGCGTTTGTCGGTGATCGGATTGCAGGCGGCGGATGCAGCCGCGGCCAGTTTGTCCAATGCGGCGTCATCCAGCGTCGTGCCAATGATCGCATCGGCGCAGTCCTGCACCAGCAGCACGGTGGGGGCGACGGCACCCAGCGACACGCGCGCTTCGACAATGGTATCCCCGTCCAGGCGCAGGTTCACGCCACAGCCCACGACGGCAATATCCATTTCGGTGCGCGGAATGAACCGCAGATAGGCGTCACCGCCGTTGTCGCCACGGGCCGGCAGATGAACGGCGTTCACCAGCTCGCCCTTGGCCAGCGATGTGCGACCCGGGCCTGTTGGAATGTCTTCGACGGCAACCGTACGGTCACCTTTGGGTCCGGTCACCGAAACGGTGGCCCCTGCGGCGACCAGGGCCGGGACCGAATCCGCAGCAGGCGATCCATTGCACAGGTTGCCAACCAATGTGGCACGGCCCTGAACCTGGGTCGATCCGATCAGGTCCATGCCTTCGACCACACCGGGCCAATCCTGTCCCAGTTCCGGGTGTTCGGACATTTCGGCACCCGGGGTCGCTACACCGATGGTCCAACCGCCATCTGCAGCACGGGTAATGTCATGCACACCGGGGATATGTTTGACGTCGATCAGGGTATCAGGGGTGACGATATCGGCGCGCAATTGCACCAGAACGTCGGTGCCACCGGCCAGAAAACGGGTGATCCCGTCACTGTTGGCGGCCAGCTCGACTGCGTCCTTGAAACTGGCTGGGGTATGGTAATCCATTCACGAACCTCGGCTTGCGATTTGTTGTCTTGCGACGGCTTCGAGGCGTGAGGTTAGGGGAAGGACGAAGGCGCGTCCATCTAAAGGCGACATCTTTTGGACGTTTTCCACACCGGTTCAAAAAATCTGCGCATCCCATGGATGGTGAGGTGTCCAAGGAAATCGGGAAACATCTGTCTCTATGGCCAGATTTTCATTCATATCCGGTCATTTCCAGGTACCCGCTTCCGCTGTGGCTGCCGCTGATCTGGACCGGTCCCTCCCAATACGGAAAGGACGTGTCCATCCAAGCATCAGGATTCAGAGCGTCAATTATGAGATCCAGGTTTCGAGTCTCCACCGTGACCTGCCAGGAGGTCGCAAGGGACCGGCCTGCGGTTTGGACAGAGTTCAATGGCCGGGCCTGAAACTGTCCGGGGAGCAGGGGAACCGTGGTGCCGTCTGCTCCGATCCAGGTGCCCGATGTGAACACAGAGTCCTGTCCGCGCAGCCGAAACCCCATCAGTTTATTGCCGTCCTCCAGACTGAGTGAAAACCAGTCCCAGCCGGTTTGGTCCTGATCCAATGGCTGGCTGGACCATTCGCGGTCAAACCACCCCTGACCTGACACGGTAACCGGCCCGCGTGGTGTGGTCACAGTGCCCGTAATCTCATAGCGCGGTTGTGAATAGTAATGGCTGGCCTGTCCCGACGCGGATTTGACCGAATAGCCGTGCGTGCCGTGCAATACCAATGGCCCGCGTGCCTGCAGGGACAGATCATAGGAAAACTCTGACCCGCTGGCCCGCAAAGATACGTTGTCCAGGGTCGCTCCGGCCATCTGCCATTCGTCGATCCAGGCCGAAAACGGAACAGCCGTGACACCGGCCTGCCCGATGCCACCACGGGCCAACCGTTCTGCCACATAGTGCTGGTCAGCAGTGGTCAGCGCGGCATGGCCCATCCAGAGCTGACCGTTCTTCCATCCCGGCGTGTCATCCGGGCGCAGGGCAGACCGGAACAGGGTCCACTGCACGCCATACGCCTGGCCCGTATCATCCCGCAGGTTCGCGGTCAGATACCACCATTCAATGCGATATTGCGGATGTGCTCCGTGATCCTGTGGAAACCTCAGAACCGTGCTGCGATCCGGTATGGCAAAGCCGTCCGCCTGTGTGCCAAGACCAGCGAACCCTTGGGCCAGGGCCGCCAGTGGCATCAGGAAAGCCAGACAGGTCACCAGAAGGCGAATCAGTTTAACGTTCATTGGCGAACACCTTGAGCAGATCGACCGGTGCGATGCGCAACAATTTTAACGCAGGCCACGCAGCTGCGAGGATCGCCGACAGAATCGTCAATCCGAACAATCGCAGCCAATCGCCGGGAAACAGATACATTGGCAAGGCCCAGCCAAAGGCCTGTACATTGATGATCGTCAACAACACCCAGGCCAGCACCAGCCCCAATGGCAACGCAATGATCGACGTCAGCGCGGCCAACAGGACACTGCGCAAGATTTCGATCCGGGCCAGAACGGGGCGGGTCACGCCCATGGCCCAAACCGGAGCCAGCTGTGGCTGGCGCTGGCGCCAGACGGTCAACAGGCTGGTCAACATGGCGAAACAGGCCACGCCCAAAGTCAGGACGTTCAACGCCCCCGTCACCACAAAGGTCTTGTCAAAAATCGCGAGCGACCTGGATTTTATTTGGGCCTGATCGACCAGCGCGCCCGCCGGGAGGTCAAACTCGGATCGGATGCGTTGGATCATTCCCGCTACCTGGGATTGGGGCAGGCGCAGTCCGAACTGGCGGATCGGGAGGTCCGGAGACTGTTCCAACAGACGCTCCAGCGCGGCGATGACCTGGCCATTGGGGTTGCCGTAATCGGAGTATACCCCGACCACGGGTACCAGCCAGTCGGGACCCAGCTTCAGATCGGCCCCTGGCCACAGCCCGTGCTTGCGCGCCAACTGTTCGTTGACCAGAACGCCGTTGCCCGCCATCACCCTGTCCCAGGCCGCGTCGTTTGCAGTCAGGATCGGCCAATTTTCACGGTAACTCGGGTCGTCGACCACGCCATAAATGCGCACCAGCTCACCCATCACGGCCGTTTCGGACCAGCGAATTGGCAGCGCGATGACCTGTTGGTCGTCAAACCACCGGTGCAGGGCATAACCTTGGGCATCGGTTCGGGCAGTCACATAAATTTCGGCTGATAATCTCTGATCCATCCAGCCGAGAAAGGTCAGACGAAAGCTGGACACCATCGTGCCGACCCCAATGTTGGTGGCCAGCGCCAGCAACAGCGCCATCAATGCCAACGACAGGGCAGGGACCTGGGCCCGTGTGTCGGCCCAGACCCATTCCATCAGCGCGGATTTGGCACTGCGCGACCCAACACGCAAAACGCCAGACAGCACAGGCGGCAACAGGAGCGCGGTGCCCAGCATCGTGCCACCCAACAAAGCGAACCCGGCGATCAATCCGTCAAACAACATGAACACGGCCACTCCTGCGGCTGCCAGCGCAACACCTGAATTGGCCTGCCAGCGCCGCGTTACACCAGATACCCGCGCCCAGGCCTGTTGACCGGGAGCCGACAACAACGGCAAATGGGCGAGCTTCCACAAGGCTTGGGCGCTGGCAATCACCGTGCCCCCCAGCGCCATGGCCAATCCCGATGCCACCCACGACGGGCGCAGCGTCAACCCGCCCTGAACCGGCGCGCCATACAATCCGCGCAGGGTGGCGGCGACATCTGGCAACAATGCCGCTGCGATCAGATACCCCAGGACCAGCCCCAATCCCCCGGAGACCAATGCCAGCACCAGAAGTTCGCCCAAAGCGCACAGGACAAGACCGCGCAAAGGCACACCCATGGCGCGCAGGCTGCGTACCAATCCACGCCGCTGTTCAAACACCAACCCGATGGTGGCATGGACGATGAACAGCCCGACGGCAAACGACAGCAGCCCAAAGGCGCTGAGATTCAGGTGAAAGCTGTCAGTCAGCCGCGCCGCAGCTCCCACCTGGTCCGGTTCGATCCGCTGCAGATCCGGGGCCAGTTGCTCCAGCGACGGCAGGCCAGGGATTTGATCCGGCAGGATCAGCACCCGCGAGATCTCTCCAGGTTTGGAAAGCAGGTCTTCGACCAGCCCGATATCACCCAGAATGGTTCCGGCCGGAACCCGATCGCTGAAGGTGACCGGAGGTATATTCGGTATGCCTGACAATTCCTGTTCAAGATCGGGTCCGGCAAACAGCCGCCCGGGTGGGCGCAGGATATCCAAGGCAGAGCCGGGATTGGCCGGTCCGGTGGATGATTCCGTTGCAAGCACCGGCAAGAGCGGGTGCGTCAACAGATCCACACCGATCAGGTTATAACTGTCCCGGTTCAGCCGCCATCGCCCTTCGAGCACCGGAGCCAGTTTCCACCCGGTCCTGCGCAATGCCACATACTGCGACAGGGGCAATGTTCCGGCCTTGGGCACAAGCGCCGCGAGATCCACGCTGCCCAATTGGGTCATGGCGCGGTCATAGTTTGACCTTGCCTCGCCATTGATGGCCTGTACCGCCGACCAGAGCGACGTCGCCAGGGCCATGCCCAGAATCAGCAGCACCAGCTGACCGGGGTGGCGGCGCCACAAGGACAGCCAGCCCAGGAGCGTAACCCGGATCATTGCAGATGGCCGCCAGACAGATGCAGCCTGCGGTTCAGCCGGTTCGCGATCTGCTGTGAATGGGTGACAAGAAACAGGGCTGTACCGCTGTCAGCAACCAGATCCAGCATCAGATCCAGCACGGCCTGGCTGGACGTTTCATCCAGGTTTCCGGTTGGCTCGTCAGCCAAAAGCAACAGTGGCCGGGGGGCCAAGGCCCGCCCGATGGCGACCCGCTGTTGTTGGCCGCCGGACAATTGTTCGGGGAAACGGTCGGTCAGGTCGGACAACCCCAATCGGTCGATCAGCTGATTGACCCAGGCCTGATCATGCTGCCCGGCCAGCCGCGCCTGAAAGGTGACATTCTGAAGAACGCTTAGCGACGGGATCAGATTGAACTGTTGAAACACCAGCGCCAGACTCTGTCGACGCAGCGCCGCACGCCCTGTGTCGCCCAACGCGCCATAGGTCTGGCCCATCAAAGTAATCTCGCCGCTGTCAAGTGTGTCCAACGCTCCGACCAGATGCAGCAGGGTCGATTTCCCGGACCCGCTTTCGCCAGTCAGGGCCAGCGTATCTCCGGCCGCGAGATCCAGCGAAACATCCCTCAGAACCGCCCGCCCCATGTTCTGGCCGGAATAGGTCTTGGTCACATTTCGAACCGACAACAACATTGGGGCTTTCCTTCACCGACTTGCGGATCCTGCAAAGAAATGGTCCTTTACATCAATAGGTTCAAATGCGTTTCTGTCCAGTGACCATTGCCGCCATGGTGTCGCGACGTCCGCAACCCCGATACACATTCAGGCCAACCCGGAGGCCCAACATGACTTTGCTCCATCAACTGTTGTGGGGATCTCTATATCTGTGCATCTGCCTGCTGATTGAAGGCACCCTGTTGCTGGTGTGCATTTCTGTTCTTCAGTGGCTGGGAAAGCGATTGCTGGGGATAATGACCATCGGCCATAACGCGGTGCTTTTGCTGACCTCTCTGGCCTTCATCCTGTTGGCGCATTCATTACAGGTCTGGGTCTGGGCTGTGGCGTTTGTTTTCAGCGGAGCCTTGCCGGATTGGAATACGGCGGTCTATTTCTCGCTGATCTCTTATACCGCATTGGGGTATGGCGATGTTGTCCTGGGGCCGGGGCTCAGGATCTTTGGCGGCTTTTCCGCCGTTACCGGCCTGTTGGCCTTTGGAATCAGCACCGCCTTTCTGGTGGCCGTCTTGGGGCAGGCCCTGCGCCAGACCATGCACATAGGGTCAGGAGACCATGAACATGACCACAAATGACCCGTCGGTCTATTGGCGTGCGCTGATTTCGGCGCTTGGCCGGTTCAACCGCAAGAACGGCTGGGTAATGAGCAGCCATGTCGCGATGTCGATGATGTTGGCCTTGTTTCCCTTTGTCCTGTTCACGGTGGCGCTGTCCGGGGCGGTCGCGGAAATGTGGTCCACGGACGTCCAACGCGCGGACATGATCAATCTGGTGTTCGGTGCCTGGCCGGACCAGATTTCTGAACCAATCGTGTCGGAACTGAATGCGGTGCTGTCTGCTTCGGGGTCGAAGCTGATGACGATTGGTGGGATTTTGACCTTGTATTTTGCCTCAAACGGGGTGGATGCGGTTCGTGTTGCCATGACACAGGCCTATCACGAAGACGATACACGCCCCTTTTGGCGGTCGCGGTTGGTGTGCATGGGGTTTGTCATGGCCGGCGGGGCAGGGGTTCTGGCGATTGCCGTGCTGGAACTGGCTTTGCCGTTGTATACGAGCCTGCTGAATGCCGCCTTTCCCGATGAGGTCACAGAGGTGTTTTCATCAGACAACCTGAGCCGCGGCATGATTGCGATCACGCCGATTTTGGCTGTTCTGGCGTGTCATCGTTGGCTGCCGGGTCACAGCCATACAATCCGGGAGATTTTTCCGGGTGTGATCTTGACTGTTGTGCTCTGGGTGCTGGCCGGTTGGGGGTTTGCCTATTATATCGCGCAGTTCGCCAGCTATTCCGCCACCTATGCCGGGTTGGCCGGGGCGATGGCGGCTTTGATTTTCCTGTACCTGAATGCGGCGATCTTGATCCTGGGGGCGGAATTCAACGGTGCGTTGTTACAGGAAGACCCGAACCAGGATTCGGCCTGACCGGCAACAAATTGCCTTTTTCGCGTCATGGCTGGCGCAAAGTCTTTGTTTACGGCTGTGGGCTAACCTGTCTGCCGCTGCCGAGGAAAGACTGTCATGCCAGCTGCCAATTTTGATGAGACTGCGCCACCACGTCATGCGCAATTGTTCGAACTGATCCGACAGGAAAACCTGTCGGACCGGATTTCATCGCGGTTGAAGTTCAAGAAACGTCGAAGAAGTCCGGTCAGCCAGACACACCGGCAATTTCTGGAGCGCGCCAATCAGTCGTGGGGTCCGTCCCGACCGTCCTGAGACCGAGACGAAACACAGGTCAGCCGCGATATCCCATGGCGACAACGAATTTTTCGGAACTGTCCGACCGCGACGAGGGCGGTTTCATATAGCCGACCTTGGTGAATTTCTGTTTCAGGAGCTTTTGCAGCTCGCCTTCGGCCCCACCAGCCAGGACCTTGGCAACAAAGGTGCCGCCCTCTTCGAGCACATCAAAGGCGAAATAGGCGGCCGCCTCGCACAGGGCGATGATCCGCAAATGGTCGGTTTGTTTGTGTCCGGAGCTGGCAGCTGCCATGTCGGACATCACCACATCGGCCTTGCCACCCAGCCACTCCTTGACTTGTAGATCAGCGTCATCGGCCATGAAGTCCAAAACATGGAATTCAGCACCAGCCAGCGGTTCAACCTCTTGCAGATCGACGCCTAAAATGGTGCCTACCTTTTTACCGGGCTTTTCTCCCAAGGTGTTGACCCGTTTGACAGCGACCTGACACCAGCCGCCCGGGGCGCAACCCAAATCGACCACACGGGCACCTGGAACCAAAAAGCGGAACTTGTCGTCCACCTCCATAATCTTGAATGCCGCGCGACCACGATACCCTTCGACCTGGGCGCGTTTGACATAGGGGTCGTTCAATTGTCGTTGCAGCCACCGGGTCGAGCTGAGCGTGCGCCCACGGGCGGTTTTGACCTTGACCGTCAGGTCACGCAATCCGCGACCGGAATTGTTCTTGCCGCTGGGAGTCTTTGCCATGGTCTGTCACCTGTGTCGTCGTCTGGGCCGGAGATCGAGGTATCGGTCCCGCATATATAGAGAATGTGGCGAGCTTTCAGAAGGGCCCGTCTTCCAGAACGCCATCTGCGCTCATTTGGGCATAGAGTAAACCCTCGCGCAGTCCCCGATCTGCCACGGACAGACGATCTGTCGGCCAGCACCTCAATAGCGCCTGAAGGATCGCAGAACCAGACATGATCAACGCCTGCCGGTCTTCGCCGATCCGCGGATCCTTGCGTCGCCCCAGGGGTCCCAGATCCAGATAGCCGCGGATGACCTTGTCAATCTGATCGCTGGTCATGCGCAGCCCGTCCACTTTGGTTCGGTCATACCGTTTCAGCCCAAGATGCGTTGCCGCAACCGTTGTCACCGTGCCTGACGTGCCGACAATCTGGAACCCGGCGCGGGCCTGTTCGTCCTTGTAGGGTGCAAAATCGGCCAGGTTTTCTTCAAAGAACCAACTCATCAATGCAAAGCGCGCAGAATCGTCTTCGACGTCGTTGAACTGATCGCGCAGGGTGGCAACGCCCAAGGGCACCGAAATCCAATCGACCACCTTGGCGGCGGGAAACGGGCTTTCGGCGGGGTGAAACCCGGCGTGCAGCCGCATGATCGCTGATGGGCGGTCGCGCCGCGGCACAGACGAAATGTCGATCCACACCAATTCCGTCGACCCACCACCGATATCCACCACCAATAGCTGCTCTGTCTTGGTGCTGACCAGTGGTGCACAAGAGATCACTGCCAGACGGGCTTCTTCCTCGGGCTGGATAACCTCGAGCGTCAAACCGGTTTCGCGTTTGACCTGGCGAATGAATTCACGGGAATTGCGGGCCCGACGGCAGGCTTCTGTGGTGACCAGGCGCATCCGGCGCACCCGGTTGCGTTTCAGTTTCTGCTGACAGATGCGCAGGGCCTGAACGGTGCGCGCCATCGACGAACGGGACAAGCGGCCCGTTCGTTCCAACCCGGCACCCAGCTGCACCGATTTGGAGAAGCTGTCCACCACATGAAAGCCGCTGCCCTTGGGTTGGGCAATCAGCATTCGGCAACTGTTCGTACCCAGATCCAACGCCGCGTAAAGCGCGTCGGGGTCGGGCTGTTTTGGCGCGGGGCTCTCGACCGCTCTGGGGAATGCGCCCGCACCTTTGGGACGCTTGGGCGCCATGATTCACGCCCTCCGATTATCGTGTTACCTTTGACAATAGGCACGGCAATCCCAGACCGCAAGCTGTGTAGGCCTCAGGCGAACGGATTGTCGAAATAGTCAGAGAGAAGATCGTAATCCTCGGCCAGAAAAGCCCGTACCTGATCTTGTGTCTCGGGCTTTAGGTCGTTGAAATCCAGTTTTGCTTTGCTTTTGTTGGCGTGTTTGGAGGAGAGCGAAACCCCGGTATGGGCGCTGAGGTCCAGCGCCACTTGGGCCATCTCGTTGGTTCGATAGACCTTGTCATACAGGCTCAGATCAACGCCGGTAAACATATAGGTGGGAAAAACGTGGTGCTTGATGACCGAAGACAAGGATGCGTACCGTTGGATATTTCCAAAAAACACGTCAGGGTCCGGATCCAGCGGCAATTCGCTTTGACGGCGCAATCGACGGCTGTTGTACAGGTCGTTCCTGCCGACAACGCGATCCGTGTAAACTGACATCAGCCGTTTGACCGGGTCGCGTACAACCGTGAACCGAAACGCGTCAGGAAGCGCAAGAAGTTTGTCGCCCCGCCACCGTCGGGTTTGAAAGGCAGCGTGATGGGCGGCTTCCCTGTCTTCACCGTCTTGATCTGAAACCGCTTCGGGAACCAGATCGGCAAGCATCGCTTTGACCGACGAACACCCGGCCTTGGGGACGGCCGCATAGACCACCCCGAACTTTTCTACCGAAATTACCATTTGTCCTGCTCATTTTTCGACAGTTTTTCCTGTCCCATTTCGATTGTCAACATTCCCCGTCCCGTGCCCCACCGGGCAAAAACAGGAGGGCGGGTGACAGTGCTGTCAGACTCATCATCATGTTGAACAGAATGATCCCGGCACCCGGTGGCCATCCATTCAGGATGCGAATAAAACACCACCGCATACAAAAGGTCGCTCTCAAGGACTGTGTTGTCGAAATTCGACCATTGAAACTGTGCGCACCGCATTAGAACCGGACCACCAGCTAAAGAGGACGGATTCCAGCAATGCCCGACGTCACAATCGTATATTGGCGCGACATTCCAGCCCAGGTCATCGTGGGCAAGGGACGCCGCGGAGCCAAGCGTCAATTGGAAGAACGCTTTGAACAGGCGATCGACCGAGCGGCGATGAAGGTCAACGCCAAGGACGCGGATGCCTATTTGGCAGAATGGCGCAAGGCCGCGCCAGTTTCGGTCGAGGGAGATCCCGCCGAAGTGGCAGAGGCTGAAGCTGTCCGCCTGGAAACGGAATATGATCAGGATCGCCTCAAGGTGCTGATCGCGAATGACGGATGGGCATGAGCCTGACATCTTTTTGGGAGGCCGCAATGGCTTTGTTGAACTTCAAGAAACGTGACGCCGCTGGCGCACAGCCCGTCAACCCGCAGGTCGAAGCCCTTTTGCAGGGGTATTCGATCGAAGTCATGCCCCGGACCGCGGCCAAGGTTGACAGCTTCCGTGACCTGCTGCCCGAAGGCACGCGGGTTTACATCGCCCATATCGAAGGCACCCCGATCGAAGAAATGGTGGACACGGCCAAGCGCCTGAATGCCGAAGGTTACCCGGTGATGCCGCATTTCCCCGCGCGCATCATCAAGGACCAGGCCACACTGGCCGATTGGATCAACCGCTATCAGGGCGAAGCCGACGTCAAGCAGGCGTTGCTGCTGGCCGGCGGTGTTGCCAATCCGCATGGTGCGTTTCACAGCTCGATGCAGCTGTTGGAAACCGGTCTGTTCGACAAGGCAGGGTTTGAAAACCTGCATGTGGCGGGACACCCCGAAGGCAACAAGGACATCGACCCTGATGGATCGACCAAAAACGTTGCCGAAGCGCTGCAGTGGAAACAGCAGTTCTCCGAGCGCACCGATGCCAAGATGGCACTGGCAACCCAGTTCGCCTTTGAAGCCGGACCAATCATTGAATGGGCCAATGCAGTCAAAGCCGCAGGCGTTGATATTCCGATCCACATCGGTATCGCGGGCCCGGCAAAACTGCAGACCCTGATCAAATTCGCCATCGCCTGTGGTGTTGGCCCGTCACTGAAGGTTCTGCAAAAGCGCGCGATGGACGTGTCCAAGCTGCTCCTGCCCTATGAGCCGACAGATGTTCTGACCGAACTGGCAGCCCACAAGGCCGCCAACCCGGACTTTAACATCACCAATGTCCACTTCTTCCCGTTGGGTGGCATCAAAACCAACGCCAACTGGGCAATCAACAATGGCGGCGCTTCGGCAAAGCCGGTCAATTCCTGAGGATCAATAATGACCCGTACAGTCGTAGAATCAAAAACAAAAACAGCGGTCCTGGGCTTTGACGAGCCGTTCTGTGTGATCGGTGAACGGATCAACCCCACCGGCCGTAAGAAGCTGGCTGCCGAGCTGGAAGCCGGTGACTTTTCCACCGTGGAAAAAGATGCGCTGGCCCAGGTTGCTGCCGGGGCGACCATTCTAGATATCAACGCGGGTGTGGTGTATAACTCGAACCCGAACCCCAATGAAACCGAACCGCCGCTGATGACCAGGATCGTCGAAATGGTGCAGGGGCTGGTTGACGTTCCGCTGTGTATCGACAGCTCGGTTCCTGGCGCACTGGAAGCTGGCCTGGCCGCTGCCGAAGGTCGTCCTCTGTTGAACTCGGTCACAGGCGAAGAAGACCGCCTGGAGCTGGTTCTGCCGCTGGTCAAGAAGTACAATGTTCCCGTCGTGGCAATCTCGAACGATGACACCGGTATCTCGGAAGATCCCGATGTCCGTTTTGAAGTCGCGAAGAAAATCGTGCAGCGTGCGGCCGATTTTGGAATCCCGGCCCATGATATCGTGGTCGACCCGCTGGTGATGCCGGTTGGTGCCATGGGGACAGCCGGTTTGCAGGTGTTTGCGCTGGTGCGCCGCCTGCGCGAGGAACTGGGCGTGAACACCACCTGTGGTGCGTCCAACATTTCCTTCGGTCTGCCGAACCGTCACGGCATCAACAACGCCTTCCTGCCGATGGCCATGGGCGCGGGCATGACATCCGCGATCATGAACCCGGTCGCTTTGCCAACCGGTCCCAAGAAGATCGCTGAAAAACGCGCCGAAGTGGAAGCATCGGGTATCATCCTGCCTGCGGACATGGACGACGAGACATTCTGCCAGATGTTCGGTCTGGGCTCCACCAAATCGCGTGCGGGCAAGGAAATGGAAGCCATCCGTGCAGCGAATTTCCTGACCAACAATGACCCGCATGGGGGTGAGTGGATCAAATTCAACAAGGCCCCTGCCAAAGAGGGTGAAGAAACCCGGGGTCGCGGTGGACGCGCCGGTGGGCGTCGCCGTCGCGCCTGATCCGGTTCTGGAACAGATTGCAAAAGGCCGGGTGTTTCGCCCGGCCTTTTTCGTTTCAGTGTCGGATAGCGTCAGGTCGAGGTGGGGGCGCTGCCCCCGCCGCGCGAAACGCGCGTCTCCCCCGAGGTATTTTTAACCAGAAAGAAGCAGGGTCGGGTTACAGATCGGCCAGGGCCGGACCCAGTTGCGGATACAGCCACTCCCAAAGCGCAGGCGCGCCGCGTATAACTGGGACACCAACACGGTGTTCCATTTGCGTCAGCGTTACCTTGTAATCGCGCCAGGTGCCGCCACCGTTGTTCAGGTTCAATACGGGCACCTGAAACCGGTCAACGGCCTTGGCGAATTGTGCATCCGCCGTTTGCGCTGCTTCGAATTCATCCCAGAGCGCGCGCAGTTGCTGTTCCTGGTCGCCTGGCAGCAACCCGAACAGACGATCCGCTGCGGCCTGTTCAAGGGCCGCAACCGCATCGTGATCGACCTGTCCGTGGATCGGGTTATCCCCGGCGTCGATTTCGACAATGTCGTGAATCAGGAGCATTTGCAGTACGCGATCGTGATTTACATTGGGGGCGGCATATTCCTGCAAAACCCACGCATAGATCATGATGTGCCAGCTGTGTTCGCCCGAGTTTTCACGCCGCGACCCATCCGCAAGCCGCGAAGCACGGTAGATCTGTTTCAATTGATCCGCTTCGTTGAGAAAGTCCAGTCGCCTGCCAAATGGTTCGTCGCGCGGTGCCGCGGCCCCGGAGGGGTGTGTTCCGAGCAATCGACACGCATGGGCATGGGCCGCCGGGAATTCCTGACAAAGATTTGCCGCGCGCCCGCTGGTCAGATTGTCACGTACAATGGCGACATGATCTGAGGGGGGAGAGTCGGCGCAGAGCGTTTGAAAGATGGGCTGGCAGCGGTCCAGCGTCTTTGCAAATCGGGCAGTGTCGGTCCGGTCATCCTCGAATTCCTGCCACAGGGCCCGCAGGTTGGCCCCCTGTTCCGATGGCAAGAGCCCAAAGAGACGATCCGCCGCCTGTTGTTCTGCCTGTTGAACAGCGCTCCAATCCGTGTCCAGATGGATTGGGTGATCCCCAACGTCGATTTCCACCAGATCATGCAATAACAACATGCGCATGGCCCGCAGGGCATCAACGGCATCGCCAGAAAAGGGGGCCAGGATCAGGGCGTAAAGCGCCAGGTGCCAGCTGTGTTCGGCCGAGTTTTCCCTGCGGGATCCATCCAGCAGAAGATTGGCGCGGTCCACCGATTTCAGGCGGTCGCATTCCAGCAAAAAAGCGACCTGGGCGTCCAGCCGCGCAGTCACGGCTGTCCCTTGTTGGCGACGGATGCTTTGGCCGCGGCGATTTTCTTGTTCAGGAAACGCCGGGCGGTGCGCTCGGCCAATCGAACCCGAATTTCGGTCAGATAGGCCTCTTCGAGCGATTGAGACGCGGCTGCCAGAACGTCGCCGACTTCGACATACAGGCGATCTTCGCCGGTGGCGTCCATCACCTTGACGGTGTCTTCGGCCAGTTTGGCGGCCAGCGTTTCGATTGTGCCCATGGAATCAGCGGGTGTTTTCGGTCAAGCGCTGTTTGACGTAGGACGTCACATTGCCCACCATCGTATCCATGTGATCACCCTGAAAGAAGTGGTCGGCGGCTTCGATTTCCTGGTGCGTGATGGTGATGCCCTTTTGTTCATGCAGCTTGTTGACCAGCGACACGGTATCGGCGGGCGGGGCCACCCGATCGGCCGCACCATTGATGATCAGACCCGAGCTGGGGCAGGGTGCCAGGAACGAAAAGTCGTACATGTTGGCCGGGGGTGACACGCTGATAAAGCCAGTGATCTCAGGGCGGCGCATCAACAGTTGCATGCCGATCCAGGCTCCGAATGAAAACCCGGCCACCCAGCAATGTTTGGAATTGCTGTTCATCGACTGGAGGTAATCCAGCGCCGACGCTGCGTCGGACAATTCACCAATGCCCTGGTCATATTCACCCTGGCTGCGGCCCACGCCGCGAAAATTGAACCGCAACACGGTAAAGCCCATGTTGTAAAACGCATAATGCAGATTGTAGACGACCTTGTTGTTCATCGTTCCACCGAACTGCGGATGCGGGTGCAGCACGATTGCAATGGGGGCGTCTTTTTCTTTTTGCGGATGATAGCGGCCTTCAAGGCGGCCTTCGGGTCCGGGAAAGATGACCTCGGGCATGGGGCGGTGGGTCCTGTCTCTTTTTCGGGAGGTGTGCGGGACATTCTTGACGAATACCCTAAGACACCTTAGAACGTTTCTAAATGGAGCCGTTACCGATTGATATCGGCCCGTCAGGGTGAGATACGCACTGATGGGCGTGAGGTCAATGTTTTCGCGCAAAATACCGGGTTCTAAGGGAAAACAAGATGAAGCTGTCGACAAAAGGTCGCTATGCCATGGTGGCGCTGGCTGATATCGCCTTGCAGCCACAGGATCATCTTGTAGCACTGGGCGAAATTTCCAGGCGGCAGGACATTTCGCTGCCCTATCTTGAGCAGTTGTTTGTCAAACTTCGGCGGGCCGAATTGGTTGAATCCGTTCGTGGTCCCGGTGGGGGGTACCGATTGGCGCGGTCTCCATCTGAAATTCGGGTTGTCGAGATTCTATCGGCTGTCGATGAAACTGTGGATGCGATGCACAAGGGCGCGGGGGCGACCGGAGCTTTGTCTGGCAGCCGGGCGCAATCGTTGACCAACCGTCTGTGGGAAGGGTTGAGCGCGCATGTATATGTGTTTCTGCATCAGACCCGCCTGTCCGATGTGATCAAGAATGATCTGGTTCCCTGTCCAGCCGTGCCAACCCTGTTTTCGGTGGTGGATGATTAAATGACGCAACTGACTTTGGCTGATGCGTGTAACTTTGGGCTGATGAAAAAGATGCATCCATGAAACGTGTTTACCTGGATCATAACGCCACGGCTCCGCTGCGCCCAGAGGCGCGCGCGGCAATGACTGCGGCCATGGACGTGGTAGGCAACCCATCTTCGGTGCATGCCGAAGGGCGTCAGGCCAAAGGTGTCATCGAACGCGCCCGCGCGCAGATCGCGGCCGCTTTTGGGGCAGATGGTGCGGATGTGGTGTTTGTGTCCGGGTCAACCGAAGGCGCATCTTTGGCCTTGTCTGGGCGAAACCTGCAGGGATCCCAGGTTGAACATGACGCTGTAAGAGCATGGATTGATGAAAGTTTATCCGTTTCACCGAATGGATCTGTTGAGGTGTCTGTTCCCGGCCAATCCACTTTGCAACTGGCCAATTCGGAAACCGGAATCATTCAGACGCTGCCCAATGGGTTGGCCGTGACGGACGCAACCCAAGCCTTTGGCAAGCTGCCTGTGGCATTCAATTGGTTGGGTGCCGAGATGGCGTTGATTTCTGCGCACAAGTTGGGTGGGCCCAAGGGAATTGGTGCGGTCGTCATCAAACGGGGCACCGATCTTGCCGCACAGATTCGCGGGGGCGGACAGGAAATGGGGCGCCGCTCTGGCACAGAAAACCTGATCGGGATCGCCGGCTTTGGCGCTGCGGCCGAGGCGGCCGCCCAGGACCTGGCCAATGGTGTCTGGGAAGAAGTGGCGCAGATCCGCGATAATATGGAGAATGCCCTTGTGGCTGGCGCTGATCAGACTATTTTTGTCGGGAAAGATCAGCCAAGGCTCCCCAACACCTCGTGCTTTGCCACGCCGGGATGGAAGGGCGAAACCCAGGTGATGCAGATGGATTTGGCAGGATTTGCGATCAGCGCAGGATCCGCCTGTTCCAGCGGCAAGGTCCGGGCCAGCACGGTGCTGACTGCTATGGGATATGACATGACGACGGCCTCCAGCGCGATCCGCGTATCGCTGGGGCCGGGTATTTCGAATGATGATGTGCTGCGCTTTGCGGATGCGTGGCGCGCCAAGGAAAAGAAACATCGCGCCCGCGTGGCGTGAGTGCAGGAGACGAACATGGCCGCTTTGGACCAGACACAAGTGAAAGACGGCGTTGACCAGGATACCGTCGATGCCGTGCGCGAAGTTGGCGGAGCCTATAAATACGGCTGGGAAACCGAAATCGAGATGGAGTACGCCCCCAAGGGGTTGTCTCCGGATATCGTCAAGCTGATTTCCGAAAAGAACGAAGAACCCGAATGGATGACGGAATGGCGGCTGGCGGCCTATGAACGCTGGCTGCAAAAAGAAGAGCCGACCTGGGCGATGGTCGACTATCCGGAAATCGATTTCCAGGATCAGTATTACTATGCCCGCCCAAAATCTATGGAGGTCAAACCCAAGTCCCTGGACGAGGTCGATCCCAAACTGTTGGCGACCTATGAAAAGCTGGGTATTCCGCTGAAGGAACAGATGATCCTGGCCGGGGTCGAAGGCGCAGAAAATGCACCTGCCGAAGGGCGCAAGGTCGCGGTGGATGCGGTGTTTGATTCCGTCTCTGTCGGCACCACATTTCAGGCCGAATTGAAAAAGGCCGGGGTGATCTTTTGTTCGATCTCCGAGGCAATCCGCGAACACCCCGAACTGGTGCGCAAATACCTTGGCACCGTTGTACCGGTCAGCGACAATTATTATGCCACGTTGAACACGGCCGTGTTCTCGGACGGGTCATTTGTTTATGTGCCGCCGGGTGTACGTTGCCCGATGGAGCTGAGCACCTATTTCCGCATCAATGCGGAAAACACCGGCCAATTCGAACGCACGCTGATCATCGCGGACAAGGGCAGCTATGTCTCTTATCTGGAAGGCTGTACCGCGCCGGCCCGTGACATTGCCCAGCTGCACGCCGCCGTTGTCGAGATCATCATCGAAGAAGACGCCGAGGTGAAATATTCAACTGTCCAGAACTGGTATCCGGGCGATGAAAACGGCAAAGGCGGCATTTATAACTTTGTCACCAAACGCGCCGATTGCCGGGGCGACCGGTCCAAGGTGATGTGGACCCAGGTGGAAACCGGATCCGCCGTGACCTGGAAATATCCGTCCTGCATCCTGCGCGGCGACGAAAGCCAAGGCGAATTCTATTCGATTGCCATCGCCAACAACATGCAGCAGGCCGATACCGGCACCAAAATGGTGCATCTGGGCAAGAACACCAAATCGCGCATCGTCTCCAAAGGCATCAGCGCGGGCAAGGCCCAGAACACTTATCGTGGCCTGGTTTCCATGCACCCCAAAGCGCAGAACGGGCGTAACTATACCCAATGTGACAGCCTGTTGATCGGCGACAAATGCGGGGCCCACACAGTGCCCTACATCGAAGTCAGGAACAATTCGGCCCGGGTTGAACACGAAGCGACCACATCCAAGGTGGATGATGACCAGCTGTTCTACTGCCGGTCACGCGGGATGGACGAAGAAGAAGCCGTTGCGCTGGTTGTGAATGGGTTCTGCAAGGAAGTGCTGCAGGCATTGCCGATGGAGTTCGCCATGGAGGCCCAGCAGTTGGTTGCCATTTCTCTGGAAGGGTCGGTGGGCTGACCCCGACGTGACCACCCATGCGTCCGGCCCTGTTGGCCGGGCGAACCAAGAATGAAAAGAAAGTCCCATGGCCAAGACCACGAAACAACTCTTGTCGCAGAAAATTGTTTCTTTTGCGCCCTTTGCCCTGCCGGTTCTTGGTGGGGTTCTGGGGGTTGTCTATGTGAATCTGACGCCAAAAGAGTTCAATAACCCGGTTCTATGGATTGGTATTGGGGCCATCGCTGGATGGCTTGTGTCGCGGATTGTTGTCAATCTGATCGGCCGAGTGCGGTGACAGGATGGCCAAGAACATGAGGTCAAGCGCATGAACCGGGAAGCGCCGCAACCCCGTAGCCAGAAGATGCTGGCACGCCGGGTGGAGTTTTTGCAATCGGTCATGTCTCCCCAGCGGAGACTACGGATTGCCGACGTTGGCGCAAATCCGATCAATACACCAGATTATGACGGTCTGCTGAAACTGGGGGGCTGCGAGGTCTGGGGCTTTGAGCCCGAGCAATCCGCCTTTGATGCCCTGACGCAGGATCCGGTGCCCAACACCCACTATCTGCAACGGGCTATCGGGCGGACCGGCCAGGGCACATTCTATCCGCATCCGCAATCTGGGCTGGGGTCCTTGTATCCGATCCGGCAAGAGTCCGTCTCGTTTCTGGGCAAACCCGGGTGGCACAAGGGGGATGTGGACGGCATCGAGATTGCGTTGACCGCACTGGATGATCTCAGTGATGAAGAGCTTCCCAAGCCGGATGTTTTGAAAATTGATATCCAGGGCGGAGAGCTGGATGTTTTCCAATCCGGGCGTCAAAAGATGTCCCAAGCTGTCAGCGTCATTCCCGAAGTGCGGTTCTATCGCATGTATGAAGGAGAACCCTTGTGGGGCCCTGTGGATGTCGAGCTGCACGATCAAGGCTATGTGTTGCATAAATTGGTCTTCGCCAAATCCACCGTTGTTCAAAACTCACAGCGCAAGCGGATGAAAAACGCCGTGTTCCGGAACCAATTGATGGATGGCGACGCCGTATACATTCGCAATCCCGAAACCATTGACGATTGGAGCGACGAACAGATCAAACAGCTGGCCATGGCGTCGGCCTGTGTCTTTGGAAGCTTTGATCTGACCGTTTTCTGTCTTGATGCACTGGTGGACCGCGAAGTTGTGGATCCCCAGGCACCTGGCCAATTTCTGGACAAATTACCTCCTTGGATGTTTGCGGAGAACTGACATGATCATTACAACCACCCCATCCGTCGAAGGCTATCAGATTGCCGAGTACAAAGGCATCGTCGTGGGCGAAGCCATTATGGGGGCCAATGTGGTGCGGGACGTATTTGCGTCGATCACTGATATCGTTGGTGGGCGGTCCGGAGCCTATGAAAGCAAGCTCGAAGATGCGCGCGAAACCGCGTTGGCAGAACTGGAGGACCGCGCCCGTTCCAAGGGGGCGAATGCAGTGGTCGGAGTAGATCTGGATTACGAAGTGGTCGGTCAGTCGATGCTGATGGTGTCGGCCAGCGGAACTGCGGTGGTTCTGGGCTGATCATGGATGCGGTGGCTGGACATAACACGCCGTTACGGCTGTTCTGGTGGAAAGGTGTGGCCAATTTTGGCGACGCCCTGAGCCAGATCGTTGTGGCGCATGCATCGGGCCGCGATGTTGTCCATTCCGGTATCGGCGGGGCCGATCTGGTTGCGGTGGGGTCGATCATCCAGATCGTGCGCCGCAAATTCGCCAATGGCGGTACCGGTCGCCCGGTCATCTGGGGCAGCGGGGTGTTGCATCCCACACCCAAGGATTTTCTGGAACATGTTGATGTGGCTCTGGTACGCGGCCCGATTACGGCGGCGCTGTTGGGGTTGAAGACCGATCAGTTCGGCGATCCCGGTCTGTTGATTGCAGAGGCTTTGGGGGAGGCTCCGCAACCGACGGATCGTATCGGATTGGTGCCGCATCACAAACAGGTGGATGATCCGATCTTTGCGCGTTTGGTGCACGACCATGATCAGGTCGATTTGATCGACGTGCGCGCGGACGCGGCGACAGTCTGCCAACAAATCGCGCGCTGCCATCATGTCTTTGCGTCCTCGCTGCATGGGTTGATCACGGCAGATGCCTATGGGGTCCCGTCAACCTGGGCCGACCCGGGCGAAGAATCCCATCTGAAATACCATGATTACGCGGCCTCGGTCGGGCGCGCGATGATTGCACCAATAGATTGGGACACAATCCCGGACCACCTGAACACCTTGCCCGCGCGCGGCCCGCTGTCTTATGCGGCCGGTATCAAGCGCGCGCAGGCAGCACTTTACAATAGTTTTCCGGTGCAAATGCGCACCTCCACCTATGCTGGCGCGACCTGAACCGGCGCGCGACACAAGAGATAAGAGACGAGGAAAAAATGCTGGAAATCAAAAACCTGCACGTCAAACTTGAAGAAGAAGACAAGCAAATCCTGAAGGGTGTCGACCTGAAGGTCGAGGCAGGCAAAGTCCATGCCATCATGGGACCGAATGGATCGGGGAAATCAACCTTGTCCTATGTTCTGTCCGGGCGCGGCGGCTATGAGGTCACAGAAGGCGAAGCCTCGCTGAGTGGTGTCGACCTGTTGGAACTGGAAGCGGAAGAGCGCGCAGCGGCCGGTCTGTTTCTGGCGTTTCAATACCCGGTGGAAATTCCCGGCGTCGGCAACATGACGTTTCTGCGCACTGCGGTAAACGCACAGCGCAAGGCGCGCGGCGAAGACGAACTTTCTGCCGCAGATTTTCTCAAGGAAGTGCGCGCCAAGGCCAAGACCTTGAAGATCGACGCCGATATGCTGAAACGCCCTGTCAATGTGGGGTTCTCGGGTGGCGAGAAAAAGCGTAATGAAATCCTGCAGATGGCGATGCTTCAGCCAAAGATGTGCATTCTGGACGAAACCGACTCGGGTCTGGATGTGGACGCGATGAAGCTGGTAGCGGAAGGTGTGAACGCGTTGCGTGACGAAGGGCGCGGGTTTCTGGTGATCACCCACTATCAGCGCCTTCTGGACCACATTAAACCGGATGTGGTGCACATCATGGCCAATGGCCGGATTGTCAAATCCGGCGGTCCTGAACTGGCTCTGGAAGTTGAAAACAACGGCTATGCCGACATTCTGGCCGAGGTGGCGTAAATGGCTTTGCCCGAACTGAAACAATCCGCGACGGATGCGCGGTTGAACGCATTGGCGCTGCCCCAGGGGGGATGCCTGAACGCCGCCCGTCAGGCCGCGCTGTCGCGGGTGCAGACCATGGGGTTGCCGTCGCGTCGCGACGAATACTGGAAATACACCCGTCCCGACACATTGGTTCAGCCCGATGTGATCCCGGCCGCGGTTTTCGACAATGACGAAGCGCCAATGTTCAACGATTTCGAACGTTTGCGTATCGTATTTGTCGATGGTGTCTTTGATCCGGAACAGTCCGATGATCTGGCCCTGGAAGGTGTGCGGATCGACCGTCTCGAAGATATCTGTTGCAAGGATATCCATTGGGCAAAAGACATCTATGGTGTGCTCGAAGCGCGTGGCCAATCGCCGGTGGAACGTCCACTGGCGGCCTTGAACACGGCCTTTGCCACGGATGGGGTTGCGATCCATGTGACCGGGTCTCCGTCCAAACCGATCAGCTTGATCTATGTCCACGAAGATGAAAAATCGGACGCGATCCTGCATCACGTGATCCGGGTCGAAGCCGGTGCCGAAGCGACCATTCTGGAGAATGGCCCCGCGGCATCGCGGTTCAACAAATGCATGGAAATCGACATTGCCGATACAGGCAAATTGCATTTGGTCCGCGCACAGGGCAGGGACCACGAACGTCGCGCTGCAACGCACCTGTTTGCGCGTCTGGGTCGGGAATCCGTGTTCAAATCCTTTACCCTGACCGTCAACGGCCAATTGACCCGCAACGAAGCGGTGATCGAACTGACCGGTGACGATGCCATTGCCCACATTGCTGGTGCCTGTGTCGGAGATGGTGATTTTCTGCACGACGACACGGTGTTCATCACCCATGATGCCGTGAATTGTGAAAGCCGTCAGGTTTTCAAGAAAGTACTGCGCAACGGTGCGACCGGCGTGTTCCAGGGCAAGATCCTGGTCAAGGAAGGCGCACAGAAGACCGATGGGTATCAGATCAGCCAATCACTGCTGTTGGATGATGACAGCCAGTTCCTGGCCAAACCCGAACTGGAAATCTATGCCGACGACGTGGCCTGTTCGCATGGCTCGACCTCGGGTGCGATTGACGACACGGCGCTGTTCTATCTGCGGTCACGCGGGGTTCCCCACAAGGAAGCCACCGATCTTCTGACCCTGGCATTCCTGGCCGAGGCTGTGGAAGAGATCGAAGACCGTGCTCTGGCCGCTGATATTGTGGACCGCCTCGAAGGCTGGTTGACCAGGCGGCGCTGATGCCGGTTACATCGGATATCACCGCGACGTACCGCGGGCCGCGCCGGGTTGTGGCGCGGCTGCTGGGCATGGGACAGCGCGAAGATCGCCTGTTGGCCTTTGTGATGGGCGGCTGTGTGCTGCTGTTCTTTGCGCGCCTTCCGGCTTTGGCGCGCGAAGCCCATCTGGAGGGCACCGACAAGAACATGCTGATGGGCAGCGCTTTGCTGGCCCTGGTGTTCATGTTGCCGCTGATCCTGTATTTCCTCGCATGGATCACCCATGTGCTGGTGCGATTGATCGGCGGCAAGGGGGCTTCGCACCATGCCCGCCTGGCGCTGTTCTGGGCTTTGCTGGCGGCCAGCCCTTTGGCGCTGTTGCATGGGCTGATCGCAGGCTTCATTGGCCCTGGACCGGGACAACAGGCCGTGGGCATCCTGTGGGCGGCATTCTTTTTCTGGTTCTGGGTCAGCGGCATGATCCAAGGGTATTGGACGGCCAACTCATGACACCGCAGGACATCCGAAACCTGGTCGTTTTGACCCTGCGCAGCCCGGCGGCGGCGGCGCAACAGATCCTGTCGATGAACCTGGGTCGCGAAGTGCTGTGGACAGCCCTGTTTCTTGCAGCTGTGGTCAACACCTTCTTTCTGACCTTTCAAAAGATGATCATGGACCCTGGTGCGGATGCGGATCTGCCGATCATGTTTGCCTCGCCAGGTGTCTATTTCGCCATCGTGGCCGGCGGGCAGGTATTGTTCATTTACGCGCTGTATCTGGTCGGCGGGATGTTCAGGGGCACCGGCTCCTTGAACCAGGTCATGGCGCTGATGGTCTGGTTGCAACTGCTGCAGGTCGCAGCCCAGGCAATCGTCGTTGGATTGTCGCTGTTTGCGCCGCCGTTGGCCGTGATCCTGCATATGGCGGGGGTGGTCTACGGGCTTTACATTCTGGTGCATTTCATTGATCAGGCGCATCAGTTGAAATCAATGGGACGGGCTGCTGCCGTTCTGAGCATGACACTGGTTGTTCTGGCTGTTGCGCTTTCTCTTCTCGTCGCCCTGACCGGGCGCTACTGATTGGAATGTCTCATGTATGACATCGACAAGATCCGCTCCGATTTCCCCATCCTGTCGCGACAGGTGCATGGCAAGCCGCTGACCTATTTGGACAATGGTGCATCGGCCCAAAAACCGCAGGTGGTGATTGACGCAATCACACGGGCCTACGGCGAAGAGTATTCCAATGTTCACCGTGGGTTGCACTATCTTTCTAATCTATCGACAGAACGATACGAGGCGGTGCGTGGCACAATTGCCAAATTCCTGAATGCAGCAGATGAGGATCACATTGTCCTCAATTCCGGCACCACCGAGGGCATCAATCTGGTGGCGTACGGCTGGGCTATGCCTCGGTTCGAGGCGGGCGATGAGATCGTGTTGTCGGTGATGGAACACCACGCCAATATCGTCCCCTGGCATTTCCTGCGTGAACGTCAGGGGGTGGTGTTGAAATGGGTGGATGTTTCCGATGATGGCAGCCTGGATCCGCAAGCGGTTCTTGACGCGATCGGCCCCAGAACCAAACTGGTCGCGGTCACCCAATGCTCCAATGTTCTAGGCACCGTCGTTGACGTCAAATCCATTACCCAAGGGGCCCATGCCAAGGGCGTCCCGGTATTGGTTGATGGCTCGCAGGGGGCGGTGCATATGCCCGTCGACGTGCAGGATATCGGGTGTGATTTCTATGCGATCACGGGTCACAAGCTGTATGGTCCGTCCGGGTCCGGCGCGATCTATATTCGCCCTGAACGCATGGCCGAAATGCGTCCCTTTATCGGGGGGGGGGACATGATCAAGGAAGTCAGCAAGGATCAGGTCATCTATAACGATCCTCCGATGAAATTCGAAGCCGGTACACCGGGGATCGTCCAGACCATTGGTCTGGGGGTGGCTCTTGAGTACATGATGGCGTTGGGGATGGACAATATCGCCGCGCATGAGGCGTCTTTGCGCGATTACGCATTGGAACGTCTGACCGGCATCAATTGGTTGAACGTGCAGGGCACTGCCGCGGGTAAGGCCGCGATTTTCTCCTTTACCCTCGAAGGCGCAGCCCATGCCCATGACATTTCGACCATCTTGGACAAAAAGGGTGTCGCAGTGCGGGCGGGGCATCATTGTGCAGGCCCGTTGATGGATCATCTGGGAGTCACGGCTACCTGTCGCGCCTCTTTTGGTCTGTATAACACCAAACAAGAGGTGGACACGCTGGTCGATGCGCTGGAATTGGCACACGATCTGTTTGGGTAACTGGAATTTTCCCGACAAACCTCGGTTTTTCGATTGCGGCACACCGGGGTTTATTCTATAGCCCTTGCCACAGGCACCTGTAGCTCAGCTGGATAGAGCGCTGCCCTCCGAAGGCGGAATTAAGCTTGGTTAAGGTGCTGAATACATTGACTAAACGGCTTCCAGTGTCGGGTCAGTGTCTAGAATAACAAGAGCGCACCCATAGCTCAGCTGGATAGAGTGTCGCCCTCCGAAGGCGAAGGTCGAAGGTTCGAATCCTTCTGGGTGCGCCATTATTCCCCATACGTGTGTTGTGTTTGCGACCGGATCGGTCTTCACCCGCAACCCAAACCGTGCCAGACTGCACCGGCATCGTGCGGGTTTTCATATTGCCGCCAAGCGGTGCGCGTGGCCCGAAACCGCTTGTCACGGGGCGGGCCGCAGATCATCCCGATACACACATGCGTCACGGTTCGATGCAGCCCGGTTTCTAGGCTAGCTCAGCCTCACTCAAAGGCGAAAACGTGACCCCGGCCAATAGTAGATACGAATGGCTTACATCTGGGCAGCGGGCGAAAGCTTACTGCGCCCTAGGCGGGCTTCTGCTGTGCGCAGTTAGTGAACCCTGCAAAGTCGATCACAGGAACCCGTAATCAAAGAGGGGACCGGGTCAAAGCTACCCCGGATAACTTCGTGAAGTTGTTGCTGATTTTCTGTTGACACTAGGCGCCCAGAGTATAATGGTGAAATTCTCATTACGTGTTATGCAATTCACTTGCATAGTCGGGCGTTCCGCCAGACTGAATATCATTGGTTACATTTATGCGCGAGAAGAAGGCTTCTTCTTTCTCAGACTGCGCTTAGATAAAGAAGAAGCCTTCTTCTCGCTCCTTCAAGGGTAATGAGAATTTCAAGTTGGAGTTTACGTTGATTGACGACGTTTTAAGAAAATTTGTTGACCTAATTGACCTCGAAAAATCGCGGATTTTGCAATCGCCACCCATTGTATTCCTTTGCGGTGGGGAAGTAGACATAGAGAAAACTTCCAATCACTCTATCCGAAATATGTTTATGAATATTTTGGGGAAAAGTGAGTTTGAGGAGCTTGCTCCTTCAATTAAATTGGCCGAAGATTTTAAAAACTGGCACCTTGGATACGAAAACCTATCTGCTTTTGAAAACGATATAGCTTCTCTTTCATCATATATCGTCGTTATATTGGAGAGTGCCGGTTCCCTTGCTGAGCTAGGTCTTTTCTATGCGAACAGCAACTTAAAATCTAAGTTGGTGGTGATTGTGCGCGATGAACACTATGACGCTAGCTCATTCATCAAACTCGGCTTAATTCAACCGCTTAAAGAGGCGAGTAACGATTCAGTTTTTGTATACAAGCTTGACCCTAAAGATGTCGAGAAGATTAAGGTGTCAGAAGTTCGAGAAATTGTTGATGACATCCACGAACTTGTCAAAGATGTCGCTAAGACCTCGAAGTTCAATGCTTTGGACCGGGGGCATGTTTTATATTTGATTTTTCAATTAATTGACTTATTTCATGCTCTAAAAAAGACGGAAATAGAGGGGTGCCTGAAGGCGCTAGATGTCCCCAAGCAAAACTTAAATTCTGGTTTGTACATACTGCAAAGCCTCGGTTTTATTCGCTGTGTGCGGAAGTCAAATATAGATTTTTTCATAACTCAAGTTGATAGCGCTGATCGTGTCCACTTTGGATACACGCCTCAGATCAATGATGAGGGTAAAAATATCCACATCAAGGATTCTGAAATCAAAATTGAGTATATGTCGTTTATCAATTCTGAGCGGTCGACACTCAATAGACGCAGGAAGAGCGCCATTGCGTCGAAAGGGGCCTAGAGTATGAAACCCACCGCAACTGAGTTATTAAGAGCGAGCTTTAGGTTCTCAGGCGACGAACTTGATCGCTTCATCGCCACTTGTCCTTTCAGGTACAAGGTTTACCAAATTCCCAAAAAAAATAACCGTGGATCGCGAACTATAGCGCATCCTTCACGTGTTCTAAAAGCGGTGCAAAGAACGCTTCTGTCAGGGATTTTGAACGACCTATTAGTAGTCCATGATAGCGCAAAGGCCTACAGAAAGGGAACGAGCATCAAAGATAATGCCTCACCACACCTCGATAATAGTTTTTTATTAAAAATGGATTTTAGTGACTTTTTCCCGTCAATTAAATCATCAGATTTTGAAATTCTTCTTCGAGAAAAACACAAAATTTCAAACCCGCATGACATAAATATCTTCAAAAAGGTGTTTTTCATGAAGAAAGGTGAACAACTGGTACTTAGTATCGGTTCGCCAGGATCTCCGTTGATATCTAATTCTATGATGTTCGACTTTGACCGTAAGTTGAGTGAGATATCTCAAAGCTGTGGGGTGAACTACACTAGGTATTCGGATGATTTGTCGTTCTCTACCAGCACACCCGATATCCTATTTGAATGGCCGAGTTTGGTAAGAAAAGTTTTGACTGAGCTTCCCTACCCGAAGTTATCGATCAACGTCGACAAAACTATTCACTCCTCGAGGAAACACAATAGACATGTCACTGGCGTCACGCTTTCAAGTGAGGGGAAGTTATCTCTGGGGCGAGAAAAGAAAAGAAAAATTCGTGCGCAAGTACATCAGGCTGCAAAGTTAAAACCTATTGAGTTAACGCGGTTAAGGGGGAGTTTAGCATTTTTAGCCGATATAGAGCCAGAATCATACAGCAAGCTTAGAGCAAGATATCAAGATGAATTCGCTTTGATCGGGTCAGATATAATTAAGTCCTGAGGTGTTTTTTGTCTGTCATTTCCCTGTAGTTCTTTCATGTATATATCGGTTTTGAGGGCTTTGGATTGATCGCTCCGTAGCATATGTTGGCATTCCGCCTTCCTTGTTGGACCGGGTTGCGTCCGCTTTGGGCTGCCTGCCGCCAACCGCACCTGGTGCAGCGAACGGCGGCTGTCGAGCCAAAGCATCCAATGCTGCGGGCTGAACGAATGTCAGTTTTCCGTCGCAGCAGGCTGCCTTGCCAATCTGTCGGCCTTAGTCGTATTCAGGGAGGAGCAAGCGTTAGAAAGTTGGTCAATGATGGAAGAGTTTGTGGCAAAGATTGCAAAGGCGATCGAGTACCTGGAGGGCATTGACTACTCAAAGGCATTCAAGAACGGTATAATAGTTCTATCGTTCTCTATCTTACAATTTTTTGGGTATATTTACTTTGCTTTTGGAAGCGTTCCCCCATTTGTGGATTTCAAGTCTTTCTCCAGCCTGATTTTCATAGCGGGAGGTTTTTTAGCAATTTCTAGCCTCCTCAGCCGAGTGCTCTCGATGTTTTTTGTGAGGTTTCTCTTTCCTTATTCCGCTTTGGTCTTTGCTTCACGACGACGACTGAAACATATATCGCGAAGAGTGGAACGTAGAAAGAACAACGGATTCTTAGTTCCCGAAGAAGCTGAAGTCAAAAAGCGTTACTTCAGTCAAAACCTTGAGAGAACTCGCGCCCTATACAACAAAGCTCTTGAAGCCCCCGAGCTGCGTTATGACTTGATGTTGCGCTATATACTGCTGACGCTTATTTTCTCATTACTCTATCTTGGATGGAATGTGGCGCTGGTCTGTATCGTTGCAGTACTGGTGTACTGTCTGATTTTGTTTTTTGCCTACTCAATTGTCTTTATACTACTTGAGGCCGCGGCGCAGGTTGCTATTAGAAAGTTGAACTCTGATGAAGATCCGAGCCGGGGTTGGCTCTTTAAGGAATTTTTTCGCGGTTTTGTAGTTTCAGTTCGGTCTGTTCTCAAGTTTAGAAAGAGCTACTTAAAAGCAGAAAGCCAGTTCTTTAAGCTTTTCATATCGGCGAATGTTGGCTTGATAATTGTAATCTCCGCTCTGGTTTTCGGTACTGGTCGATCAGCTCACATACTGAGCACAGAGACCTATGACATTGCCTTCGACATTGATCAGGTAACAGAAGTTCATCCTACATCTGTAGTTCTCGTAACATCTAACGGTGTCCTCGGAGTATCAGAAAGCGAACAATCGATGTTGTTCATATCTTTCGATGCTGCGCCGGTGGTAACACCGAACAACACTATCCAGCCAAGGTCTTACGTGACGTCACTTATTCAAACTTTGTTTCCGATTGGGCGGGACTGAATAATTTGAAACTAAATTCGAATACCGAAAACACCATCGAATATCGGTTTGGGATTTTTTGACAGAAGCGGACGTTGAATGCAGTCGCCCCAATGACGGCTCCGTCCGCAGTGCGGTCGCAACCCACAAGTGACAGCAATGTCCGCTTCGGGCTGTGACTTACGTGCCACTCCAGTGAGGGGTCGCCCCCAGGGTAACGTCAGCTGTGGGCTCCCTGCAGCCATCCGCACCTGGTGCAGCGAACGGCAGTAGGGAGCCCATCCTGCATGATGCTGCACCTTGCACGAATGACCGCTCCACCACGCATATACAAAAAAATGCGTCAAGAAGTCTGAGAATTGCCAAGGATTTTGAGCAAACATGTTCTACCTTGAGGCTGTTCCTAAATGGACACAACGCGGACCAATTGACTGCGAAAGACTTTGACCGCAGGGTTTCAAGAACGAATGCTAAGATGAAGTATTGGGGAGTATGTACGTGTCTTTCAAGCAAGAGTGCCAGAAGCTGCTCGATCACTATGTCACCTGCTACAAACAGGGGGACGCTAAAGGATGCGCGTCCGTATACGCAGGGCATGCAGAAATGTACTCACCATTTGGACCACCTGCAATTGGGAGGCAGGCCATAGAAGACACACATGCTGAGTGGGTCACGGAAGGTGCAGAGAACAAGAAAATCATCGTCTCAAGTGCAAGTAGAGATGGCGATCTCGGCTGGTGTATTGCAGAATTTAGCGAAGGCACGACAGGTGAAGGCGTCTCACTAAATGTTTTGGCGCGTCAGCCTGATGATAGCTGGTTAATTACACACTGCAGCCTCAACGAGGCACTGTCCTAGAGCATGACCAGCTCCTTGCGGGTATTTCCCAACATATAGAGTTTGCTAATACACCCTTCGATTTTAATTTTCTGCAAGCAGACACTGGGCAACTTCAGATCAAAGCACCCTTTGTCCGCATAGCTGCCATCCAGCGCGACAAACGGGCGACTTGACCAACCAAAGTTGTCGGATGACCAGTTTGAGCCCAAAGCGGACTTGTTGCTGACATCTATTTGCAAGATAATTGCAGCCACAGATTTCTTGCGACTACTCCAAAAAGGATAGCTCATGACCCGTTTGCTCAAGATTGCAATAATTTCGACGGCGATAGCAACCACCAGCCCTTCGGTGGGCATTTCGCAGTCCAATGAATCTCAGGTTAATTCGTTTACTCAACAAGTCGACGAAATCGTAGATGGCGACGCTAAGCGATTGCAGTCCATTTTCCAAGGCATCCATCAAAACCCAGAACTTGGATTTATGGAAACGCGAACTGCTGAAGTCGTGGCACGCGAACTAGGTGAGTTGGGGTATCAGGTCACTACTGGAGTTGGCGGAACAGGGGTCGTCGGCATATTTGAGAATGGACCCGGACCAGTCGTGATGTGGCGTGCGGACATGGACGCCAACGCCATTCGGGAGTTGACAGGATTACCTTATGCCAGCGAGGTCCAGACCACCAATCTTGAGGGCGAGGAAACATACGTCGCTCATATGTGTGGTCACGACGCGCACACAACTTGGCTTATTGGCCTCGCCAAAGTCATGAGAGACATGCAAGAAAGTTGGTCGGGGACGCTTGTTCTTGTCGCACAGCCAGCAGAGGAACCTATTGCAGGTGCCCAAGCAATGGTTGACGATGGGATGTATACGACTCTTGGAGTTCCTGAACCGGATGTGTTCATGGCGTTTCACACAGCACCTTTGCCCACAGGAACTTTTGCTTCGACGGTTGGTCGTGTAAACACAATGTCTTCAATGGTCGATGTAACGTTTCATGGAGTGGGCGGGCACGGATCATCACCCCATCACGCCAAAGACCCTATTGTCATGGCCGGGTCGGCGATCATGCAACTTCAAACCATAGTATCGCGCCGCATCGACCCAGATAAAACAGCAGTCGTAACAATTGGAGCAATTGAGGGTGGAGTGGATAACAATGTCATTCCAACCGACGCCACACTCAAGCTGAAACTACACGCCGAGAGTAAGGCAGTACATGAGACTTTGCTTCATAACATTGAGTTGATAGCGGACGGAATAGCTAGCGGATCTGGCGTGGATGAAGGCGCTATGCCAACTCTTACCCGAAAGGGGTTTGCATCGGTCGTGAAGAATTCGGAGCCTTTGGTCATTCGAGCGCGCGAGATATTGGGGGCGGCCCATTTCGTGCCCGGTCTTGTAAATGACCATACCGTTGCTGGGTCGGATGATGCATTCCTGCTGATTGATGGTATCGAAAAGACCAAGGCCGCCTATTTCTTTGTTGGTACAGCCGAGCCGGGCGTATTCGCCAAGTCGTGGGCCAACGGCCAGTTCCCATTTTTTGTGCATGAGCCGTATTACGTCGTCGATCTCGAGGCGATCCCTGTTGGAACAAAGATGGCCGCATTGCTGGCGCTGGATGCTTTAAAGAAGTAAGCGGCCACGCTGGATATTGGCCCTGAAATTGTCTGAACCTCAAGAAACTGGACGGCAAAAAAGTCCCGCATAGACGACTTTCATACCGAAATCGTGCCGCAATGTTCGATGAACGTCCGCTTTTCATGCGGCGGTGCAGAGTGATTTACTTCAATGGAGGCCAAGCGACAAAACTTTGCAAAGGTCATAACCTGCTCATCGCCGCCGCCCCCTGCGGATGGCTGCCCCCAGCCCAAAGCGGATGTCGGCGAAAGTTGCGGAATATAAAAAGCGGGCCTTCAGTGTTCTGGTGCACAGCTACTATTCCTGACCCTACATCACTAAACCGATGATCAGAAAAACGGAGTTCAAAAAGGTGCACTGAAAGCTCCACCGTCAATTCCGCTTCTCCTAAAGTGGCTTATCGGCAAGTAAAGAATTGACTGCTTTAACGAACTCTAGATCAAAAATACCTCGACGCTCTGCATCAATTTTCTTAAGAAAATCGATAGTTGAATTGCCGTTGCACAAAGCCACTGCGCTGACCGCATCTTTAGATAGTTTAACGGGATCACGCGTAGAACTTGAGAAAGACGCCCTGACCTCGGAAATGAGAATATGTTTATCCATGGTTGAAAGTGCTTTCAAAACGTCTTCTTCTTGAAAGCGAAAGGTCTGACCACCTTGTGTGACTTGATCCGGATCATGGGGCTTAGTGAAGTCGTGAGAATCTCCCCGATGACTGTAACACAAAGCGTTCTCATCAATGGATTTAGGCATGCCCTCGATCTTTTCCGACTTCAAACCATGGCGCACTATTACATAACCAAAAAGCTCGTCTGCCCCGTCGTCAGATTGAACCCTCCAACCCTCTTGGACCTTTTTTACATTTGATAGTTTTGAATGTCGAATTTCAACGCAGCCGGAATCTTCCAAGAGGCGAATTAGGGCGAGATTAGGGGGGACAGTTTGTTCGGGAAGTTCCGACCAACCAACCAAGTCACTCTAACATTTGGATTGGGTTTTGGAACGTGTTCCCCCAAAAAACCATTCTCTGTTATAGCGTCCATCAAAACCTCTGATTTGCATCGATCATACAAAAGTTGAATATTGGGTTTTCTCTCTTCGAAATCACGTTTCACAGTCTCCAAATCCAATTCACAAAGCTCTTCTGCGACATGATCTTCGTGAAGCGGGCTGCCGTCTTCTTCAAAGAACGGAAGCACTCCAGACAGTTCCAAAACACATTGTATTTCTCTGAAAACTTCAATACGAGCGTCGCTGGGGGGTGAGTACCCCCTAAGTGGTTCTTGACTAAAGGTGGTGGTAATTTGGGTTGAGTACCAATTAATTAGGTCTCGAGTACTTGGGTATGCCATGATGCCCTGCCACGGCTCATCCGATTCAAATTCATTTTCAAATTTTTCTAAGGCGTTATTTATGTTCTGAAGCTGGTTTTCCGACAGCAGTCGAATAAAACTCTCAATCTCATCATGTCTGAATGAAGGAAAAACGTGCGACAATACTTCAATGATGCCACTGTCGCCACCGCCAGAAACCAACACATCTTTAAAGCCAATTCGGTTTTGATAGCACTCTGGCACTCCACTATTCCAGTAGGAGAAATCTGAAACATCCTCAAAGTCAACTGGGCTTTCCGCCCCAAATCCCATGGCGCAAACAGCGAGATCAAAATTCAAACTTGTGGGTAATGTTTCGTTCCCTGTGCTCAGGAATACTTCAACATCCGTTCTACTCGCAGAAAATTTGGTTACTTCAACGTCTTCAATGTTAAAACCTGAAGGTTTCGGGTCAAAAGATCAAATTCTCTAAACCATTTCTCCGCTATTTTGAATGTCTGATTTGGGCGATACGGAAAGTACTCCGTATTGAATTTGTCGTAGCTCTCACGAACTTGCCTGTCTGTATTGGACACATTCAATGCGGGACTAATGAACCTAAAGAACGACTCTCGATGCCTATTCAGGGCCTTACCTTTTTCAAATATAATAACACTGCATCCTGAAAGGAGGCTCAAGGTGGTCGCAAAAACCAAACCCGAGAAACCAGCCCCAATAACCGCCACCACGCTTTTATCGTCTGTCCTTTTTGTTTTGTACAATGACCATGCGCAATTGATCGCGCGACGCCTCTGAGCATCTAGAGATATGTCTTTTGCATGGGTGTGGTTCAAATTGAAAATACTGGGGCTCTCCGTTTGGAACCACGTCAGCAACTCTTCAGCAAATTCTTTTTCAAAGCCTATGTGTGACATAATTCACCTTCTCGTAAAAATAGATCACGTTTCTCACGCAAATTTAAGTCTGGGCGGATAAAAAATGTTTCTTCCCGAATACCAGTAACCCCAGAGTAAGCGAAGAATATTTGTTATCAAAACACTCTCGAAGTACTGGTTTACATCTTCAGCGGCTCACTCCTAAAGCCGAATTCTTTGCACTAAGCGCGGCTCAGCCGCTCACGATTCGCAAGTTAACTGTTCGATTTCTTCAAGTCGATCAGACTTTTCAATTTCAACTTTCTGCGCATTGCTGCCCTTGGTGCGCAGTACAGCATTTGGGCTTTGATTTACGAGGGCTTGAATGGCCGCTTTTATCTGGAAGGTAGGAACCCTTCGCAAACGCAGCGAATTTCCGCTTTCCACCCTCATGTCCCTGAACTGACGTAGTGCTGCGCCCTCGACACAGGTCCGCCTTGGGCTGGCTGGAAGCAGCCACATCGGCACAAACCCTGGATACCTTTCTGGCCGTCAATGGCTGCTGTGCGCAAAAAATGACCTTTGCAAAGTCGGTGCTGCCGGGCGCGTTTCATAGCCTTACCGGCGCTTAGGGGACATTCAGAAGGCCCCCGGGCTAGTTCCCAAAGTCGCCCTAGGTACGATTTGCAGCATCTCCTATCGACCGGAGGTCAGACGCCGGCATTGTTGCCATTCCACCCTTGCCCCAAAACCTCGCTTGGTGCAGCCTTGTCGGCGAAGGAGCGATGTCTGTTTCACTGTGAGGTCTGCTGGCAAGCGGACCAGCGCGATGCTATGTTTGGGAAGGAGTGTGTCGTGACATCAAAGTCCACGGGTCCCAGGTCACCGGATGATCTCTTGCTGCAGAGGTCGACCATGCCCATGGTCAACAAGGTAACTGCGGGGGATATCACCACATCTCTAAAAGCCGGGTTTTCAGACTTTCTTGCGCACCCCTACATGAGCGGCTTCTTCGGTCTATTCTTTGCGGTTTTCGGGCTCCTGCTTGTTTGGAGCCTGGTCTGGCTCGGCAAGATCTGGATGATCATTCCCGCCATTGTCGGCTTTCCGCTGGTCGCCCCCTTCGCAGCCGCCGGGCTTTATGAAATGTCGCGTCGGTCGCAGAAGGGAGAGAGCTTCGGCTGGTCAGACATCCTCACCGTCATGGCCAATCAACGCAAGCGCGAGATGGGCTGGATGGCCTTTGTCACCCTGTTCATATTCTGGGTGTGGATGTACCAGGTTCGGCTTTGGCTGGCGATCACCCTGCAGGATGCTTCCTTCTCGGATCTCGGCGGGTTCCTGAACACCGTGTTCTTCACACCAGAGGGCTGGACCTTCCTTGCGATTGGCACCTGCGCAGGTGCGTTTCTGTCCGCTGTCCTGTTCACGGTGACCGTCGTCGCCATGCCCCTGCTGCTCGACCGGGAAATCGATTTCGTTTCCGCCATGCTCACGTCCATTCGCGTTGTTACGGAGAACCCGGCGGTCATGCTCATCTGGGCGTCGATCATATCGGTCACCATGTTGTTGTCGATGGTTCCGGGATTTCTGGGCCTGATCTTCACTCTGCCGATCCTAGGCCACACCACATGGCATCTCTATCAGCGCGCAGTGTCACCGGCGGAGGAATGACCTGCCCATTGCGGTCACTCGCCACATTAGTTGGGTGCTGCGGTGCGGCCCGTCAGAGGAGACACTCGCTGCGCCTGCAAAGCCACGCGACATGCGAAATCGTACAACCCGGGACAATCTTGTCGTTCGCCACATCTGTGAGATGGAGAAATTCACGTTGACTGTCTCGGAACAGCCGGCATCGACCGGAAGCCAGCTGCGGGTGCAATAAGCTTTTGCCAAAGGAAAATAGCGGCCATTCACCTGCAATATGACCATGATGTCGATGCAGAACTTTGCATCAAAGCCGCCAAACCGGCCACCCAACTTATTTTTCCTCTATCGGACTCGGGAAGATCGGCAAGCAGAGTCTTGGCTGATTATCCGTAAAAAGCGGATTGTAAATCCGTTTTTCACCACATTGTCCGAATAGTTTTCCTTGGATACAAAGAGTCATTTGAAGCTGACGGCTCAGCAAAATCAGACACTTACATCTGCATTGCAGCGACCGTTGAACAAGCAAATGGAGCGAAAGAATGCTGAACCTAGATGTATATCACGGCGTTGAAGCCAACGTGAATTCCTATCTCTTCACGGACAACAACAGTGCTGTTTTGGTTGACTGTCTACGCAACAGCGAAGAAGCTGCGAAGCTGGCCGAATTTGTCAAATCCACTGGCAAGCACCTGACGCGTATCCTCGTCACCCACGGGCATGCCGACCACTACATCGGTCTGAATGTGCTTACAAAGGCCTTTCCCTCGGCAGAGGTTGTGGTCTCGCGGCAAGAAATCAAAGACGATATCATCGCGTTTTCGAAGTTCATGGAAGGCGTCGGCTGGCTGGACGCCGAGCCCGCGATGAAGGTCAAATCGGAATCTGCCCCTGACGGTTTTGATTATGAAAACACCATCAATGTCTTGCCATCAGCCGAATTGAAGCTGTCGGATGGCGCGGTGCTTGACGTGCAAAGCGAGTATAACGGCGCGGAATGCGAGCACCTCACAACGATCTTCAGCAAGGATCTGAATGCGTTTTTCACCGGCGATTTCTGCTACAACGGCGTGCATATGTGGGTGGCCATCGAAGACGCCCATATCGAAAACTGGAAAACGCAGCTGGAAAAATTCCAGGCGAAGTATTCCGCTGGCGACCTGAAGATCTACCCAGGGCACGGCCCACAGACCGACGTCTCGTTGTTCGGTAAAGTTCACAAATATCTCGAAGACTTCCAGGCAACCGTTGCAGCGGCGTCCAGCCGCGAAGAGGCGATGGACAAGATGAAGGCGCTTTATCCTGATCACAAAGAAGCGGACTTCTTGTTGCTGAACTCTGTGAACGCGAAGATCGCCGCGTAACCAGAACACTGCGGGCGGCCTGGGGCTAATGCATTGGGCGCATACTTCGTCTGACGTATGCGTCCAATTTCTGGCAGGGGAGAAAGATTATGGATGATAGAATTACAGCGGGTGCCCCAATAACGCTGATGTTTTCAGATCGGGTCAAGCCTGGAAAAACGGATGAATACGAAAACTGGCTGCAGGGAGTACACTCGGATGTGCGGACATTCGACGGGTTTCTGGATGTGGATATCATCAAGCCATCCGATCCAAGTAATCCGGAATATATCACGCTCTTGAAGTTCGATAATCAAGCCAACGTCAATGCCTGGACGACTTCGCAAGTGCATACCCAGTGGATGGTTAGGCTTCAGGATCTGATCGCTGAGCATGATGCTCAGCAGGCCTCGGGTATTGAACTTTGGTTTGATCGGCCAAAGGCACTGGTTTCCGAAGCGCCGCCAGCGTTCTGGAAGCAGGTGGTTCTGAGCATCTTGGTTGTCTATCCATCAATCTTGCTTCTCGGCCCGATTCTGGATCCGATCAACAGCAGGCTCAATGATTTGATGGCGACACTTGTAACAGTCGCCGTCCTGTCGATATTGCTCACTTATCCACTGATGCCGTGGGCCAGCAAGCTCCTCAGAAACTGGCTGTATCCACAGAACAAGGACATCTGACATCGGCCTTTATCGCGGGTCACATTCGCTGTTCCGCTCTGGGCCAAACCAATGTGACCGCCAACCCTTGCAGCAGTGCTGATACATGCCCCAAAGATCGATATGGAGATTGAAGTCTTTGAAGGTGAATACTTTTTACTCTGTCTAGCGATTGGTCATTCGGGGCAAATGCCGTATCGAACCCACCTGAGTTCATACAGGTTCAACTGATTTGGTAGAACAAAAGCACCACTGAAACTGTTACAACTGACAGTGCCGTTGACACGATGATCGCTGAGGATGCCCGCTGAACATAGACGTCGTATTGTTGGGCCACGACAAAAACCAATGCGCCTGCTGGTAGTGCCGATAGGATGACTGCGGCCTGCGCCCACTCAGCTTCCATTACAAAGACGTATGTGACCAGAAGGAAGGTGATTGCCGGGTGCAGCACTAGCTTCAGGAAAACCAAGCAAGAGACTTCGGTGGCGTCGCCCAGGAGCTTTCGGCCAACCAACGATAATCCCAAAGCAAACAAAGCAACGGGACCGGCGGAAGCGGCCATCAAATCAAGAAAGTTGCCAATCGGTATAGGTATGTCTTGATCGGTGAATGACACCGCTATCCCGAGTACTGGCGAAACCAGGAGCGGATTGCGAATCAGCGTCCGCAAGACATGCAAGATGGCCTGCGCTCCGTTGACCGAATTGCTCCTCGCGGCCTCCAAGGTCGCGACGGTCCCACCGATCAGGAGTGTGTTTCCAGCAAGCGTCGCAATGATGGCTGGCAGGGTGCCATTCGGCCCAAATGCTGTCGCAAAAAGCGGAATGCCCATGTACGCAGTATTGGCGAACACACTGGATAGGCTCAGAAGAGCCAATTCACCTGTGTCGCTCCGTCTTAGGACATAACGACCGATCAACAGTGCGATGATCAAGGTGAGCGCTGTGCCCAATAAGAAGCTAAAAATGAAGGGCCAGTTGAAAATCTCATCAATGGGCGCTCTTGCAGTGAAGGCAAACAATAGCGGTGGAAGAGCAAAATAGTAGACAAAGCGATTAAGTGCGAAAGCTGAATCCTCACCCAATACGCGCAGATAGCCAGAGAGATAACCCGCCAGGACAATGGCGAAGACCGGCACGACAACATTGATCAAGGTGTCCATTTCGTGGCTTTCTCTGACTGGCTAGATTCAGCAACTGTTTTGGTTTGTTCACTGGCCAATGGACTTCACGTTCTGCCGAACCAATTCCACAAAGGATTTCGCGGCCAGCGAAATGAAACGGCCGGGGGGGTAAATTGCATAAATCGCCAAGTCATTGGGTACGTCGTACTCGGGCAGAACTTGGACGAGACGTCCCGCTTGAAGGTCGTCGGCGACATCCCACAACGATCGCAAGGCAATGCCCTGTCCGTTCAACGCTGCTTGCGTCGCCATGTCTGCGCTGTTTGTTTCGAGGCGCCCCGAGACTTTGACTCGAACGTCGTCGATCGCAGTTTTTAGGTGCCAACTGTCCTCGCCCATAAACACGATGCACTCGTGCTCACTGAGTTCATTGGGATGTTTGGGTGTTCCGGACCTCTGCAGATATGAAGGCGAAGCGCAAAGGACGCGGTGGTTCTCGCCGAGCTTGCGTGCAATCAAGCTGCAGTCCGCCAATTTCCCGATGCGAATAGCAACATCGATGCCATCCATTGTGTAGTTCTGAACTTCGTCCGACGCCATGAGCTTAACGCGCACATCTGGATACTTCACTAGGTAGCGATGGATTGGATCGGACAAGAACTTTCGAGCGAAAAGCGCAGGGGCAGCAACGTGCAGGTATCCTGTTGGCGTAACGGATTTCGTTCCGACACTATGTCTTGCACTTTCATAAACCCGCAAAAGCTCCGCTGCATGCTGCAAAAAACGCTCTCCGTCTCCTGTCATTGAGATTGAGCGTGTTGTTCTGTTCAGAAGCGTACACCCCAAATCTGCCTCCAGCCGTTTAAGACGATCGCTTGCGACGGTCGCGGTTAAACCACAAGCACGTCCTCCCGCTGACACGGAGCCTAGCGAAACAATACGCTGGAAGAGTTCAACATCATCTATTTTCATTATCCGATTAATAGGGAATATCAATGCATGATTAAAGCGATTTTTCGCAAACAGTTTCCTTGCTATGTCTTGCTCACAAGAGGATCCCATGCCCCTGGTCTGTTTCCTTAAGCGACCAAGCGCTTTGGGATTGCGATGCAAAATGATCGTGCGTTTTTGCCGAGACCGGCGACGTCGGGACAGACTCATATCCTGTGAGGTAGAGAGGCGTGCAAACATCACGGCTAGGAGCGTTTACCCGGCAAAGCCAACATCGGTCCATCAAACGCTCCTATCGCTGGTCGCTGGAAAAGATGGCTTTGTGATGACTTCAAATGTGGGCCGGTACTTCCACAAAAACGGGTTTGACGCGGACCGGAAATATTCGCCTTGAGGCGACAGTGAATTGCTGCGGTGCCATACCCCATGTCATGCTGATGTGCACTCGAAACGTTTGCGGGCAACCCCCCCGAAACCGTGTCGCTGAAAATCATCGAAACTGAGCGAACCGGGAGACCAAAACCCCACCAGCTGATGCGTCTTATGCGCGACATTCCCGGCAAGGTTGATGTGTTCTTTTGTGGCCCCAGAACCTTTTATGACGACGTGGCGGAAGTCTGTCGCGACGCGAAAAAGGGGCAGTTCACCGTGCACCACGAAGCGTTTGAGCTTCGCGGCGGATTGCGGTTGCCGACGGGTTTACGCCAGCGTCTTGTAACGCTTGGAGACGGATTGGGAACGGGGCACTGGCTGCCTAAGTCTTTGCGAACCGCCGCCGACACACGGGAAAAGATTTCTGACCAATAGGTCAAATCGGCATACATCTAGGATCAGGCATATTCAAACTGGATGAGAAAGACAGATGCGTTGGTATCACGTGCACGATAACTGACACCAGGAGCACAGCATTCGCAGGACAGATATCCGGTGGATCAAGACGGCCGCACCACACGTGGCAACGAATGAGTTTCAATCGGGTCTTGAGACCACGGCCTGCAGAAATCAGGAGCGCATGGCATGACGCGTCGTCAGGCCTTCACTCTAGAACAGGCCATCCGGTTCAACACAGAATGTGTTGGGCTTGTTGCAGTCGTGCGAAGCATGGGTCTGCATCTGTAACTGCAAGACCTTCGCGGCAGCGCCAAGGTAGCCAGAGCGCGCCGTTTGCGGTTGGCATAATGCAAGACGCAGAGAATGGCCTTGGCGCCTATTTTCGGGTTTTACCAGCTTGCAAAAGGATAGTGGTAACGGTGTCATTGCACCTGTTATTCGCGGGTTACCACGATGACTTCGCGCTTCTTCTCAACCACTCCTGATAGGAAGTGAACGAAGAATACTCTGGTTGATCTGCTGAACGCCGCGCCCGCTTGGGTCACAGCGGTCACCGGACTGGTCACCGCTGCGTCGGCTGTGATGGCGCTGATACCGACAAAAACAGACGACCGGATCGTTGACGGCACGCCTCGTGTTCCGAACGTCCTGGCGCTGAATATTGGACGGAACCGAAACGCTGACGACCGCTGAGACTGTCGGTATTTTGCGGTCTTTTGGCGTCAGCTCAATCAGGCGTTGGAAGGTCGCAATGTGATATAGCGATTACTCTACTGGTCGAGTTTGGGTGCCGGGACTTCGGCGGCTAAATGCGCTTCAGATGAAAACGGAAGAACAACGCCGAACTGCCAAATTAAAGCGACACATGCTGCCACTGCTAAGATGAACGGGATCCCAAAAGTCCACCATACAAAGTGAAATTTTACCGGATTCTTGAGGTCTTTGTAGTGCTTCCCCGCGTCTTTTATGAGGCCATCAACACTGAGAACAAATTGTTTGAATTGTTTTAGGATGTCATTGGCGTGTTTAATGCGATTTTCATTCGCTGCGGTCTTTGATTCTTCGGTTTGAATTTCGGCTACCAATTGTTCGAGATCTAAGCGAATCTCATGTAGCGTGGTTTCCTTGGCGTGAGTTTCAAGCTGATCAATGGTTGAAGGCAATTGCTCAAACCTGCTTGCCCAAACCTTATAGCTGATGCGATCGTCGTTCCAACTCACCCATAAATTGGCCACATTAAAAGCGATGACTGCAAGGAAAATTGTAACGGTTATGCGTTCATCTGGCACGCTGATGCCAAGTGCGGGAATTGAATCTATTTTGATGTTGTAGCCAGCTATGACAAGTCCGGTTAAGGCCGTGATTCGCGTGGCAGTTGCAGCACGCAATGTCGCACGCGAGATAATTTCAACTGAGTTTATCTTCATTTTCTCGGGCCCATACATAACTAGCTAGCAAAGTGTGCCTCACGAGTGCTCGTGAGGCACAGCTGATCAAATGTCGTCAAACTACATCGCAATAGTACCCGCCTATCTTGGGTAGGCGAGATGTTCAATAATCTTGGGGTGTTTTGAGAATGAATTGTCGTTGTCTGAGTGTCCAAAACGAGGCAACGATTTAGAAAGCTATGTCAATCCCCTAACAGATCCAACCCGCGTTCTGCCATCAGCGCTTGCAGGCGTTGCACCGCTTGCGGGTTCAGGACGCGGGGTTTGCCGCTGCTTTTGTTGATCGCCTCTCGCTCGATATCAAAGATGGTTTTATGTCGGGTGTTGCTGTTGCCGCCAATCCCCAGCGCCTCCGCAAAGGCATCCCTGGCCATGCCGAGCGCTTCGCGCGCTTCGCGAATGGTTGCGCCGGGGATGGTCGGGGGGCCCTGATGACAGCGCTGTACATGCGCCTTGGCTTCTTCGATGGAAACAAACCAACCAGATGGGGCGGGCAGGCTCTGTAGCCAGATCCGCGCGGAATGTTCATCTGTCAGCTCTGGGGCCTTGTGCACCCCCTGCAGGCGGGCAATCAGGCCCTGGCCGGTGTCTTCTGCCAAAATCGCGGGGATGGCATGCAGCAAGCTCGTGACAATTGCTATGGGCATTTTCTGTTCTCCAGTGGGCGGGAGGGGGTGTCGCTGACGGTTCGATGTTCCGGTATCACGTTGGTCGCGCGGGGGGCAGGGCGTGGGGACGGGAGCCACGCCAGTTACACCTGGTCAAACATCTGACTATTTCGGTTTCGATCTTTTTAAGGCGGAGAACGTGACCGAGCAGAGCGAAGCGCCTGCACGTTCCGGGGTATGACGCTGCCCACATCAGAGCGGGCTAGACGCTGGCCCCTTGTCGGCCTCGACTTCGGCCACTAGCCAATCACAAAACGCTTTCACCTTTGCCCTGCGCAGGTTTTTGGGTGGGTGGACGAGCCAGTAGGCGATATCGGTTTTAAGGGTCAGGTCAAATGGCTTGACCAATCGCCCAGCTCTCAGATCATCCGCAACCGCAGAATGGCTGACCAGCGCAACGCCTTCGCCGCTGATCGCTGCCTCGATGGCCATGTTCTCGACGGTAAAGCGGGGTCCGTGTCCGATCCTGACGGAATCGATCCCTGCGGCCGTTGTCCACATTTCCCAATCCGGGATTTGACCGCTGACCTTGCCCCAATCCACATGGATTAGGCGATGGTGATGCAGGTCATCGGGGGTTTGCAAAGGGTGGGCACCCGACAAGAGTTTTGGGCTGCATACCGGGCTGACTTCTTCGTTCAGGATACGCGTGGTTGTCAGGTTGGGATACCGACCGACTCCGAGGCGAATACCGACGTCTATCCCGTCCCGGTCAAAGTCACGGATTTCCAGCGACGCATCCAGCCTGACATCAATGTCGGGGTATAGGCGGGAAAAATGTGGCAATCGCTGCAGCAGCCATTTGATGGCAAAAGTCGGCACACTGCTGACCGTCAACACGCCCGAAGCCTCGTTTTGGGTCAGCCGGTCGATGGCTTCGGCGAGAGAGTCAAAACCGTCACTGACCAGAGGCAACACGGCCTTGGCCTCTTCGGTCAGCTGAACCGACCGTGTCTTGCGATGAAACAGGGGCACCCCCAAATAATTTTCGAGCTGCTTGATCTGTAGACTGATGGCCGCAGGGGTGACAAACAGCTCATCCGCGGCCTTAGAAAAACTCAACCATCGGGCGGCCGATTCAAAGGCCTGTAGTGATTTCAACGGTGGTAGTCGGCGCATGTCTACTTTTCCGATATTTATACATTAGAAAAACTAAATCGTTACCGAAGAAATCATCGTTTGTGAAAATTGTCCAGTCGCGGCTAACTGGGATCATCACGAAACCACGTCACACCCTCTAGGGAGGCAACACCATGAAATGTGAAATCCAACAATATCCCGCCCGTTCTGCTGCATTTTCGATGATGATTGCCGAAGCCGCCAATCACCTGGTTGTGCGTCTGGACCGCATTATCCGCCGGATTAGGGGTCAGTAAGGATCGGTCTCGCGATCCCATCACAATGCCGCGCTCAGTCTTGGGGCTGCAGGGCGGCATCAGGTGCTGCCAGGTCGGGAGCAGGTAGGTATCTCATGATGCGAAATCGACCCCATCGGATCTGATTCAATACATCCGTCATTATCGCGATTTTCCCGGTTCCCCCGATCGAAAGAGACCAGGGAGAATTATCACTGATCCGCCGACGTCCAGAAACCCGGTCGGCCAAACAGATGGCCAGGATCGCAGGTCTGAATTTCAATTTTTAAATACTGATCTTTTGTAGCGAACTGTAAAGTCCAAGGGAGCGGGGCAAAAACCACACTCACCCCGCCAGGGAGCAACCACCTGACGCGGCGACATGTGAAACGCTGTTGACAACCGTGCCCCTTTTTCTCGACTATCTGCATAGTTTTACAATACTTTTTGCAGGAAATTGATATGAGCGCGCTTGAGCAGATCACCATGCTGCAGGACCGAATGAGCCAATCTATCATTGGCCAACGAGATGTGATCGAACGTCTTGTGATCGGACTGCTGGCGAACGGAAATCTCTTGATCGAAGGGCTGCCGGGGCTGGCAAAAACCCGCGCGGTCAAGGCGATGTCCAAAAACCTGGAAGCAGATTTTTCGCGCATTCAGTTCACTCCGGATCTTTTACCATCAGATGTGACCGGGACCGAAGTCTATCATCAGGGCCCGGAGGGGGCCCAATTCCGGTTCGAAGCAGGGCCGATCTTTGCCAATATCGTTCTGGCAGATGAAATCAACCGCGCCCCCGCCAAAGTGCAGGCGGCCTTGTTGGAGGCGATGGAAGAACGCCAGGTGACCGTGTCGGGAACCACGCACGACCTGCCACCACTGTTCATCGTCATGGCAACACAGAACCCCATCGAACAGGAAGGGACCTATCCGTTGCCCGAAGCGCAAATGGATCGCTTTTTGATGCATGTTCAGGTGTTGTACCCGCCGGTCGAAGACGAGGTCGAGGTGATCCGCCTGGTGCGTGGCGAAGAGCAGGGCGCAACAGGTGGGGGGGATAAACCGGTGACACCGCCCGTAATCCCGCAGCAGGCAGTTTTTGAGGCACGCGCTGAAATCAGCCAGATCCATGTGGCCGATGCGATGGACCGGTATATGGCTGATCTGGTACAGGCGACCCGGACCCCCGCACCCCTGTCATCGGATCTGGCGCGATGGATCGACGTCGGTGCCAGCCCCCGTGGTTCGTTGGCGTTGGACAAATGTTCGCGGGCACATGCCTGGTTGAATGGGCGCAATTATGTCGATCCGGTCGATGTCCGTGCCATTGCTCATGACGTGTTCCGCCATCGGATTTCGCTGAGCTATGAGGCGCAGGGCGACGGTGTGTCCATCGACAAGGTGATCGACGAGATCGTATCGCTGGTCGCTCTTCCCTGAAAGGGTGCGTGATGACGGATACTGTTGAACACCCGCTTGATCCCCGCATTCATACGGATCTGTCGCATTTACGTCGGCTGGCGGGGTCTGCCCGAATGCTGTCGTTTCTGCCGCGGCAACCGGCCCGATCGGCGCTGAACGGGCGCCATGCATCACGGCTTAGGGGGAGGGGGCTCAACTTTGAGGAACTGCGCAACTATCAGGTGGGCGATGACCCCCGCACCATCGACTGGAAAGTAACCGCGCGCACAGGCCAGCCCTATGTGCGTGTCTATACCGAAGAGCGTGACCGCCCGGCGCTGTTGCTGGTGGATCAGCGGATGAGCATGTTCTACGGCAGTCAATTCAACATGAAATCGGTAACCGCTGCCGAAGCGGCCGCATTGGCCGCCTTTGCCATTCGCGCCCGCGGGGATCGCGTGGGTGGGATCGTGTTTTCCGATAATACCGTGGCAGAGCTGCGCCCCAAGGCCAGCGGAGCCGCTTTGAACCGTTTTCTGTCCACCATTGCCGAGGCAAACTGTAATCTGCATGCTGATTACGAGACGAATTCCTCTATGTCGTTGAATCAGCCGCTGCGGGCTGCGGCGCGGATTGCGACAACCGGTAATCTGATCCTGGTGTTCAGCGATTTTGCCGAAGTGGACGACACCACCGAACGTCATGTTCGACGTCTTGCCATGCACAATGATGTGATCTTGTTTCCGGTCTCGGATCCGTCCGGACAGAACGTGCCTGCGGATTTTCGCATTGTGGCTTCGGATGGTCGGCTTCAGGTGGAACTGAACGCAGCGCGGGGCGACACGGTTGCCCGGATCGAGGCGGTTGTGGGCACGCGGATTGCCCGCGCGATTGGTTGGACCCGCAAATACGGCATTCCGGTTTTGCCGCTGACCACCGCCCGTGAAACCCTGCCGCAGCTGATGGAGCTGATGGGCGTGTCCGGCAGGGGGCTCCGATGACCCAGATCCCCGACACTGACGGCAAGAATTTGGTCGAACTTCTGGATATGCTTGAACCGATCCCGGTGCCGGACCCTATTTCGATGTGGCCCGCGACACAGGCCTGGACCTGGCTGGGTGCCGTGGTTTTGGGGATGGCGTTGTGGGGGGCTTGGCGTGTGTTTCAACGCTGGCAGGCCAATGCCTATCGCCGCGCGGCACTGGCCGAGCTGGTTCAGGTCGGCGATGACCCTGCTGCAATCGCGGCCGTTCTGCGCCGGGTTGCCTTGGTTGCGTTTCCCCGCAAACAGGTGGCGGCGCTTGTCGGGGCCGAATGGTTGGCGTTTCTGGATCAGACATGCGACGGTGCCGGGTTTGCGAGCGCAACGGGGGCCGCTTTGGTGCGCGCGCCCTACACCGACGAGCAAAGCGACCCGAACCTGAAGTCCCTGGCCCGCCATTGGATCAGATTTCACCGGACCGGAGGCCCATCATGACCTGGTCTCTGGCTTTTCCATGGGCATTGTTGCTGTTGCCCGCTCCTTGGGTCATCTGGCGGTTTCTGCCTCCGTACAGGGATCGGACACCGGCAATCCGTATCCCGTTTTTCCGCCAGGTCACCGAGGCAGCCGGGTTGGACCCGAAACCCGGTGCGGTGGTGCTGCGGCGCAAACGCATTCAGATGATCGCCGGGATCTTGTGCTGGGGGTTGACGGTTCTGGGGCTGGCACGGCCCGAACAGCTGGGTGAACTGGTCACAGTGGAAAAGGCCGCCCGCGACATGGTTCTGGCGGTTGATATTTCGGGGTCGATGGATGCGAATGACATGGTCGATGCCCAGGGGGAGCGGCAACAAAGATTGCAGCTGGTCAAAACCGTGGTCGGAGATTTCATCGAAGCCCGTGATGGGGATCGCATTGCCTTGATCGTCTTTGGCACAAAGGCATTTGTGCAAACCCCCTTTACCGAAGATCTGGCCTCGGTGCACGAACTGCTGGACACGACCCAGGTGGGGATGGCCGGACCGGATACCGCGATTGGCGATGCTATCGGGTTGGCCATCCGCACCTTTGAAACGTCCAAGGTCGATCAGCGCCTGTTGGTTCTGCTTTCGGATGGTGCCGACACATCCAGCAGGATGTCGCCAGTGAACGCTGCGGAAATTGCGGCACAAAAGAGTGTGTCGATCTATACAATCGGTGTGGGCGATCCCAAGGGATCAGGGGCCGACAAGGTGGATCTGGATGCATTGGAGGACATCGCGAAGCGGGCCTCGGGTGCCTTTTACTATGCCACCGATGGCAAGGGGCTGAGCGAGATCTATGACGAAATCGAACGTTTGAATCCCCGTATCACCGAAACGGTCAACTTTCAGCCCAAACGCCCACTGGCCTGGATCGCCTTTGCCGCGGCCATTGCTGTCGCCGGGATGACGCTGGGCTGGTTGCACCTGTCGACATCCCGGAGGGTCACGTAATGGATGCGTTTCTGGACTCTCTGGCGGCGTTTCATGTGTTGCGCCCCTATGGGCTGATCGCGCTGGTGCCCATCGCTGTGCTGTGGTGGGCGATCCGACGGCGCAATGGCCGGGGCAGGGAGGCACCCACCGGGATTGCCCCGCATCTGGCCCGGGCGTTGACCGTGGGTGATACCGCCAAACGCCAGGTATTTGCCATCGACGGGGTGGCGGCCTGCCTGGTCCTGTTGACCATTGCGGCCTCTGGGCCGACGTGGAGCCGTGTACCCAACCCGTTGTTGGCCCAGACAGCGCCGTTGGTGGTTGTGCTCAAGGTTTCCCGATCCATGGAGGCACCAGATCTGCCGCCCAGCCGTCTGGATCGGGCCAAATTCAAGATCCTCGACCTGGTGGAACGCCGCGCTGGCGCACGTACGGCGCTGATCGCCTATTCCGGAACGGCCCACCGGGTTGCGCCGTTGACCGAAGACCCGAACATCCTGGGGTCCATGCTGGAAGCGATCACGCCCAAGGTCATGCCCCGTGAAGGGGACGCTGCAATCGACGCCTTGGCGCTGGCGCGAGACGAGTTGGCCAAATCCAAAACCCCGGGCGCAATCCTGTTTGTTCTTGATGATTTGAACGGCGCAGATGCGGCGGCGCTTGGCGCGCCAGTGGAGGAGGGCGCGGCTCCGGTGCTGTTTCTGGTCGCAGCACCCCAGGATACCCTTCCCGCGGCCCTGGCACAGCTGCCGGACAGCTCGGTCTTTGTACTGACAGCCGATGACACCGACCTGAACGCAATTGATCGTGCCGCTGCATCGGCCTATCGGGCGGCGTTGTTGGGGGACGAACGGCTGGATTGGGACGATCGTGGTTGGGTGTTTGGGTGGCTGGCCATGCCGTTGGTCTTGCTCTGGTTCCGTCGCGGATGGACCATGCGATGGGCTGTGGTGCTGGGGGCGCTCATCGCATCGGGCGCTCCGACATCGTCCCGGGCGGATGTCATCGACTGGTTTTTTACACCGGATCAACAGGGAATGATGGCCTGGAATAACAAAGAGTTCGCCCAGGCCGCCAGCCTGTTCACCGATCCCATGTGGCGCGGGATCACCTTGTTCAAATCGGGGCAATATGCCGATGCGGCAGATCACTATGCCCGTCTCGATACGCCAGAGGGTGCCTTTGGTCAGGGCATGGCGCATATACGCAACCGGGAATATCGCCCGGCCATAGCGGCCTTTGAAAAGGCCCTGACGCTACAGCCTGAATTCTCCGAGGCAGAATGGAACCTGGCCGTGGCCCGGGCTATTTTGGTCTATGTCGAAGAAACCCGCGAACAAAGTGATACCGGAGAAGATACCGGTATCGGTGCCGATGACGTTGTGTTCGACAATGAGGCACAGAAAGGCGCGGACACCCAAAAGGAGTATTCCGACGAAGAACAGGACGGAACGGGATTCCAGACTGCTGAACAATGGATGCGATCCGTCGACACAGACATGGGGGACTTCCTGCGCACCCGCTTTCTTCAGGAAACAGCGACCGGAGGTCAGCCATGACACGAATTTTGACGTTTCTGATCCTGGCAGTGTTCACAGGGGGCGCTGCGGCCCAGACAGTCGATCCCATTGTCACCGCAGAGTTGTCAGCCCAGTCCACAGTTGTCGGGCAACCGGTAATTTTGCGTGTAACGGTGCTGGTGCCGACATGGTTCCCCGAGCCACCGTCCTATCCCTCAATGGAAGAGCCGAATCTGATCGTGCGCTTGCCAGAGCGGGCCTCCAGCCCGACCAGCAAGCAAATTGACGGCGAAACCTGGTCTGGTATCACAAGGGCGTATCGGATCTATCCAATGGTTCCGGGCGAATTCGTGCTGCCGCAGCGTACCATCGCATTGACCTATGCGGATCCGGATACAAGCCAGCCAATCGAAGCAGAGGTGACTGTTGATGCAATCCGCTTTGCGTCGCAGGTTCCCCAGGGGGCCGAAGACCTGTCGCCTCTGATCGTTGCCGAGAGTTTTACGTTGTCCGAAACAATTGACGGGGCACAGGACACCCTGGCGCAAGGCGACGCCGTCACGCGTCAGGTAACAGCCACGATTTCCGGTACCTCGGCTTTGTTCATACCGCCGTTGATTCCCGCGCTGGTGTCAGATGCTGCGCGCGCCTACCCCAAGGATCCTTCGGTCCAGGAAAGCACCAACCGGGGTGTGCTGAGCGGAACCCGACGTGAAACCGTCAGCTATGTTGCACAATTTGGCGGTACGGTTGAATTGGCACCCATCTCTGTCGAATGGTTCAACACCGGAACCAACACCGTAGAAACGGCAACGGTCGCCGGCACAACCGTCAAGGTCGATGCCCCCGCCGCGCCTGCCGCTGCGCAGATGTCCAGACGTCAGATGGCAGTGATCCTGGCAGGGGTGATCCTGCTGGGCTTGATCTCCTGGGTTGCAAAAACCTATCTGGTGCCGCCGCTGGCACATTTGAAAGCCACCAGAAAACGCGCATGGCTAACGAGCGAACCCTACGCAGCCCGTCGGGTTCAACAGGCAATTACCTCCAGGGATCTGGCAGGGGCGCACCGCGCCATTGCCAGGTGGTCCGCCAAATGCCCCGGCTTTAACCCGGACAACCTGGATAATGCGTTGGCCGGGGTGGGGCGACAGGCATATGGAACGACCCGGACAAATACGGATGCCTGGATGATCTTGTCCGCCGAATTTACAGATCTTCGCGCGGCACATTTCGCTGGGCGGGCAACGAACAAGGTAGGTTTGCCACCATTGAATGGGTGATCACGCGGGCCTGTGCGACCTGAACGCATCTTGCCCGTAGAAACGGGGGGCGGCTGTCGTGCCATGCTGGGATCGTTTGACCGATAGGTGGCCGTGCTGCTGGGCAAACTCCGGGCTGTCAGATAATTTCGTCCTCGCCAAACATCGGGTCGCCGTCAAGCTGGCTGGCCAATGCATCAACCTTACCCTCGACCGCGGCGCTTTTGGTTTCGACAATGTGGAACAGGGCGTTCGCGTCATTCACGACCGACAGATAGCTACGACCGAGTATGATACCCATCGGTTCAAGGATTACTTCCGTTTCAGTTTCACCAAATGGATCAGAGATCTGGCCAAGCAGTTCACCTGCACCGGCGGATCCACCCGTGCCTTGGAAACCTCCCGGCAAACCTCCGGCTGGTGCCCGCTGCCAGCAACTCGAACTTGTGTGGGCGGGTTTTCGTGCGCTGGCGCAGCGCCTTGCAGGGGATCATGGATACGGCAATCAGGGCGCCGAGACGACCGGCAACTCCTGCGCAACTTTGCGCAGCGACCCATCGCGCAGTTTGGTGGTGATAACAACCAGCGCACCATGAGACGGTTTCCAGAATCACCGCCGCAGTGTATGGGTTTGAATTGAAATTGCGTCTTTGTTGTTGGAAAACAAGTTGTTGCGTGATTGATGGCACCAACAGTCACGGGCCGGTTCAAATGTTCGGTCGGGAATCAGGGGAACCTTTCATGACACAAACCGTTAAGTTCAAAAGGGTTGAAGGGAATGACCTGCCGCTCCCCTGCTATGCCACACAAGGCGCTGCCGGAATGGACCTTCGAGCGTTCTTGCCGGATGGGCCGGTTTCTCTTGCGCCAGGTGAAGTGCGTCTGATTTCAACCGGGTTTCACGTTGAGCTTCCTCCACGGACTGAAATGCAAATTCGCCCTCGGTCAAGTATGGCCATCAAGCGAAAGATCATCATTCCCAACAGCCCGGCCACGATCGACGAAGATTACCGCGGGATCGTATTTGTCGGCCTGTTCCAGCTTGGGGATGAGCCAACTGTGTTGACCCATGGGGATCGCTTTGCTCAAGCGATCATTGCCCCCGTCATTCATGCCACGGTGGTCGAAGTTCAGGATCTGACCTCTACTGACCGCGGATCGGGGGGATTTGGATCGACGGGGAGGACGTAGTGCCCCCCAGAATTTTGAATTCATGACATCTGGCGTCTGTTGGGAACAAAATGGTTTGGCACGCAGACCCTTCTGGTTTCCGGAGACGGCAGCAGGCTTTTGATCAACAGGTCGCGGACATACAAAATCTGTCTGGTATAAGCAAAGGTCAGACCTCAAACTGATGTGCGCGCCAAAGCTTTGGTCACACCGAAACAGCTCACATCTTTCGTGCAATCCCGTCGCTCAGGTCGGCGACCAGGTGCCCCTCCCGAAACGGTCCTGGGGCTGATGTCGGGTCTGGTCACATGTTCCAAGGAGCCGTTAAACGGCCCCCAAATTCCAGGTAGGGCTCAGGGAGCAGGCAGCCGGATGCCGAGAGTGGAGGTGTGGCACATGGGCACCTTCGCTGTGAACGCGGGAGCCAGGGGGCAGGCACGCAGGGCAAGTCACGGGCTGACGGGCGAAAAATAGTGACGTGCGCCTTGCGTTGCGCACCCAATCGGTCACGCGACCGCGCCGCGCCGACAGGTGCGGCGCCCGGCCCAACGGGAATGAACGGATCGTCAGATCCGGAAATTCCGGGCGGGAGCTCACCGGACGCCTTCACATCTTCTCCTCGCTGTGAGCACAGAAATAAACCACGCACAGGCACATCTGCGCCGACCTGATGGTGATCCGATGCGCGATGGGGCTGTTCCCCAAGGCGGAACAGGCCCCTGAACATGGCCTTGCCCCGCCCCTTTAGGACATCGGACCCGGTCAGAGGTTGAAGACTGCCAGAGGACGCTTAGGCACCGATATTGGATCTGTCAAATGGCGTGGTTTGGTAGATTTCATTGATCCAATTGCCGTACAGCAAATGTGCGTGGCTGCGCCAACGGTTCTGCGGTGTCCGGGACGGGTCATCGTCCGGATAGTAATTGAGCGGCACATTGATCGGCGTCCCTTCGGCCACATCGCGATCATATTCCTGCTTCAGCGTGTCACTGTCATATTCAAAATGATTAAAGATATAGAGCGCATGATGCGCCCGATCTTCGACCAGACAGGGGCCGACCTCGTCGCTTCCCAATAGGGTACGCAGGCCAGGAGCGGCATTGATTTCGTCCTGTTTCATCTCAGTCCAGCGGCTGACGGGTATCACGCAATCATCAGAGAACCCGCGCAGGAATGGCGAGGCAGGAACCAGGTTCTGATGACGAAAGCAGCCAAACGCCTTGGCATTCAGCATGTGTTTCTTGACCCCGTGGAAATGGTTGATCATCGCCATCCCACCCCAGCAGACGCCAAAGGTGGAATGCACGTTGGTCTGAGTCCAATCAAAGACCTCTTCCATTTCTTCCCAATAGGTTACGTCGTCAAAGTCGAGATGCTCGATCGGCGCACCAGTGATGATCAGACCATCGTATTTGATGTCCTTCACCTCTTGGAACGGGCGGTAGAATTCGGCCATATGGGCGGCGGCGGTGTTCTTGGTGCGGTGTTCGCTCATCCGGATCAGATGCAGCTCGATTTGCAGCGGTGTCGCCCCGATGAGACGGGCGAACTGGTTCTCGGTCTGGATCTTTTTTGGCATCAGATTCAGCAACCCGATGCGCAGCGGGCGAATGTCCTGGCGTGCGGCCTGATCCGGCGACATGACCATGACGCCTTCGTTCGTCAGAACGTCATAGGCGGGCAGGTCAGACGGGATCTTGATAGGCATGGTTGTTCCCCTTGGGGTGTACGGATTGGGTTTACGGAATAGAGCGTTGAAATAGGTCTATTTTCCCTGAGCCTCAAGGGCAGAGGCAATCAGGTCATCGAAACTGTCGGCATCGTGAACCTGTGCCATCTCATCGGCGGTCACGGTGATACCCCAGCGGTCCGCCATGGCCGCATAGCGGGGCTGGCGATGTGCCATCGCCTGGGCATAGGTCCAGCGGATAAAGGCATCGGGGTCGACCTGGGTTTCATCCAGATCATGCTGCTGCAGATAGGTGGTCCAGACCCGCTCCAGAAAATCGCCCTGATAGGACATCGGCTTTGGCGCCTTGTCGAACCGGCGCGCCAATTCGGCCGTGTGGGCGTCATCGCCTTTGATCCAGACCATCAGCGTGTGTTTGGACAGTTCGGACATGACCGGATCCTTGGGATCATCAGGATCGACCCATTCACAGATTGACCCTCCGGTGTCGCAAATGAAATGTGGATAGCCATAGAGCCGTTCGGCCCGGTCGATGAAATATTCGGTATCCAGCAGGGCGTGGATCTCGGCCAGACGGAACTGCTCCTGACGGCGACGGTATTCGGCGATGGGCAGCCCACCTTTGGCCGGGTCGCCGGGCTTGCCCAGATAGGTTGATACCGGGGTCAGATTCTCGAACGAGATATTCGATCCGATATAGATCGAATCCGACAACAACAGATCGCGCAGAAACGGAACCTTCATCGCTTCGGCTTTGGCATTGTCGGTGATGTATTCGCCCATGTAACGCGTGCCGATACGGTAATCGATTGAATAGTGAAACCAATCACCTGCGTCGCGCAACATGTTGCTCACATAGGTTTTTCCCAAACCTGACATGGCAAAGAAAAGCACGCGCTTGCGCGGTGCATTGCGCCAGTCGTCAGCGGATCGATACAGCATGGTGCAACCATTCCCAAAAACATTCGTGCCTTTGCTAATGGGCCGGGGCGGGCACGTCAATCAATGTGCACGGACGTCAGGACAGATCGCGATGCAGCCCCGGTGTCGCCGCCGCGGGGTTGGCCCGACCTTCGGCAAGAATGTTGTAGTAGTTGGCGGCAAAAATCACCACCGCACCCACCAGCACCCAGATATCCAAGGGTTCCGAATAGATCAGCATTCCCAATATCGCGACTGTGGGCAGGCGGGCAAAATCCATGGGAATGACAATAGTCGCAGGAGCCAACGCCAAGGCCGAGGTCAGGCAGTAATGTGCAGACACCCCCGCCAATCCGATGATCAGCAACAAGGGCAGCGATTGGGCCGTGGGCAGGGCAAAATCTCCATCATACCCGGCTATGACCGCGCCCATGAGGATTTGCATGGCGGTCAGCCAAAACAGGATATTGGCGGTCTTCTGGGTCAGGGTCAGGCGTTTGGTCACGGTCAACGTGATCGCAAAGAAGATGGCCGCCGCTGCGGCAGTGACCAGCCCAAGGTTGATGGTGCTGGGGTTGGGCCGGGCAACGATCAGCACGCCGATGAAGCCAACAAAAGCCGCAATGGCCCGGGCCGACGTCAACCGTTCCTTTAGGATCAGGGGGGCCAGCACGATGACCCATAGCGGGGTGGTGAATTCCAGGGCGATGACCTGAGCCAACGGAATCGCGGTGATGGCAAAAAACCACAAATTCTGGCCGGTAAAATGGGCCGCATTGCGCAAGACATGTATGCCAAACAGCTCGGTGTTGACCTGCCGCCAGGTCCCGGTGATTGTCAGAACCGCGCTGACAATCAAAAAGCCGACGACGCTGCGGTAGAACATGATTTCAAAGGTGTCATGGGCAACCGCAGCCTCGCGGCCGGTGACGGCCATCGTGGTAAATGACGCGATGGCTCCGATCATCCAAAAAGCGGCTGTGACGGTATTTGATTTGCGGTGCGTCATCATGGTGCCTCTGTTGGCGGTCTGTGAGGTCGGCGCGGTGATCAGGGGACGAACGCGGCGGACGTCAGATGGATCAGATATGACGCGGTAACATCCCAAATTGCAAAAGAAAAACCCCGGCGCAGGGCCGGGGTTTCAATCAGATGTTGGTTGAAAGGGTCATTCCCATTCAATCGTGCCCGGAGGCTTGGACGTGATGTCATAGGTACAGCGGTTGATGCCTTTGACTTCATTGATGATCCGCGTGGCGGTTTCGCCAAGGAATTCGTGGCTGAACGGATAATAATCCGCTGTCATGCCGTCCACGGATGTCACTGCGCGCAGGGCACAGGCAAAATCATAGGTCCGCCCGTCTCCCATCACACCCACGGTACGCACCGGCAGAATCGCAACAAAAGCCTGCCAGATGTCATCATACAGACCGTGTTTGCGGATCTGGTCGATATAAATGGCATCCGCTTCGCGCAGGATTTCCAGTTTCTCGCGGGTGATTTCTCCGGGGCAGCGGATGGCCAGTCCGGGACCGGGGAAGGGATGGCGACCGATGAACGATTGCGGCAGGCCCAACTCGCGCCCCAGAGCACGGACTTCGTCCTTGAACAGTTCACGCAGAGGTTCGACCAGTTTCAGGCCCATCTTTTCCGGCAGGCCACCCACATTGTGGTGCGATTTGATTGTGACTGACGGTCCACCGCTGAACGAAACAGATTCGATGACATCGGGGTACAATGTCCCCTGAGCCAGGAATTCGGCACCTTCGATGGTGTTGGCGTGTTTCTGGAACACGTCAATGAACAGCTTGCCGATGATCTTGCGTTTGGTTTCGGGATCCGATTGACCGTCCAGTTCGCCAAGGAACAACTCCTGTTCGTCCGCGTGGATCAATTGGATATTGTAATTGTCGCGGAACATGGCGACGACTTCTTCGGCCTCGTTCTTGCGCAGCAACCCATGGTCAACAAACACACAAGTCAGCTGATCGCCAATCGCCTCGTGGATCAGGATGGCCGCGACCGAGCTGTCAACGCCACCGGACAGGCCACAGATGACCTGTTTGTCTCCGACCTGATCGCGGATCGCCTGGATCGCCTGTTCGCGATATGCGCCCATGGTCCAATCGCCGGTGAACCCAGCCAGTTTGACAAAATTCTCGTACAGTTTCGCGCCGTTGGGGGTGTGATGCACTTCGGGATGGAATTGCACCGCATAGAAATTGCGGCTGACGTCGGCCGTGATGGCATAGGGTGCATTGGGCGAGGTGCCGTAGACCTCGAACCCGGGGGCGATTTCGCTGACGTGATCGCCGTGGCTCATCCAGACCTGTTCGCGGTCGCTGTCATCAGCAAACCAGCCCTGCAACAGAGGCAGGGAGTTGACGGTCGGGGTCACGTATGCGCGCCCGAATTCGGCGGTGCCATGGCCGCTTTCGACCTTGCCGCCCAATTGGTGCATCATGACCTGCTGGCCATAGCAGATGCCCAGGATCGGCACGCCCAGATCAAAGATCTCCTGGGGGGCACGGGGGCTACCGTCGCGGGTCACGCTGTCGGGCCCGCCCGAGAAGATCACGGCCCGCGGCGCCATCTGGCGCACGAAGTCCATCGTGACGTTCTGATAGGGGTGGATTTCGCAATAGACATTCAACTCGCGCAGGCGCCGGGCAATGAGCTGCGTAACCTGGCTGCCGAAGTCGATGATCAGGAGGCGGTCGTGGGATGTATCACTCATGTCCGGGCCATAGGCGAAGGCACGGGTTTTCGCAAGAGGTTTGGTGCCACTTGGGGCCGTGGAGTGGGGGCTTTCTGCCCCCCGACCCGAAATCCGGGGATTTCAGGTCTCCCCCCGAAGGTATTTGGACCCAGAAAGAAGCAAGAGGGGCGGCCAACCCAGCACAGCATTGACTCTCGGACGCGGGGGGGGGGGGGGGCGCGTGACGGCCATGTTGGGACAGGCTGGGGGATTGGGGTCTCTGCCGCGGGGGAGCTCTTGGTTCGTGTTTGTCGGAATTTGGTAAATCAGAGGCCTGGATGTCGCTTTTAAACGCCAATGGCCGTTATCATCCGGCGGAACGGTGCAGGAGCGGGCTAAAACTGGATCAAACAAGATCCTTGGTGAGGAAAAAAGACATGGCTGAAGCATCACGTCGACGTGGTCGCGGGGGTGGCGGTGCCGCCCGTCGGGCCGAGCGTTCCGCAGTTTCATTTGAAACTGCGAAATACATCCAGCGCAACATCCCCAACTTTGAGGTGTTGAACGAAGAGGCGTTGGAAATCATCGAATACAACGCGGACACGATCCTGGAAGAGGTTGGGGTCAACTTTGTCGACAACCCGGCCGCGTTGGAACGTTGGCGCAATGCCGGGGCTGATGTAACCGGAGAGCGGGTGCGCATTCCGCGTGGCCTGGCGCGTAAACTGTGTTCGACAGCCCCCAGCGAATTCACCCAGCATGCCCGTAACCCCGAGAAATCGGTGGTCATCGGGGGGCGAAATCTGGTGTTGGCACCGGTTTATGGCCCGCCGTTTGTGCGCGATGCCCAGGGTGGCCGCCGCTATGCGACCATGGATGACTTTAACAAATTCGTAAAACTGGCCTATATGTCCAAATGGCTGCACCATTCCGGTGGTACCGTGTGCGAACCAACAGATATTCCGGTGAACAAGCGTCACCTGGACATGTTGATGGCGCATATGACGCTGTCGGACAAACCGTTCATGGGGTCGGTCACCGAACCCAGCCGGGCGCAGGATTCGGTGGACATGTGCGGTGTGCTGTTTGGCGAAGAATTTGTTCAAAACAACACAGTCATGACGTCGCTGACCAACATCAACTCGCCGATGACGTTTGACGATGTGATGATGGGGTCGTTGGAAATTTATGCCGCCAACAATCAGGCCTGTATCATTTCGCCGTTCATCGTTGGCGGTGCCATGGCACCGGTATCGGTGGCAGGGACGCTGACCCAGGTTTTGGCCGAAGTTCTGGCCGGTGTGGCCTATAACCAGCTGGTGCGTGCCGGGGCACCTGCAATCTTTGGTGCGTTTGTGTCGTCGATCGACATGAATTCGGGTGCTCCCACATTTGGAACACCCGAAGCGTCGCTGGTGACCTATGGTGCCGGCCAGCTGGCGCGCCGTCTGGGACTGCCGTTCCGGTCGGCGGGATCGTTCTGTGGGTCCAAGCTGCCGGATGCGCAGGCCGCATATGAAACCGCGAACAGCCTGAACATGGGCCTGATGTCGGGTGTAAATTTCATGTTGCACTCTTGCGGATGGCTTGAAGGTGGACTGGTTGCGGATTTCGAGAAATTCGTGATGGACGCAGATCAGCTGGGTACTTTGCACGGTTTGGCCAAAGGGGTCCCGGTCGATGCGGACTCTCAGGCAATGGAAGCCATTCGCGAAGTGGGACCGGGCGGTCATTATCTGGGTTGTGCCCACACCCAGGCGAACTTCAAATCAGCCTTCTGGAAATCCGATCTGCTGGATTACAAGCCGTTTGAAACCTGGGAAGAAGAAGGCGCGCGCGACACCTATGCGTTGGCGACAAACCGGGTCGATACGCTGTTGAATACCTATCAGCAGCCCGCAATGGATCCGGCGACGCTCGAGGCGTTGAACGCCTATGTGGCGCAAAAGAAAGAATCGATGCCCGACGCCTTTATGTAAGCGCGCCCGGTATCACGACACAGGTTGGGCGCGGGTTGCTTTGAGCACCTGCGCCTCGCCCATCATGGCAATCAGCAGATCCAGGTGACGGGTCAGCGAATAGCCAGCCTCTTCGGCCCTGCGGGCGTCATCCATTTCCCGTTCCAATTCGACCAGGCGCATCAGCGCAGCCGCTGGACGTGGGATAGCCCCATATCCCAACAGTCGCTGCAGATGCCGGGTCCGGCAGTAATCACGAGCACCAATTCGCGCGGCCCGGATCAAAAGACGGGGGCGGCGCAGTGATGACAGCATGCTGAGAATGTCCTGCATTGTGGGTCCTTTCCAACGTTTCATCTGTTTGGCGACTTTATGGCACAACTATGGCGGGTGTTGCGGAGGCCGCCACATTTGCGAACGCTGGATTCACGACAGTTTATCAAATGGAAACAATGATGGTGAAACTGGCGGATTTTAACCATCGAGTAACCAATGCAGCCTTAGGTTGTGTTGATAATTCGGGGGGTATCTGCTGGATAAATAGGTCAGGCTGTCAGATCTAAGGACACATCAGAGATGAACAATCAGCCCGCGCCAGACGTCCCAGGATGGGTACCAGAAGGTGCACAAAGATATTTGGCTCATACCGAAGCAGGGCAATCGATCCGCGACTTGGCGCGGGTCGCGGGCTGTCATGCGTCCACGGTGTTGCGTCAAATCCGTCGCGTGGAAATGCGCCGCGACGATCCATTGGTGGATGCGGCATTGTCAGCCTTGGCCAAGACCCATTTTCCGCCTCTTACCCACATGCGTGAACCCACGGGGCGTAAGAGCGAGGACAGGAAGGACACTGACCCGATGAATGCTGCTGTGCGCCACACCGAAAACACCCCGGATATTGTTGAACTGGAACAGGAATCCCTGCGCGTCCTGCGACGTCTGTGCGAAACCGGTGCGGTTCTGGCCGTGGCCGAGGAAATGGAAAAAGCCGTTGTCGTGCGAGACGGTGTAGACGGATCTACGGCTCGCACTGCGGTCGTGGATCGGGCCATCGCCGAAGTCATGGCGTTGAAGGATTGGATCACCTGCCCACAACCGGGGCGGATCAGCCGCTATCACATCACATCGACCGGGCGGGCGGCGCTCAGCCGGATTCTGGCCGAAGCGGAAAACCGGGCACGTTCTGCCAAGGAAGGCGGGTTTGCCGAAGCCCAAAGCCCTTTTGCTGCCCAGCATCGGGTGTTTGGAAACAGGACCGTGGACGAGGGGGCCGATAAACCCCGGCGTGTGCGATATAATATGGCCGAAAGCCCGTTGACCGCATTGGCCCGGCGCAAAGATCGCGATGGTCAGCCGTTTCTGAGCGAGGATCTGGTGCGGGCCGGAGAACGTCTGCGCGAAGATTTTGAGCTGGCACAGATGGGTCCCAAGATCGCGCAGAATTGGGATCGGTTCCTGACCGGTGGTGGACGCGGTGGATTTTCGCCGGACAGCGGGGTCGGGGATGGACCGTCCGCAGCGCGTGATCGGGTGGCCCGCGCGTTGGGAGATCTGGGGCCGGGGCTCAGCGATGTGGCGCTGCGGTGTTGCTGTTATCTAGAGGGATTGGAGACAGCTGAGAAACAAATGGGTTGGTCGGCGCGTTCAGGTAAAATAGTGCTGCGTATCGCCTTGCAACGGCTAAAGCGGCATTTTGAGGAATTATCCGGTGGCGACCAGATGATCGGCTGATCTGCATTGTTTCCTGAACCGGAACAAAAGAGGGCTCTCCCGATTGGGAGAGCCCTCTTGTCGTCAAACGGTCGTCAAAGATCAGGCTGCGGATTGCGCGCCTTGTTCTTTCAACCAGGTCAGGACGGTCTCGGGCGAGGACACGCCATAAGGATCGTCACCGTGGTTGTCTTCCAGACCGGGCTCTTCGAACCAGGCTTCGACAACACCGTTGTTGACCACGGCGGCATACCGCCAGGAGCGCTGACCAAAGCCCAGGTTGTCCTTGGCGACCAGCATGCCCATTTTGCGGGTGAATTCACCGGAGCCGTCTGGGATCACGTCGACGTTTTCCAGGTTTTGCGCTTCGGCCCATTTGTTCATGACAAAGCTGTCGTTCACAGACATGCAATAGATCGCGTCCACACCTTGGGCCTGGAAATCGGCAAAGCCATTTTCAAAGCCGGGCAGCTGGTAGGTCGAACATGTGGGGGTGAAGGCGCCAGGCAGCGAGAACAACACGACGCGCTTGCCAGCAAAATAGTCGGCAGTGGTCTTGTTTTCCCAGCGGAAAGGGTTCGGGCCTTCGATCGACTCGTCACGTACACGGGTCTTGAAGGTCACGTTCGGCAGGCTGACTCCAGCTTTCATTTCACACTCCTGATGCAAATGTCTCGGTTCCGGCGAGACGCTTAAAACGATTCTAAACAGGGTGCAAGATATGTCTGCACGCCAAGACCGTTTCCCGTTGTTCAATGATATGCATGGCAAAGATGTCGGAAGTAATTATATTAAATACCAACATGTTAAGATGTCACTGGATTGGCCCACAAACCCGGGTTTCATCAGGATTGCCATCGCGCGGCATCCCAAGGGCCCGGGCCATGCGTCAAAGGTATGGCGGGGTCCCAATTGCCGCGATGACGGCGCGGAAATATCATGATATGTCACCAGAAACCTGCAACCTGATAGGGACCCGACATGCGTGATCTGAAATTGCCCCAGCAGCGCCACCCCGAAAAAGCGCACCGCCCGGACAATGAACAGCCCAAGAAACCCAGCTGGATTCGGGTTAAGGCTCCTGGCGGCAAGGGCTATGCTGATACTCACCGGATCATGCGTGACAACAATCTGGTCACCGTCTGCGAAGAGGCCGGATGCCCCAACGTCGGTGAATGCTGGTCGCAGGGTCACGCCACCATGATGATCATGGGCGAAATCTGTACCCGTGGGTGTTCCTTCTGCAATATCGCCACTGGCAAGCCGGATACGCTGGATGCTTTTGAACCGGGGCGCGTGGCCCATGCGGTGGAAAAGCTGGGGTTGAACCATGTGGTGATCACCAGCGTGGACAGGGATGATTTGACCGACGGTGGTGCCGATCACTTTGCCCAGACCATTCGTGCCGTACGTCACCGCAGCCCAAAGACGACGATTGAGATCCTGACCCCGGACTTCTTGAAGTGCGCGCCAGAAGTTCTTGAAATCGTTGTCGAAGCAAAGCCGGACGTATTCAATCACAATCTGGAAACCGTGCCCGGCCTTTACCCGACGGTACGCCCCGGCGCGCGCTATTTCCACTCTCTGCGCCTGTTGCAGCGGGTAAAGGAGATGGACCCCACCATTTTCACCAAATCCGGCGTCATGGTGGGGCTGGGCGAAGACGAACAGGGCGTGCGCCAGGTGATGGACGACATGCGCGCTGCGGATGTGGATTTCCTGACCATCGGCCAGTACCTCCAACCAACGCCAAAACATCACCGCGTGGATCGTTTTGTCACGCCCGAAGAATTCGCGGATTACGAAAAGGCGGCTTATGGCAAGGGGTTCCTGATGGTTTCCGCGACGCCGCTGACCCGGTCGTCCTATCATGCTGGCGATGATTTTGCCCAATTGCGCGCGGCGCGAAATGCCAAACTCGGCGCGCAATGACGCCAGAACTTTTTCGTCGGCTGACCCAGCTGCGCCATGACCTGCATCGGATTCCCGAAGTGTCCGGGCAGGAGGCGCGGACGGCTGCCTTTATCGAGGATACCCTGACACGGCACACCCCGGATTCCCTGATTTCCGGGTTGGGCGGTTATGGCGTTGCAGCCGTGTTTGACAGCGGGACACCGGGACCCACTGTCATGATCCGATGCGAGCTGGATGGGTTGCCGATCCCGGAGCAATCGGAGGCGCGCTATCGGTCAACCCACGAGGGGCGCGGGCATCTGTGCGGTCACGATGGGCATATGGCAATCGTGGCTGGTCTGGCCGATTGGCTTGCCGCGCGTCCCTTGGCGCGCGGTCGGGTCGTTCTGTTGTTTCAACCCGCCGAAGAAACCGGAAAGGGGGCGGCGGCGGTCCTGGCCGACCCGCGGTTCGCCTCCATTGCGCCGGATTATGCATTTTCGCTTCACAATCTGCCGGGGCTGGCCCTTGGGCAGGTGGCGATCTGCGCCGGACCAGCCAATTGCGCCTCGCGCGGGATGCGGATCCGGTTGACCGGGCGCACATCACATGCCGCAGCACCGCAGGACGGGATCTCGCCCGCCGGGACTCTCGTCCGGTTGCTGCCGGATCTTGCGGCCCTGGGGCAGGGCGGTGATCGGGGGGGGGACTATGCGCTGGTGACCCTGACCCATGCGCGCATGGGCGAAGCGACCTTTGGCATTGCGCCCGGCGAGGCCGAGATCTGGGCCACTTTGCGCACCGTGACAAACGACCGGATGGAACAGTTGATCGCCGAGGCGCAATCTGTGGCCGGGTCCGTGGCGGCAGAACAAGGTTTGCACATAGACATCGACTATGACGATGTGTTCGACGCCTGTACCAATCATCCCACGGCGGTGGCGCTGCTGGATAGGGCCTGTAAGACGGCAGGAACCCCGGCGGAAATTCACCACACCCCGCAACGCTGGTCCGAAGACTTTGGCCAGTTCGGCGCATCCGCCAGGGCTGCGATGTTCTGGCTGGGCTCGGGCAAGGACCAGCCACAATTGCACAACCCGGACTATGACTTTCCTGATGCTGCGCTGCCAATCGGCGTTGCAGTGTTCCGCGCGGCCATTGCTGCGGTTCTGATCGAGACATCAGCAGGCAATCGGTGATTTCCGTTTACGGCGCGGTCGTGACACCGGCTGTCCTGAGACGATCGTGATCCGGAAACCAGATCTGATCATGTGGCGTATCGCTGATTTGTTCAACAAAGGCCGGGTCCACGCCTTGGTCGCGAAAGCTGGCATGATCCTTTTCCTGTTCAGCCACGGGGTCCAACAGCTGTTGGGGGGCGTCCAGCTTGTAGGCGTGGAATCCCAATCGCCCGGTGGGTGCCAGGCTGCGGCGGACCCCTGCGATAAAGATCAATGTGCAGGCCGAGGCACAGGTGCCGTCGACATGTGTCTCCAAACGGTGGTGGTGTACCTGCAGAGCCACGGCCCTGGCCGCATAGATCAGCCCACCATCGCTGTTTAGAATCAATCGCGTAACGCCCGGATGGGCCGCGAGCATTTGCCGTGTGGTTTCAAACATGTCGAAATCGACCGGCCCGCGCAGATAAAGCGTGGTCCCTGTCAATGTCACATCGCCCACGCGCGGCGTCCACACCGGCGGTGCCACGGCGCTGCGCCGGGCCAGGCTGTCGAGATGCGGCAGAACCGTCAGCACCACACAGATCCCAACCACCGCGAGGCCCGCCAAAAAGGCCACCAACTGCGGGCCGCTGTCCAAATGGCGGCGCAAGGATCGAATGGCACCCACCAATTGCCAGATCAACAGCGCAATGTCCGGGATCAACCACAGGCCGCCACCGGAAAAGACCAGCATCCGCAACCCTAGAACGGTGATCAATACCGTCGGGAGCGGCGCGATCTGGCCCTGCCAATGTTGGCGGACAAAGCGGCGGATGAGGCAGAGCATCTGTGTCAGCCTAGGGGCACCTGCCAAAATTGGGAAACGTTAATCGGACCCCGCCGTGGGATTATTCGACAAAGCGGACCTTGCCAATAAACGGGAGGTTGCGATTGCGTTGGGCATAGTCGATGCCATACCCCACGACAAATTCATCCGGAATTTCAAAGCCGATGTAATCCGAGCGGAAATCGACTTCGCGACGGCTGGGTTTGTCCAGCAGGGCGATGGATTTAAGGCGCGCGGGATTGCGGCTTGCCAATAGGTGGGTGACATGGTTCAGGGTATGCCCGGTATCGACGATATCTTCGACGACCAACACGTCACGTCCTTCAATTGCGCCACGCAAGTCTTTGAGAATGCGTACTTCTCGACTGCTTTGCATGCTGTCTCCATAAGAGGATGCTTCGAGGAAGTCGACTTCGATCGGGAGGTCCAATTCACGCACCAGATCGGCGATGAACACGAAACTGCCCCGCAACAGGCCGACCACGATCAACTTGTCCGTGCCCTCGAATTCGTCATGGATTTCGCGGCTCAACTCTTCGATTCGGGCCGCAATCGTCTTGGCCGAAATCATTGTGTCGATGACATATGGACGCTGTGACATCTGTCCCCCCTTGATCTTTGGGCGCATCCATACGACATCAGCTGCCACGAAACAAAAGAAAACATACAGGTTGCGATGCCGACGCATTCCGAAACCCGCCATCTGCCCTATTCTGCTCAGCAGATGTACGATCTGGTCGCGGATGTGGCCCAATACCCGACGTTTCTGCCCTGGTGTGCCGCGGCGCGGATCCGGTCAAAGACGCCGTTGGGCGCGGCCGAAGTGCTGGAGGCGGATCTGGTGATTTCCTTCAAGGTCTTTCGCGAACGCTTTGGCAGCCGTGTCACCCTGTTTCCCGATGATATGAAGATCGACACCGAATATCTGGATGGGCCTTTCAAATACATGAAATCCAACTGGAGTTTCGAAAGCTGCGATGACGGAGGGTGCGATGTCTCCTTTTTTGTCGATTTTGAGTTCCGCAATGCGGTATTGCAGGGCATCATCGGTGTTGTATTCAATGAGGCGATGCATCGCATAGTACGGGCATTCGAACACCGCGCGGCAGAGTTGTATGGCTGAGCCGCCTTTAGGGGGGCTTTGACATGGCAGACAGTTTCACGACCCGACTGGCAGATTTTGCAACCGCTCCGGTAACCCCGTCGGGGCCGGCGCGACAAACCACCGTGTTGTCGGCTCTGGACTGGCTGGCGGTGGGACGCGCGGGCAGCGCTGAACCTGTCTCGCGGATTCTGCGGGCACAGGCCACCGAAGAAGGCGGCGCGCCTCAGGCGCGGCTGTTTGGTGGTGGCGCAGCGCCTGTGCGCATGGCGGCATTGGTCAATGGCACGGTCAGCCATGCGCTGGATTATGACGACACCCATTTTGCCCATATCGGCCATCCGTCAGTGGCTGTTTTTCCGGCCGCATTGGCCATGGGAGAACGCCAGGGCGGTGCAATTGCCGGAGTGTTGGAGGCGGCGCTGGTCGGGATGGAAGTGTCGATCCGGGTCGGTGTGTGGTTGGGGCGCGGGCATTATCAGCGCGGATTTCATCAAACCGCCACGGCCGGGGCCTTTGGGGCCGCTGTTGCAGCCGGGCGGTTGGCTGGTTTGGATGCGCAGGCCATGACACAGGTTCTGGGGCTGACAGCAACCCGCGCAGCCGGGCTCAAGGTCCAGTTCGGAACGATGGCAAAACCTTATAATGCCGGTCTTGCCGCATCCTGCGGGGTCGAGGCGGCTCTTTTGGTAGCGCGGGGGTTCCAGGCCAACCCTGACGCAATGTCCGGCGAATTCGGCTTTGCGGCCACCCATCATGGGGCGGGGGACATCGACAAGGCGCTGGCGGGGCTGGGGGAGCATTGGTTGTTCGAGACGGTCAGCCACAAATTTCACGCCTGCTGTCACGGGCTGCACGCAGCTCTTGAGGCGGCGCGCGATCTGGATCTGGCCGCGCCCGAGATTGCGGAATTGTCGGTGCGCACCCATCCCCGGTGGATGAGCGTGTGCAACCAACCGATGCCGACAACCGGGTTGGGGGCCAAATTTTCCTATGGGACGGTCCTGGCCATGCGGGCGCTGGGGTATGACACCGCCCGTCTCGACTCCTATACCGATCAGATCTGTGCAGATCCCAAGGTCAGGGGACTGCGCGCCATGGTCCGGGTCGAAGCCGATGACAGCCTGAGCGAAACCGAAGCGGTTGTCACGGTGTTGCGCCGTGACGGTGTGCGGCGCGAGGCTCATCATGATCTGGCCGCACCGATGGAGATGACGGACCGCGAGGCGCGTGTGCGCGAAAAAGCCCAAAATTTGATCGGAGAAACAAGCGCCCGCGCCATCTGGTCGCTGTTGCGTGGGGGGGGCGCGGTCGAAGATTTGGCGGCCTTGGTGTCCGAATAGCAAAACGGGGCCTGTAAAGACCCCGTTTCCGTGCCCCCGAGAGAGCGGTTGACTGAAGGTATCAGCTGCTCATGTCATAGGCGCGTTCGCCATGAACGCTGAGGTCCAGACCGTTGGTTTCGGTTTCCAAATCGACACGCAACGGCGTGATTGCGGCACAGATCTTGACCAGAACCACGGTGACAATGGTGGTAAAGAGACCGACAACGACCAGCCCACCCAGCTGCGCGGCCCAGGTGCCCGCACCAAAAAGCGCGATCATGATGGTGCCAAAGATACCGCCCACACCGTGAACCGCAAACACATCCAGCGTGTCGTCGATTTTCAGTTTGTTGCGCACCAGGTTCACCGCCTCCTGACACAGCACCCCGGCGATGGCACCGATGATCAACGCCTCGATGGGACCGACAAACCCGGATGCCGGGGTGATCGAAGCCAACCCGGCGATGGTCCCTGTGACCAGCCCGACCAGCGAGGCCTTGCCATATTTGATCTTTTCCCACAGCGCCCAGGTCAAAGAGGCGGTTGCGGCCGAGATGTGTGTCACGGTGATTGCCATGGCCGCGCCACCGTCTGCGGCCAGCTGCGAGCCGCCGTTGAAGCCGAACCAGCCAACCCACAGCATCCCGGCACCGATCATCACAAACCCGGGGTTGTGCGGCGGGGTCGTGCGGTGTTTGCGCGGCCCCAGAAAGAACGCCACGATCAGCGCCGCCAGACCGGCTGTTTCATGCACCACGATGCCACCGGCAAAGTCACGGACCCCAATGTCGCCAAAGATACCGCCGTCGGCCAACATGCCGCCACCCCAGATCCAATGCACAACCGGCGCATAACAGACCAGCATCCACAGGGATGAAAACAGCAGCACAAAACCAAAGCCGACCCGCTCGACATAGGCCCCTACAATCAGGGCCGGGGTGATGATGGCAAATGTCATCTGAAAGGCAAAAAACAGCACCTCGGGCAGGGTGCCCGACAGGCTGTCGACGGTGACACCTGTCAACATGGCCTTGTCCAACCCGCCCCAGATCCCGCTTTCACCGGGGCCAAAGGCAATGGAATACCCCAGGAAGAACCACAGAACGCTCATCAAACAGGCAATCGCATAGCAATGCATGAACACGCTGAGCACATTTCGCGCACGTACAAGTCCACCGTAAAACAACGCCAATCCAGGCAATGTCATAAAGAGGACCAGGGCGGTTGCCACCGTGATCCATGCTGTGTCGGCTCCGTTCATCTGCCGTTCCTTTCCATCATCCGTGGGGTTGGCAGGTGTTCAAGCGGAGCGGAGCTGCGGAAAAAAGGGGCAGACCGATAATAGTCGCCCAAAATTGCCGCCTTTTATGCAATGCCTGTTTTTTCAGCGCCCTGGCAGGGGGCATGCCTGATTACAGGTCTCTTTGGGAAATCGCCCGTGACAGCAAAGTCAGGGCGTGGTCCCGCGTGGCCTGACGGACGTGGTCGCGACCGATGGCACCGAATTCGATGGTTTCAGTAACGGTGTCCTGCCCGGCCTGTGCCAATCCGAAACACACGCGGCCTTCGGGTTTGAACTCGGACCCGCCAGGCCCGGCAATGCCGGTGACCGAGACCGCCAGCGTCGCGGGGGAATGGGTCAGCGCACCCATCGCCATTTCGGCGGCGACCTGTTGCGAAACCGCGCCATGGGCGGTCAGTGTTTCGGCCTGCACGCCCAGCATCTCCATCTTGGCCTGATTGGAATAGGTGACGAACCCGCGGTCCACGACGGCAGAAGAGCCGGGAATGTCGGTCAGCGCCGCGACGATCAACCCTCCGGTACAGCTTTCGGCGGTGGTGATCACGACTTTTGCGCGGGTGGCGCGGGCGATCAGGTCGGTGACGTCAACAGCGGTCATTGGCCCATGACCCCATGCCACACCCCGGCCAATGCCATGACGCCGATGGCGGCAAAAACACCCGCAATGATGTCATCCAGCATCACGCCCAGGGCATCCCCGCGCCGGTCTGCCGTACCGATGGGTCCGGGTTTGGTGATGTCGAACAGGCGAAACAGCACAAACGCGGCGATCCAACCCGGCCACATGGCAAGGACCGGGATGTCATGAGCCCAGGCCGCATAGCTGAGCGGAAGCAGCGCTGTAAATTGTCCGGCCACTTCGTCGATCACGATTTCGGACGGATCATGGTCGCCCCCATGCGACGTATATTCCCGGGTGGCCCAGATCCCGACGATCAGGGCAAATGCGGTCCCCATCAACAACAATGGAAACCCACCCAATGTATGCAGTGCCCAGGCCAGAGGCAGGGCCACAGCCGATCCCCAGGTACCAGGGGCAGGGCGGATGTGGCCGACGCCACAAACGGTGCCGATCATATGTGCCAGCTGTTTCATGATTTCACCAACGCTGCGGTGGCGATCGACGCGATACCTTCGCCGCGTCCGGTGAACCCCAGACGTTCCGAAGTCGTTGCCTTGATTGACACCCGATCCGGGTCGATGTCCAGAATTCGGGCCATTTCCTGCTGCATTTGGGCGGCGTGGGGGCCGACCTTGGGGTATTCACAGACCAGGGTGCAATCGATGTTGGACAGGGTGAAACCCATGTTGCGGGCCAAATCGGCGGCGTGGCGCAGAAAGATTTCAGAGGCCGCCCCCTTCCATTGCGGATCTGATGGCGGGAAATGACGACCGATGTCGCCCTGTGCCAGCGCACCATAGATTGCATCTGTCACGGCATGCATACCCACGTCAGCATCGGAATGACCCTGAAGGGTGCGGTCATGGGGGATTTCGACCCCACACAGGATCACGCTGTCGCCAGGGCCAAAGCGGTGTACGTCATATCCATTGCCCAGTCTGATATCCATCTCGGCTCCCCGGCGGTCTTGTGTCAGAATCTGTTCCGCCCGGGCGAAATCCTCGGGGCGGGTGATTTTCAGGTTGTCGGCCTCGCCCGGAACAATTGCGACGGTGAGCCCGGCATCACGCGCGACTTCTACATCATCTGCCGCGCCACCGCGATGGGTAAGATGTGCATGACAAATGGCATCATAGCGAAACCCCTGTGGGGTCTGGGCGGCGTACAACCCGTCCCGGTTGCGGGTGCCGGTGACCTGACCTGCATCCCCCGTCCAAAGCGCATCGGTAACGGCCAGCCCGGGGGCCGCGCCCGGGGCGCTGTTCAATGCCGCCTCTACGGCATGGATAAGAGCCGGAGAGACACAGGGGCGGGCCACATCGTGGATCAGCACCTTGTCGATCCCGCGCCCCTCAAGCGCCTTGAGCCCGTTTTGCACCGAACCTGCCCGGTCCGTGCCACCCGGGGCAAGAATGATGTCAGGGTGGGATTCAAATTCATCCCAATATTGCCTGTCATCGCGGTTCAGAACCAATACGATCAGCGGCAGGCCCGCCGCTCGAAACCGCTCCAATGTCCAGTCCGCTACCCGTTTGCCGGCAAGCGGGCGCCATTGTTTCGGCAGGCCGCCACCGGCCCTCTGGCCGCGCCCGGCGGCCACGATCAGGGCAGCTGTGGTCATCTGGGATCTCCGGAGTCTGATACTGGATCTGTTTATGCTGTGATGCAAACCGAGGCAATCACCCGAGGTTATGCGCCTAATTTTTGTGCAAATGCATAATTCATGGGCATTGAATCCCCTCCTGTCATTGCTGCATATCCGGGGCTTCGTTACGTTCACCACAACTGCACAAGGAATAGGCGCTTGTCTTTCACCCTCGGATCCACGGCATTGAACCCGCCCATTGCGCTGGCCCCCATGGCGGGAATCACGGATCGTCCGTTTCGCGATCTCGTCCGGTCGTTTGGGGTCGGGTTGATGGTCAGCGAAATGGTCGCGAGCCAGGAAATGGTCCAGGCCAAACCCGGGGTGCGCGAACGGGCCGAGCTGAGCGCAGATGTGGAAAACACCGCCGTACAGTTGGCGGGCCGTGAAACCCATTGGATGGCCGAAGCTGCCCGTCAGGTTGCTGGGCGCGGAGCCCGGATCATCGACATCAACATGGGGTGTCCGGCAAAAAAGGTCACAAGCGGATTTTCCGGCTCGGCGCTGTTGAAAACGCCGGATCACGCGCTGCGCCTGATCGACGCCGTGGTGGCGGCGGTCGATGTACCGGTGACCCTGAAAACCCGGTTGGGGTGGGATGAAAACAGCCTGAATGCCGCCGACGTTGCGCGTCGCGCGCAGGATTCAGGTGTGCAGATGGTGACAATCCACGGCCGCACCCGCTGTCAGTTTTACAAGGGGCAGGCCGATTGGGCGGCCATTCGCGCCATCAAGAACGCGGTCAGCGTGCCGGTTCTGGCCAACGGAGATATTCTTGACAGCGCCGATGCGGCCCGGGCACAGGAGCAATCCGGCGCGGATGGCGTCATGGTGGGACGCGGAACCCAGGGGCGACCATGGCTGTTGGCCGAAATCGCCCATGACCTGTGGGGCGCGCCCAAACCCGAAATCCCCTCTGGATCTGCGTTGATTGAACTGGTTTGTGACCACTATCGCGCCATGCTGGCCTTTTATGGGCCTGATCTGGGCCTGCGTGTCGCACGCAAGCATCTGGGCTGGTACATGGACCGGGCCTGCACAGGCACCCAGCTGCGTCGCGCTGTTTTGACGCAAAAGGACCCGGGGCAGGTTCTGGCTTTGCTGCCGGATGCCTTGAGCGATCAGGGCGGGCAGGTGGCCGCATGAGTTTCAACGGTGCCATCTGGACCTCGTTACCGGTTCCCGCCTTTGTCGTTGACGAACACGACAGGGTGACGGATGTGAATTCGGCGGGCGAAGGGTTTGTCAACGCGTCGAGCCGAACGATCACTGGCAACAATATCTGGACTCTGATCCAGATCGACCCGCCGATTGCCGATGCAATGGCCCGGTCACGCGACAATGGCACGCCTTTGTTTGTGAATGACGCTGATGTCGGGACGGGACATCGCGGCCCGCTGCATTGCTCGATTCAGGTGGCACCGGTGCAGGGGCATCCGGGCAAGATGCTGATGTTGCTGTCGCCGCGCGAATTGGCCGGACGCATGACCCAGAACCATTCGGTCAAATCGGCGGCGCAATCCGCAATTGGCATGGCCGAAATGATGGCACATGAGATCAAGAACCCGCTGGCGGGGATCACTGGCGCGGCGCAATTGCTGTCGATGAATGTCGGACGCGAAGACGTCGAACTGACCGATCTGATCGTCGCCGAATGCCAGCGTATCGTAAAGTTGCTGGAGCAGGTGGAACAATTCGGAAACCTGTCGGAACCAGACCGAAAACCGGTTAACCTGCATGATGTCCTAGACCGGGCGCGCCGGTCTGCCCAATTGGGGTTTGGCGCGCATATGACGATTGTCGAAGATTACGATCCGTCCCTGCCGATGGCATATGGTGATCCGGATCAATTGTTGCAGGTGGTTTTGAATCTCCTAAAGAACGCCTCGGAAGCCGCTGATTCAAAAGGAGGGTGCATCAGAATTCGCACCTATTTTGAACATTCCTTTCGACTGCGAAACAAACAAGGTGGCGCATCGTCTCTGCCGTTGCAGATCGAGATTTCCGATGATGGGCCGGGGCTGCCGGACAAGATCAAAGGCGATATTTTTGATCCATTTGTGTCGGGGCGGGAAAACGGGACCGGGTTGGGTTTGGCGTTGGTGTCCAAGATCATATCAGACCACGGTGGCTGGATCACGGTCACCAGCGAACCGGGGTGCACGATTTTCCGCCTGTCGTTGCCGCGCGCCCCGCGCGATGCGTTGCAGTCGGAGTAAACAGGAGACAATACCATGGATGGCACCGTTCTGGTCGCTGATGACGACCGCACGATCCGCACCGTTCTGACCCAGGCCCTGACGCGTGCCGGGTGCAAGGTGCACGCCACAAGTTCGCTGACGACGCTGATGCGCTGGGTGAGCGAGGGCAAGGGCGATCTGGTGATTTCGGACGTGATGATGCCGGACGGAAACGGGCTCGAAATGCTGCCAAAGATCGCCGAGGACCGGCCCGGGTTGCCGGTGATCGTGATTTCGGCCCAGAACACCATCATGACCGCGATCAAGGCCGCGGAGGCCGAGGCATATGACTATTTGCCCAAGCCCTTTGACCTGCCGGACCTGATGAAACGCACCGCCAAGGCGCTCAGCCAGCGTCGGGTGATCTCGGCGTCTGCACCATCCGACAATGACATGGACCGCCCCGAAGAATTGCCGTTGGTGGGGCGGACCGAAATCATGCAGTCGCTGTATCGGGTGGTGGCGCGGATGATGAATACCGACCTGCCGATCCTGATCACAGGCGAAAGCGGTGTCGGCAAATCGTTGATTGCAAAAACCATTCACGACCTGTCAGATCGCCGGTCCCAGGCCTTTGTTCTGGCAGAAGAAGCGGAGCTGATGGACCTGGAAGGGCCGATGCGCCTGTTGGAACGGGCACGGGGCGGCACCATTCTGTTTGACGAAATCGCTGATCTGTCGGATTCCGCGCAGGCCAGAATCGTCAGAATGATGGACATGCCGGGGGATCGGTCGCCTCGGTTCATGGCGACCAGCCAGGTCGATCTGCAACCGCTGATGGAAGACGGCAAGCTGCGCCAGGATCTGTTCTATCGTTTGAACGGCACGCTGATCCATGTTCCTGCATTGCGTGAACGGGTCGAAGACATTCCGTTGTTGGCTGAACATTTTTTGACGCGGGCCGAAATTGAAGGGGCTCCGAAACGATATTTCAGCGAGGCCGCCCGACAAAAGCTGCGCTCTCATGCCTGGCCGGGCAACGTGCGCCAGTTGGAGAATGCGGTGCGCCGCCTGGGATATACCAGCCGGGCCGAAGAAATCACCGAAACCGAGGTCGAGATGGTTCTGGGCCCCCAGGCCGGCCCCGCGCCGGTTTCCGGGATCAACAATGGTGAAAAGCTGTCGGATTCGGTGGCCCGCCATCTGCGACGCTATTTCGACCTGCATGGGGACATGATGCCGCCGTCAGGATTATACGCGCGGGTGCTGCGAGAACTGGAACTGCCGCTGATCGAAATCGCGCTGGATGCCTCGGGGGGGAACCAGGCAAAATGCGCCGATCTTCTGGGGATCAATCGCAATACGCTGCGCAAGAAGATCACCGACCTGGATATTGAGGTGACACGCCGTCGCAAACTGATGTAATATCGCCACAGAACCGTGGCGAACCAGTGTCAGTGCTCGGGCTGATCTGGAAAAGACCACGACATATGGCGGTGCGCCCAATGGGCGCCACATCAGGATGAGGGCAGCTCGTGGCACTTCGGTCACAATCCGGACCGTTTTTTGCGTTGAATCGGTGGCGTAGAACCCGTCGGGCCCGCAATGTTGGCACCTTGGGCCTTGTGCTTTTGGGGCCTATTCTGGCGTTGGCAACCTTCCTGGTTTTGGGACCCTTTGATTTGGGGACCCGCGCGACGGCGCTGCGAATGATTCTGTTGGCCGATCTGGTCTATGTGCTGGTGGTCGCGGCATTGGTTCTGGGGCAGGTGGGGCGTTTGATCGCTGCGCGCCGGGCCAAATCGGCGGGTTCCCGCCTGCACCTACGATTGATCGGGGTGTTTGGGCTGTTGGCGCTGATCCCGACCGTCACGGTGGCGGTGTTTGCCGGTCTGACGGTCAACATCGGGTTGGAAGGGTGGTTTTCCGAACGGGTCCGCCAGGTGGTTGGCAATTCGCTGGCTGCGGCCGAAGCCTATGAACAGGAACACCGCGCTGACCTGAGCCAGGATGCGATCGCGCTGGCGCGGTTTCTGGACAACAGCCGCAACCGCGTGTTTCTGATCAGCGACGCTGAATTGCGCCAGACCCTGGTCCAAGGTCAAGGTCAGATCCAGCGGGGCCTGCGCGAGGCCTATGTGATCGACGGAACCGGATCCATCCGCGCCCGCGGTGAGCAGTCGTATCTGTTTGATTTTGAAAAACCGTCGTCCGAGCATCTGGATCAGGCGAGCCAAAACGGGCTGACCATCATTCAGGACTGGGACAACAACGAATTCCGGGCTCTGGTGCCGCTCGAAGCCTTTGTGGATCGCTTTCTATACGTCAGTCGCGATGTGGATGGCGACATTCTGAGCCTTCTGGATGACACCAAACAGACTGTCCTGCTGTACCAGCAATTGGAAAGCGAACGAGGCCGGGTGGTTTTTGAATTCGGCCTTTTATATCTGGGGTTCGCGGTCATCCTGATTCTGGCTGCGGTCTGGTTGGGGCTGTGGTTTGCTGAACGTCTGTCGCGCCCCGTAGGACGCCTGATGACCGCTGCACAACGCGTGGGTGCCGGGGATCTGGACGTACAGGTGATCGAAGAAGAGGGCGACGACGAGATTGCCCAGATGGGCCGTTTCTTTAATCAGATGACATTGCAGCTGAAGGGGCAGCGGGACACGCTGCTGGAAAACACCCGTCAGATCGAACGCCGCCGTCGGTTGTTCGACTCTGTGCTTACGTCGGTCACATCCGGTGTGGTGGGGCTCGATTCCGATGGTCGGGTGACGTTTGTGAACAGATCGGCTGAACGGTTGTTGGGCTGGTCGGGTGATGAGCAATCTCTGGCGTTGGCCGTTGCAGTCCCGGAATTCGGAAGCTTGTTCGAAGGGCTGAAAGCGTCGGGCTCTGAAGTGGCACAGGATGAAATCAAGGTAACCCGTCAGGGCAGGTTGGAAAATCTGCTGGTGCGGATGTCGACCCGACGCAACGAAAACGGGCGGCTCGAAGGGTATGTTGTTGCTTTTGATGATGTGACGGATCTGGTCAGCGCACAGCGCATGGCCGCCTGGGGAGATGTGGCGCGCCGCATTGCACATGAAATCAAGAACCCGCTGACCCCCATCCAGCTGAGCGCAGAGCGTATCAAACGCAAATTCGCCCCCAAGCTGGGAGAGGAGAACAGCGATCAGCTTCAGAATATGACGGATGTGATCGTGCGACAGACCAATGATCTGCGTCGCATCGTCGATGAATTTTCGAAATTTGCCCGAATGCCGGAACCGGAACGGCGTGAAGAAGACCTGAACGCTTTGGTGCGCGACGCCGTGGTGTTGCAGCAATCAGGGCAACCGGATCTGACCGTTCACGCCGATTTGCCCGCTGGGCCATGTTTGGCGGAATTGGACGCAACCATGATTGGTCAGGCGTTGACGAATTTGATCAAGAATGCAGGAGAGGCCATTGAAACGCTTAAGGAAAAGGGCGCTCCGGATAAGTTGGAACCACAGATTCACGTCGCGTTGAAACCTCATGCGGGTGGGTATGAAATTACCATCGCAGACAATGGGATCGGTCTGCCCGAAGATCGGGCGAGATTGTTTGAACCCTATGTGACGACCCGCGACGAAGGCACCGGATTGGGGTTGCCAATCGTCAAGAAAATCATCGAAGAACACGGTGGCACCCTGCAATTGCAGGATGCACCGGTGTTCGGCGGGCAGGATCATTATGGCGCCATGGCCGTGATCCGTTTGCCCGCATCCGTGCATGAGACGTCAGGCGATGCGTCCATGTCCAAAAGCAATACAGTGAAGGCAGGACTGACATGAGTGATATTCTGGTCGTTGATGACGAACGCGATATTCGCGAACTGGTTTCGGATATTCTGGAAGACGAAGGCTATGCCACGCGCAAGGCAGGGAATTCGGATGAATGCATGGCCGAAATCACCTCGGAACCCCCTGCGCTGTTGATTCTGGATATCTGGCTCAAAGACAGCCAGATGGATGGAATCGATATCCTGAAAACGGTGAAACGGGATTACCCCGAGGTGCCAGTGGTGATCATTTCCGGCCATGGCAACATCGAAATCGCCGTGGCTGCGATCAAACAGGGGGCGTATGACTTCATCGAAAAGCCCTTTAACATCGACCAGTTGATGGTGGTGATCAGGCGCGCCATGGAAACCTCGCGTCTGCGCCGCGAAAACACCGAACTCAAACGCAAGGATACGGGCGGAGCCGATATGATCGGAACCTCCGCAGCCTTCCGGACGCTGCAGGGCCAGTTGGAAAAGGTAACCAAATCCAACGGGCGTGTGATGCTGAGCGGCCCTGCCGGTGTTGGCAAGGAAATCGCCGCACGTTTCATCCACACCAATTCCAACCGGGCCGGGGCACCGTTCATTACGGTGAACTGTGCCGGGGTCGAACCCGACCGGATGGAGGAGATGTTGTTTGGTCGCGAAAGCCAGGAGCGTGGCGTCGAACCAGGTCTGCTGGAACAGGCCCATGGGGGCGTTGTCTATTTCGATGAAGTGGCCGACATGCCGTTGGGTACGCAATCGAAAATCCTGAGAGTCCTGGTCGATCAGCAATTCCAACGGGTCGGTGGCGGCGACAAGATCAAGGTGGATTTGCGGGTGATTTCGTCGACCAACAAAAACCTCGAAACCGAGATCGCCGCCGATCGCTTCCGTCAGGAATTGTATCATCGGTTGAACGTGGTGCCGATTGCCGTACCGTCGCTGGCCGATCGACGCGAGGATATCCCGGTGCTGGCGGCCTATTTCATCGAGATGTTCCACGAAAACCAGGGTTTGCCGCTGCGTGAAGTGTCCGAAGAAGCCGAGGCGCTGATGCAAACGATGAACTGGCCCGGAAATGTACGCCAGTTGAAGAATTTGATCGAACGGGTGTTGATCCTGGGGGATGGGGCGGGACCCATCGAAGCCCGTGAACTGCCCAATGACGAAGAACCCAAAACCGATGATGGGCGTGTGGTTCTGTCCGGTGCGTTGGCAACCCTGCCATTGCGCGAAGCCCGCGAAGCCTTTGAACGCGAATATCTGCTGACTCAGATCAACCGGTTTGGCGGCAACATCAGCCGCACGGCTTCATTTGTCGGAATGGAGCGCAGCGCCTTGCACCGCAAGCTCAAGTCTCTGGGGGTTGTCACCTCGAACAAATCTGGTGCCCGGATCGCGCATCTGGACGAAGAAACCGCAGACAGTGAGATGTGAGACACAGGGCTGAGGGTCAGCCCTGGTCGACGATTTGAAAACTGCCGTCGTTATTGCGGATGACGCAGGACGTGTCGGTCAGATCGGGCAAACGGGAGGTCGCGCCGGGCGGGGCAGAATTGGCCACCCGTTGCGGACATTGGGAGATCGACACAGGTTGGTATCCTTTGGCAGCCATGCAGCTGTCGTTTCGCCGCTGGCGCAGACCTTTGTTCACGTCCACGGTGTAATAGGATCCCGGCACCCAATAGCCGGGGCTGGACGTACATTGACCCAACCCGTTGCAGATCCGACGCCCGGGAATATAGCGGGCGGGTGTTTGGCGGATCTGGTTGGCGACAGGGGCGTCTTTCAGCGCGTTGACCTCGCAGGCGTCGGTATCGGATTGCAGCTTTTGGACTGCAACGCCGGGTTTGTAGTAGATGGCCAACGGGGAACAGGCAGTCATCAGCGCAACTGGTAACATCCCGCAAAGAAAATGGATTCTTGTCATTTGACAATTATTGCATCGCCAAAGGCGCACGACAATTGAATTGACCCTGTCGGGCCCATCTGTCATTTCAGGGAACGGCGAAATCCGACACCGGTGCAGGGACCTGTGACCCAGCGAAACCGGGGATCGGCCAGAACTTCAGGCCAGAGGGCATGAAAACATGAAGGTCATCATTTGCGGTGCGGGTCAGGTTGGCTGGCAGATTGCGCGTCATCTGTCTGGTGAATTGAACGATGTGACCGTGGTGGACAGCAATCCTGATCTGGTCCGGCGGGCCACCGAAACGCTGGATGTGCAGGGGATCGCGGGTTTTGCCTCATACCCGGATGTCCTGGATCAGGCCGGCGCGCGGGACGCGGATATGATCATCGCCGCCACCCATTCGGATGAGGTCAATATGGTCACCTGTCAGGTGGCACATTCCGTCTTTTCAATCCAGCGCAAGATCGCGCGGCTGCGGTCGCAATCCTATCTGACAGCGATCTATTCTGACCTGTACCGCCGCGATCATCTGCCGATCGACGTGGTGATCAGCCCCGAACGCGAAGTTGCAGCCGCTGCCATGCGCCGTCTGTCGGCTCCGGCGGCCTTTGACACCGAAACCTTCATGGAAGGTCAGGCGCAATTGTTGGGGATCACGATCCAGGAAGATTGCCCGGTCGTGAATACGCCACTGCGCCAATTGACGGATCTGTTTTCCACTCTGCGGTCAATTGTGGTCGGGGTGCGCCGGGAAGGCACGTTGTTTGCCCCTGAACCGGGTGACCAGCTGTTTGTGGGCGACGACTGTTATGTTTTTACCCATGTGGATGATGTGGCACGCACGCTGGAAATTTTTGGCAAAACGCAAAAACGACAGGACCGGGTGGTGCTGGTTGGGGGCGGCAATGTCGGGCTCGAAGTGGCAATCGCGCTGGAGAAAAGCACCTGGCGGGTTCGGGCCAAGGTCATCGAACGTGACCGCAAATGCGCCGAGCGTGCCGCCGAGGCATTGGAGCGGACAATCGTGTTGAACGGGGACGGTCTGGACAGCGCCCTGCTGCGCGAGGCCGGGATCGAACGCGCCGATGCAATGTTGGCCGTGACGGATGATGACAAGACGAACATGCTGGCCGCTGTACGGGCCAAGGCAGAAGGGTGCCCTTTTGCCATTGCCCTGATCAACGATCCCACGCTGGTGCCGCTGATGACTCCGCTGGGGATTGATGCCTACATCAACCCGCGCGCCACCACTGTCAGCTCGATCCTGCGGCACATCCGCCATGGTCGGGTGCGTCAGGTTTATTCGGTGGGTGACGCCGAGGCCGAGGTGATCGAGGCCGAAGTCATGTCGACGTCGCCCATGGCGGGACAGGCGTTGCGGGACATTGATTTTCCCGAGGGGGTTCTGGTTGGGGCTGTACGCAAGGGCAACGAGGTCGTGCGCCCAACCGGGTCGCTGCGGATCGAAGATGGGGATGTCGTGGCAATTTTTGCCATGGCCAAGGACGTGCCTGAGGTTGAACGCCTGATGCAGGTCTCGATCGACTTTTTCTGACGTCATGAGGGGCGGCAAGGCAAATATCAGTGTCCTGGCGCGGATGCCTCTGTTTCTGGTTATCTGGGGAATTTCGGCGCTGTCCATGTGGATCCCGGCCAGCTATGCGCTGGTTCTGGATCAACACCGGGTCGGTCAAAGCTTTTTCTACTCGGGAATCATCGGTCTGATCTGTGTCACGCTGATTGCTTTGGCGATGGGGAACCGGACGCCAAAATATGGTCTGCTGGGCCAGTTGCTGACTTTGCTTGCCACCTTTTCCGTGCTGCCGTTGTTTCTGGCGATTCCGCTGCATGACGCGTTGAAGAATACCAGCTTTCTGAATGCTTATTTCGATATGGTCAGCGCGGTGACCACCACAGGGGCGAATGTGTTCGAAGACCCTGGCCGATTGCAGGCACCGCTGCATCTGTGGCGGGCGATGGTTGGCTGGCTGGGTGGATTTCTGATGTGGGTGGCGGCCTCGGCCATTCTGGCCCCTTTGTCGCTGGGGGGATTCGAAGTAACGGCGCGCGGTGAACCGGGCCGGGCCACCGCCGCTCCCGTTCAGATGGAACGGGCAAGCCCGCGCCGGTTGCTGTTCCGGGTGACGCGCACGTTGGGGCCCATTTATGCCGGGTTGACGGTTGCGATTTGGGTCCTGCTGGTGGTGGGCGGGGACACGTCGTTAGTGGGGCTGTGTCACGCAATGTCGGTGATGGCCACCTCCGGGATTTCCCCGATCGGTGGTTTGCAGAATTCGGCCTCCGGCTTTGGCGGCGAGGCCGTCGTGTTCCTGTTCATGTTCTTTGCCCTGTCGCGACTTACCTTTTCCAATGACACGGTGACTGTGGGCGGTGGGCGTTTGGACAAGGATCCCGAGTTCAGGATTGGTTTGATTCTGGTGTTGGGGCTGCCGATTGCGCTGTTTCTGCGACATTGGTTGGCCGCCTATGATGTCAACGCCAACGAAGACAGTGCCCAGGCGTTTCGCGCCTTTTGGGGTGCCATGTTTACGATCATGTCGTTCCTGTCGACCACCGGGTTCGAAAGCGCTGATTGGAACCAGGCTCAGCAATGGTCCGGTCTGGGAACCCCGGGCATGATCCTGTTGGGCCTATCCGTGATTGGCGGCGGCGTCGCGACCACGGCTGGAGGCGTCAAATTGCTGCGCGTCTATGCGCTGTATTTGAACGGACTGCGCGAAATGGAACGACTGGTGCACCCGTCTTCTGTCAGCGGTGATGGGGCGGGGAGCCGCCGAATCCAGCGCGACGGCGCGTTTGTGGCCTGGGTGTTCTTTATGCTGTTTGCCGTGTCATTGGCCGTGATCAGCATCGTCCTTGCTGCGTTGGGGTCAGGATTCGAAGAGGCGCTGGTCCTGTCGATCGCTGCACTGTCGACCACGGGTCCTTTGGTGACAACGGCGGCGGAAACCCCGATTCATCTGGCGTCGCTTCCGGTCGCGTCCAAGGTGGTTTTGTGTTTTGCCATGGTGTTGGGACGGTTGGAAACCCTGGCATTGATCGCGTTGATCACACCGAACCTGTGGCGCGGGTGATGCGCAGTTTGTTTATGATCCATGTTGGAAATGTTATTTTTCGGCTGGAAACTCCTGAAATCACGCTTCATACTCATCGTTCAGAGGGGCGCGGAGTTCCGCAGCGCGTTGCAAGAACAAAGGCGAGATAACAAAATATGGCTTCGGACAGACAGAATCTTCAGGATGCCTTCCTGAATCACGTTAGAAAAACCAAGGTCCCGGTCACGATTTTCCTGATCAATGGTGTCAAACTGCAGGGTGTGATCACCTGGTTCGACAATTTCTGCGTATTGCTGCGCCGTGACGGACAGTCGCAGTTGGTGTACAAACACGCGATTTCGACCATCATGCCTGCGCAGCCGATCAACCTTTATGATGGTGAAGACGCCTCTTGATGGAGCATGATAGGGTGCGCACCCGGGCCTGGGTGCTGTATCCGGATATCCGCAATGAACAGCATCGCCGAGATGCCGAAGCCGCGATCCATGAGGGCGTGGCACTGGCCGCTGCGTTGCCAGATCTCGATGTGGTCGGATCCAAGGTCGTGCGCTTGCCGCGCGCCCATCCGGGTTGGCTGTTTGGATCCGGCAAGATCGAAGAGCTCAAAGAGCTGTTCCACGACAATGAGGTCGAACTGGTCCTGATTGATGGGCCGGTGACCCCTGTGCAACAGCGCAATCTGGAAAAGGCCTGGAAGGTCAAGATCCTGGACCGAACCGGTTTGATCCTTGAGATTTTTTCGGATCGTGCCCGCACCCGCGAAGGTGTGTTGCAGGTGGAAATGGCAGCGCTGTCTTATCAGCGGACCCGCCTTGTGCGCGCCTGGACCCACCTGGAACGCCAACGAGGCGGTCTGGGCTTTGTTGGTGGTCCTGGTGAAACCCAGATCGAAGCGGACCGCCGAGCCATTGATGACCAGTTGATCAACCTGCGCCGTCAATTGGCCAAGGTGATCAAGACCCGGACCCTGCACCGTGCTGCCCGGGCCAAAGTGCCCTATCCGATTGTGGCATTGGTCGGCTATACTAACGCCGGAAAATCGACGCTGTTCAATCGATTGACCGGGGCCGATGTGATGGCCAAGGACATGTTGTTTGCCACCTTGGACCCGACCATGCGCCGGGTGCAGCTGCCCGAAGGGTTTGAAGTCATCATGTCCGACACGGTGGGGTTCATTTCGGACCTGCCAACCGAATTGGTCGCGGCCTTTCGCGCCACGCTCGAGGAGGTTTTGGCAGCAGATCTGATCCTTCATGTGCGCGATATTTCGCATGAAGAATCCGACGCGCAGGCCAAAGATGTCGAGACAATTCTGTCGTCGTTGGGCGTCGATGACAGCCGCCCTCAGATCGAAGTGTGGAACAAGCTGGACCAATTGCCGGAAGATCAGGCCGATGCTCGTCGATCTCGCGCTGAACGCGAAGACGGGTTGCACGCCATTTCGGCATTGACGGGTGAGGGGCTGGAGGATCTTCTGGCTGAAATCTCCGAGGTCCTGCAAGGCAGTCGGCACGAAGCCGAACTGGAGCTGAATTTTGCTGATGGCAAGCAACGCGCCTGGTTGTTTCAACAGGATATTGTTCAGGCTGAGGAACAAACAGAAACCGGTTTCAGGATTACGGTGTTGTGGACGGAAAAGCAAAAGGCTCAATTCCAAAGCCTCTGATCGTGGGGTGTCTGACTTACCGATCCAAAGGGCAAGAATTTTAGGAAAAATTCTTGCCAAAAGTTTTTTTAAAACTTTTGCACCCCTCGCGGGCGCGGTCGGGGCTTACCCAACTGTGCCTGCTCTAGGGGGTGGGGGTGAGAACGGTCACGCCCACGGCAGCGGCGCGCGCCAATTCGGTATCCAGGGACATCGGGATGTATTCGCCGCGACGCCACAGCTGTGCCAGATCATCATAGTAACGCGACAGAAAGTGGCCGGATTGCCCGGTTGATGTGACAAAAACCGAACTGTCCGGGTCGGCAAAATCATAAACACCACGATATCCAGCGCCATGCACATTCTGGAATGGGGCCGGATCTGTGCCAGAGCCGCGCCCGCGTTGCAGGGTATTGTCTCCGCCGCTGGTCGATTGGCGGATATTCACGAAATACCGCAACACCGGGACCGTCCCCAAAACCGGGTGATCGTGGGTGGCCTGATGGGCATCCCCCCAGCGCAGGGATTCCAGCTGATTTCCATAGCGGTCCTGTATCCAGATCAGCGCATCGTCCAACGCCAGCCGGGACATGTCCGTGCAGGTTTCGATTGGTGCGCTTTGGCGCACGTCGCACCATTGGCCAGCCCCGTCTACATTGCGGAACACACGTTCGATGAACAGGGGTTCGACCTGAGTGAACTCCGGGGCCAATGGCCCCAGGTTGTCGACAATCAGGCGTTTCTGCAGCGCTCGAATCCAGGCCGAATAGATCAGAGGTTCGGGCAGATGTTCGTTCATCTCTCCATTCCATTCCGCCAAGAGGTCCAATGCGTCCTGGCGTGTGCGTTCAGGGGTGCCTTCGGCAGCGGGTTCACCCGTGAACCACAGGTCGGCCCCGATCAGTGGCAGCAGGGTTCGGGCGGTATAGCTGACCGTATCCAATTGTGCTTCGATAAAGCTTTCACGCGTGTGAACCTGACGGTTCTGCATCAGTTTTTCCCAACGATGTATGCGCTGGGTATCGCCCCATTCATAAGAAACATGGTTGGGAAACGGTCGTTCTAGGATCTTGTTGTTGGTATTGCCCAGAATTCCGCCCCGGGGGCTGACGAATTGTGGGTTGGAGGCAAAGGATGCCCGACCTCGCCATCGGTTCTCAACGCGCCATCCCTGGCTGGGCAGGCGGCCCTTGCTTTGGTGGGCAGCATTGCGATTTGGGATAACGCCGATGGTCTTCATCGCAATGGTAGTCTGATCAACAAGTGACAGATTTTGCGAAGGTGCAATGAAACCCTCGGCAATGCGGATGGCTTCGTGCACATTTGCAGCGCTCATCAGCTGCAAGGCGGCACCGATGGTGGTGTCCTGTCCGCTGAGCGCAGTCCAGCCCAAAGCAGCCACATGGCCGGGCGGGGTCACGGTTTCCAGGCTGTAATGGGTGCCGGGCAAAACGGGGCCGTTTTCGGTCCAGCGCAGGGTCAATGTAATGGGTTGTTCGCCCTTTATCCGAATGATGGACGGGCGGCTTTCAAATGGTTTATAGCCGTCGGGCGTCAGATACTCTTCGGGGGTCTGCGGGTTCAGCTTTTCGATGAACACGTCCTGATCGTCGAGATAGGAGGAGGTCAGCCCCCATCCCAGCCGACCGCTGCGCCCCGTCATGACCGCGGGGACACCGGGGATGGTGGCGCCAATGACGCCGCCGCTGGCCAATTCGAGCCGGGCCAGATACCAGATCGCTGGTGCCGAAAACCCCAGATGCGGGTCGTTGGCCAAAAGCGTGCCCCCCGAGGCCGAGCGCGACGGGGCAGCGCTCCAGGCGTTGGAGGCTCCGGCCAACCCGCGTTTTGGGAAGGGGGACAGGGCCAGATCAGGCATCGGGGCCGTCGCGGCAAACCGGGGCAGATCAGGAAACAGGGTGGCATATTCAGGCAGCGCAGCGATCCCGGTTCCGGGGGCGTCGGGCAGAATATCTGCCAGCCGTGCCGGATCATCCAGCATCAGAGAGGTGCGTGCGCGCAGTACCTCGGCTTCGAGGTGGCCGGACAACTGCAGGGCCATGATCTTTATGATCGCAATGGAATCAGCTGGTTGCCAGGGGGCGACTGGCGCATTGAACAGGAACATTTCGGGCGCACCGCGTCCCAGCGCCTTGTCGTTGATTTCGGCGAGCCGGGCGTTGACGCCGGCGGCATACGCGTTCAGCGCGCTCAGCGTTTCTGGTGTCTGCGCCGAAACCGAGCTGAGCGACAACCGGTACAGATCCAACCGGCGCAGCAATCGGTCAATACGCAGAGTTCGTGAACCGAAAACCTCCGACAGGCGTCCCTGGGCCGTGCGGCGCAGCATGGTCATTTGCCACAGGCGGTCCTGAGCATGGGCATATCCCAAGGCAAAATAGGCGTCGTTGTCGTCCCCGTCCTGATCCGGAAAAATATGCGGGACATTGGCATTGTCGCGGACAATCTCAACAGGTGCGTTCAACCCGGTGACAGATAGGGTTTGATCATAGTCGGGCAACGATTGCGAGGCCAGGTAATACACCAGCCCAACGCCCAGAATGACGAGGAAGATCAGACCGGCTGTCAGGCGCAGGAGCCACCGAAAAACTTTGCCCATGTGTTTCAATCTCCCGGTTTACAGCGCCTTGCCCTTCTTGCCCCCGATTGCGCTCGTGGGCAAGGTTGATAGGGTGGAACCAACTTAGGAAATGATCAGACAAGGGAAAAGTGTATGGCAAAGATCGCGTTTTTGGGATTGGGCGTCATGGGGTATCCGATGGCAGGGCATTTGTTGGCCGCCGGACATGAAGTTACGGTCTACAATCGCACCTCGGCCAAAGCCGAAGCCTGGACGTCGCAACATGGGGGAACCTGGGCGGCAACACCACGCAAAGCGGTGGAGGGTGCGGAATTCGTGATGGCCTGTGTCGGCAATGATGATGATTTGCGCAGCGTTTGTCTGGGCGATGATGGGGCCTTTGCGGGTATGAGCAGCGGCAGTGTTTTTGTCGATCACACCACCGTGTCGGCGGATGTTACCATCGAGCTGCATGAGATCGCGCAGGGGCACGGGGTGTCCTTTGTTGACGCGCCGATTTCGGGCGGACAGGCAGGGGCCGAGAACGGAGTTCTGTCGATCATGTGCGGCGGCGAACAGGCAGCCTATGATCGGGTGGAGCCGCTGATGGAGATCTATTCCAAGATCTGTCGCCGGATCGGTAACAGCGGCGATGGTCAAAAAACCAAGATGTGCAATCAGATCGCCATCGCAGGTCTGGTTCAGGCCCTGAGCGAGGCGCTGCATTTCGCAGAAAAGGAAGGGTTGGACGGGCGTGCCGTGGTTGAGGTCATCAGCCAGGGTGCTGCGGGCAGCTGGCAGATGTTCAACCGGCATGAAACCATGCTGGACGATCATTTTGCACATGGATTTGCGGTCGACTGGATGCGCAAGGATTTGAAAATCTGCATGGAGGCCGCGGACAAGAGCGGTGCCAGCCTGCCGGTGACGGCCCTGGTCGATCAATTCTATAAGGATGTGCAGAAATTGGGCGGCGGACGCTGGGATACCTCGTCGCTGTTCAAACGCATGCGCGAAACGGGATGAACCAGAATTTGTAAACCTAAAACAGCAAACGCGCCCTTAAAGGGCGCGTTTTCCGTCTGATGTCCGACCAATCCGGGATCAGGGAATGATCCGGGTGTATTTGGTGCCTTCCAGCGTTGCGCCCACGCGCAGACCGGCCTGACCAAACACGGCTGCAAGAACCGGCGAGCGCAGGGTATTTGTGTCGGCAGCGACGGAATCGCCCTGATCGCTGACCACATATTCCAGATCTGCACCAGCGGCCCAACCGGATCCCCGGCGGAATTCTTCCAGGGCGTCCTGGGTCATGAAGAACAGCACATGTGCATATTGCTGGGCGCCAATCTGGAACCCTGCGCTGCCTTTGACGGTGGAATAGAAATCGACGGTGTGACCGTTGATCCGCAACGCGCCACGCCCATATGCCCCGCCAAAGCCGAACCCGGCCTCGGTGACCAATGGCATGACCAGCATGCCGGTGGACTTCTCCGCCAGGGTCACGGTGTTGGGATACAGATCATACATCTGGTTCAACGTCGCGTCGACGCGGGCGTCAATCTTGGAGGCACCGGTGCCTCCAACGCCATTTCCGCAGGCGGCGGTGACCGTCAGCGCTGCGATGCCAGCCAGCGTGAAGCCACGCCGCGACACTGTGGAAGGAAAGGATTTGCTCATGTTTGTTTGCCTGTCTTCATGCCATTCTTGAACCGGTATGCTCCGGCCTTCGCCCTCTTTATAGGGGCAATGACAGGGGCTGTCACGCAACGTCAGACACAGATCGGCAGCTTGTCGCCATTTCAGGGAGCAGAAGTGTCGCCGAGAGGGTCAACCCACCGCCGGAAACCAAGGGGGCAGGCGGTGGTGATACCGCTGCTGTTGTCTGGCAGATACGGGGATGGGCCAGTTACCCGTTCAGGATCTTGGCAACCTCGGGGGCGAAATAGCTTAGAACGCCGTCACAGCCCGCACGTTTGAAACACATCAGGCTTTCCAGCATGACCTTTTCCCCGTCGATCCACCCGTTTTGGGCTGCGGCCTGGATCATCGCGTATTCACCGGACACCTGATAGGCAAAGGTCGGCACGCCAAACGTCTCTTTGACGCGGCGACAGATGTCCAGATAGGGCATACCCGGTTTGACCATCACCATATCGGTGCCTTCGTTCAGATCGCGTTCGATCAGGCGCAGGGCCTCGTTGGTGTTGGCCGGGTCCATCTGATAGGTTTTCTTGTCCCCCTGCAACGCGCCCGAGGCACCGACGGCGTCACGGAACGGGCCATAAAAGGCGCTGGCGTATTTGGCCGCGTAGGAGAGGATCATCACGTTGTGGTGACCCGCGGCCTCCAACCCCTGACGCATGGCCCCGATGCGGCCGTCCATCATGTCGCTGGGCCCAATGATATCCGCCCCCGACTCCGCCTGGGCCAGGGTCATCTTGACCAGTGCTTCGACCGTGGCATCGTTGATGATTTCGCCGTCCACCACATACCCGTCGTGGCCGTTGATGTTATAGGGATCCAGCGCCACGTCAGTCATCACCGCAATATCGGGCGCGGCCTGTTTGATCGCCCGGATCGCGCGATTGGTCAGGTTGTCGGGGTTCCAGGCTTCGGCGCAGTCTTCGGTTTTCAGGCTGGGATCCGTGTAGGGAAACAGGCAGATCGCGGGTATGCCCAACGCCTGGGCTTCGATGGCGGCCTGCGCGATCTTGTCCACCGACCGGCGCACGACGCCGGGCATGGAGGCAACGGGTTCCACGATACCGTCGCCGTCACGTACAAAAACCGGCCAGATCAGGTCGTCCGGAGTCAGGGTATTTTCGCGAACCATACCACGAATGGCGGCAGTTTGGCGGGCCCGACGCAGGCGGGCTGCGGGAAATGGCGCGACGGTGGGTTTCATGGCGGCAAGACTCCTTGAACGTTCTGCTCTTGGGTGGCATGGAAAATCGTCACTCACAAGAGGTGCAAACGCCGCGATGGGATGAAATCTGGCGATAAATCGGTTGAATGCCCCCTTGTGAAGCGGGGCGGGGCCACAGATAAAAGACCCGCCCGGGGTCGTTGATAAAAACCGGGATTTGAGGAACGCGCAGAAGGGTCGTTTGTATTGGACTGGTATACATCTCTGTTTGAGTTGATCGACATGCGATCCTTTTCGAACCTGTGGTTCTGGATTGCGCTGGCTGTGGTGTGGTCTTCGGCCAGCCATTGGGTGCTGGGTGTGCCCTTTGATCTGGTGCAGCGGGCACGCCGCATCGAAGGGCAGTCGATGGTGGACCTCGAGGATCTGACCCGGATCAATGTGAACCGGCTTTTGTATATCGGCCGCGTATCAGGATTATGGGTCATGGGGTTGACCTGTTTCATCTTGTCAGCGTTGGCGGTTCTGGGTTTTGCCTATGAATTGGAGATTGCTCAGGCGTTGTTCCTGCTGGGGTTTCCGCTATCGCTGGTCGGACTGTTGAATCTGTCGACCGCGCGATTGATTGAAACAGAGCATTTGCGCGGCGAAGCATTGTGCAAACGGTTGACGCGGTGTCGGCTGTATACCCAGATGATCGGAACACTGGCGATCTTTGTCACCGCGTTGTGGGGCATGTATCAGAACCTGTCGATCGGTGTTCTGGGCTGAGCGAGACGGACCAATAAAGGAAGCGCGCGATGGAACCCGCACGAATAGTCATGGGCGGTGCCCCCGAAGGGTATGACGCGCGTCTGATCTTGCGCGAAGTTGCCAAATCCGGCAATCCCGTCGTGCATGTGGCGCGCGATGACAAACGGCTCGAGGCGATGCGTGCCGCGCTGGCGTTTTTTGCGCCGGATATGCCGGTGATCCTGTTTCCGGGCTGGGATTGTCTGCCCTATGACCGGGTGTCGCCCAATGCCGACATTTCGGCGGCGCGCATGGCGACGCTGGCCGGATTGGTGCATGGAATGCCGTCCCAATTCGTGCTGCTCACCACATTGAATGCTGTGACACAACGGGTGCCAGCGCGCAATGTTCTACGCGAGGCGGCGTTTTCTGCGACGGTCGGCAATCGGGTAGACGAAGACGGCCTGCGCAAATTTCTGGTCCGCATGGGCTTTACTCAAAGCCCAACGGTGATGGAGCCGGGGGATTACGCGGTGCGTGGAGGCATCATCGACATCTTTCCCCCCGGTGAAAGCGGCCCCGTCAGGTTGGATTTGTTCGGTGACATTCTGGACGGCGCACGCCGGTTCGATCCGGCAAATCAGCGCACCACCGAAAAGCTGGAACAGATTGAATTGGCTCCGGTGTCCGAAATCATTCTGGACGACAGCGCCATCACCCGGTTTCGCCAGAATTACCGCGTTGAATTCGGAGCCGCCGGCACAGATGATCCATTGTACGAGGCAGTGAGCGCCGGGCGTAAACATCAGGGCATCGAACATTGGTTGCCATTCTTTCACGCCGAACTGGAAACCCTGTTTGATTACCTGCCAGAGGCGACCGTGACACTGGATGATCAGGTCACGCCTGCGCGGTTGGCGCGCTGGGACACGATTGCGGATCAATATGAGACCCGCAAGATCGCCATGCAGGCCAAGGGGCGGATGGATTCAGTTTATAAGCCGGTGCCGCCGGACTTGCTGTATCTGGATGATGCGGCGTGGGAGCAGGTCACCGCGTCCCAACGTGTGGTTCAGCTTCATCCACTATCTCAGGCCTCGGGTCCGGGCGTGGTGGATGCAGGCGGGCGGATCGGGCGCAACTTCTCTCCCGAACGCCAGTTGGAAAATGTCAGCCTGTTCGGGGCTTTGGCCGATCATATCAAGGCAAAACTGCAAAAAGGTCCGGTTGTCGTCGCCTCTTATTCCGACGGGGCGCGCGAACGTCTGACCGGGTTGATCGAAGACGAAGGTCTGGCCGAAGTCATCGCAATCCGTGATGGCACGCGGGTTGGAAAATCCGGTCTGCATCTGGCGGTCTGGGCGCTGGAACATGGGTTCGAAGCGCCTGATATGACGGTGATTTCGGAACAGGACGTGCTGGGTGACCGCCTGATCCGTGCCCCTAGGAAACGGCGCAAGGCCGAAAATTTCCTGACCGAAACCCAATCGCTGACACCCGGAGATCTGGTGGTGCATGTGGACCACGGGATCGGGCGCTACAAAGGGCTCGAAGTGGTCACGGCGGCCGGGGCTGCGCATGAATGCATCCTGTTGGAATACGCCGAACACTCAAAGCTATATTTACCGGTCGAGAACATTGAACTGTTGTCCAAATACGGCCACGACGAAGGGCTGTTGGATCGACTGGGCGGTGGGGCCTGGCAGGCGAAAAAGGCCAAGCTCAAGGAACGTATCCGCGAGATGGCGGACAAGCTGATCCGGATTGCGGCTGAACGCGCCCTGCGCAAAGCACCGATCATGGATCCGCCGCCGCATGCGTGGGAGGAATTCAGCGCCCGTTTCCCCTATCAAGAGACCGATGACCAGCTGCGCGCCATCAATGATGTCATGGAGGATTTGCATTCTGGCCAGCCGATGGACCGGCTGATCTGTGGCGACGTGGGGTTCGGCAAGACCGAAGTTGCCATGCGCGCTGCCTTTGTTGCGGCCATGTCCGGCCTGCAGGTTGCGGTGATTGCGCCCACGACATTGCTGGCCCGCCAACATGCGGCATCCTTCATGGAGCGGTTCCGGGGGTTCCCGCTGGAGGTCCGCCAGCTCAGCCGGTTTGTGTCTGCCAAGGACGCACAGGCCACCCGCGATGGAATGGCACGGGGCACAGTGGATATCGTGGTGGGCACCCACGCATTGCTGGCCAAAGGTATCCGGTTCCAGAACCTCGGCTTGTTGATCATCGACGAAGAACAGCATTTCGGCGTCACGCACAAGGAACGGCTGAAACAGTTGCGCAGCGACATCCACGTGTTGACTCTGACCGCGACCCCGATCCCGCGTACCCTGCAGCTGAGCCTGACCGGTGTTCGCGATCTGTCGATCATAGGCACGCCGCCGGTGGATCGGTTGGCAATCCGCACCTATGTCAGCGAATTCGACGCCATCACTCTGCGCGAGGCATTGCTGCGGGAACATTATCGCGGCGGGCAAAGTTTTTATGTGGTGCCGCGCATCAGCGACCTGCCGGACATCGAACAGTTTCTCAAGGATCAGCTGCCGGAGCTGTCGTATATGGTGGCGCATGGCCAGATGGCCGCCGGGGAATTGGATGACCGGATGAACGCGTTCTACGACGGGAAATACGACATCCTTTTGGCCACTACGATTGTCGAAAGCGGGTTGGACATTCCAACCGCCAACACGATGATCGTGCATCGCGCCGATATGTTCGGCCTGGCGCAGCTTTATCAGATCCGGGGCCGGGTGGGGCGATCCAAAACCCGCGCTTATGCCTATTTGACCACCAAACCGCGGATGCGTTTGACACCTGCTGCAGAAAAACGCCTGCGGGTTCTCGGATCGCTCGACACGTTGGGGGCCGGGTTTACTCTGGCGTCTCAGGATCTGGACATTCGGGGGGCAGGCAATCTGCTGGGCGAAGAACAGTCCGGCCAGATGCGGGATGTGGGGTACGAGCTGTATCAATCCATGCTGGAAGAGGCGATTGCCAAGATCCGCGCCGGAGAGATGGAAGGCCTGTCAGAGGCCGACGATCAATGGGCACCGCAGATCAATCTGGGCGTGCCGGTGCTGATCCCCAACGATTTTGTGCCGGATCTGGATGTGCGTCTGGGTCTTTACCGTCGTCTCAGCTCGCTCACCACCAAGGTCGAATTGGAAGGCTTTGCCGCCGAGTTGATTGACCGGTTCGGCAAGCTCCCGCGTGAGGTCAACACATTGCTGTTGGTGGTGCGGATCAAGGCGATGTGCAAACGTGCCGGGATTGCAAAGTTGGACGGTGGCCCCAAAGGCGCGACCATCCAGTTCCACAACGACAAATTCGCGTCGCCCGAAGGGCTGGTGGAGTTCATCCAGGGCCAGAACGGTCTGGCCAAGGTGCGAGAGAACAAGATCGTGGTGCGGCGCGATTGGCGCAATGACGCGGACAAGATCAAAGGGGCATTCGCCATCGCCCGTGATCTTGCTGAAAAAGTGGTCGCCGCAAAGAAAAAGGCCAAGGCAAAAGCCAAGGCCTGATTCCGTCTTTTAATTCCAACTTTTAGTCCTGCGCAGGGGCGGTGTCTTCGACAGCCGCAGGCTCTTCAACCGTTGTTGGCGTTTCTGGTGTTGCCGGAGCAGTTGCAGGTGCAGGTGTGGTTGGTTCAGCCGCTTCGGGAGGAGCTTCGGCCAGCCCCAGCTTGTAGGCTGTCATCTGATCGACGAACCCGGTTGGCTCCAGTTCATAATCATACTGGAACCACTGAAGTGCGGTTTCAGTTCCGCTGCCAAAGACGCCATCTGTACCGCCGGTGTCATATCCGGCTTCGGTCAGGGCCATCTGCAACGAGCGCACGACCGCCCCACGAGTCATGGGTTCCGTCAGAGACAGACCAATGACCGAGGTCGGTTCCGCAGCTTTTTCTCCCGGTGCGTCGGACACGATCTCATAGACTTGTTCGTCCTGATAGTAGGTCGACCGGTACAGAACACCGTCACATTGATACAGCGTCTCTCCGCCATCCTGAACCTTTTGACAGTCCTGGTCTTCGGGCAGATTCGAGGCATAGACCAAGGTCGAACCGACGATCGCCGCTGTAAAGAACCAGCCCCAGCTGGGGTTATAATGGTAGGGTCCCCAATGGCTGTGCGGCGGACGGTAATACGGTGGCCGGTAATAAGGCGGGCGATATCCGGGCGGACGATATCTCGGAGGGCGATATCCTGGCGGCCGGTGAATAGGGGGGCGCACGCCGGGTGGGCGCGTACCGGGCGGGCGGTGTCCGGGCGGACGGGCACCGGGGCGATGTGCTGCGCCTGGTGGACGTGACCCTGGTGGGCGTGAACCCGGTGGACGAGACCCTGGCGGTCTGGCACCGGCAGGCCGATTGCTGGGACGGGTGCCGGCTTCGGGTCGGTTTGGCCGGGTTCCCGCACTGGGACGGCTGGGCGCGGGGCGCGCCTGGGCAGGACGGGTGCTGGGCCGGCTGGTTGCAGGCCGTGTGCTGGGTCGGCTTGTGGCCGGGCGCGTTGCACGGTTGGACGGACGTGACGTTGCGGGACGGGACCGTGCTCCGCCAGAAGGCCGGCTGCGTGCACCGCCACCGGAAAATCCACCGGCGCGACCGTGCCCACCCCGGGCTTCGGCCCAATCTGCGGACGGAGCCAGCCGAATTACGCTTTCGGGCGAGGTACCAATGGCCAGAGCCATGATCACCAATCCGAGGAATGCTTGCTTTAATGACCTGAACATCACTCGTCTCCCTCTTGCGGACCGGAATTTGCATCATCAAGGACAGGTTTTGGCCAGGCCATGCGGCTTGCGTCTTCGTCCGGTGTGTAGGCGAAGACATTGGGATCATAATCCGGGTCAAACACCCAGTCGTGGAAATACACCCGGTATTGCGGCCATCCCTGTTGGTAGGGATCGGTGCCAACCAGCATGACCAGCTCGGGGCGCTCTGCATCGGTCGAAATCCACAGCTGCCAGTCGTGATCATAGTTGGACGCGGCGATATGATGGACTTCGCGACCGGCAATCCGGGTCACGCCCAGATAGGCGGCGCTTTCGGCGGATTCGAGCCATTCACCCTTGGACCGGTTCGAAAGAATGGACCAGATCGGTAGCGCCATATCGTATTCGTCGCGAATGCGGACAATCAGATCTTCATACGACCCTTCGAACGGGGCCAGAACATAGGAATTTGCATCCGGATCAACGATGTAAAATGCGGCTCCATCAAAATAGAAATCCCGGCTCTTGAGCCCATTTTCCGTTGCGGAAACAAACCCTTCTGACCGGGAAAGAAAGGTGAAGCCGCTTCGGACATCGGTCAGTTTCTCGCGGCCATCGACAACGGTGTCATAGGTCACGAACCAATTGACCTGCAGCTTGTCCTGGTTGGAGAGAAAATCGGTTGCCGCCTGGATCAGGTCGCGCGCCTGGGCGTCGATCGGATCGTCGGCCGGACCGGTATTGTCTGCCGTTTCAGCTGGCAATGCAGTGGCAAATGGAAGCGCGAACACAACACCAAGTGCGACACGTCGTAAGGTTGAAATAGCTAACATATTGAAAGTCCCTAATAAGACGCTCACAACCATGTTATGAGCAAGCCGTGGCTTTCGGCAAGGAAATTGTCCCTCGGGCTTTTGGGGTCCTTACGTCATGGCAACCTGCGCGCAGCCGCACGAAGCCCGGATACCAGCATCGGCCCGAGACTGTGCCAGATCCAGACGCTGTTTGATTTGAGGCAATTCAATCGTGTCGCCGCGTGCCACAAGACAGTCGTGCAACCCTTTGAGAGACCATACATTATCGGGATGAATGGATGCCCGAGACAGGCTGCCACCCAGCCCCAGATCTTCGCGGTAGACGGCTTCTGCCTCTGCGACGCGTCCCTGTTCGAACAGAAGCGCACCCAACGCGTGGCGTGTCGGCTGCATCCACCCCCAAGGTTCGTCATACGGCAACGTGTCGTCCAGTTCGACAGATTTACGCAGATGCGCATAGGCGACGTCATGATTTCCCTTGCGGTACTCGATCTCGCCACGCAGCATTTGTGTCGCGATTTCAAGCAGATCCGAAACACAGTTGTTGTGCAGGAGGCGGGTGTCTGGCACGCGGGCCTTGGACGCCAGAAACAACGCCTCTTCGGCTTCGGCCTCGGCGACGCATCCGGTGGCGGCATATCCGATGGCGCGGGCATAATGGACCGTGGCAGTCAGGGTGCAGAACAAATCCGGGTCTTTGGGCAGCTCCAGTGCGATGCACTCCTGCCACCGCCCAAACCGGATCAGAATATGCGGTCCCATGGACATATAGCTTTCGAAATAATCGGCCATCGGCGGGCTTTCGACCTGCAACATCTCGATGGGCGTGGTGTCCCACATCCCTTGATTGGCCTGCAACGCCGGGCCCATCTGTCCCAGAAACAATGCGCCATAGATGACGAAGTGGTAATTGTGTTGACGATAGCCGGTGTAAATGTTGAACGCGCCTTCGCGGGCATAATACTTCAGGTCCGCCTCGATGGCTTTTTGATTCCAATACACGACGTTGTGAAAATGACCGCACTGCACATCGATATGAGTGGGCATATGGACCAGGTGGCCAGCGTCTGGGACCAGTGTGCGAAGAATATCCCCGGCCTTGAGAGCTTTTTCCGGTGTCGGCGACATCTCCATCAAATGTACATAGAGATGCAGCAGGCCGGGATGGGCCATGGCGTCCGGATCCTGGGCCATGGCCGTTTCCATGACGTCCTGCGCCTCTACCGTGGCGGCACCTTTGGCTGGTTCACCCGTTTTCAGATCCCACATTTGCCAGGGGGTCAGGTTGAGCAGGCTTTCGGCATAGACCGTGCGCAGGTCCAGGTGGTCGGGCACCTTGGCAAATGCCGCACGCATCGCATCGGCAAAATCATGGTTCCAGGGGTGCATGTCTTCGACAAGTTCGCGTTGGGGATAGCGGGCGGGCAGGGCACGGATCAGCGCCACTTCGGCCTCAGTGCACCCGTCCAAGCAAGAGAGCGCCGCCTGCGTTGCGTCATACGAAGTCGCCAGCGCCGTCGCACGCCCTTCGGCGTCAAACAGCTGCCAGGGCATATTGTAATTGGGTCCGGCGGAATAGGCGACGCCCCAATGGGCCATCGCGCATTCGGGATCATGTTCCAGCGCTTTTTGAAAACAGCGCACGGCTTCTTCGTGATTGTACCCATACGTCCAGATCAGGCCGCGATCAAACCACAGTTGGGCCTTGGTTGATTGGGTGGTCACAGGGCAACTGTAATTGCCCAGTTCATAATATTCGTTCATATCTATTTCCCCCACAATGGCCGAAAGAATAAGGGATCAGCCGCATTTTTGATAGGGGTCAGGCAGGCAGACGGTTCTCCACGCGCCCCATGTACAGCATCAATCCATAGGCAAGGATGCACATGACCAGGATCCCAGCCGTCAGCGGGAACAGGGATCCATTGAACATCTGACCAATGGGGGCCGCGATTGCGGCAGCGATCACGGTCGAAATCGCACCAATGACCGAAGCCGCCATGCCCGCGATATGGCCCATCGGCTCCATCGCCATGGCATTGAGGTTGCCCAGCGTGGTGCCGGCCATGAAAAAGATGCTGGTCTGCCAGAACACAAACAAACCAAAGCCCGCGTCCTGGGACAGGTCCATGCCCCCGGCAACAAGCATCACACCGCTCAGCAGGATCTGAACACCCAAGGTCCAGGTGACCATCCGGCGCATCCCCAATCGCACCACCAGCGCGGCGTTCAACAGACTTGCCGAGCCGGACACAATGGCAACCCCACCAAACCAGATGGGAAAGCTGTCGGCCCGGTCATAAACCACGTCATAGACGGGCTGCACCATGGTGAGCATGGTGAACAGCGTTCCCAAACACAGGCTTTGGACCAGGATCGACAGGCGGACACTGGGGTGGGCAAACATTTCTCCGACGGCCTTGACCAGCAGCGGTCCCCGGAACGGACGGCGGTTTTCGCGCGGAAGGGATTCAGGCAGACGCAGACCCAACCAGAACACCGAAATCATCGAGAACAGGATGAAGGCAAGAAAGATGCCGCGCCATCCTGTTATGGCTATAATGCCTGCGCCCAACAATGGTGCCACCGCAGGAACGAGGGTAAAGATCATCATAGCAATAGACACGATCCGCGCCATTTCGCGCCCTGAAAACAGGTCACGCACAACCGCCATTGCCACAACACGCGGACCCGCGGCACCCAGACCCTGGGCAATCCTTGCGGCCAGTACCACTTCGAGCGACGAACTGGTCCAGGCCACAAAGCTGGCCAGGATATACAATGCCGCCCCCCCATAGATCACTGGTTTGCGCCCGAAACTGTCAGACAGAGGCCCGGTAAAAAACGTACCGACCCCCATGCCCAACACAAATGAGGTCAGGATCAATTGGGCCCGGTTCAGGTCATCGGGGCTGAGTTCCCCACCGATTTCGGGCAGGGCCGGTAACATCGAGTCTATGGAAAAAGCGATGGTGGCAAACATCATCGCGATCAACGCAACAAATTCCGCCCGATGCATTCGGTGGCTCATGGACCGCTCCAATCTGTTTCGAAAGCGCGGGCTGGCCCCAGATAAGCCGGGGTGGGCAAGGAGTGAAATCTCCGGTCACGCTGGGGCAGCGGTATCATGTTTTTTGGGCAGTTTCCAGTTCGCCGATGCACAGATAACTGTGCACATGTAAAAGACCTTGGGTCACATTTTATGGTTCAATGTGGATCGGGTTGTTCGTCTTCATTGGCGGCCGGGGGGTCTTGGTCAGCCTTGCGGTGGCCAAGGTGGCCAACCAGCCATTCGGTGTGTTCTTCGCGTTTTTGCATGTGAAAGTTGGCAAATTCGCGTATTGCAACTGCAAAAACGCCCAGCCCGCCAAAGATCAGAAACGTCGTCCCGATCTTGCCCAATGCTGTGGCCGGAACCAATTCGCCATACCCGACGGTGGAAATGGTGATCACGGTAAAAAAGTAGCTGTCCAGCCAGGTCCAACCTTCAACGAGACGAAAGAAGATCGTGCCTGACAGCACCACTGCTATCAGGCTGAGTAGAATGGTAGAAAGCTTGAATTGCTTCAACTGTCATCCCCGTCCAGTTGCTCCATGATGTCGCCAATCACCTTGACCCATAATTCGGGCGGCTGTGATCCCGGAACCGCGTGTTTGTTGGCGACGATATAGGTCGGAACCGAATTCACCCCCATCTTGCGGCTGTGGGCGTCACGGTCGCGGATGCTTTGGGTGTCGCTGTCCGATTGCAGCAGTTTGCGCACAACCGATGCGTCCATGCCGACATTATCCGCAAGATCCGCCAGCACGTCATGATCCCCGATATCGCGACCGTCTTCGAAATAGGCCTTGAACAGGGCGTCGACGATTTCCGTCTGTTTGCCTTCGATTCCGGCCCAATGGATCAGCCGATGCGCGTCCAATGTGTTGGGCGTGCGCTTCATCGCTTCAAAGTCGATGTTCAACCCGGCCTTTTCGGCGTTTTCAACGACCGGGGCATAGGCGCGAACAGCGCCTTCCTTGCCGCCGAACTTCCCTTCGAGATAAGCGCGCCGGTCCATACCGCCCGAGGGCATGTCCGGGTTCAGCTGAAACGGATGCCATTCAATTACAAATGGGTGGTCGGGCACCTGGGTCAACGCGGCGTCCAGATGGGTCTTGCCGATATAGCACCAGGGACAGATCGGGTCGGACAGGATGTCGAGCTTGACGGTCATGGGGGGTCATCCTTTGAAATAGGCAGGCAGGGCGCGGCGCAGCAGTTTGTTGTTCGCCCCGGTGGGCAGCGCATCCATATATATGTAGGCGCGCGGCTGTTTGTAACGGGCCAGGCGGTCCGAGGCAAAGCTTTGCAGGTCCTGAGCGGTCAACTCTTTGGGACCGGTATAAAAGGCTGCGATGATATAGGTGTCGGGTTTCACCTCGACCGCGGCAGCACCGACCTGGGTGATACCGGGATGGGCGGTCAATGCGGTTTCGACTTCGACGGGAGAGACGCGATACCCGCCTGCGTTCATCATGTCATCTGCGCGGCCCAAATAAGTGATCTGACCGTCCACCGCCATGGCACCCTGGTCGCCGGTCAGGAACCAATCGCCCTGAAATCGGGCCTTGGTGTCTTCGGGCGCGTTCAAATAGCCCAGCATCAGCCCAGGATCGGAGCGGTGGATGGCGATTGTGCCTTCGGTTCCTTGTGGCACGGGACCATCAGGTCCGACAATGGCAACCCTGCGCCCCACTTGTGGACGTCCCAGTGCCTCGCCGCGGGCGGGGTGATCCGGGCAGGACGAGACAAAGGTCGAGCATTCCGACATGCCAAAGGCCTCAAACAGGTCGGTACCTGAGCGATCTTTCCAGGTTTTGTGCAACAGCGGTGACAGCTTTTCGCCGGCACATAAACCGTGACGCAGATCGGGCAGCTCCATCGCATCGTCCGACTGCAAGATCTTGCGGTAAACTCCGGGCGCAGCAGCAAAAATCGTTGCCTTGTGATGCGCCAGCAACCACCCCAGCGCGGACGGGTCAGTGCCCGGTTGCGGGATCAGGGCGGTGGCCCCAATGGTCCATGGATCCATCAACCCGGTCCCCAATGTATACGTCCAATTGAACGCGCCCGCATGCAGCAGCCGGTCTGTGCTGCGCAGCCCGTACCAACCATCCACCATCATCTGCCGCGCCCAGATCGCCCGATGGGCGTGCGCCACTGCGCGGGGTTTGCCGCTGGTGCCGGATGTATAGACGATATAGGCCAACCGTTCCGGATCCCCCAGATCATAGGCACAGGCAGGCAGGGCCCGCATTGAATCCAGCGTTTTGATGCCAATCTGATTGGCGTGATCCGCACAGGCGACCTGCGGGTCCCGCAGCACCGCGGCCGGAGACAGATCCGCGATTATCTTGGCTGTTTCCGATTCGGTCAGCTGGGAGGAGGTCGGAACCGGGACCAACCCGGCGGCGATCGCTCCCAGATAGGCAATCGGAAACTCCACCGTATTGCCCAGCCGCATCAGAATGATGTCGCCAGCCGCCAGCCCGGCATTCAGCAACCCGGTCCCCGTGCCACGCACCGCAGCTTCCAGGTCAGAATAACTCCAGTTCTCGGCCCCGGTCGGGCCAACCAGCGACAGGGCGATCTTGTCCGGCTGGTCCTGTGCATGACGCAGGACATGAGCGGTCAGGTTGAATGGGTCAGGGCAGGGCGCGGGTGGCCCCTGATCAAAAATAGAAAGCATATCGGTTGGCTAGCCCGACACGCGATGCGTTGCAAGCGGCTCGCGTCGTGCGTATAGAACGATCATGACGTCAAAAGACCCCAAATCCCTGATCCGCATCGCCCGCAGTTCGGGCGAGGATGAACACGCTGAACCTCTGGATCTGGGGGTGCGTGTACGCGAATTGCGCAAGGCGCGCGACTGGACGCTGGAACAGGCTGCCAACAAGGCGGGACTGGCGCGTTCAACCCTGTCCAAGATCGAAAACGGTCAGATGTCGCCGACTTATGATGCGCTCAAAAAGCTGGCCGAAGGATTGGGGATTTCGGTCCCGCAACTTTTCACTCCGCCCCAGCGTGGTCAGGTCAACGGACGTCTGTCGGTTACCAAATCGGGGCAGGGCGCGGCCCATGCCACTGCGACCTATGAACATGAATTACTGGCCGACGCGCTGTCCAAGAAACAGATGCTGCCTTATCGTGCCCGTGTGCGGGCCCGTGACATGGAAGAATTCGAAGGGTGGGTGCGCCATGACGGCGAAGAATTCATGTATGTGCTGACCGGGGTGGTCAAGCTGTATACAGAATTCTATGAACCCATCGACATGCGCCGCGGCGACAGTGCCTATTACGATGCGGCCATGGGGCACAATGTGATCTCGGTCAGCGACGAAGACGCCACGATCCTGTGGGTGACTTCGCTGGCCTGAGGCAAAGATCCCCGACACGATGACCTGGGGCGATTGGGGGTCATCCGAATGACCTGTTCCGAACGGTCTCCCTGTTCAAGGCCCGCGTGACTGTGTGGTTTGAACAGGTGGGCGGGGGCGTCTGTCCGTGTGAAAGTTTGGAAGTTATCGAGAATTCCGCGAAACAAGGCTCAAATGCTGCTAGGCTCGGCCAACAAGATCTTTGTTAGTCCAGTATTTGAGGTATGCCTATGACCCGTCGCGGCGATGAACGTCCTGTAGCCATTATTACTGGCGCAAGCGGGGGGCTTGGGTCGGCGACCGCCCGGGCACTTGCCGCACAAGGGTACCATCTGGTGTTGATGTCCCGCGGTGGATGCGGTGACATCGCAGCGGAAACCGGCGGGGTGGGCGTGGCCGGATCTGTCCTGAACGACGTCGATGTCGATAGAGCCGTCGCAACAGCGTTGGACACGTTTGGTCGGCTTGATGCGGCCGTGTTTGGTGCGGGGCGCCACAGCGAAGTCATGAAAGGGTATGAGGTTCCGGCCGCGCCACCTGCAACTCGTGACAGCTTTAACTATGACCCGGAATACACGAGAGAGATCTTTGATATCCCATGGCCCGCCTGGCATGATGATTATGAAATGATGGTCATTGCGCCAATGCGCCTCGCAAAAGCCGTGTTGCCCCACCTCAAGGTATCTGGGCGTGGTTCCTTTGTGGCGATTTCCGGGATCGAAGCGGGGCAACCGAGAGTTCCCTTTCCGCTTGGTCCAACGCGTTTGGCCATCCAGGGGTTCATCAAGCTGTTGGCGGATCGCCATGGACCAGAGAATATCCGGTTTAACACGGTTGCTCCGGGATTGATGGAAAGTGCCAAAACCGAATTTCACCCAGATTGGGCCGGGACGGTGCCCCTTGGCCGGGTTGGGCGCAACGAGGAAGTCGGGCAAACAATCGCGTTTCTTCTGTCAGATGTCGCCAGTTACATAACCGGGCAATGCATTACAGTAGACGGCGGGGTGAACCGGCCTTTGGGGCTTTGATCGGGATCGGGCCTTGGCCAACAAAAATGGGCCGTAAAACGGCCCATCGTAGCTTCATCTAAAGTGTGGGTTTGATCACCCGTACATCGCCCGAACCTGGGCAAAGGACAACAGCTGTTTGGTCTTGTCGTCCCACAGGTGCAGCCTTGCGCAGCTCAGGCTTTCGCGAATGGTCATGCGGTTGGCCTCTTCCAGGTCCTTGTGATCGCGCAACACTTCGGTCAGGCGATAGAACGGGATCCGGCTGTACAGGTGGTGCACATGGTGAATGCCGATATTGGCGCTGAACCATTGCAGAACCGGCGGCATGATATAATGCGAGCTGCCGTGCAGCGCCGCGTCATGCAGCTGCCAATTGTCATCTTCGTTCCAATAGGTGTTTTCGAACTGGTGCTGCACATAGAACAGCCACATGCCAGCCGTAGCGGCAATCAGCGTCGAGGGCAGGAAAATCAGGACAACAGCCATGAAACCGCCGAAATACCAAATCAGAGCCAGTGCCGAGATTATGACGATATTAGTACCCATGGCGCTGATCCAATAGCGGACCTGGCCGGTCAGGCCCAATGGAATCCGGTTTTGCAACAGGAACAGATAGCTGGGGCCAAAGCCGAACAGCACCACCGGGTTGCGATACAGGCGGTACATGAACCGATCCCAGGACGAAAGTGCCTGGTATTCATCCACCGTCATGGTGTGAATGTCGCCGATTCCGCGCTTGCCCAGATTTCCGGCTGCGCTGTGGTGGATCGAATGGGTGCGCCGCCAGACGTCATAAGGTGTCAGGGTCAGAACCCCCAGAACACGCCCAACCCAGTCACTGATCGCACGTTGTTTAAAGAACGACCCGTGGCCGCAATCATGTTGGATGGCGAACAGGCGCAGCAGAAAGGCGGCGTTCAACACGGAAATGCCAAAGGCCAACCAATAGCTGTAGGACAGCGACACCCAGGCCAACGCCCAGAGGATCACAAAGGGAATGAGGCTGACGCTCAACTCAAAAGCGCTGCGTACAGGGTCTGGGTCACGGTAACGGGCAAGCGTGGCAACCCACTCCCGAGCTGGAACTGGACCTTGGTGCGTTGCGGGGAGCTTTTGGTTTTGAATCATGCGCCTGCTTTTTCTTGTCTCGCGCACGGATATACGACCTGCCCCATATGGCAAGCGGATACTGCACCTGCGCGCGCATGTGTCGTGTTTTCGTGGCAAATGGGGACCGGGGCTGTCCCGATACGCGGAAATCCGCGCGTCCCAGCCATCATTGGCACCCAAGACGCTGTGACCCACCCTGGACCCCGGATCGCGAAAAAGACGTTTGCGCGCGAGTCCAAATCGGGTGTGTCAGGCCGTTTGAACGGCCTTGGGCGTGCTCGGGTCACTCTTCGAACCACCAGACCTCGGGCATGAACCCGATGCGGTCGCCATAAAGTGGAAGGGTATCGGGGTATTTCAACTGTTTGGCATGAGCAATCCGCCCCTTGTCGAATTGCCAGATCGGAATCACATAGCGTCCGGCCGTCAGGACCCGGTCCAAGGCGCGGACCGCAGCGGTAAAGGTGTCTGGTTCCGTCGTCGTCAGCATGGTGTCCAGCATCGCTTCGATGGCCGGGTTGTCGACGCCCATCAGGTTTCGGGTGCCGGGTTGGGTCACGCCGTCCTTGCCCCAATACAGTTTTTGTTCATTGCCTGGGGACAGCGACAGATCCCGACGAAAACGGGTGAGGTCGAAGTCATAGGTATTCTGGCGGGCCACATATTGGGCGTTGTCCACGGTTTCCGTAACCAGCGTGATGCCCAGCCGTTCCAGCGCCCGTGCATAGAGTTCGGCCACGGATTTCATTTCGGTATCGCCCTGGCGCAACAACAACGACATCTGCATGGGCCGCCCGGTATCATCGCGCAAGAGCCCGTCCTCGACACGCCATCCGGCTTCGCTCAGCAAACGGGCCGCGGCCCGCAGATCGCGCCGGTTGCGGGCGCTGTCATCACCCTGGGGCAATGTATACCCGTCAATCGTGCCAGGCAGCAGGGAGTCGGCAAAGGGAGCCAGAAGGTCGCGCACCTTTCCGGTCGCCGGGCCGGGGCGCAGCCCGAGATAGGAGTTGGCATAATAGGATGTGATCCGCGGTTGGGTTCCGCCGGTTAGCGTGCCGTTGATGTATTCAAAGTTGAACGCCAGCAACAACGCTTCTCGCACCCGCCAGTCGTCAAAGGGCACGCGTCGGGCATTCATCACGATCCCGGTCATGCCGGTTGGGCGTTCGTGGGGGATTTCGGTTTTGACCACATCCCCACGAACGACCGAAGGAAAATCATACTGTCGAGCCCAGGTATCGGCATTGAATTCCCGGATTGCGGTCAATTCGCCTGCTTTGAACGCTTCGAACATTACGGCCTGATCGCCATAAAATTCGACGCGCATCTCATCAAAATTGGCAGTCCCGCGCCGCAGGGGCAGATCTTTGCCCCAATAATCCGGGTTCCGGCGGAATTCGATAAAACGCCCAGGGTCGACATCACCTATGACGTAGGGACCGCTGCCCACCGGTGCCTCCAATGGTGCGTCGGTGAAATCACGGCCATCGTATTGGTCTTTTTTCAGAATGGGTCGCATTCCGGCAATCAGGGCCAGTTCGCGGTTGTCATCCTTGAACGTGATCCGAACCGTTCGGGGCCCGGTCTGTTCGATGCTGGCCATCTGTGACCACAACGTGCGGTATCGCAGGTGGCCTCTGGTCCCCAGAATCTCATAAGACCACAAGACATCTTCGATGGTAACGGGGCTGCCGTCGGCGAATCGCGCCTCTGGTCGCAGCGTGAATTCCACCCAGGATCGGTCCTCGGACGTCTCAACCGATTCGGCCAACAGGCCATAAAGTGTGAAAGGTTCGTCCCAGGATCGCCCCATCAAACTTTCATAAGACCAGAACCGCATCTGCCAGGGGGCGGTGCCTTTTTGGACAAACGGGTTCAAACTGTCAAAGCCCCCTGTGTTGCCAAAGATGACTCGGCCGCCCTTGGGGGCCTGTGGGTTGGCATAAGGGAGAGACACAAAATCCGGTGGCAACGCAGGGTCACCATACATAGCTATGCCATGAGTCGATTCTGCGGACGCAAAAGTAGCCCCGCAAAGCAGGGCGATTCCCGACAGAATCCTGCGGGTGTTTTGGAAATAATCATGACGCACTTTGGCAACAATCCTGCTCTGGCCTTATTTTCTTGAGGATTCACGCTAACGGTGGTTTCACGTCTTTTCAAACTTTTAGCTTGGATGCCAGCGCGTAATTGCTTATAAAGGTGTCACTGCTCGATAGGTTTCTTGCCTGTATGAAACCTGCCTCAATGACTTAACGCCCGCTTCGTGCGGGCGTTTTTTTTGTTTTCGATACCTGAGCGTATCGGGTGACGTTGACGCAACGGTTGCAGGTGCCCCCCCTGAGTGCCCCGAGGTCGGGACAGACCGCGCGGCGCATTGCCGGTTTTCTTTGCACTTGCAGCATGACACAGTGCAGCGCAACATCTTAATCGCAAGTTTTGGGGAGTTTCTAAAATGTCCTTGTCGGGAAAAACCGCTGTTGTTACCGGATCGAATTCCGGGATTGGTCTGGGGGTTGCACGTGAGCTGGCCCGGGCGGGTGCAGATGTCGTACTGAACTCCTTTAGCGATCGCGACGAAGATCATGCGCTGGCGGCGGGCATTGCTGCCGATTTCGGTGTGAACGCCCGCTATATCAAGGCGGACATGTCCAAGGGCAGCGAATGCCGGGCGCTGATTGAACAGGCGGGTGCCTGCGATATTCTGGTCAACAACGCGGGCATTCAGCACGTGGCCCCGATCGACGAATTTCCGATCGACAAATGGGACGCCATCATTGCCATCAACATGAATTCGGCCTTTCACACGATGGCCGCTGCGCTGCCCAAAATGCGCGCCGCCGGGTGGGGGCGGATCGTCAATATCGCCTCGGCACATGGGTTGACTGCGTCCCCCTACAAGGCGGCCTATGTCGCGGCCAAACATGGGGTGGTGGGCATGACCAAAACCGTGGCGCTGGAAACGGCCCAAGAGCCGATCACCTGCAATGCGATCTGTCCGGGTTATGTGTTGACGCCGTTGGTCGAAGCGCAAATTCCCGATACGATGAAAGAATACGACATGGATCGCGAAACCGTGGTCAGAGACATCATGCTTGCGCGCCAGCCGTCCAAGGAATTTGCCACCGTCGAACAGCTGGGAGGGACCACTGTGTTCCTGTGTTCCGATGCGGCGGCACAGATGACCGGCACCACCTTGAGCGTAGATGGTGGTTGGACCGCCTTGTAATTTTGGCCAGGCGTGCCGCGTTCGGGATCAAGGGGTGCTGCCCCCGGTGGTGAAATCCGTTGGGCGTCACCAGTCTCTCCGGGATTTTTTTGACCAGTAGAAGACAGGATTGGTGTGATGGGCGAAGGTCGCAAGAAAATCAATCTGGCGCTTCAGGGCGGGGGCGCGCATGGGGCCTTTACCTGGGGAGTTCTGGATCGGCTGCTGGAAGAGGACCGTCTCGAAGTGGCAGGGATCTCTGGCACATCGGCGGGGGCGCTCAATGGGGCGGCCTTTAAATCCGGCATGGTTCAGGATGGCCGCGCCGGGGCAAAAGCCTGTCTGGACGACTTGTGGGGCCGGATGGGTGCCGTCGGGGATATGCGGTTTTCGCATTGGATGCGCGGACTGGAACCGGCCAGGGTTGTTCAGGCCTTTGAACAGATGATGCCATTTTCTCCGGCCGAAGCCTGGAGCCAAGTGGTGTCGCCCTACCATTATGGTCCGTTTTACAGCAACCCGCTGCGCCCGGTGGTCGAGGCGTTTGATTTTGCCAAAGTGTGCGCCCATGCGGGTCCGGCCTTGTTTGTCGGAGCCACCTGTGTCCGTTCAGGCAAGATCCGGGTGTTCGAAGGCAGCGAGATTTCAACGGATGCTATTCTGGCGTCTGCCTGTCTGCCGACATTGTTTCAGGCGGTCGAGATCTTTGATCCCAAGAGCGGGCGCACCGAAGCCTATTGGGATGGGGGGTACACCGGTAACCCAGCGTTGTTTCCATTGTTTGGCAGCGACTTGCCCGAGGATCTTGTCATTGTGAACATCAACCCGCTGGAGCGGGATGAGATCCCCAAGACCCCGCAGCAGATCCAGAACCGGATGAACGAGATCAGTTTTAATTCGTCGCTATTGCGCGAATTGCGTGCGATCTCATTCGTGCAGCGTCTCCTGCAAGAGGGCAGTTTGCAATCCGGGTCCATGCGTCGGGTTCTGGTGCACATGATTGCGGATGATGATGTGATGCGGGGGCTGTCGGTGACAACCAAGATGATCCCGCTGCCGCAGGTGCTGAAACATCTGAAACAGGCCGGACGTGCGGCCGCCGAGCGGTTTCTGGCCGCGCATCTGGAGGATCTGGGCGAATGCTCCAGCGTCGATTTGCGCGCCATGTTCGGCTGAGGCGTCAGTCGTCTGTGTCTGCCGGGACGGTCGGATCTTTGGAATTGGGATAGACGAGGCCAGCGGAAATCACCAATTTGGCGGCTTCTTCGACCGACATGTCCAGCTCGATTACGTCTTCTTCGGGAAAGAACAGCAGGAAACCCGATGTCGGGTTTGGCGTGGTCGGGACAAAGATCGACAACAACCGCCCGCCGGTTTCGGCCCGATCCGACACTTCGCCACGTGCGGTGGTTGAAACAAAGCCGATTGCCCAGATTCCGCGGCGCGGATATTGGATCAGACAGGCCTTTTCGAAACTGCGTTCGGATTGGGCAAAGACCGTTTCCGAGATCTGTTTGATCCCGGAATAGACGGTGCGGACCACAGGCATGCGCTCTACCAGCCCTTCGGCAAACCCGATGAGGGACCGCCCGATGATGCCCTTGGCGACCCAGCCCACCACGATGGTGAACAAAAAGAAGATGATCAGCCCGATGCCGCGCAGGTTGATGCCGATATACTGCTCTGGCAGGACAGTTTTTGGCACCAGCGGCAGCACCACGCTATCGACCCAGCCCATGGCTGACCACAACAGCCAGATCGTCAACCCGACCGGGGCAATCACCACAATTCCGGTCAGGAACGATGATCTGAGCCGGGCAAACAGACCGGGGCGGCGGTGCGGTTCGTGTTCAAAGGGCGTGGTCATGGAATTTCCCGTGTTGGCAGGCAGAACCTAGGGGCAATGATCCCCGGCGACAATGGGGCAGCGCGGGATTCCCGGGGTCGAGCGTCACAAGTTGGTCATTTCGCGGGCAATGCGGGTGGCCAGCCGGGCGTTATTGCGGACCAGAGCGATATTTGCCGTCAGAGACCGGCCTTCGGTCAGCTCGAAAATGCGTTGCAGCAGGAAGGGCGTAACGGATTTGCCTGCTATTCCCTGGGCGTGGGCCTCGGATTGGGCCTGTGCAATGATCGGGGCCAGGGTGTGTGCCGGAATTTCCGCATCGGTTGGAATCGGGTTGGCGATCAATTGCCCGCCGGGCAGCCCCATCCGGGTGCGCATGACATGCGCGCGTGCGATCTGGGCGGCGTCGTCCATGCGCAAGGGCGCGGTCAGATCTGATCCTGCCGACCAAAAGGCGGGGAAGGTATCCTGCCTGTGGGCAATCACAGGTACCCCCAGGGTTTCCAGCACTTCCAGTGTCTTTGGCACGTCCAGGATTGCCTTGGCTCCGGCTGCGACCACGGTCACGGGTGTCGCGGCGAGTTCATGCAGATCGGCCGAAATGTCGAATGAGTTTTCGGCTCCTTTGTGAACGCCGCCAATGCCGCCGGTGGCAAAGACATGAATCCCGGCCAGATGTGCCGCGATCATGGTGGCGGCCACAGTGGTTGCGCCGGTGCCACCTGTCGCGATGCAGGCGGCCATATCCGCGCGTGACAGTTTGGCGACGCCTTGGGCCTGACCCAATGCCTGCAGCTGATCCGCTTCCAACCCGATGTGCAGCTGGCCGTCGATGACGGCAATGGTGGCAGGGATGGCACCACCGGTGCGAATATCGGCTTCGACCTGGGCGGCGACCTCGACATTCTGCGGATAAGGCATGCCATGCGTGATGATGGTGCTTTCCAGAGCCACGATAGGTTGGCCAGTGGCGCGGGCGGTGGCGACTTCGGCGGAAAATTGCAGGTCGATCATGGACGTGTTCACAGGGGAGGTTCTCCGGAAACATAGGTGGCCGCTGCATGCAGCGCGGCCTTGAGAGCGTCATGGCGGGAGGCCCCGCCAAGGTCAGCGGCAATATGGGCCGCCATGAAGGTATCACCTGCGCCTGTCACGCGGGCGACCTGAACCCGAGGGGGGATCAGGGTGATGGGATCGGTGCCTGTGCGGGCTTCGGTGGCCGAAGCCCCGCCATCGGTGACCAGAACCCGGGCGGCACCTCGGTCGATCATGGCGATTGCGGCGGCTTGGGAACTGGTGAATGTGCTTTGGCACAGATACCCGGCCTCTTCGAGGTTCACATACAGCGTGCCATGCGAGGCGGACAGAAACGGGCGCAGGCGTTCGGCCTTGCCCGGCGAGGCAGGTGCCACGCGCAGGTCGGCGCGGGCAAAGGCCGGGTGGCGGGCGATGTCGTCCAGCAGGGTCAGGGTCAGATTCCCGTCCAGGGCAATGGGACCGGCGAACGGGGCCCGGGCCGACCCCAATGTACCATCTGTCAGCGGGCGCAAGATCTTGTCGCCTGCTGCCTCAAGCGAATGCGCATCCGCGATGGCCGCGATCAGACCATTGGCCCCTTCGACCGCCATGTAACGGTCGGTGGGCAAATCGTCCGAGCGATAAGCCATATCAGTCGTGACGCCCAAGCGCTGGCAGGCAGTGATCAGTTCGTCGCCCTCTGGGTCGCGGCCGATGGCGGTCAGCACCGAAGGTGTCAGGCCGAACCGGACCAAGGTCATGGCGATATTCATCGCGACACCGCCAGGAAGGCGGGTGATCCGCCCCGGCATGTCAGATCCCTGGCGCATGTCTTGCGAACACCGCCCGATCACGTCCCACAGGACTGAACCGATACAGAGAATGTCAAACTTGGCTGGCTGTTGCATGGCTGCCTTCATGCCGTCAAAGCGCGCAGGGCGCAAGCGGGCTCAGTCACCGGGTAACGCAAAGGTAAGCGTGGCCCACAGTGTGTCCCAGACCGGGCGGGCGTCATCGGGGGCAGGGCGCACAATCACTGCGTTCAACAGGTATTCCTGACCCGCCTGTACCGGAACAGTGGCAATGCCCTGGTCATCGGTGCGGATCATCCGGGTTGTGACGGTCCCCTCCGCCGATTTGGCAAAGACTTCGACCTGGACATCCACGCGGGGCATCCCCTGATACATCAACCGCACGGGCAGGGTCCCATTCAAATCGTCCCGATAGGGATTGGCCAGCGCGATGAATTCTGTCTCCATGCCACGATCCGTGTCCTGGCCCCGTCCATGCCCGACCGCAATCAGGGATTTGGAATAGCGGGTGTAACTTTCCCAGAAATCGACCTGAGGAATGCCGCGGGACAGGTGACGATCCAAGAGCCCCCTGAAATCCTGATGTGTGGCAAAGGCGACGAACTTTTCCCAGCTCTTGTATTTGACCTGTGCGGGTTGGGTGACGACACCCACCGTCAGCAACCCGTCTTGGGGTGGCTGAAATGTCATCGCCGGAATATCGCCCAACCGGCCTTTGTATGGCGTGATGGCGGTGCCGATCATGATATCTGCGCGTTGCAGCTGAGTGTCGAAATAGGCCAGTTCGGATCCCATGAATCCTTCGCCATTTCGAAAATCTGCCGCAAGGGAGTCTGTGCTTTCCGCTTGATATTTCCAGGGGGCAATCCAAAACTCGTGTGCAAGGGCCAGGCGCGGCCCAATCAGGCAAAGCGCACAGAAAAAAACAAAGGGGCAAAGACGCATGAGCAGGGGCACGAGGGTCGCAAAGTCCTTGGAGGTGTGGACACTGAAGCTGGCATTTGTCTGGCTGGTGTCAAGCGTTTTACAGTTTGTATCGCCAGTACAGGCGCACGAAGTGACCCCGACGATCGGAGACCTGACGGTGTCTGAGGGCACGGTTCGCCTGGAGCTGAGACTGAATGTCGAAGCGTTTGTGGCGGGGATTGATCTGGATGATCTGGCCGACACCAATGAGACCCCGCAGGCTGCTGATTATGACCTGTTACGAAGCCTCGAACAGGATGAATTGGCCCCGATGGTGCGCGCCTTTGCCGAAGAGTGGCTGGAGGATCTGACCATGGTGCCGGATGGGTCGGTGCCTTTGGTCTTGTCGGACATTCGTATTCCTGCGGTCGGGGACGCCGATCTGCCGCGTGCCTCATATCTGGTGTTGTCCGGGCTGCTCCCGCAAGGTGTGGCGTGGTTGAATGTGCATTGGCCGGATGGGTCTGGTGGGCTGGTGTTACGCCAACAGGGGGTTGAGGAACCTTATACCGGCTATTTGCAGGGCGGCGAAACCAGCCCATCCATAACGCTGGCCGGCGGTGCGGCGTTGTCCCCGTGGGAGGTGTTTATCGACTATATCCCGGTCGGGCTCGAGCACATCCTGCCCAAGGGAACCGATCACATCCTGTTTGTGCTGGGGCTGTTCTTTCTCAGCGCCCGTCTGGGCCCATTGTTGTGGCAGATCAGCGCCTTTACTGTTGCGCATACGATCACCTTGGCGCTGGCGGCCAACGGCGTGGTGCAGGTCAACCCGGGCATTGTCGAGCCGCTGATCGCCGCATCCATAGTTTATGTGGCAGTCGAAAACATCATCGTGCGCCGCCTGCACGGGTGGCGGCCGGTCATGGTGTTCGGATTTGGGCTGTTGCACGGATTGGGGTTTGCCAGTGTGCTGGGTGAATTCGGCCTGCCGCCTCATCAATTTGTGGCGGCGCTGTTGGGGTTCAACATCGGGGTTGAATTGGGTCAGCTGGCGGTGATCGCAGCTGCGTTTTTGACCGTGGGCCTGTGGTTTGGACGCCACCCGAAATACCGTGGACGGGTGGCGATGCCCGCGTCGTTGACCATTGCGCTGATCGGGGCCTATTGGTTCGTCGAACGGGTATTTTTGACCTGACCCGGTCGACTACTGCATTGCAGCGATCAGCTCGGCCAGCGCGACCTGTGGATCTTCGTGACGCCATATTTCATCGCCGATCCCGAAAAAATCCGTATAGGGCGTGAATTGGCGCACCAGATCAGTCGTCAGGCCGCCTTCGGCGACAACCGGTACTTCGACGACTTCGGACCACCATTGAAACAGTTCCAGTTCGGCCTGCTGCCCGTCACCCAACCCAGAGACTCCAATGGGACCAAAACTGATATAGTCCGCGCCGGCTTCTCCTGCGGTCAGCCCGTCATGGCGCGATCCACCACAGAAGCTGCCGACAATGGCATCGGGTCCCAGCGCCTTGCGCGCGGTGCGGACCGGTTTGGTGGCGTCGCTCAGATGGACCCCGTCCAGCCCCAGCCGTTCGGCCAGAATCTGATGATCCGTGATCACCAGCGCAACATCGCGGGCGTGACAGATTTCGCGCAGCGCATCGGCCGACCGCGACAGGGTGTCTTCTTCGCGGCTGACCAGGTCCATCCGCACACAGGCGATTTCGGTTGTGTCCAGAATTCGGGCCAGCTCGTCGGAAAACCGGCCCAATTCGATCTGCGCCGGAGTGATCAGATAGATCTGGGGCTGTTCGTGTGTCTGCTCAGCACTGTCAACCATGGTTCCGGCTCCTGCGTTGGGTGGTCTGCCCGGTGTTTAGCGAAAACCACCAGCGGTGCAAGCGTTGCGCGCAGGATCGGGGCGATTTGCCTGTTGAAACGGGTTGGCTCCCTTGCCCTGCTGGTCCTGGCACATTACAGCAGGGCCGATTGACCCGCCGATGGTTACGGAGACCAAGATGCCCAGCGACACCCCTCAACCCGCCTTTGTTCTGGTGCGCCCGCAAATGGGCGAAAACATCGGTGCCGCTGCGCGGGCGATGTGGAATTTTGGCCTGGACCGGATGCGGATCGTGGCACCGCGCGATGGCTGGCCCAACCAAAAGGCGGTTGCAATGTCTTCTGGTGCCGGACGTCTGCTGGACGAAGCGCAGCTGTATGGCGACCTGGAGGGCGCGCTGGGAGACCGCACGTTCACCTTTGCCACCACCGCGCGGCAACGCGACATGACAAAACCAGTCTACAGTCCCGAGCGCGCGATGCAGATCGCGGCGCAAAAGGTGGCGGCAGGCGAACAGGTCGCAGTTCTGTTCGGTCCGGAACGGGCCGGGTTGGAAAACGATGACATAGCCAGGGCAAACGCCATCATCTCGGTTCCCGTGAATCCACAATATGCGTCGTTGAACCTGGGTCAATGTGTGTTGCTGACAGCCTATGAATGGATGCGTCAGGTCGGTGATGTGGCCCATGAAACCCATGAGATCGGCAACAAGGGCGATTGGGCAACCGGGGTCGAGGTCGAAAAGCTGGTTGAGCATTATGAACAGCGATTGGATGAGGCCGGGTTTTTTTGGCCACCTGAAAAGGCCGACAGCATGCGGTTGAACCTGCGCAATCTGTGGTCGCGGGTCGCGATGACACGCGCAGATATTCAGATGCTGCATGGCATCATGCGCCAGATGGTGCGGTGGAAAGAAAAAGGCTGAGGATTACCGGCGTTCAGAGGCACTGGACGCTGGGTGCCGTCGGCCCTAGCTTGGCCTAAAAGACGGGCGGGGAATTGAAGGCCCAGAAGAGGGAAGAGAGCGACGCATGAGCAAGCGCAGCATTTTCGAAGAGGTGGATGGCAGCAAGGCTGAGGCCCCAGCTGTTCAACCGGGCATGATCGACCGGGGACGCGGCGGCGCACGTCAGGCCATTCGCGCCTGGTTGATGGTGCTGTTTGCGTTGGTCGTGGCAATGATCGTCGTGGGCGGGTTGACCCGGCTGACAGACAGCGGGCTGTCGATCACCGAATGGCGCCCTGTAACCGGGGCGATGCCGCCCATGTCCGAGTCTGACTGGCAGTCGGAATTTGACAAATACAAGCAGATCGACCAATGGCAGCTGGAAAACCAGTGGATGGAACTGGCTGATTTCAAACAGATCTATTGGTGGGAATGGGGCCATCGTCAATTGGGCCGTTTTATCGGGCTGGTCTGGGCGCTTGGGTTCTTTGGGTTTCTGGTTGCGCGCAAGATCCCGACCGGCTGGACCGGGCGGTTGATCCTGCCGGGGGCCTTGGGCGGTGTGCAGGGCGCGATCGGCTGGTGGATGGTTGCGTCTGGCGTGACACAGGGCGAAGGCATGACGGCCGTGGCGTCGTATCGGTTGGCGGTGCATCTGGGGCTCGCCTTTGTGATCCTGGGCGTGATCGCCTGGTATGTGTTCATGCTGGGGCGCCAGGAACGCGACCTGATGCAGGCCCGCCGGGGCAAGGAGGCAAAGCTGTATGGGCTGTCTACCGGGCTGCTGCATTTTGCATTCCTGCAAATCCTGCTGGGCGCATTGGTTGCCGGTATTGATGCGGGGCGGACATTCACCGACTGGCCGTTGATGGGCGGGCAATTCTTCCCTGCGGATGCGATGTACCTGGAACCCGCATGGCGTAACTTCTTTGAAAACCCGGGGTTGGTCCAGTTCATCCATCGGGTTGTGGGCTATCTGCTGCTCGCCTTTGCGGTGGTGGCCTGGTTGCGCGGACGTGGCTCGGCGCATGTGGCGACACGCTTTGCGTTCAATGTGGCCTTTGCAGCGTTGCTGTTACAGGTCACTTTGGGCATTGTGACGGTTTTGTATATCGCGCCGCTGCATCTGGCCATTGTTCATCAGCTGACGGCTGTGGTGGTTTGGGTGCTGATCCTGCGCGCCCGGTTCCTCTCTGCTTATCCAATTGTGACGAAAATTAAAGGATCCTGATCCATGACTGCATTTGATGACTTGATGGCATTTCAGCGCGACACGCAGGCGTTGGGCCAGATTGCAGGCCGGTTGGGCTGGGATCAGGAAACCATGATGCCACGCGAATCCGCGTCTCAACGGGGCGAGGAAATGGCCGCCATCGAAGGTGTTCTTCATGCACGCCGGTCGGACCCCCGTGTTGGAGATTGGCTGGAGCAAATCGAGGCTGACGATGATGTGGCGACCGCACAGCTGCGTGAAATCCGTCGCTCATATGAACGGGCGGGCAAGGTGCCGGCCGACCTGTCGCGACGCATTGCCCAGGTCACCTCCCAAGCTCAGGGTAAATGGGCAGCGGCCCGGTCGGACGAAGATGTGGCCAGCTTTTTGCCGGTTCTGGAAGAAGTCGTAGCGCTGAAGCGCGAAGAGGGCCAGGCGTTGGCGGGCGACGGGGATGTCTATGACGCCATGGTCGAAGATTATGAACCAGGCACCACCGGGGCCCAGATCGCGGCGATCTTTGACGCAATGCGACCCCGCCTGGTGGATCTGCGCGCGGCTGTTTTGGAAATGCCGACCCCGGCGGGTCTGTCAGGCACCTTTGATGAATCCAAGCAGATGCAGTTGACCCGCCGACTGGCCAGAACCTTTGGCTATGACATGGCCCATGGGCGTGTCGACAAGGCGGTGCACCCGTTCAGCTCGGGGTCGGGCGACGACGTGCGGATCACCACGCGGACCAGCGAAACCGATCCCTTCAATTGTTTCTATTCAACCATCCACGAAGTCGGGCACGGTGCCTATGAACAGAACATCGACAAATCCTTTTTGCTGACCCCGTTGGGGCGCGGTGTGTCGATGGGCGTACACGAAAGCCAGAGCCGCATTTACGAAAACCAACTGGGGCGGTCGCGCGCCTTTACCGGTTGGTTGTTCGAACAGATGCAGGAGGCTTTTGGCGACGTTGGTGTGGCCGATGCGGATGCGTTCTATGGTGCTGTGAACCGGGTGCACAACGGATATATCCGGACCGAAGCGGATGAGGTGCAGTATAACCTGCACATCATGTTGCGGTTTGATCTGGAGCGGGCGTTGATGGCCGGGGATCTGGCGGTTGGCGATCTGGAAGCCGCCTGGAATGATCGGTTTGAATCCGATTTCGGCTATGGTGTGGACCGGCCCAGCAACGGCTGTCTGCAGGATGTGCATTGGTCCGTAGGTCTGTTTGGGTATTTTCCGACCTACAGCCTGGGCAACGTCTATGCCGGGTGCCTGTATCAGGCGCTGCGGACGGCGGTGCCGGATCTGGATGCAGAGCTGGCTGTGGGGGAAACCTCTGGGGCGACGGAATGGTTGCGCGAAAACCTGCAACAGCATGGCAGCCTGTACGAACCCCGTAGCATCATCACCCGCGCCAGCGGCATGGAGCCGGGGCCCGAGCCGCTTTTGGACTATCTCGAAGCAAAATTCGGAGCGCTCTACGGGCTGTAAGTGCGCGCAGTCTCTGGGGGCCGCCCCCACAGAAGAGACCTGTAAATGATCGCAAGGAAAAGGCCCGGTGTTCGAAACTGAACATCGGGCCTTGTGTATTGTGAGCCTTTTGGTCGGGGACATGAGAGACATCCCCGACCAAAAGGCGGTTATCAGTTTCAGATGTCTTCGTCGTCGACCTTGTCGTCGTCCTGTTCGGCGATCCAGGCAACGCTGACCACTTCCTCGTTCTTGCCAGTGTTGAACACCCGCACGCCACCCGCACTGCGCGAGCGGAAGGAAATTCCATCCACCGGCACCCGGATCGACTGACCCTTGGACGTTGCGAGCATGATCTGATCGTCCAGATCCACCGGGAAAGAGGCGACGATTTCGCCACCACGCATTGCCTTGTCCATGGCGGCAACGCCCATACCACCACGCCCACGCACAGGGTAATCGTGCGACGAACTAAGCTTGCCCGACCCTCCGGTGGTAATGGTAAGGATCAGGTTCTCTGCGGCGGACATTTCGGCGTATTTCTCTGGCCCGAATTCGTCACTGGCTGGGACTGAATCTTCGTCCGAGCTGTCCTCGTCGGTCAACCCAGCCACGGCCCGGCGCATCTTGAGATAGGCAGCCCGGTCTTCGGGGCCAGCTTCGAAATGGCGGATCACCGACATCGACACGACCCGGTCCCCATTGGACAGCCGGATCCCGCGAACACCCGTCGACTCGCGTGAATTGAACACGCGGACATCCGTGGTGCGGAAACGGATCGCGCGACCGGAATTGGTAAAGAGCATGACATCGTCATCCTCGGAGCAGATCCGGGCATTGACCAGTTCGACAGACCCATCTTCGGGCAGCTTCATTGCGATTTTGCCGTTGCGCCGGACATTGGTAAAGTCCGACAGTCGGTTACGCCGCACATCGCCACCAGTTGTGGCAAAGACAATCTGAAGGTTTTCCCATTCGTCGTCCGGCACATCGACCGGCATGATGGCGGCGATGGAAACCCCGGTTGGAATCGGCAGGATATTGACGATGGCCTTGCCTTTGCCAGTCCGGCCCGATTGGGGCAGGCGCCAGGTCTTGAGCTTGTAGACCATCCCGTCAGTGGTGAAGAACAGCAACTGGGTATGGGTATTGGCGACAAAGAGGTTGGTAACGACATCCTCTTCCTTGGTCTGCATACCCGACAACCCTTTGCCGCCGCGTTTCTGGGCGCGGAAGTCTGCCAGAGGGGTCCGTTTGATATACCCACCCGACGTCACGGTCACGACCATGTCTTCGCGTTCGATCAGGTCTTCGTCTTCCATGTCACCGGACCAGTTGACGATCTCGGTGCGACGCGGAACGGCGAATTGATCCCGCACCTCGCGCAGCTCATCGCCAATGATTCCCATGATGCGTTCGCGCGAAGACAGGATTTCAAGGTATTCCTTGATCTTGCCTGCCAGCTCTTCCAATTCGTCGGTGACTTCCTTGACCCCGATCTGGGTCAGGCGCTGCAGACGCAGTTCCAGAATGGCCCGGGCCTGGGTTTCCGACAGGTTGTATGTTCCGTCTTCATTGGCGGTATGTGTCGGATCGTCGATCAGGGCGATGTATTCCAGGATCGGCTGGGCGGGCCAGCGCCGCGTCATCAGCTTTTCGCGCGCCTCAGCCGCATCTGCGGATTGCCGGATCGTGGTTACAATTTCGTCGATATTGGTGACGGCCACGGCCAAACCGCACAGCACGTGGCTGCGTTCGCGCGCCTTGCGCAACAAAAACGCGGTCCGGCGCGCCACCACATCTTCGCGGAAATCAATGAACGACGTCAGGAAGCGGCGCAGCGTCAGCTGTTCTGGGCGTCCACCGTTCAGAGCCAGCATATTGCAGCCGAACGACGTTTGCATCGGAGTGAACCGGAACAGTTGGTTCAGCACGACTTCGGGGGTGGCATCGCGTTTCAGTTCGACCACGACACGCACACCGTTACGGTCGGATTCATCCTGAACATGGGCGACGCCTTCGATCTTTTTCTCGCGCACCTGTTCGGCGATCTTTTCGATCATCGAAGCCTTGTTGACCTGATAGGGGATCTCGTCGACGACGATGGCATATCGGTCCTTGCGGATCTCTTCGACACGGGTTTTGGAGCGGATGATGACGCTGCCACGGCCTTCGAGATAGGCCTTGCGCGCACCGGAGCGGCCCAGCATCAGCGCACCTGTCGGAAAGTCGGGACCGGGAACATAGTCAATCAGCTGTTCGCTGGTCAAATCCGGATCGTCGATCAGCGCGAGCGTGGCGTCAATCACTTCGCCCAAATTATGCGGCGGGATATTGGTGGCCATACCAACGGCGATACCGCCGGCACCATTGACCAGCATGTTGGGGAAACGGGCAGGCAGAACCGTGGGTTCGCGGTCCTTGCCGTCATAGTTGTCCTGAAAATCAACGGTATCTTTTTCAATATCAGCCAGCAAAGACGCCGCAGGTTTGTCCATGCGCACTTCGGTATATCGCATGGCTGCCGGGTTGTCCCCGTCCATCGATCCAAAGTTGCCCTGACCATCCAACAGCGGCAGCGACATCGAAAAATCCTGGGCCATCCGTACCAGCGCGTCATAGATCGCGCTGTCCCCATGGGGGTGGTATTTACCCATGACGTCGCCAACCGGACGGGCCGATTTTCGATAGGATTTTTCGTGCGTATTCCCGGTTTCATGCATTGCATACAGGATGCGTCGGTGCACAGGTTTCAACCCGTCGCGCAGATCGGGGATCGCACGGCTGACAATGACCGACATCGCATAGTCAAGGTACGAGGTCTTCATCTCGGATTCGATGGAGACCGTCGGACCGTCGTATGCTGGCCGCTCAGGTGGGGTTTCGTCCATGTTTTCAGGAGTTTGAGGCGTATCGCTCACGTGTTCTGCCCGTTTCTGTCTTTGGGACTATATTTTGTGTGTGCACTCTATCAGACACAGCATATGACGTGCAACCAAACTCGGGGGCAAAGCGGTCCAGTCCTCTCCCAGATACGGTAACGTTATGTTTTTGCGAAGAATTAACAAAATTTATGTTAGCATGTCCTGACCACCCTTTGAAACGGAGGTCAAATATGGAGCAGAACGCAACCGAATTGATGCTGAAGGGATACGGGCTGACAACGGCGGAATTCACCTATTGCATGCCTGATTACACCCACGTTCTGAATACATTTGTATGGCAGGAATACGATCTGGCACCAGATCACCCGAACCTGTTCAAATTCATCGAATTCTGGCAATCCGACCTGGATGGCCCCTTGCATTCCGTGCGTTTTTCGCACCGCAAGATGATTGCGCCAGGAGAGTGGCGTAATGTGGTTGGGGAGTTTACTATCAACTAGATCCTCACGTCGCACAAAAGGGCATTTCATGTCGAACAAGTTGATCGCAACGATCGTTTCTGCGTTGGCACTGGTGTTTGCGTCGGGACATGGACCCGCTGGCGCGGACGGGGTGTTCGGGAAAATTTCCAATAGCGCAAAGAAGGCCGGAGAATCCATTGGAAACGGCATAAATTCAGTTGGAAATTCGGTTGAAAAAGGCGTGAACTATGTCGGGGATTCAGTTGGTTCGGCTGTCGATCTTGCCTCCAACGAAGACACACCCGAACAAACGCGCGCCGAAATCGACGCGATGGCCATTGAGGTCAAAACGCGATTATTGGCCGAAAATGCATCCGCCCGCGAAGCCTATGCCATCTCGGAAGGGTATGCGGTTTTTGATTCCAGAAACATCACGCTGTTTCCGGTTTCGGCCGGTTTTGGTCGCGGTGTGGCAGTCAATAAAACCACCGGAAGCCGTATCTACATGAATATGGGGGCAGGCGGCGTTGGTGCGGCGTTCGGAGTTGGTGGGTTTGCGACCCAATTTGTCATCATGTTTTCCACAGAAGGGGATTTCCTGTCCTTTGTGAACAACGGGTATGATGCCACTGCCGAAGGTGGCACGATGGTCGGCGACGATACGGCACAGGAAGTTGCCAGATTTGTCGACGGCCGTGCCTTTTTCGCGCTCGGCAAAAAAGGCTGGCGGGTCAATGCCTCGGCCACCGGCACAAAATACTGGAAATCGCCAGAGTTGAATTAGGCCGAACAGCTGGCTCCGCCCAGAACACAGAATTTGGCGCAATGCGGGTGGTTCAGCTGTACGTCCCGTTCCGCGTCCTTCAGCGTTTCGCCAAGTTCGAACTCTTTATCATACGCCAGCAGCGTGCAGGCCAGAACGGTCGGGTGATCTGCGCCTTTGCGTTTGACCACCATGCGCGAAGACGCGCACATGACTTCTGCTGGTTTTTTCTTCAGTATTCCCCAGCAGGACGTTGTTATTTCAGGAACTTCGACAGTCATGTCCATTTCGGGAAACAGAACCGTCTGGCCTGGGTTATGCGCGTCGATTTCAAATCCATTCTGTTTGAAAAATGCCTGGTAACCGGCGCGAGATTGCTCTTCGCTCTCGCCCCAAACCGTGCGCCCGGCGACGGCCATGCGAAACCCGTTGTCGCGCAACCAGGCCATGCCTTCGAGCGTCTTGTCAAAGGTTCCGGTGCCGCGTTCCTTGTCGTGGAGCGCGGGGCGAAAATGGTCGAGAGAAACCCGCATCGTGATCTTGCCCGGAAAGTCGGTGTTCAGGTCGATCAAACCCTGGCGCATGGATTTGCGCATCATAGGGCGCATCGCATTGGTGAGGATCAGAACATCAAACCCACGTTCCAGCGCCGCCCGGGTCATGGCGATCATGTCCGGGTTCATGAACGGTTCGCCGCCGGTAAATCCGATTTCACGCACTGGCCATTTGCGTTCACCGATCTGGTCCAGATACGGGACCATCTCTGCGAGCGTCAAATAGACCAGCGCGTCATTTGTTGGGGAACTGAGAATATAGCAGTTTTCACATTCGATGTTGCACAAGGTTCCTGTGTTGAACCACAGGGTTTCGGGGTGGCTGAGCGGTACGGACGCGCGTTCGGATCCGTCAGCCGTCACAAAAGGGTCTTGGAATTTTCCGACATTGGCTGAAGATGGCGCAGTAGGCGGTACTGTGTCTTTCATTCGGGAATTCCTGCTCGCTCTGGTCGCAATAGCTCTAGCCTATGGCAGCCAGTAAGTTAAAGTCGTTGAGTAGGAGACTGACAAGGTTGTGATGTTTCCGTGTTGGTCAGTGGTATGACTAAGGGATGACTGACGAACAGACAGGGGATAGGACAGACATTATGGTTTCTCGCATCATACCGGTCGATCCGTTCGATCTGGTCGTGTTCGGCGGTACTGGAGATCTTGCGCAACGCAAGATCCTGCCTGCATTGTTCCGGCGGTTCTGCACAGGTCACATCCCTGACAGTGCCCGGATCATTGGCGCGGCGCGCTCTGACATGACCCTCGACGCCTATCGTGCATTTTGTGCCAAGGCGATCAAAACCTATGGCGGAACGCGCTCCTGCGAAGATGGAACAGTCCAAGAGTTCCTGAGCCGTCTGGACTACGTGCCTCTGGACGCGATGGGGGAAACTGGCTGGCCGGAACTGGTTCACAAGCTCGAAGGATGTGCCGCCGGGCGGGTCACGGTGTTTTATTTTTCCGTCGGTCCGCGATTGTTCGGCCCCTTGGCTGAACGGTTGCGCCATCACGGCATGGCAGGCCCCGATACCCGGATCGTGGTGGAAAAGCCCTTTGGTCATGATCTGGAGTCCGCACAGGCATTGAATGCCACCTTGGCGCGCCACTTCGCAGAAGGTCAGATTTACCGCATCGACCATTACCTGGGCAAGGAAACGGTCCAGAACCTGATGGCCGTGCGATTTGGCAACATGTTGTTCGAACCCTTGTGGAACAGCCAGTACGTGGACCACATCCAGATTACCGTGGCCGAAACAGTGGGTGTGGACGGGCGAGAAGAGTATTACGACCGGGCCGGGGCCATGCGGGACATGATCCAGAACCACCTGATGCAGCTGCTCTGCCTGATTGCCATGGAGCCCCCCGCCAAATTTGACCCCGACGCGGTGCGTGATGAAAAGCTCAAGGTGATCCGGGCGCTGGATGCGGTTCTGCCACACCATATTGTGCGCGGCCAATTCGAAGCCTGTCTGGATCCCGATCACCCCCATCCCAGCTATCGCGGATCGGTGGGTGAACCCCGCAGCACCACGGAAAGCTACATTGCCCTGCGCACCCATCTGTCGAATTGGCGGTGGGCGGGGACACCGTTTTACCTGCGCACGGGCAAACGGCTCAAGGCGCGGTCTTCGGTGATCAATGTGATGTTCAAGGATGCGCCGCATTCGATTTTTGGCGAAGAGGCGGGGCGTCACGCCAATCTGTTGTCGATCCGGCTGCAGCCCAACGAAGGCATCACGCTCAAGGTGACGATCAAGGAACCTGGGCCCGGCGGGATGCGGCTGGTGGATGTGCCATTGGACATGACGTTCGCCGAGGCCCTGGGGCCGGACGGCGGTGATCCGCCGGACGCCTATGAACGGTTGATCACGGATGTGATCCGGGGCAATCAGACATTGTTCATGCGCGGCGACGAAGTCGAAGCGGCCTGGGCCTGGACGGACCCGATTATTGCCGGTTGGGAGGCGCGGGGCGATGCACCCAAACCCTATCCCAGCGGCAGTGCAGGGCCGACGGACGCAGATCTGTTGATGCGCAGGGACGGACGGGAATGGCGAGGTATCAACCCATGAATATTGTTGAATATCCGGATCGGGACATGCTGGCGATTGATCTGGCAAGCACATTGGCTGGCGAATTGGACGGTCATCTGTTCCACAATGACACGGCGTCTCTTGCGGTTGCGGGTGGGTCGACGACGGGGCCGATATTTGATGATCTATGTGCGGCGGATCTGCCTTGGGACCGGGTACATGTCTTGCCAACGGATGAACGATGGGTGCCCAATTCGGACCCTCGGTCCAATGAAAAACTGATCCGGGAACGGTTGTTGGTGAACAGGGCAGCCAAGGCGCGATATCTGCCGTTGCACACACCGGCGGAGCAGCCGGAAGATGTGCTGCCCGAATTGGAAGCCGTGATTGCGCCCGAACTGCCCTTGTCGGTTCTGTTGTTGGGGATGGGCGAAGACATGCACACCGCATCCCTGTTTCCCGGTGCGCCCGGATTGGAGGCCGCCTTGGACAAGCACGCACCGATCCTGAGTGTTCTGAAACCACAAACCCAGCCCGAAACCCGCATCAGCCTGAGTGCGCGGGTGTTGGACGGGGCGTTGTCCAAACATCTGGTGATCTATGGCTCGAAAAAGCGCGAGGCCTTGATGCGGGCGATGTCTTTGCCGCCCGAAGAGGCACCTATTCAGGCGGTTTTGTCCGAAACCGTGATCCACTGGGCGGAATAACCCTGTTGCAATTGCTGGAAATCAAGGGTTTATCTGCGCCCGATCAGTTGCGCTTTGTTATGTTTGGCGGCTTCTCGGTGATGGGTTGGCGCCCAGACGGGCAGCAGTTTTTGGGATATTGAAATTTATGTGGACGGCATTGAAAGATTTGCGTTCGGCGACAGTTACGCGACGGATGCTTTCGCTTTTTGAAGAAAACCCCACCCGAGCACGGGACTTTAGCGTCTCCTTGGGGGATATGCATTTTGACTATTCGAAAACCCAGCTGGACGATTCCATTCGTTCGGCGTTGATTGACCTGTGTGAACGCAGCAATGTTGCCCAACGGCGCGACGCGATGTTCTCTGGGGGCGAGATCAACCAGACCGAAGGGCGCGCGGTCCTGCACACGGCCCTGCGCGACCCTGACGGCGAAGAGTTGCTGGTGGACGGGGCGGACATTCGCCCTGGCATCCGGCAAACGCTGGACAGGATGAAGGCGTTTTCCCAGGCGCTCAGATCTGGTGAACTCGTCGGGGCAGGGGGCCGCATCACAGATGTCATCAACATCGGGATTGGCGGGTCCGATCTGGGACCGGCGATGGCGGTGTTGGCTTTGTCACCCTATGATGATGGTCCCCGGTGCCATTTTGTGTCCAATGTGGATGGGGCCCATATCAGCGATACGCTCAAGGGGCTGGACCCACAGCGCACGCTGGTGATCGTCGCCTCCAAAAGCTTTACCACGATTGAAACCATGACCAATGCGTTCACGGCGCGGGATTGGATGCGTGCAGGAGGTGGCGATCCAACGCGCCAGTTTGCAGCCCTGTCCACAGCGATGGACAAGACCGATGATTTTGGTATCCCGCAGGATCAGGTTTTTGGGTTCGAAGATTGGGTTGGAGGGCGGTATTCAATCTGGGGGCCCATCGGGTTAAGCCTGATGATTGCCATCGGGCCGGATGGCTTTGATCAGTTTCTGGCCGGTGGGCGTGCGATGGACGAACATTTTCGGGCGGCACCCTGGGGGCAGAACATGCCGGTCATGTTGGCGTTGGTCGGGATCTGGCACAACCAGGTATGCGGTCATGGAACCCGCGCGGTTTTGCCATATGATCAGCGATTGATCCGTCTGTCGGCCTATTTCCAGCAATTGGAAATGGAATCCAATGGCAAACAGGTGCGTGTGGATGGCTCGGCTCTTGATGTGTCGTCGGGACCGGTTGTCTGGGGCGAACCCGGAACCAATGGGCAACATGCATTTTTTCAGTTGATCCATCAGGGTACGCGGGTGATCCCGTGCGAATTTCTGGTTGCGGCACGCGGGCATGAACCGGAGTTGCAGGCGCATCACAAACTGCTGGTTGCCAATTGTTTTGCCCAATCCGAAGCCTTGATGTTGGGGCGGTCGCTGGATCAGGCGCGCGCGCGGATGCAGGCAAAGGGCCTGACCGGCGAGGAATTGGAACGCCAGGCACGCCATCGGGTGTTCCCGGGCAACCGACCGTCAACGACTCTGATCTATCCGATGCTGACCCCTGACATTCTGGGACGGATCATTGCGCTGTATGAACATCGGGTGTTTGTCGAAGGCGTCATCCTGGGGATCAATTCGTTTGACCAATGGGGCGTCGAATTGGGCAAGGAACTGGCCGTGTCCCTACATCCGGTTCTGGACGGCTGCGACAGCGTGACCGACAAGGATGGTTCGACCGAGGCGCTTGTGCGCTACTTTCGGACCTTCAACACTTGAGTTTGCCCGCAGGCCTGGCCGCTCGCTAAAAATAGGTCGAGCGGTCTGACATCCCCGGCACGGGCTGGCGCAAGCACGGGCTGGCTGGCCATCCCGGTTTGGTTGCCGCCATTGCCTGTGCCAACGGCATGGCGCGTGGCGGTCCCCACCAAAGCCGGGTCAAAACCAGGATACATTATGTGATACGGATCGGCCTGAGCCTCCTGGCGCGAGACGTCGAAAGACAGATCGCAGAGACCCAGGCCGGCATCGCCGCCCGCAACCGCCGGCATGTTCGAACTGCTTCCCATCGAAATTCGTCCATCCGTTTCGTACCCATATTCGTCTCCCTTGGTGCAATAAGTGCTTTCACAGGAGCGGCATCAAACTGCGACAGGTCCGTAACAGTGCATGCGATGTAGACAAAGAGTTTTGAAGTTCGTTCTAAATCGGGGCGTCACCGTGTTTGGCCAATGCCTACTTCGGGCTGAACCAGCCGCATCGGCACAAGCCCTGGATGCTGTACTGGCCGTCAATGGCTGCTGTGGGCAGGAAGCGAGTTTTGCAATGTTGAGTCAACTTTCGGGATGCGGACCGTGGCAACGGATGCGAGGATCATTTGGGCAAAACTGGTAGCTATCGGATTTGACATGCTCCAATTCGAGCATCCAATGAAGCGGACTGCCGTTACTTTTGACCCGCATGAGATATCGGTGTCTCTCCAGCCTCGTTCTTTCGTTGACCACGCCATTGTGATAAACATCAAGGAGGAAGGGGCAATGGATGACAGACATCGCGACCTGGTTGGACCAATTGGGTCTGGCCAAATATGCCCCGAACTTCTCTGAAAATGAGCTGGAGCCAGCCGATCTTTCCGAATTGTCTGATGACGATTTAAGGGAAATGGGCCTGCCTCTCGGCCCACGCCGTCGGATATTGAAGGCAATTCGCATCCGTGACACGAGAGATCGTATTCGAGAGGAAAGCCAGGGCGATGAGGGTGCGGATGCCCATATGCGCGTCGAGGCCGAGCGACGCCAGTTAACTGTGATGTTCTGTGATCTGGTCGGCTCAACCGCGCTCTCTCAGAAACTTGACCCGGAAGAGTACCGAGAGATCATCCAGTCGTTCCAGAAAGCTGTTTCTGAGAGTGTGCGCCGCTTTGATGGTTATGTCGCCAAATACCTTGGGGACGGTGTTTTGGTCTACTTCGGCTACCCACGGGCCGAGGAGGACGACGCAGAGCTGGCTGTGCGTGGGGCACTTGCTTCGGTGAGCGCAGTCGGTCAACTGAACGGAACACCCGATGACCCGCTCCAGGCACGCGTTGGGATTGCAACGGGTCTTGTCGTTGCGGGCGACGTTGTGGACGGGGGCGTATCTGAAGTAGCGGCAATTTCCGGCCCTGCACCCAATCTTGCCGCGCGGCTCCAAACCGTGGCCGCGCCGGGGTGCGTTGTTATCGACGAGACAACATATGGCCTGATCAAGCGGCTGTTAAAGGCCTCAGCGCTGGGGCAACAGGTTTTGAAAGGGATTTCAGAGCCAGTAGCGGCCTGGCATGTGTCGGGTATCCGGGACGTCGAAAGCCGTTTTGAGGGTCGGCGAAGTAGTGCGCTCGCGACATTTGTCGGCAGAGATCGTGAAATGCATACGCTCATTCATTGCTGGAATCAGGCCAGGATGGGCGAAGGCCAAGTCGTCACGATCTCTGGCGAACCCGGCATTGGCAAGTCGCGGCTAACCGAAATGTTGCACGATAAGCTGGCCGAGAGCCCCCACATTCGACTGCGCTACCAATGTTCGCCACACCACACAAACAGTGCGCTCTACCCTGTAATTGCACAGCTTACCCATGCTGCCGCCATCGATGCGGACGATCCCGCATCACGCAAGCTGGACAAACTGGAGACCCTGCTTAGACGGACTACAAAAAATGTGGACTCTGTTGCCGGGCTATTTGCGGATCTTTTGTCCATCCCGCACGAAGGTCGCTATGCGCCCCACAACCTGACGCCGCAAGCCCGAAAAAAGCGAACGCTAGAGGCCCTGAGGGACCAGCTTTTGGCGCTTTCTGAGGTACAGCCGGTGCTGATGGTCTTTGAAGACTTGCACTGGGTTGATCCGACGACTCGGGAACTTTTGGATCTGATCGTCGCGCGCACTCAGGACAAAGCTGTTTTGATGATCCTGACCTTTCGTCCCGAGTTTCAGGCACCTTGGGTCGGTCAATCGTGCGTAACGCTGATGACGCTAAGCCGCCTTGCTCAAAAGGAGAGCATCACGCTTGTTCGAAACATTGCGGCAAACACCGAACTGGACGCAAGAACGCTAGATGAAGTCGCCGCGATGGCCGATGGTGTTCCGCTGTTTATCGAGGAGTTGACGCGCGCGCTCGTAGAGGGCGGAACTACAAAAGCAATTCCTGCGACAATCCAGGCCCTTTTGTTGGCACGCCTCGACCGGTTGGGTCCAGCAAAGAAGATTGCGCAAATCGGCGCGGTGATAGGGCGCGAGTTCGGCTATCGGCTCGTGGAAATTGCGTCAAAAGTCGACAAAGCAATCCTGAGGGATCAGCTTGATGCGCTCACCGAATCCCAGCTCATCGTTGTTCGTGGCGCATACCCCAATGCCATTTACACGTTCAAGCATGCATTGATTCAGGACGCCGCATACGAGTCGTTGCTAAAAAGCAGCCGCCGGGAGTTGCACCATCGGATAGGCACGGTGCTCGAAGATCGTTTTCCGAGAACCGTTGATGTCGAGCCTGAAATCCTGGCCCACCACTACGCCAAAGCCGGATTGACCGAGACGGCCGTCTTTCACTGGCACAAGGCTGGCCGGAGAGCGATTGAACGCTCTGCCAATGTAGAAGCGATCAGCCACCTAACCGAGGGCATCGCCTTGCTGGGAGAGCTTGCAAATACCGAAAAGCGTAACTTGCAAGAACTCGACCTTCAGATGGCGCTTGGTACGCCGCTCATGTTGACCAAAGGATTTGCTGCTCCGGAGGTGGAGAGGACATTCAGTCGGGCCCTTGAGCTGAGCGAGCAGGTGGGTGAGACGTCAAAACGGTTTTCTGCTCTCTGGGGGGTTAACTACTGTTATTCAGTGCGGTCGCCCGGAGCTAGGCCAGAATTGCCAGAACAGGTTTTCCATCTGGCCCAAAGCGAAGGGGACCAGACGCAACGTCTGGTTGCTCATCGGGTGTTGGGATCGGCACTGGTATTGCAGGCCAGATTCACGGAGGCGCTTGAGCTTCTGCAGCAGGGACTGACGCTTTACGACCCCGAGCAACATCGTTCACTGGCGTATGTGTATGGTCAGGACCTCGGTGTGGTCACCCGGCAATGGACGGCTTGGGCACTCTGGTTTCTTGGCTATCCCGATCAGGCTCTGAGTTTGAGCCGCGAAACGGCGGTTCTGGCCCGGGAAATATCTCATCCGCTGACGGATGTTTATATTGCGGGCTTTACCGCCATATTCCATCGCTTCCGCCGAGAGGCCGCTCTGGCCGGGGAGATCGCGGACAAAGCTGCGAGGGAGGCCGCCGAACAAGGGTTTGGTTTGTTCCTGACGATGGCAACCGTGGTGCGGGGCTCGCTTCTCACGGAAGGCTCGATGGACGACGGTATTGCGTTGTTGCAGGACGGCTTGACCGGCTGGCGGAACACCGGGGCTGAATTGTTTGTGCCATTCTATCTGGCCCTGCTTGCCAAGGCGCATTGCAAAGCGGGACAAACGGCACAGGGGTTGGCTGCGTTGGATGAAGCTCAGATCATTGCCGACAAAGGTGGAGCGGACGGTGAGCGTTTGTGGGATGCCGAGCTAAGCCGCATCAAGGGTGAGCTGTTGCTTGGCAGCTCAGATCCTGACCAGGCAGAAATGTGTTTTCAAAAGGCCCTCCAGATTGCGCGTAGCCAGAGAGCCAAATCATGGGAGCTGCGCGCTTCGGTCAGCCTGTGCCTTCTGTGGAAAAGCCAGGGTCGAAGGACCCAAGCCAGAGAGCTTCTTCAGGAAATCTATGACTGGTTTAGCGAAGGCTTTGATACGCCTGATCTGCTTAGAGCCAAAGCACTGCTCGAAGACCTGAATTGAACCGCCGAAGGATGCCGTGGACCGTTTTCCATCGACATCCCGGTGCGCAACGGTTCGTCGGTAAGCGTTTTGGGGTTCTACGCGCTGACTTGAATAAACCTGTCTCGGTTGAGACATTGAATGCACCAAGGCTCACAATCGGTTTGCCCTGCAAACCGGGCTTTTCCTTCTGGTTCTGAGAAGGTCCGATATGACGGAACCGGATATGGCGTAAACGACGGCTTTGGATTGTCAGCAGACGTTCCGAGCCGGAACCAGCCGCATCGACCCAAGCCGTAGATGCCGTTCCGACCGTTAATGGTTTCTGTGGACAGAAAGCGAGTTTTGCAAAGCCGGATCGCCAGCTTGGGCCAAAGGGTGTCCCGCGACAGGACTGTAACAGTGCATGCGATGTAAACAACAGTTTTAAAGTTCGCTCTTGATCGGGGCGTCACCCGTGTTTGGCCAATGCCTACTTCGGGTTGCTTGCAGCCGTCCACACCTGGTGTGGCGACCGGCAGGTGGGAGCCCAAAAGCGCGTAATGCTGTACAGTGTATGACTGGCAGTTTTTCGGGTATGGAAAAAAGCAGATGCCGCACAGCCGATCGAAACCCCAAGTCTAATTGATTGATTTCCGATATTCGCCCGGAGACAAGTTGGTTTGTTTCTTGAAAAACTTGTTGAATGATTGTGAATGCTGGAAACCCAGCTCATATCCGATTTCACTGACGGACTTGGTTGTCAGAGACAGGCTAAGTTTCGCCTTCTGTACAACCGATCTCTGGATGTAATCGCGAGCAGATGAACCAGTGAGCGACGTGAGCATATCATTAAGATAGCTTGGCGAGACGGACAGGTTTTTCGCCAAACGACTGACCGCTGGGAAGCCTTCTGAATATGCTTTGCCGCCGTCAAAGTACTCATCCAAGAAGGCATCAAGCTGCGAGAGAACATCCGCATTGCTCTTTGTGCGGGTCAGGAACTGTCGATTATAGAAGCGGTTGACATGACTGAGCAGTAGGTCGAGTTGGGAAATCATGACATCCTGACTAAACGTGTCGATCCGATCAGAATATTCGTCATGGAGTTGCTGCATTAGGGTCAGCAGCAATTGTTCTTCACGATCAGACAAGTGCAGTGCTTCATCCACCTCATATGAAAAGAACCCGTACTTGCCGATTTTTTCCGATAGCGGGTATCCCGACAAAAAGTCAGGATGAAAAACGAGCATCCAACCGGTTATATTGTCATCAGGATGAGCCTGCATCGCCATAACTTGATGCGGTTTGACGAGAGCAAGAACGCCCTCGTCAAAGTCGTAGCTGTGGTGCCCGTAGTGCACCTTGTTTCGAAGCCCGCGTTTCAGCGAGACCGTGTAGAAACCATATGAAAATCGTACCAGGTCCTGGTAGTCGCCAAAGTCCAGGGCATCCAGTCTGATCAGGCTGACAAGTGGATGCAGCGGCTTTGCGAGTTCCAGATTGCGATGCAATTCCGAGATTGTGGCGACATGCTGGATTTCGGTGTGATTTGTCATTCGGCTCTACACTATCACTTGTTGCGTATCTTAGTTCAACGCTTCGTCAAAGTTCGAAATCGGGGCGATCTCAACATAAGAGAACAGAGCATAGCCATCCCGCTTTGGTGCGAAGCTGGCTCCGTCGATGCCCGCGTTGACCATGATACCGGCCTGTACGGTTTCAGGAAGGTTCATCCCGTTGGGGCGGAAGTGACCGTTGCCAAACTCGCTGACAGGTTCGTTGATCCCGTTGCCGAATACTTCCATCCCTTGTTGCGGCTTTTGTTCATGCCATTGGTCATTGTTGAAATAATAGCTGCGAAGCTCATCGCCGATCCGGGCAACGCGCAGTTTCATCGGCTCGGTGTTTTCTTCGGGAAGCAGGTAGAGCGTGGAGAGGGAGTGCATCCCGAGATCGTAAAGTGGGTTCTCTTCCTTAGGGATATCCATTGGCCGCGTGACCTTCAGCTCACGCCCGTAAAAACGGTTCTGAAAACCGATGTTGAACATAAGCCAGTTTTCATTGCCCTGAGTACCGCCCGGGGCGCGCACCAGCAAACCCGCCGACGAAAAATTGCCCTCAGGCAGCCCCGCTTCGCCATCCTTGCGATGCATCGAGACTTCGGTTTCGATCATGAAATCGCCAGTCACGTCTTTGTAAAGAAGTGGTCCCTGGCTATCGGAAAACCATCCGATGCCATCGCCATCGCCGACAACCTTGAGCCGGCCATCTTCAATGATCAGGTCTGTGTGTTTGGATGGATCATTGTCTTCGAGTGATGCGATCATGTTGTCGGCGGAATAGCGAATGGATTTGGTTTCACCCGCGAAAGCGATTGTGGTGGTCATTAGAATTCCTCCAGCAGCGATAATGGTTGATAGGTTGTTCATCAGTTTGGCCCTTTCGTTTGAGCAGTTACTGGTGGAGAACCTAAGTCCGAGCCGATGCTGTAGTCTCCAACTGAGATGTAGCTGGAATCGGTGAGATGTAGCCGAACAGGTTTCTGTATCCGGACTTTCGCTTACTTCACGCAATTATCGGCTTTTTCAGCGGTGCGGTGGCAACCCACAAGGGACAGTAATATCCGTTTTGGGCTGCCTGCAGCCGTCCGCACCTGGTGCAGCGAACGGCAGTAGGGAACCCCTTCTAACCAATGCTGCAAGCCTCACGAACGGCGGCAATGCGGATGAAGCGCATTGGTGATCAACCCTTCATCTTTTTAGCCCGCGCTCGCGCCTCATCGGTCGCCGCCTCCGACCCATCATGGAACGAGCCGAACCACTTGTCCCAAGGAACATCCGCCGTGCCGTAGTTGCATTCGTAGTACCGGTGGTGCAACTGGTGAAAGAACTCGCCCAGAGACAGCAGGGATTTGTTTTTCACAAGAAGATCGTCAAAGCCGGAATGAGATGCAACCGGGTTGAGCGCCTGCAAGTACATGTGGAAATACATGATCACCGGGTGGCTGGGAATGATCAGGTGGATCAGGATCGAACTAAAATAGCCCATATGCTCGACCGGGTGCATCGTCATCCCTGACCACGGGCCGGTATGGATATTGCGGTGATGCAGCGAATGTACCTTGCGATACAGCGGCGGCCAGTGCAACAGCCGGTGAACCCAGTAGAAATGAAACGACAGCCACAGCGGGGTCAGAAGCAGCAGGACCAAGAACCAGGCAAAGGTGAATGTGGCGGGCAAGGCCGGAATATAGCCGTTGGCCATCGCCCACATATAGAGCACCTCGTAGGCGCTCCAGCTTGGGACACCGCTGACAAGGCTCCAGAATACGTTGTCCCAAACCTGATCATTCAGGGTAAAGGCACGGTTCTTTTTGGCAAACTCGCGGCGCATGAATTTGTGGTTGTCGCCTTGCGCCTTGATCCGATGTAGGTAGAAATGCGCCCCGCCAGCCAGCACCGTCAAAAGAACAGCATTGCGCAGCACGATTTGCGCGATCCATCCGAACTCGAAGCTTTGAAACCGCTCCAGCGACGGTTGCAGCCAGGCCCAGACCGCCACCGAGACTGCCAGGATGATCACTGTCATTGACAGTTTCAGCCAGGAGCGCGCGAACCAACCTGCGATATTCGCTGGCCGGGGTGGCCATGAAAACAGGGGAGAGTTCTGCAACGGCAGATCCGGGTGCCAGTTCCATGCCTTGCTGATCGGGCGCTCTGGTTGAGGAGAGTCGGTCATATGAAATATCCTTGCGATACTTGCTGGCCTCAGCCTTGCTGTTCCAACGCGTTGTGAAATTTGTCCAGCTCCTCGGCGGGCATGGAAATGGAGGTTTCTGGAGAAGGGTATGCTCCTGCCGTCACATCCGCCTTCCATGCTTGGAGGGCACGAATGCGTTCGGCTTCGATTTCGGCGCGCATTGCACGCAGGTTGGTATAGGTTTTGGCGTGGCGCGGCTGGGTTTCGTTTTCGCCACAGATATCTTCCATGAACAAATATTGCACATCGCCACCCGACCCTGCACCGATCGAGAAAGTGATCAGGCTTGTACGTGGGCTGAGCGCTGCCAAAACTTCGGTCGGGACACATTCGATTTCCACTGCAAAGGCACCCGCGTCTTCCAGCTGCCTAAGGCCGCGATACAGCTCCATCGCCTCCTCCGCCGTCTTTCCGTAGGCGCGCAGGCCACCGATCCAGGTGCTGTGGCGCGGCACCAGACCCAGATGCCCCATGACCGGCATATTGTACCCAGCCAGTTTCTCAATCAGCGCCAGAGAATGCAGGCAATAAACCGAATCCGCCCCGTCATGCAGCGCCTCGAACGCGGCCTCTATCACCGCCTCGTCGCTTCGGTAGTTGGTCAGGCCGGGAGCAGCACAGACAAAGGTCTCGGATGCGCCTTTGCGCACGTCGGCGGTCAGCGGGCAATCCGTGGCGATGACATCAATGCCCGCCGCTTCGGCCGCCGCTGCTTCGGCGGGGGTATAGGCCGATACTTCGGTCAGCACTTGTTTGCCTTTGACAGCGCGTAAATCTGCCACGGTCCAGTTGCGCCGGGCGGGCTGACCGCCAAAGGTGTAAATGTTCTGCATGACGGATCCATTTTTGTGTTTGTCGTGTTTAGGCGGGCAGCGAGAGAGGTGGCAAAGCAAGAAAACTCAGGCCTGGCTCACAAAATGTGAGTCATGCTAAGGTCTGGCACCCAACCGGAATTGACCCATGACCGACCCTCTGTTGCCCCTGAACGCCTTGCGCGCCTTTGCCGTCGCCGCAAGGCACGAAAGTTTTCTGCTGGCCGGACAGGAGCTTAATGTCTCGCCCGGGGCAATCAGCCGTCATGTGAAGACGTTGGAGAACCACCTTGGCACCGCGCTATTTCTGCGGCATTCGAACGGCGTGACCCTGACCGATACAGGGCGCGTCTGCCTGGAGCGCTTTGCACCGCTTATGGATGACCTTGCCACTGCAACGCGAGACCTTCGCACGCACGTTGAAGCGCGTCCGATCGTGATTTCTACCCTTCCGGTGTTCATGGAAAAATGGCTAACGCCGTATCTGTCTGATTTTCAGAACGGGCATCCAGATATCCGGTTCCGGTTCGATTTCCATGATGGGATCTCAACTGACGGGAGAGGCTTCAGCTTTGGGCCCGACATTGATGCGATGATCGTCTATGTTGAGCGACCGCCGGAAGGTTTTCACAGTGAGCGTCTTTTTGGAGAGAAACTGGTCCCGGTCTGTAGCCCGACACTCAGAGCGGCAATGCCCGACACTCTGACTTTGCGCGACATTCTAAGTCAGACACGCCTTCAGGATACGTTTTGGCCTGACGACTGGTCTGTTTGGGCAAGGGCGATGGGCCACCCAGGCAACCTGCAGGCACCTGAACTGAGCTTTGCCTTATATAACGGCCTGATCCAATCGGTGAAATCAGGTATGGGTGTCGCAATCGGACATAGCGCAATGATCCGTCGTGAACTTGAAGCCGGGGATCTCGTTGCATTCGATGCCTTCGCGATTGACGCTCCAGAATCCTATTACCTTGTGACGCGTAGGAGTTTGCGAAATAATCCAAAACTGGCCGCATTTTGGAAGTGGATTTTAAAATGTTCCGGGAACAGTTGAGAACAGAGGGTGGGCACCCGGAACCACGCAAGACGTTCCAAGATCGGATGTTAAAGAAACAATGCTGATTGGCCACTTTATCCCGCGGTGCGGTAACAACCCACAAGTGAAAGTGATGTCCGCTTCGGGGCTAAACCAACCGCATCGGCACTAGCTCTGGATGTGTTCTGGCCATCAATGGCTGCTGTGGGCAGGTTGGTGGCCTTTGCAAAACTCTGGAACGAAGCCGCACAACTGGGCGCAACCGGGCCACAGCTGATCTCCAGCAGACTATTTCGATGCTGTGATGCAGGCTGCCATGGCGGCGCTCGGTTCATCATGCCGCATTTCAAGGTTAGGTTTGACAGCCGCGCGTGACGGAGTCGTCAGTCCTTGCAGCATCAAATTGGGATGCAAGGCCTGTACTTAATTTTATTTTCAATATTGACAATTTATCCGACTCCATTATTTGTCAAATATGACAATTAATGGAGCTGCCATGCCTCGCCCCAGTTTGAAAGACCAGCGCTCCGAGGAAATCCTCGACGCTTACCTGACGTGTGTTGCCCGTTTTGGGCTCGAAGGGGCAACACAAGAACGGATCGCAGCAGAAGCCGGAGTTAAGCGCCCGCTTCTGCGTCACTATTTGGGCAATCGTGATCAAATGATTGCTGCGCTGAACGAACATGTCGTTGAGACTTTCAACGGGCTGACGGGCAGGTTGGCCAGTGCGTTGGCCGAAGCACAAAACGCGGAAGACATGGTTGGGATCTTGTTTTCTGAGGATGCAGAGTCCGACCCCAGGCTGCTGCTCGCGTGGCAGGGATTATCAGTCTCTGCGGCAGAAAATCCGGAGATGCGGGCAGACCTGCTGGACAGTCTCGACCGCTTTCTCAAGGTGCTCAGCGACACGTTGAACCGGATTGTGCCCAAGGCAGACCCTGCAAGGGTCCGGGCCGTGGCGCAGGGTATCTCGTCAAGTTTCGTGACACTTGATTCCCTTTCACCGCTTTCGCCTCCCGCAGAATGGCATCAGGACCTGAAACAGGCGGCCCTGCTTCTGGCGCGCACATTGGAGGGCCCCGCATGAACCGTCAAAGGGTTTTGAACTACATTGCCTTTCCAATCCTCGGAGTTGCCGCAGTTCTTGGGATCTATTGGATTTGGGGGCTGTTGTTCCTGTGGTGGCTGGTGCCTGCTGTATTAGGCGGCCAAACGCATTTCGTTTTTCAAGTCAACCGCAGCAAAGATCCACTGCTGTTCTGGGCAGTGGTAATCCTGTGGGCCTTGGCCGGGGTCATGATGATCGCTGCCAGCCTGTTCCCGCAATACGCCCCCTGGCTGGTCTGAGGCAGCACAATGACACGCATGTATCACAACCTCCCCGTATCCACCTACACGTCGCAGGAATGGTTTGACCATGAACAAGCTCTGATCTTTTCCCGCAGCTGGCGCTTTGCAGGGCTTGCAGAGGATGTGCCGGAGCCGGGTCAGTATATCTCGGTTCAGGCCGGCCTGAACAACCTCTTCATCGTGATGGGCCGCGACCGGCGTCTGCGCGCCTTTCACAACATCTGCCGCCACCGCGGAACCCAGCTGATCCGAGCTGTGGGTAAATCGCAAAAGGCGTTGACCTGCCCCTATCATGACTGGACCTATGATCTGGAAGGCAATCTGATCTCGGTTCCCGACGAGACGCGCGAATATCCGAACGGCATCGACAAGAGCTGCCTGGGTTTGAAGCCGGCAAGTGTCGACGTCTGGCGCGGTATGCTGTTTGTACATCCGGACCCGCAGGCCCCAAGCCTGGCGCAATGGTTCGGCGACGTGGACCCGTATCTGGGTCCGCATAAGCCCGAGGAGCTGGCAGAATATACCGAGGCGCGCAATTCCTACGAGATCAAAGCCAACTGGAAGATCGTCGTTGAAAATTACATCGACGTTTATCACCTCAGTCACCTGCACGCGAACACGCTGCATATGTACGATCATTCTCAGGCTGAATACGGTTGGGAAGGGCCGCATTACCATTTCTGGGAGCCACCCAGCGAGGCCTATGGCCAGGACCTGGAAAAAAACCTGCCCACCCCGCGGGTGATCCCTGAACCGCATCGCGGCACCTGGGTTCCAATGCTGTTTCCCGGCATCGGAATCGGCGCGAGCGAGGACAGCTGGAACCTGTTCATTATCACGCCATTGGGCCCGGAGCTGACACGGGTCGAAAACCGCACCAAACTCGCCAATGTTTCCGAGTGGGAATTCAGCAAACAGGCCTGGAGCAGTCACAGGTTCTGGAAAGACTTTGGCGGCGCGAAATACACAGGGGAGGGTGAAAAGGACGAAGATGACCCAATGGCGTCGGGCGATTTTACGGCCGAAGACATCTATGCGTGCGAGCAGCAGCAGAAATCCCTGCACAGCCCCTATTTTGAGGTTGGCCCGGCGGCCGTCGGCGAAAGCCCGATCATCCGGCACCAGCAAGCGGTTCTGGATTTCATAGCGGCGCAAGAGGCGCAGACCGCATGAGACCCTCGGCAAGACGCCCGGCCGGACGGCTGGCAGGCAGGCCGCTCACCCTGCGCGGACTGCTGGGTGCCTTCTGGCCGCAGATCAGTGTCACCTGGGGGTTGACCCTGGCCGAGGTGGTGATGTTCGCGTTGATCCCTTTGTTGATCGGGATGGCCATCGACGGGTTGCTGGCCGCAAATTTCGAAGCCTTCATCTTGCTTGGTGCGGTGTTGGCCGCGCTGGTCCTCCTTGGCACTCTGCGCCGGGTGTATGATACCCGTGCCTACGGCCTGATACGGGTCGAACTGGGCAAAGAGCTTGCAAAGAGATCGGAAGACATACCTGTCTCGCGGCTCAACGCGCGGCTTGGCATGGGGCGCGAGCTGGTGAATTTCCTGGAATCCGACGCTCCTGAAAGCATGACGGCAGTTGTCCGCGTCCTTGCCGCGCTTGTCATTCTGGCAGGATTCCATCCAGGGCTGGCATTGGCTGCGATGGCGGCGTTGACAGCAACCATGCTGACTTACGCACTGGCGCACAATAGTTTCTTCCGCCTGAATGCAACTCTCAACGCCCGGGCAGAGCAGCAGGTTGGCGTGCTGGAAACCCGGTCTGGCCCGAAGCTGGGCGCGCATCTTCTTTCTTTGCGCAAATCGGAAATCCGCATCTCGGACACCGAAGGCCTGATCTACGGAACAATTTTGACAGCTCTGCTCGGCATGGAGATGTTCAACCTTTGGTTTGCAACCCAGTCGCTGGGCGTCACCGCTGGCGGCGTGTTTTCCATCGTCACCTACAGCTGGGACTTTGTTGAAAGCGCTCTGATCCTTCCGATGACCCTGCAAACGCTTTCGCGCCTGTCCGAAATCACTATACGTATCAATCAGATGGAGGCCGCTGAATGAAACGCGTCACCGCTACTGCTATTGGAACTCTCCTTGCGGCCGGGCTGGCCATTGCAGCCCCCAGGGACGCACCCGAAGACTTGGTCAAACGCCATTATTCAGCAACCTGGGAGTCTGCCGCAAACTGGCAGGATTGGCACCCCGAGGCCACCCACAGCATTGTCGTTCAGATGGGAGCGGGCGCGCCGGACTGGGAATTCAGCTACGCAGTGTCCGAATGGGAGTCGCTGCCAGATTGGACCGCGGATCCAAAGTTCATGGAAGCCATGCAAGGCTATGAGGAAACCGGTCGCTCAGAGGCGACGCTGACAGTTTCTGCCGAAGGCAGCACACGTGTCATAACGGCCCAGACACAAGTCAATTATGTCTGGGGCACTTACCAAGGGGTGATGACCCAGACCGACCGCTTTGACATCGTCACTCATGCTGGGCAGTCCGTGATACGGTCGCTGTCTTCCACCTATGACTACCGCTGAGGCCGAAATGAATAGCGATTTTCATCCCCTTACCATTTCAGATATCCACCGGGAGATCGGCGGCCAAGCCACCAGCGTTACATGTGTCGTGCCGCCTGAGCTGGGCGAAACCTTCAGCTGGCAGGCAGGGCAGCATTTGCCTTTGCGCTTTGTGATCGACGGCAAAGAGCACCGCCGGTGTTACACAATCTCCAATCCGCCCGGCGCTCCTTTGCGCATCACGGTCAAGCGGGTCCAAAACGGTGTGGTTTCGAACCATATCGCAGACAGCCTCAAGGTTGGCCACACGTTGGAGGCGATGCCGCCATTGGGCCAGTTTATGCTCCAAGCCGATCCGATGGCGCGCCGCACCCACTATTTCTTTGCTGCCGGCAGCGGTATTACGCCTCTGTTTGCTATGATCAAAGAGCTTCTGGCGCATGAACCGCATTCCGTGGCGCATCTGATTTATGGCAATAGAACCGCGGACGGTATCCTGTTTTGCGAGGAACTGGACGCGCTCGCCAACGACCACTCGGGTCGGTTCACCCTACGTCACATGCTCTCGTCCCCGTCGATTTGGAGCTGGTTTTCCCCCTGGCGCAGTGGCCACATCACAACAAAGGCCATCAGTGCAGCCTTTGCGGAAACCCCGCCGGTCGCGCAGGACGTAAGATATTGGATCTGCGGCCCGGGTGAGATGAACAAAAATGTGCGCGACGCGTTGATGGCGCTGGATGTGCCTGCAAGCCGCATTCATCTGGAGAGTTTCGGGGGCGGTGGAATTCTTGCCGGGACTAATATCACTGGCATTGCGGCCACAGCTTTGGTCACCCTGAAGGGCCGTCGCCACAACATTGCTGTGCCCGCAGATCAAACTTTGCTGGAGGCGGCGCTCGCTGCTGGGCTAAAGCCTCCTTACAGCTGCCAGTCCGGGGTTTGCGGTGCCTGTAAGGCGCGGCTGACAAAGGGCAACATTCGCATGCATACGCAAATGGCTCTTACCGAAACGGACATTGCACAAGGGGACGTCCTCACCTGCCAAAGTGTTGCCCAAACGTCAAAACTGGAGATTGAGTTTCCAGGTTAGCGTGCCAGATGAGGATCTCCAATCTTGCACGGCCCACAGCTGCCGTTCGAGGCGATTGCAATCCAACCGGCCTGCTGTCTCAAATCAGACATTCACGCAGTGTGCGGCGCTCTCCTGCGCCGTACGACTGCATCGCGGGACAAAGCCGCTTAAACTGAATATTGTGAGGAGACATTTGTCCCCTCTGTTACCCAACGGTGTACTTTGACGGGCAAACCTCTTGTCACGTATAAACACGGCGCGAAAAATGGCCCAAAGCGCTGAAAATCAGCAGCAAATGGCGTCTAGCCTTCAGGAGTGTACCAAATCGGAGACGAATACGCTCGCTCTGTCGTGGTCATCGGCACATCGCTGGTCATCTGGACATTAAAACGCTTGGCTTCGTAGGCCGTCCACCTAGGAGTGGGAATTTCAATCACCCGGACATAGTAAAACGCACGCTGGTTTGGGTCAAATTTCGGGTCCTGCCAGTATGTGATCAATTCCGGTGACCCGATGGTGTTGGTCCAAGTCGCATTTTCGATATCGACCGTATTGCCCACGGAAGGCAGCTTACCGTCAGCACCGGGCGTCCTATCTCCGCTCCACGCGACGTCAAAAACGTGTTCGCCACGTGTCCCATCGTCATTCAACCAACCCTTTACGACCTGCACGCGATCCAAATTTCCGCTGAAGGGATCTTTCAACGCTGCAATCAGAAAGTTTGGCGCACTGGCATCCTCTCGTTTCGGGAGGTCTGCACCCATTGGCACACCCTTGGCATATCCAATGTCGGCGGGAAGGCGGGATTTGGCATCTTCATTCTTGAAGTCCCACCCCCCGAAGAACCGCAACATTATACGAGATCCAGTCGTGCCGTATACTTCTCTCCGCTCCAGGGCGTCAAAGATGGCTTCCCGTGTGTTCTCTGTCGCCCAGACACCTGCATATCCACCCGAAGCCTGCTGCCACCCGTAAATCGTGAATTCCGGGTCAGGTGCTTCGATGACGACATGCTCCCACCGATGTGGTTCAGGCTCCACGCCCGAGTGTTTGCCAAAGAAGTTTTCTTCTTCCACGGCCGCCATTCCGGTGTGCGCATCTGTTGACCCAATCTGGCCAACCTTAAATGGATTAATACCCAGAGTTTTCTCGAGCATCAGCCCAGTCTTGTAGGCCTCACGAGAGTATTCGTATTGAAGCATATCCGGTGTTTTGGCTTGCGTGCCATTCAGATTTGACCTGTCCCAGGTATCAAAATCCGCAAACTCGTCATCTGGTGAAAGAAACGGATGGGCCTCGCTATCGCCTTTGATCTGTGTGGTTTCTATCACGGGTTCAAATCGCGCACGAAGCGCCGCAAGCTCTTCCGTCAGAGGCGTGCCATCAAAGTTCGAAACGCTAAACAAACGGCCATTGCTGAGATTGCCGTTGTGAGGAATGGCGAGAACATCGCCGCCAGTGCGATCTTCATAATCGGCCAAATGAGCCCAGAGGTCTTCGGGATTTTGACTGTCGAATTGCGAGTATGGAACAATTGCATTGGCCATGGCCGCGTCATCGCGGAAAATCACGTTCCGGTGGATATTGTCGCCCCCCTGCGACGTCCATTCATACCCGATGAGGGCTGAAAAGACGCCTGGTTCGTTATATTGATCTGCTAGGGCGGTGTATTCTCTCCACGCATTTTTGACCGCCTTTTGACCTTCGAAAGGAGGCGAGGGTTGGGACAGAGATGCAACAATTTCCATCGCGGTCGCAAAAACCCTGTCTGGATCATTGGTGATCAATTCATCGTACCACGCCTTGGCTTGAGGTTGAGACAGCAGATCAGGGTCACCAGCGAGAAGTTGCGGCATGAGCCCATACATTTCTGAGTGATCTGCGATAACCAACCAATCCAGAGGACGGCCGAGTTTCGCTCTCAGCCCGTGTGTGGTTGTGACCTCTTCGCCACGCGCAAATCGAAATGCTTCATCTTGGCTCATGCGTGTCATGGTGCCTGCGTCGACCGATACTGCTGTGTGCAAATGCGTGTCGCCCCACAAGACCTTTGTCGGGAAGTTCCGTCCGGCATATGGTGAAAAATTATCGGTCTGAAAATTTGCGGCCACGCCTTCTTTGTCTGGAGTGACATCCTGCACCTGAGCCAGAACACTGTTGCCGCCACAAAGTGATAGGGAAATGACGGCGGCCGGACCCCAAAGATGGGGTGTTAATAACTTTGAGACACTCATAGATATTCCTCCATGCCGCGATTGCAATAAATGACGTTAAATAGACACTGCGCAGTCTAACATGATGTAGAACGCTTTCAAGCACTGGCAATTTCACGTCAAATCAAGGGTGAATGCCATCTCTATATACAGGGCTCAAATGTGTCCCAATTCACTAAGCCTCAAAATAATCACCACTGATTTGAATGCAGAGACTTTCAGAATAACCTCATAGGACCACTGTGGATATCAGTGTGTCGAAAACAGGTATCTGCTCCAAGATCGGTAAAATCCGAACTTCAGTCACGCATAAATGTTGTTAATGAATTTACCGTGGGCGCATTGCTTCTCTGAGACAATTCAATTGAAGCTTGCCCGGCTGACTGGCCGCTTTTACCAAGTGCGTGTGTTCGGTATGGGACTGCAGCGAACTGCCGGGCTCCACGGCGCAGCTAGCTGCCAAATCTGCTTGGCCCTGACCGGCACCGACGACCGAGTCGTGCCATTTGTCACAGTTCGCGTCGCCGCTGTACGGCTTGCCCAACCCAATCATTCGAGTTGACGCCAGCAATTCTAGTCTGAGAATTCCGGCGGTCGAGATTTGGACGAAGCCAATGTCATTTTCATGGAATTCATGCGGACCTTTCAGACAGGTCTAGCTGGCGGCCGCCGCAGACGGCACTTTCTCGTGCCGAGGCGGAACCCCGAATTTCCGCACGTATTCCCGGCTGAATTGGGTCGGGCTTTCATAACCGACCTCATAGGCCGCCGAGGCCACCGATTTGCCGCCTCCCAACAGCAGGCGCCGCGCCTCCATCAGCCGCAGCTCCTTTTGATATTGCAGCGGCGTGGTGGAGGTCAGCGCCTTGAAATGCTCGTGAAACGTGGACTGGCTCATGCCTGCTTCCGCAGCCAGATCTGTCACGGGCAGGGGGGACTTGTACTGTTCGCGGATCATGGCAATCGCCTTGGCAATCCGGCTTGCCGGACTTTCGTGCAGCAGGAGCTGGCGAAGCATTCCGCCATGTTGGGCGCGCAGCAGGCGGAAATGGATCTCTTTCAGCACCAAGGGCGCCAGCGCCTGAACTTCCATCGGGTCATGCGCGAGCCTGAACAGCCGTCCGACCGCGTCGAACAAGGCGGCATCGCCGTCGGCAACGCTCATCGAATGAGAACCGTGATCAGGGCCTGTCAGAGTGCCGATCTCGTCATAGAGGCTCCGTACGGTTGCCAGATCCAACTGTAGCGCCAGCGAGACATAGGGTTTGTCCGGCGATGCATCCATCACGCCGGCCATTACCGGCAGGGCGTGGCTGACGATCAGCGATTTGCCCGCGCCATAGCGGACGGTGCGGTCCTCCAGGTGCGCTTCCTTGGCGCCCTGCAGAACAAGGCACATGATCGGCTCATAGATCATCGCCTGAAATTCGGTCGGCTTCTCGCTGCAAAAGGCAAACAGCCCGCCCACACCAGTTTCACAGCCGGTCTCCAGCGCGTCTTGCTCCCGGACATAAGCGGCAACATCTGAAATCAGGTCCTGCGGTACCATCGGCGCTCCTCCTCTTGTGTCCGACTATAGGCAGGAAAAGGCGGGCAAAGAACCGCAAATTCCGGCTTCCCGGAGGATCAGGCAGATCATCCGGAGGATCAGGCAAGGGGAACGGCGGCCTGTGCTCTACCTTGATTGCAAGGGATAATTGGGAGCCAGGAAATGCCGCAGACCATTCTCATCACCGGAGCGTCTTCAGGGATCGGCATGGCCACCGCCCGTCTGTTTGCCGATAATGGTTGGAACGTCGTTGCCACGATGCGCAACCCTGCGGATGCCGGGGATCTGGCGGACCGGGCAAATGTTCTGGTTGCCGCGCTGGATGTGACCAAGCCCGAGACCATTGCATACGCAGTGGACCAGGCGATCAGCACCTATGGCCAAATTGACGTGCTGCTGAACAACGCGGGCTACGGTGCCTATGGCCCGCTGGAAGCGTTCCCGATGGAGCGGATCGAGCGTCAGTTCGATACCAATGTGATCGGCCTGTTGGCGGTGACCAAAGCGGTGCTTCCGCACATGCGGGCGCAGAAATCAGGAACTATCGTCAATATCTCTTCGATCGGCGGGCAGATGACCTTTCCGCTCGGCACGCTATATCATGGCACCAAGTTTGCTGTCGAAGGTTTGTCCGAAGCGCTCCACTATGAGCTCGAAGCCTGCGGCGTGAAGGTCAAGATTGTCGAGCCGGGCATGATCAACACCGATTTCGGCGGCCGGTCCTTTGACTTTGTCGTGGATGAAAGCATGCCCGACTACCTGCCCGTGGTCGCAGGAATGCAGGCCGCCATGGGCAGCTTTGGCGCGCAGGCCTCTGAGCCGGAGCTGGTGGCAGAGGTGATCCAGACCGCCGTCACGGACGGCACATCCCAACTGCGCTACCGTGCCGGAGCAGATGCCGAGACGCTGCTGAGCGCCCGCAAGGCGCAGGATGACGAGACGTTCATTGGCGGCATCAAGGCGGGCATGGGGCTGTAAGACGCCCTGTTCACATTTTGAAATCGGGAGGAAAAGCCATGTACACACAAGCACTTGCAGCGGGCGGATTGGCGGTCGTCACTGGCGGCGCCCGTGGTGTGGGCTATGCCGCCGCCGAACGATTTGCCCAGGGTGGGTTGGGGATTGTTCTGGCTGACCTGGCGGGCGAAGCATTGGAGCAGGCAGCAGAGAAGCTGCGCAGGATCGCCCAGCCTGGCGTGCCGGTTCTGGCGGTGCCTACGGACGTCAGCGATGCAGTATCGGTACAGGCATTGGCTGATGCTGCTTTTGACGCCGGCAACGTCGCCGTGCTGATGAACAATGCAGGAATAGGCCGCCGCTCTGGCAGTTGGGACGAACCGGACGCCTGGCGTGCGATGATCGAGGTGAACCTCTTTGGTGTGCTGAACGGCGTTCAGGCCTTTCTGCCGCGCATGATCGTCGCCGCGCGGCCCGCTGTGGTGGTCAACACCGGCTCCAAACAGGGGATCACCACGCCGCCGGGCAATCCGGGCTACAATGTCTCCAAGGCCGGTGTGAAGGTGCTGACCGAAATGCTGGCCTATGACCTGCGCCAGGCCGCGGCGCCAATCTCGGCCCATCTGTTTGTGCCGGGTTTCACCTATACCGGTATGATCGCGCGCCACATGCCGGAGAAACCCGCAGCTGCCTGGACCTCTGAACAGGCCGTCGATTACCTGATTGGTCGCATGGAGGCGGACGATTTCTATATTCTCTGCCCGGACAACAGCGTCACACCCGAGCGTGACAGGCGCCGGGTGACCTGGGCCCTGGGCGATATTCTGGAAAACCGTCCTGCGCTGTCGCGCTGGCATCCCGATTACGCCGATGCCTTTGCCGAATTTGAACAAACCTGACATCAACGATCCAGCCTAGGAGAGATCCCATAACCATGGCACTTACACTGAAACTCAACGGCCAGACCCATCAGGTCGAAGCCGAACCAGGAACCCCGCTGTTGTGGGTGATCCGGGATGAACTGAAACTAACCGGTACCAAGTTCGGCTGCGGCGTGGCCGCCTGCGGCGCCTGCACCGTGCATATGGATGGCGAGCCTGTGCGCTCTTGCCAGACCTATGTCGAGGACGCCGAGGGCACCGAGATCACCACCATCGAAGGGCTGAACTCCAAGGCCGCACAGGCAGTGCAGGCCGCCTGGGTCGAGCTGGATGTGGTGCAATGCGGCTATTGCCAGTCGGGCCAGATCATGTCCGCTGTTGGGCTGCTGAGCGAAAACCCCAAGCCAACCGTGGCAGAGATCGACGACTATATGAACGGCAATGCCTGCCGCTGCGCCACCTACCAGCGTATTCGCGCCGCGATCCAGCACGCATCCAACACGATGGAGGCCTGATATGACCCTGAACACCTCCCGCCGCGGCTTTCTGAAATCCGCTGCAGCTGCCGCAGCTGTCCTTTATGTGGGGGCCCGCGCCGATGGCGTGCTGGCCGCAGGTTCTGCACCTGCGCAGCTGAACCCGTTTGTGAAAATTGATGCGGACGGTACCGTCACCGCCATCGTCAAACACTTTGAGAAGGGTCAGGGCCCGGCCACCGGTCTCACCACCCTGATCGCCGAGGAGCTGGGCGTTTCGATGGAGGACATCAAGTTCGAATTCGCCCCCTCTGACCCCTCGCGCTATGCCAACCTGGCGTTCGGGCAGTTTCAGGGCACCGGCGGTTCTACCGCGATGGCCAATTCATTCATGCAGTACCGCCAGGCCGGAGCCGCCGCCCGCGAGATGCTGATCAAGGCCGCGGCCCAAGCATGGGGTTCTGACGCCAGCGCGCTGACCATTGAGGACGGCATCATCAAGGGTGCAGGCCAGCAAGCGCCGATTGCCGAATTCGTCAGTGCCGCCGCACAAATGGAAGCGCCGACAGAGCCGCGCCTGAAGGACCCCAGCGAATTCCGCCTGATCGGCAATGCCTCGGTCAAGCGCAAGGATTCGCCGCCAAAAACAAATGGTACAGCGAAATACGCGATGGACTTGCATCTGCCCAACCAGATGGTTGTGGTTATTGCCCGCAGCCCACGTATGGGCGGGTTGGCCAACGGGTTTGACGATGCGGACGCCAAAGCGGTCAAAGGCTACATCCGCGCGGCCGTTCTGCCCAACCAGGCGGGTGTCGCGATCTATGCCGAAAACACCTGGGCCGCGTTCCAGGCGCGGGATGCAATATCGGTGGACTGGGATTTGGCAAACGCCGAAAGCCGGAGTTCGGACCAGATCCGCGACCAGCTGTTGGCCGCAGTGACCGCTGACCCAGACTACAACGTCAACGGTGCCGATCAGGCCGCCACCGCGGCCCTGATAGACGGAGCAGAAAAGGTGGTTGAACAGACCTTCTACTTCCCGCTTCTGGCACATGCGCCGATGGAGCCGCTTACGTGTACGATCGAGGCCAATGAGGATGGCGGCATCACCTTGCATGATGGGGCGCAGATGCCGACCGGGCCGCATTTCGCCATGTCCGAGATCTTTCAGCTGCCGATGGAGAAGATCCGCATCAACACGATGTTTGCCGGCGGCTCCTTTGGCCGTCGCGCCACGCCAACCGCCGACTATCAGGTCGAGGCGGCGCTGGCCTTTGTCATCACCGACCGTACCCGGCCAGTAAAGTTGGTCTGGTCGCGCGAGGATGACATCACCGGCGGTTATTACCGCCCTGCCGTGGCGCATCGTGTGCGTGTGGGATTGGACTCGGATGGCAATATCGCCGGCTGGGATCACCGCATCGCAGCGCAGTCGATCATGAAGGGCACCGCCTTTGAAAGCGTGGTCGTTCACAATGGCGTCGACCACAGCTCGGTCGAAGGTGTGGCGGACTCGCCGTATCAGATCCCCGGCCAGCATGTGGGCCTCACCGATGTTGCCAAGGCGACCTCCGTACTGTGGTGGCGCTCGGTCGGTCATACCCACACGGCCTATGTGATGGAGAGCATGATGGACGAGGTCGCGCGGGCTGCGGGCCGCGATCCGGTGGCGTTCCGTCTGGCGCTGCTGGAAGGCGGCAGCAAGGACCAACAGCGTCTGGCGGGCGTGCTGAAACTGGCTGCGGAACAGAGCAATTGGGGCCAGGCCCCCGCGGGGCGCAGCCAGGGCATCGCCGTCCACAAGAGCTTTGGCAGCTTTGCGGCCGAGGTGGTGGAAATTTCCGGCAATGCGGACGACGGTGTGCAAATCGAGAAGGTCACCTGCGCTATCGACTGTGGCCTTGCGGTCAATCCGGATGTCGTCAAGGCCCAGATGGAAGGCGGCATCGGCTATGGCCTGGGGCATGTGATGCGCAATGAGATCACCCTGACCGAGGGCGAAGTGGATCAGGTCAACTTCCCGGACTATGAGCCGCTGCGGATCGGCGACATCGGTGCCATCGAGGTGCATATCGTGCCTTCCGCCGAAATGCCCACAGGCGTTGGCGAGCCTGGAACCCCGCCTTCGGCCCCGGCGCTGGCCAATGCCATCGCGGTCAACGGCCCGCGAGTGACGGATCTGCCGATGACATTGAACGGCGTCAGTTTCGCCTGAACCACAGCCTGCACCGGGCGAAATTTGCCCCGGTGCAGGCAATCTGACGCAGGACTATTCCTTGCTGAATGCGTGCAAACCGTTCATCAGGCACCGTCATGTTTTTTGCCCGAAGCTCTATTTTCTCGAGGTGTTGCAAACATGGTGCCCGTTGTTTCAGTCGCAGTGTTGACCCGCACTTCGAACTCGTTGGTTCATGATGGAGTTGGCTGGGTGCGTGTCGGCAAGGTGAAAACCGCAATCGGCCGATTTGGGGGTGTGACTAGGGAATCGACGCCGTGGTTCACGCCCTCCCTCTGACATCCTGGATGTGAGCTCTGATGTAAGTAACGTCGAGTTGTTCGCCGCAATCGTTATAAATCGCCTGGAATTCAGTTTTGTCGCGCATCATTGCGTGCAGGATGATGGCGACGCGTCTTGCCCGCGCCGCTGTGGCCATCCCCATTTCTCCAAAATCTCTCCAAAAGTGCGCCTTAACCCGCTTGTGCACGGAAACGCCAAATCTGGGCGCGAATGGAGGCTATTGGCCGTGATGGCCTTATTTTGAGGGGGTTTGGGAGAGTGTTTTATGGAGCGGGTAACGAGAATCGAACTCGTAACTAAAGCTTGGGAAGCTGCCGTGATACCTTTTCACCATACCCGCCGCGAGGTGTTGAATAGATTGCCTGTTCCCGATTTGCAAGTCGAAGAAGACCACGGCGATCAAGAATTCCAGCGCAGAACCCATGGGTGTTTCTGGGACGCGGTTCCTGCCTGCGGGCCGAGCAGCGGTTGGTGGTAGGAGGACGGGTAGGGAGCTGGTCGAGCGGGGGCGTTTGCTTGCCGGGCGGCACCCGGAAACAGAAACATGTCCATTTTGTTTGCTTAATTTTTGAGCATTGCGCAATTCGACCCAAATCCGACCCAATGTAGTTTCACAATATTGAAAGCAATTGGTCGACTTTTTGCGTCAAGTATTGTTTCATATGAATGTGTACCTTGGGGGCGATTTTCTCCCATGACGATTTTCGGTCGGTTTTACCGAAACAGACGGGTTCTGACAATTCAGGGAGGAAATTGAATGTATTGGAGATTATGCAGAAGAGCGGCTGCCTTGGTGGTTGCTTTTAGTGCCGGGATCGCTTCGGCACAAGAAATCCCGAAAATGAAAATGACGACAGAAATTCCCGAAGGCATCACGACGGCTGATAATATTCAGACCAGAGTGGGAGCCCTCAATTTCTTTGATGGGGTGCCGGACATCGAATCCGCGCAGAAGATATACAATCTTCTGGATTTCACCCATGCTTATCAGGCCTTTCTGGACGGAACAAAAATTGCGTCGATGGATGCCATCCGCAAGGGGATCCTGGAGTTTGGTCCAGCCAATACAACAGCCGTCTTGTACGAAGGGTTGATGGATTCCAAGGCGTTGTTCCTGACTGCCAATACCACGAGTGTTTATATGTTCTCCTGGCTGGAAATGGGCGATGAACCGATGGTCATCGAAACACCGCCCAATGTGCTGGGGTTCATCAATGACCACTGGTTCAAATATGTGATTGATTTCGGCAACCTGGGTCCGGACGAAGGCAAGGGCGGCAAGTTTCTGGTTTTGCCACCCGGCTATGACGGCGACGTGCCCGAAGGCTATCATGTCGCCCGCACCAATACCTATGGGAACTGGGTGATCTGGCGGGGATATCAAAAGGATGGAACCACCGATCTGGCGATCAGTCAGACCCGGGAACAGTTCCGTATCTACCCATTGTCGCAAAAGGACTCGCCGCCCGAGATGACCTTTGTGAACGCCTCGGGAAAGAACCTGAATACCATCCACCGGATGGATGTTCATATCTATGACGAGATCAACGCCGTTGTTCAGGCCGAACCTCTGATGGGGGAAAGCCCCGAATTGCTGGGCCATCTGGCGGCCATCGGGATTGTCAAAGGGCAGCCGTTTGAACCCGATGAGCGGATGCAGGCCATCCTGAAGGCGGCGGCAAGCGCGGGGTCTGTCACGGTCAAGACCATCATTTCAAAACCACGCGACGAACGGTTCTATTGGTATCCGGGCGAAAGCTATTGGCTGACGGCCTTCCCGGGTGGTGCCTATACATGGGAATTGGACGGTGTTACCGTTCAGGACATCCGTGCGGCCTTCCACTTTTACGCAACCGGGATCACACCGGCGATGGCGTTGAAGAAGGTTGGAAAGGGGTCTCAGTATGCGTTTACCTACCTTGATTCAAATGGCAATCCGTTGGATGGATCCAGAACCTACAAGGTGAATGTCCCGGCAGATGTCCCGGCCAAGGACTTCTGGTCGTTTACCCTGTATGACAACCAGACCCGGTCCATGTTGCAGACAGATGCACAGTTCCCGGCGATTGGCAGCAATGATACCGGGGTCGTCCAGAATGACGATGGGTCCTATGATATCTATTTTGCACCCACAGCCCCTGAAGGCAAGGAAAGCAACTGGGTCCAGACCGTGCCGGGCAAGGGATGGAATACGATCTTTCGCCTGTATGGCCCGTTGGAGCCCTGGTTCGATCAGACATGGCGTCCGGGCGAAATCGAATTGGTTGAATATGCCACCAGCGGGGCGGAGTGCTCTTGTGGTGACGCTGGAAATTGAACCAAACCCTTTCTCTGCCTGACGGGCAGGGTCTGTCACAACGAATGCAGGCGGCGCCATTTGCGCCGCCTGTTTTGTGTCTCGGACATGCCCTCCAAAGGCGGATGTTCCGGCCCTTTGGGTGTAGGGGTGACCTGGTTCTATTGACGTTGGGGAAGTCGAGCCACGGGGCCCGCAGGTTTTTAGGCCTGCAACAATCGGTTTTTCACGCCAAAAAGCCGGGTTTCACAGAACATTGAGCGTCGGCACAGTAGTTTTTTGATACGGATTGGCTTAGTCGATATAGAACCCAAGGAATTTGTTCAGCGACGCATTATGTTTCCACTCACGTCCATGCAAATGAGTATGCTCTACGAGAGTAGAGATACTGACCAACCCTGGTTGAATCTCGAACAGGTGGTTGTGCATTTTGACCATCAGGAAGTTTGCCCACAAGCTGTGCGAACCGCATGGCAGGAGATTGCTGAACGTCATGACGCCTTGCGTCTCGTCTTCAACTGGGGGCAGGGCGAAACACCCGGGCAACGGGTTGTCGATGAATTTGCCGTGAACCTTGAAACCCTGTTCTGGCAGGACATCCCAAGAGCCGATCAACCGGAGAAATTGGAACAATTTATCCGAGCCGACCGCACGGCAGGTGTCGATATCGGGACGGAACCGGCGTGGCGTGTCCACCTAATACAGCTTGGCGAGGCCGGATCGGTCATGATCCTGACCGTGCATCACGCAATCGTTGACGGGCGCAGTCTCGGTCAGATTGTGCGGGAATTTCTGGTGCATCTCAAAACCGGGTCTCTGGCGGATGTGCCAGCTCCGCGGGTGAGTTTTCGTTCGTTCTGTGAGGCGCTTGAGGCAGATAGTCCGTTCCAGAGCGAGGCCGAGGACTATTTCAGAACTTATCTGAGTGACTTTGACACGATTGGAACTCTGGAACTGCCTGATCTTGGGGAAGAAACGGCCTCCTCACAGCGCAAGGCGCATTTTGATGCGACCATGAGCGAGATCACCACAAACAGGTTGAATGAGCTGGCCATCGAAACGGGGGGAACCTCTGCAAATCTTGTGCAGGCGGCGTGGGGTATCGTTTTGGCGCGCTGGCAAGGCCGGGACGAAGTTGCATTTGGTACGGTCAGGTCCGGACGTCACAGCGTTGCACATATCCAAGACACGGTCGGGTGTTTCATCAATTCCTTGCCTTTGCGCATGCGCATAGAGCGGGATGTGACGCTGGGCGAAGTTGTGTCCAAATTGCGCGGCGATACGCTGGCCCTGCATCGTTTCGAACAAACTCCGATGGATATGTTGCGCAAATGGAGCGGCGTGCATGGGAGCCAGCCTTTGTTCCAAAGTCTGGTCATGTTCGAACGCTCTGGCCTGGAACAGATGGTTGTTGCCGACACAGATTTCAGCCCGTCACCGCGGATCGACCTGCGCGAGGAAGGCGGGTTGCCCGTGACCCTGGCGGCCTATGGTGGCTCACGGATGAGGTTCCTTTTCGAATTCGACCCCTCGGTGATCCCAAATGGCGTCGCGCGCCGTTTGTTCGACAGCTTTTTACGGCTGTTGGACGCGATGACAAACGCACAGGCGACAACACCCATCGGCGCGCTGAAAATGTTGGCCCAAGACGAACTAACGTCTCTGATGGCGCTGGCCAGACCGGAGATTTCCGTTACGGATCAACAGACCTGCCTGGTTCGCCAGTTTAAATCCGTCGCCATAGGTTGCCCGGATGCCATTGCCATTGAAACCGCGGATCAAACCGACGTTGTCTCTTATGGCGAACTGGATCATCGCTCTGACGCGCTGGCCCATGCGCTCCGGCTCAAAGGGGTGGGCACGGGCAATGTCGTGGCGGTCCAGCTGGAACGGTCTGCGGATTTTGTTACTGCGGTGCTGGCGGTTCTAAAAACCGGTGCTGCCTTTTTGCCCGTTGACCCGTCTTATCCATCCGCCGCGCGGTCTTTCATGCTGTCGGACAGTGGCGCAGTTGCAGTTATTGCAAACGAAGGGGCGGAGACGTCTCTGCCGGTGATTGCCCCGACACAACCCGCGCCAGGTGAGCCGTTGCCCTTGCCATCGGGTGACCCGACAGACCGCGCGTATGTGATCTACACATCCGGGTCGACCGGAACCCCAAAGGGTGTTCAGGTCAGCCGGCACAACCTGTTGTCGCATATCGACGCGTTGAGCCGCGAATTCATGATGACCAAAAGCGATCGGGTTCTCCAATTCGCCAGCCTGTCGTTTGATGTCGCGCTCGAAGAGGTGTTTGTAACCTTGATGTCGGGGGCGACTCTGGTTTTGCGCTCGGATAAAATGGCGCAATCGACATCTGTCTTTGTCGACTGCTGTACCACTCTGAGGGTGACGGTTCTGAATCTGCCCACCGCGTTCTGGTCTGTCTTGACCGGGTATCTGAGCGATGGTGACAAATCCATGCCTGACAGTTTGCGCCTGGTGATCGTCGGGGGTGAACAGGTCAAACCGCAAAGCCTGGCCGCCTGGCTGAAGGCGGTGCCGGACGTGCGCTGGTTGAACGGCTATGGGCCGACCGAAACCACAATTACCTGCACACTCTACGAGGCTGACACAGGGTCGGCGCAATCGGTTAGCGAAGTTCCGATCGGACGCCCCACGGCACATGCGACCACCTATATTGTGGCTGCGGATGGCAGTCTGGCACCAATGGGCGCCGTGGGTGAATTGGTGATTGGGGGGGACGCAATTGCGTCTGGCTATATCGGGCGACCAGAGGAAAATGCGCGTGGGTTTCTGGATGACCCCTTTTCCGGCCACGGGCGGATTTACAGAAGTGGCGATTTTGCCCAATGGCGCAGGGACGGAAATCTAAGGTTCATTGGACGTCAGGACCGCCAGCTGAAGGTGCGGGGCTTTCGAATTGATCCCGCCCATGTGGAACGCGTCATAGAAACGATTGATCCGTCCTATCGCGCGCTGGTCGGCGTTTTGAACGAAAACACACCATCTGCCCGGCTGGTCGCCTGGTTTACGACCGACGACCCCGGGGAAACGCCGGATTGCTCCACGCTTGACCGTGAAATGGCCATGAGACTGCCGATGCACATGCGCCCTGAATTGGTGTTTGTACCCGAGTTCGCCAGAACTGCGGGTGGGAAAATTGACAGATCCAGTTTGCCACAACCGAACATGCCGGACCAAACATACGCCGAATCCGGTCCGCCTGCCATCGGAATGGAGGCTGACATCGCCAAGGCGATGGCGCGTGTGCTGGGACGCGAAACCATAGGCCCGGATCAAAGCTTTTATGATCTGGGTGGGCATTCGCTGTTGTCTGTGGAATTGATTGGACGGTTGGAAAAACTGGCGGGTAGCCGCCTGTCGATCACCGATTTTCAGAACAACCCGACTCCACGACAATTGGTGAAAATCCTCAAAACCGGTAGCCTTGGGTCAAAACACATCATTCCCATTCAGCCAAATGGCAGTCGTCCGCCAGCTTTGGCCATTCATATTCTGGGGGGCAAGGAAGATTACTTTCGACCGATGTCGAAATATCTTGGCTCTGACCAACCTGTTCTGGGTGTGTCTGTTGGCTCGCTTGATGAAAACACGCCGACGGGAATTGAATTTACGGCCCGACGGTATTGCGAAGACATCAATCGGCATTTGCCGGATGTTCCTCTGTACCTGATGGCCGTTTCGCTGGGCAGTTACATGGCGTTCGAACTGGCACGGCAATTGGTCGATAGCGGTCGGGATGTGCGCCGGTTGATGTTCTTTGACGCAGCTGGCCCGGATGGACGTGACGAAGCGACAGGCTGGCGTCGGCAATTGGCCCATCTCAAAAGCGTCAGAGCCGCGGGGTTCAGCTATCCCGTTCAGTTCATGCGCGCCCGAATTTACGACATCCGCAATTTCTTTGTCGCCAAACGAATTCATCGTGCCGCCCAAACGAACGCGGGAACCAGCCCCATGACGGTGCACGAATTCATTGCGTCCAATGAGCTTGCGGTGAAGACCTATGTTCCAAGCCCGCTAAATGTTCCGATTACGATTTTCCGCTCCGAAACCAATTTTCTTGATACCCCGGTTTCGCGGGCAACAGGGCTTGGGTGGAGCTCGGTCGCGGCGGCCGGATATGAGGTAATAGACGTGCCCGGTGGTCATCTATCCATGTTTCTAGAACCGCATATTCAGGTTCTTTCCGAGCGTATCCAAAAGGTTATGGAAAGAAGTTGATAGCGTGCAGCATTTTTTCGGTTGGCCAATCTGTCGCGACCAATGCGGCCTACAGCCGCCTTTGGTCCAATTTGCGACCCATGACGGCTGCTAGCCTAAACTCGACATTTGTTTGAACGCTCGCTTAACCTTGCTTGTGTCGAATTCCTGTAAATCAGCCACCGGTCGCGACAGGCAGTCCCAGCAACGGCGTTAAAGATTGAAGCGAAGCCTGAGACCAAACACCAGCGGGTCATCTGAATTCAGTCCCGGATTTTTAATGTACTGCACGTCGGCCGTCAGGGCCAGATTATCCGATATGTCCAACCGATAGAATGCTTCGAACGTGGTTTGATTGTCCAACCCCACCGTCACCGGTTCCGCCCATGTGGCCGCGATGCCAATCAGGTCGTCATAGAACCCCGGTCGCCAGATCAACCCGCCGGACGCGCCGCGTTTGGCAATCGGGTCGTTGCCATCGGACCAGCCCAGTCGACCAAACACCATCAGGTCGTTTTCAAAGGTGTAGTTGCCGGACAGGACAACACCCGAACTGGATGGCAGGCCTTTGTCCGCGCGGGCGTCGATGTGATAGGCGCCAAGATGGACATTGGTCAGGTAGCGTTGATTGCGGGCCGGGGTCCAGCCGATCTGAGCGTATTTGTAGAACTCGGCACCGCCGGGGAACCAGTCAACATCCGTCAAGGAACCATTTGCATCCGAGACGACCCCGAGCACATAGATCTGGTCGGTCAGGTAAACGCCGCCCCCGATCCCAAAGCCGGGGTCAGGGATTGTCAGGACGGGATTGTAATTGATGGCAAAGTTCTGAAAGCCGGTGCGGGGGTTCACGTAGCCGAGAACGTCGGTGTAGTCGCCCGGATCAATCCGGCCCGCAACGATGCCGCCGCGCCCGCCCATGATCGACTGAGACCAATAGGCAACGGACAGGCTGTTGCCTGTATCGCCGAATGTCAAACCGGTCAGCCCGACATAGCCAATATCTCCGGCCAGACCGGCAGGTGTCTGGTCCAGACCTAGTTTGTGACGGTTTTCCAGAATGAACACGAAGCTGCCGGGGTTGGTGCCGCCTCGATCTGCCAACGTCCATGTGCCCAGAATCCGGGCCTGTCCGGCGGCGCCGTCATCGACACCTGACACGGAGCTGTTGGCGCTCTGGTAGAGCGCCTGATAGTCAAATGACAGGGCAAGGCCGGTGTTCTTCCCAAGTCGTTCTTTCCAGGATTCAGCTGGATCAATGGTGCGATCAAATCCGGGCCATCGTGAGGTTTGTTGCCTGCGCAGCCGGTCCTGTTCCTGCTGTGCTTCCGCGCTCGCAGGGCCACCAATCGACGCTGTCGCGGCGGCCTCAAGCCGACCCCGCGCGCCCGTGTCCTGAGCAACCGAAGTTGAAGCAAAACTTGCCACCAAGGCAGTCGATGCTATCCGGTGCCACATCAGAAGAAGTTCATCCATGTTGTCATGCGCAGGGTCAGCTGATTGATGAACTGGAACTTTGCGCCCTGATCGGTCAGAACCAGCCCCTGACCCGAAGACCCCGGCGGCAGGGTCTGCCCATGGGTGTCCAGATCCAGCACCACGACATAGGTCGTATCGGTGATAGTCGGCACTTCGGGTGTGGCGCCATTCAGATCATACTCGGCATCGGGCGAGGACAGGAACAATCCCGACACGGTGCCCTGAAACGTCTGCCCAGGAAAGGACTTGAACACTGCTTCGGCCTTTTGGCCCGGTTTGACGTTGCGGATCTGGTTCTGGCTCAGGACCAGGTTTATGACCGGGTTGCTGATGTCGAGGAACGCCAGAACCGCAACATTCGGGGCGACCCGGTTGCCGGGCAGCAGGGTCATGGCGGGAACCATGCCGTCAAAGGGCGCGCGTACGGTTGTGTTTGCCAGATCCACTTCGGCGAGTGTCACGGCGGCTTTGGCCACCGCCATATTGGCACGCAGAGATTCGACTTCGGCCTCGGCGACCGCGTTGCGCGACAGCAGCTCCTCCTTTCGCGCCAGTTGGTCCTGAGCCAGTGCCAGCTGAGCCTGAGCCTGCTGCAGGGAAGCGGTGTAAGGCGTCTTTTCAATCTCGAACAGAACGTCACCTTGGGCAATCGGCACACGAGATTTGGCGACAACCTCGGTCACCGGCCCGGCAACGGCGGGTTTGATCCCGACAGAGCCAACGGTAACCATGGTGCCCCCCATCGGCGCGTTCCAGTTGAGCGGCAGGAAGATGACCATGAAGGCAACAACACCGACAACCACAGGCGAAACCTTCATCCAGCCATACCACTTTGGCAGGACACCTACTTTGACCAGCAGCCAAAGGAGGCCAACGTAACTTCCAACAAGTAAGAGGATCATGCTGCACCTCCTGCTGCCGTGTTCGCCGCGGCAACGTCAGCATCTGTGGATCCGGCATAGGCCCAGATCAATACGAGAGGGAACAACACACCACCCGCGATCAAAGTGACCCATCCCCCCACGGACACAGCGGCCCGATAGGGATGCCGACGCTGCGCCGCCACCCGACCAGGCCACCCGCCCAGAAACACAAAAACCCCAATCCCGAGACCTACCATGAACAGGATCATGCCAATGGCAATGTAATCAAGTGCTGTCATCGAACGACCTTCCTTGCTTAAAACCAGTACAGCAGGCGGTTCGCGCCGCCTGCCAGAGACACCTTAGTTCAAGGTGTTCTTATAAATCACGCCATCTTTCATGATCACGACAAGGTTCTTGTCCGGGTCAGTCAAAAGCGCAAGGTCTTCCAAAACGTTGCCGTCGACCAAAAGTAGATCAGCATAGGCACCTTCGGCGACGACACCTTTTGCACCTTCCTGATAGGGATCATTTGGTCCCATAAGGTCAATGATCTCTGCTGCTGTTGACGTTGCCGCCCGAAGCGCACCAGCCGCGCCAAGGTATTTCTCTAGTTGCAGCAATTCGAGGGCCGCAGTCTTGTCGAATCCGAGGGTTTGATTTCACTCAGCCAGAAGGTCGGTGCCAAATACGATTTTCACCCCATGCTTGATCGCTGCCTCCATGGCGACAGGGTATTCATCGTAGATCGATTTCCACTTGGCAAAGCTTGCCGGTGATAGAAACGCTGCTGCATTCTCTTCTGAAAGCCCGAGAACCGCTTCCAGATTTGGCTGCATATAAACGCCCTTTTCACCCATCAACTTGGCAGTCTCTTCGGTGATCAGTGGCGCGTGAAGAATATGCGGAACACCGGCCTCAACGGCCATTCGAACGGATTCATCGGAGTATGCGTGCACGGTAACAAATGTCTTCATGTTTCGCGCCACTTCCACAGCTGCCGCAATTTCCTCGGGTGAGCCTTGCAAGCCGTGCAGCGGATCAAACCTGCTGGAAACACCGCCACCGACCATCATCTTCAAATGGGTCGCACCTTTGCGAAAGTTCTCTCGGCCACAGCGCCGGATTTCGGTGACGCCGTCGGCAATGCAAGCCGTGTAGTATTCATACCAACTTTTAATACCTCCGGAATTGTTGGGGTTGTATTCCATCCGCGTGCGAAAATCCCCATGCCCGTTAGTTTGCGTAATGAAGGCCTCGGCGGAATAGATGCGCGGCCCCAAAAAACCGGCGTCTCCGTCGATCAGGTCCTTTAGATAAATCGCCGACCCGCCGACGTCCATGACAGTGGTAAACCCATTCATCAGCATGCCTTCAGCCCGCTTCATCGCAATTGCGCCATGTGCAAGAGGGCTCAGCTCGTGACGCGCCGTTGATAACTCCCTGACAATTGATAAATGCGTATGCATATCCATCAGGCCGGGCATCAATGTGCGCCCGTCGCCGTTGATGACAGTCGCGCCGCCTGCGCTAATTTCAGCGGTCGAGACGGTCTTGATCAGGTTTCGCTCAACCAACACGTTTGCGTTTTCGAGGAACCCGTCATTGACGCCATCGAATACATTGACGTTCGTAAACAATGTCTGCGCTGGCTCATCCTGTGCCAAGGCGATCGTCGCGGCGAAGGAAAACGCAGAAACCGTTAGTGCCTTCATCATCATATCAATTCTCCAGGATGTTATATTTAATAGGTTTTTCTCTTCGTATGATATTCGGGAAAAAGGCGTGCTCAGTGTCTTGCCGCTTGCTGGCCGGGTGCGTTGCTTACTCGCTTGGCCCGCCATAGGCGCCTGAAATCTCTTGGGCCGCCCGGGCTACGTCAACCATTTCCGCGGTGGTCACAATTGGTGTAGCTGTTGCCGTGTCGACGGTTCCGGCGCCGAACATAATCATTTGAATTGGGCTGATATCGACTGACTTGGGGCACTGGATGACGACGTAGCTTTTGTAGTTGTACATCCCAAAGTAGTAGTCGATCAGCTCACATCCAGCGGCGTTCATGAGCGTCGCGGCATTGGGGCCTCGGTCCTGAGGGTTTGCAATAATGGCGCCCCAGGTGGCGGGTTCGGCAATGCCTTCCAGCATATACCGGGTTGTTCCTTCGGCACTTGCCGTGGTCGCGAGGAGTGAGAACGCAGTCACCAGAGCCGTCATTTTCATTGAATTTCTCCTAAACTAGTTGTGAATTTGGTTGGAGTTTGACGACAAGGTTCCCAGGAACGCCTCCAGATCGATCAGATCCCGATCGCTCAGACCCCCGTGGAAAATCTCATCCGCGAGCGGCGATCCGGACACGGTGCGGTAGTTGTTCAGGACCTGTGCCAGCGTGGTGAATGTTGCGGTGTGCATGTAAGGGGGCCGGTCGGCCACGCCACGTAACGAAGGGGTTTTGAACGTACCCGCATATTTGTGGGTGTCCCGGTCCAAAAAACGGATGTGATCGCCGTCCACGTCCGGGTCTGCATCGCTCCATTTTCCGAAGAACCCAAACTCTGTGGCTTCAAGTGCGTCAAAGGCCGCGCCCCGTCCCGGATCCGGCTCTCCGCTTGCAGGGGTTCCTGAGTGATGGAACTCTCCGTTCGTAAGCATGGGGCCATTGTGGCAATTGACGCATTTGGCTTGGCCGACAAACAACCACAGACCGCGCTTTTCGGATCTGGTCAGGATGTCGGTTCCGTTGGTCTGGCCTGGCAACGTATCGGCATAATAATCAAACCGGGTTGTTTGTGGCATCAATGTGCGAACATGTGCTGCCAGCGCTTTTCCGGTGTTTGCAAAGACTTGGTTGACCGGCTGACTTGTCGGGTCGCCTTCAAACACCTGCCGATAGGGGGCAGAGTAGTGGAGCGAGACAAGCTGTTGAACCTGATGCCGGTCAATTCCATGCTCCACCGGGTTTTCCAGCGGGCCAAGTGTTTGCGACCAGAGAGAGTCCGCGCGACCATCCCAAAAGAACCATTTCTGATAGGCCATTGCGACAATCGGCATGGTGCGACGGTTGGCAACGCCAATCCCGAGACCCCGGGGCAGATCATCGGTAAAGCCATAGTCCTGCCGGTGGCAGGTCGCACAGCTGACTTTGCCGTTGGCGCTGAACCGGGCGTCGTTGAAGATCGCACGCCCCAGCGACGCGGCGCTTGGATTGTCGGCGAAACGGTTGGAAGGTGAAAGTGGCGGAGGCGGCAGTTGCGACAAGGACAGGGATTGGATCAGGGCCAGTTCCCGTGGGGTCCAATCCGTGAATTCGGTTTCTGCGGCGTTGCTCCGGTTCGAAAGAACCGCACACAAGCAGATAGCTGCCAGCAAGAGCCAGATTGCTCTCGACGATGCGGAAGGTTCAGCTCTCATCCACACGGTCCTTGTCCGGCGCGCATAGGTTTTCACCCACAATCACATTGAAACGCAACAAATGGCGGCTGCCTGCTCCGGTGATGTCCAGAGTGACCTCCCAGTAGCCTGGCATGTGGAAATTCATTCCACGAACAAGATAGACGCCTGGGGCATCGGTCTCCTGAACCAAAGGGGAGGTGGTCATGCCATGCAGATGTTCGGGCATATCCGCTGTCAGGTCGATGTATGCACCGCTGACAGGCTGGCCCTGCTTGTCCTGCAATGACAAACGCCACGAATGCACGCCATTCAGCGGGACGTCCAGGAAATCGGTCTCGTAAGACGCCTGTAGCGTTCCATATCGGGTGGTCACCGTCGTTGCGGTGTCCAGATCCTCTGGGCGCTCTCGGCGTAGTTTGCCAATCGCATCCATCGCGCCTGCCGTCTCCGGCAGGGCAAAGATTGAGAGTATAAGCAGGATCAACCAACGCATGATGTTGAGCTGACCAGAGGGGCAGGGCACCTCCGGTCTCCTTTTCCGTTGGGTTACCCGATGGTGTCTTTGATGACCCGCAGGAAGTTTCCTCCCATGATCTTGGCGATGTCCTCATCCGAATATCCACGCTTGATCAGGCCGCGCGTCATGTTCGGATAGGCCGAGTTATTCTCCCAACCGACGTGGCCGTCGGACCAGGGCCAGACCTCGAACTCACCGATGTTTGCGACGACTTCCTCGTCCCATTCGGGGGCCGACAGAATTTGTTCGAAGGTCGCGGGGATAATAAAATCAGACCCAAATCCGACACCATCGATACCGGCAATGTTCACCGCGTGATCAACGTTATCGAGCATATCCTCGACGGTGCATTTATCGCTTCCTGCAATGGCGGTCGGTGTGCTGATCACCCCCATCACGCCACCTTTGTCGGCAACTGCCCTGATTGCTTCGTCCGTTGTCGCCCGTGTCTGATTAACCTTGGACAACATCCCCGCATGGGAAATGACGATGGGCTTGGTCGAAACTTCTGCCGCGCGCATCTGAGTTTCAGGCGAACTGTGGCCGGTGTCGACCAGCATCCCGACCTCGTTCATCCGTTCAACCACCATGTGACCCAAACGACTGAGACCAAATCGGTTTTCCGGCGCTTCGGCACTGCCAGCGCCAACGGCGTTGGTCGCGTTATAGGTGATCTGAATGATACGCAGCCCTTTGCGGTGCATCTCGTCCAGACGGTTCACGGCGTCATCCAGAAACTTGGTGTTCTGCGTGCCCGGCATGAAGCCGACCTTGCCGGTCTTTTTTGCCTCCAGAATATCCGCGTGCGTCAACGTCATCATCGCGTCATCCCGAAACAGATGCATCATGCGATACAGCGCATCCAAATCCCGGTTCAACGCCTCCCAGCTCCACCACTCCTGCGGCTTGAAAACGGTGTCCGGGGTCCAGCGCAACATGTCCGAAATCCCAATCGAGAAATTGCCCGATGTCCCGCCGCCGCGTTTCATGTTGGTGATGAATTCGGGATAGAATGTGCATTCCGACAGGCCATCAAAGATGATCAGGGACTCGTGCAGTTCCTTGGCGTGCTCTTCTTGTTCCGGCGTCAGGCCAAAATCATACACCGTGGCCGGAGCACTGATATATTTGAAATTCTTGTTGCCGCTGAACCCACCGTATTCATCCAATTCGCGGGCCCAGGCAGTTGATCCCATTAAAGATGCCCCAACAGCAGATTGAGCGGCAATGGCCAGCAGTTCTCGGCGCGATAACTTGTGTGTTTTTGGCATTTTGTCCTCCTCGAAGAACGGCTTCAATTAGCAATTGAAGCCAATAAAATCGTATTTCAAAAAAGTGCGGATCCCGGCGAGACAAAGTCTTTCCGGTATTCGGGTCAGTTTTTTAGTTGGACCCATGGGATTAGAGATTAGCCAGTATTGCCGGATGCGTCCTATCTTTGGGGAACAGAAACAGCACAATTCGGTCCCACAATGAATGGCGCATCCCTTTGCAATTGGTTACCTTGGAAGAATGCCTAACACTGCCCCCTTGCTGGTCCGCGCCGCGCTTTTAATGCCATTTCTTCATTATTTTGAACGGCACGGAGGGGATTTGGACCTTCTGTTGGAAGACTTGCAGATTTCGAGCGCCATCAAGACAGACTTTGACAGGCAAATACCTGTAAAAGCAGTCTATGAAGTGATCGATGAGATAACCGACCGACTTGGTGACCGTTTCGTTGGCGCTGCAGTTGGGCGTGACATGGCAATGAATGCTATGGGGCCTTTGGCTGAAAAATTGACCGCTGAGCAAGCGGTTGGTAGCTTTTTGGACCGCTTCCTTGTGTCGGTTAGATCTTATGGAAATTCCACGCACTACCGGCTGGAAAACGATGGGAAAAATGCAACTTTAAAAATGACTCGCAGGGTCCGACCTGACGCCAACCCAGCCCAGCAGGATGCCCTTACTTTAGCTCTCCTTGTTGAACAAATTCGGCCACGTGTTGGGAATGCTTGGAGCTCCAACGATGTACTTGCTGTGGTCGCAGATGAAACTGTTGTTCCAGAATGGTTGCTGCCCCGGTCGTCCCTGATCACAGGTTCGGCAATGGGCATGACACTTCGTATACCAGCACAATGGATGTTGCTCAGCCATACAGGGGGATCAAGTGACTGGGAGCAGGATCAGGTTCACGAAGATTATGATACTTTGCCAAAAACGGTCCAAAAGTTCTGTGAAGAACACATGAGCGACCCGAATTTGGACCTGGCGGCAACGGCTCGGGCCTGTCACGTACACCCTAAGGCACTAAGCAGGATGCTGTCCTCGCACGGAACTTCCTTCAAGGAAATTTTAGAGGAACAGCGGCGAAAACACGCGATCGCTGCAATGTCCCAAGGCCACCTATCCATTACAGAGATCGCGCTTGCCACCGGCTTTGCCCACGCGTCAAATTTTTCACGCGCATACAAGCGCTGGACCGGAGAAACACCTTCGGCGACTCGGGATAGGTTGAGGTAAAAGCGCTGTGCAGATTTTGGCGCGAAACATGGCGCAGGTTTGCAATCCGCCCAAATGTAGACCAGTCATGTTTGCTATGGGCCGGGGTCACGGTTTTGCCTTTGAGCGCGACCCAGCTGATCTGAAAGCCGGGCCGCATCGCGCCAAACCGGGCGATGGGGATCGCTGCATGGTACCGGGGAATTTTGACATGAGAGAGGGTGCGTGACCACCTGACCCCGATGATTTTTGGTGACAGGCACGGAACAAACCGCACCAAAGCAACCGGCAAGTGGCTGATTTATGATATAATTCATGGGTGAATTGGTAGGCCCGGCAGGATTTGAACCCGCAACCAAAGCGTTATGAGCGCTCTGCTCTAACCGTTGAGCTACAGGCCCACCTTGGGGCTATGCGTACCATGAATGTCGCCCGCGTCAAGCCTGACCGTTGCATCAAAGCGCACAATCGAATAACCCCCGCGCAAGGTTTAAATGAGGATGGGCCTATGACTGCGGGAAAGAACGGCATGACCTATGCCGAAGCGGGTGTCGACATTGATGCAGGCAACGCGTTGGTGGATCGGATCAAGCCGGCCGCCAAGCGGACAAATCGGTCTGGCGTGGCCAGCGGGCTGGGCGGATTTGGGGCGCTGTTCGATCTCAAGGCGGCCGGATACGAGGATCCGATTCTCGTGGGTGCCACCGACGGCGTAGGCACCAAGCTGCGCATTGCCATTGATACCGGCGTGGTGGATGGCGTCGGCATCGACCTGGTGGCCATGTGTGTCAATGATCTGGTGTGCCAGGGTGCCGAGCCCTTGTTCTTTCTTGACTATTTCGCCACCGGCAAGCTGGAAACAGAAACCGCTGCCCGCATCATCGAAGGCATTGCCGAAGGCTGTGTGCGCTCTGGCTGTGCGCTGATTGGCGGCGAGACAGCGGAAATGCCGGGTATGTATCCCGAAGGTGATTTTGATCTGGCCGGGTTTTCGGTTGGCGCGATGGAGCGCGGCACTGCGCTGCCCGACGGTGTGGTCGAAGGCGACGTTCTGCTGGGGTTGGCCTCGGATGGGGTGCATTCCAACGGTTATTCGCTGGTGCGTAAACTGGTCGAAGTATCCGGGCTGGGCTGGGATGATGACTGCCCGTTCGCCGACGGAAAAATGGGTGAGGTGCTGCTGACACCGACTCGGCTGTATGTGAAACAGGCGCTGGCGGCCGTGCGGGCAGGGGGCGTGCATGCGCTGGCTCATATTACAGGTGGCGGACTGACTGAGAATCTGCCCCGTGTTCTGCCGGATGATCTGGGTGCCGACATCGACCTGAATGCCTGGGAGCTGCCAGGCGTGTTCAAATGGATGGCCGCCACCGGTGGGATTGTCGAATCCGAGATGTTGAAAACGTTCAACTGCGGCATGGGCATGATCCTGTCTGTCTCGGCGGATCGCGCCGATGCGCTGGTTGAGCTGCTTGAGGGCGAGGGTGAAACCGTATCCCGTCTGGGGACCGTGACCGCGGGCGCAGGGATGCGCTATTCGGGTACCCTGCTGTGACAGCGCCTAAACGCGTCGCGATCCTGATTTCCGGAGGCGGGTCGAACATGGTGTCGCTGGTCGAAAGCATGACTGGCGATCACCCGGCGCGTCCTTGTCTGGTACTCTCGAATGATGCCAATGCGGGCGGCCTGAACAAGGCCGCTGCCGCGGGCGTTGCGACGGCCGTTGTCGATCATCGACCGTTCAAAGGCGATCGCGCCGCGTTTGAGGCCGAACTGGTCAAACCCATTTTGGAGGCCGGGGCCGACATCGTCTGTCTTGCCGGGTTCATGCGGGTGTTGACGGGGGGATTCGTGTCCCAGTTTCAAGGTCGGATGCTGAACATCCACCCGTCGTTATTGCCCAAATACAAGGGGCTGAACACGCATGCCCGTGCGCTCGAAGCCGGAGACGCGGAACATGGCTGTACAGTGCACGAAGTAACACCGGCATTGGACGATGGTCCGATTCTGGGTCAGGCGCGGGTTCCGGTTCTGGCAGAGGACACGCCTGATACGCTGGCGGCCCGGGTTCTGGGCTATGAACATCGCCTGTATCCGGCCGTGTTACGCCGGTTTGCCATGGGCGATAAAACGCCCGTTCTTCTGGGCTGAACCGCTTGGTCACGGGCGCGACACTGGACCCGGTTTGCAAACGCTCCCGCGATTGCGTATCACGGAAGGAACGGGCGCTGCTGATACCGCAGGGTTCACAACAAGCCTGAAGCAGACAAAGAAAATTTGCATGAAAACTCTGACAACGACGCAAGACCTGGAAGCCTTTTGCCTTGAGGCGGCCAAACACCCCTATGTGACTTTGGATACCGAGTTTTTACGCGAACGGACCTATTATTCGAAACTCTGCCTGATCCAGATGGCCTATCCGGGTGAGGGGAATGAAAACGCGGTGCTGATCGACCCGCTGGCCGACGGGCTGTCGCTGGAACCGATGTACGATCTGTTCCGCAATGAATCCGTGGTCAAGGTCTTTCATGCGGCGCGTCAGGATCTGGAAATCTTCTGGGTGGATGCCGGTGTCTTTCCGACACCGTTGTTTGATACCCAGGTCGCGGCAATGGTCTGTGGGTTTGGTGAACAGGTCGGCTATGAAACCCTGGTCAAAAAGATCGTGCGCCAGCCGCTGGACAAGACGTCCCGATTTACCGATTGGTCGCGCCGACCGCTGACAGACGCGCAAAAGAACTATGCGCTGGCCGATGTGACCCATCTGCGCCGGATCTATGAATTTCTGGCTGCGGATCTGGAGAAAAGCGGGCGGTCACACTGGGTGGCCGAAGAACTGAAGGTTCTGACCAACCCCGGCACCTATGACATTCAACCCGAAGAAGCCTGGCGGCGGGTCAAGACCCGGACCAATTCAGGTCGGTTCCTGGCAGTGGTGCGCGAACTGGCGGCGTTTCGCGAAGCGCACGCCCAGACCAACAATGTGCCACGCAACCGGGTGTTCAAGGATGACGCGCTGGTAGAACTGGCCTCGACCAAACCTGCAACGCAATCTGATCTCGGTGGATCGCGTCTGCTGCTTCGCGAAGCCCGCAAGGGCATCATCGCCGAAGGCATTCTGGCGGCAGTCAAACGCGGTGTGGATTGTACACCTGAAAATTTGCCCAAACCCGATACCTCCCGGGAAAAGCTCCAGGTGAACCCGGCGTTGGCCGATCTTTTGCGGGTTCTGCTCAAGGCCAAGACAGAACATGCGGGTGTTGCGGCCAAGCTGATCGCCAACAGTGCGGATCTGGACGCCATCGCCGCCGGATTGCGCGATGTTCAGGCGTTGTCGGGATGGCGGCGTGAAGTTTTTGGCAACGAGGCCCTGCGCCTGTGCAATGGAGAGATTGCGCTGGCGGCCAAAGGTCAAACCGTGCGGGTCGTAGAACTCTGACAGCCGACATTTTGGACCATAGCCCATCATAGTCCGGGGATCAGGTCTGGCGAAAGCCGGGGCGGACATGGGGTGGGCGTCCAACGGACATGGCGTGGTCTAAGATGTCAGCCTACCAGGGCGGGCAGAGCGGTCACACCAAAGGCCCAACCCCAGTTTCGTGGGTCCGGTCAACCGGTGCCGCGATTACTGGCGCCGGGATTCCCGTGCATTCTGGGCCCCTTCGACCCGAACCGTGCGGATCTGTGCCAGCTGTTGATGCGTGATGCTATAGGCCGCGTGTACGGTACGGGTCCGGTCAGACCCGACCGGGGTGGGGTTGGCCGGATAGTTCACCCGAAAGGACAACGTCATAACGGAAGGCGCGTCCTCGTCGGGTTCCTGCAACAGTAAACCCGCTGCAAAGGCTCCCTGACGGCTGGCCAACGCCGTAGCATAGATGATGGCCCCTGTTGGGGTGCGTTCGATCTTGAGACTGGTGATGGTTTCGACACTCTGTGACACGTCTTCTGGTTCTGGTCTGGAAAACAGTCCCTTGCCACCATTGGCTGGCAACAGCGGATTTGTCTCCGTCAATAGCAACGGTTCGCCTCCGACCTCGGTGTCGGCGGGGATGGAATTTGATCGTCCAAACCAGTTGCGCGGGTTGGCGTTCGAGGTTTGCCAGGATCCACAGCTGGACAGGACCAGAGTTGAAATCAGAAGGAGTGTCACAGAAATGCGCATCATGCCCGCCATTCTTAATTGCCCAGCTTTGGGTTACCGCATCCGGGCGGCGTTGAAAAGCGGTTGAAATGAACCTGTGTCCGGCCTAGGTCTGAGCGAGACCAACCAGAGGGCGGAAAATGGCGACGCAAGCCTTTGAAGAGATCGTTGAAGACTTTGAGTTTCTGGAAGACTGGGAAGATCGCTATCGGCATGTGATTGACCAGGGCAAGGCAATGGCACCGTTGGATGAGGCATTGAAGGTGCCTGCCACCAAAGTGCATGGATGTGCCAGCCAGGTCTGGTTGCACCCCATTGTCGAAGGCGGGGTGTTTCGGTTCGATGGCGACAGCGATGCGCTGATCGTGCGGGGACTGATTTCGGTTCTGCGGGCGCTGTACAACGGGGTTCCGGTGGCCCAAATCGGACAGGTCGATGCGCGGGCCGAACTGGGGCGGTTGGGATTGAATGAACATCTGTCGGCGCAGCGATCGAACGGGGTCCGCTCGATGATCGAGCGCATCCGGGATGTGGCTGCGGAACACGCCTGAACTCGGGCCAGCATCGGGGGGTGCTGCCCCCCACATTGAAGCTGAAGCTTCACTGTTCCCCCCGGGATATTTTTAGCCAGATGAAGACGCGGATCTGTTCCAGCGCGTCAGAGCCGGTTCCAGATCCCCATAGCCGGTGTGGCGGTGTTCGAAGTCGAGCCCCATTCGCTCGGCGCAGGCGCGCGCCTTGTCTATCAACGCCGGATCCCGGATCTGGGATTGATAGACAAGTTTGGTGTAATTTCCAAAAATCATGTCCCGCAGTTCCGGGTTCTTGTCCAGGCCCATGGGTTTCCAGATAAACGCATCGAATTGCTTGGCCAGAAAGTCGGTCAGATAGAATGCGGTTATTTCGCCTCCGTCAGAAATTTCGGCGAATTTCTCATTGCCTTCGAAAAACGAATAGCAATGCGGTCCCTGGATCATTTCGACACCCAGCTCGGCACATTTACGTTCCAGCTCTCCGCCGGTGCCACAATCGGCATAGACCACGTGGATCGTATCATAGACACGGGCATGTTTTTTCACCGCCTCTTCGACCGAGAGCGTGATTTGTTCGGGATAGAGGTGCAATTTTGCGGGCAGGCATGTCAGGTCGATATGGTCGAGCTGGTTGGCCTGTTTGATATCCAGGATCTCGCGGGCGAGCGCGCCGCAGGCGATCAACAGGATACGTCCGGTTTTACGTTCAGGAGCGGCAAGCCCCTGTTCCGTCAGCGACTCTTCTTCGAGTGTTCGCCCGGTGGGAGGGCGAAAGGCAGCCCGACCTTCCAGGCGGGCTGCTCTTCCTTTTCGTGCCAAATCAGGCGCTCGCGCGGTTGTGCAGACGTGCAACCTGCTCTTTGGCAGTTTCCACGGCCACAGCGGCGTCGCGGCAATAGGCGTCGGCACCAATGGCTTTGCCGAATTCTTCGTTCAGCGGTGCACCACCGACCAGAACGATGTAATCGTCGCGCTTGCCCTGTTCGATCATGGTGTCGATCACGACCTTCATGTAGGGCATTGTTGTGGTCAGCAGGGCGGACATACCCAGGATGTCGGGTTTGTGCTCTTCCAGAGCTTCCAGGTAGTTTTCGACCGGGTTGTTGATGCCCAGATCGACCACTTCAAAGCCTGCGCCTTCCATCATCATCGACACCAGGTTTTTACCGATGTCGTGGATGTCGCCTTTGACGGTGCCGATCACCATGGATCCGACGCGCGGGGCACCGGTTGCGGCCAGCAGCGGCTTCAGGATGGCCATGCCGCCCTTCATCGCGTTTGCAGCCAGCAGAACTTCGGGGACGAAGAGAATGCCATCGCGGAAGTCGGCACCCACGATGGTCATGCCACCAACCAGCGCTTTGGTCAGAACTTCATAGGGTTCCCAACCGCGTTCGAGCAGAATGTTAACGCCTTCTTCGATCTCTTCCTTGAGACCGTCATACAGGTCGTCGAACATCTGTTGGACAAGTTCTTCGTCGTCCAGTTCCGACAGGATGATGTCTTCTTCTTCCGACATGGGCGTAATTCCTCTAAGACTGGGCGGGGCGTCCCCGGGGGTTGTCTGTTGATTTCGAACCTTTTTGCCAGAAGCGCGTGAGGGAACTGCAATATTTGCGACATAGCCGAAGCTGCTACCGACCTCGCTGTTAAAAAATGTACACTTTGGTGTTCTGATTTCGCAGGACATGGTGAATTTTACCGGATGTTCTTTATTTGTTCCCGGTATTGTCGTAAGTTTGAGCCATGGAAATGGATTCTCATATAGTGCAGGAACGCCGCCGCGCCCGAGGCGCGGTGACAAACGCGTCGGGTCGGTTTGATCTGGAACGGCTGGGCGTAGACGACGGTTGGGAGCGTGATGAAGATCTCGCACCGATCAAAACGTCGGTTCAGGATGAGGTCGCGCGGAGCCTGATCACGTATAACAAATCGCCGGATCTGCCATTTGACCGTTCGATCAACCCATATCGCGGCTGCGAACACGGCTGTGTCTATTGTTTTGCCCGGCCGACCCATGCTTATCTGGGATTGTCACCCGGATTGGACTTTGAAACCAGGCTGATCGCTCGCCCCAATGCGCCCCAAGTGCTGCGCCAGGAACTGGGACGGGTCGGATACAAGGTGCGTGCGTTGGCCATCGGGACGAACACTGATCCCTATCAACCGATTGAAAAGCAGCGGGCGATAACGCGCGCGTGTCTCAAGGTGTTGTCAGACTTCAATCATCCGGTCGCGATTGTGACCAAGGGCGCGCTGATTGAACGTGACATTGACATATTGGCCCCAATGGCTGCGCGTGGGTTGGTGCGGGTGGGGGTGTCGGTGACCACGCTGGATCCGGATCTGTCCCGCCGGATGGAGCCTCGTGTACCGACCCCGACGCGCAGGCTGGCGACAATACGTGCCCTGAGCGACGCAGGGATCCCGGTGCGCCTGATGGCCTCACCGGTGGTACCCGCGCTGACAGATCACGAGCTTGAGGCCTTGTTGGCAGCGGGCAGTGCTGCGGGCGCGGATGCGGCCAGCTGGATCATGCTGCGCCTGCCGCGTGAAGTGTCGGTGCTGTGGCAGGAGTGGCTGGCGGAACATGTGCCGGATCGCGCGGATCGGGTCATGGCACGACTGCGCGAAATGCATGGGGGCAAGGATTATGACCCCCGCTGGGGCCACAGGATGCGCGGTCAGGGGCATTATGCTGAAATGATAGCCCAACGGTTTGTTGCAGCTGCGCGGCGGCTGGGGTTGGACAACAAGGTGCCTGATTTGCGCTGTGATCTGTTTGCACGGCCTCCGCAGGCCGGTGATCAGCTATCATTATTCTAACGGCAGGGGCCGCAGAACGAAAAACCCCCGACCTGTTGTTTGGGCCGGGGGAAATGGGGTCAGACAGAGACGCAATCAGGCGCGGCGGCGTCCGCGACGCCCACGGCGGCTGTCATCATCGGATTTGGCGTCTTCGCCGGTGCCGTCCGACGCCGAGGTGAATGGGCCCAGAACCTGGGTGATCTGTTCCAGAGTGGGGCGCTCGCCGCGCGACCGTGTATCCAACGCTTCGCGCATGGACCGCAGGTGTTCTGGCATGGTGCCACAGCAGCCCCCGATGATCTTGGCTCCGCAATCGCGGGCCATCACCGCATATTCACCCATCAATTCGGGGGTGCCGTCATAGTGAATATGGCCATCCACATATTTCGGGATACCGGCGTTTCCTTTGGAAATGATCGGGCGTTCAGTGCCTTGGGCCACAAACCCCAGAACCGTGCGCAGAATATCCGATGCGCCGGTGCCGCAATTGGCACCAAAAGCCAGCGGCTTGTTGGAAAAATCTTCGACCAGCTGCGCCAGGTCAGCCGATGTGACCCCCATCATGGTGCGCCCGGCTGTGTCAAAGCTCATGGTGCCAACCCAAGGCATATCTGCCAGCGCAAACGCTTCGGCGGCTGCACGATATTCTTCGGGGGCCGAAATCGTCTCCAGCCACAGAACATCGACGCCGCCTTCCTTGAGACCATCGGCCTGTTCGTGGAACATTTCAACGGCCAGCTCGTGCGACAGTTCGCCCACAGGCAGCATGATTTCACCGGTCGGTCCGACCGACCCAGCCACGATGATCTTGCGTTCGGACCGATCAGCGACATTCCGACCCAATTCTGCACCGGCCTTGTTCAGTTCGCGCACGCGTTTGTCGGCGTCATGCAATTTCAGGCGGGCAGCCGTGCCGCCAAAGGTGTTGGTCAGGAACAGGTCGCTTCCTGCGTCGACCGACCCCTGATACAGCGCGGTGATTTTGGCAGTCTCCTGGACGTTCCACAATTCTGGGGCGTCGCCAGATTGCAGGCCCATGTTGAATAGATTGGTGCCGGTTGCACCATCTGCCAGCAAAACATCCTTGCTGGCCAGTAGGTCTGCGAAAGCATTGGTCATTGTCGATCCGTCCTGCAGCATCTGGGCACATGTCACCCATGGGTTACGGGCCCGATTTGTCACGGATGCGTGAGCTGTGCAATTTCATTTTTTTCATCATGATTATGAGATCAGCGTCCCCCTGTGACCCTAGGAAAGACGAATCGGGGTGGGGCGGGGCCTTGGCCTCCGGTCTGATTGGCGCTTGTCCGGTGACATGGCGCAACACTGACCCCGCCAAAAGATGCGCGGGAAATAGCAGAGGGTGTTGGGAATCACTCCCTGTGGCATCCGGGGGTGTTTGGGGCAGGGTGCGACCCGCATTTCACATTTGCCGCGGAATTACAGCCAAAAACCGGGTCAGAATTCTGAAATGACATCGATGGAGCGTGATTCAGTTGGTCCGCTTCCGACCTCGGTCAGAAAACAACAGGGAATCCATTGGGGGCGCGGCGATTTCGGAGTGTGCGCCTGGACATTCAAAATGACTGGATCAGTCCACGGTCCAAGCGGGTTGCCTTGCACTTGGTCTCCTGCGGTCTTCAGGCGTCGATCGGGGGGGCGGTGATGCCGTCATGGCACTGAACCCGTCGAGCAGATCATTCAATGCGCTGAATGCAATCCCTGCACACAACCGTCGGCCGTGCCGCCGTGACTGTGCGTCCAAGCGCGTCGCAATGGTCGCTCTGTTGGTGCCGCATCTGGTGTGGCGGCAAAGAAAAACACCTCGCGGCAGATGCGCGAGGTGTCAATGTTTTCAATTGTCTGGCGACAAAAGATCAATCCGTTTCCGTCAGGATCTGGTCCTTGGCGGTTGGCAGCAACGCGGCCCGTTTGGCGCGGATTTCATCCGAGGTCACCTTGCCTTCGAGATCTGCTGTGATCTTGCGCACGACATCTTCATGGCCGGCTTCCTCGAAATCGGCAATCACGACGGTCTTGGCATAGGCTTCTGCGTCGTCACCGGATTTGCCCATCAATTCGGCGGCCCATAGGCCGAGGAGTTTGTTGCAGCGGGCTTGTGCCTTGAACTGCATCTCTTCGTCATGGGCAAATTTGGCTTCGAATGCGGATTCGCGGTCGTCAAAAGTGGTCATTGGGTTGCGCCCCTTTGGCAAAGTCGTTCTTCTTATTCAGATATGCCTTCGGATAGCGCGAACCGCAAGAGGCTGTGCTACGCTTGCGACACTGCGGCCCTTGCACTATGAGAGCGGCAAAGTCCGGGGACTCATCGCCCGGCTGGTTTTGGAAGGGTTGCCCATGGCACGTCGCAATAAGATCTACGAAGGCAAAGCCAAAATCCTGTATGAAGGTCCGGAACCGGGCACGATCGTGCAGTATTTCAAGGACGATGCCACCGCGTTCAACGCCGAAAAGAAAGATGTGATTGACGGCAAGGGTGTCCTGAACAACCTGCTGTCTGAATATTTCATGAACGGTTTGGGCCAGATCGGGGTGCCGACCCATTTTCTGAAACGTCTGAACATGCGCGAACAGTTGGTGCGCAGCTGCGAGATCATTCCGTTGGAAATAATCGTGCGCAACTTTGCCGCAGGATCCATGTCCAAACGCTTGGGAATTGATGAGGGCACCCAATTGCCGCGCCCGATCGTGGAATATTGCTACAAGGACGACTCGCTGGGCGATCCTTTGGTCTCCGAAGAACATATCGCCGCCTTTGGCTGGGCCAGCCAACAGGATATGGACGATATCCTGAGCCTGGCATTGCGGGTCAACGATTTCATGTCCGGAGTGATGTTCGGCGTGGGTATCAAGCTGATCGACTTCAAGATCGAAGTTGGCCGGATCTACGATGGCGACTTCCAGCGTCTGGTGATTGCTGATGAAATCAGCCCCGACAGCTGCCGTCTGTGGGACAAGGAAACCGGCCAGAAGCTGGACAAGGACGTGTTCCGTCGCGATCTGGGCAGCCTGACCGATGCCTATTCCGAAGTCGCACGCCGTCTGGGCGTGATGCCGAATTCGGCCACACCGATGACCAAACCGACTCTGATCAACTGACTGTCCCGGCATCCGGATCGGATGCCGGATTATTTTTGGCAATAGGGGCCTGTCGACGGCCCAACCTGAACCTAAAGGACGATGCAATGAAAGCACGGGTGCATGTGATGCTGAAAAACGGGGTTCTGGACCCGCAGGGCGAAGCGGTTCGCCACGCGTTGGGTGCCATGGGCTTTGACAAGGTGCAGGGTGTGCGCCAGGGCAAGGTGATCGACCTGGAACTGGCTGACGGCGCATCCGAAGCAGATGTCACCGAAATGTGTGAAAAGCTGCTGGCCAATACCGTCATTGAATCCTACAGCATCGAGCTGCAGTGATGAAAGCGGCGGTTGTTGTCTTCCCGGGTTCGAACTGCGACCGCGATCTGGCGGTGGCTTTTGAACAGGCGGGTTTCGATGTCCAAATGGTTTGGCACAAGGAAACTGGTTTGCCGGATGGTGTCGATATTGTCGGCGTACCGGGCGGGTTTTCCTATGGTGATTACCTGCGATGTGGGGCCATTGCGGCGAAATCTCCGATCTGCCAAGCGGTTGTCGAACATGCGAACCGTGGTGGCTATGCCATCGGTGTCTGCAACGGATTTCAGGTTCTGACCGAAACCGGTGTTTTGCCAGGTGCGCTGTTGCGCAATGCGGGATTGAAATACATCTGCCGCACGGTGGATCTGACTGTCGCGACCTCGAACAGTGCCTTTACCGAAGGGTACAACGCGGGCGATGTGATCGGCATTCCGATCGCGCATCACGATGGCAACTATTTTGCCGATGCGGATACCGTGTCGCTGTTGCACGATCAGGATCGGGTGGCGTTCACCTATTGCGACAATCCGAACGGATCTGTTGCCGACATTGCGGGGATCCTGTCGGAAAACCGTCGTGTGTTGGGGATGATGCCCCACCCAGAGCGGGCTGCTGACGATGGTCACGGCAGTTCCGAAGGGGCGGCAGTGTTCCGCGCACTGGCCGGGGTTCTCACACCTGCGTGACTTGTCGTGGCGCTAGAGCGGGCGTAGTTTAGAAACATGCCCGCACCACGCCTGCCAGCCCAGCCTTCCAAAAAGAACACGCGCTCCAGCACGATCAGCTGGCGCGTGCGTTTGGCCATTCTGGTTTTGATGATCACGGCCGGAGCCACCATCTGGGTGACAAACCGGCTGATGACCAGCCGGTTCACCGAAAGCACGCGCAATCGGGCCGAACTGCGGTTGACGCTGTATTCGGGAAACCTGATCAGCGAATTGCGCCGCCATGCAATCGTGCCGCAATTGCTGGCCCGTGACCCGGCGCTGATTGCAGCGCTGCAATCGCATGACTTCAGCCTCTCAACTCAGCGCCTGATTTCCTTTGTCGATGAAATCGGTGCAGCGTCCTTGATGTTGCTGGATCAGGATGGTCGCACCGTCGCGGCCACCGACCGGAACCGGCTGGGCGAAGGGCATCGAAGCGAGGGGTATTTTGTCGATTCAATTCGCGCCAATGCCACTGTGTTTTCGGTGATCAAACGCGACGCAGGCGGCTACCGTTTTACCTATTCCCGTCGACTCGAAGCTGCGTCCGAAGTGTTGGGCGTTATCGTGGTCGAGGTGGATCTGCAGAAATTCGAACGCGCCTGGGCCGGAATATCGGACGCGGTGATGGTCACCGACACCGAAGGCACCATCATCCTGGCCAGCGAACCGCGGTGGCGCAGCAAGACCGAACAGGACGCGCTGAACGCACAGACCCCGATCGGGGCGATCCAGCGGGCAATCCGGGTGACGTCGGATTGGACGGCGTTGCCGGCGGATGCCTATTTGGCGGGCGAGGCGGTGATCCGGATGGACACGCGCATTCCATTTCGGGGGTGGCGGATGACATCCTTTACCACCCATGCGTCAATCCGCGAGCGGGTAAATGCGATTCTTGCGTTGGAGATCATGGGATTCGCCATCCTTCTGGCTTTTGCCTTTTATGCACTCAGCCGGAAAACCGCGTTGCGCATGGCATTGTTCCAGCGGGAGTCGGCAGAGCTTCGCGTATTGAATGCCCGGCTACAGCGAGAAATTGCCGAACGCGAACGGATGCAGGAAACCCTTGCCGTGGCTGAACAAAGTTTGGCGCAGAGTTCCAAACTCGCGGCTTTGGGCGAGATGTCGGCGGCCGTTAGTCACGAGCTGAACCAGCCTTTGGCGGCGATGAAAACCTATCTGGCGGGTGCCCGCCTGTTGCTGGGTCGCAACCGTCCGGACGAAGCACTGGCATCCTTTGGGCGTATCGACGATTTGATCGAACGCATGGGGGCGATCACCCGGCAGCTGAAATCCTATGCACGCAAGGGAGGCGATGCGTTTTCCCCTGTAAACATGGGCGATGCGCTGGCCTCATCCCTGTCGATGATGGAACCCCAACTGCGTCAGCGCCACGTTCAGATTGCCCGGTATCTGCCCGAAGATCCGGTATTGGTGATGGGCGATCGGATGCGGATCGAACAGGTCATGGTGAACCTGTTGCGCAACGCATTGGACGCCACCAAATCAGTGACCTCGCCCGAGGTCGAAATCATCCTGGCTGCTGGGGAAACCGCGACCTTGACCGTTCGTGACAATGGCGAGGGTATCCGCGACTTTGACGAGCTGTTCGAGCCGTTTTACACCACCAAGGAACCAGGTGACGGGGTTGGGTTGGGGCTTGCCATCTCATCCGGGATCGTGAACGACCTAGGGGGACGGTTGACCGCCCGCAACGGACAAAAGGGCGGGGCGGTCTTTGAAATGCAATTGCCGATTCTTGAAGACGGCATGGAAGCGGCTGAATAAGCCGCAATTGAACAAAGGAATTGAACGATGGCACAAGCCATGAAAATCGCGATTGTCGACGACGAAAAAGACATGCGTCAGTCGATCAGCCAGTGGCTGGCGCTTTCGGGCTATGACACGGAAACCTTTGCCAGCGCCGAAGATGCGCTGAAGATTCTGGGACCGGATTATCCCGGGATCGTGATTTCCGATATCAAGATGCCTGGCATGGATGGGATGCAGTTCCTGAAAAAGCTGATGGGATCGGACAGCGCGTTGCCGGTGATCATGATCACCGGACATGGTGACGTGCCCATGGCGGTCGAGGCGATGCGGGTCGGAGCGTTCGATTTTCTGGAAAAACCCTTCAACCCCGATCGCATGTCGGAACTGGCCAAAAAGGCCAGCAACGCGCGTCGTCTGGTGCTGGACAATCGCGCATTGCGCCGTGAGTTGTCGGATGGATCACAGCTGATGAAGAAGCTGATCGGGGCCAGTCCGGTGATGAATCGGCTCAAGGAAGACATCCTGGATCTGGGGCAGGCCGATGGTCACGTGTTGATCGACGGGGAAACCGGCACCGGCAAGACATTGGTGGCCCACGCGTTGCACGCGGTGGGCAGCCGTGCCGGCAAGCGGTTTGTTCTGGTGTCCTGCGCGGCGCTGGAAGAAGACGCTTTGGCGAAACGGCTGTTTGGCCCGATGATGCCCGAAGACTCGCAATTGCCTGCGGTTGAAGAGGCGCGCGGTGGTACACTGGTTCTGGAAGATATCGAAGCGCTATCTGAAGGTCTGCAAGCCAAGTTGTTGAGCGTGATCAACGAACAGGGCACCCCGGCTGAAACCCGGATCATCGCGATTTCCAACCTTCAGGAAGCCGGAAAGACCTGCGAAGATGCGCTGCGCCCGGATCTGTTCTATCGTCTTGCCGCATTGCGCATCACCGTACCGCCGTTGCGCCAGCGCGGCGAAGACATCCTGACCCTGTTTACCCGGCTGTCCGAGCAATTCGCCGAAGAATATGGCTGTGACGCGCCGCAGGTAACTGCTCAGGAGGCGGCACAATTGTTGCAGGCCCCCTGGCCGGGCAACGTGCGCCAGCTGATCAATATCGTGGAGCGCGCTGTGCTGCAGGCCCGGCGCGGGTCGGGCACCATCGTGTCGCTGTTGATGTCGGACCACGAAGAGATGCAACCGGTGATGACCACCGAAGGCAAACCGCTCAAGGAATATGTCGAAGCATTTGAACGGATGCTGATCGACAACACCATGCGCCGCCACAAGGGATCCATCGCATCGGTTATGGAAGAACTGTGCCTGCCGCGGCGGACGCTGAACGAGAAAATGGCCAAATACGGCTTGCAACGTTCTGATTATCTCTGATTTTTCACGCCACATCTGTGCTCGGGACCCGAAATCTTTAAAAGATTTCGGCCCGTTTTCCGTGTCGGAAAACGCCCCGCCTTCATCTTCTGTTGCACTTTGCAACATGGTCCTGACCCTGGCTTGCAGGCGATAGCGTTACGTGACAGATGTTTGCGCAAACAGCGAGGGTGGGCAGATGCAACCGGAAGCGTATCTTTTTGACATGGACGGACTGCTTCTTGATACAGAGCGCCTGTATGTTGGGCTCGGGGTAGAAGTGACCACGCGATATGGGGTCCCAAAGCGGATGTCCGAGCGGTTCTTTGTGGGTTTGGTTGGATCTTCCGCGCATCATGCCAATGCCTGTCTGTCAGAGTTCTTGCCTGCGCATCTCTCGGTCAGCGCGTTCTTGAAAGAGTGGGACGCGCTCGTTGACGCGCGGATATCTGACCAAGCACCCTTGCGGCCAACTGTCCGTGCGACACTCGATGCTCTGACTGATGTGGGCGCGCGCATGGCGGTTGTCACCTCGACCCGCAGCGCGCGGGCCCGACATCATCTGGAACTGGCCAGGCTGGCCCATTATTTCGAGGCGGTTCTTGGCGGGGATGAGGTTTCCGCCAACAAGCCTGATCCTGCGCCCTATCTCGAGGCGGCGGCGCGTCTAGGCCTGCCTGCGCATCGCTGCGCCGCGTTTGAGGACAGCGATCGGGGGATCGCTTCGGCGGTTGCTGCCGGCTGTTTTGCGGTGCAGGTGCCGGACCTGCGCGCGGCCAATACACCGCTGCCAGATCTTGGCCAGTTGACGGCAACAACCTTGGCCGAAGGGGTCGAGAAGGTTCAAGGCACGGCTATCGGACGCGCTTTGGACGCCTGACCTGTTTGAATTTAATCAATACTGAGCACAGGTTTTCGCAAGGGCGTGCAAGAAGCCCATTGTCTTTACCTATCCACAGGTCTTATGTTGATAGAACGGGACCAGCAATGTGATGCGATGATCCCGCGTAGAGTTTCGCTGTTCTGCTGTCTTTGTCCGGCACCATCCGAGAAGGCCAGAGCAGACCGATTATGCCCCTTACGTTTGGGGCAGCTAAGCACCCCGACCCGGGGCAGAAATCTCCGGGAGAGGGACTGAAATGGGCAGGCAACGGGACGAGCCCGGCCTGTCGGAGAAGAACCGCGATGACGCGCGCGACAGAATTGAGAATTCGGGCAGGGCGGCCATTGGCCGGTCCCTGCCGCGCGCCGTCCGATATCGCCCAGACCAGACACCACCCCCTTCGCGTCCGACCGAGAATGAACTGTCCACCAGGACAGGTCGGATCGGCGCGGCTGCGGTTGTGCACCAAGGAAACATGGCAAAGAAAATGCTTATCGATGCCACCCACGCGGAAGAAACCCGCGTCGTGGTGGTCGACGGAAACAAGGTCGAGGAATTTGATTTTGAATCCGAAAACAAACGTCAACTTGCAGGCAACATCTATCTTGCAAAAGTAACACGGGTTGAACCGTCGCTTCAGGCGGCATTTGTGGATTACGGCGGAAACCGACACGGGTTCCTGGCGTTTTCCGAAATCCACCCTGACTATTATCAGATCCCGGTCGCTGACCGAGAAGCGTTGATGGAAGAAGAACGCGCATATGCCGAGGCACTGCGCGCTCGTGACGACGAAGAAGACAAGAAACCGGCTCGCTCACGTTCGCGCAGCCGGACCAAGGCGGAAAAGGTGAAATCCGGCGATGCGGTTGAGACCAAAGAGGTCGAACCGCAGATTTCTGGTATGGAAACCATAGACCTGACCGAGGACGCTGATACCGATGCCGAAACATCGACAGAGGTGACCGAAGGGTCGTCTCCGATGGAGCGGGTTTCGGAAACGCCGGTTGAGGAACCCCAGGGCGTAGCTGCCGAGTCAACTCTGGATGCCGCAGATGCTGAGGTCGAGGCTGCGGATGCACAGGCGGTTGAGACGCCGGCTGAGGCAGACGCTGCCGTGGTCGAAACCGCGCCAGAAGGCGCGCAGGCGGCTGTCGAGACCGCTTTTGAAGGCGACATTCAGGAACCTGCGGATGAAGATGACCAGGATGACGACCAACCTGTTCAGAAACGCTCTGATGCGACATCCAAGGATTCGAGCATTGAATCCGTAGCCGATGATGACGACAGCGAAGACATTCGGCCCGCGCGCAAACCGCGCCCACGCCGGTACAAGATTCAAGAAGTCATCAAGGTCCGTCAGGTCCTGTTGGTTCAAGTTGTCAAGGAAGAGCGCGGCAACAAGGGCGCTGCGCTGACGACCTATCTGTCTCTGGCAGGTCGGTATTGTGTGCTGATGCCGAACACGGCCCGTGGCGGTGGTATCTCGCGCAAGATCACCAATGTAACCGATCGCAAGAAGCTGAAAGACATCGCTGCCGAAATCGACGTGCCGTCCGGCGCGGGTCTGATCATTCGGACCGCTGGTGCCAAACGCACCAAATCCGAGATCAAACGCGACTATGAATACCTGCAACGCATGTGGGAGCAGATCCGCGAGCTGACGCTGAAATCCATCGCGCCAGCCAAGATCTACGAAGAAGGCGACCTGATCAAACGGTCGATCCGCGATCTCTATAATCGCGACATCGACGAAGTTCTGGTTGAAGGCGAAGCAGGGTATCGCATCGCCAAGGATTTCATGAAGATGATCATGCCGTCCCATGCCAAAAACGTGCAGAAATACGAAGATCCGATGCCGTTGTTTGCGCGGTTCCAGGTGGAAAGCTATCTGGCCGGGATGTTCAATCCGACAGTACAGTTGCGGTCCGGCGGCTATATCGTGATCGGTGTGACCGAAGCCCTGGTGGCGATTGACGTGAACTCGGGGCGCGCGACCAAGGAAGGGTCGATCGAGGAAACCGCGCTCAAGACCAACCTGGAGGCCGCCGAAGAGGTGGCCCGCCAGCTGCGTCTGCGTGACCTTGCCGGTCTGATCGTCATTGATTTCATCGACATGGACGAACGCAAGAACAACGCGGCCGTCGAAAAACGGATGAAAGACAAGCTCAAGACCGACCGTGCCCGCATCCAAGTGGGTCGGATCAGCGGTTTTGGCCTGATGGAGATGAGCCGTCAGCGTCTGCGTCCCGGCATGATCGAAGCCACGACTCAGCCGTGCCCGGCCTGTCATGGCACCGGTCTGATCCGGTCGGATGACAATATGGCATTGTCGATCCTGCGCCAGATCGAAGAGGAAGGCGTACGCCGTCGCTCGCGCGAGGTTCTGGTCCGTTGTCCGGTGAACATCGCCAACTTCCTGATGAACCAGAAGCGCGAACATATCGCCCAGATCGAAGGCCGGTATGGTCTGTCGGTTCGGATCGAAGGTGACCCGCATCTGGTGAGCCCGGACTTTGCGCTTGAAAAATTCAAGACCGCGACCCGGACGGTTCCTGTAGTAACAGCGCCTGTTGTCTCTGTGGACACCTCGCTGATGGAACAGATTGATGCTGCCGAAAACGAGAAAGCAGCGGCCGAGCCGGAGGTTGGAGCGGAGGCAGAAGCGCCCGCAGTGGAAACTTTGGGAGAGGATGAAACCAAACCCAAACGCAAGCGGCGCCGTCGGCGTCGTCGGTCCAAATCTGGCAGCGGTTCTGATACCGCGACTGATGCCACAGACGGGTCAGAAACAACCGAGGCCGCGTCGGATGATGCATCCACGGCACCGGGCGACACGTCTGATGACGCCAAGGTGGAAAACGATGATGCGCCTGTGACCGAGGCAAGCGCTGAAAACGTCAAAACCGAAGTCGCGCCGGTCAAGCCCAAGCGTACCCGCAAGCCGCGTATCAGCAAGGCCAAGAAAGCCGAGATGGACGCCGCAGCAGCAGCCGAAGCCGCAGCCAGTGGCGCGGAGACGGTTGAAGCGGTTGCGCCTGATGCCGGTGCGGACGAGCCAGAGGCCAAACCCAAGTCGACGCGGACACGCCGCAAGCCGACCAAATCCCGCGCCAAGGTGGCAAAGGATGAGGAACAGCCCGAGAGCGTTGAAGGGAGTGCCACTGCTGCACCTGAGGAGGCGACCCCTGTGGCCGTGGCCGAGGACCCTGTGGTTGATGCCGCTTCGGACACCGCGATCGAGCCGAACAAGTCAGAGCCTGTTGAACCTGAAACCGAGGGTGCAGCACCTGAACAGGAGACCGCACAGGATACCGGGTTGGTGCAAGACACTGCACAGCCGGTTGTGGTGAACGGTGCCGATGCGCAGGCTGATGACCCTGTTGAGGTCGCCGAAAGTCAACCGACAGCTGATCCACAAGACCCTGTCGTGGAAGTCGAAACGGCTGGTGGTTCCGATACCGTGGATGAGGCACAGGCCGAAACGCCTGTGACTGTCGAACACCCGGTGATCGAGACCGAAATCGTGGTTGCCGAAACCCCGGTCGAGCCTCAGCCCGAGCCACAGACTGCCGCAGAGCCGGATCCGGAACCTGCACCGGCGGCGGCCCCGGAGGCAGAGGTCCCATCACGGCCCAAGCGGCGCGGATGGTGGTCGCTGGGCAGCTAAGCCGTACGAGCGCAGAACAAAAAACGGGCGATCCAGCAGGGTCGCCCGTTTTTGTTTGTGTCTTGGGGGATGAAGAATCCCGGATCCGGGTTTTTCATCCGCCTTTGCGGATCAAATAGATGTGATGTCCGTGTCCATCTGATTGTCCCAAAAAGGCGTGGTTTGCCTCGTTACAAAAGTGCGGCACATCGATAATGGCCGCCGGATCATCGGCAAGCAATTGCACCACAGCCCCTTCTGGCAACGGTTTGAGCCGTTTGCGCAGCTTGAGAACGGGCAGGGGGCACAACAGCCCGATGGCGTCGATGGTCTCGGAAATTTTGGTCATGGCGAGCAGATAGTTTGGTTGATTGCCTGTGTCCACAATGTTGTGACCGTTTGGCATCGTGACCTTGGTCGCAGAGTTGGATATGGGGGAACCATGTTTGGAATCGAGATCATCGATGCGGGATTGCTTCCCGCCATGTTCGTGGCCCTGATCGGTGGGCTGATCAGCTTTTTGTCACCCTGTGTGCTGCCGATCGTGCCGCCCTATCTGGCCTATATGAGCGGCGTCACAATTGGTGAAATGCAAGGCAGCACCGCCGCGCGACGCAAGGCAATCATCGCTGCGCTGTTCTTTGTCATGGGGTTGAGCACCGTGTTCCTCTTGCTGGGGTTCACAGCTTCGGCGTTTGGTGCCTTTGTATTGCAAAATCAGGAATTGTTTGCGCAGGTTTCCGGGGTTGTGGTGATTGTGTTCGGTCTGCACTTTCTGTCGGTGTTTCGCATACCGTTGCTGGATCGCGAGGCGCGCATGGATGCGGGTCAATCGGGCGGATCGGCGGCGGGGGCCTATGTTCTGGGGTTGGCCTTTGCCTTTGGCTGGACCCCCTGTATCGGTCCCCAGCTGGGCGCGATTTTGTCGCTGGCGGCCTCCGAGGCCTCGGTCGCCCGTGGAACTGTTCTGCTGGGTGTCTACGCCATTGGTCTGGGCGTGCCGTTCCTGTTGGCGGCCATGTTCCTGAACCGGTCTATGACATTGATGAACAAGATGAAGCGCCATATGGGGCTGATCGAAAAATGCATGGGTGGATTGCTGATCATTGTTGGCGTGATGCTGGTGACGGGTCTGTTTTCGACCTTTTCCTGGTGGCTTCTGGAAACCTTCCCGGCGCTGGCGACTTTGGGCTAATAGCCCTGAACTTTGGACACGTCCGGTCTCTGACGGGTCTTACTCTTGCCAGATTGGCGGGTTAGAATGTCCCTCAGAGCATGAGGGCAGGTATGGCCAGCAACCACACAATACCCGGGGCAGATCATTCGCCGGTGCGCTACCGGCGCGTGTTTTATATTCCGGGCTATGACCCCATTCACCCCCGTCGGTATCGCGAACTCTACCGCAAGGAAAGCGCCGCTCAGGCCGAGGTTTCCGGATACGAGATCGGATTGAAGCCCAAAAAGACCAAAGGTCCCTATGGCTGGCACGTGGACAGCGTTATTCAGGGGCATCAAACCCGGGCGGATGTCGAAGTGTTGGTCTGGTCCGACATCGTGCGTGACAGCATGTCCAACTCTATTCCAGCAACCTATGTACAACTGGTACGCACGGCGTGGATCTATATCACCAGCGGTGCCTTGCGGCGACTGATGCGCCTGCGCAAAGGTCCGGTCATTGCGGCGTTGTATCCGGTTGCCATGCTGCTGTTGCAATTGGTTCTGGCACTCTTGTTGATGTGGGGTGTGGCCCATGGGATTGGGCTGTTGCGGTCAGTTCTGGGGCTGACGGGAGTATGGGCTGGGGCCTTGCAAGTGTTCGGGTGGGCAATCGGGGCCCTGTGTGGTGTGACCGTCCTGCGTTGGTTCCGGGCCCGGGATGGCAATTTCTTCGCCTATTACCTGATGCATGATTACGCTTATTCCGCGGCCTCTCGCGGTGCCAATCCGCCCGAGCTCGAAGCGCGGATGGCGGATTTCACGGCCCAGATCCGGGCCGCGTTGGAACAGGAGGGGGTGGACGAGGTTCTGGTTGTTGGGCATTCGTCGGGTGCCCATGTCGGCATTTCCGTCCTGGCCGACCTGATCCGATCAGGTCTCCCTGAAAATGGTCCGGCCTTGGGGTTTCTGTCCTTGGGGCAGGTTGTGCCCATGGTGTCTTTTTTACCGCGGGCAGACCGTCTGAGGGCCGATTTGGCCTTTCTCGCATCGCGGGAAGAGCTGAGCTGGGTCGATGTTTCGGCACCGGGTGATGGCTGTGCCTTTGCCTTGTGTGATCCGGTGTCGGTCAGCGGTGTGGCACCTCCTGACAAGCGATGGCCTCTGGTGTTCTCTGCCGCTTTCACTCAGACGCTCAGCCCTGAAAGATGGCAAGAGCTGCGCTGGCGGTTTTTTCGACTGCACTTTCAATATCTGTGCGCCTTTGACCAACCACGGGACTATGATTATTTCCAAATCACCGCAGGTTCTTTGACGTTGGGCACCCGATATCAGGATCGCCAGCCATCCAGTTCGCGGATAGACAAACCAGTGTCGAAATATACGTCGATGGGTCCGCGATGATGCAGGACCCACGCAAGCCGCCAAACCCACCAAAGCCGCAGGGTCGCCCGGATCGGGTATCTCTGTTGCAATACGCAAAATTGTTTCGCAAGGACATCCTGTCGGCCCAACCTGACCGACTGTACCGGGCGTGGATGGCCGAGTTCAAAACGCCGTTCTTTCGATCCTTCATGATCAATCAACCGGAACTGATCAAAACGGTACTCAAGGATCGCCCCGATGACTTTCCGAAATCGGGACGGATCGCCGAGGGGTTGCGTCCTTTGTTGGGCAGTTCGGTATTTTTGACCAATGGCGACAGCTGGAAGCGGCAACGCCGTATCATCGACCCGGCATTCGAAGGCGGGCGGCTCAAGGACACGTTTCCTGCTATGTGGGAGGCGTCCGAGGCCATGGTGGCAAGGTTGCACGAGCAGGTTGGCAAGCCCGTTGAAATCGAAGAGGAAACCAGCCATGCGGCGGCGGATGTTATCTTTCGAACCCTGTTTTCCATACCGATTGATCATGAGATCGCAACCCAAGTGTTTGCCCGGTTTCGGGACTATCAACGCAGTCAACCAATTCTGAATCTGGGCGCCTTTGTCCCTTTGCCGCGCTGGATGCCGCGTTTTTTTCGCAAAGGAACACGCGAGAATGCCAAGGTGATCCGTGATCTGATAGCGCAGTTGACCGATGAACGGATGCGCGCAATCCAGGATGGCAGCGCCCCGGATGACCTGGCGACCAAGATCATGACGACACAGGATCCTGTTACCGGAGACAGATTCGACGCACAGGAAATGGTTGATCAGGTCGCCATCTTTTTTCTGGCAGGTCATGAAACCAGCGCATCAGCCCTGGCCTGGACGTTGTATCTGTTGGCCATCCACCCGGATTGGCAGGAAAAATTGGCGCAGGAGGCAACCGTTCTGGAGCAGAAGGACTTTGGTGTGATGTCCAAACTGCGCCTTAGCCGAGATGTCTTTAGAGAGGCGTTGAGGCTTTATCCACCCGTGCCAATGATGGTTCGTCAATCAACCTGCCCGGAACGATTCCGCAATCGCAATGTCCCAATTGGATCTCAGTTGGTCATCAGCCCCTGGCACCTGCACCGTCACGAACGGTTGTGGGACAATCCAGATGGGTTTGATCCGGACCGGTGGGGAACCGAAAATGGCAAAACCTGCCAGCGGGCGGCTTTTATTCCGTTTTCGACCGGTTCGCGAGTCTGTACCGGCGCAGGGTTTGCCATGGTCGAAGGACCTCTGATCCTGTCGATGATCCTACGCCACTTTCGAATTGAAACCGTTTCCGGTCGTGATCCGGTCCCCGTTGCACATTTGACCGTGCGCTCGCGCGATGGGATCTGGTTGAAACTGAGCCACCGGTGACCAAGACTTTTCCTGAAAAGTCTTGGCAAAAGTTTTTCTAAAACTTTTGCCTATGGAAACGGACCACTCAACAAATCAGGTGGATTGGTTGGTTATTGCAGAAAATGACAACCTGATCACCGTTCTCGACCGCATGGTATCCACGCCTTTTCAATTCCGATCTGAATCGTCCCAGGCCTACATTCATCTCGATGTCACGGATTTTGCGCCGCACGACACCGCCCCGGCGGGCGGATTTAGCATCAAAGATCTGTTGCAGCCATTGATCGGCAGGAACTGGATAAGACGGAGGCTGGGCCATGCTCCGAGTGTCGAACAAATAGGGTTAACGTTCTCTTAATTGACGCAGGACAAACAATCTGATCGCCGAAGCCAACCCCAGATCAGCTCCGCGATCTGCGTCGATCTGGGCGGCCAGTTCATTGATTGGGCGTCCCTGAGCTGCAGCGATTTCGCGGAACACCTCCCAGAATTCGTCCTCGAGAGACACTGACGTGCGATGCCCTCGCAACGTCAGAGATCGCTTTTGCGGGCGGGCGCTCATTCGGTTTTATGTCCGTCCAAATTCCGACTGTCCCTGTCTGCGCGTGCCTGCTCCAGGTCTCTTTCAGCTTTGCTTCGTCCAAACCTGACGGTATTTTCCTTGGCCAAAGTCTTTTTATCTGCCCGCCGTTTCAGCTTGCGCCGTTTGTTCAGGTTGATCACGTTTCCTGTCATGTCGGCTCCCTCCAAAACGGTCAATCGAAATACACACCGGATGCGTAATCGGTCGGATCGGCCAATTTCGCTCGGGCTCATGTCTACAATAGGGGATGCGGGTCCGGGATCAATCGAAAGGAGACAATCGGGAAGACCCAGGGTTGGTGGAAAGGCGGGGTTGGAATGTGGTGGGCAATAGGCCGCATCCCCATTCAGACCTGCCCAAGAAGACGCAGAATGCAGGTCACTCTACAACATGGCGGACGTTTCCACGGGGTCTTTTCGGGGGGAGTGGGCCGCGCAGAAATGGAAGCGCGACCCAGGAGATATCAGGCCTTGGGGCCGATCATCTGTTCGGGACGAACCACAGCGTCAAAGGTGGCTTCATCCACAAAACCCAACGCGATGGCTTCTTCCTTCAGCGTGGTGCCGTTCTTATGCGCGGTTTTGGCGACTTTGGTGGCATTGTCATAGCCAATGGTCGGAGCCAAAGCCGTGACAAGCATCAGGCTTTCCTTCATCAGCTTTTCGATGCGTGGTTCGTTCGCCTGAATACCCAGAAGCATCCGTTCGGTAAAGCTGTCTGCGACATCGCCCAGCAATTGGATGGATTGCAACAGATTATAGGACATCATCGGGTTGTAGACGTTCAGTTCAAAATGCCCCTGCGAGCCTGCGAATTTTATCGCAGCGTCGTTGCCCATGACATGGGCGGCAACCTGCGTCATCGCTTCGGCTTGGGTTGGGTTGACCTTGCCTGGCATGATCGACGACCCGGGTTCATTTTCGGGCAGGATCAGTTCACCCAGACCGGACCGCGGACCAGAGCCGAGAAACCGGATGTCGTTGGCGATCTTGTACATTGCTCCGGCCACTGTGGCCAAAGCGCCGGACATAAAGACCATTGCATCATGCGCTGCCAGCGCTTCGAATTTATTCGGCGCGGTGACAAAGGGCAGGTTGGTGATTTCGGCCATGTTGGCGGCCACGGTTTCGGCCCATCCGGGCGCGGTGTTCAGGCCCGTGCCAACGGCGGTGCCGCCCTGAGCCAATTGATAGATGCCGGGCAGGGCGGCTTCGACGCGGGAAATGCCCATCCGGATCTGGTGCGCGTAGCCTCCGAATTCCTGACCCAGGGTCAGCGGCGTTGCGTCCTGGGTGTGGGTGCGGCCGATTTTGATGATGTCCTTGAACTCTTCGGACTTCTGTTCCAGCCCGGCGGCCAGTTTATTCAGCCCCGGCAACAAAACATCGCGGACGGACATCGCAGTTCCGATGTGCATGGCCGTGGGAAAGGTGTCGTTCGAGGATTGCCCCATATTGCAATGGTCATTGGGGTGCACCGGATCTTTGGTTCCGATCACGCCGCCCAGAATTTCGATGGCGCGGTTGGCGATCACCTCGTTTGAATTCATGTTCGACTGTGTGCCGGATCCGGTTTGCCACACCACCAATGGGAAATTGTCGTCAAACTTGCCGGCAACGACTTCGCTGGCCGCCTGAATGACCGCATCTGCAATGCTTGCGTCCATTTTGCCGCTGGCCTTGTTGGCCATGGCACAGGCCTGTTTGATCACACCCAGCGCGCGCACGATGGCGACCGGCTGTTTTTCCCAACCAATGGGAAAGTTCATGATTGATCGCTGGGTCTGGGCACCCCAGTATTTGTCTGCCGGAACCTCAAGAGGACCAAAGCTGTCGGTTTCTGTACGGGTAGCGGACATCCGTCATCTCCATCAAGTATGCAATTGTATGCCGTTTAGCCAAAGCGCCGGAATGACGCAATTGGCCAGTTGCGCGCAGCATAGACGATCCGAGGCCGAGGTATAGAGGTCAGACGCCGCGCCATTTGGCGCAGTTTTTTGTTCATCTGTGATCAAACTCATTGCTGTTGTCGCCCGGAAGACTAGATTGAAAAGAGAGTTTCACATCACAACAGGAGCCGTGACACTGGTGTTTTTTCAGTCATTTCGCATATCCGCCCTGAATTTGGTCTTTTCAGCAGGCATTTTGTTTCTTTTGGCGGTATCGGCCGCACAGGCGGATATCGAACGGTTTGTTGGGGAGTATTCGGGCCAGGCCCAGATGCAGGATGCATCGGGACACGAAGAAACCCGCGATTTGAGCGTGACAATTTCTGAGTACAAAAAGGGGTTTCAGGTGCAGTGGGAATCGGTCACTCACAAATCTGATGGTCGAAAGAAAACCAAGGCGTATTCTGTGGACTTCCAACCGTCAGACCGTGACGGGATCTATTCGGCGGCGATGCAGCGCAACGTCTTTGGTCATGCGGTACCGCTGGATCCTATGAAGGGTGAGCCGTTTGTTTGGGGACGAATCGTTGGCGACACGCTGACGGTGTTCTCGCTGTTTGTGGACCAGAACGGGGATTATGAATTGCAGCAATTCGACCGGACTCTGAACGACGGTGGGTTGCAGCTGGAATTTCAGAGTGTTCGCAATGGAGAGCCACAGCGAACTGTCTCGGCCTTTTTAAAGCGCAACTAGAACAGCACCAGCCGGGGGCGTCCCGGGCGTGGTTCTTTGACCTTGGCCCAGGACTGAATCAGGAAACAGAGCATTTTGGTGCAAGAGCGTCAAACTCTGGAATCATCCCAATGCCTGCCCGGAACCCGTGATGTCAAAAGGTTACTTGCGGAAACTGTCCAAGGACACCACATCGGCGTCGGCGTGGGGTTCCTCAGAGTCGTCATCCCTTACGATCTCCAGCGGTTCCAGGTCTTCATCGTCCTCTTCGGCCGTTTCGAACCGCAACCCGAATTCGACGGATGGGTCAACAAAGGTCTTGATCGCATCATAGGGAATATAAAGGGTCTCTGGCGCATCGCCAAAGTTCAGAGTAACCCCGAACCCTTCGTCCCCGATCTCCAGATTGTCGAACCAATGCTGCATGACCACGGTCATTTCACCGGGATAGCGATCGATCAACCAATCCGCCAGCTTGGCGTCAGGGTGTCCGGTGTCAAACGTGATAAAGAAATGGTGGTTTCCCGGGAGCCCATGCTCTGACACATCCTGCAGAACAGTCTTGATCAGGCCACGCATGGCCGAATGCATGAGATTTCCATAGTCGATTGTGCGGGTCATCCGTTGATCCTGATACAGATTGCAGGGTTAGCATAAGTGATTTGAAGCAAAACGAAAGGGCGAGCAATGCTAAATTCTCCGGCGTGTGACGGTCACAGAATGTGAAGCGTCAAACCGGCCAGAGCCATGGCAATCAGGACCAGTTCCAGCCGCACCCGTCCTGACAGGACAATCGGCACCGCAACAGCAGCCATAATGATGGCTGACGGATTGGCCGAGGCCAAAACGGGCAACTCCAGTGCCAGCGGACCTGTCTGCCACAAAACGGTCTGGTCAAACAGTACATTGATCGAAAACCACAGCGACAGGTTCAGAATCACGCCGGTAACCGCCGCGGTGATCGACTTGAGCGCGGCACCGATACGGGGATGATTGGTCAGAGATTCGAGATAGGGCGCCGCCAGGAATATCCACAGAAAACACGGCACAAAGGTTGCCCAAAGCGCAATCAAACCTGCGGCTATGGCCAGACCCGGACCCGCGGCCAGTTGCCCGGCCAACATGGCCACAAATTGCGTGACCAGAATCAGCGGGCCCGGCGTGGTTTCGGCCAGGCCCAGCGCGTCGATCATCTGTCCTGTTGATATCCAGCCGTGATGCGCGACCACTGTCTGGCTCATATAGGCCAGAACCGCATAGGCACCGCCAAAGGTGACCACCGCCAGTTTTGCAAAAAACCACCCGATATCGGCCAGAAATGTTGCCCCCATAGCGCTCAGTGCAAACAGGGGGGCCAACCACAAGGGAACCCAGAGCGACAGGGTGCGAAGGCTTTGGCGCAGGCTCGCAGAGGCGCGCGTGTCTGTTTCGATCCGTATATGATCCGCGGGCCTGACGCTGAAAGCGCCCCACAGGCCCGCAAGAAGAATCAACATCGGGAAGGGCAGCTTGAGCGCGTAAATCCCGACAAAGGCCAGCCCTGCCAACAGGATCCCCTGCCACCCATGCAGGGTCTTCTTGGCCAAACGGGTCAGGGCCTGGATCACGATGGCAATCACCGTGGCCTTGACCCCAAGAAATGCGGCCTGAACGCCCGGAACTTCTCCGAACTGGGCATAGACCGCAACCAGCGCCGCAATGACACAGGCACCGGGCAGCACGAACAGCGCTCCGGCCAGCAAACCGCCTGCAACGCCCTTGAGCCGCCACCCCGCATAGGTGGCCAATTGCATGGCTTCGGGGCCGGGCAGCAACATACAGAACGATAGGGCCCGCAAAAACGCCTCTTCGCTCAGCCAGGGGCGGTCAACGACCAGTTCTTTGTGCATAACGGCAATTTGTGCGGCCGGCCCGCCAAAGGACAGGATGCCAATGCGCCAAAAAACGCGAAACAATTCGCGAAACGTCAGATCCGTAGGGGAAGTCATTTTTTTGCGGGCCAATCATGTCCTTCGTCAAACCCATCCCGCGCCCAGCGATAGAGCGCGTCATAGATCGCGAGTCCTGCGTTCAGCTGTGTTGTGTCATCCTTGTGCAGACGAGACAATCCAACAGATATGGCCAACAACCCGGCGGCCTGTGGAGACAGATCGGGCGTGTCCGTATCGGCGGCGCGCACAACCACTGCCACCCGGTTCAAGGGCTCATGCGCCAACCCGAACCGGTCGATCATGGTGTCAAAGGTGCACAGAGGACCGTTGTGGCTCCACTCTCCGCCTTCGATGTCAAATGGTGTGGCGTTGAACCGTTCGGCCACGGCTTCCACTGCCGAGGGGGGGACAAACAGGAATTCTGCCTGTGGATCGACAAAACGGCGGATCAGCCAGGGACAGGCGATGCGGTCGATCTTGGGGCGGTGACGGGTGACCCACCGGGTGTTCCCCTGTGCCAGGCCGGGCATGGCCTGGGCCGGCACGCGCGGCAGCCCGGCATCGCGCCAGCCATAATTCCCGCCTTCCAATATCTGTGCAGCAATGCCGCGGGCCCGCAGGGTGGCAGCCACACCATGGGACAGTTTCAATCCCTTTTGACAAATGACGACCACGGATCGGTTCTGTGCCAAGGTGGTCAATCTGTCCAGGTCGGAGTGCGGATGACGAAAGGCCGTTGGAACCAGATGCGGGTCTGCGTCAAAATCATCGTCAATCGAGACGTCCACAATCAACGGCGTGGTCGGGCCGCCAATCAATCGCATAAGGTTGTTGGGGGAAATTTCGGTAAAGCCGGGCATGGTGCATCCTTTCCTGGCATCGGTTCTGACAGGTTTACATTGGATGCGACCTTGGGCCTGAGCCTCACGGGGTGGACGCTGACCCCATGTCCCAAGTGTTAGCGCGAAGCAGCAGGATGGGTCAAGTCAACCGGAGCCCGGACACACAGGCTTCTTGCAATCTTCACAGAAATTCAATCAAGGCAGGGGATTAGTGCAGGTTTCTGTTGCCAGGTACCTGCGAACCCCGCCTTAGGTCGCTAAACCCAAGGAGTTAAGTTTCGGCGACATTAACAGCTTACGCTGCTACTGCCATTGCCGGAGCACGATTGTCATTTGCAATTGTACAGTTTTCGCCGATAACGGTGGCAGACAGCCGAGACAAAGCTAACCCCTTTAGACGTCCGTCGATCCTATTTCGACCCCATGATGCCCAAATGAAGCATGTTTGGTGGAGTCGCCGGGTACCGCCCCCGGGTCCGATCCGTTTATTACGAGCGCATTTATGTCCATAGTCCCCGAGGGAACAGGTTATACATAGGCTTCGCTGGACCGGTTTGCAAGATGGTTTGGCCTGGGCTACGCGGGAATCTGGGGGGATTTGAACGGCTAGTAACCGGATGGCCTAGCGCCCGTTGGGTCATGTGTTTCCTGTCCGCTCAGCGGCGGATTGAACACGCTCACCAGAACTAAATCTGTTTTAGAATATGCAGTTAGAGTGTGATCATCATGTTGATCCAACGCATACATTGTACCGGGCTTGATGACATGATCCTGCCCGTCTGCGCCGGTCACGGTGCCGGATCCCGCGATGCAATAACAGGCCTCCAGATGGTTTTCGTATTTCAACCGCGTGGTTGTTCCGGCCCTTACGATGGTGTGGCACATGGTAAATCCCATACCGTCTTCGCAGACTAGAAACCGATGGCTGGTGCCATTGCCCCAATCAACGAAACGGTCGGTTTTTTCGACGGCTTCCAATGTGCGAATGATCATGCAGGGTCTTTCTGTTCTGTCGTCAGTCGGGCCGCATCACGCGCTGCCATCAGATCATGGGCCAGTTGCGTGGTATAATGGGCCAGCTCTTCGAGGCACTGATCAACCAGATCGCCATTCTGATCCGTCATCGCATCGGCAATCTGGGTGTGCAAAGCCACGATTTGCTCGCGGTCCCGTGCGGTAAAGGTGATCATGTTCATCAACGGCTGCATCGCTTCGACGGCACCGGCCAATTGATAGGACAGCACCGGGTTGCCGGCCCCGTCCACCAGCGCTCGGTGAAAGGCGACGTCTGAGGCGCAAAAGGCCACATCCGTCAGCCCGGGTTGGCTTTGGCGCATGATTTCGGCCCGCATGGTGGCCAGATGATCCGGTGTGCGGCGTCGCGACGACAGTGGCGCACAGGCGCGCTCCAATGCAAACCTGGCCTCGCAGGCGGTGTCAAAGCTGACCTCGTTCATCGACAGCAACAGGGTCGAGGTGGTAATCTGCTGAGGATAGGCATCCTCAAAGCTTAGCCGGTTGACAAAGGCACCACCTGACGCGCCGCGTTGCGTGCGGATCAGCGATTGGGCGGCGAGCCGTTTCAACGCCTCGCGGACCGTGGGGCGGGACACTTGGAAATGATCAACCAACTCTGCCTCGGACGGGAGACGTTCATCAACGATCAATTCACCATTGATGATCGCGGATTTGATGGCCTGGGCGATCTGCACCGACAGATCTGCCGTGCTGTTTGGATCAATCTTCATGCGTTTTCTCTGTCCTGTGAACCGTCGAACCTACGCCGAGCATATAAGGTTGTGCAATTTTCATTTGTCTGACATTTAAAAGTCTGACATTTAAAACATTACCTGAGTCGCCGTTTTGTTTACCCGGAGTGTGTCGTGAACACCATCATTGCGCCGCGTTATTCAATCCGACCAGGTCAGGATTGGTCGGTCTGGCCCGTTCAGACTGGCACCGCGAACATGTCCTTTGGGAGAAACTGACATGGCAGAAATCTTTCCATCGCGCCGGGTGCGCAAAACACCGTTTACAGCAGGTGTAGAGGCAGCCGGAGTCAAAGGTTACACGGTCTACAACCATATGTTGCTGCCGACGGTATTCGAATCTGTTGAATTCGACGCTGCGCATTTGAAGCAGCATGTGCAGGTTTGGGATGTGTCCTGTGAACGACAGGTCAGCATCAAGGGACCGGATGCGTTGCGGCTGATGAAGCTGATCAGCCCGCGTGACATGGACCGGATGGCGGACGATCAATGTTACTATGTGCCTGCGGTGGATCAAAACGGCGGCATGTTGAATGACCCCGTGTCGATCAAGCTGGCGACAGATCACTATTGGCTGTCCTTGGCTGATGGTGACCTGCTGCAATTCGCGTTGGGGATCGCAATTGCCAAGGGGTTTGACGTGGACATTGTCGAACCCGATGTTTCACCTTTGGGCGTCCAAGGCCCCAAGGCTGATGATCTGATGGCGCGGGTGTTCGGTGATGCTGTGCGCGATATCCGGTTTTTCCGCTATAAACGGCTGGCCTTTCAGGGGCAGGAATTTGTGGTCGCGCGGTCGGGCTGGTCCAAGCAGGGCGGTTTTGAAATCTACGTCGAAGGCACGGAAAACGGAATGCCGCTGTGGGATGCTCTATTTGATGCGGGACAGGATCTGAATGTGCGCGCTGGCTGCCCCAATCAGGTCGAACGCGTGGAAAGCGGTCTGCTGAGCTATGGGTCGGACATGCGCCGCGAAAACACGCCCATCGAATGCGGGTTGGGCAAATTCTGCAATTCGCCCGAGAACTACATCGGCAAATCCGCGCTCGAGGCGCAATTGCGCGATGGGCCGGACCGGATGATCCGCGCCGTCGCGATCGAAGGCGAAACCGGCATGTGCAGCGATGTCTGGCCTATGTTTGCCGATGGCAAGCAGGTCGGGCAGGTGGCCTCGGCGATCTGGTCGCCAGAGTTTCAGACCACGGTCGCAATTGGCATGGTTGATCGCACGCATTGGGATGCGGGAACTGTGACCGAAATTGAAACCAGCAACGGAATGCGCCGCGCCACGGTGCAGAAATCGTTCTGGCGTTAAATGGATCCACATTGGACGCGCTGGGTGGTCTCTCAACAACAGAGACACACTGTGTGGACCAGGGACCATGGACAGAAAGGACCCCGATCGGGGTCACAAAAGAAAGGACAAAGACAATGTTCAATGCACTTGTTGTGAACAAGGACGAAGACAGCGGCAAAACCAGCGCCGCAGTCGAACAGATGAACCTGGACCAGCTGCCCGAGGCCGAAATCACTGTGTCTGTTGATTACTCGACAGTGAATTACAAGGACGGCCTGTGCATCGGTCCCGGTGGCGGGTTGGTTCGAAAATACCCCCATGTTCCGGGCATTGATTTGGCTGGAACCGTCGAAGACAGCTCGGATGACAGATACGCACCGGGGGACAAGGTTGTTCTGACCGGCTGGCGCGTGGGAGAGGCCCATTGGGGTGGGTATTCGCAAAAGGCGCGGGTCAAGGCCGATTGGCTGGTGCCACTGCCCGAAGGGTTGACCACCCGCCAGGCGATGGCGGTCGGCACAGCCGGGTTTACCGCGATGCTGGCCGTTATGGCGCTGGAGGATCATGGGATGGAGCCTGGGCATGGACCGGTTCTGGTTACAGGGGCTGCAGGGGGGGTCGGGTCCGTGGCGACCGCCATTCTGGCCAATCTGGGCTACGAAGTGGCCGGGGTCACAGGACGTCCTGAAACTGCGGAGTATCTGAAATCATTGGGTGCAACCCAGATCGTGGCCCGCGAAGAGATCAACGAGACCGTGAAGCGCCCGCTGGAAAGCGAAAACTGGGTTGGTTGTATTGATGCCGTGGGCGGTCCGATGCTGGCGCGGGTTCTGGGGCAGATGAAATACGGGGCCTCGGTGGCGTCGGTTGGTTTGGCAGGCGGTGCTGGGCTGCCTGCAACGGTGATTCCGTTCCTGCTGCGCGGGGTGAACCTGTTGGGCATCGATTCCGTGATGCAGCCCTATGCCAACCGTGTTCGGGCCTGGCAGCGCATTGCCAAAGATCTGCCGATGGACAAGCTGGAAGCCATGGTTCACCCGGCAACCTTGTCGGACCTGCCGAAACTGGGCTCTGATATCCTGAACGGTCAGGTCAAGGGGCGGGTTGTTGTGGACGTCAACGCCTGATCTCGCGACGTCTGGTGGAAAGGGCAGGTCGTGCGATCACGCGTGCGGCCTGTTTCGCATCGTGACCTGTGACGATGTGATCTGAAATTCGGCATTTGACCCCGACGCATCGGCGGGTTTTATTTGCCTTGTCCTGACGTCTGAGAATCAGCGCGGGGCTGCCTGTTTGCCTCGATCCATGACGGGGCCACGGCTCGGCTGGAAGACCTGCCATGTTCCGGGATCGCCTTGAACGTGGGGTGTTTGCCGGGAAGTGGACTCGAACTTGAGGAAAAGACAGACATGACCACCTTGGATATTGAATTCGTCCGATCGCAGTTTCCGGCCTTTGCCGAGCCGAGCCTAAAAGGGCAGGCGTTTTTTGAGAATGCGGGAGGATCCTATACCTGCAAGCCGGTTTTGGACCGGTTGATGCGGTTTTATACTCAACGCAAGGTCCAACCCTATGCCCCATACGAGGCGTCGACCCTGGGTGGGGCCGAAATGGACGAAGCCCGCGCGCGGTTGGCTGCGATGATGGGCGTTGAAACGGACGAGTTGAGCTTTGGGCCGTCAACCACCCAGAACACCTATGTTCTGGCGCAGGCGTTTCGACAGTTTTTGTCACCGGGTGATGCGATCATTGTCACCAACCAGGACCACGAGGCCAATACCGGCCCCTGGCGGCGTCTGGCCGATGCCGGGATCGAAGTTCGCGAATGGCAGCTGGATCCGCAAACCGGGCATCTGGACCCGGGTGATCTGGAAAAGCTGTTGGACGACAAGGTTCGGCTGGTGTGTTTTCCGCATTGCTCAAATGTTGTCGGCGAGATCAATCCAGTTGCTGAAGTGAGCGCAATGGCCCATGCCATCGGCGCGTTTGTCTGTGTGGACGGCGTGTCCTATGCACCACATGGGCTGCCCAACGTTGCAGAGCTGGGTCCGGACATCTATTTGTTTTCATCCTACAAAACTTATGGCCCGCATCAGGGGGTGATGGTGATCCGGCGGTCTCTGGGCGATCTGTTGCCCAATCAGGCCCATTTCTTCAACGCGGACACCCTGTACAAACGATTCACGCCGGCGGGGCCGGACCACGCCCAGGTGGCCGCGAGCGCCGGCATGGCGGATTATGTGGATATCCTGTGTGATCACCACGGCGGCCCGACCCAAGGAGCAGCGGAACGGGCGGCCTTTGTCCATGATTTGATGCGGGCGCATGAAGTCAAGTTGCTGCAGCCATTGCTGGACATGCTAAAGGCGCGCAACGATGTGCGTCTGCTGGGTCCTGACGAGGCCGAAAATCGGGCACCAACCGTGGCTGTGCATCTGAACCGCCCCGCAGAACCTGTGGCCGCGCAGCTGGCCGAATATGGTATCATGGCCGGAGGCGGTGACTTTTATGCGGTGCGTGCGCTGCAAGCACAGGGGATCGATCCCGAAGATGGTGTGCTCCGGCTTAGCTTTACCCACTACACATCGGAACAGGAAATGGCGCAGTTGATGGACGCCCTGGAGAAGGTATTGTGACGGTCTTTGGTCCAATGATTTGCTCGCATGGATGAACCGACCCCGGTCATCTGGTGGGTCAGGCGTGATCTGCGTCTGACCGACAACCCGGCGCTGCATGCCGCTTGTGCGACGGGGCGCCCGGTTATTCCTGTCTATGTGCTTGATCCTTTGGACGAACAGATGGGCGCGGCTCCAAAATTTCGATTGGGGCTTGGGATTGAATCGTTGTCACGGGCTTTGCAAAACCGTGGCAGCGATCTGGTGCTTCGGCGTGGTGATGCGCATACTGTTGTGTCTCAGCTGGCCCAGGAAACGGGTGCTACAGAAGTCTTTGCCGCCCGTGCCTATCATCCGGACGAGATCGCCCGTGACCTGCAGGTTCAGGACGCTTTGGACCACATCGGCGTTGCACCACGATGGCACGCCGGGCGGTTGTTGTTTGACCCCTATACAGTCAAGACGGCGGCAGGTGGGTTCTTCAAGGTTTTCACCCCGTTCTGGAAGGCCGTTCGTCCGCTGGGCATCGCGGCCTGCCTGTCTGATCCCAGCCGCATTCCGACCCCTCGGCACTGGCCGATCTCAGGCAGGCTCGAAGATTGGAATTTGGCCAGTGCCATGAACCGCGGGGCCCAGGTCGTGCTGCGATACTGCCAGGTTGGCGAGGCGGCGGCGTTGGATCGGTTGCATCAGTTCACGGACGAACAGATCGCATCCTATGGGAATGATCGTGATCTGCCGGGTCAGGACGCAACGTCACGCCTGTCTCAGAACCTGACCTGGGGCGAAATTTCGCCACGTCAGATGTGGCACAGCGGGCAGGTCGCCATGGCACAGGGTCGCCCGGGGGCCGAAACGTTTTTGAAACAGCTGGTCTGGCGTGAATTTGCCTATCACCTGATGGTTCATACCCCCCACATTCTGACGGAAAACTGGCGCGCTGGTTGGGAGCGGTTTCCCTGGCTGGGAGAAGAGACAGAGGCGGCGCGGATTTGGCAACGGGGACAGACCGGTGTGGATTTTGTCGATGCGGCCATGCGCGAATTGTACACGACCGGTTATATGCACAATCGACTGCGGATGATCGCTGCAAGTTATCTGTGCAAGCATTTGATGGTGCATTGGAAAATAGGGATGAAGTGGTTCGAGGATTGCCTGGTGGATTGGGACCCGGCGTGCAATGCGATGGGGTGGCAATGGGTGGCAGGGTCCGGTCCCGATGCGGCCCCGTTCTTTCGGGTTTTCAATCCTGAACGTCAAAGGGATCGGTTCGACCCAAAGCAAACCTACCTGCAACGTTGGATTGCCGAAGGTCAAACACATCCGCCCCAGACAGCGACCGACTTTTTTGACGCGATCCCGCACCAGTGGCAGATGACGCCCGCGGATCTGCGCCCGGATCCGGTTATCAGTTTGGCCCAGGGGCGGGCGCGGGCGCTGGATGCCTATAAATCACTGTCAAAATAGGGTGCACAAACAGTTTTCTTGCCACATTGTCACATCCGTCCTAGCCTTTGCTACAGCATTGCTGAGGGGAGGAGACAATGCTTTTGACGTCTACCAAAGGTCAATTGGAACTGCCGCGCTATTTCGCCAGAGTATTCGAAAAGGTACAGACGGGACTGGATACCGGCGTTCTGGACATCAAACTGCCTGACGGGCGGATCTTTCGATCTACGGGCACGCATCCCGGTCCGGTGGCGGCAATAGAAGTGCAAAACCCCGATTGTTTTGCGCGTCTGATCCGCGAAGGGGATCTGGGGTTTTCGGATGCCTATCTGGATGGATGGTGGACCACACCGGACCTTCAGGCGTTCATGGATCTGATCCATATGGGATCACAAACCGTGTATGACGGATTTCCCGGTCAGGGACTGATCCGGGCCTATGAACGGATGCGGTTCTGGTTGCACAGAAACCATCGCGAACAGGCGAAAAAGAACATCTCGTATCACTATGATTTGGGGAATGAGTTCTACAAATTGTGGCTGGACGACACGATGACCTATTCCAGTGCCATTTTTGAAACCGGACAGGAAAGCCTGGAAAACGCCCAGACCGCCAAATATAAGTCCATGGTTGACCAGATGGGGGTAAAACCCGGCGATCATGTGCTGGAGATCGGTTGTGGTTGGGGCGGATTTGCCGAATATGCAGCCAAGGAACGCGGGCTGCGGGTCACTGGTTTGACTATCAGCCAGGAACAGTTCAACTTTGCCAAGGAACGTATTGCAAAAGCTGGGCTTTCTGACTTGGTTGAATTGCGGATGCAGGATTATCGGGATTGCCGGGGCACCTTTGACGGTGTGGCCAGTATCGAAATGTTCGAAGCCGTGGGGCAGAAATACTGGCCTGCGTATTTTGATACCGTTCGTGATCGCCTGTCCGACAACGGCAAGGCGACACTGCAAATCATCACAGTCGCTGACTATCGCTGGGAAATTTATCGCAAGGGCGTGGATTTCATACAAAAATACATTTTCCCGGGTGGTATGTTGCCCTCGCCAACTGTTTTGAAACAACAGGTGAACCAATCCGGGATGCGCGTCTGCGGGTCGGTGGAATTCGGATCCAGCTATGATCAAACCCTGCGGCGCTGGTACGACACGTTCAACGACCGCTGGGACGACGTCAGCGCCATGGGGTTTGATGATCGGTTTCGGCGCATGTGGAATTTCTATCTTACCTCTTGCGCCGCCGCCTTCAAAACCGGAACCTGTGACGTAACGCAGATCACCATCGCTCATCGTTGACAGGACCCACATATGCCCGACGCCGCCCGACTAATCGCCGCCCTTAGCCTGGCGCTGATCGCCTTTTTGGTTTCGGGCATGGTGGTCCCGTTGATGCCCGAAGGAACGGATTTTGGTTATTTCACATATGTGAATATCGCGTTGGGGGTGTTGTGCGGCTGGATTGTCATGGGCAAACGGGCTGGGCGTGGCACCGTGCCTGCGATCAACAACGGGTTGACCGGCGTTGCGGCGTTGGTGTTCTGGGGATTGTTCGTGCAGGGTGGGTACGAAATGGTCCGGTTGGCCATGCGCAACCGATATGACGGTCCTTTTGAAGCCGTTCTGGCAATTTTCGAGATTGGCGCCGAATACGGATTGATGATCCTGGTGCCCAATATTATTGCAACGGTACTGGTTGGTGGTGTGCTCGCAGGTCTGGCAACCGAAAGCGCGTGGCATCGCTGGCGCTGATATATTCTTTCAAAGGATTTTCCGTTGGCTGATCTATTCTTCTTTGGCACGCTGCGCCATATTCCGTTGCTTGAACTGGTTCTGGGTCGTCCCGCAGATGCGCTGGATTTGCAGTCTGGTCGATTGCACGGGCATGGTGCCTATGCGGTTGTGGATCAGGTCTTTCCCACCATTGAAGCCCGCGCCGGAGAAGCCGCCGTGGGTCTGTTGGCCCGCGGGCTGAGTGATGTGGATCTGGCCGCGCTGAATTTTTACGAAGGTGGGTTTTCCTATGATCTCAAACCGGTAGAGATCGAACTTGATAGCGGAGAAATCGCCCCGGCCCAGGTTTATTTCCCACAGCCGGGCCTGTGGGAGGCCGGTGAAGGTTGGGATCTGGGGAAATGGGTGCGGGATTGGGGTGCCTTGTCCATGCGCGCCGCCGAAGAGGTGATGAGCTATCAGGGCCGAATGACCGCCGAAGACATAGCCCAACGGATACATGCAATCCGCATCCGGGCGGCGGCATGGCTTGCCACACAGGCCGGGTCCGATGTGGGCGAACGGGACTTGAGCCGGGATGTGGTCGTTCATCGCCACACCCGGCCCTATCTCAACTTCTTTGCCATGGAAGAGATGGACCTTCAGTATCGCCGCCATGATGGTGATCTGAGCCCGGTTATCAACAGGGCCGCCATCCTTGTCGGGCACGCGGCGGCGGTTCTTCCGTATGACCCGGTTCGCGATCAGGTGCTGTTGGTCGAACAATTCCGGGCCTCGACGTTTATTGCCGGTGACCAAAACCCGTGGATCTGGGAGCCGGTGGCCGGTCTGGTGGAACCGGGTGAAACCCCTGAAACCACAGCACATCGTGAGGCGATGGAAGAGGCGGGCGTGACGCTGAATGCGCTTGAACCTGTGTCACGCGCGTATTCCAGCACCGGGTCATCTGGTGAATTTCTGCATACTTTCATTGGGGTAACAGATCTTTCCAATGTCCGAAGCGCCAATGGAGTTGCGGCTGAAGGCGAAGATATCCGAAGCAAGATCCTGTCTTTTGACCAACTGATGCACGCCGTCGACACTCAGGAATTTCGCATCCTTCCTCTGATCACCGCGTCGCTTTGGTTGGCACGTCATCGCGACCGTCTGCGCCAAACGGCAGGAGTTTCAGACTGATCGCTTGAGATCGGATCGACGCTTGGGTACATCTGAACAGAATACGTGAAAGGGAACGACATGCGCATTGCACGCGATCTGGCTGACGCCGTTGGTAAAACCCCGTTGATCCGGCTGCGCCGTGTCAGTGAAGACACCGGGTGCGAGATCCTGGGCAAGGCAGAATTCATGAACCCGGGCCAATCGGTCAAGGATCGCGCTGCGTTGTACATCATTCGCGATGCGATTGCGCGGGGTGACCTAAAGCCTGGCGGCACTATTGTCGAAGGCACGGCCGGCAACACCGGCATCGGCCTGGCATTGGTTGGGGCGTCCATGGGGTTCAAGACCGTGATCGTCATTCCCGAAACCCAGTCCGAAGAGAAAAAGGACATGTTGCGTCTGGCCGGGGCGCAATTGGTCCAGGTGCCCGCAGCCCCGTATCGCAATCCCAACAACTTTGTGCATTATTCGCGCCGGCTGGCCGAACAGCTGTCCAAAACCGAACCCAATGGAGCCATCTGGGCCAACCAGTTCGACAATACCGCCAACCGTCAGGCCCATGTGGAAACCACTGGGCCCGAAATCTGGGAACAGACCGATGGCAAGGTAGATGGGTTCATCTGTGCGGTCGGTTCGGGGGGGACATTGGCCGGAGTGGCCGATGCCCTGCAACCCAAGGGAGTCAAGATCGGTCTGGCGGACCCGATGGGCGCAGGTTTGTACAGCTATTACACCACAGGCGAAATCGCCATGGAGGGCGGCTCGATCGCAGAAGGCATTGGCCAGGTGCGGATCACCAAGAACCTGGAAGGGTTCACACCGGATATGTCGTATCAGGTGCCCGATGCCGAGGCCCTGCCATTCGTGTTTGATTTGCTTCACGACGAAGGCCTTGTTCTCGGCGGCTCGTCCGCGATCAATATCGCTGGGGCGGTCCGTATGGCGCGCGAAATGGGGCCGGGTCATACCATTGTGACGGTGTTGTGCGACTATGGCACCCGCTATCAGTCCAAGCTGTTCAACCCGGAATTCCTGCGCGAAAAGGACCTGCCAGTTCCTGACTGGATGACACACACGCCGGCCAGCATCCCAGGGGTGTTCGAGGACATATGACAGTAGTGGTCACTCTTTTGAGGTTCTGTGCTGCGGTGATGGCCCTGGTGGTTTTCACCACCAGCGTTGGGTTTGCCGAGATTTCCCAAGAGAGCCGGAGTTATTATCAGGAGTGGCTGAAAACCTCTGATCGGGCCGAGGATGTTATTGACGCCGGGCGGGCCTCGGAATCTGCCTTTGAAGTCTTGCGCCGGGATCTGGTCGAATTTCGACAGGATTTTCACGAGGCCAGAACCCGCAACAATGACCGGATTGTCACGCTCAAGGCCCAATTGGCCGCTTTGGGGCCAGAGCCCGAAACTGGCGATGACTCAGCAGATATTGCAACGCTGCGTGCCAGTCTCAAGCAAAAACTGCTGGATCTCGAGGTGCCTCAGATCATCTCCGAAGAAGCGTATAACCACGCCAACGGGCTGATCTCGGAAATCGACAAAATCATCCGCGCCAGGCGCGAGGCCAAGCTGTTACAACGGGGTCCGTCGCCGTTGAACCCGGAACATTGGCCTCAGGCGCTGAAGGATCTGAAAGAGGCAACAAGCGGCCTGTGGAACGAATTGACGCTTCAGGCCTCTGCAGACACCACCCGTGAACGGGTTCTGAATAGATTGCCGCCCATTTTGGGTTTGCTGGTGTTGTCCCTCTGGCTGATTTTTCGCAGCAAACATTGGTCGCAAAAGCTGGGTGATTATCTGCGTGGATACGGCGGCAGCGGCACAGGGGTCTGGAGCTTTGTCGTTTCGCTGGTGCAGATGGCGCTGCCTTTTGTCGGGGTGGTCCTGTTGACGCAGGCGATATCGTTGACCGGTACGCTCAGCGTGCGCGGCTCCCTGATCCTTGACTCCGTCCCGTTCTGGGCCTTGACCCTTTTGGGATTTCATTGGCTGTCGGATCGTTTGCTGACCAACCAGTTGGAAAATGACCTGATTCCGATCCAAGAGGGGCGGCGGTCCCGCACACGATTGATGATCGAAAGCCTGGCCATTGTCCTGGTGCTTCAGGACGCTTTGGGCCAGTTGTTGCAGTTTCAGAATATCTCTGATGCCACTCGGGCGGTTCTGTTCTTTCCTCTGGTGCTTCTCTCGGCATTGATCCTGTTGGGTCTGCACCGCACTGGATTGCGCCAGCGCGCTCAGGATGACGGAGCAACAGCCATTGTTGCCAATGCCAACCGTCTGATCCGTTTCTTGCGCGGCGCGTCTTATCTATTGGCTTATCTCGCGCCTTTGGTGGGCGCGCTTGGGTATATGAATGCGGCCGAGGCCATCATCTATCCGATTGTTCTGACGCTCGCCCTGATGGCCGGTCTGCTGGTCATCCACCGGTTCCTTGGGGATCTCTATGGCTGGCTCTCGGGCAAGGGCGTTGCAGCACGGGAATCCCTAACGGCAGTGTTGGCCGGGTTCGTTCTGGCGTCGGTGGCCTTACCGATCCTGGCGTTGATCTGGGGCGCGCGGATTGCGGACCTGACCGAAATCTGGTCGAAATTCCTGGATGGGTTCACCATTGGGGATGTCCAGATCTCTCCGACGAACTTCATGCTGTTCGCTGTCATCTTTGCGGCCGGGTATATGCTGACGCGGCTGATCCAATCGAGCCTGAGAAATTCGCTGTTACCCAAAACCCGGATTGATCCCGGTGGCCAGAACGCCATCGTTGCCGGGGTCGGATATATCGGGATCTTTCTGGCTTCTCTGATCGCCATTACCTGGGCCGGGTTTGATTTGTCTTCGATTGCCATCGTTGCCGGTGCGCTGTCAGTCGGTATCGGGTTTGGCCTGCAGACCATCGTTTCGAATTTCGTGTCCGGGATCATCCTTTTGGTCGAACGTCCGATTTCCAAAGGCGATTGGATCGAGGTCAATGGGCTGATGGGGTATGTGCGCGATATCTCGGTGCGTTCGACTCGGATCGAAACCTTTGACCGATCCGATATTATCGTTCCCAATTCTGATCTGATCACCGGGACCGTGACCAATTACACCCGTGGCAACACGGTGGGGCGGGTGATTGTGCCGGTCGGTGTGGCCTATGGAACAGATCCCAGAAAAGTGGAAAAGATCCTTCAGGACATCGCGACCGGGCACCCGATGGTGCTGAACAATCCGGCCCCGTCGGTGGTGTTTCAGGGATTTGGCGCAGACAGTCTCGATTTCGAAATTCGCGCCATCTTGCGCGATGTGAACTGGGTTTTGTCGGTGCGCTCGGACATGAACTATGAAATCTCCCAGAGGTTCACCGCCGAAGGGATCGAGATTCCATTTGCACAGCGTGACGTCTGGTTGCGCAATCCCGAAGCACTGGGAGGGCGGGGCTCCTCGGTGTCTGAAGTGGACACGCAATCGCCTCTGATGCAACCGGATGCTGACGATCTGGGCGCGGTGGCGGAACAAGATCCCGACAATGGAGAGAATACATGACCAGCTTGCTCTTTCGCGACGATGCATATTGCCGGAAGGCAATGGGTCAGGTCGCGTCACACACGGACCAAGGCGGCGTGGTTCTGGATCAGACGGTTTTCTATCCGACCGGCGGCGGTCAGCCCGGGGATGCGGGCATCTTGCGTTGGGACGGTGGCGAAATGCAGGTTGCCACCACGGTCAAGGGCGACGGGGCCGATATTGTGTTGGTTCCTGACCAGTCAGATGTCCTGCCTCCAGTTGGAACCCTTGTGACCCAAGAACTCGACTGGGAAACACGCTTTGGCCATATGCGCATCCACACCGCGCTGCATCTGTTGTCGGTGGTGGTCCCGCTCGAAGTCTCTGGCGGTGCCATCGGACCCCAAAAAGGACGTCTAGACTTCAACATGCCAGAGGCACCGCAAGACAAGGACGCGTTGCAAGCTGAACTCCAAGCACTGATTGACCGGGATCTGCCGGTCAGTGAGCGCTGGATCACCGAAGACGAACTGGATGCGAACCCGCAATTGGTAAAAACCATGTCCGTTTCGCCGCCGCGCGGCGCAGGGCGAATCCGGTTGGTTCAGATCGGGCAGGGCGATGAACAGGTCGATTTGCAACCCTGCGGCGGGACCCATGTGGCCCGCACAGGCGAGATCGGACAAATCCGGTTGGGAAAGGTGGAAAAGAAAGGCAAACAGAACCGTCGCGTTTACCTTCATTTAGCCGATTAAACTGGCATTTTCGCTCTTGCAAACCCCGGGCGCTTGGGGCACATAACCGCCCTAAGGACAGGTGGCCGAGTGGTCGAAGGCGCACGCCTGGAAAGTGTGTAGGCGGGAGACCGTCTCCAGGGTTCGAATCCCTGTCTGTCCGCCACCCACCACTTCTTCTCTGATTTGCCTAGATGACGTTGAATGTCATAAATCATAGAAGAGTCTGGGTATTTACCCGTTTTCAGGTTTATGGGCTTCATTCGGGTACTCCGCTGCGCACTGACTTGGGTTTGGACGGAGTGGATGTTGTCACACTCAACCAGGCGTGTGGCCAAAGCGGGGCTGATCCCGCGATACACCGCCCAAAGTGTCATACCATCATTTGAAGACTTGAGCCGCCAGGTTCACATCGGCCGATTGCCCACATGGAAGAGGTGTCTGACTGGCTATCCTCGCTGAGTCTGATCGGCTCATTTTCATGGAACGAAAGAGTTCATGGGACGTAAGAAACGTGTGCAAGCCATAAGCGCACGCCTTAACGTCGACTCCTGCCCACAGCTTTGGTCCGCAATGATCATCAGGCACGTCATGGAGGCGACCAGACCGCGACCGGCGCAGTTCCAATTCGGCCCGCTCCTATCGTTCATGTGTGAGGGGCCCACAGCCCGGCCTTAACCCCTGGTGGTCTTTGGTGGGGCGTGCGCAGAGCGGTGAGTTGGTTCGCCTGTTTTGTCAAAATGAACTCGTCAATTGCTTGGTGTCAGTTCAGAACACGATCCTGGCGCGGAGCCCTGCGATTGTGATGCTGCTTTGACCTGGGCTCATAAGGGGGTTGTTGATGAATTGGATAGATGGGGTGATCTGCAATCCTGGCGAGATCGAGAACCGGTAGAACAACTCGGCGGTGGCCTGGCTGCCCGCAATGCCTCGGGCTTCGGCCCAGTTCAGGCCCAGCCCAACAAGATCCGTATTGCGTGCAAAATACCCGATGCCGGCGGACACGGATTTTTCATACAGAGCGGCGGTGCCTTTGGCCTTGCCGGCCCGTATGAAAGGCATCCATTGGTTGTTGATGAACCACGCGGCGGAAAATGCCGCTCCGTAATCTTCGGGGCGACTGCCATCGGCGGCGGCGTCCGCATGCCACAGGGTCAGATGAATGTTGTCGAAATAGATCCTGTCAAAGCCGCTGGTATAGCCGATTTCGAGACTCTTGAAGAGATTGCCATCACTGAACACGTCAAAATCCGGGCTGGTTGGGTCTGCATTGGCATCAGCGATGCTGCCGATGGCATAGAAGTTTGCGCCCAGCTTCACGCCTCCGGCTATCCCCAGTCCCGGATTGGGCGCGTTGATCGTCGGATTGGTGTTAAAAGCGAGGTTCTGGAATGATGTCCAGGGGCTGACCAATCCATACACGTCGACAAAATCTGTTACGTCAATCTGCCCCACTTGCACAGTCCACGACCCATCCGCTGCGCGCTGGGTCCAGAACAGATTGGTCAGCATTGTGCCGTTGTCGTTGAATCCCGTGCCGGTAATGGACAGTGCCCCCCCATCGAGACCCAGAAATTGCGGGGCCACTGCGCCGTAGGCGTGGCGGTGTTCAAATTTGAAGGTGAGCGAGCCCAGCTCGGTCGCTTGCCAAGCGCCATAAAACCGCGCGATGCCGCTGCTGGCCTCGTCCGCGCCAAGATTTGAGTTTGAAGACTGCCCAAGGGCAAAATAGTCGATGTTGAATTTGAACCCCCGCTCGGCCAAGCCGTCTTTCCAAGCGAACCAGCCCGGAGCGAGATTGCGGGGGAAATCGCTTCGCAGTTGCGGATCTGTCAATCCGTCTCCTTCGAGGTCGGAAGTGACCGAAGACGGGCCATTAAGCCCCCCACTTTGAGCCATAGAGGCAGCGGGATACAGGATCAGACACAGCACCAAAAGAAGCCCGACAACCAAGCCGGTTGCCCCGCGGTATTTCCTTCCTAGCAAGCTCATTCAGGCTCCTTTCCACAAAGTGAGGTGTTCAACATCGCGCGCTGTTTCTTTGTTGGTGGTGCAGAGTATGTTCCATCACTGATCTTCTCCGCATCGCTGAACCGAAAAACACAGATTGTCACCACCTTGTGGGATTACCCCGGTTTTGTCACGAATACCTGATAGCATCAGGTTGGCGATGTTTGGGCCACTGTCCGTCATGGTCACCAAAGTAACGTGGTCTTCCGACAGACCCAGATCAGGAAACTGTTCACCACCTGTGGTGGCAAGTTGAACATAGTCGCGCCCGTTACGCACCTCGTGGCCATAGGCCTGCACGTGGCCATTGAACACCGTGTAGGGACGTTCTGAGAGCGCGGCCTCGATGGACGCAAACGGCGTTTCGACGCGGTGTTGCCATGCGGGTTTGTGCAGGAACAGAAATGTCCAGCGCACATCGGTGTTGTGTTCAATCGCCTCTAGAAAATAGTTTTTTTGGTCTTCACCAATTGTTCCAGCGGTGCGGTGCGCGAGGTTGGCATATTCGGTTTGTGCAAAGGCTTCGGGGCCGTCTGACTGATAGATCATGATGGCTTTTGCGCGTGCCTTGGCGATCTCAACGCGGTCGGCGGGTGACGTGTCTTCGGTGTCCAGAACCAGAAACAGCACATTCTTGTAGCGAAAATGATAATAAGTGGGGCCATAACGTTCTGCCCAGACTTCACGCGACAGGTCAGTCGAAAGGTCATGATTTCCGCCCACATAAAAAATGGGCCCTGGGAAACTGCGAACCCGATTGTCGTAGGCCTCCCATTCTGCCTCGAACTGGTCTCGCTGGATTTCACCGCCTTCAATCAAATCCCCGACGCTGATGACAAAATCAGGGCGCAACAGGTTGAGTTGCGCCATGGCTGTTGCAAAAATTCCGGGTCTTTCGCCGCCGGTTAGATCGGCGTGGATCGCAAAGGTGAATTTGCCGGGATCGGCGTCAAAGTTTTGATGAGTCCATGGCTTGGGATCACTGCCGTCGGCGGCCCCAAGGGAGGGGAGCACCACGGCGAGGATAGAAGTGAAAAGTAGGCTCTTCAACGAAACACCCTCAATCCAAAGTGTTCTTCTTGATCACCCCATCGCGCATGATTAGTGGGATGTTGGCATCGTAATCAACCAGGATCGACACGTCCTGAGTGGGATCACCCCGAACGATTATCAGATCCGCATACGCCCCCTGTTCAATGACGCCCAACGGGCCATCCTTGTAGGGGTTTTTGGGCCCCGATTTTGCCAACCAGCGCGCGGCATGCGATGTGTTCTGCCGTAGAATTTCCACATCATCAAACCAGTGCTGGCGAACCACCAGATCCTGTGGCACCAACGGCAACTGGTCTACAACCCACAAATCGGATCCTCCAAAGGCGTCGACCTGATACTCTTTGATCCAACGCATCATCCTGTCGGCTCCTTCATGAACTTGCCGACCCTTGCGGGCATTTTCGGCGGAGAATCCGGGAATGTTGTCGGGGTCGCTGAACACCTCATAGGCGGCATAGGCCTGAAGCGACATTACAGCGCCTAGCTCCTTCATGCGCTTGATCGTGTCCTCCTCAATCAGGAAGCCGTGTTCGATGCAGCGCCCGCCGGCATCCAGAAACCGGTTGATCGACTTGTCATTGTACGCATGGGCACAGACATAGGTCAGGTAATCATCGGCTGTTTCAACAGCTGCGCGCAGTTCGCCCTCGGTCATCGAGGTGCTTTCGAGCGGGTCGAAATCCGACGCCACACCACCCCCCGGCATCACTTTGATATGCGTGGCCCCACCCCGCAGGTTGGTCAGCACAGCGGCCCGCACCGCGTCGTCGCCGACAATGCCCCAACCGTCGCCGCGTTTGGCGAACACATCTGTGCCCGGTGCCTCGTTCAATGTGCCTAGATCGGCGTGGCCAGAAATGCCGCTGATCTGTGTGCCCGAGGAATAGAGCCGCGGCGCATCCACCCAACCGCGCGCGATCACACGGGCCAGGCCGAGGCTGTTGCCTCCCACATCGCGCAGCGTGGTATACCCCATCCGCTGATACAGTTGCAGCGTCTCCAGCGCCATCGCCCCGGCAGCGGCATGATCCACGTCGGGACGGGACGGATTGACCCCGTATTTGAACATCACGTGGGTATGCATATCGATCAAACCGGGCATCAATGTGCTGCCTTGCCCGTCGATCACCCTCGCATCTTCGGCGGGGATCGGATCGGTGGAAACCTTGGTGATCAGGTTGCCTTCCACTAAAACCTGGGCATTCTCAAGCCGCGTTTCGCTGGTTCCATCCCAGACATAGATATTGGTGAACAGGGTGCGTTTGACGTCCTCGGCCAGGGCCGAAGTTGCCAGAAAAACACAAGCAATGGTGCTGACGAAGGCTTTCATGAGAATGGTCCCGGATCAAAAATAGGCGCAGAGCGGCCGAGGTAAATGAACCGCCCCGCGCGTGAAGCCCGGCGGGTTATCCCGCCGGTCCACAGTCGAGCGTTAGAGGTTCCCGAAATAGGCGTCGCGTTCGGGGCCTGCCGGAATGAACTGTGGCGCATTCTCATCTGGCAGCCAGTTCTTATAGACCTGCCCATCTTTCATGACAAAATCTACATTTCCACGCTTCAGGGCATGGATATCCTCAAGAGGATTGCCGTCGATCAAGATGATGTCGGCATAGCCACCTTCGGCAATCGTTCCCAATGTGCCTTCCTTGTAGGGGTTCATGCCTCCCGACCAGGTCAGAACTTCGCCTGCGTTGCCGGTTGCCGTTTTGAGCGACAGGTAAGGGTTCTTGGCAATTTCATCGTTGAACCAGATGATGTTGTCGGCCTGGCGCCCAACATCAGGGCCGAACATGTCGCCTCCAGTCACCATGATCAGGTCATGCTTGACCGCCCATTCCATCATCTGACGGGCACCGGAATTTACCTGGGATGCCTTGGCCTTTTGGTCCGCACTAAAGAAGGTGATTTCCTCGGGATTGCCAAACGCCTGGAGCGACATCACCGCCTGAACCGACAGGGCAACGCCCTCATCTTTCATCCGGATAATCGTTTCTTCGGAAACAAGAAAATTGTGTTCGATGGTCCGAACACCGGCGTCGATGGCCCGGTTGACGGACCGGTCGTGATAGGCATGCACCGTAACATAGCTTCCATAGTCTTTGGCAACTTCGACAATGGCCTCCATCTCTTCGACGGACATCTGCGTCATGTGAAGCGGATCAAATTCACTGGCGACGCCGCCACCGGCCATCACCTTGATCTGCGTGGCACCGCCACGGAAATTATGCCGGGCAGAGCGCCGGGCCTCGGTCACCCCATCGACGATATAACCCCAGCCGTGCCGTTCGAGATCGTCCATATCGCCCGGTCGGTCATTAAAGAAACCGATGTCGCCGTGCCCGCCGGTCTGGCTTAAGACACCGCCGCTGGGGAAAAGACGTGGCCCGGGAATAACGCCTTTGTTCACACCTTTGGCGACCCCCAGTATGTTGCACCCTGTGTCTCTCGCTGTGGTGAACCCCTGATCCAGATATTCGAGCAAGACATGGGCCGTGTAGGCACCCGCAAGCATCTGATCATAGTCGGTCCGAGCCCAGGGAATGCCATCGCGCAGACACAGATGCGAATGCATATCGATCAACCCGGGCATTAGGGTACGGCCCTCACCATCGACGGTAAACGCGTCTGGCGCCTCGATCGGATCGGCGGACACAGTCTTGATCAGGTTACCTTCGACCAGAACCGAACCGTTCTCCATCAGCTCGCCGTCGACGCCATTAAAAATGTTGACGTTGGTGAACAGCACTTGCCTGGGGGCATCTTCGGCCTGCGCCGCTATGGCGGTGAATGACAGCGCCACTGCGCAGGTGAAATTGGCGAATCTGCGAATCATGTTAACCTCCAAGTTGATCTTAATGCAGGAAGTTTACCCCAGCGCTGATCCACATGTTGGCCACTTTCGAATGCAATAAAAAGAATATTTGGCAAAACTGGCCAACACCTTGGGCCTGAATCTGCAATACTGTGGCGAGTCGAAACAACCAAGGTCTGGTCATGCCCCTTTCAACCGACGGATTTATCCGCCTAGCGCTGGTTATGCCCCTTGTTCAACATGCCGAAAACCAGCACGTGGATGTTCGCCCGGCGTTCGAAAGTTTGGGGCTCAGCAAGGACATGCTGCGCGACCCCAAAATGGCAGTCCATGCAGAAGTCTTTTATGGTTTGGTCAATGACCTGGCGGTTCTGGTGGGCGATCCCTATTTCGGCTGCCACGTTGCAGAACAATTTGATTTTGCCAATTGGCCGCCCATTGCCGAGGCCGGTCGCAATTCACGGACCGTGGGCGAATTCCTGTGCAGCCTGGTGATGCAAGTCCCGCAAGAGTCCAGTTCGGTCAGGCATGCGCTGACCATCGAAGCGGACTGTGCGACCTATTCGGTGACCCGGCTGGTCAAAACCCAAAACCAACCCCTTCAGATCGAAGGGTTTGGCGCAGCATTGTATCTGCGGCTCATCCAAGGCGCGACGAGTGACGCGTGGGATCCGGCGAAAGTGCGGGTCTACACTCCGTTTCCACAGGCTGTGCCGCGCGGGCACATGGGCATCAGGTTGATAAAGACCGACGGACCCGGATTGGAAATCAAGTTTCCCTCAGCCTGGTTGCACGCCGGTCTCGGGCTCAAAACGGCAATTGGCTATGAAAATGGGTCGACCAAAGACCCGGATCTGTCCATCGTCGCGGCCCTGCGCAGCGCAGCCCGTCCGTTACTGATGAACAGGGAGCTCGGCGCAGAAGACGTCGCCCAAAAGTTGGGGCTGGACAGGAAACGGATGGAGGCGGCCCTGCGGATGCAAAACACCACCGCCGCACGAGAGTTAAAGAAGTTGCGGATTGAATTGGCTAAAGCCGCATTGAGCGACAATCAACAGACGATAGGTATGATCGGGCGATCCTTGGGATACGCCGACCAATCCCATTTTACGCGCTTCTTCAAGTCGCAGGCTGGCGTATCTCCAAGCGATTTTAGAAGGAAAGTTAAGGCTAAAGCCCCATAATTTATGAGCTGAATCCTGCCGGAGATTTTCCGCCTGGTGGCGAGACCCGGACGCCTGGAAAACGTACCTCACCCAGAGGCCATTAGTGGTCTATCCTGACGAAAAGCATGGGCAGCTTGCATCGGTGATCCAGTTGGCCAGTTTGGGGTGCCCGCCCAAGGCACAGGACACGACCCAGAGCGAAATCTGTACAGAGAGCTACTGGACTAGGTCTAGGCACCTATCTGGTCATCAATCTGGTCGATCTATTCAGACTGTTGGGGACAGGCGGATGGATCCATCTCGCCACTCCAGATCTCAAAGAACGCAAGCCGCAGGGGTGTTGGCATGGGGGAGTAGCTCTGTGCCAGCATATCCCGGATCGGGTCTTCTGCTCGGGTCGGGTCGATTGTGATGACAACAATGTCTGGCGGCCGACAGGCGATATCGGTTTGGAATGCTTTGAGCATGGTCTGCGCGCGGGGTCCGGCGAAGAGAGGGTAATTGTAGCTGTGGCGATACGGGGTTGGGCGACCTGACCAAAAATACACACCCGGTTCTGCACCCCAATGCAGGATCCGCGTTTCCGGTGTCGTGTTTTGCGCCAACCAACGCCCGACCTCGCGGCTTTCAACAGCTGCTCCGCCGTGGTCCTGGGCGTCATATTTCACCAGTGCCAGCCGTTCGGGCGAGGTGAAATATCCAAAACTGATCCAAATGGGTGCCAGGGCAATCAGAACCGATTTGACCAGCGAGGCACCGGGCAGGTGCCGGGTCAGGAAAACACCTGTGCTGATGGCCAGAAGTGGCAATAAAAGCTGATAGTAATGGGGGAAATGTTTGCCCGGTGCCGCGACCATGATGGCGCTCCCGACGTACAGCAAGAGAAGCAGGCTTCGATTTGGTCCCTTTTCCGTCATCCAATGCAAAAAGAACAATGTTAAGAAAAGGGCAACATAATAGGGGTGTTCAACGCCGGCAAACACAACCCTGGCAAGGTTGCCAAAAATGGAACCGGAATAGGAATGGTTAAAGCTGAAGGCAGCGTAGAAAAAGGAATCAAAGGTTCCAGCCGCAGAAAAAGCCACAAAAATGACAGCCCACCCGATTAATCCGGGGATAGCCAGAACAGCGACGGATTTCAGGGCAGCCGTTGCCCTGGTGCCCGATTTTTCCGGCCCGGATGTCATCCCTGTCCAGAACAGCCACACCGCGGCCAGAACCGCCGGAAAGACGGCAATCTGTTTGAACACGGATGCCAGAAAAAACATGAGCCCGGCCGCCAGAACATTGTGCGGTCGATTTGGATGTTTTGCTGTCGGCAGCAAAAGCACAAGCGCCCAGACGAGGCACGCATTCATGAAGACTTCGACATTGGGTTGGTTGGCCTGCAACAATACGTCGTTACCGCACACAGACCAGACCGCCATGGCAGCCAAACCGGCCCGTGGCCCCGCCAGCCGGTCGGCAGCCAATTTCACTCCAACAAGCGTGCACCCAAACGCCAAGATCCCCAACGCCCATATGGCAAGCGGTTCTTGGCCCAGCAGGCCGATTGCCCCGGCATAGACCACGTAGATCGCCGGGGGTTTGTGGTCCCAAGCCTGGGCATAAAGGTCAAGACCTTCAAGCCAGCTCCGCGCGACCATGGCATAGACCATCAGGTCGCGTTCGAATGGCTCGTCGAGCACCGACAGGCGCAAAGCGGCGCTCAGAGCGATCAGCCCGATGGCCCAGCCCAGCTGTGTCCCTGGTGATACCGTGGAAGCGGACGAAATCGACGAAGGCGGCACAGAGCCGAGCGGCACACCCAGCGTTGCCAACGCCAGAACAATCGCCAAAGCCAACAACATTGTAATGAACAAAGGGGCGTTGAGAACAATGGCGCTGCCCGCCACAAGCGCGACAATCCAAAATGGTTTACTGCGCCAATCGCAACCCGCCCATATGGCAAATACAAGCGGCATGGGCAGCGCCAGTAGGGATCTGAGCAACGCGGCAGCTTCGCCGTGATTGGCCAGCGGTGCCAATGGTGTATGCCATATCCCGATGCCGGCAATGGCGATCAACGCGCCCAGCGCTGCAAAACCGTACACAACCGGCAGCCGCCGCATGATGACATCAGGTTCGCGCATGGGCGACGTCCAGGATTTTTGCCGCCATCCTGCGACCTTCTCGGATGGCGTAATTGGTGCCGCGGTCTTCGGGATAGATCTGCGCCATGGAACAGATGTGTAACCCCCGACGAGGCCCGTCGGTGTCCGGGATGAGACGCGAATAATGTTTGCCGACAACCGGCTGTGACCAGCGGGCCCGCCAGACGTGAAAATCGCGGACCCATTCGCGGTCGAATTCGGGGAACATGCGTTGCAGGTGGGGAATTGAAAACTCCATCACCTCATTGTCTTCCATCAGATACAGCGCATCTGTGTGCGGCAGGTATTTCGACAGATAGACAATATGTTCACCGCCATAGGAATCGGCGCTTTCAAAATTCGTGTGTTCAATGACACCAACATAGGGAAACGACATGTCGTTCACGTTCAGCCAATAGGTCGATGAAAGCGATCGGTCGAGCCGAAGAACAAGGCAAATATTTGCGAGGTAGTCTATACCGCGCAACTGCTGTTGGTATTCAGGCGTGGCCCAGTCCTGCACCATATCGGCGATGAGCGGCAACGCCGTGGTGACAACAACATTGTCGCTTTCCATATCTCCCCAGGGACCAGAGCACCTCCAACGGCCATGTTCCATGTGCTCGATCCGCTCTACTGGCGATCCGGTGCGCACCGTGCCGCCCGCCTGAACGATGCCCTGTGCGGTTGCTTCGGCCAGGCGTGAAAAACTTCCCTTCAAATAGGCGAGCCGCTCTTCGCCCCCTTTGCCCCGGCTTCCGCCGCGCAGTTTTAGTTTGTTCCAGAACCACACGGCAGACACGGTTTCGGCATAGGGTCCGAATTTTCCGGCCAACAGGGGCTTCCAGACGACATCAAAGACGGTATCCCCGCCCAGTCTGCGCAGCCAGTCTGCGGCTGTTTCATCTTCCAATGCCCTCCAATCCTCTACCCGGCGCGCCCTGAGCGTCAAAAGACCCAACCGAATGCGGTCCAGAAAGGGCAGGGCGGTGAACCTGAGCAAATCCATGGGGTTGGACAGCTTGAAGATCTTATTCGCGTAAAAAACCCCGGTATTGGTCGGATTGGTCATGACCTGATCGCTCAGTCCCAATTCGTCGATCAGCGTCATCACTTCGAGATCGTTGGTGAACCAATGATGATAAAACCGATCCAGACGCTCACCTTTGGTGTCAAAGGCACCCGCAAGCCCGCCAACCGTCTGGTCCGCTTCCAAAACGACAACGTCATGTCCCTGGCGGGCCAGGTCATAGGCGCAGGACAATCCGGCAAATCCTCCGCCGACAATTGTTGTGCTGGGTCGGGGCGTGCCCCCATTTGGGTGTCTCATCGAGATCTGACCTTTTCGGAGGAAGCGGGCCCGGTATTGGCGCGTGTGAGAACCCAGTATCCAAAGCTGAGTCCCCCCCACAACGTAGCGGGAACATAAAGCGCGAGATGTGCGAGAACGGCAAAAGCGGCGGCTGCGATTTCCGGGTTGTCCAGCGACCTGGCGGCCTCCATCACAAAATAGTGGAACGTCCCGATATACCCCGGTGTTGATGGCAACAAGGTCGACAATGTTCCAACCGGCATCGCAAACCAGGCCGCCGCCGGTGTCGTGATGTCAGGCAGCGCGCGCGCAACCGCATAAAAGACACAAGCCTCAAAGCTCCAGGCTAAAAAGGACCAGGCCAACAAGACAACCATGCGCGACCGCTGGGCCAGCGTTTTAAGTGTTTCGAACAGGTGATTGACCTGCGCATCCAGCTTGGCCGCCAATGCCGGAGCACGCCCGGATAATCTGGAGACGAGCCAGCGGACCACAGGATGCAGAATACCCGGAAAAACAAGAACCAGAGCCACGGCAACCGTGACCAGGACAAAAAAGGACGCGCTCCACCCAAAAAGAGCATCGAGTTTGCCGCCGTCAAAGCTGAAGACTGTCAATGTCAACGCGAGCGCCAACAGCAGCGACAAAAGATCCATCAACCGTTCCGCCAAAAGCGTCGCAAGAACCCGGGCCGTCGGCACACCAAGCCACCCGGAAAAGGCGACGGCGCGCAATGCGTCACCGGCACGAAATGGCAGCACATTGTTGGCGGCAATCGAGGCCATGAACGGCACCGAACAGCGCCCCCAGCCGAGTTCCGGATTATAAGAGGCCAGCATCAGGCGCCAACGCCAGATCCGGCAGGCATAACCCAAGATGAAAAAAGCCAAACCGATCAAGATCCAACCGACATCGGCAGCGCGCACCGCAACGAGCAGATCTGACAGGGGGATCGTCTTCAGGATCAGCCAGAAGAACAGGCCAGACACAGCGACCCCAACGGCCGCGCGCATGAACTTTCGCCCGCTCACGCCCGAACAACGCTTGGTTTGGTCATGTCGTCTTCGGTTTCAAAGCCGATGCGTTCACGTACGATATACAAAGGCCGCCCCTTGGTTTCCTCGTAGATCCGGCCGATGTATTCGCCGATGATCCCAAGTGAAATCAGCTGGACCCCGCCAAAGAACAACACCGCAATCATCAATGCGGTCCAGCCTTCCACCCAAATGTTGGTCGATATCCGCAACACCAACGCATAGATGATCCCGATCAAGGCCAGGCTGGCCGAAAAAATGCCCAGATTTGTGGCGATTTGCAGCGGTTTTGACGAAAAGGATAAAATGCCGTCCGCCGCAAAGCGCAGCATTTTTCGCAAAGGGTATTTCGACGTGCCCGCTGCCCTTTTTTTTCGGTCATAGGGCAGGGCGAGCTGACGATATCCGGCCCAGGCCACCAGCCCTCGGACAAAGCGATGCCGTTCCGGCATGTTGCACAGCACATCGACGACCTTACGATCCATCAGCCGGAAATCCCCGGTATCCAGCGGAATGGGCGTTTCGGACAATCGGTTCAGAATCCGGTAGAACCACCGCGCCGTTGAAATCTTGAACGCGCTTTCGCCTTCTCGCGTGGACCGAACACCATAGACGACGTCATACCCGGCTTCCCAATGTGTGATCATCTCCAAAAGCACTTCGGGAGGATCCTGAAGATCAGCGTCGATCAAGGCGACCGCATCCCCCGACGCGGCGTCGATTCCGGCTGTGACCGCTATCTGATGCCCAAAGTTTCGCGCGAACGTTAAAATCCGGATAAAGGGATGGCGCATGGCTGCATGTTTGAGGCAATCGAGTGTGCGATCCTGGCTTCCATCATCGACAAAGATGATCTCCACCGTTTTATTCGGTAAAGCCTGGGAAAACGCCACGAGCTGAACAATTGTCTGCTCAATGACCTCTTCTTCATTATAGCACGGCACAACAACCGAGATATGGGGCCGGGTGGAAAAAGGGTCGGGTTCTTCAGACATCAGGTTTTTGTACCGGTGGCGAGAATTCCATAATAACAACGCTTTTAAACAAATCGGGCAAGAAAAACCTCGGTTTGGGGCCGGTATTGTGCGCAGATGCTGCCAAAACACCCAAAAGTCAGGTTTTTTCTCCAATGTCGGCAACAATGGGTCGGTTTCGGCCTTGGCTGACGAATGGTCTTGGCGGCTTGGCTGCGGGACGCCAGCCTGAGCAGGCGGGCTCCTACATTTTAAAGCTCACAGATTGGTCGTCCTGCGATGACAGTGTGAGATGGCGCGGAGCGCGATTGATCTGGATATGGCCTGGGTGCCGCCGCGCAGCAAACGCGGTCGACAACAACGTTTCGGCGACGCAGCCATTTATGCCTGTCACCATTTATGTCTGTCACATTGGGAAGATGCTGTTCGGGATCCTGCAAACGCAAGGTCTCTTTATTGTTTGCCTGAACGCATGCGGAAAAGGCGCAAAGCTGTCAGAACAGATGCCCAAAAGGGGCATACTTGGCAGTGCCGGAAGGCCCAAAAGAGGTCACAATATGACACCCTTGGCCGAAAGAACAACAATGGCGAAAAGCACACTATGCCCCAAAAATCAATAATTGTCTTATGGTATCAGGGGGATAATGGCGGAGAGACAGGGATTCGAACCCTGGGTGGGCTTGCACCCACAACGGTTTTCGAGACCGCCCCGTTCGACCACTCCGGCACCTCTCCGCGGGGGTCTGTGAGGCAGGCGTTTAATGGGGAAACCTGCGGGGTGCAAGGCGGAATTCATACTATTTTCAAGAAACATGTTTTTTATTGCCCGATCCCGAATTTCGCCTAGGCTTATTGCTATGACCTATTCTGTACTGCGCCTTTTTCGCCCGGCTTTTGTGCCGTTCCTGATCGTAACTTTGTTGCTTGCATCCCTGGGCTCACCCGGTCCGGCGCGGGCTGCTGACAAGCAGAAGGTAGAGGCGTTTTTGGTCACGACCGGGTTTGACACGGCGTTGGAGTCGATCAAATTCAGCGCGGCAAGCGCGCCGGATATGTTGGGATTGGAACCGGGTCAGTTCGGAACCGATTGGGCGCGTTTGGCCAAGCAGGTGTTCGATGTCGATGACATGCACCAGATGGCGGTGGAATTTTTGATTGCGACCCTCGATGATGACATGCTGGGTCATGCCGTTGACTTTTATGAAACGGATCTGGGGCAACGGTTGGTTGCCGTGGAAAATGCGGCCCATCTGGATGATGCCGATGACGTCAGACAGACGGAAGGTACCCGGATTGTACAAGAGTTGCAGACCCAAGAGGACGCGACACGGTTTCAACTGTTCCATCGATTGGTTCGCGCGACTGACGCTTCGGGCATCGGGGCGCGGGCCCTTCAGGAAATCCAGATCAGGTTCCTTTTGACTGCCAGCGCGGCGGGCGTGATTGAATTGCGCATTGATGAACAGGGGTTGCGGGCCTTGATGAAGGAAAGTGAAACTGATCTGAAGGCCGCGCTGACCGAAAGCGGGTTGGCCGCATCCGCATATACCTATCGCGATTTTGACAACACGGATCTGGAAACCTATGTCAAAGCGTTGGAGCAACCATTGATGCAAAAGGTCTATGAATTGCTGAATGCCGTTCAATACGAAGTCACGGCCAATCGCTTTGAGGTTCTGGCTGTTCGTATGGCGAAGTTGCATCCCGGGCAGGACATCTGATGGGCAAAGTGTTTCGGTGGGTACGAACCACATTTATGATCGTCTGTTTTCTGGGCGCATCCTTTCAGGTGAGCGCGCAGCAGGACAACGGGTCATTGTCAGACGGCCTACGCCTGACCGAATTGGCTGAGATGCTCCGGACCGAGGGCATCGCCTATGGCGCGGCTATTGATCAGGACATGATGGGCGGGCAGGGCGGACGCACCTGGCAATCACAGGTCGCGGCCATTTACGATGCCGATCGGATTGTGAGCACCGTTGCCGATGCGTTGGAGGCCGGGCTATCGGGATCGGAACGGCAGGATATCCTGGCGTTCTTTGGCACACCGCTGGGACAACGGATCCTGACACTGGAATATGATGCGCGCGAGATCATGGCCCAAACCGAACTGGCCGATCAACTGATCCTGGATTTGTCGGACCGGGCCCATGATAAGGATGCGCGCTACGTGGTGATCCGCGAATTTGTCGCCGTCAACGATCTGGTCGCCTTGAATGTGTCCGGGGCATTGAATGCCAATTATCATTTTCTGGTCAGTTTTGCCCGTCAGGGCGGTAACGGCGTGCCCGAAGATGATATTCTGGCCGATGTCTGGGCCGAAGCAGACGAGATAGAGCACAGTATCTCTGATTGGATCTATGCCTATCTGTTGCTGGCCTATGATCCGCTGCGCGACACGGAAATGGAACAATATCTGGCGTTTTCCCAAACCGCTTCGGGTCAGGCGTTGAACAGGGTTTTGTTCGCGGGATTTGAAACGCTGTACAATGCAATCAACCGGGATCTGGGCGCGGCCGCGGCACGGGCGATGGAGACACACGATCTGTAAGGCGCCCGTTGCCTGGGGGGTATTCATAAACCCACTTGACTTGGCACGCAGAGAGGGACATAAGCCCGCATCCCGGCCCGGAGTCTCTGTGCCGGGTTTCATATGTAATCCGCCCTGTACAATGGGCGCGCTGTTCGAGGTGATCCAGCCCTGTAATTGGCTGGTCGCAAACGCCCGGTAAATCGGGGACCACAGAACGCGGTTGAAAAAGGAAAGACGCAATGTTTGCGGTCCTCAAGACTGGCGGCAAGCAGTACAAAGTTCAGGCGGGCGATATCCTCCGCGTTGAAAAATTGGCTGCAGATGCTGGCGAAACCATCCAATTCAACGATGTGCTTATGCTGGGCGGCGACGCTCCGGTTGTTGGCGCGCCCTTCATCGAAGGTGCTGCTGTACAGGCCGAAGTGATCGATCAGATCAAAGGTGACAAGGTCATCAAGTTCGTCAAACGCCGTCGTAAGCACAGCTCCAAGCGGACTGTCGGTCACCGTCAGAAGCTGACCCTGGTCAAGATCACCGAGATCCTGGCATCGGGCGCAACCAAGGCAGCACCTGCCAAGGCTGCAAAAGCTGCTGCTCCGGCTGCGGCAGGCGACGACCTGTCCAAGCTGACCGGTGTCGGTCCCGCTGCTGTGACCAAGCTGAACGACGCAGGCATCACATCGTTTGCTCAGATTGCGGCATTGTCGGAAGACGATATTGCTGCTATCGAAGCAATCAAGATCAAACCCGAATGGGTTGAGCAAGCTAAAGAGCTGGCTCAGGGCTAAGGAGAGACAGAATGGCACATAAAAAAGCTGGTGGTTCCTCCCGTAACGGTCGCGACTCTGCGGGTCGTCGCCTTGGCGTGAAACTGTATGGCGGTCAGGCCGCTATTCCGGGCAACATCATCGTGCGTCAGCGCGGGACCAAATTTTGGCCCGGCGAAGGCGTAGGCATGGGCAAAGATCACACAATCTTTGCGACTGTCGATGGCGCCGTAAAGTTCCACAAGGGACTGAAAAACCGCACCTTCATTTCGGTTCTGCCAGTGGCGGAGGCCGCAGAATAAGCCGAACCTGAAAGGTTAGTGAAAAATTCAGGGGGATCGGCGATAACGCCGGTCCCTCTTTTCGTTTTGAGGATCTGTGATCATCATGGCTGTTCATGCCATCAGTTTTGCCCTTTTTGCTGCGTCGCAGGTGGGAACGCCTGGGCCGGCGAATATGGCTTTGATGGCAACAGGTGCCCGGTTTGGGCTGCGTGCGGCATTGCCGTTTGTGGCCGGGGTTGCCCTGGGTAAGCAGCTTGTGATCTGGCCCGTAGGATTTGGGTTGATGGCGCTGGCAGATCAGGCCCCCGGGGTGTTCGCGCTCTTGAAGTGGGTGTCGGCTGTCTACATCTGTTATCTGGCATGGAGGGTCGCGAACTTGCGTCTGGTGCCGGGTCAAAAAAGCGACAGCGCCGCACCGGGGTTCCTGGCTGGGCTGATCGTGCATCCGTTGAACCCCAAAGCCTGGGGTATGATCATCGCGGGGTTTTCCGGTTTCGTCGCGCCGGGCACGCCCCAATTCGAAGCGACGTTGACAATTGCGGCAGTGCTATTGGGCTGCCAGGTGATCCTGCATCCGATGTGGTGCTATGCGGGCGACCGCATTGCGCATGTGGTCGCGGGGTCGATTTGGGAAAGATATCTGATGTGGGCATTGGCGGCTTTGACCGTCCTGTCCGTTGCTTTTGTCGTGTTCGGAGGAGGAACACAGCCATGAGTTTGGATTACCTCGTTGCGCAACCTGTCCTGGAGGCCGAGCGTTTTATTCTGCGCCCGGTGCGAAAGTCCGATACCGGGCTGATCTCGCATTATGCCAGCGACGAACGGGTTGCACGCATGACCACGTCAATCGCGCATCCGCTGCCGCCGGGTGCCGTCGACGCCTTTGTTGCGCGTGCGATGGCCGAAGACCGGAGCGAAGACGTTTGGGTCATCGACGGCACCCGCGAAGGAGGCGCGGAGCTGAAAGGGATCATTGGTCTGAAACGCATGGATCGGAATCAATCCGAAGTCGGCTATTGGGTGGCACCGCCGTTCTGGAATACCGGCTTGGCTTCGGATGCGTTGCAATTGCTGGTCGGGTCCAATCCGCTCAAGAACGACACCATGTTTGCCAGCGTTTTTCAGGACAATCCGGCCTCGGCCAGGGTTCTGACCCATTGCGGGTTCAAATACCTTGGCGATGCCGAAAGTTTCTCGGTTGCACGCGATGCAACTGTGCCAACCTGGACCTATAGCCGAAAACTGTGATTGAGCCTGACCTGCGCTTTGCGGTAAGTGAGGCGCAGGCGGGTGTTCCCGCCACTCTCAAAGATAAAAGGTCCGCGGCGCAGGCTGGTGGGCAAGGAGCCGACATGAAATTCCTCGATCTGGCCAAGGTCTATATCCGCTCGGGTGGCGGTGGTGGGGGCTGTGTCAGTTTCCGTCGCGAAAAATACATTGAATACGGTGGGCCGGATGGCGGCGACGGCGGCAAGGGTGGATCGGTCTGGATCGAAACCGTTGATGGTCTGAACACGCTGATTGATTTTCGCTATCAACAGCATTTCTTTGCCAAAAACGGCCAACCCGGACGAGGGCAACAGCGCACAGGCAAGGATGGTGATGATATCATCTTGCGGGTTCCTGTCGGCACCGAGATTCTGGACGAGGACCAGGAAACCGTCATCGCCGATGTGACTGAGGTTGGTGAACGGATCCTGCTGGCCAAAGGCGGCAATGGCGGTTTTGGCAACCTGCATTTCAAATCGGCAACCAACCAGGCACCGCGCCGGGCCAATGCCGGTCAGGAAGGCGTGGATCGCACCATCTGGCTGCGATTGAAGCTGATTGCTGACGCGGGGCTGTTGGGGATGCCCAATGCGGGCAAATCGACGTTTCTGGCTGCGACGTCCAATGCACGCCCCAAGATCGCGGATTATCCGTTCACCACCTTGCACCCGAACCTGGGAGTTGTTGGCGTGGATGGGGCGGAATTTGTGATCGCTGATATTCCCGGCCTGATCGCCGGTGCGCATGAAGGGCGCGGTATTGGCGATCGGTTCCTGGGGCATGTCGAACGCTGTTCTGTGTTGCTGCATCTGGTGGATGGTACATCCGAAGATGTTGCAGGCGATTACCGTACGATCATCGGCGAACTGGAAGCTTATGGCGGTCATCTTGCCGACAAGCCCCGCGTGACCGTTTTGAACAAGGTCGATGCGCTGGATGACGACGAACTGGAAGCTGCCAAGGCCGAGCTGGAGCAAGAAGCGGGCCACAAGGTCATGACCATGTCCGGCGTCAGCCGTCTGGGCGTGACAGAGGTGCTGCGGGCTTTGCGCTCAGAGATCACCGAAGATCGGCTGCGACTGAAACCCCAGGAGGAGACCAAGCCTTGGCAACCCTGAAGGAGGCTGCCCGCGTTGTCATCAAGATCGGTTCGGCCCTTTTGGTAGATCGGGACAGCGGTGATCTCAAGGCGGGTTGGCTGCATTCTCTGGCCTCCGATGTGGCCTGGTTAAAACAGGCGGGCAAGGATGTAATCCTGGTGTCATCCGGGTCGATCGCGCTGGGACGTGGCGTGTTGGGGCTGCCACGCACCGAGCTGCCTTTGGAACAGTCCCAGGCCGCAGCTGCGGTGGGACAGATCCGTCTGGCCCGCGCTTACGAGGAAGCGCTGGCACCTTACAAGATCAAGACTGCCCAGGTTCTGGTGACGCTGGAGGACAGCGAAAATCGGCGCCGGTATTTGAATTCGCGCGCCACCATGGAAACCTTGCTGGGTCTTGGCGTGGTTCCCATCGTCAATGAAAACGACACGATCGCCACGGATGAAATCCGCTATGGAGACAATGATCGTTTGGCGGCACAGGTTGCGGTGACGGTTGGCGCCGATCAACTGGTCCTGTTATCGGATGTCGACGGGTTTTATTCGGGCAACCCCGTTCTGGATCCTTCGGCGCAACGCTTTGACGTGATTGACACGATCACACCGGAAATCGAAGCCATGGCTGGAGATGGTGTGTCGGGATTGTCCAAGGGCGGGATGATTACCAAATTGCTGGCCGCCAAGATGGCGACTGCGTCGGGATGTGCCATGGTAATCACCGAAGGATCGCCGTTGAACCCATTGAAAACGCTTGTCGATGGTGCCAACTGCACGTGGTTTACGGCGCATGAGGATCCGCATGTTGCACGCAAACGCTGGATCGCAGCGATGAAGGCCCGTGGCACGATCACAGTGGATGCGGGTGCAGCACGGGCACTGAAATCTGGTAAAAGCCTGCTGCCGGCAGGGATCACGCATGTGGAGGGCGATTTTGGCCGCGGGGAACCGCTGGCCATTCTCAGCCCGGACGGGCACATGCTGGGCCAGGGGCTCAGCCGCTATACTGCACAAGAGGCACAGGCCATCAAAGGGCGCCAATCCTCGGAAATCGAAGAAACGCTGGGCTATCCGGGCCGGGCTGCTTTGATCCACCGCGATGACATGGCACTTTGAACACTGGGTCTGTCTGATGAATTCCAGCCGTTGACATTGGCGGCATCCCGATTGGGAAAGGACGAAGATGATGAAAGATACGGATAACATTCCCGCGTTGATGGCCGACATCGGAAAACGGGCAAAGGCGGCGACCACGGCGTTGGCCACCGCCACGGCAGAACGCAAACATGCAGCCCTGATCGCAGCAGCGGATGCAGTTTGGGCGCGTCGCGCCGAAATCATTGCCGCCAATGCCAAGGATCTGGACTTTGGTCGCGACAAGGGCCTGAGCGCGGCGATGATGGACCGGTTGATGCTGGATGAGGGTCGTATTCAAGGTATGGTTGACGGGCTGCGCGCCGTGGCGGAACAGGCCGACCCTGTGGGTGCGGTTCTGGCCGAATGGGATATGCCGTCGGGGTTGAATATCCAGCGGGTTGCCACGCCTCTTGGGGTGATCGGGGTGATCTATGAAAGCCGTCCCAATGTGACGGCCGATGCGGGCGCGCTGTGTCTGAAGTCGGGCAATGCCGTAATCCTGCGGGGCGGGTCCGAGAGCTTTCATTCGTCTGGCGCGATCCACGCCTGTCTGGTCGATGGGCTGCGCGCTGCCAACCTGCCCGAAGAGTCCATCCAGCTGATCCCGACGCGGGACCGGGCGGCGGTGCAGGCGCTGTTGACGATGACTGATTATGTCGACGTGATCGTACCGCGGGGCGGCAAAGGGTTGGTCGGTTTGGTTCAACGCGAAGCCCGCGTGCCGGTTTTTGCCCATCTCGAAGGCATCGTGCATATCTATCTCGACAAATCCGCCGATCCGCAAAAGGCTCTGGACGTTATCCTGAATGCCAAGACCCGGCGGACCGGGATTTGCGGCTCGGCCGAATGTCTTTTGATCCATCGCGATATTGCTGACACATTGGGACGCGATGTATTGGACGCATTGGCTGCGGCTGGTGTTGAAATCCGCGCCGAGGCAGGTCTGCCCGGACCAGATGGCATGATCGCGGCGACGGATGAGGACTGGGGCAAGGAATTCCTGGATTCGATCATTGCCGCGCGACAGGTCGATGATGTTGACGCGGCGATCGCCTATATCCGCGATCATCATTCGCAGCACACTGATTGCATTATTGCCGAGGACCAGGCTGCTGTGAACCGCTTTTTTGCCACGCTGGATAGTGCCATCCTGATGCATAATGCCTCGACCCAGTTCGCCGATGGGGGCGAATTCGGCATGGGTGCCGAGATCGGCATTGCCACAGGCAAGATGCATGCACGGGGGCCAGTCGGTGCCACGCAGTTGACCAGCTTCAAATATCTTGTGCGTGGGAACGGAACAACCCGCCCCTGATTGTCCCGCCGCAGGCGACACATTGCAAGCGCCGCCTGATCGGGATCAGGCGGCGTTTTGCATGAATGCGACCGGGGTCAGAATTGAATCGAAATCTGTGTCTCGGAAAATCCGACTTTTATGCGGCGTCCGATTTCGGCCGCGACAACAGGCAACAGCGCGAATTGCACCTGTGCCGGAGTGATATTGACGTCGCTCTGGGGGCTGCTCAGATGGCTCCAGAGCTGTTCATCAATGTTCAATTTGGTCGCATTGGCGGTGACGGTCCAGTCGTCGCGATCACAGAACACCTGGGCATTGCCGCCATAGGGCGTCGCGGTTTCCAGGCACTGCAGCGCGAGAAAGGCCAATCGCGTCAGGGATCGGGGTTGGGCATCCAGCGGTCCCCATTGCATGTTCAACCGTCCGCCCCGGTTGAGATCATCCAGAATGGCCACAACTTCTGGGCGCCCCAACAGCTGATCGCCAGCTGCGCCAAAGGCGACGCGAAAAAACCGAATGCGCGCCCCTGCATTGCCGACACTGTCCGATATCAGGTCCAGTTCGGGGCCCGGCACATTGCCCGCCATGTCCAACAGTTCTAGCCCATTGGTGATTGCCCCAATCGGGCTGATCAGATCGTGGCAGATCCTGGACCCTATCAATGCCGCCAGATTGGCGCTATTTTCTCCCATAGTCTTCCTCCGAAAGAGATCCATCCAAGATGACAGACCTCAACGCTATTCTCGCGCCTGGTATGTATGTAAACCATCCCGACCACCCCGAATGGGGCCTTGGTCAGGTTCAGTCGAATATCGGTGGCAAAATCACCGTGAATTTCCGTGATCAGGGCAAATTGGTCATCGACGGAACACGTATTGCCCTGATCCCTGTCTTTGATCCCTCATAGAGGTTGATGAAGAGTTAACAAAACCTGATAAATAACTGCAAACTGTTGCCAAATCTTTGTCATTTGCGGTATCAGCGCGCAACCCTTGACCCCAGTTGAAATGGCATTTTGATGTCTGACTCCAGCTCCTCCTTTTCTGTCAGGATCGCCCGGACCGACGCCGAGCTGAAAGCCGCCCAACGTCTGCGCTATGATGTCTTTGTTCGTGAATTGGGCGGCGGCGGTGAGATGGTCGACCACGACGCCGGTCTGGAGATGGACAGGTTCGACCCGTTTTTTGACCATCTGCTCGCCGAAGACATCAGCACCGGGCAGGTCGTCGGGGTCTATCGTTTGTTGCGCGATGATCAGGCTGCCAAGGCCGGACAATTCTATTCCGAGGATGAATATGATCTGACACCTTTGAAAACCAGTGGACGCAAGCTGCTGGAACTCGGACGGTCGTGTCTGCACCCAGATTATCGTGGCGGCATGGCGATGTTTCATCTGTGGTCGGGCCTGTCGGATTACGTTGAACAGCATCACATCGAGATCCTGTTTGGCGTCGCCAGCTTTCACGGTACGGATCTGAAACAATTGGCCAACCCGCTGTCGATGTTGCATCACAATCATCTGGCCCCGCCCGAATTGCGGGTCCGGGCGCAACCAGAACATTTCCAGCCAATGGATCTGGTGTCGCCGGACGATCTGGACCGGCGTTCAGCCATGTTACAGGTTCCATCGCTGATCAAGGCCTACCTGCGATTGGGTGGTTTTATCGGCGAGGGGGCGTTTGTGGACCGCAGTTTCAACACAACTGACGTCTGCCTGATCCTGGACACCAAACGTCTGAATGATAGACAACGCCGGATCTATGCCGGGGGGCGCAGCAATTGACAGACCCTCTGTGGGACAGTGACGAGGCACCAGAGCCTGTGATCATCAGTCCATTGGGCTGGATCCGGGTCCTGCTGCGCGGTCTTCCTTTGGCCGGGCTGGTATTTGGCGGTCTGATCGTGATGCTGATGGTTCGACTGATCGAATATCCGCTGTACGGGCTGCATCGCCCGGTCACCCCTTTTATCACCCAGTTTGTGTGCCGAAATGCATTTCGCGTTCTGGGGATGAAATTCACATCCACAGGCACGTTGATGACGGAACGCGGTGCCGTGGTGGCAAACCATACTTCGTGGCTGGACATCTTTGCCCTGAACGCACGCAAACGGATCTATTTCGTCTCCAAGGCCGAAGTGGCGAAATGGCCCGGAATTGGCTGGCTGGCGCGCGCGACCGGTACCGTGTTCATCGAACGCAATCCCAAAAAGGCGCGTGAACAGACAAAGCTGTTCGAAGATCGGTTGAAAGCTGGGCACAAGTTGCTGTTCTTTCCCGAAGGTACGTCAACCGACGGGTTGCGGGTTCTACCTTTTAAAACAACGCTGTTTGCGGCTTTCTTTACGGATCATCTGCGCGATATCCTGTATGTTCAGCCGGTCACTGTGGTGTTTCATGCCCCCTTGGGGGAAGCCGACAGGTTTTATGGCTGGTGGGGCGACATGGAGTTCGGCCCGCATCTGCTCAAGGCATTGGCTGCGCCGCGTCAGGGCAGCGTCGAGTTGATTTATCATACCCCGGCCAAGGTCAGCGATTTTCCCGATCGCAAGGCGTTGGCGCTCCATTGTGAAGAGGCCGTGCGTCATGCCCATGCGCTGGCCAGACCCAATGGGCAAAGCGGTGCAAAACAAGGCTGATTTGCCCTTGCGCCCTGTGAAAACCTGCCGTATACGCGCGCCATCGAAACCCGCAGGCGGGGTTTGGTTCTGTTCGGGGGAGACATCCCTGACAAACCGCCGGTTGGAGCATCCGCTCTCAATACCCCCGCCGAGGATAGAAACCGGAAAAGGATAATAGCATGGCTCTTCCCGAGTTCACCATGCGTCAGCTGCTGGAAGCTGGCGTTCACTTTGGTCACCAGACACAGCGTTGGAACCCTCGCATGGGTCCGTTTATCTACGGATCGCGCAACGGCATCCACATCATGGACCTGACCCAGACTGTTCCCATGCTGGACCAGGCTCTGCAGGCTGTGCGTGACACTGTTGCAAAAGGCGGCCGTGTTCTGTTCGTTGGTACCAAGCGTCAGGCCGCAGGCCCGATCGCCGAAGCTGCTGAAAAGTCGGCTCAGTACTATATGAACCACCGTTGGCTGGGCGGCACGCTGACCAACTGGAAAACCGTTTCCCAGTCGATCAACCGTCTGAAAGAAATCGACGAGAAGATGGAAACCGGCGCCGAAGGTCTGACCAAAAAAGAGCGTTTGGGCATGGAACGCGACCAGGAGAAGCTGCAGGCTTCTTTGGGCGGGATCCGCGAAATGGGCGGCGTTCCTGATCTGCTGTTCGTCATCGACGTGAAAAAAGAAGCTCTGGCGATTGCCGAAGCCAATAAACTGGGTATCCCGGTTGTGGCCGTGGTTGACACCAACTGCTCGCCCGATGGTGTTGATTACATCATCCCGGGCAACGACGACGCATCGCGCGCCATCAGCCTGTATTGCGATCTGGCGGCACGCGCTGCTCTGGACGGCATGACCACACAGATGGGTGCAGCAGGCGTTGACCTGGGCGCTCTGGAAGAAGCCCCCGCGGAAGAAGTCCTGGCAGAAGAAGCACCTGCCGAAGCTTGATCCGACTGTCACTGATTTGACATCTGGGGCAGGGTAGACCCTGCCCCAAATCCGTTTGATTTGAGGAGAGCCAAAATGGCAATCACCGCTGCACTCGTAAAGCAACTGCGCGACTCGACCGGCGCAGGCATGATGGACGCAAAAAAAGCCCTGACCGAAACCGATGGTGACATGGATGCCGCCGTTGACTGGCTGCGCACCAAAGGTCTGGCAAAAGCTGCCAAGAAATCCGGCCGTACAGCCGCAGAAGGCCTGGTGGCCGTTGTTGTTGAAGGTGGCAAAGGTGTTGCCGTCGAGATCAACTCGGAAACCGACTTTGTTGCCAAAAACAGCGAATTCCAGGAAATGGTTGCCGGTGTTGCTGCCGTTGCTCTGGGCGTGAACGACGTTGACGCGCTGGCTGCGGCCGACATGGGCGGCAAATCCGTTGCCGATACCATTACCGCCAAGATCGCAACCATCGGCGAAAACATGTCGCTGCGCCGCATGGCCGCGCTGGAAGGCGACACCGTTGTGTCCTATGTCCACAATGCCGCGACCGCTGGCATGGGCAAGATCGGCGTTCTGGTCGCCATGAAGGGCGGAGACGAGGCCCTGGGTAAACAGGTTGCGATGCACATCGCCGCTGTGAACCCTGCCGCTTTGTCCGAAGCTGACCTGGACGCGTCGGTTGTCGAAAAAGAAAAGCAGGTCCAGATGGACATCGCCCGCGAGTCCGGCAAACCGGAGCAGGTGATCGAAAAAATGATCGTTGGCCGGATGAAGAAATTCGTTGCCGAGTCGACCCTGCTGAACCAGCAGTTCGTTGTGAACCCTGACCTGACCGTGGGGGCCGCTGTTTCCGAGGCCGGCGCAGAAGTCACCGGTTTCGTGCGTCTGGAAGTGGGCGAAGGCATCGAAGTCGAAAAAGAAGATTTTGCAGCAGAAGTGGCCAAAGCCGTTCAGGGCTAAGCCCGCAAGATCTGATGATGTTGGGGCCGTTCCATATTTGGAGCGGCCCTTTTTTTGTCTGTCGCCATCTCAGAACCATTACGGCGTGGCCGTTGATCCGGACACCCCGCAGTTGTTTTTAGAAGGCAGCCGTTCTTCGAGGATAAAACTTTCATTCTGTCAGGGCAGGGCGCGACATAAAAATCGGTTCTGAAATAGAAAACGGGGCTGCACTTGCCTGCAGCCCCGCTATTTTTGAAGGTCCCTATATGGGGATGGAGGACCTTTCAAATTCTCCGGTTCAAGTACGCCGACTATAAGCGCTTGAACCGGACAGGTCAGAGAGCCCTGAAATGGCAGGGATCTTTTCCCGATGCTCCTCAGGCTAAAGCCACCACTCACGGAACTATTACAGAGTGCCGCGAAGCCATTGAATTGGAAAGTAGTGATTTCCTTACCTCGGGGAAGTTTAACGAAAATTTAACGTTTTCGCCCAATTATTGGGCGATTTTTGCGCCGCCGCACAGATTTTTTCGCGGCAGGATTGCAGTCAGGCTTCCATCACGAACATTTGGTTGTGCAGGGCAGCTTTCATAACGGCTTGAGCGGTCGTTTCAACCGATAGCGCCTCGCGGGCGAGGCGCAGATGTTTTTCCACGGTTGCCGATGTCAGTCCCATGAGCAACGCGATGTCCTGGGTTGTCTTGCCATCTCCAACCCATTCCAATGCTTCGCGCTGACGTTTGGTCAATCCGCGGTTGGGCGGGTTGTATGGCATCGACATGATTTTGAGATGAGCCATGTTGTTCATCAGCAGGATGTCCTGGCCGTGTTCGGCCCAAACCGCATCGACGTCATCCTGTGTCATGCCCGGTGCCGCTGCCAAGGATATTGCGCCCTTGGAGCGTGCGGACAAGGACATGAAACTGACGGTATACCCCGCAATCACGCCCATTTTTTGGTTGAATTCGTAAACTCGTACAGCTTCGGCTGAGGGGTTTCCATTCTGTTGCATCATCTGTGCAATCAGATTCCAGCTGCCAGCACCCTGGTTTTCCAGCGCCCATTGCAACATGGGCGCATGAAAATAGAGACCGTTGTGGACAAACCCATTCACATACTCTGTCGTATGATTGCTGAGGATGACAAAATCTTCGGGGTCGCCCAAAGAATTTTCGGTCCGATACCGGGTAAAGCCATAGAGCAAACGATCAAACCCATATTTGCCCATCTGCTCGGTATGCGCAGCCCAAAGTTCTTCCAGGCTGGATGCATAAGATACAAAAAACAAATAGTCGCGAAGGTTCATGCGGGTGGAACCTCTGACAGATGTTTGTTCAGCGCGTCCAGAGCCAGGTTATAGCCCAGCGCACCAAAGCCACAAATCTGTCCCAGTGCGACGGGCGCAATATAGGATGTGTGGCGGAACGCCTCGCGCGCATGAATGTTGGACAAATGGACTTCGATCACGGGAAGCTCGACTGATGCAATCGCATCCATCAGCGCAATCGAGGTGTGCGTGTAAGCGCCTGCATTCAGAACGATGCCGGCGTGAACGCCCTTGGCGGCATGAATGGCGTCAATCAAAGCGCCCTCATGATTGGACTGCAAGCACGTCACATCCAGCCCCAGCGCAGCCCCATGAGCCGCACATGCCCGTTCCACCATTGCAAGGGTGGTTGACCCATAAACCTCGGGCTGGCGCGTTCCCAGCAGATTGAGGTTCGGCCCATTGAGAACCAAAACACTAAACATTTCTACGTATTCCCCATACACCTAATTTCATAAACAGGATTACGTTTGTATGTCCAGCAGGTTGGATCGTAAAAAAGATGCCAAATCGCAAAATAACGCTGCGACTTTTTAGGGGGTTTTGTGTGGATCTGAGCCTTTTCAGCCCTAGGCTGCGGGTGCCCAGGGCCAAAGTGTTCTAGGTGGGTATCGTCAGGACCACCTTGCCCATGACTTTGCGGTCTTCGATCAGGCGCAGCGCATCAGCGGCCTGATCCATCGGGTAGGCGGCTGTGATCCGGGGCCGGATCTTTCCCTCGGAATACAGCGAAAACAATTCAGAACTGTTCTCTTCGTGCCCCTTTGGGTCGCGGAATACGGCCGCTCCCCAGAACACCCCTACGATCTGGGAACCTTTTAGCAGGGTCAAATTCAAGGGGATTTTGGGGATGCCTGCGGGAAACCCGACCACCAGAAAGCGGCCGGTCCAGGCCAGCGCCCGGATGGCAGGTTCTGCGTAATCCCCGCCAACCGCATCATAGACCACATCAACACCTTCGCCGCCGGAAAGTCGTTTGAATTCGGCCGACAACATTTTCTGGGCGTCGCGGTCCAATGTGGTCGGATACACGATGGTTTCATCTGCCCCCAATTGACGACAGAATTCGGCCTTTTCCTCGCTGGAGACGGCTGCAATGACCTTGGCCCCGGCCGCCTTGCCCAATTCGATTGCGGCGGCTCCAACGCCGCCGGCCGCGCCCAGAATTAACAGCGATTCTCCGGGTTTCAAATGCGCCCGATCCTTGAGCGCGTGATGCGAGGTGCCATAGGTAAAGATGAAACAGGCGGCGTCCTCATACGGCATGTCATCCGGGATCTTGACCGCAGAGGCCGCCGGAATGTTGATGTGAGACACAAAGCCACCGTGGGCCGTCAGGGCCAACACCCGATCTCCGACAGAAAACCCGTTAACGCCGTCACCGACCGCCAGAACCTCGCCTGCGATCTCGCCACCAGGGGCAAAGGGGCGGGGTGGTTTCATCTGGTACATGTCACGAATGATCAGCGTATCGGGGAAATTGACACCGGCCGCCTGGACCCCAACCAATAGATGGCCTTTCTTGACCTCGGGGTCGGGCAGGTCGCTCCAGACCAAGGTTTCAGGGCCGCCAATTTGGGTGCTGAGCATGGCTTTCATCAGAGGAACACTCTCTTCAAAGGGTTGATTGTGACGTTAAGTCGAACAGGGTTTGGGTATGTTGTCAGACTTTCGGCGAAATGCAATTCTGCACAGCGGAACAATGACGCAACGATCTTTTCCCTGGAAAGAGGCCAAAGCCATGGCGCAAGATTTGGAACAGCTGAGGACCCATTGGCGGGCATGGCTCGAAACCAATTGTCCGGACGAAATGCGGGATGGACCGGCGTCCGAGGCCGATATCTGCTGGGGAGGTGCGAATTGGCAGTTCGCCAGCGAGGCACAGGAGGTGTGGCTGCGCCGATGTGCCAGTGTCGGGATCACGGTGCCAACCTGGCCCAAAGAATACGGCGGTGCGGGATTGACCCGGGACGAGGAAAAGATCCTGCACCAGGAGATGAAGCGCATCAACGCCCGCACACCTTTGCAAAGCTTTGGCATCTGGATGCTTGGGCCCGCGTTGTTGGCGTTCGGCAGTGACGCCCAGAAACAGGAGATTCTGCCGCCGATTGCGCGCGGAGAGATCCGGTGGTGTCAGGGGTACTCCGAACCCGGCGCAGGGTCTGATCTGGCCGGTGTACAGACCCGGGCCGACGATTGTGGCGATCATTGGGTGGTCAACGGACAAAAGATCTGGACGTCCTATGCGGACAAGGCCGACTGGATTTTTGCGCTGGTGCGTACCGACCGCGACGCCCCTAAGCACAAGGGAATCTCCTTTGTTCTGATCGATATGCACAGCACGGGCGTGTCGACACGGCCCATTCAGCTGATTTCCGGGGCTTCGCCATTTTGCGAGACGTTTTTTGACAACGTACAGGTGCCCAAAACCCAGGTCGTCGGACAAATCAACCGGGGCTGGGATGTGGCCAAATATCTTTTGACCCATGAACGCGAGATGATCAGCGCAGGTGGTGCCCTGATGGGCGGTGGTCGCGCCTTGGGTGCGGTGCTGGCAGACAGCGAAACCGGCAACAGTGACCCGATCCTGCGGGCAGACGCCATGCGGGCCGAGATCGATGGGCTGGCCTTTGGATTGACGTTGGAACGTTACAAGGACCAGGTCGAAGCAGGAGGCAGCGTCGGGGACGCGTCGGCGATGTTGAAATATGCGGGAACCGAGCTGAACAAACGCCGTCAGGAGCTGATCATGGGGGCCGAAGGATCAGCAGCGCTGGAGTGGGAGGCGGGGCTGCCGGGGTCCTGGCTGCGCTCCAAGGCCAATTCAATCGAAGGCGGCACCTCTGAGGTGATGTTGGGCATTATTGCAAAGCGTATTCTGGGGCTGCCAGGGTGAGACATGGTTAAACTTGTTGAAACTACCGACGAAATTCTGCTGGCTGACACGGCGCGCGGATTTCTGGATCGGGCGGCACCAATCGCGCATTTGCGCGGATTGCGGGACGCAGGACAGGTCGGGGATGACGCGCTCTGGGGTGAAATGGTGGCCATGGGGTGGGCAGGTGTTCTGGTTCCCGAGGCCCAGGGCGGTTCGGACATGGGCCATGCCGCCGCCGGAATTCTGGCCCGTGAAATGGGCCGGACGCTGGCGACCAGCCCATTTCTGAGCACCGCCGTCATCGCAGCAACAGCCCTGCGACAGGGCGTGGACAGCCGGTCTGGTGATCGACTGAACCAGATTGCCTCAGGGCAATTGCGCTATGCGATTGCGCTGGATGAAACGTCGAAATTCGCACCGACAATGGCAGAAATGCAAGCCCGCCGGGACGGCAACGGTTTTCGCCTGAGCGGCACAAAACGGTTTGTGGTGGATGGAGCCCAGGCGGATCGACTGCTGGTGCTGGCCCGGACAGATGACGGGTTGACGGTGTTCGACCTGCCCGCAGGTCGCGCAGGCATCACCCGCCATGTGACGCCAGCGATTGACAGTCGGGATGTGGCCCGGATCGATTTGGCCGATGTGGCCGCCACCGGAGACGATGTGCTGGGCAAGGTCGGCGACGCCATGGCTGTTCTGGCACCGGCTTTTCAGGCCGGGCAGGCGGCTTTGGCCGCTGAATTGTCGGGGCTGACCAGTGGCGTTTTTGGCATGACGGTTGGCTATCTCAAAGAGAGAAAACAATTCGGGGTGCCGATCGGTGCCTTTCAGACGTTGCAACATCGGGCCGCGCATCTGTGGTGTGAGACCGAAATCACCGCAGCGGCCGTTCTGAATGCCGGACGTCTGTTGGACACGACACCGGATCAGGCCGAACTGGCAGTGTCCCTGGCCAAGGCCCGCGCAACGGCCACTGCGCAGCTGGCGGTGCAGGAAGGTGTTCAGATGCACGGCGGGATCGGAATGACCGACGCGTTTGACATGGGATTCTTTATGAAGCGGGCCCGGGTCGCTGCCGAATGGTTGGGAGACTACGGATACCATGCGGCGATTGTCGCCAGACATCGCGGGTTTTGAAGGGACGGGACATGACACCTGAAATCTTATTTTCTCTCACAGGCAAGACGGCCCTGATCACCGGGGGGGCCTCGGGGATTGGGCGCATGGCCGCCGAAGCGATGGTGCGGGCGGGGGCGCATGTCTTGATTGCGTCGCGCAAAGGCGATGCCTGCGCCGCTGTTGCCAGCGATCTGAACGCCCTGGATGCGCCGGGATCTGCCGAGGGATTTGCCGGTGATATCGGGTCTGAGGCCGGGATAGATGCCTTGGTAACCGAAGTTGGACGCCGTGTTGCCCGATTGGATATTCTCATGAACAATTCCGGCGTCACCTGGGGTGCGCCACTGGGTCAGTTTCCCTATCAAGCTTGGGAGAAGGTCATGTCCGTGAATATGGCTGGTGTCTTTGACCTGACCCAGAAATTGCTCCCCATGCTGATGCAATCTGCAACGCAACGGGATCCGGCGCGTGTGATCAACGTGGGATCGGTCATGGGGGAAATCCCCATGGGGGATGGCGCTTACAGCTATTCCGCCTCCAAGGCGGCGGTCATTCACATGTCAAAAATCCTGGCCAAGGAACTTGCAGGGCATCATGTGACCGTCAATGCCCTGGCACCGGGCCCGTTCGTGTCACGCATGACCGCTTTTGCTACGGGGGACGCCGACAAACGTGACAAAGTCGGACAGGATGTGCCGTTGGGTCGCGTTGGTGCGCCCGAAGACATTGCCGGCTGTGTGCTGTTCCTGGCTGGCCAGGGCGGGGCCTATGTAACAGGGGCGGTTATTCCTGTGTCCGGTGGAATAAACGTCATGTCGGGGCAAAATATATTTGCCAGCGCTATCGATTAGCGTTCGGGTGCTCTCGCTTGAACAACATGAAAAAACACGAACAAGAGTTTGATATGTCATTGCAAAATTGGACCAGATCCGAAGACCACCTGCCTAAAAATCTGCGCGGTCTGCGGTTGCCGCTCATTGGGTCGCCGCTGTTCATCATTTCAGTTCCTGATCTGGTTATCGCGCAGTGCAAGGCAGGGATCGTAGGTTCATTCCCGGCGTTGAATGCACGCGAGAGTGAAGGTGAGCCGCCGATGCTGGACGCATGGCTGCAACAAATTACCGAGGCACTGGATCGCCACAATCAGGACAATCCTGACAGGCCCGCCGCGCCGTTTGCAGTCAACCAGATCGTACATCGGTCAAACAGCCGACTTGAGCGCGACTTGGAGATTTGTGCCAAGTGGAACGTTCCCATCTGGATCACCTCGCTGGGTGCTCGGGTTGACGTCAACGAGGCCGCCCATTCCTGTGGTGGTGTGGTTCTGCATGATGTGATCAACAATACCTTTGCCCAAAAGGCAATTTCCAAGGGAGCCGATGGATTGGTGGCCGTTGCGGCTGGGGCTGGCGGACATGCAGGGGCGCAGTCGCCGTTTGCCCTGATCCGTGAAATTCGCAGTTGGTTTGACGGCCCTCTGGCCCTGTCGGGAGCCATTGCCAGCGGCGAGGCCTTGTTGGCAGCGCGGGCATTGGGCGCGGACTTTGGTTATGCCGGGTCACCGTTTATTGCAACACATGAGGCCAATGCTCAAGAGAAATACAAACAGATGATCGTCGATAGCAGCGCCGAAGATATTGTATATTCTTCTCTTTTTACAGGTGTTTGGGGTAACTATCTAAAGTCATCGATCGAACAGGCGGGGATGGATCCCAACAACCTTCCATCGGCAGATCCCACGTCGATGAATTTCGCGCAGGGGTCATCCAAACCGAAGGCCTGGAAAGAGATTTGGGGGTCGGGCCAGGGCATTGGCGACGTCAATGCGGTGACATCCGTCGAAGAATTGGTCGATCGTATTGATCGTGAATACCGTGCTGCGGGTCACAGGCTGGCGGCTGAGTTCCCGATCTGATGCGACATTTTTTGGGCACCTGGACCCGAAAGTGAGTTGAATACGAGGCGGCGCTGAGAAAAGGATGGATGTGATGAGTGAAGACGCACAAATGCTCGATGTGGCGGCAGTCAGCCGGTATCTCGAAACACATTTCCCGGGTTTTTCGGGCCCCTTGCAGGTCCGAAAGTTTTCCAATGGGCAATCCAATCCCACCTTTCAGCTGATCACGCCGGATCAAACATTGGTATTGCGTCGCAAACCCCCGGGAACATTGTTGAAATCCGCCCATGCCGTGGATCGCGAATTTCGTGTGCAACGGGCGCTGGCCGACACCGACGTTCCTGTGGCACGCATGCATTTGCTGTGCGAAGACCCGGATGTGATCGGATCGACGTTCTATGTGATGGAGCACATCGACGGGCGCAATTTCCTGGATCCGACCATGCCGACGGTCGATGCGCAAACCCGCAGCGGTGTCGTGGACCAGATGAACACGGTTCTGGCGGCCTTGCATATGGTGGATGTCGACGCCGTCGGTCTTGGGGATTATGGGCCGCCCGGGAACTATCTGGAACGTCAGCTGGGCCGGTGGACCAAACAATACCGGGCCTCTGAGACCACAAAAATCACAGAGATGGATGATCTGATCGCCGCATTGGAACAGGCATTGCCACCCGATGATGGACAGCGCACGCTGGTTCATGGGGATTATCGGATCGACAATATGATCTTTGATCGAACCGGGACCAAATGTCTGGCGGTGCTGGATTGGGAACTGTCGACCATTGGCCATCCTTATGCCGATCTCGCGTCGGTCATCATGCAATGGCAATTGCCACCCGGCGAAGAGGGACGGGGCCTCGCGGGTGTTGACCGTGCTGCGCTGGGTCTTCCATCTGATCAGGCGTTTATCGAAGCCTATTGCCGCCGGCGCGGATTGTCCGAAATTCAGTATTTCAACGTATTTCTGTCGTTCAGCTTTTTCAGAATGGCGGCGATTATCCAGGGTGTCCTGAAGCGGGCATTGGACGGCAATGCGTCCAACCCCGAACGCGCCATGCAACTGGGTCAATTTGTGCCTTTGTTTGCCCGACACGGGGTGCAGGCCCTGCGGGGCTGAGCCTCTAGATGATCCAAGGACACATGTGATGAGCGGATCTGAGTTTCCCCCCGATGATGACCCCCAGGGGGCCAAGGACAGGAACTTTGTCACGGCGTTGGCGCGGGGGCTGGATGTGCTGCGCTGTTACCGACGTGGTGAAGTTCTGCTGAGCAATACCGATTTTGCCGACCGGACAGGTCTGCCCAAAGCCACGGTTTCACGTCTCACACACACGCTGTGTCAGCTCGACTATCTGGTGTTGGAGACGGCGACCGGGTCGTATCGGTTGGGGGCAGGGGTCCTGCAACTTGGGTTTGGCGTGCTGGCCAGTATCGATATCTGCGACCGGGCTGGTTCGGTGCTCAGAGATCTGCGCAATGGGCCCAATTCCTATATCACAGCAGCCCTAGGCGAAGCCTTTCGCGACGAGGCGATTTATCTTGGTGTGTATCGATCTCGTGAAAACGTGTCGCTTTCGATGCATGTCGGATCCCGGCTGCCGCTGTTCTTCTCGGCAATGGGGCGGGCGATCTTGGTTGGCTCCACCGATGAACAGCGCCAGACTGCATTTGAATCGGCTGACCTGGTTGACCCTGAAAACAAACAGTTACGGCAACAAGCTTATGAATCTGCCCGTTCTGAATTCGATACGCATGGATATTGTTCCAGCTATGGCGAATGGCGCCATGACGTCAATGCCATCGCAGTTCCGGTGCACTCTTTGACCGGCTCACGGGTGTTTGGATTGAACGTCGGCGGGCCGTCCTTTCACGTCAAACCCAAAGAGTTGCAAGGCTATTATGCAGGTGCGCTGAGGGAGGCGGCCGGGTTGCTGAGCTTGCGACCCTGAACGCCTTGAGACGATCGTATCCTGTGGAACTGCGTAGTACTACGTATCGCTAAACGCTCGACGTGTCGGGCACCTGTGCGCATATTGTTGACCAAGAATTTAGAAACAAGGACACCGGACATGACCAAACAAGCATGGCTAACGCGCAAACAACACGAACATGGCGTTGTCGAGCTTGAGCTGGGGCGGGCTCCAGTCAACGCGCTGAGCCCCCAGTTTCTGATGGATTTTGCCGATGAAATGGTCGCTCTGGGCAATGATGACGGGGTACGTGCCATCGTATTGTCGAGCCCGTTCAAGGTATTTTCCGCCGGGCTGGACCTGAAGGAAGCGCAGTCGTTTGACCGGACGCAGCAAAATGACATCGTAAAGGGGCTGAACGTCGGGTTTCTGGCCCAATATGCCTGCCCCAAACCGGTTGTTGCGGCCGTGGGCGGGGCCGCCATTGCGGGAGGTCTATTCTATGTGCTGGCCAGCGATTTCAGGGTCGCAGGGCCGCGGGCGTCATTTGGATTGGCCGAAGTCCGGGTGGGTGCAGATTTCCCGGTGGGACCGTTGGAAATTGCGCGGGCGACCCTGGACAGCAACACCCAACGCCGCCTGATGCTGACCGGTCAACCAATCGGTGCCCAGGACGCTCAGCGGGCCGGAGTGGTCGATGTCGTCACCGACGAAACCGGGGATGTTCTGTCTTGCGCTCTCGGACATGCGCAAACCTTGGGTCAATTGCCACCAAAAACATATGCCTCGATCAAACGCCAACTGCGCGGTGCCACGATCGCCTGTATCGAAGCTGCCATGGCGGCCGGAGGCAATGATCCTGAAGACGGATGGTTTACGGATGAAACCGTCTCTGCAATGCAGCGGATGATCGGATGACTTGCAGCATCAAAGCCAAAAAAGAAAGCAGGATCGCATGAGCAGCTTGGATCACACCCGGTTGAACCGCATTGCCAACTGGATGCAACGCTATGTCGATGAACGAAAATATGCCGGCAGCTCGGTGCTGATCCGCCAGCATGGCCAGGATGTCTATTTCCACGCATCCGGTCAGCGCAATATCGAAGAAGACCTGCCGTTTGACCGGGACACTTTGGTTCGGATCTATTCTATGACCAAACCTGTAACATCGGTTGCGGTCATGATGCTGGCTGAACAGGGGGCGTTTCATCTGGACGCGCCCGTGACCGAATTCATTCCTGCCTTTACGGATATGCAGGCGCTGGTGCCTGGTGCAGAGCGCATTGACCAGACCGAACCCAGCCCCGCACCAACCCTGCATCAGCTTTTGACCCACACATCCGGGCTGAGCTATCCGTTCAACCCGGGCGTTCTGGCGGCTGCGATGGAACAGGATGACATATTGTTCAAGCCTGATCAGGGATCGCTTGCGATCATGGCGGACAAGGTCGCGACCTATCCATTGGCGTTCAAACCCGGGTGCCAATGGGAATATTCGGTGGCCACGGATATTCTGGGACGTGTGGTCGAAGTCGTTTCGGGCCAACCATTGGGAGATTTCTTCGACCGTGAAATTCTGGCTCCGCTGGGCATGACTCAGACCGGTTTTCAGGTGCCCAAAGGGGCAGGGGATCGGTTTGCCTCTCTTTATACTCCTTTGGCCGGGGATGCGATGGCGCTGAATTCAGCCGCAACAGGTGGCGAAACACTACGATTGGTAGATGATTATCACGGGTCCCCCTTTGCGACGGCGGACATGCATTCGGGCGGAGGCGGTCTGATCAGCTGTCTGGACGATTACATGCGCTTTGCGGAAATGCTGCGTTTGGGAGGTGCCACCCCAGAGGGACACTTGTTGTCACCCAGCATAGTCGATTTCATGACACGCAATCATCTGACGGGTGACATCGCGTCACTGGGCCCCAAAAGCTTTGCCGAACAGCCGATGGAAGGCGTCGGATTTGGTCTGGGTGGGGCCGTCGTCTTGGACCCGGCCCGAATGCGGACGCCTGGATCCGTCGGAGATTTCAGCTGGGGTGGAATGGCATCCACCTTCTTTTGGATTGATCCTGTGACCCATATGTCAGTGGTTTTTTTCACCCAATTGTCACCCTCCAGCTCTTATCCTTCGCGCTCCGAGCTCAAAGCTTTGGTTCACGGGGCATTGATTTGACAAAAGTATCAATGCATTAGATGGTATACATGATGCATGTTTGGATCTGAAACAAGGTGACGGTCGATGGATGATGGCGCGCAAGAGCTTTTGGATCTTCTAGATCTGGAACCTTTGGACAAGGATCTGTTTCGCGGTACCGGGGCAGGCGGTGAAACACCGACCCGGATTTACGGGGGGCAGGTTATCGCCCAGGCGTTGGCTGCGGCCTACCGCACTGTGCCAGATGATCGCCTGTGTCACAGCCTGCACGCCTATTTCATCCGACCCGGAAATCCCGCCAGCCCAGTGATCTATGACGTGGATCGGGCGCGGGACGGCGGCAGCTTTACCACACGGCGCGTGGTTGCGATTCAGAACGGCAAACAGATCCTGAATCTGTCATCCTCGTTCCATCTGCAAGAGGACGGCTGGACACACCAGCACCGGAAACCCGATGTCAAGGAACCAGATGGTCTGATGTCGCGCCAGACGTTTCACAAACAGCATCTGGATCGTATCCCGGAGATCTTTCACGCCGAAGTTCTGCGTCCAAGACCCTTTGAAATGAGGGAAATTTCCCCGCGGGACCCTGTATCGCCAGAACCGACCAGCGATGAAAATCACGTCTGGTTGCGGATGCTGGCAGCATCGGGGCAAACGCCGCAGATGCAGCATATTCTGTTGGCCTATGCATCGGATTTTGGTCTTTTGGGGTCTGCCTTGCGACCGCATGGATTGAACTGGTACCAACGCAAAACGATGACGGCCAGTTTGGACCATGCGATGTGGTTTCATGGGCCAATTGCGATGGAGAATTGGCATCTTTATTCGATGGATTCACCATTCGCAGGCGGTGCCCGGGGATTCAACCGCGGTAGCATCTACACACAGGACGGCACATTGGTTGCCAGTGTCGCGCAGGAAGGGTTAATGAGACCTATCTCATAAGGTATTGGAAATAGGTCATTTCCCAAACATCCTGTTCAGTTTTCGCATACCGCCGATCCAACGGTCATAGTCTTCGGACTTGGCCTGCATATACCCGCGCACTGATTTATGTGGCAGCACCAGGAATTCCTTGTTGGCAATTGCCAGTTCACAGGCTTCGGCAACCGTATCAGGTTCCAGCATTCCATCTATGGCAGCGACGCTGGTTTCGAACCCTTTGGTCATTTCGCTGCGCACAGCCTGAGGGCAGAGCACGGAAACACCAATGCCTTGGTCACCATAGGTAAAAGCCAACCATTCCGAGAGCCCGACCGACGCGTGTTTGGTGACGCCATATGGTGCTGCGCCGATCTGGTTTAACAATCCAGCAGCCGACGCCGTGTTCAACAGATACCCGCCGCCGCGTTCGATCATTCTGGGCACCACGTGGCGTGCCGCCCAAACTTGGGACATCACATTGATATTCCAAATCTTTTGCCATTCTGTGTCTGGCACTTCGACACCACCCAAAGTCAAAATCCCGGCGTTCGAACAAAACAGGTCAATCGGGCCAATTTGGCTTTCTGTGTCAGCCACGAGCGCGGCAATGTCTGTTTCAACCGAAACATCTACATGCTTCGCTGTACCACCGAATTCAGCAGCAACCTTTGATGCACCAGAGTGATCAATATCCGCACACACCACATGTCGCGCGCCTGATGCAGCAAAGCGACGTGCAAGGGCAGCACCAATTCCGCTAGCGGCGCCTGTGACAACTATAGTCTTATTTTCAATGATCACGTCGCGCGGTCCTTGTTCGGTTGCTTTGGGATAGTAAGAAATATCTAAAGTGATCCGGGTTTCCTGCCAATCCGCGTCTGTACGGAGTGACGGCACGGAAATCAAATTAAATTACATAATACCAATTATGAGATAAATGGGTATGCGCGACAGCACGAAACTCATTTGGTACCTTCCTGTTATAAAACAATGCGTTACCTGATAGCGTTGGAGCACTCCTGATAGATGGTTTCCGCAAAAGATTGATGGACGATATTGGCTGCCCATACCTGCCCCAAACACCAATGGCATTTGGGGCTCACGCAACGCTTTCATGTTCACAGGAGCAAAGTTCTGGCCGGTCTGGTTCGGACGAGCTGTTCATCCGCGTTGGCCATCACGCCCGGAATTAAACCTGTATTGGTCGTTTGGCGCATGGACACTGGGGCCGAACTGGACAAAAATCAAATGTTCAGGATATCTCTGTCCCGCGACATCAAAATGATACCTGTCGACTTGTGGAGGCCCACCGATGACCCTGCCCTTTGACGGTGCGATCAGCGCCTATTTTGAAACTGGTGCCCCCGATGGCATTCGGGACATGATCCGATCCTCGGGGAAACGGGAAATTCTTTCCGACAGTTACCCTTATGACTCTTACATGAAAACAAAGGCATACGACGAAGAGATCGAGGCGCTACAGATCGAGTTGGTCAAATTGCTGGCCTGGGTGAAATCGACCGGTGCCCGGGTCGCCATTGTGTTCGAGGGGCGTGATGCCGCCGGCAAAGGCGGAACCATCAAACGGTTTCGCGAAAACCTGAATCCACGCGGTGCCCGTGTGGTGGCGCTGTCCAAACCGACCGAGGCCGAGCGCAGTCAGTGGTATTTTCAGCGCTATATCCAACAATTGCCCTCTGGCGGCGAAATTGTTTTCTTCGACCGATCCTGGTACAACCGTGGTGTGGTGGAAAAGGTGTTCGGCTTTTGCACGGATGAACAGCGCGAACAGTTTTTCCGCCAGGTAAACGGCTTTGAAAAAGCGCTGGTGGATGATGGTATTCACCTGTTCAAATTCTGGCTCAATGTCGGGCGCGCCGAACAGTTGCGCCGGTTCCTGAAACGGGAAAGCGACCCATTAAAGCAATGGAAACTGAGCGGGATTGATGTAAAGGGCCTGCCCTTGTGGGACGACTACAGTGACGCAATCAGCGAAACATTAACCCGCTCCCACAGCCGCGAAGCGGAATGGACCATCGTGCGGTCCGATGACAAGAAACGCGCCCGACTGGCGGCGATCCGCACCGTGCTGAACGCATTGGAGTATGACCGCAAGGATGCCGACGCAATTGGCAAGGTCGACACCGGTATCTGTGGCGGACCGGATGTGTGGAATGCCTAAGCGGGGGTACCATCACGGCAACCTGCGACAGGCCCTGATTGACGCGGCCTTGCGGCTGATCGAAATCAAGGGCCCCACCGGGTTTACCCTGTCCGAGGCCGCCAAACAGGCCGGCGTAACCCCGGCGGCCGTCTATCGCCATTTTGAAGGGCGCGAGGATCTGATCGCCGAAGCCGCGCGCCAGGGGTTTGTCATGTTTGCCGATCTGATGCAGCACGCCTATGACAAATATCAACCCTCGGCGCTGGGAGCATTCGAGGCTACAGGTCGCGCCTATCTGGCCTTTGCCCGAAAATATCCAGGGCATTATATCGCCATGTTCGAAAGCGGGATTTCAGTCAACCGGACACCTGAATTGGCTGATGCCTCGGCCCGGGCACGCGGCATTCTGGAACGCGCCGCCACCGATCTGAGCCAGCACATACCACCGGACAAGCGCCCACCAGCGTCGATGTTCAGCGCTCATATCTGGGCGATGAGCCATGGGGTGGTCGAACTCTATGCCCGAAATTCACCGGGAACGGCTTCGCCGTTTTCGCCCGAGGATCTTCTGGAAACCGGGATCGGAATTTATCTGCGCGGATTGGGATTGATCAAACCGGATTGACCCGGCCCCCGTCCCGGTTCGCGAGCCAGGCCCCTGCCCGGTTTGTCGGGCGTTCGATCACCACATAGGTCATTGTCGAAAGTAGCAAAGTGACCGCATAGATGGCCAGAAAATCGACGAACTCGGACCCTGTATTGATCCCGGCGCTGTGAAACAGGGCGATGACCAGCGGATGTGCCAGATAGATGCTATAGCTGATCGAACCGATAAACAGCATCACAGGGGCTGCCAATACCCGGGTCAGGGCCGGAACTCTGGTGGTGGAGGCTGTGACGAGCAAAACAGCCGTGGCCAGCCCTATGATCTCGCCACGGCCTGTGAATTTGAATGACACGGCCAGCGCAAACATCCCGATTGCACCCCAGGCCAGTGTTGTCATGCCCGAGCTGACATGATCGCCCAATCGATTCCGCAGCACATAGGTAAATGCCCCGACAAAGAACCAATGCCCGCTGGCAACCGGGGACCATTTGACCGCCATCGAGGTGCCCAGAAACTCTTTGCTGAGATAGGATAATACACCGGTCAGGACGGCCAGAACCAACACCGCGCCGAACACCCGCGACAGAGTTTTGGCAAAGCCCAAAAACACCGGCAACATCACATACCAGAAGATTTCAACCGGAATGGTCCATTCCACGCCCAGCACCGAATTGGCAACACGATAGTCGAGATAGCTGAGCAAGCTGAGATGCATCACCAAGTTATAGACATCCGGTGAGGCTCCCAGATCCGTCATCCAATTGGACACATCGACGCCGGACCGGGCCGACACCATCCCGGCGCAAATCATCACCCAATATAACGGCACAATCCGAAACAACCGCCGGATCAGATAAGGACGATACCCGGTCGCATCGGTAAATGTCTTGGCCACTGTAAAACCGGAGATGACAAAGAAAACATCCACCCCGTATTTACCCGCACTATTGACCACGCCGCCAAAGTCGCCCAGCGACGCCAAAGCGCCCGTGTGCATGATCACGACCATTGTGGCGGCAATGGCGCGCAATCCGGTGATGAAATCCGTGTCGCCATAGGTTCTGATAATCACCGTCGTCGCCCCATCCGGATTCTTAGGTCGCTGTATTCCGGGGTTTCATACCATGCCCCAAAGGACAGGAAAACCGCCCGCCTGTCCGGTTTCCTTTCGCGCGCTCAGCCCCTATTGTCCGCTTTGACATCCCTCACATGACCCAAGCAAACATCATGAAAATCAGCATCATCATCCCATCGCGTGAACGGGCGTTCTATTTGAAATCGTCGATCCAGACCGTGCTGGATATTGACGATCCGGATATCGAACTGATTGTGGCCGACAATGCTTCGACCGATGGCACCGACGCCGTCGTCGCCGGTTTTGACGATTCACGTCTGACTTATCTGCCATCAGATGCCCGCGTCTCAATGCGCGAGAATTTCAATAGATCCATTCTGGCCAGTTCGGGTGATTATGTGATCGTCTTTGGGGATGATGACGCCATTCTTCCGGGGCAGTTCCCTGCCCTGCGTCGTCTGCTGGACCAGCACCGGCCCGACGGGATGAGCTGGATCAAGGCCACCTATGGCTGGCCCATCGAAGGCTTTGGGGACAAGACCGGCGGCATCCGGTTCTACAGGGACAACAGCTTTGGCGCGCCAAAGATCTATGATCCGCATGACGACATCGACACATTGATGCGGTGCCAGTTGGGGCAGCTGAACCCGACGCCGAACATCTATCATGGCTGCGTATCTCGTGCCTATCTGAACCGCAACCAACCCAGCCCGGGCGTGTTTTTTGACAGCACCATTCCAGATGTGAATTTCCAGTTTCGCAGCACCTATGTGGGGGGAAAATTTCTTTCTGTTGCGCATCCGTTCACCATCAACGGCTATGGTCCGGCCAGCACCGGTGGCGCGCATTCTGGCCCCAAAAAAGGGTCCGCCAGCGAAAAAATCGGGCACAGCTTTGCTGCGGAGAACCGCGCCGATCCGTATGACGATATCATTGATCACGCGTTGACCGTACATCTGGTCTATTTTTCGACCCTGGAAACTCTGCGGGACCGCAGTGGATTTAGCGATCCCAGCCCAAGTTACGAAGATTGGTATCAATTTTCGCTGAACGCCACTCAGACCAAACCCGAAGAGACTGCCCGTATTCTTGATATTCTGCGCACCCATGCCGAACGTACTGGCACAGACGCAGCGCTGGCGGCGGCGCAACAGATGCCGCCCCGCGCCAAACGCACGCTGGCCGAACGCTGGGATCGGATCAAATCCCAGCTCCGTTCGTTCCGCCTGTCCGCAGAAATCAACGGAGAAAACACCGTGCATACGGCGGCTATGGTGATGGACCAGGTGCTGGGTCAGGATCTGGACGCGATCCTGCAGGGAACGCAAAACCAATCCGGCGCCTGGGCTGCTGCCAAACGCCGGTCAAAAGACTTCAAGCGGGAATTATGACACCCGTTTGAGGAAACCGTCGTGGGCAACAGTAATCTGCAGCTTGTCCGGGATATCCTTGTCGATCTCGAATTCCGGGTGGGTCTTTAAATAATCCCAGACGGCGGTTTTCGGGTTGTCCCCTTTGCCCCATGGGCGGTTGGGATAGGCGTCTTCGGCCATGTCTTCGATCAGCGTGTCGAACACCACGCAATAGCTGCCCACTGATGTCAATGGCGCATAGGCTTCCAGTTCGGCCCGGACGTGATCGTGGGTGTGATTGCTGTCCAGACACACCAGGATACGGTTGTAATCCTTGGCAAAATCATGAACCTGCTGGATGATGGCATCGTCGACCGACGACCCTTCGATCATTTCGATGCGTGAACGCATTGGGTGGGCGTCCATCGCTGCGCGGTTGTGGGCACGAATGTCCACGTCCACGCCCAGAACCTTGCGCGCGGATTTGGCGGGATCCATCGTGGAGCCAGCTTCGATCGCGTCCACCATATCCATCATAGCCAGCATCGAGGCGGAAAAGATCAACGATCCGCCATGAGCAATACCCATTTCCACGATCAGATCCGGTTTGATCTCCCAGATCAGTTCCTGCATGGCCACGATGTCTTGCGGGTACTGAATGATCGGGCGATCCATCCAATGGTAGTTGTAAGAATACTCTGCCACCGCCGAGGCACGCAGAAAGTCGAGCCCCGGTTTGGTCAGTGCATCATTGCCCCGCATTTCTGCAATACGTTTGGGAATATCGGATTTAAAGTCGCTCATTTGCCCACCTCGACATATGTAAAAGCATTACCGGACATCTCTTTGATTTCCTTGGTATAGTTCGGGTTCATCACCAGTATTCGTGCCTCTGGTGACAGATTTGGAAGCAGCTCGTTTGGGGCACTGACGCGCAACCCGGTTCCGGCCAGAAACTTGCCCTGTTTGGCGGGGTTGATGTCGATGACACCCGCAACCGGACGGCCGGCCCGCGCGCGCAACATGGAAAAGATCAGCCCCTTGGACGCGCCCCCCCAGACCACATCGTGATCACTGCTATTGGCGGCCGTCAGGCTATCGGTGAAGTCATCTGGAAAACTTACTGTGTTTTCATCGTCATAGACCGGCTTCTTTAATGTTGCCAAATCAGCAACGACATACAGATACTGACCGCCAAAACAATTTCCAGCCTCAACCACACGGCCAAAGATCTTGTAAAAATCGTCGAGCCGGAAATAATTCACGTGCTCGTAAAACAGATCGAACCACGCCCGATTGTCACAGATCCAATCCAGACAGGGGACCTCGATGTAAATCAGCCCCTGCCCGCCGTTCGCCTCGGCGAGCTGCATCAGAAAGTCGACCGGATTCTGGATGTGCTCCAAAACATGGCGCAACACCAACCCATCGCCGTTCATGCCGACGTCGGGCCCAAAGTAGAGTTTTTCGATCCGCGGGTCGTCCCCTTCATATGTCGGGTCAAACCCTGTGATGTCGGCACCGCGCTCGGCCAGCATTTCCAGAAACGTACCCTTGCCACAGCCCACTTCGATCAATCGGTCGCCCATTGTGGCCCGAACCAGATCAGCAGCCCAATTCAGATGCGCCCTGAACGGAACCGAATTGCCCTGTTCATTCTGATAGGCCGCATCATAGACCATCAGGTCGGGATCAAAGGCCGCGTTATAGACCAGCCCGGTCTTCTGATCCTCGACAATCCGGATTTGACCACGGGGACAGGCGTGGGCTGCCTCCACAGTGTCATACATGCGGTTTTGAAAGATCGGAAAGTCCACTGCTTCATACAGCACGCGTTGGGTCATATCCTGGTCTCCGTATCGCGCAGACCGATTACACAGGGCGGATCGGTCAGATTGTCGGGGCGTGCGCCAAAATTCAACAGGTCACGGCGACCATAGTGATCCGCTATCTGTTCCGCCAGAGCGCGTACCGTGATCCCCTGCCCGCTGGCGATATTGGTGGCACCTGTCCGGTTGCTGAACGCATCCTCCAGCAACAGCGCCGCCGCATCATCCACATCCATGAAGTCACGCACCTGAGTGCCGCTGGTCAGATCCGCCCGTTCCCCGGCCTGCATCTGTTGATGCAGATAAGGCACCAGGCGACGGGGATCTTCGCCCTGACCATAAAGATAGAACAGCCGCGCCCACAGGAATTCGACCCCCTGTAACGGCAGGTATTGATTCAGTGTCACATAGGTTGACGCCTTGGCTGCTGCATAGGGTGTGACCGGGTTCAACCGGGTCGAGACGCTCAACTCTCCCGGTGCCAGATCATATTCAAAGCAGGTGCCGACCCCGACAAATTTTCGCACCCCCGCCAGCGCCGCGCCACGTGCCAGATTGAGCGTACCGGACAGACAGTCGAGGTTCTTGTCCGAGGTCAGATATTTGCCCGGCTCCGCATACCACGCCACATGGATCACCATATCGACATCTTGACAGGTTTCAGTCCACCATTCAATTCCGTGCGAAAAAACATCCATTGTTTCAATAATTTGAACGCAATTTTTAATGTTACCGCCAGTGCGATTGACACAGACAACATCGGCACCGTGCGCCGCCAGCCCCCGGATCACGGCCTGCCCGACAAACCCGGTGGCTCCTGTGACCAGAACCCGTCCCATTACAGCACTTTCAGCTCAGGAACTGCGGTGACGAACTGTGTCCCCTGATCCGCAAGAGCCCGGTTCTGCTCCATGATTTCGGCACCGATGTTCCAGGGAAAAATCACCAGATAGTCGGGCCGTGCATCGGACAGCGCCCCTGGTGCCAGGATCGGCACATGACTTCCCGGCATCAGCATTCCCTGTTTGGACGGCGCAGCATCACATACAAAAGGCACCAGGTCAGGTTTGACACCTGCAAAGTTCATTAACGTATTGCCCTTGGCCGCAGCGCCATAGGCCGCAACAGATTTTCCCTCGGCCTTGGCCTGCAACAGAAAGCGCAGGAAATCATCCTTGACCCGTTCTGCCTTGGCCTGAAACGCGGTGTAATAGGCATCCGTATCCATACCCCGCGCGGCCTCTTCGGCCCGGACAGCCGCCACAGCCTGGGTTTCGGCGTATTCGGCGTCCGTTCGGCAGGCATAGATCCGCAGACTGCCCCCATGTGTCGCCAGCTCTTCGACGTCAAACACACGCAATCCCGCAGCCTGCATGACATGTTCGACGGCCATCAGCGACAGATACGAAAAATGTTCATGATACACCGTGTCGAACTGGTTGAATTCGACCAACCGCATCAGATGCGGGAACTCCAATGTCACCACACCCTGAGGTTTCAAGACAGCGTATAATCCGCGGGTAAAATCATTGATATCAGGGACATGCGCATAGACGTTATTACCCAGAACCAAATCGGACCTTGGCAGATCCGCGGCCATCTTCTCGCCAAAAAACGTCTGAAGCACCGGAACCCCCAATGCTTCGGCGGCTTTGGCGGTGCTTTCAGTCGGTTCGACTCCCAAACAGGGAATACCCGAGGCAACAAAATTCCTGAGCAGATAGCCATCGTTGGACGCGACTTCGATCACATGGCTGGTCGCGTCCAGCCCAAGCCGTTCGGTGATCATCGCCACATAGCGCGAGGCATGATCCAGCCAACTGCGCGACATCGACGAAAAATAGGCATACTCGTCAGTAAACAACTGATCAGCGGCCGCAAAATCTTCGGTCTGCACCAGACGACAGTTCGGACAGGCCTTGATCCGCAAAGGAAAGGTCATTTCAGGTTGCGACAGACCCTGAGGCGCGACATAGGCGTTCGACGGGGGCGCAAACCCCAGATCCAGAAAATCCAGCGTCAACGGCGTGTCACAATGGCGGCAAGTCTGAGTCATAACGGCGCGCACTCCTGTAGCGCAGGCAAATTGCGATCCCGCTCCGACATGTTGCTGACCGCCAGCGGCCAATTGATGTTCAGGGCAGGATCCAGCGGATTGATGCCGCCTTCGTGCCCAGGGGCATAGGCGGTGGAATGAAGATATTGCAATTCGGTGTCAGGTTCCAAGGTCTGGAATCCATGGGCGAACCCTTTGGGTACATAGATGGCGTTCAACGCATCCTGGTCCAGAATGACGCTACAGCTTTGTCCGAACGTCGCGGAGCCAGCACGCAGGTCCACGATCACATCACAGGCCCGCCCACGCAGCGCCCGCACCACTTTGACTTCGGCCGCCGGTTCTCGTTGAAAATGCAGGCCGCGCAATGTGCCGCACTCCCGGCTCATCGACACGTTCATTTGCACCCATGTGGTATTCAACCCATGGGCATCAAATTCAGTGTCGCAATACATCCGGGCAAAAAAACCGCGATCATCCTCGCGCCGCTGCAGTTTGATTTCCCAGGCCCCGGACAGAGCAAGCGGGTCAAAGATCATGGCGCACCAAACTCTGCAATCTGGCGTCGTGTGATGACCAGCGGATCCTCGCCTTCATGCACGGCGCGGTACCAATCGACGGTCTTGTGCAACCCCTGCGCAAAATCCCAGCGCGGTGAATACCGCAGATCCGATCGCGCCTGTTCAATGCCCAGGCTCAGCAATCCGGCTTCGTGGCGCGCGTCGGGGTCGGATTTGTCCAACCATTGCCCCGGCCAATGTGCCAACGCACCCAGAACCAGATCGCCAACCGATTTCACATCCGCGGCCTCAGGGCCAAAATTATACGCGTTTACATAATGCTGCCGCTTGACCATATGTTCGGCCAACCGCAGATACCCCGACAATGGCTCCAACACATGTTGCCACGGACGGCGCGCGTGCGGGTTCCGCACCGCGACCGGTTTTCCGACGGACAAGGCCCGGATGATATCTGGCAGGAGCCTGTTTTCGGCCCAATCGCCACCACCGATGACATTGCCGGCCCGGGCGGATGCCAATTGAACCGGACGGTCCTTGAAGAATGACTTGCGATAACTCGAAATCACCAGCTCACAGGCGGCCTTGGATGCGGAATAAGGATCATGCCCCCCCAGCCGGTCGTCCTCACGATAGGGATGCATCCATTCGCGGTTCTCATAAACCTTGTCAGTTGTGATCATCACCGCGGCGCATAATTTGTCCAGTTGACGCAAGGCGTCCAGCATATGGGCCGTGCCCATGACATTGGTGTCCCAGGTCTCAAGCGGATCATCATAGGACGCCAATACCAACGGCTGCGCCGCCAGATGGAACACGACATCCGGCTGCACCTCTTTCACCCGCTCGCTCAGCACGACGGCATCGCGGATATCGCCAATCCGGTGATCCATCCGCTCGGCCAGTTGCAACTGTTCAAACAGGCTTGGCTCTGTGTCCGGCTCCAACGCCAGACCAAAGACCTCGGCTCCCAGCTCACACAACCAAAGTGACAGCCAGCTCCCCTTGAATCCGGTGTGCCCCGTGACCAGAACCCGTTTTCCCGACCAGAAACTCATCCGCGCAGCGGCTCCCAGACCTTCCAGGGGGCTTTGTCCGTGGCCCACATCTCTTCCAACTGGGTCTTGTCGCGCAACGTGTCCATCGCCATCCAGAATCCCGTGTGTTTCCACAGGCTCAACTGACGATCCCGCGCCAAACTCTCCAACGGTGCTTTCTCAAAGATACAGGAGTCCCCATCCAACCGGTCAAAGATCGACGGTTCACACACCATGAACCCACCGTTGATCCACCGATTGTCACCCTGCGGTTTCTCCTGAAAAGACGTCACCCGATCACCTTCGATCCCCAAGGCACCGAACCGCCCTGCTGGCTGAATAGCCGTCACGGTCGCCTCGGTGCGCTGTGCCCTGTGAAACGCCACCAGACCTGCGATATCGACATTGGAAACCCCATCGCCATATGTCAGGCAAAACGTGTCATTCAAATAGGGGGCAACGCGGGCAATACGTCCCCCGGTCTGGGTCAGTTCGCCGGTGTCAATCAATGTGATTTTCCACGGTTCCGCGGCCTGATTGTGCACTTCCATTGAATTGTCACTCAGATCAATGGTCACATCGGACATATGCAAAAAGTAATTCGCGAAATACTCCTTGATCATATACCCCTTGTAGCCGCAACAAATCACGAACTCATTGATCCCGTGGTGGCCATACAGCTTCATGATGTGCCACAGAATGGGTCGCCCGCCGATTTCGATCATGGGTTTGGGACGCAAATGGGATTCTTCGCTGATCCGCGTCCCCAATCCTCCGGCAAGAATGACAGTCTTCAAAGGCCCATCCAATCGGTCTGATATATCTTGTTCTCTGGGTTACACCGATTGTTCAGGCGTCACAACCATTTGCCACCCCGGACAGCCGCGCAAGCCATGCATCGCGCACCGCTCTTTCCCGGGTTGGATCCTGCTTCTTTCTGGTTCCAAATACCTCAGGGGGTTTGGGGGACAGCGTCCCCCGGGGCCTGCGTGGCCAGAACGCAGATGAACCGTATGCGCCCTGGCGCCCCTTTTGAAAACGGACGCCGCACAAAAAAGGCCGCGCTGAACGGCGCGGCCTTTTCCAAAATCTCGAACTCGAAGATTAACGCTTGGAGAACTGGAAGCTCTTACGGGCTTTTGCCTTACCAAACTTCTTACGTTCCACAACGCGCGAGTCACGGGTCAGGAAGCCAGCAGCTTTCAGTGCGCCACGCAGCGACGGGTTGTACAGCTGCAGGGCTTTGGAGATGCCGTGCTTGACCGCACCGGCCTGACCGGTCAGGCCGCCACCTTTGACGGTTGCAAAGACGTCGAATTCGCCTTCGACACCGGCAACCTGGAATGGCTGGCGCAGGATCAACTGCAGAACCGGACGGGCAAAGTACTTGTCCTGGTCCTTGCCGTTGACGATGACCTTGCCGGAGCCCGGCTTGATCCAAACGCGTGCGACAGCGTCTTTACGCTTGCCTGTGGCATAGGAACGGCCCAGCTCGTCACGCACGGGTTCGCGCGAAACGATTTCTTCGGCCACTGCTTCGACGCCTGCGACGGCGCTCAGCTCTTCGAGAGTATTGATCTGATCAACCATCGGTCATTAGCTCCGCGTGTTCTTCTTGTTCATGGACTTGACGTCCAGAACTTCGGGGGCCTGGGCTTCATGCGGGTGCTGATCACCGGCATAAATACGCAGGTTGGTCATCTGCTGGCGCGCCAGACGGTTGCCGGGCAGCATGCGCTTGACAGCCTGCATGACAACACGCTCAGGGTGAGCGCCGTCCAGAATCTGCTGTTTGGTGCGCGACTTGATCCCACCGGGGTGACCCGTGTGCCAGTAGAAGTGCTCTTCGCGCTTCTTGCCGGTCATCTGGATCTTTTCGGCGTTGATGATGATGACGTTGTCGCCCATATCCATATGCGGAGTGAACGACGCTTTATGCTTGCCACGCAGACGCATGGCCACAATCGACGCCAGACGGCCCAGAACAACGCCTTCGGCGTCGATCAGGATCCATTTCTTGTCGATATCTGCAGGTGTTGCAGAAAAGGTTTTCATGGCAGGTAAATCCTGTTTGACGTGAAGGACGGCCCGCCAGGCGAACCGTCCGAATTCGATGGACGGGGTTTACGGGGATCCCTTGGTCCAGTCAACACCAGTAAATCTATTTTAGTCAAACATTTTCAATAGGTTAGAAATTAGGTATTATAATACCCCATAAATCAGACGCTGATCTGCTCTGGCGGGTTGTCCAGCAACGCCCGCAGCCGCTGCATGGCATCTTCGAACACGGAAATCGGAACCTGACCATTGATCGCGATCCGCACTGCGTGGGGTGCGCGCCCGTCTCGGAGGGCAAATTCATCTGCCGACCGGATCTGCACCCCTTCGGCCTCAGCCGCCCGGGTGAACGCTGCTGCACGCCATCCCGGCGGTAGGTGCAGCCAGACAAATGGAACCTTTGCATCCCAAACCAAATCAAAGGCCCCCAGCATGTTGACGGCAACGCGCACATATTCTTCGATCACCGCCTGGACGTCCCGGGCCAACTGGCGGGTCCTGGGGTCGGTCAGCAGGACAAAAACCAGCTCCTTGAGCGGCTGCGCCAATCCAAAATACCCGTGTTCGGCAGTGCGCCGCAGATCCGGACCCTTGTCCTGTGGGGCAATTGCAAACCCAACGCGCAACGCGGGTGTCAATGTCTTGGAAATCGACGACACATGCCATCCACGTTCCGGGGCCAGCGCCCGATAACTGGGCGCGCGTGCCTCTCCTACGCGGTAACAATCATCCTCGACAATCTGCAGGTCCAACCGCCGCGCCACATCCACAATTTCCTTGCGTCGGGCCAGCGGTGTGTGGGCACCGGTTGGATTATGTACCTCGGGGGATGTGCAGACCACCTGCGCCCGGGTGCGGCGCGCCATCATCTCCAGCGATTCAGGAATGATCCCCTGTTCATCCATTTCAACACCCACCACCTGCGCGCGCAACAAATCGGCGGCGCGCCGGAACCCGGCATAAGATAGGTCTTCGACCAAAACGACCGGATTGGGTCCATACAGAATGGTCTGCAAAGTAACCAGCAACCCATTCTGTCCCCCGTGGGTCAAAACCAGATCCCGATCGGTCAACGACCCCAGTGGCAAATCCGACAGCCAATCCACGGCTGCCTGACGGGTGGCCCGATACGCGCTGCGTGTCGGGTAGTTCAGAAAATCATGCGGATCTGTTGTTTCCGCGACCTTGACCAAAGCTTCGCGCAGTGCAGACACTTGACCGACATCCGGCAATCGCGGGCTGAACAGGCTGACCATGTTGCCGGGTTTGCCGCCGGTCAAATCCAGCTGCCGTGCCCAGACATCATCCGGTGTTGGTTTGACCGGATCCGCCACAAAGGTCCCGCGGCCAACCTCGGCTTGCAACACGCCTTCTTCGGTCAGGACCGTATAGGCGCGCGCGACTGTACCGGGCGTGATGCTGAGACGATAGGCCAATTCGCGCACTGGCGGCAGCTTGGCTCCGGTTTCCAATGCACCCTGATCAACCGCCTTGCGAATTGTATCCGATACAATCTTGTACTTAGGACCGCTCGCTTTTCCGAGCGTCTCTGGCCAAATTGTATCCATTACAATCCTTCCTTGGACGACATATGTGATTCATTGTATCAAATCTTTGTAGCAAATCTACAGGAATGTATCAATACAATTTACGGGACCACCAAGATGACCAACACTGCACACATAGCCTCCCCCCATATGGCTTACCTCAACAGCCGCCCCGCCCTGCCCGTTCTGGCGCAGTGGGCCGTCGGTTTCGCAGTCCTGGTCACCAAATGGACCCTGCGCCAACGCACACGCAAACATCTGCGTCACCTGACGCCCGAACAGTTGCAGGACATCGGGTTGACCCGCGCCGAGGCACATTATCAAGCGACTCTTCCGTTCTGGCGCCCATGATCCCCGGGATAGCCAGAACCACCTGACGGCCGGGGGAAACCCCGGCCCTTTTTTTGCCTGTGGCAAGTTTTCCACAGCAAACCAAAGAATTTGCTTGATCGAATCCGGGATGCGCCATATCTGCGCCTCACTTTCGGTACCGATCCCAACCCTGAACTCTTATTCGGGGGGGCGCTAAGGGCCGGCTGGATTGTCATCTACTGGAACGAAGGGGAGTGTCATGAAGGACGCCAACCTCTTCCAACTGGGGATCGGTCTGGAGACAGGCGCCCAAGAGGAAGATACCACACGCGGTCTGACGGCTGCGAACATCGATGCTGTTGTAGAAGCAGATCGCGAAGATCACTTTATCCGTCGTGACGGCAAGATTTTTGCCGGAACCCACCTGATCATCGAAGTGATGAAGGGAACAGGCCTGGACTGCGAAACCCGCATCCAGCAGGCGTTCCGTGATTGCGTCGATGTTTGTGGTGCTACGCTGCTGCACATCCACACCCATAAATTCTCGCCTCAGGGTGTGTCGGGCGTGGCCGTACTGGCCGAAAGCCACATCTCGGTGCACACATGGCCGGAAATCGGCTATGGCGCGTTTGACGTGTTCATGTGTGGCGATGCAGAACCATGGAAAGCTGTTGACGTGCTGAAGGCCGCTTTTGACACCGATCAGGTCGAAGTGCGTGAACTGCTGCGCGGAGAGGAGCTGATTGCCAAGGAAGTTGCGGCATGAGCGAAACCTGGATCACCGAAAAGCTGCACGCCCACTATGCGCAGTCCCTGCGTGTGGACGAGATGCTGTATGACAGCAAGACCGAACACCAACGCCTGAAGGTGTTCCAGAACGGCCAATTCGGCCGCATCCTGACGCTGGACGATGTGGTGCAAACCACCGAAGGCGACAACTTCATCTATCACGAGATGCTGACCCATGTGCCAATTCTGGCGCATGGCAATGCAAAACGTGTTTTGATCATTGGTGGCGGCGACGGCGGCATGGCCCGCGAGGCGCTGCGTCACCAGTCGGTCGAACACGTCACCATGGTCGAAATTGACGCTGGTGTGGTGGATTTCTCGAAAGAGTATCTGCCGATGCTCAGCCAAGGTGCCTTTGACGATCCGCGTTTGACACTGGTGATCAACGACGGCGCTGCGTTCATGCGTGACACGCAGGACAAGTTCGACGTGATCATCGTCGATTCAACCGACCCCATTGGCCCGGGCGAAGTGCTGTTCACAGACACCTTCTATGGCCACGCGGCCCGCGCCCTGACCCCGGATGGTATCATCGTCACCCAGAACGGCGTGCCGTTCATGCAGGGCGACGAGCTGACCAACACCATGCGGGCCTTTCAGGCGCTGTTTTGTGATGCGTCCTGTTATATCGCGTCGATCCCCACCTATGCGGGTGGACCGATGGCGTTTGGCTGGGGCAGCCATTCGAACAAAGGGCGCACCGTGGATTTGCCCACCGTTCAGGCGCGTTTTGCCGCCGCCGGTTTAGAGTGCGACTATTACAACCCGGAAATCCACAAGGCTGCCTTTGCCCTGCCCGGGTATGTCAAAAAGCTGATCCCCTGATCAAACCCGGCAACCATAAATAACAAAAGCCCCGCAAGCCGTTGGTTTCGGGGCTTTTTCTGTTCTGTCAGGCCTCAACGTTCAGGTGGAATGGAATAGGTCATGGTAGACCGGGCCACGATTTTGTCCGATCCTTCGGAGAACATGTGCACATCCCCCACGGCCAGGGTCCGGCCCAATTTCAGCAATCGGGCCTGCGCCACGACATCGGCCCCTGCCTCGGGTTTGCGCATGAAATCAAGCGAACAATTTGTGGTCACGGCCAAGGCCTTTTTCCCCAGCCGCGACAGCACCAGCGCATAGACGGAAACATCTGCCAACGCGAACATCGACGGGCCGGAAACAGTTCCCCCGGGGCGCAAGTGTCGTTCGGCCGTCAACAGGCGCATGGTCACGCCCTCGTCGCTCAGCACATCAATGGCAAAGTCTTCTTTGACCTGTGGAAATACCTCGGCCAGATATTTGGTCAATTCGTCACGGTTCAGGGCCAGAGCCATGCTTTTCCTTTCTGTATTCTCCCCCTAGAGTTGCCCCAAGCCAAGGGAGAAGGGCAAGATGACAATTCTGGAACGTCACGACACAGGGGCAATCGCCCATCTGAAGATGAACGCACCCGAGCGCATGAATGCGCTGTCAGACGAAATGCTGGCTGCGTTGCAGGACCAGATCGACGCGTTACGCGATGATCCCACCATTCGCGCGGTCATCCTGTCGGGTGCGGGCAAGGCGTTCTGCGCAGGCCATGACATCAAACAGATGACAGCGGGGCGCCAAAACGAAGACGGCGGCCGCGCCTATTTTCAAAGCCTGTTCGCCCGCTGCACCAGCGTCATGATGGGGCTGCAATCCCTGCCCCAGCCCGTGATTGCCCAGGTTCACGGTATTGCCACTGCCGCCGGATGCCAGCTGGTTGCCTCCTGCGATCTGGCCATCGCCGCCGATGGCACGCGATTCGGGGTCAACGGTGTCAATATTGGTCTGTTCTGTTCGACCCCGATGGTCGCGCTTAGTCGGAACATCCCACGCAAACAGGCGTTTGAACTGCTCACCACCGGTCATTTTGTCGAGGCGGACCGCGCCGTTGAATTGGGGCTGCTCAATCGCGCCGTTCCGGCCGATCAACTGGTCGATGAAACCCGTCACCTGGCAGAAACCATCGCTTCAAAACTGGGCGCAGCGGTCAAGATCGGGAAACAGGCTTTCTATGAACAATTGCAGATGCCGATGGATCAGGCCTATGCCTATACCAGTGACGTGATTGTCGAAAATCTGCTGTACCGGGATACGATCGAAGGCATGGCCGCGTTTGTCGACAAACGCAAACCAGACTGGGACCAAGGCTGATTCACATTTTAGCGGCCCTGTTGACACGGGGTCGCTGTCCAGTTTTTCTCATTATTATAAATAAATCAAATAATTACGGGGAGATATCAATTCTCTCAAATTGGGCGAAATCTGGACATTGGCGACCCGGGATGGATCGTTTCGCCAATTCAGCAGAATTGTTTCCAATTTCCGTCTTTTAAAAACGGCAACACTATGGCAAAGGTTGGACAGGGTCCGAAATGACCCGCAGTCATTTGGGTCGCCGAGTGGCGGAAGGTCCCTCCAAACCGGGTCTCTCTCCCCGGTTCGACATTCCCGCCCGGCGACCCCAAATACTCTTCTCTTCCTTCACATACAAAATGGCCTGCACCACGGGTCCGGTTCAATTCCGCACTCTTTCATGACTGCTCAGCAGTTGCGCAATCCCGCGCCCTGCCCTATGTCGCCCTTCATGACACAGATATTGCATATCGTTGGCGGCGGCATGGCCGGATCCGAAGCGGCCTGGCAGGCTGCTGAAATGGGCGTTCAGGTGGTAATCCATGAAATGCGCCCCAAGGTCGAAACCTTTGCCCATAAAACCGGCCATCTGGGCGAGATGGTTTGTTCCAATTCGTTCCGTTCCGATGATAGCGAACAAAATGCTGTCGGCCTGCTGCATTGGGAAATGCGGGCGGCCAATGGGTTGATCATGGCCACGGCTGATGCGCATCGTCTGCCCGCCGGTGGTGCCCTGGCCGTCGACCGCGACCCCTTTGCCGAAACCGTTACCGCCAAATTGACAGCCCACCCCAATGTGTCGGTCAGCTACGAAGAAATCACCACGTTGCCTACGGAAGGAAACTGGATCTTTGCCACCGGGCCGCTGACTTCTGGCACCTTGGGCCAGGCGATCCAGGCCGAAACCGGTGCCGAAGCGTTGGCCTTTTTCGACGCCATCGCCCCGATCATCTATGCCGAAAGCATCGACATGTCCCAGGCCTGGATGCAGTCGCGTTATGACAAGGGTGAAACTGAAGAAGAGCGCACCGCCTACCTCAACTGCCCGATGGACAAGGCGCAGTACGAAGCCTTTATCGACGCGCTGTTGGCCGCGGATAAAACCGAATTCCACGATGGTGAAACCGCCGGCTACTTTGACGGCTGCCTGCCGATCGAAGTCATGGCCGAACGCGGTCGCGAAACATTGCGATTTGGCCCGATGAAACCCGTGGGCCTGACCAATGCGCACCACCCCGACACCAAACCCTATGCGGTGGTGCAGCTACGTCGAGACAATGCGCTGGGTACGCTGTTTAATATTGTCGGGTTCCAGACAAAAATGAAATACGGGGCCCAGACCGACGTGCTGCGGATGATCCCCGGTTTGGAGAATGCCAGCTTTGCCCGATTGGGTGGCATCCACCGGAATACCTTTTTGAATTCGCCCACTTTGCTGGACGCTCAGATGCGGTTAAAGTCCAAGCCGCACATTCGGTTCGCCGGACAGATCACCGGAGTCGAAGGCTATGTCGAAAGCGCCGCCATGGGGTTGCTTGCGGGTCGTATGGCCGCCTGTGAAATCCTAGGCCGCGACTGTCCCGTCGTGCCACAGGACAGCGCCATGGGTGCCTTGGTCCATCACATCACGGGCGGTGCCGAGGCCAAGACCTTTCAACCCATGAACGTCAACTTTGGCCTGTTCCGCCCGGTTGATGGGCTCAAAGGTGGCCGCCGAGGACGCAAGGACCGCTACAAGGCCTATACCGACCGTGCAAAATCCGTGTGGACCGATTGGCTTGGCGAAATCGGCCCATAACGGGTCCTGGCTGTCACTTGCAACTGGACGAACGGCCAATGCTGCGCCTATCCTGATTGCATGAGCAACTCATTTCTGGACAAGACCTACGATCTCGACACCCCCGAGGAAACCCGTAGCCATTACGACAAATGGGCAGAGTCCTATGATCGGGAAATCGCAGAAAACGGCTATGCAACGCCTGGCCGTGTGGCTGATGCCCTATGGCAGTTTCTGCCCGAACCGGACACTGAGGTTCTGGATTACGGATGCGGCACCGGTTTATGCGGGCAGGAATTGAAACGTGTCGGGTTTCACACGGTCGATGGTATGGATCTTTCAGCAGACATGATCGACAGCGCCCGTGCCAAGGGGATTTATCGCAGGCTCGAACAGATCAGCCTGGACGATCCCCAACCCAGTGCACAAGATCGCTATCGGGCCGTCGCTGGTGCCGGCCTGCTGGGGGTTGGCGGTGCTCCGCCAGACGTCTTTGACCTGATCTTGCATGCCTTGCCACGCCAGGGCCTGTTTGCATTCTCCTTGAACGATCACGCCTTGGCCGACCCTGCCTATACCAGCAAGATCAGCGAATGGGTCGATTGCGCCGCGGCCCATCTGCTGTTCAGGGAATACGGCCCGCACCTGCCTGGCATTGATCTGAAATCTGACGTGTATGTGATTAAAAAAGCGTGACTTTCACCACCCGATTTGCGCCCTCTCCAACCGGGCCCCTCCATTTGGGGCACGCGTTTTCCGCCTTGCTGGCTTGGGATATGGCCAGACGGGCCGGTGGCCAATTCCTGTTGCGGATCGAGGACATCGACCAATCCCGGGCCCGTACACATTGGGAAGAACAGATCTATGACGATCTGCGCTGGTTGGGTCTGTCGTGGCCTGAGCCGGTGATGCGCCAATCAGACCGTCAATCGGCTTATGACACAGCCTTGGATCACCTGTGGAACCTGGGCCTGCTGTATCCCTGTACATGTAACAGGAAAGACATTGCCGCCGCCGCATCCGCACCACAGGAAGGCGCACCCCTGTTGGGGCCGGACGGCATTGTCTACCCTGGCACCTGTCGACCATTGTCTGATCTGGACATGTCCAAACGTTCAGAACGACCGCGTGGCATTCCTCTCAGGTTGAACATGGCGGCAGCCACGAAACAGGCCGCGGCCTCGCTTTCCGGGGGCCTGGCCTGCCACTTTGTCGAAGACGGTCACGGCCTGTGCCAGGAAACCGGACATATCACGCGCACCACAGATCAGATGGTACAGACCATCGGCGATGTGGTGCTGTCGCGCAAGGACATGGGCACATCCTATCACCTCTCGGTGGTTGTGGACGACGCAGACCAAAACATAACCCATGTGGTACGGGGGGCCGATCTGTTTGATGCCACACCCATTCATGTCCTTCTTCAGTCGCTGCTAGGGCTGCCAACTCCGGTGTATAACCACCACGACCTGATCCGCGATGACACCGGAAAACGTCTGGCCAAACGCGACGACGCCCGGGCCATTGCAAAATACCGGCAGGACGGCCTCTCCCCTGCTGATTTACGCAAGATCGTCGGTCTCTGACCTGCCCCTGCTTCTTTCTGGTCAAAAATACCTGCGCCGCAGGCTTGGCTCGGCACGAGCCAATTCGACGACCGGATCAAAGCATCGGCTTCATCAACTCCACGTCCTCACCGTCACGTACAGAAGTATAAAAACAGCTGCGGCGATTGGTGTGACAGGCAGGTCCGTTTTGGCGCACGATGGCCAGCAAACAATCACGATCACAATCGACCCGCAGATCGATCAGCGTTTGTGTATGGCCCGATGTTTCCCCCTTGATCCAAAAGGCTTGACGCGATCGGGACCAATAGGTCACTTGGCCGGTTTCCAAAGTCTTGGACACCGCATCCTGATTCATCCAGGCCATCATCAACACCTCATCGGTGCCTTCGGCCTGGGCAATACAGGGGATCAAACCTGCGTCATTATAGACAAGAGTGGCGGGATCGAAACGCATCGCATAAAAACCTTTTGCATCGGGGAACCGAGACCCTATTTATGAGGGACCAGCAGTCAGGGAAAGCCTCAATGTCCGGCGAAAGCGATCTGATAAAACTATATTCCGCCCGAATTCTCGAACTTGCGGCGGATATCCCGCATCTCGACCGTCTGAGCGACCCCGATGCGTCGGTCAAAAAACGGTCTCCACTGTGTGGATCAACGGTCACAGTTGATCTGAAGGTCGAAGACGGTCAGGTCGTCGCCTTTGGTCAGGACGTCAAGGCCTGTGCCTTGGGTCAGGCCGCTGCTGCCGTGGTCGGATCTGCGGTGATTGGTCGAACCCAAGCCGAAATTGAAACGGCCCGCTCCCAGCTCAAGGCCATGCTGCGCTCGGATGGTCCGATCCCCGATGCACCTTTTGACGGGCTTGAGGTGTTGATTCCGGCCCGTGAATTCAAAAACCGGCACGCATCCATCCTTTTGGCGCTGGACGCGACAGCCGAAGCCTTTGCGCAGGCACAGCAAGAAAACTGCGCCTGACCCAGGCAATCCGGGTTTCTGAAAAGGCCGGACGCAGGAGAGCCATTTGGAGCGCTCCCGCCCACCGGACCTCCATCAAAGATGGAGCGCCGGCCGTTGGGCGTGGCCTCGCGCAGGGCGCTGCCCCGCGCGCGGTCTGTTGCACATAGATGACATCGGTGTCTCTCCGGTTTGGAACCTCCGAGTCATCTGCCCAGCCAATCGACGTGCCGTCTCGCCACGCAGGTTTTTGTCACGTTCGACTTTCTTGTATCCCACAAAAAAACCGCCGCACATTCCGGGCAGGAATGGCGGCGGCAGGCATTGCGGTTCTCATGTGGGATCCAAAACACATCCGGTTGGACCATGAGGCGGGTCCGGGAAGGGATCGGTTTGGCAGGTCACCCCTCAATCATCATTGGGACAGGATGCGGATGTGTTGGCACGAGAGCGCAGGCAGAAACAGGTAAATCAAAAGCTCAGTTCAAGCCGGGTAGATGCAAGGCCCCCCACAACATGACACAGAGCGAAGCCGCACCAATCGCATCCTGAAGCAATGTTGCCTGGGAACGGGTGATAACAGTCTTGATCTGGGTCAGCATGACGAAACCTCCTTGGGGCGGTCCGTGCCAGGTGGCGCGGGATGCCGTTAAGCGTTTGTTGACCTTTTGTTCTCATTTTCAGGGGCTCAAGTAAAGAACTTTTTGAGAACATTTGTGAACTTTTCAGGGGAACATTGCTAACCAACTGAAATCAAACGAATGGCTTGATCTTGTTTCATCAACCACAGAAGCACCCGCGCTGCCTGTCCTCGTGGGGATTGCAAAGCCGGATCTGTTGCCAGCAGGGCCCGCGCGTCGCTTTGGGCCACGGCCATCAATCCAGCCTGTCGTTCGAGATCTGCCACCTGGAAACGGGGCAGCCCGGATTGCGCCGTTCCGATCATATCGCCTGCCCCGCGCATTTCCAGATCGGTTTCGGCGATGCGAAACCCATCTTCGGTTTCGCGCAACAGTTCCAACCGTCGTCGCCCGCCTTCGGTCAACGGTGCCTGATACATCAGCAAACAGGTCGACGCGGCCTCGCCGCGCCCCACACGTCCCCGCAACTGATGCAGCTGTGCCAACCCAAAGGTTTCGGCCCGTTCAATCACCATGATCGTCGCATTGGGCACGTTCACCCCAACTTCGATCACCGTGGTCGCGACCAGAACCTGGGTCTGGCCATTCTGAAAGGCCGCCATTGCCGCGTCCTTGTCCGCCACGGGCATCTGACCATGCACCAGACCAACAACCCCGTCACCCAGAACCGCCCGCAGATGCTTGAACCGCTCTTCGGCAGCTGTCAGGTCGCTGACCTCGGATTCATCCACCAACGGGCACACCCAATAACATTGACGCCCCTGGGACACGGCTTCGCGCAGATGGGACACAACTTCGTCCATACGTTCGGTTGCGATCACCGCCGTTCGAATGGGTTTGCGCCCTGGCGGCTTTTGATCCAGCACCGATACATCCATGTCGCCGTATTGCGCCAGCGACAAAGACCGTGGGATCGGTGTCGCCGTCATCACCAGAACATCCGCCGCCACACCTTTTTTCGCCAGCTCCAGCCGTTGCTGCACTCCAAAACGGTGTTGTTCGTCAATCACCGCCAATCGTAAATCGGCAAAAGAAACATCGGCCTGAAACACCGCGTGGGTCCCGACCAGGATCTGGATGGCACCGCGTTTCAACGCGTCCAGCTTGGTCCGGCGTTCGCTGCCTTTGTCGCGCCCGGTCAACAGCTCAACCACCACGCCTGCATCTTCGGCAAGCGGCTTCAGCCCCTCCATATGCTGCTGGGCCAGAATACCCGTGGGCGCCATCAACACCCCTTGTCCGCCAGCTTCGACAGCGGTCAGCAACGCCATAAAGGCCACCAGGGTTTTCCCTGCCCCGACATCACCTTGCAACAATCGGTTCATGCGATGATCATCTGCCATATCGGCAGCGATCTCGTCCATCGACCGCAATTGAGCCCCGGTCGGCTTGTATGGCAAGGCTGCGAGCACCCGCGCCCGCAACCGCCCGTCCCCTGAACTGCTGATCCCTTGTGCCTTGCGTTCACGCTGGCGTGCCAATGCAAGGGTCAACTGATGCGCCATCAATTCGTCATAGGCAAGACGCGCCCGCGCCGGAGCGTGTGGGGCCAGATCGTCAGCCCCCTGGGGCGCATGTGCCGCGAAAACAGCCTCCTGCCAGGTCGGCCAGTTTTCGGATTTGACCTGCGACGGGTCAATCCACTCGACCAGCTCAGGACTCCGCGTCAGGGTACGCGCCACCGCCTTGGCCATGGTTTTCTGTGTGACACCCTGTGTCAGGTGATACACCGGTTCAAAGTCCGGGATCGTATCCGCCTCGTCGACGGGAACCATATGATCGGGATGCACCATCTGCAGCATACCGTCAAACATCTCGAGCTTGCCCGACACAACCCGGCGGCTCCCTGTCGGGATCTGTGCTTCGAGATATCGGCTGCGTCCGTGGAAAAACACCAGCTGAAATTCGGTCTGCGCGTCTTCGACATGCACACGATAGGCGCCACCACGATTGCGGGCCGGCCTGTGCGCACCGATTGTCACTTCGACAGTCAGGGTCCCTGGAACTTCGGCCCCCTGAACCGTATCGCGTCGCCGTCTGTCAATCACTGAATAAGGCAGCGAAAACAACACATCACGCGGTGTTTTCAGGTCCAACTGTTCCAATAGACGTGCGGTCTTGGGCCCAACACCATCGAGCGTTTCCAACCCCGCAAACAGCGGGAAAAGGGATTCAGGTCGTCCGCTCATAGTCCCTCAATCAACGCCAACCAACCGTCTTCATCCACGGTTTCAACCCCCAATTCTGCCGCCTTCTTGGCCTTGGATCCCGCTCCCGGACCCGCAACCAGCAAATCGGTTTTCTTGGACACCGACCCGGAAACCTTGGCACCCAGCGCCTCGGCACGGGATTTGGCTTCGGCACGGCTCATCTTTTCCAAGGTTCCGGTGAACACGACGATCTTTCCCACAACCGGGCTGTCGGCGATCTTGGGGCGTTCCGCCTTTTGCACTTCCAACTGAGCAATCAGGGCGTCAATCGAGGCCCGTTCCGTATCCTGCGCAAAGGCCGCCACCAGCGCCCGAGCCATGACTTCACCCACTCCGTCAATGGACAACAGCGCGTCCCACTCTGGACCTTCGTGGTCAGACGCCTTGCTGATTGCGGCTTTAAAATCCTCCCAAGTGCCATAGTGATTGGCGATCAAATTCGATGCCGCTTCGCCAACGTGCCGGATGCCGAGTGCAAACAACAATCGTCCAAATCCAATTTTTCGTTTCTCTTCAATCGCCTGCCACAGGTTGTTCACACTTTGCGCGCCCCAGCCCTTGCGATTGGCCAGTTTGGTAAAATTGTTCGCGTCCCGGTCTTGCAGGGTAAAGATGTCAACCGGGCTGCGAATGGGCAACTGTTCATCTTCATAGAACATCTCAATCTGCTTGGCGCCCAGCCCTTCGATATCAAAGGCCTTGCGCGCGACAAAATGTTTTAGCTTCTCAACAGCTTGGGCCGGGCAAATAATGCCTCCAACACAGCGCCGTGCCGCATCTCCATCTTCGCGCACCGCGTCGCTGCCACATTCGGGACAGGTATCAGGGAACACGAACGCCAATGCCCCCTCTGGCCGTTTCGACAGATCCACATCGGCCACTTTCGGAATCACATCCCCGGCGCGATAGACCTGTACCCAATCACCAACCCGAATATCCTTGCCGCCACGGATCTCTTCGCCTTTGGAATCGCGACCCTGAATGTAATCTTCGTTGTGCAGCGTGGCGTTGGAGACCACAACGCCACCGACGGTAACCGGGGTCAGACGGGCGACCGGGCTGAGCGTGCCGGTCCGCCCAACCTGAATGTCGATCCCTTCGAGCCGGGTCCAGGCCAGTTCGGCCGGAAATTTATGCGCGATCGCCCAACGGGGCGTGGTCGAGCGAAACCCCAGCCGCCCCTGCAAGGACAGGTCGTCAACTTTGTAAACCACCCCGTCAATGTCATAGCCCAAACCGGCACGCTGCGCTTCGATGTCCCGGTAATGTGCCAACAGGGTTTCAGGCGTTTCACACTTCTTGGTTAATGGGTTGGTTTCAAACCCCAAATCGGCCAGCCGTTTGATCGCAGCCATTTGCGTGGATGCCAGTGGTTCGGACAAGGCGCCCCAACTGTAAGCAAAGAACCGCAATGGCCGCGTTTCGGTGACCCGGGCATCCAATTGTCGCAACGACCCCGCAGCCGCATTGCGCGGGTTGGCAAAAACCTTGTCGCCATTGTTTGTTTGGCGCGCGTTCAGATCGGCAAAATCCGCATGGGACATATAGACCTCGCCCCGCACCTCCAGCAGATCTGGTGCGCCCTGGATCGTCTGAGGAAGTCCCTGGATCATTCGGGCATTTGCGGTGACATTCTCGCCGGTTTCGCCATCTCCGCGTGTTGCCGCCTGAATCAGATGGCCCTTTTCGTACCGCAATGACAACGAAAGCCCATCAATTTTGGGCTCGGCTGTATAGGCCAATGGTGCATCCGCCGACAGACCCAGGTATTTGCGGATGGACGCGTCAAACGCCTGAACGTCGCCATCCTCAAACGCGTTGCCCAGAGACAGCATTCGGACGTCATGCGTGACCTTGCCGAAACCATCATCGACCGGTGCGCCAACCGTATCTTTTTGGGTCGCGCTGGCGGCCAAAACCGGGAATGCCTCGATCAGGGCCAGATACCGGCGTTTGGCAGCATCATACTCGGCGTCGGAGATCGATGGAGAATCGCTGCTGTGGTATTCTCTGTTGGCGGCCCAGAGCAAAGTCTGAAGCTCCAGAAATTCTTCGCGCGCAGTTTCTGGCGATAAGTTTTCGACCGGATGTTCCACGTTTTCCCCCGCTGTCACGCGCCTGCAAGATCACGTCCAGATCGGCGCCGAACGTCATAGATGCCCTCATACACGTTACGCGGCAAGAGCCAACAGCGCGACCACAGATTTTCGGATTTCTCGATCCTATGGGAAACTTGCACGTCGGGTTTTGTGCGCTTACCCGCCGTCAAAAAAACCGCCCAGCCCGAAGACATGCTGAGCGGTTTGGAAAAAGGAAATATTGCTTCCTGCCTCAAATTTTACGAGCGGATCCCATCCCCCGCGTTTTTTTAGGGGGCGGTCAGGCCCCAACGGCCATCCGGGCCCCTGGCATTTCCCCGTTCTGGGTTTCACGCAGGACATACCCACGTCCCCAAACGGTTTCGATATAGTTTTCACCGCCTGTTGCATTGCTCAGCTTTTTGCGAAGCTTGCAGATAAACACGTCGATGATCTTCAATTCGGGTTCATCCATGCCGCCATAGAGATGGTTCAGGAACATCTCCTTGGTCAGGGTTGTTCCCTTTCGCAGGCTCAGCAATTCCAGCATCTGGTATTCCTTGCCTGTCAGATGCACGGCCTGCCCCTCTGCTTCGACCGTCTTGGCGTCCAGGTTCACCGAAATCTTGCCTGTACGAATGATGGATTGGGAATGCCCCTTGGACCGACGGATGATCGCGTGGATTCGCGCGACCAGCTCTTCGCGGTGAAAGGGTTTGGTCAGGTAATCGTCCGCCCCAAATCCGAATCCCTTGATTTTATTTTCCGTGTCATCGGCCCCTGACAAAATCAGGATCGGTGTATCAATCCGTGCCAGACGCAATTGGCGCAGCACCTCGTGTCCGTTCATGTCCGGCAGATTGAGATCCAAAAGGATCAGATCGTAGTCGTACAGTTTTGCCAGATCGATCCCTTCTTCTCCCAAGTCCGTCGAATAGACGTTGAGATTGGCGTGCGTCAGCATCAGTTCGATACTTTTTGACGTCGTCGGATCGTCCTCGACCAAAAGAATGCGCATAATTTGTCTCCGCGTAAGTCCCCAGCTCATGGTTGTGTTAACCGTGACCAAAAATAGTTAACTCCACGTTACTGCGAGAACATTTATGTCAAAACAACTTAAGGTTGTCTATACTTTTTCAACGCGGTTGTCTTCAGTGCATCTTCGCCGTGATCCGCGACGGCGCAAACCCAGCTGCGAAACTCCTCATCGCTCAGCCCATAGGTGCGTATCGCTTCGTTTTGTCCGATCAACCCATACAGGACCCCCCGCACCACTGCAGCCTTGCGCGACGCCACCCAACGGCGGGTCGAAACAGGCGGAAGATCTGCACGTGTCATGACCGATCCATCAGGCAGGGTAACCGCCCGTGGCCCATCAACCTTTTTCAAAAACATGACCGTTCCTTTGTCCTTTCCGGGACAAGGTGGCCAAACAAGCTTAATGGAGTGTGAAACAACCCCTTGAGAGTCGCTAGGATTTTCATATATTCTGAACGGCCTTCCCAGGATCCAAGGAGACGCCGATATGGCGCTGGACAGTGAAACACCGCTGAACTCACTCGGCTTTGCCAAACCCCCGTCTGAAACGCGGGTCGTTGTTGCCATGTCAGGTGGTGTCGACAGCTCGGTCGTGGCCGCCCATCTGGCGGATCAGGGCTATGACGTGGTGGGCGTGACGCTGCAGCTGTATGACCATGGTGCTGCCCTGGCCAAAAAAGGGGCCTGTTGCGCCGGGATTGACATCCATGATGCCCGCCGTGTCGCCGAAGAACGCGGGTTCCCACATTACGTTCTGGATTATGAAAACATCTTCAAAGATGCAGTGATCGATGAATTCGCAGACAGCTATCTGGCGGGCGCAACGCCGGTGCCCTGCATTCGCTGCAACGAACGTGTCAAATTCAAGGACCTGTTGGAAACCGCGCGGGATCTGGAAGCCGACTGTATGGCCACCGGGCATTACATCCAACGCAAGATGGGGACCAATGGTGCAGAATTGCACAGCGCCGAAGACGCCAATCGCGATCAGTCCTATTTCCTGTTTTCAACCACGCCAGAGCAGTTGGATTATCTGCGCTTTCCGCTGGGTCATTTGCCATCCAAGGATGCGACCCGCGAGATGGCGGCGCAATACGGGTTGGCCGTGGCCGACAAACCCGATAGCCAGGACATCTGTTTCGTGCCCGACGGAAACTATGCCAGCGTCATCGAAAAACTGCGCCCCGGCGCGGTAGAGCCCGGTGAAATCGTGCATTCTGATGGTCGTGTGCTGGGCCAGCACAACGGGGTGATCCACTATACCATCGGTCAACGCCGCGGATTGGGGATCGGCGGGCTGAGCGAACCATTGTATGTGGTCAAGCTGGATGTGGACAGCAAACAGGTCGTTGTCGGCCCCAAAGAGCTGTTGGCGACACGGACCATCCCGGTCCGCGAGATCAACTGGTTGGGCGATGAGGCGTTTACCTCGCAGAAGGAATGGCATGTCTCGGTCAAGGTCCGTTCCACCCGTCCCCCACGCGAGGCGATCATCCGCCCGCTGTCAGACACCACGGCCGAAGTCGAACTTTTGACCCCCGAAGAAGGCGTGTCTCCGGGCCAGGCCTGTGTGTTCTACGAAAGCGACGGCAGCAGGATTTTTGGCGGCGGTTGGATCTGGCGTGGGTACTGACATAGCCTGTGACTGACACCGCCGGCTGCGGTCAATCCCTGTTCGATTTCCCCGAGCGTTCCAGCCCAGCCAGAACCGCACGTGCAGCGCGAAGCCCCGGGGCTTCGCCGCCCTCTCCCAATCGCTGCATGGTCAGCTCCATGGCCTGCTGTTGGGCCTCCGGGTGTTCAAGCACACTGTCCAGGGCCCGCGTCAGGTTCTCGGCGGTACAGTCCGGCCCAAGGCATTCGGGAACAACGCGCGTGTCACTGACCAGATTGACCAGGGTCACCGTATCAATCAGGGCTTTGCGTTTCATGATCTGCCAGGTCAGCCAGTTGAAATTGTATCCGATGACCATGGGCGTGCGGGCGGCAGCCAACTCCAAAGACACGGTCCCCGATGCCGCCATTGCCAGAGTCGCCCCCGCAAACGCCGCCCGTTTTCGGGTCAACGCCTGATCACGTGCCACATCCGCCGGGTCCAGAACAATCGTGTCAGCGGGCCAGCTTTGCATAGTTTGATGTAACAGGCTGGCCACCGGCCCTGCCGCAGGTACAACAATGCGAAACTGCGGGTGTTGCTGTTTGAACGCGCTCAGCGCGGCTCCAAACACGGGCGTCAGTCGCCCGACTTCGCCGCGCCGTGATCCGGGCAAAGCCAAGACATAAGGCGCATCACCGACGCCGCTTTCGACGCGAAACCGCGCGACATCCTCGTCGGTTGCCTTGGGTTCGGCGACCACGGGATGTCCGACAAAATCACACGCCATCCCCGCCGCAGTCATATAGGGCGGTTCAAACGACAAAAGGGCCAAAACATGGTCGATTACCCGGGCCATTTTGGCAGCACGCTCTGGCCGCCAGGCCCAGACCGATGGCGCCACATAATGCACGGTCCGAATAGAGCTGCTGGCTTTGACCAGCTTGGCCACCCGTAACGAAAAATCCGGGCTGTCGATCGTAATCAGCACATCGGGTTTGCTGTCCAGAACCGCCTGCGCGGTCTGAGCAATCCGCCGTTTCAGTTGGGCGTATTTGGGCAGGACTTCGAAAATACCCATGACGCTGAGTTCGTCCATTGGAAACAGAGAACTCAGCCCCTGTTCTTGCATGGATGGGCCACCTACCCCTTGGAATTCAACATCTTCTACCAATTCCCGCAAACCTGCCATCAGGGCACCGCCCAAACGGTCTCCCGACAACTCTCCGGCAAGGAGAAAGACGCGCATGGGGTCAGCCTTTTCGCAGCCAGAGGAACATGTCAAACCGGTCACAGGCGGCAATCACGGCCTCCTGGTCCAAAACGATGACCTGACCGGCCTGGACCACAATGCCGTTCAATCCCGCCCTGGCAGCCATCTCTACAGTTTCGGGCCCAATCGTGGGCAGATCCGCACGCAGATCCTGGCCCGCCTTGGGCGCCTTGTACAGCACCCCACCCGAGCCATCAGGGCGCTGTTCCAATGTCCCCAGCATCCAGTCGGTGCCAAAGACAGTTTCCATCGCCAAAACCTGACCACCCCGGACCGCACAGGCCTGACCTGTATCCGCAGCCGCCATGGCGGCCACGATTTCCTCTGCGCGGATCACATCGGCCCGATCCGCATCTGTGGGCTGGCGGCTGGTCGGCACTCCGGCGGTCATCAAAAGATCCGGGGCAATGTCATGGGCCGCGCGCACCGCGAACCCCTGCCTTTCGAGCAAGCCCATGATGGCGCGCAAAGCATTGTCATCTCCGCTGGTCAGCGCCTTTTGAAGAATCGGGATCAGCGGCAACGTCGCAGCATCCAACGCCGATGGGTCCAGCGCGGGACGGCGTACGGCACCGGCCAGACAGACATCGGTCACACCGCGGGCCTGGAGCTCGGCCAAAAAGCTGCCCAGATTTTCGATCCGAAATGTCAGCTGCGCGGGCACCTGATCGGGTTCGGACCCCTGCATGGCGCAGACCAGCGGGGGATGAGACAGCCGCGCCACGAGTTCGCGAGGCAACGCACCGGTTCCGGCGATCAATGCCAGCATCCGTTCAGCCCCCCGGTGTCAGGAAAGAACGGTCGCTGTTCCCGGTCACGAAATCGACGATCTCCTGAACATAGTCGCTATCGGTTTCACCACCCAGGCGTCGGGCGCGCTCCTGAAACGTGCCTTCGCCCTGTGCCAACATCTGAAAGGCCGCCCGCAGCGCTGTTATGTCAGACCGCGCGACACCACGGCGTTTCAGGCCAACCAGGTTCAACCCATCCAGTTCGCCCCGCGGCGCCTGAACCAAACCAAAGGGAATGACGTCATTTGTCACCATGGTCACGGCACCGACAATCGCCCCCCGACCGATGCGGACAAATTGATGAATACCCGACAACCCACCGATGATCACATTGTCTTCGAGCACACAATGTCCGGCGATCGCCGCCGAATTGACCACGATCACATTATTGCCCACATGGGCATCATGGGCGATGTGACACCCCGCCATGAACAGGCCATCATCGCCGATCTTGGTCAGGCCGCCGCCACCTTCCGTTCCGGGGTTCATGGTCACATGTTCCCGGATGCGGTTGCGCTTGCCAATCACCAGGCGGCATTTCTCGCCCTTGAATTTCAGGTCCTGCGGGATTTCCCCGATGACGGCAAAGGAGAAGACCACCGTGTCATCCCCAATCTCTGTGTCGCCAGTGATGACCACATGGCTTTTGAGCACCACACGGTCGCCCAGCCGGACATCCGAGCCAACCACACAGAACGGTCCGATTTCGACATCGGCCCCCAATTGCGCGCCTTCTTCGATCACGGCGCTGGGGTGAATACCACTCATTCTCAGGCGCCCTGTGTGTCGATCATGGCGGTGAATTCGGCTTCGGCTGCCACTTCCCCTTCGACCACGGCTTTGCCCGCAAATTTAAAGATCTTGCCACCCGGTTTGCCACGCACGGTCGTGACATGCATTTCCAGCACATCACCGGGCACCACCTTGCGGCGGAATTTGCATTTATCGATGTTCATGAAATAGATCAGCAGATCGGTATCAACCATATCCATGCCGATCCCCAGCATGACACCAGCGGTCTGGGCCATTGCCTCGACAATGGTCACACCCGGCATGATCGGCGTTCCGGGGAAGTGACCCTGGAAATGCGGCTCGTTCATGGTGACATTCTTGATGCCCCGAGCCGAGCTGTAGCCATCAATGTCCATGACCTTGTCCACCAACAGAAAAGGATAGCGATGCGGCAGGATCCGCTGGATCATCTGGATGTCTGCGCTCTTCAGCTCTTGGGTCATGTTGCGTGTCCTGTCTTTTCTTCGAGTTGTCCGTGTGACTAGCAATCCACAGCGCTTTGGGCAAGCAGACCTATTGATCCGGATCTTGTTCTGTTATGGCCCCATCTCCCAGCACCAGATCAATCCGCGCAATCGCGAGATCAGTCACATCCGTCGCATTGGCGCTGAGAAACACGCTGGCCCTTTCCAGAATCACGCTCGCCTTGGCGTCGCGCATCATCGTCTCCAGAACCGGAGCCGCCGCGTTCAGAAATTCGATCCGGGCATTGTCCGACTGTTGGGCCAACGCGCGTGCCTTGGCATCCTGTTCGCGTCGGATCTGGCGGACCTTTTCGTCAAAGGCATTCGCAAGAACGCGGAACGCATCCGCATCCATACCCGGCCTGCGATCGGTCAGTTCCTGTTCTTCGGTCGTCAATTGCGCCTCGATCTGACGGTTTTCAGCCGCCAACACCGCGCTCTCGGCCTCGATCAAACGGGCAACCCGTCGTCCGAACTTGCTTTCTGCAAACAACCGTTCGGATGCAATCGTCAAAATGACGCTTTGTGGAATTCCCAATTGCTGAGCTCGCGCTTCCACGGTCTCAAAAGCAAGAAATGCCAGCGATACAAAGATCGCCAGCATTCCGTTTTGTGTTCGTTTCAACAGGTCTGGCACAATCAGAACTTGGCCTGGAGCGTGAGGTCGAAGGATTGTTCCTTGTCAAAGGTTTCCTTTTTGAGCGCGTTGCTAAAGTTGAAGCGCAGCGGGCCAAAGGCCGTGTCCCACAGAACCGAGAACCCGATAACATGGCGGAACGAACTGTTCGCACCGACCACGGTCGCCCCGGCCGTGTTCACATTCTTCAGATCCCACAAATTGCCGATGTCATAGAACACACCGCCCCGGACACCCAATTCTTCGGGAAGACCCAGCGGGAATTCCGCTTCGAGCTTGGCAATGGCATAGAGGTTGCCACCCAATGCATCATCGACAGTCGTTGCGCCCACGACAGACTGGTCACGTGGGCCAATACCGCCGGGCTCAAAGCCGCGGAATACGTCTGGCCCCAGCAGAAAGCGGTCGATTGTCCGGCTATTGCCGCCACCGCGCCAATTGAACATGCCGCCTTCGATCGTGGCCCGCAGGGTCACTTCCTCGTTCAGGACAAGGGTCTGAGCAATCGCCTTGGCGCTGGTCTTGACATATTTGTTGTCGCCACCCAACCCGGCATAATCCGCCCCTGCTTCGAACAGGAAACCGGCATTCGGGTTCAGGCCAGTCAAACGGCTGTCATAGGTATAGGTGAACCCAAGACCGCTGGAGGTCAAAGCCCCCAGGCCGATTTCGCTGGTTTGAACCGGGCCCAATGGAACCGCTGTACCGCGGCTCAACATTTCGTCGTCGCTCCAGAAATACTTCAGACGCAATCTTGAATTCTCACCGGTCTGAAATGTCAGGCCCGGCTGAAAGAACAGGGTTTCGCTGTCATAATTGGCAAAACTGGAATCAACGGTCGCCAAACCCAGGTCCAGATCAAATCGAAGCTGACGTCCCAGCAGGTTCGGTTCAGAAAAGCCCAGAACATATTGTTCTGCGTCCTGTGCCGTCGAAACCTGGAACGACAGTCTTTGACCGCGACCGAGGAAGTTGTTTTCCGTGAGGCCAACCGCCACACCGATCCCGTTGGCAACCGAATAGCTACCACCCAGGCTGAGCGATCCGGTCGGCTGTTCGGCAACATCGACGTCGACAACAACCTGATCCGTTGACGAACCTTCGCGCACATCCACCCCGGCGGTTTCAAAGAACCCCAAAGCCCGAATGCGTTCAGCACTTTGACGGATTTCGCGCGGGTTGAAGGGGTCGCCTTCGGCAATCCGGAACTGGTTGCGGATCACCCGGTCCAATGTGGTTGTATTGCCTTCGATATCGATGCGTTCGACAAAGATGCGCGGCCCACGTGTCAGTGCAAATTCAACATCCAGGGTCAGATCCCGATCATTGCGGCTGATCCGGGGTTCGACCCGCAAAAAGTCGATACCTTTGCGAATGGCCAGACGTTCCATGCGCGCGATCGAGTTTTCGATCAGAGCCGGTGAATAGATGACGCCCGGTTTGATCTTGAGCGCCTCTTGGAATTCATCGGCGTCTGCCTCGGACATTTCGCTGACAGTGCTGATTTGACCGAACGAGAACTGCTGACCTTCGGTCACATCCAGAACCAGGAAAAACGCATCCCGCTCCCGCGCCAGTTCAGCGTTGGCGCTGTTGACGCGGAAATCGACATAGCCACGCGACAGATAGAAATCGCGCATGACCTGCTTGTCGAATTCGATGCGGTCTTCGATCAGGGTATCGGACCGGATAAAGGCGCGCAGAATACCGGCCTGTTTGGTTTCCAGAACCCGACGCAGACGACGGTCCGAATAGACACGGTTGCCAACAAAGCTGACCCGTTCGACTTCGATTGTATCGCCTTCGCCAATTTCAAAGATCAGATCAACGCGGTTATCGCTGCGACGAATGATCCGGGGCGTTACACGGGCAGACAAACGGCCCTGCTGGGAATATGCCTCGGCAATGATGGCGGCATCGTCTTCGGCCTGCCCCGGGTTGAACACGCGGCGCGGCGCCGATGCGATCAGCCCTTCCAACGCTTCGTCCTTGATTCGCCGGTTGCCTTCGAAATTGACGCGGTTGATCGTCGGGAATTCTGCAACTGAAATCACCAGCGTGCTGCCACGCGGGTCCAGTTCAACTGTCTCAAAAACACCACTGTCAAGGATACGTTGGTAGGCATCATTCAGCTCGCCTGCTGAAATCGTCTGGCCCCGTTCGATTCCCGTATAGGCAATGATAGTGGACGTTTCGATCCGCTGATTGCCTTCGACTTTGACCGAGTTGAAGCGGTAATTCTGCGCCTGTGCCGGGCTGGCAAACGCGATAAGCACCGACATGCAAACAAGAAATAGTGCCGGTATGAAATGATACAACATATAGCAGCGCTGGTTGCGCATAGCGCAGGATATTCCTACGTTTTTCCCCAAACCCATCTTTTCAAACCCAGAATTATGGCAGCATTAGCATGTGACTAACGGGTCTGAAGACGGTTGTCAAAACCAAGAAAAAGGCGCGCATCCTGTTGGCTGCGCACCGCTTGTCTTGTCAGGCCTGTCAGTCGGGAATCAGAGACCGCCCAGCCAGGCTCCGGTCGCCAGGGCAACCACAATGGCCCCCAGGAAAAGCATCCGGTCCCAATTCAGCTCCATAACCAGACTCAAGCCGCGATATGACTGCTGTAGAGTGCTCATTTTCTGTCCCTTCTGTCCTTTCCCATGTCCCCGCCACCGGCAGAGACAGCCCGTCAGTTCTGACAAAAATACCGGGCGAATGTGGCAGGACTTGGGCAGGACTGGGGCAGTGGCGCGATCACTCCGCGCCACCCCTCCAATTCAGAAAGATCAGCAGAACAGATCGTTGCTCAGCGCAAACACCATCAGCGACAGGATCAGACCAAAGCCGATGGTCATGAGAACCCGCAACGCCGCATCGCTGGGCGGCTTGCCGGTGACGGCTTCATAGGCATAAAACACCAGATGTCCGCCATCCAGCGCCGGTATTGGGAACAGGTTCAACAGCCCCACTGCCGTAGACAAGACGGCAATGAACCAGATAAAGCTCTGTGTTCCCTGGCTTGCCACTTCGCCGGATGTCTGGGCAATCCCCAAAGGACCGGACATATTGCAGGTGCTGATCGCGCCTGTCACCATATGCCACAGACCTGACAACGACCCTTGCACGATGGCAAATGTTTGGGAGACCCCGCCGGTCAATGCCTGCCACGGGCCAGCGGTTTCGGTAGCCGGGTCAAAGGCCATGCCACCGACAATGCCGATCCTCCAATGCGTCACAAACCCGCCATCGGGCTGCGGTTCATCCGTGCGGCGTGGAGCCAGGGCAAACTCCAGCGTCTGGCCATTGCGCCAGACGTCCAGCAACAATGCTCGCCCGTCCGAACCTTCGACAATTTCCTTGAGCTGATCAAAGGCAAAGATCGGGTTGCCGTCCACGGCCGTAATGACATCGCCTGCCTGCAGCTCGATATCCATCGCCGCGCTGCGCGGCGCGACCAGCGTGATATGAGCCGGGAACAGGTACGGACCGCGCACGGTCATTACCTGGCCCTGTCGCAGCACGTCGTAATCCAATGTGGCCTGTTGTGGAATGGCTGCGGTAAAGGCGCTCCAAGCGTCGGCATCGTCGAATTTGGGGGTCGCAGTTCCGGCTATGGCAACAATCTCGTCACCCTCCCGCAACTCCTGCACGCTGCCGGGCAATGGTTTCAGTTCTCCAACGGTCAGCGGATCGCTGGCGACACCGCGCAACATGAAGATCACCGCAAACACCCCAATCGACAGGGCAAAGTTGAACACCGGTCCGGCCGCCACGGTGGCCGTACGGGCCCACAAAGGCGCGCCATGCATGGTCTTGCGCAGAAATGCCGGATCCTGTGACGCTTCGGCCATGGTGTCCTCATCCTTGCCCGAGGCCGCATTGGCATCGCCCAGAAATTTGACATAACCGCCAAACGGCAACAAGGCCACCTGCCAGCGGGTGCCGCGTTTGTCGATCCGGCTGTATAAAACCGGACCAAACCCCAACGAAAACACTTCGGGATGAATACCGGACCAGCGCCCGACAATATAATGACCATACTCATGCACGGCCACGATGACAGACAAGGCCACCACAAAGGCGATCAACGTCTGAATGACATTCCCGAATTGCGGAATGAGTGAAACAATATCCAAAAGACTACCCTGCCCGTTCTGTCATGACCTTGTCGGCATACTCTCTTGCCAAGTGGTCTGTTTGTGTCACGTTATCAAGGGTCATTGGGGCATCAATAAGACCCGCCAATGGACCTTTCTGGGCCTGAAACCGGGTGAGAACCTCTTCGACGATCTCGGCCATGTCGAGAAACCCCACCCGACCCGCGATAAAGCCATCCAACGCACGTTCCTTGGCCGCATTGAACACCGCCCCAGCCAAACCACCCTGGGCCATGACATCCCGCGCCAGCCGCAGCGCGGGATAGCGCGCGTCTTCGGGGGCACGGAAATTCAGTTGCGACACCTGTGCCAGATCCAGACGCGCCACCGGCAGATCGCGTCGATCCGGCCAATGCAGCGCATAGCCGATGGCGTGACGCATGTCCGGTGCCCCAAGATGCGCCATCAACGCGCCATCGCGGAAACCGACCAGCGCGTGGATCATCGATTCAGGGTGTATGATGACTTCGATCTGTTCGGGGGATATCCCGAAATACTCACGCGTTTCAATGACTTCCAACGCCTTGTTAAACATTGATGCGCTGTCGATCGTGATCCGCTGTCCCATGTCCCAATTCGGATGGGCCGACGCCTGTTCCAGGGTCGCATTGCGCAAGGCGTCCAATGGCCAATCGCGGAACGCACCACCGGATGCGGTGATGATTATACGTTCAACCGCGTCCATGTCTTCGCCTACCAACGCCTGAAACACTGCTGAATGTTCGCTGTCTACTGGCAACAGGCGGGCGTTGTTCTGGCGCGCCGTCTCCAGCACCAGCGCTCCGGCACAGACCAAAGATTCCTTGTTGGCCAGCGCCAGCGTCGCCCCCTGTTTCAGGGCCTCCAGCCCCGGTGCCAGACCGGCAGCCCCCACAATGGCCGACATGACCCAATCTGCGGGACGGGCACCGGCTTCGGTCAGGGCCGCCTGCCCTGCGGCGACTTCGATACCGGTGTCGGCAAGAGCCGCACGCAGGTCATCCAGCCGGTCTTCAAAGGCTGTCACGGCCAGATCGGCCCGCACCGCAACCGCGTCCTGCGCCAGTTGCGCAATGTTGTGCCCGCCGGTCACGGCCACAACGTCATATCCGGCCGGATCGCGGCGGATCAGATCAAGCGTGTTTTGACCGATGGAGCCTGTCGCGCCAAAAATGGAAACCCGCCGCATGTCTTATACTCCGGGCGAATAAAACAGGCTCAGCACCAGAACCAGCGCCATTGCCCCCATCATGCCATCGAACCGATCCAAAAACCCGCCATGCCCAGGAATCAGGTTCGAACTGTCCTTGGTTCCCGTGCGTCGTTTCAAAGCGCTTTCCAGAACGTCTCCGGCCTGGCTGGCCATCGACGCCAGCACCGACACCACACACAGGCCCAGCCCGGCCCCCATCTGGGTAGCGAACAGCGCGCCGACGATCAACGCGCCAACCCAACCGGCAGCCGTGCCCGACCAGGTTTTCTTTGGGCTGATTGCAGGCCAGAATTTTGGACCGCCAATGGCCTTGCCTGCAAAATAGCCCGCAACATCGGTGACAACGACAATGCAAATCAGCCAAGCCACCCATGTCAGACCCAAGGATCCGCGCAACCAGACAAAACCGATGCCCGCCAAAGCGATCCACAAGGCAAAACCTGCAAAAGCCCATTTGCGGGATTTGAGGATGGACATCCCCACCGGGATCACCGCTAGGGCGATTGGCAACAGAGCCACGGGCGGCATCAGCCAGGCCACAACCTGTGTCACCGCCGTCAAGGCCCCCAGCTGTAACGCCGCGCTGCCTTGAGCGGGGGTCAGCATGCGGACCAGTTCCCAGATCATCGCCCCACAGCTCGCCGCGATCAGCAGTTTGAACCACATGCCCCCTGCCAGGATGCCAGCGCCCCCCACGACGACCATGACCACCGCCGACGCAATACGCGGTGCAAGGTCAGACCAGCGCCCCTCGCTCATTTCTGAACCCCACCAAATCGACGGTCGCGGCGACCATAACTATTGCAGAGGGATTTCAATTCTTCTGCGGTAAAATCGGGCCACAAGGTATCGATAAACTCATACTCGGCATAGGCCGATTGCCACAAAAGAAAGTTCGAAATCCGAGCTTCGCCGCTGGTACGGATCACCAGATCAGGGTCGGGCAAGACATGAGTGTCCAGATATTTCGGCAACGTTTCCTGGTCGACGTCTTCCGGTCGCAGTTTACCGTCGGCCACGTCCTGGGCCAGACGCCGTGTCGCGCGCGCCACCTCGTCACGACCGCCATAATTCAGAGCAATGGTCAACTGGGTCCCGTCATTGCCGGAGGTCGCTTTTTCAAGCTGGTCCATCAATTGGATCAGTTTTTTGTCCAGACGTACCCGGTCTCCGATGAAGCGCACCCGCACATTGCGTGCCGACAGCGCCTGCATCTCCTTGGAAATATACCGGCGAAACAGGCTCATCAACCCAGCGACTTCGGTTTGCGTCCGTTTCCAATTCTCGGTCGAAAAGGCAAAGATCGTCAGATATTTGACCTTCAGATCCGGGCAGGCCTCGACCACTTCGCGCACACGTCGGGCACCGGCATGATGCCCGAACAGGCGCGGTCTGCCGCGGGCCTGAGCCCAGCGGCCGTTTCCGTCCATGATGATTGCGACATGGCGTGGCCCTGAACCGCCCATATTGGCAGTGTCGCTGCCATCGGTTGCGTCACTGGGGATTGCTGCGGTTTTTGAGCCTCTGGACATGCGCTGTGCATTAAACCTGCATGATTTCGGCTTGTTTGGTCTCCAGCGCCTGATCGACAACTTTGATCATCTTGTCGGTCAGCTCCTGAACTTCCTGTTCCCAGAATTTCTGGTCGTCCTCGGACATGCCATCGGATTTGGCTTTTTTGATCTGATCCATACCATCACGACGAACGTTGCGGATCGATACGCGGGCGTTTTCAGCATAGTGGCCGGCAACCTTGGTCAGTTCACGACGACGTTCTTCGTTCAGTTCCGGAATCGGCAACATGATGATGGTGCCATTCAGCTGAGGATTGATCCCCAGACCGGATTCGCGAATGGCCTTTTCGACCTTTCCAACCAGGGATTTGTCCCAGACATTGATCGTCACCATACGCGGTTCGGGCACATTCACGGTGCCGACCTGATTGATCGGCGTCATCGAGCCGTAGGCATCAACCATCACAGGCTCAAGCATCGACGCAGACGCACGCCCGGTGCGCAACGACGCAAATTCGGTTTTTAGATTGACCATCGCGCCATCCATGCGGCGCTGAAGGTCATCGGTGTCCAGTTCGAAATCTTCGGACATGCTGCTCTCTCCCCTTCTTCCGGTGAACTGCATCGGCTCATAAGCCATTGGCAACAGGATGTATAGCAATCTTGGCCCACAATCACCGCGCGGGAAAGCAATTTTGAAGGTGTTGCCCTGCCATCCTGTGCGACACGGAATGGATTCGCCGTCAAAGGGGTCAGGCAAAGGCCCCTTTGCAGTAAAGCCCGCGTGGCAAAAAATGACCGCTACAGATGGGACGCTACAGATGGGACGGCGCAGAGCGGGACGTTTACCTTGTGCCGCCTGCGATCCCTTTTTGAACGGCGCATCCGGGGGTCGTTGGAGCGACCTTGGATGCGCCGATGATCAGCCTTGCACTTTTGTATAGGTACCACGTCCGGCCAGAATGCCCCGGAACCCACCCGGCTCGTCCAGAGAAAACACGATGATTGGCAGGTTGTTGTCGCGCGCCAGTGCAATCGCGCTGGCGTCCATGACGCCCAGACGTTTGGCCAGAACATCATCATAGCTCACCGTGTCATAGCGTTTGGCATCGTCGAATTTCACCGGATCCTTGTCATAGACCCCATCAACCTTGGTCCCCTTGAAAATTGCCTCGCAGGACATTTCATTCGCCCGCAGCGTCGCGGCGGTATCGGTGGTGAAATAGGGGTTACCGGTTCCGGCTGCAAAAATGCAGACCCGCTTTTTCTCGAGATGGCGCACGGCGCGACGGCGAATATAGGGTTCGCACACCTGATCCATGGGAATCGCGGAAATGACCCGGGTGAACACGTCCAGGCTTTCCAGGGCGCTCTGCATGGCCAGTGCGTTCATCACCGTGGCCAGCATCCCCATGTAATCCGCCGTTGTGCGTTCCATCCCCTGCGCGCTGCCGGACAGACCGCGAAAGATATTGCCGCCACCGATCACCATGCAGATCTCGACCCCCAGATCATGCACCGATTTTACTTCCTCGGCGATCCGCTGCACGGTGGGCGGATGCAGACCAAACCCCTGATCCCCCATCAAGGCCTCACCCGAAATTTTCAGCATGACGCGTTTATAGGTTGTATCGGCAAGGTCTGTCGAAAGATCGGTGGAAAGGGGCATATTGCACTCCGGAATGTCGCGGGGTTAGGTTGGCGCGCAAAATGACGGAAATCGCCGCCATGTTCAATGCGCCTTGACGCACAACATTGATGTGGGACAGATGAATTGCGTCATCTTTTTTACGGTTCAGGATCACGCCGATGAAATTGCCCGACATTGCTCCCGATCAGCCGGTTCTGATTGCCGGCCCGACGGCATCGGGAAAATCTGCGCTGGCGCTGGAAATCGCGGATCGCCACGGCGGCGTGATCATCAATGCAGATGCCAGCCAGATCTATGACTGCTGGCGGGTTATTACGGCTCGCCCGTCAGAGCAGGAAGAGGCCAGTGTTCCGCATCGGCTGTATGGGCATGTTGCCTATGACACCACCTATTCGGCCGGGCACTGGATGCGGGAGGTCCTGCCGCTGCTCGACGGTCCGGAGCGGCCCATCATTGTTGGCGGCACCGGGTTGTACTTCATGACATTGACCCGCGGCATGGCCCCCATCCCCGTGACACCGCCCGAGATTCGGGCAACGGCCGACCAGATGTCGCTGGAGGAAATGAGCGCCGGGCTGGATCCGGTCACCCAATCCGGGCTGGATCTGCGCAACCGGGCCAGGGTTCAACGCGCCTGGGAAGTTCAGGCAGCCACAGGGCGCTCGATCGCCAATTGGCAGGCAGAAACACCGCCGCCCGCGCTGCAAACATCCGATTGCGCGGCCTTGATATTCGATGTGGACAAGGATTGGCTGGGTGCGCGCATTGACCGTCGGTTTGATCTGATGCTGGACCTGGGCGCATTGGATGAAGTTCGGACCATGCTGGACCGGTATGATCCGTCGTTGCCATCGTGCAAGGCGATCGGCGTGCCGGAATTGGTCGCCTATGAGCGTGGAGAGCTGACATTCGACTCTGCCCGGGAACGGGCGACCATCGCCACCCGCCAGTTTGCCAAACGACAGCGAACCTGGTTTCGCTCAAAGATGCGCGACTGGACTGCAGTCACGCCTGGATCATGACCGACAGTGCCCTTTCGATGATACATGCGCTATCGCTGCCGCAATTGGCCCCGGAAGGTCCGTGGCAGTTGGACCTCGCGCATGACCGGCCGGACCATCTGTTGATCTGGATCACCAGAGGTCAGGGACGGCTCTTGCTGGATGGCGCCCAGCATGGCTTTGGCCCCAGCACGGCCATGTTCATTCCGGCTCGGTCACTGTTTGCGCTGGATGCCGGACGTCAGGCCCTGGGGCATGTGTTGCGGATTTCGCCTCAGGCCAATCAGATTTGGCCAGAGTCTGCGCAAGTGTTGAGATCATTGTCAGCCCAAACCCTGGCCGAGCTTTCCAATCTGCACGACACGATTGTGCGGGAACAGGATCACCAGCCGCCCTTCTGGGCCCAGACGGTGCAGGCACAATCTGTTCTGGCGGCGATCTGGTTGCGCCGATTGATGCCACAGACGACCAGGGTTCCGGCCTCCCGCCGACTGATCCGAACCTATGGGCAGACTATTTCACAGCAATACGCGTCCGGGGCTTCGATGACGGATTATGCGGCTATGCTGGATGTCACGCCTTCGCACCTGACCCGTGTGTGCCGATCCCAGACCGGACGCACAGCGGCGGCCCTTTTGAATGAACGTATCGCCCATGAAGCCCGCTCGCAGTTGATCCAAACATCAGCGTCAGCAAAAGCGATTTCCCATAACCTGGGCTTTGCAAGTGCTTCGAGTTTCAACAGATTCGTTCAAAATCAATTCGGGATGACACCAGGAACCCTGAGAAAGCGATGATCGCCAAAAAACCCCGCCGATACTGGTCACGCCTGTCCAGAAAATGGGGTCATGGTCGCATTCAAACTAGTGTGATGTCGTTTTTTTACCCAAAAGTGCCGAAAGCATGCGTTGACGTCGGCGCGAAACTGGTGCCGAATGTACAAATGGGGATGCGACCAACGAACCAGCAGAAGTTTCATACGCGCCACGCCGAGGGGCGGGGCCGAATGCGGTAAACGACCCGCATTGACCCAAATCCACATCAGGGAGAAATAAATGACAAAAGAAACAATCAACGGAAAACCGATTCACTGGGCCGCAAAAATGCACGCTCAGGAAGTTATGGATGGCAAACTGGACCGTCGTGAATTCCTGGCTCGGGCGACCGCGCTGGGTGTTGCGGTTCCGGCCGCCTATTCGATGATTGGTCTGTCGTCGCCTGTCCACGCGGAAGGAGCCCAAAAAGGCGGAACCATTCGCATGCAGATGGAAGTGCGTGCATTGAAAGATCCGCGCACCTTTGACTGGACCCAGATCGCGACCTTTACGGCCGGCTGGTTGGAATATCTGGTCGAATACAATTCGGACGGCTCGTTCGAACCCATGCTTCTGGAAAGCTGGGAGGCCAATGACGATGCCACCGAATACACTCTGCGTGTCCGCAAAGGTGTTAAGTGGAACAATGGTGACGACTTCACCGCCGAAGACGTTGCGCGCAACATCGCTGGCTGGTGTGAAAAGGACGTCGAAGGCAACTCGATGGCCGGTCGTATGGCGTCGATGATCAATCCGGACACCAACAAGGCCCTGGACGGTGCGATCTCGGTTGTCGACAGCCACACTGTCAAGCTGACCCTGCCCGCACCTGACATCACAATCATTCCCGGTATGGCCGACTATCCAGCGGCGATCGTGCACAGCTCGCACAGTGCAGAAAACATGCTGACCAGCCCGATCGGCACCGGGTTCATGAAGCCTGAATCCTACGAAGTGGGCGTCAAGGGTGTTCTGGTGCGCAATGATGATCACGACTGGTGGGGCTATGCCGCTGGCAAGGGTGGTCACCTGGATCGCATCGAATTCATTGACTACGGCACCGATCCGTCGGCAACCATTGCCGGGTTCGAATCCGAAGAAGTCGACATGAACTGGGAATCGGTCGGTGAATTCGCGGACATCATGGACAGCCTGGGCCTGACCCGGTCGACCGTGACCTCGGGTGCGACCATTGTGGTCCGGACCAACCAGAACCACAAACCCTATGACGACAAGCGCGTCCGCAAGGCGCTGGCCATGGCCGTCGACAATGCGGTCTGTCTGGAACTGGGTGTTGGTGGTCAGGGTATCCCTGCCGACAACTGCCACGTTGGCCCGATCCATCCGGAGCACAACCCGGACGTGACACGTATTCCTTTTGACCCTGCTGGAGCCAAGGCTCTGATGGAAGAAGCGGGCATGATGGATCACGAGCACGAACTGATCTCGATCGACGATGACTGGCGCAAGAACACCACCGATGCCGTCGCAGCCCAGCTGCGCGACGCCGGGTTCAAGGTCAAGCGGACAATTCTGCCCGGATCGACCTTCTGGAACGATTGGGTGAGCTATCCCTACAGCTCGACCAACTGGAACCACCGTCCGCTGGGCACTCAGGTTCTGGGTCTGGCCTATCGCTCAGGTGAAGCCTGGAATGAATTTGGTTGGGCAAATGCCGAATTCGACGCGTTGCTGACCCAGGCTAACTCGATTGCCGGTGCGGACGAGCGTCGTGTGGTCATGGGCAAAATTCAGGCCATCGTGATCGAAGAAGGCGTGACCATTCAGCCGTATTGGCGTCAGGTTCAGCGGCACCACCGCGACAACCTGGTTGGTGTCGATATGCACATCGCCTATCTTCCTCAAATCTACAAATGGGGCATCAAAGCCTGATTTAAATCTGAATGGGCCGCTCGTTCGCGAGCGGCCCCTTTTCACATCTGCGGAAGCTTCCCGCGGTACAAGAACAAAATCCGACAGGGGCCACCATGGGACTGTTCATTTTGCGCAGGTTGGGCGTTATGCTCGTAACCGCGCTATGCCTGACCTTTGTCGTCTTCGTGATGACAAATCTCTATCCAAACCTAGAAAAGCTCGCCAAAACCCAAGGCAACTTCCGGATGTCCGATTCCGAAGTGGCCACTTATCTTGGCAATCGCGGCTTTACTCAAAACGTATTCTCCAAATATGGCCAGTGGATCGGCGTGATTCCCGGATATGTAATCGAAGGCAGCGACGGTGAAACCCGTGGACGCTGTGCAAATCACAATCCCATCAAGGAAGATACCGCGACCTTCTGCGGCGTTCTGCAGGGGAAATGGGGCCTGTCCTGGGTTTTCAAGGAGCCTGTAGCAGACGTCGTCGGGACCCGTCTGGCGCTGACCGGCAAGTTGATGTTCTGGGTCATGATCGTCATGATCCCCACAGCTCTGATCATTGGGGTGCTCGCGGGTATGCGCGAAGGATCCAGCACCGACCGCGTGCTGTCCACCGGAGCAATCGTCACCACAGCGACGCCTGAATATGTGTCCGGTGTTGTCTTTATCGCGATCTTTGCCTCATCCGCCGTGGGTCTGAAATGGTTCAAGGGGTCGGCAACATCTGCGATGGAAACCATCACCTTTGAGGCGTTTTTTCTGCCCGTGATCACCATCGCGCTGTACGGTATGGGCTATATCGCCCGAATGACCCGTGCCTCGATGGCCGAAGTCATGACCGCGCAGTATATCCGCACCGCGCGCCTCAAGGGGGTCAGTTTCCGCAACATCGTGATGAAACATGCCTTGCGCAACGCGTTGATCGCACCCTTTACCGTTATCATGTTGCAGTTCCCGTGGCTGCTGAACGGTGTGGTGATTGTCGAAACCCTGTTCAACTACAAAGGCTTTGGATGGGTGTTGGTACAAGCGGCCGGCAACAACGACATTGACCTGCTGTTGGCGGTTTCTGTTGTCTCTGTGATGGTGGTTTTGGTGACCCAGCTGATTTCCGATATCGGCTATGTCTACCTCAATCCTCGCATTCGAATTTCTTAAGGGAGGCATGAGAATATGGAAGCTCTTAGCTGGACCGGCTCACTTTCCTTTTTGGATCCCATTTTTCAATACGGGCTGATCGCCTTGGTATTGGTCATTCTCGCCTGGTTGGTGATCACCTCGGTGGTGTCCGAAGAACGGGCAAAATCAAACGCTGACGGAACGTTGGCCAGAACAACCGGCGCGCGTGGCCTGGCTGGCACAGCCTTGCGTTTGGTGTTTGCCCTGGTCGTCGCAATCGTCTGTCTTTATCTGGTCGGTGGTATCTTCTTGGGGACCAGCGCTGGCATCATCGGCGCAATCAGCCAACAATTCCTGCCGGTTTGGACGTCGCTTGCGATCCTTTACGCCGTCTCTATCGCGTTCAAGCGGCGGCTGGGACTGTATGGCAAACTGTTCGACAGCCCAATTGGTATGATCGGCTTTGGCCTGGTGATGTTCTGGGTGTTCACCGGCATCTTTGGGCAGATGGACCTCATCGTGACACATGATCCGCTGGTTCAGGTGTCTGGAATGAAGAACAAAGTGCCCGGAACACCGTTGCGCGGTGCCTCCGCAGAAGATTTCCAATGGTATCTTCTGGGCGGTGACAACCTGGCCCGTGATGTGTTCAGCCGGATGGTCGATGGGGCCGGTGTCGTGGTGCAGATCGCACCGCTGGCCACCCTGTTCGCCTTTATGGTTGGGATCACTTTGGGTTTGCCTGCCGGGTATTATGGCGGTCGTCTGGACACGCTGTTGTCGTTCCTGGCGAACCTGATCCTCGCCTTTCCGGTCATCCTGCTGTTCTATCTGCTGGTGACGCCTGAAATCGTGGCGACCGGGGTGCCCAACTATATGGCGATCATCCTGTTCATCTTCCCGATCGTCTTTGTCGGTGTGCTGCTGAATTCGCGCTACTACACGCGTCCCAAGTTCCGCACACCGCTGTTGATCGGGGTGCTGGGTGTGGCCATGTGGCTGTACCTGTCGCTGGTCTCCACGGGTGGTTTCCTGATCGAAACCAAAACCTATGGCATCTGGGGCCTGCCGACCTTTATGGATCTGTTTGACGTGCCCGGCGGTATTCTCGTGGTGTTTGTGTCGGTGGTTTTTGTGAACTCGCCCACCGTGTTCCGGATCGTTCGCGGTCTGGCACTGGACATCAAGACCCGCGACTATGTGGCTGCGGCCCAGACCCGCGGTGAAGGTCCCTGGTACATCATGCTGTGGGAGATCCTGCCCAATGCACGGGGACCGCTGATCGTGGATTTCTGTCTGCGGATCGGCTATACCACCATCCTCTTGGGAACCTTGGGCTTCTTTGGCCTAGGCCTGCCACCGGAAAGCCCGGACTGGGGGTCGACGATCAACGAGGGCCGCAAGCTGTTGTCGATCTATCTGCACCCTGCTCTGCCACCTGCCTTTGCATTGCTGAGCCTGGTGTTGGGTCTGAACCTGCTGGCCGATGGTCTGCGCGAAGAAAGTCTGAAGGACTGATGTGATCGAGGCCGGGGGCGCTGCCCCCGGACCCCCGGGATACTTGAGGCCAGATGAAGAGGGATCCCCCGCTTTTGGCCGACAGGGAGAAACAAAATGAGCAAACTGGCGGAATATGACGGTCCGATCCTTGAGATCGACAAGCTGTCCATCTCCTTCTTTACCCGCCTACGGGAAATCCCAGCCGTGATGGATTTCTCGGTTGCGGTGCAACCGGGCGAGGCCGTGGGCCTGGTTGGCGAATCCGGATGCGGTAAATCGACCGTGGCGCTGGGTGTCATGCAGGATCTTGGCAAGAACGGCCGCATCGTTGGCGGGTCGATCAAATTCAAGGGCCGCGACCTGAGCGAGATCAGCGAAGAAGAGTTGCGCGACATCCGCGGCAATGAAATCGCCATGATCTATCAGGAACCGATGGCGTCGTTGAACCCGGCCATGAAAATCGGCAAGCAGCTGATGGAAGTGCCGATGATCCACGAAGGGGTCACCGAAGAGGAGGCTTATGCCCGCGCCCTGGAAGTGGTGACGGATGTGCGCCTGCCTGACCCAGAACGGATGTTGAATTCCTTTCCGCACCAATTGTCAGGCGGTCAGCAGCAGCGGATCGTCATCGCCATGGCGCTGATGTCGAAACCGGCGCTGTTGATTCTGGACGAACCCACCACCGCGCTCGACGTGACAGTCGAGGCCGCCGTGGTCGAGCTGGTCAAGGATCTGGGCAAGAAATACGGCACCTCGATGCTGTTCATCAGCCACAACCTGGGCCTGGTTCTGGAAACCTGTGACCGGATCTGTGTGATGTATTCGGGCGAAGCGGTGGAACGCGGTTCGATCAAGGATGTGTTCGACGAAATGCAGCACCCCTATACGCAGGCGCTGTTCCGGTCGATCCCCTTGCCGGGGGCTGACAAGAATTCGCGCCCGCTGGTGGCAATTCCGGGCAACTTTCCCTTGCCACATGAACGTCCGCCGGGCTGTAATTTCGGCCCACGGTGCGATTACTTCGAAGAAGGGCGCTGTGATTCACAGGCCATCATGATGGATCCGGTTCCGGGCAATGATCGCCACCACACCCGTTGCCTGAAGTTTACCGAGATTGATTGGAACGCTCCGATCACTTTGGGCGAGCAAAAGGAAAAGGGAGAAATCGGCAGGGTCGTCCTGAAGATGGAGAACCTCAAGAAATACTATGAGGTTGCAGCCAATGCCCTGTTTGGTGGTGGGGCCAGGAAGGTGGTCAAGGCCAATGAAACCCTGAGTTTCGAGGCCAGGGAATCCGAAACTCTGGCCATCGTTGGCGAATCCGGCTGTGGCAAGTCCACTTTTGCCAAGGTGTTGATGGGGCTCGAAACAGCGACTGACGGGCAGATTTTGCTGGACGATCGCAATATCGAAATGATCCCGATCGAAGAACGTGACACCAAAACCATTGCGGATGTTCAGATGGTGTTCCAGAACCCGTTTGACACATTGAATCCGTCGATGACAGTCGGGCGGCAGATCATCCGGGCGTTGGAAATCTTTGGTATCGGCAACTCTGAGGCCGAACGGCGCAAGCGGATGCTGGAGCTTTTGGATCTGGTCAAACTGCCCCGCGCCTTTGCCGACCGGATGCCGCGCCAGTTGTCGGGTGGCCAGAAACAGCGTGTGGGTATCGCCCGAGCCTTTGCCGGAGATGCACGGATCGTTGTGGCCGATGAACCTGTATCTGCATTGGACGTGTCGGTACAGGCGGCGGTGACCGATCTGTTGATGGAGATTCAGCGCGAGCAAAAGACTACATTGCTGTTCATCAGCCACGATCTGTCGATCGTGCGGTATCTGTCGGACCGTGTGATGGTGATGTATCTGGGCCATGTGGTTGAATTGGGAACCACGGATCAGGTGTTCAGCCCGCCCTATCACCCCTATACCGAGGCGCTGCTATCGGCGGTTCCGATTGCGGATACCTCCGTTCAAAAGGAACATATCGTGCTTGAAGGGGACATTCCTTCGGCCATGAACCCTCCGTCCGGCTGTCCGTTCCAGACACGGTGCCGGTGGAAGGACAGGGTTGCAGGTGGATTGTGCGATCGCGAAGTTCCACCTGTACGCACCCTGAGCGAAGGGCATCAGGTCAAATGTCACCTTGATGACGAGGTGTTGGCCCAGATGACCCCGGTGATCAAAATCGCCGCCGAGTGATGAGCCACATGAACAACACAAGAGCCCGGATTGAAAAATCCGGGCTCTTTCTTTTTCAGCAGATCTCAGGCGATGTCGCGGACAAAGAAATGCAGGTGCGGGCGCAGGTTGGGTTGATCGAGGTAAGTGGTGGTTTCGATAGGCTCGAACACTTCGGTGAACCCCATTTTGGGATACATGCTGCGCATCTCCACACTTGGGGTCAGCGTATCGACCACCAGCCGCTTGAGTCCCAGAGCCCGTGCCGCGTCAACCCGGGCAGTGACCAGCTTGCGTCCAGCTCCGGTGCCCCGGGCGGCTTCGGTCACAAACAGGCGCTTGAGCTCGCCGGTTTCCGCATCCAGGCATTTCAACATCCCGCAACCGATTAGTGTCCCCTGATCATCCCGGGCCAATACCAGACAACCACGGGGCGGTAGATAGTCGTCGGCATTCTCCCAGAACTCTGCCAGCGCGCTCTTGGGTGTGTTCGGGTCGATTTCTTCCCCTATGGACCGCATGCGCTGGACGATCAGACCGTAATACTGGGCCAACAGCCCGTTCAGCGCCTCCTTTGGGGGCATCCGGTCGCAAATCTCAATCTGAATATCAGTCATGGCAAATCCTTTTGGCTTCCAATGTCTCGTCAACGGTAGCGGAGTTTCCACGATCCGTCCAAAACAGCAGAAAGGGGCGTAACCGATGCTACGCCCCTGCCCTTGAAAGTTGTGACCATCAGCCCTTTAGGGCGTGATTGCCGAAATACATGAATTCGCTGTTCATGCCTGCAACGTCCCCGGCCTCCAGCGACAGCGACGCGCTATCGAGCATCTTGTAACTGGCCTGGGATTTCACCCATTCATCCGCGTCCTGCAATGTGGTCAGCGTATAAGAGGTGGTTTCGTTCAGATAGTGGGTCGGGATGATCACCTTGGGCTTCAGCTTGGACACGATGTCATTGCCCTGACCATAGCTGAGGATATGTTGCGACCCATCCACCGGCAGGGTCAGAACATCAACCTGGCCGATGGCATCATAGAACTCCTGTGGTGGGTTGTGGCGGTTGTCGCCCCAGATCAACGTGCGCAGGCCGCCGGTTTCCACCAGATAAACCACCATATCCATGTGGCCCACGTTGTCAGGTGGGCAGGCATTGACGCCGAATTCGGCCAGCGCGTCGGTCCAATTGTACCAGCCCGGTGCCACACAGGCGTGTTTGTCGGCAAACCCGGTGATCTTCAGGTCAGCGAATTCAAAATTGCCAACCATCCGATCCAACACCATGGTCGAGCTGGGCCGATCAATGGCGTCATGGTCAAAATGGGCATGTGTCGACATGGTGATATCGACCGGAATCTGCGGGAATTCGTTCTTGAACCACAACCCCCAAGCCCCGGACGGGTCGTCGCGCCACGGATCAAACAGGACGGTGGCGCCATTTGGCGACGTGATCTTGATCGCGCAATGGCCAAAATAGTCGATGCCGACCGCACCGGTGCTGGGCTGACCCGTCGCCCCCTGCAGGTCTATGACGTGATTGTTGTTGCCTGGCTGCAACCAGGCCTGTGACTGGGCCGCGGCCGGCTTTGCCCCGAGCAGGTTCGCCCCTGCCCCGACCCCTGCTGCCCCGGCCGCCATAAAGAACGAGCGGCGGGATAAACCCGGTGCCATTTCGTCGCGATCACCGTTCAGCAACGTGGGTTTCAGATCCTTGCGATCCATGTTGATCTCCCTGTCTGTTGACGTCACGGCCTCTCTGGGGCCGTCACTGACAGGCTAGCGGCCGGGTCCGGGTCTGGTCAGATCAGAAAAATTGGGGGGGAATATGGGGGTAATCCCCCTATTTTTGGATCACGAAATCGCGAGCAGGTGGCTGCGCAGGTTCCGATCCCGCCCTTCCAACCCCAATTTGCGCCGAATATTATTGCGGTGAAAATCAATGGTAGAGGTCTCTCGTGACAGGGTTCTGGCAATATCCTTGGTGGTTTTTCCGGACATGACCATATGCGCAATTTCGATTTCCGTCGGGGTCATGACCGAAAACGCATTCGACAGTTTGTCGGACATGGCCGACGTGATTTCAGTCAGATTCCGCTGTGCCAGATCCAGATAGCTCCGGGCCGGTTCCTGCTGTCCCAGATGGTCGGCCAGCTTGTCCAGATAGGGCAACACCATACCCCGAACCTGAGTCAGGATTTCTTCGTCCCGTGCCTTGCGATCCTCATCGACACTGGTCAACAGCACCCGCAATGCGGTGTTTGCCTCCTGCAGTTCCCGGGTTCGTTCACCGACACGCGCCTCGAGATGTCCCAAGGTCTGGTTGAGCTTGTCCTCCAGCACCCGTCTTAGGTAAACCTCTTGTAGCAAAGCCAAATCCTGTTCGACAAGCCGCGCGAACTGGGCCAGACCTTCCCGAAACAACAGCGCCCGCCGGTTCCTGTTGCGATCCAGAACACAGATCGTTCCAAAGATTTGCCCATCTGGCCATTTGAGCGGCAGACCGATGTAAAAGGACATGCCGTGTTCCATGTCCTCATTCCCCCGCCAGACTGGGTCACACGCGGCATCTTCGACCACCAATTCCCCGTCCTGTTCAAAAACGCCCTGGCAATACAGTTTGGGGTGGAGGCGAAACTCCATCCCCACAGGATAGGGGTTTTCAGGGTGATCAGACGTCACCAGAACCGCATGACGTGGGTCGTCCGTCTTCATGATCAGGCTGGCAGGTACATCTGCGAGACGGGCAACCAGGTCCACAAGACGCTGCCAGTTGGACAGGGTTTCCGGCGGGATCTCTGGCAGCATGACGACACTCCTGGGGGCCTGAATTGAAGACCCAAGCGTAGAAGCGTTTCAGGTCGGCAATCAAGGACCAGCCACGCTGCTGTGCGGCACTGGATCAGCTGCCGTCCAGCAGCGGTTCGTACCGGGCATCCGTCAGGGTTTTCAAGAACGCCACCAATGCGTCGATCCGGTCGTCTTCCAACGCGGGACCATGGGTCAGTTCCTTGACAGACAAGGTATGTGGCACCTCAGGCATTCGCCAGGGGGTGCCGGTTTCCGGGTTGATTTGGCGTGCTTGCGCCACGGTGTTATATTTGTTGTAGAATAGAACAACAGTGCGCAGATCTTCGAATACGCCGTTGTGCATATACGGTGCCGTGACGGCCACATTGCGCAGGCTGGGGGTCTTGAACAACCCCGCCGCCCTGCCCGACCGGACGTCGGGATTTTCCAGCAGCCCCAAATCGACCTTGGATGTCGCAACGCCATTGACGGCACGCGCACGCCTGTTTTCAGGAACGCCGATGTTGTGATAGCTGTAATCGGAGAAGGTTTCAGCCGGGTCCACCTGGCTGCGCTTCAGTTGATGGCATTGGTTGCAGTTTGTGAACTGTTCGGAGAAGAACAACAGCCGTCCCAATTCTTCGTCGCGGGTCATCTCGTATTCGCCGCGCAGATACCGGTCATATTTGCTGTCAAACGGCGCAAATTCCGCCGTGCGTTCAAAGGCTGCAATGGCCCGTGTCATCGCGTCATACGCCAACACCGGATCCTGCATGGTTTCACTGCCAAAAATATCGCTCAGCGTGGCCACATACGCGGGGTTTTCGCGCAACCGATCAAGCACAGCGGATTTGTCCGCCATCCCCATTTCGATCGGATTCAGCGGTGGCCCCCCTGCCTGTTCTTCTAGATTGACGGCGCGCCCGTCCCAGAAAAACCCACCGACCCAGTCGCCATCATCGTCGTGATGAAAATCGGGTGTGAAGGCAACATAGCCGATGGCAGGTGCAGTCCGGTCACCCAGCGATTTCCCGTCATCCCCCAGTGACACGGCCCGCCCTGCGGCCGTTTCCCGCGGATCGGCAAACCCTGTCGACGGGTCATGACAGGTGGCGCAGGCCTGGGTGCGATTGGCCGACAGGTTTGGGTCAAAAAACAGCGCTCCGCCCAGGTCCTCCAGCGGTGTCCCGGCAAAACCGGTTGTGGCAACTGCGGCTGATACCAGAACCGCCGACAAACAGAATAGCGAATGCGCCATGGGGAACTCTCCACCAATCGGGTGTTTTCCCATGGCTTAAAACTGTGGTTGGACAAAGGCAACCACTATTCCGATAATTTTTGTCAGATATAGATGGAGTCAGGCCGGTCAGCTGCCCCAGATCTTTTTGACGTAGGTCTTGGTTTCCTTGTACGGCGGAACCCCACCGTATCTTTTGACCGCCTCGGGGCCCGCGTTATACGCCGCCAATGCCAGTCGCCAGGATTTGAACTTGCGGAATTGTTTGGCCAGGTATCGGGCCCCACCGTCCAGGTTTTCCTGCGGGTCCAGCGGATCGACACCCAGACGACGTGCGGTTTGAGGCATCAATTGGGCCAGGCCCAAGGCCCCTTTGTGCGATTTCGCGTTCGGGTTCCAATTTGATTCCTGTTGAACGAGCCGCAAAAACAGATCTTCGGGCACATTGTGACGGCGTGCAGCCTTGCGCGCCATATCCAGGTATTGCCCACGATATTTCCCGGCATAGGGCAAAGGCCCCCATTTTGACGGCGTATACACCGACTGCGGCTGCAACCGCACCGAATTCTTGTATTGGGTGGATGCCCGTGTATCGAGAACTTTGGTATGAGATTTAAAGAGGTTACGCTGATTGCGCGCAGAAAAGACATCAGCTTGCGCCACAGACGTCAACGTCATGGACGCGAGAGCCAACCCAAAGGCCAGTGTGCGCATCGTCTGATTTCCTGTCCCACCTCAACATCGCGCAATATACTGATATTCTGCAAAATAGAAAGACGCACGGCGGAACCTCGCCACCAGTTCCGGCACCCTCCGGAATTTTACCCCCAGCCACCTGCTTTCCTCGCTGCGGCTGGACGTATACGCTCGGCGCCAACCACAAGATCAAGATTCGCGCACCCCTGTGCTGCGCGTTGCAAACAAAGGGACAAGGAGCATCATGGCCGGCTCAGTTAACAAAGTCATCATCGTGGGCAATCTGGGGCGTGACCCGGAAGTGCGCAGTTTCCAGAACGGCGGCAAAGTCTGCAACCTGCGTATTGCCACGTCAGAGAACTGGAAAGATCGCAACACCGGCGAACGGCGCGAACGGACCGAATGGCATTCAGTCGCAATTTTTTCCGAGCCGCTGGCCCGGATTGCTGAACAATACCTGCGCAAAGGGTCCAAGGTCTATATCGAAGGTCAGTTGGAAACCCGCAAGTGGCAGGATCAATCCGGTCAGGACCGCTATTCTACCGAAGTCGTTCTGCGCCCCTACCGGGGTGAGCTGACCCTTCTGGACGGCCGTGGTGGTGACCAGAGCGGCGGTGGTGGTTATGGCGGCGGTCAGGGCGGCGGCCAGGGCGGCAGCTATGGCGGAGGCGATAGCGGCGGTTATGGCGCACCCCAGGGTGATCCTTATGGCGGCGGTGGCCAGCAAAGCGCTACGGCGCGTGGCGGCCCGGCCCATAACATCGACGATGACGAGATCCCGTTCTAAAGAACCTTGGGTTTGGGGGCTGTCAACGACCTCGACCACCAAAAACCAACACAGCAAAGGGCTGGCTTTTGTCAGCCCTTTGTGATTCTCGGGTGACTAGAAGAACCGGAGCGGTGCGGCATCGAACGATCGACCGTCCATATGGCCGACCATTTGGCCATTGGGGCTCTTGCCGTCCGGTTGTCTGCGGTTGCGACCCGTCGTGCGCGGATCAAACACAACGCAACGACCGTTGGCGGCCCACTTTCTGAGGGGGCTATCTCAATAGGTCCAAGCTGAGCAACAGATACACGCGCGCTTTGGTCTGATCCTCGCCCTAGGCAACGAACACACGCCGCGTGTAGCGGCAGAATGCGGTTGTCAGGCTGCTGGGGCGCAGACGTCCGGACCTGGCCAATGCGATACGGTGCGGTGCCAGGTGCCCCGTTAGAGGCAGGCGCACGATCGGAGTTTGATCGTAGGCGGTGTGATGGGGAATATCGGTCGCCAGCACCCCAACCCCCAATCCGTTTGCCACCATTGCACGCAGCATCTCGACCGATCCGGTTTCATACGCGATGGTCGGGGTGATCCCCTGCACCTGAGCCAGGGACAGAAAATAGGCCCGACTGTGTGGCAAATTCATCAGGATAAGCGGATCCTGCAACAGCTCCGCCAAACTGACACTGGAACGTTCGGCCAAACGGTGGCTCTGAGATACGACTCCATAGGGGCGTACATCGGCCAAAGGGATCAGTTCCAGCGTTGATGGCAGCCCGAATTCATAGATCAACGCCACATCAATCTGACCGCTGTCCAGCCATTGGGCCAAGGTTTCCAGATCCGCCTCCAGCAACCGCACGTCGGCCGTTGGGTGGTCGTCCAAAAATCCGCGAACCAACCCGGGTGCATAGCGCGGCCCCAGAGTTGAAAACACACCCAGCGTCAGAACCGAACGCTGACGATCTTCCCCGCTCAGCGTTTCGATGGCCTGCGACCGCAGGGTCCGAAACTCGCCCAGCTTGTGTTCTCCGAACGAAGTCAGCCCCACTCCCTGGCCTGTGTTGCGCGCAAACAGCGCGCGCCCCAGATGCGCCTCCACTTTGGCAATCGCCAGAGAAACCGATGGTTGCGATACATTCAGCGCCCTGGCTGCGGCCGCAGTGCTGCCAGTGTCGGCCGTGGCAATGACATAGTCGAGGTGGCGCAATGTTATGGGTATAGGTCTCATAAATCCCTGTATGACACATTCATATTTCCATTAATAGGTTGAGACGCTGTATTCCCAAAGGAGTCAAATCGGAGACCCCAATGGAACATTCCCAATCGCCCAGCAGACCCTTGACCGGTGTACGCATTCTGGATTTCACCCGTGTTCTTGCGGGTCCATATTGTACCGCCTTGATGGCGGATCTAGGTGCCGAGGTGATCAAGATCGAATCCACCCATGGCGACGATTATCGACACATCGGGCCATTCGAACAGGGAGAGAGCCTGTTGTTCCAATCCCTGAACCGGGGCAAGAAATCCATTGTGCTGGATCTCAAATCGCCGGACGGATTGGCCACAGTCAAGGCGCTGCTTGGCGAATGCGACGTGCTGGTCGAAAATTATCGTCCGGGCGTCATGGACAAACTCGGCCTGGGGTTCGGGACGCTGGAGGCCGAATTTCCCGGTCTGGTCTATGTCTCGGTCTCGGGATTTGGTCAAACCGGGCCCAACGCCACCAAACCCGCCTATGACATAATCATTCAAGCCATGAGCGGGCTGATGGACGTGACCGGAGATCCGAACGGTGATCCCACCATGGTCGGGGAGGCAATGGCCGATGTTGCCGGTGGCCTGTTTGCAGCCTGGGGCGCAATGGTGGCCCTGTTTGACCGCAGCCGCACTGGCAAGGGACGCCATGTGGACGTGGCGCTGTATGACGGGTTGATGTCCATGATGCCGATCCTGGCCTGCCGCACCCTGATGGCCGGAGAGGCGGCGACGCGAACCGGCAACCGTCATCCATTGTCGGCACCTTTTGGCACCTACCCTGCCAAGGACGGACATTTTGCGATTGCCGTGCTGAATGACCGGTTGTTTGCCAGGTTCTGTCAGGTGATCGGTCAGCCCGAGCTCACCCAGGAGGATAGGTTTGCCACCGACTCGTTGCGCCGTTTAAATGAACCGGCCCTGGCCGACCGGATCGACCAATGGTCCAGCCGGCTTTCAGCCCAATCCGCCGTGGATCAGTTGTCAGAAGCAGGCATTCCCGCTGCCCTGATCCAAACCGTTTCCCAGGCCTGGAGTTCCCCTCAGGCGATCGAAAGAGCGCTGGCCTCAGAGGTGCACCATCCGACCCTGGGCCACCTGACGGTCCCGGAGCAACCTGTTCACTTCAACAACGCCCCCCGAGGCAACCGCAGCCCAGCCCCAGCCCTGAACGCCGATGCCACCGCAATCCGTGCCACTCTCAACACAGGAGCCGCCCAATGATCCCTACAATCGCCGAAGATGAACGTGCCGTGATAAACCAAATCGACCGGTTTTGTTCCAAAGTCCTGGCCCCCAAGGCCGCCCAACTGGACGAAGAGAGCCTGTTTGCTGGCCTGCATTTGCCCGCCATGGCAGATCTGGGAGTGTTGGGCATGAACCTGCCCGAAGAATTCGGAGGCATCGCCCTGTCCGGCCCCGCGCTTTACTGTGCAATTGAAGCGATTGCCGGTGCTTGCGGGTCGACCGCGTCGATGTTGACCGCACATTTCCTGGCCACGGATTCAATCCTGTTGGGTGGCGATCCTGACCTGAAAAACCGGGTTCTACCAGATGCCGCAGCAGGCAGGACCCTGGGTGCGTTTGCCTTGACCGAACCGCAGGCCGGATCCAATCCCGCGGATATGTCCACCACCGCCATTCGGGAGGGCGACGGGTATCGCATCAAAGGGGCCAAATGTTTCATCTCCAACGCTGGAGCTGCCGATTTTATTGTGGTCTACGCAAAAACTGACCCCTCTGCCGGAGGTCGCGGCGTCAGCGCCTTTGTTGTCGACCCAAAGGTCACCGATGGCGTCACGATCAGCCCCAATGAACGTACCATGGGGCTAAAAGGCGGGCATGTGTTCGGCATCTCCCTGGAGTGTTGGGTGCCGGTTTGCAATCGGTTGGGAGCCGAAGGCACCGGTTTTCGGACCGCCATGAAAGTGCTCGATAATGGTCGGATCGAAGTGGCCGCCCAGGCCACCGGCATTGCAGATGCCGCCCTGAAGGCCGCGATTTCCTATGCCAAGGATCGACAGGTCGGTGGCCACCCAATCGCTGACTTCCAGGGGTTGCAATGGATGCTGGCCGACAGCGCCACGGATCTCGCCGCTGCGCGAGCGCTGGCGATGCAGGCCGCCGCGAAACGGGGGACAGGAGAACGTTATTCGACCGAGTCGGCCCACGCCAAGTTATTTGCCACCGAGGCCGCCTGGCGGATTGCCGACAGGGCGTTACAGATCCACGGGGGCTATGGGTACACCCGGGACTTCCCGCTCGAGCGCTATCTGCGGGATCTGCGGATCTTTCGCATTTACGAAGGGTCTTCGGAAATCCAGCGCACGATCATTGCCCGCGGATTGTTGTCCTGAACGGCACCAACAGCCCGCCATGTGTAACGCAGGGGAATTTGATCTTTCGGGCAATTTACAACGCCCTGCACAAGACCCAATGCGCCAAATACGTTATAGTGCAGACCACATCATCCGTGTCATGACGTGAAACAAGAGAGGAAACACACATGGTCTGGTCCTTCCCGGTTGGCAGGATTCTGGGGTCAGAGTTGCGGATCCATGTCACCTTTTTTCTTCTCTTGGCCTGGGTCGGTTTTGCCGCCTATTCAGATCAAGGCATGGCTGCGGCGGTTGAAAACATCGCCTTTGTGCTGGCCCTGTTTGCCTGTGTCGTGGCCCATGAATTCGGTCATGCGCTGGCGGCGCGGCGCTATGGCATTCGAACCCCGGATATTACCTTGTTGCCCATTGGCGGATTGGCCCGGCTGGAACGGATGCCGGAAAACCCCAAACAGGAAATCGTCGTCGCGCTGGCCGGGCCGATGGTCAATGTCGTGATCTGGGTTGTGCTTTTGTTGGCGGGCGCCGGTATCGATTTGAACGACCTGGCCCACATCGACAGCACCGGTCCAGGGTTCCTCGCACGGCTGGCGCTGGTCAATGTATTCCTTGCCGTTTTCAACATGATTCCCGCTTTTCCCATGGATGGCGGCCGGGTATTTCGCGCTGTTTTATGTCTGACGATGGATCGGGTGCGCGCCACACGCATTGCCGCCACTGCCGGTCAGTTGGTTGCTGTCTTGCTGGGGTTTGCCGGGCTCAGCACCGGTAACCCGGTTCTGGTTCTGGTGGCGGTCTTTGTTTTTGTTGCCGCCAACGCCGAAAGTCAGGACGTTGCGATGCGCTCGGTTGCGCGTCGCCTGGTGGCACGGGATGCGATGATCACGGCCTTTCAGGCCCTGACCCCCGAAGACACGCTGGACATCGCCACAGGCGCTGTGATCCGCACCACCCAGCACGAATTCCCCGTGCTTGATCCACAGGGCGCGCTTGTCGGGTTTGTCACACGCGACCGCCTGTTTGCTGCACTGGCCCAGAACGAACCCCGCCATGCGCTGGTTCGTTCAATCATGCAGACCGATATCCCTGTTGTCGCGCTGGGCGCAGGGTTGGAAACCGTTCTGGATGCGCTTCACAACGGTGCTCCGGCCGTGGCCGTCCATACCGCAGGTGGGCAAATGATCGGCTATATCACCCGAGAAAATGTTGGTGAGCTGATGGTGATCCGAGGCCGATAAGCAGGTTTGGTCACTTATTTCAACGCACTGCAAGCGCATCCTCAAGTACATCCAATACGGACTGCGCGGGCACATCCCCAGTGACGAATGCCTGCCCGATGCCGCGTGCCAGAATGAACCTCAACTGTCCGTCCACAACCTTTTTGTCCTGTCCCATCAAATCCAGCAACGCCTGGGCACTGGGCAAGTCTCCGGAAATATCGGCCAGATCCGTCTTCATCCCCATGTCGCGCAGATGCGCGCGAACGCGGCTGGGGTCCTCCTGGGAACACAGGCCCAGACGCGACGACAATTCGAATGCCAACGCACAGCCGATGGCAACACCTTCGCCGTGGTACAACCGGTCGGAATACCCCGTTGCGGCCTCCAGCGCGTGACAGAACGTATGGCCCAGGTTCAACAGCGCCCTGTCACCCTGTTCGGTTTCGTCGCGCACAACGATGTCAGCCTTCATCTGAACCGAACGGGTAACCGCCTCTACCCGTGCCGCCATGTCCCCCGCAGCCAGCGCCGGCCCCTGTGTTTCGAGCCAGTCAAAGAAGTCAGCGTCGCCCAACAGACCATATTTCACAACCTCGCCATACCCGGCGAGGAAATCCCGAGCAGTCAACGTACCTAAAACTTCGGTATCGGCCAAAACCAGAGACGGTTGATGAAACGCGCCGATCAGGTTTTTGCCCTGGGGTGCATTGATGCCGGTTTTGCCACCGACCGAGCTGTCCACCTGAGCCAGCAGCGAAGTTGGAATCTGGACGAACCGCACCCCCCGGCGCAATACAGCGGCCGCAAAGCCCACCAGATCACCAATGACCCCGCCGCCAAATGCGATAACAACGTCATTGCGTTCAACTTTTTGTGCCAGCAACCATTCCACCGTACGCTCGAACTGTGGCCAGCTTTTGGTGCTTTCGCCTGGTGGCAACTCGAGAGACACCATATCAATGCCCGCGCGCGCCAACCCGGCCCTCAGAGTTTCCAGGTGCAGCGCAGCCACATTTGCATCCGACACAACCGCAACGCGTTTGCGGCGCAACAGGGGCGCAATCCGTTCTCCGGCTTCGGCCAACAAGCCCGGTCCGATCACCACATCATAGGCGCGCGTATCCAGCGCAACATGCACAGTTTGCTGCATTATTTCCAATCCAATACGTCCGGGCGCTGTTTGAGCGCTTCCAGCACCTTGTCCACCATCGTTTCGATCGACGACACCCCATCCGAAACCACCGCCAGATCGGCCTTGGCATAAAGCGGCACGCGCGCATCATACAGGGCATTCAACGTCGCACGCGGATCAGCTGTGCGCAGCAGCGGTCGGGTGTCTTTGTGTCTGACCCGGTTCCACAGCACGCCCAGGCTTGCATCCAACCAGACGGACACACCGTCGTCAGTGATCAGATCGCGATTGCGCTGTGCCAGAAACGCGCCACCACCGGTCGACAGCACGCCGCGTTCCTCTTTTAGCAATCGCGCGATGACCTGCGTCTCTTTCTCGCGAAAGAAGGGTTCGCCGTCACGCTCAAAGATTTCGGGTATCGTCATATTGGCGGCAGTTTCGATTTCGTGATCGCTGTCCAGAAACGGCACCCCCAATCGGGCGGCCAAGGCACGTCCAACGGCGGTTTTCCCCGCCCCCATCATACCGACCATGACAATGGTCTTTTTCAACTGTCCCGGCGTGGCAGCAATGACTGCAGAATCCGGAATATGCTCATTTTCGCTCATTCTTAAGTGAATGACGTGATCTTGACGAAAAGGCCATATATAACTTGAGCAAAAGAACACCACACGAGGCAGCGAGAAGACCATGGGAAGACTGTTTAAGTATTTGATTTATCTCCTTATCCTCGCCTCTTTGGGGCTTGTGGCCTATGCATATGTCGGGCCATGGTTTGGTGCTGATTTCAGCGCCCCCCAGACCGAGGTGCGCAAACCGGTGGTTCTGAATGCCGATTAACCCCACAATCAGGGCGGCTGTTGTTGCCCTGATGATGCCAGGGCTGGTCCTGGCACAGACTCCCTTGTCGGTGATCGACTGGCTGGAACCATCGACTGGCGGCCCCAATTTGCCACCGACGATCCTGTTGGAACCACCGGTATCCAACTCGGTGCTCAGCCCCCAAATTCAGGTCACCCCGCTCGAAGCGTTGTTGGACCCAATCGGGATCGTGTCTTCGGCGGCCACAGGGTTGCCAATCGACCTGTGGCGCGGCAGCGACCCCCAGGTTTTGTCACGTCTGATAGACCGGGTTCCGGTCCAGCATTATCCGGCGATGCAATCGCTGCTATACACCGTGCTCTTGTCCGAAGCCCGTCCCCCGTCGAATGTCGCAGATGCAGACACCATCCTGCTGGCCCGGTTGGACAGGTTGATGGCCCTGGGTGCAGTCGACCCGGCCCAGGCGTTGGCCCAACAGGCGGATCCGGCTGGCAACACGGCACGGTTTGCGCGCTGGTTTGACACCACCTTGTTGACCGGCGACGAAGATGTCAGCTGTAACACTTTGATTTCAAAACCATACCTTGCCCCGGATGACCGGTCCCGAATTTTTTGCATGGCCCGGAGCGGAGATTGGGAAACAGCGGCTCTGTTGTTGGAAACCGCACATGCGCTTGGGACTTTGCCGCCCCCGGATCTGGCGTTGCTTGATCGGTTCCTCAGCCCCGGAATTTTTGAAGACGCGCCGCCGCTGTCCGCCCCCAGCACGCCTGATCCGCTGACTTTTCGGCTGTATGAAACAATTGGCGAACGTCTGCCGACTACCCAGCTACCCCGGAGTTTTGCCGCAGCGGATCTGCGCGATGTGGCCGGGTGGAAGGCACAATTGGAGGCTGCCGAGAGATTGACCCGGATCGGTGCGTTGAATCCCAACCAGCTGTTGGGGCTGTACACGGATCGCCGCCCTGCGGCCTCGGGCGGCATCTGGGATCGTGTTGATGCCGTGCAACGATTTGATACGGCGTTGCGGACCGGCAGCGCGGATGCGGTTTCAAAAACACTGCCAAAGGTATGGAAGGCCATGCAGCAGGCGGGCCTCGAAGTTGCCTTTGCCGATCTATTTGGTGACCAACTGGCCCGGATTGATCTCCAGGGTCCGGCCGGCACCTTGGCCTGGCGTATCCGGTTGCTATCGACCAGCTATGAAGCGGCGGCTCTGATGCCTGCACAGGGCAGCGATGTCTTTTTGGTGGGGCTCGCATTGGGTAGTCCCAAATCTGCTTATGCAACCACGGCACGGGATCAGGCAATTTCACGTGGGTTTTCACCGGATTCCCGGGTTTCTCAGGACTTGCAGCGATTGTTGGCAGATGGGCGACTGGGCGAAGCGATCCTGCGGACCATGGAAATGTTTGATCGTGGCGCACAAGGAAACCTGCAAGACCTAAGCGACGCCATCGCCGGGTTCAGGGCCGTCGGGCTCGAAGATACGGCCCGCCGGGCGTCTTTGCAGCTGTTGCTGCTGGAGCGCAGTTGACCATGGCCCCAACAACCGCCTTTCAATGGATTTCCACATTTCTGGACGCCCAGGCCGCCGAACAGGGGGCCGCACAGAATACCTTGCTGGCCTATGGGCGTGATCTCAAAGACTACGTTGGATGGCTGGAGCGCAACGGGCATGATGTCGCCACCGCCCATCGCGACACGGTCGAATCCTATCTGATTGACTGCGATGCACAGGGGCTGTCGAAATCCACCCGCGCGCGCCGCCTGTCGGCAGTCAAGCAGCTCTATCGCTTTGCCTTTGAAGAAGGCTGGCGCACAGACAACCCGACCATTCAAATCAGCGGCCCGGGACGCGAAAAACGGCTCCCCAAAACGCTGGAAGTGATCGAAGTCGATCGCCTGCTGGACGCTGCGCGTCAGACAGGGCGCACACAGGCGGACCGCCTGCGCAACACCTGCCTGATGCAGTTGCTGTATGCCACCGGAATGCGCGTCACGGAATTGGTGTCCCTGCCCGTGTCTTCGGCGCGAGGCGACCCGCGCATGTTGCTGGTACAGGGCAAAGGCGGCAAGGAACGGATGGTGCCGTTGTCACCACCGGCCCGCGATGCGTTGGCAGAATGGCTGAAAGCGCGTGACGAAATCGAATCCGATCGAGACACCAAAGGTTTGGCAACGTCCCGGTTCCTGTTCCCTTCGCGTGGCAAAAGCGGATACCTGACCCGACATCGGTTCTATCTGCTGATCAAGGAACTGGCCGTTGCGGGGGGCGTATCCCCGGACAAGGTCACCCCCCACACACTGCGCCATGCCTTTGCGACGCATCTGCTGGCCAATGGAGCCGATCTGCGTGCGATCCAGACATTGCTGGGGCATGCGGATATTGCCACCACGGAAATCTACACTCATGTTCTGGACGCGCGTCTGAGCGAACTGGTTCTGCAGCACCATCCACTAGCAGGGCCTCGGGCCGCTCCGGCTGAGGATGACGACAGCTGACCCCAGCCCTGCGTCTGCGGGATGTCCGAGACTTGAACCCTGCCCGCTTCGCCCCCATAACCAATGACAGAATTTACATAAACCCGGACCAGATGGACCTGATATGGAAACCGCTTCGACCCTTTTGGACAGCACGTTTTGGATCACGGCAGGAATTATCCTGCTGTTGCTGGTGTTGTCCGGCTTTTTCTCCGGCTCGGAAACCGCACTGACCGCGGCATCGCGGGGCAAGCTGCGCACTCAGGCTGACAAGGGATCGCGTGGGGCCAAACGGGCCTTGTTGATCACCGAAGACAATGAACGCCTGATCGGCTCTGTTCTGTTGGGCAACAACCTGGTGAACATTCTGGCTGCCTCTCTGGCCACTGCCATGTTCACACGCGCTTTTGGCGAAAGCGGTGTGGCATTGGCCACGCTGGTGATGACCCTGCTCGTCTTGATCTTTGCCGAAGTGCTGCCCAAGACATATGCCATCACCAACGCCGAAAAAACCGCCTCGTTCGTGGCCCCGATCATTGGTGTGGTGGTCATGGTTTTTTCGCCCTTTGTCGCCGTGGTCCGCCAAATCGTGCGCGGCGTGTTGCGCATATTCGGCGTGCGTATCGACCCCGACAGCCAGATGCTGTCCGTGCACGAGGAAATAGCCGGTGCTTTGCAGTTGGGCCATTCCGAAGGCATCGTCGAGAAAGAAGACCGGGACCGGATCCTGGGCGCGCTGGATCTGGGGGATCGCACCGTCGAAGAGATCATGTTGCACCGTTCCAACATTGAAATGGTCGATGCCGACGCCGAACCCGAAGCAATCCTGAAACAATGTCTGGAAAGCCCCTATACACGCCTGCCCGTGTTCCGCCAGGAACCGGAGAATATTGTTGGCGTTGTTCACGCCAAGGATCTGTTCCGCGCCATGTACGACCAGGCGGGCGGCAGCAATGGCGACCCGGCACGCCTGCAAAGCTTTGACATCACCAAGGTCTCCAAAGATCCGTATTTTGTTCCCGAAACCACCACATTGGATGAACAGATGCGCCAGTTCCTGCGCATCCGGTCGCATTTTGCCCTGGTGGTGGACGAATATGGCTCGCTCCAGGGGTTGATCACGCTCGAAGACATTCTGGAAGAGATCGTCGGCGAAATCACCGACGAATTCGATCCTGCCGCCGAATTGCAGGTGACCAAAGGCGAGGACGGTAATTTTCTTGTTGATGGCACGATGACAATTCGCGACCTGAACCGGGCGACAGACTGGTCTTTGCCAGATGAAGAAGCCAATACCATCGCCGGTCTGGTGATCCACGAAGCGCAGATGATCCCGATCCCGGGACAGGTGTTTTCCTTCCACGGGTTCCGGTTCGAAGTGACCGCGCGCGCCGGAAACCGGATCACTGGCCTCAAGATCCGGCCTCTTTGAGAATGGGGCGTTGGTTTTCGGCCGTCTTTGTCGATCTGGCACGACAGATGCGCTGGTCGTTTCTGCCACCGCTGATGATTTACTTTGCCGCTGGAGCACAGGGGCTGACCAGCGTCGTCAGCACCTTTTATGTCAAAGAATACCTGGATCTTTCAGCGGCCTTTCTCGCCGGGCTCGCCTTTTGGACTGGTCTTCCCTGGGCGCTGAAAATGCCGTTGGGGCATCTGGTGGATCTGTTCTGGCGTTGGAAATCGCTTTTGATCCTGGCAGGAGCCGGATTGATGGCTGGCAGCTATGCGATTATGGTGGCACTGCTGACCCTCCCCGACATGATGGGGGCGATCATGTCAGCCAACGCCTGGTTCATTACTGCTCTGTTGCTGGCACCCTGCGGGTTTGTCATTCAGGACGTGGTCGCCGACGCCATGTCGGTCGAGGCCGTGCCACATCGTGACATTGACGGCAGGCTCCTGACATCGGAAACCACACGCGCCCTGCATACCACCATGCAGACTTTGGGCCGGATCGCGTTGATCGCCGGATCCAGCGCCGTTGCCGCTGTCAATGTGGTGTTGTTTGACGGGGTCGAAGCCCTGCCCCAAATCGACAAGGGCGCGGCTTATGCCGGGATCTATACGCTGGCCTTGCTTATTCCCTGTGTGTCGCTGAGCGGTGTCGCCTTGGCGCTTTGGCAAAAACACACCGCCAAAAGAACCCTGCGTGCACAAGGGCTTGCACCGGGACAAATCCACAGCCGGCTCGACCCGCCGCGCGATCCGGTCACGCCCAACTGGTGGTATTTCATTGGTGGTGCCGTGTTTGTCGCCCTGTCACTCTCGGTGGGTCTTGGTGACGTTCCCTATTCCCAGGAGATCATCTTTGCCGGGTCCATGACCGTTGTCCTGTTGTTGATGCGTCAGCTGGTGGCTGTGTTGGACCCTGGTCAGGCGCGGGCGCTGATCGGCACCGCCATCATCATTTTTGTCTATCGCGCCGTACCCCTGCGCGGACCAGGTGCCACCTGGTTCGAAATTGATGTGCTGGGGTTTGATCAGCAGTTCCTGTCGGTCCTGTCCCTGATCACCGCATTGCTGACCCTGGCGGGGATGATCGTCTTGCGCCCGATGATGGCCAGCCGGACCATAGTCTGGATCATCCTGCTGCTGACGGTGGCCGAAGGCATTCTGGCGCTGCCGAACATCGGCCTGTATTATGGTGTGCACCATTGGACCGCTGATCTGACGGGTGGCATTGTCGATGCGCGGTTCATTGCGCTGGTGGACACGGCCGCAGAATCGCCTTTGGGACAGGTGGCGATGATCCCGATGCTGGCCTGGATCGCCCGCAATGCACCCGGCAATCTCAAGGCGACATTCTTTGCGGTCATGGCCTCTTTCACCAATCTGGCACTCTCTGCATCCAGCCTGGGCACGCGCTATCTGAACGAGATATTTGTGATCACCCGCGAGGTGCAAACCGATGGCATCATCACCACACCAGCCGATTACAGCCAGCTTGGCGCCCTGTTGATCACAGCCGCAGTGGTGTCGGTCCTCGCGCCATTGATCGCCATCGTGATCGTTCAGAACACCCCCCTTCGCACATCGGACTAAAGCCGGTTTTCTTTGACAGATTGCCCCACTGCGTTACGCTTTGAACCACGTTTTCAGTGTTCATTGTCCGGAGAAATCGCTTTGCCCCGTTTGAAACAGAAATTGGCCGATCCATCCCTTCGCCTCAGCTCGGTTCTATGTACCATCCCCTCGGCCACCGTCACCCAGGCCTTGGCCGCCAGTGGCATTGACAATGTGATCATCGACCTGGAGCACGGTGCGGTCGATTATGGGTCCGCCCACGCCATGATCGCCGCCACAGCCGGAACAGAGTGTGCCCCACTGGTGCGGGTCGCCCAGAATGAAACCAACCAGGTCAAACGGGTGTTGGATCTGGGCGCCGAAGGGATCGTGTTTCCCATGATCCGCACCGCCGACGACGCCCGAAATGCCGTAGCCAGCCTGAAATACGCTCCCGATGGTACCCGGGGCTTTGGCCCGTTTCTGGCGCAATCGCGTTGGCAGACCAACCTGTCGGACTATCCTGCCCAAGAGCAGGATCAGTTGGTTTGCTGCCTGTTGGTTGAAACCGCCGAAGCGGTCGAAAACATCGAAGAGATCTGTGCCGTACCCGGGATCGACGTCTTGATACCGGCACAATTCGATCTGAGCACCGATCTGGGTGTCATGGGCCAATTCGATCACCCCATCTTTCAGGCCGCATTGGCCAGGGTCGAGGCCGCCGGACATGCGGCGGGGCTTCCCCTGGGCAATGTTGCGATGTCCCGGGACCATGCTGACACGCTGTTTGCACGCGGGTATCGTCTGATTGCCAATTTCGACATCTTGTGGCTGCGCCAAAAGGCTGCAGAAATGAATTCCTGGTGTGAAGATCAAAAATAACGACATATGTTGTCGTTTTTGTGCCTGACTACTGGGCACATATGTCTAGGGTGATCCTGGTATCAAATTTCGGAGGATTCCATGAAAACCACCACCCGTGTGGCTGTTATTGGCGGCGGCGTTGTCGGCGCTTCGGTTCTGTATCACCTGACCAAATTGGGTTGGTCGGACGTCATGTTGATTGAACGCTCCGAATTGACGTCGGGGTCGACCTGGCACGCGGCGGGTGGCTTTCACACCCTGAACGGCGACACCAATATGGCCGCGCTTCAGGGATATACCATCAAGCTGTACAAGGAATTGGAAGAGATCACCGGCATGTCCTGTGGCCTGCACCATGTTGGCGGCGTGACCCTGGCCGACAACCAGGAACGGTTCGACATGCTGCTGGCCGAACGGGCCAAGCACCGGTTCATGGGGCTGGAAACGGAAATCGTCACCCCCGAAGAGATCAAGAAGATCGCACCGGTGACCAATGTCGATGGCATCCTGGGCGGTCTCTATGATCCGCTGGATGGGCATCTGGACCCGTCGGGAACGACCCACGCCTATGCCAAGGCCGCGCGCATGGGTGGCGCCACTATCCAGACCCACACCAAGGTCGTTGAAACCAACCAACGCCCCGATGGCACCTGGGATGTGGTCACCGACAAAGGCACCATCCACGCCGAACATATCGTCAACGCCGCTGGTTTGTGGGCGCGCGAAGTTGGTGCCATGGCCGGTGTTTACCTGCCCCTGCACCCGATGGAACACCAGTATATCGTCACCGACGAAGTACCGATGATTGCCGAGATCATCGACGCAGGTGGCGAACACCCCCATGTGATGGATCCCGCTGGAGAAAGCTATCTGCGCCAGGAGGGTCGCGGCCTGTGTATCGGGTTCTACGAACAGCCCTGCAAACCTTGGGCTGTCGATGGCACACCCTGGGATTTTGGTCATGAATTGTTGCAAGACGACTTTGATAAGATCGAAGAATCCATTGATTTTGCTTACAAACGCTTCCCCGCGCTCGAGGCTGCTGGTGTCAAATCGGTGATCCACGGCCCCTTCACCTTTGCCCCTGATGGCAACCCGTTGGTCGGTCCGATTCCGGGACTGCGCAACTATTGGTCGGCCTGTGGCGTCATGGCCGGGTTCAGCCAGGGCGGCGGCGTCGGCCTGATGCTGGCGCAATGGATGGTCGAAGGCGAATGCGAGCGCGACACCATCGCCATGGACGTCGCCCGGTTTGGCGACTGGATCACCCCCGGCTATACCCTGCCCAAGGTGGTTGAAAACTATCAGAAGCGGTTCTCGGTCGCCTATCCGAACGAAGAACTGTCCGCAGCCCGCCCGTTCCGCACCACGCCGATGTACGACATCTTTGATGGTATGGGCGCTGTCTGGGGCCAGCAATTTGGGCTGGAGGTTGCGAATTACTTCGCCGAAGGCGACGAACCGCGTTATGAAACCCCGTCCTTCCGCCGCTCCAACGCCTTTGACGCCGCCGCGCGCGAAGTCAAAGCGGTGCGCGAGGCCGTTGGCATCAACGAAACCCACAATTTCGGAAAATACCTGATCCGCGGTGAAGGCGCACGGGCGTGGCTGGACCGGATCATGGCCGGACGTGTCCCGAAACCGGGCCGTCTGTCTCTGACGCCCATGTTGTCCCCCAAAGGCCGCCTGATCGGTGATTTCACCATCTCGTGCCTGTCGGAAACCGAATTCCAACTGACCGCGTCCTATGGGTCGCAGGCCTATCACATGCGCTGGTTCCTGCAGAACAAGGATCCAGTAGCGGATCGTGGCCTGCGGATCGAAAATATCTCGGACACCCGCAACGGGTTCCAGATCGCTGGGCCCAAAGCACGGGAGGTGCTGCAGGCCTGCACACGGGCCGACATTTCAGACATGAAGTTCATGGATGTACGTCGACTTGTCGTGGGTATGGCCGACTGTATCGTCCAGCGGGTCTCCTATACCGGAGATCTCGGCTACGAGATCTACTGCGACCTGACCTCGCAACGCGCGCTGTGGGATGTATTGTGGACCGCGGGCCAGCCGCATGGCATGAAACCCTTTGGTATGCGGGCGATGATGTCGCTGCGTCTGGATAAATTCTTTGGCTCCTGGCTGTCGGAATTTTCGCCGGACTACACGGCGGCAGAAACCGGGCTTGATCGGTTTATCAGTTTCAAAAAGAACGTTGATTTCATTGGCCGTGCCGCCGCCGAAGCGGAACGCGATGCGGGGTCCGCGCGCACGCTGTGCGCCTTGGAAGTCGATGCCACCGACGCGGATGTGAATGCCTATGAGCCGATCTGGCTTGATGGCGAGGTGGTCGGTTTTTGCACCTCCGGGGGGTATTCGCATTATGCGGGCAAATCCATCGCCCAAGGGTTCGTCCCAACGGATCGCGCGGTCGAAGGTCTGGAAGTCGAGATTGAAATTCTTGGCAAAATGCACAAGGCCCGTCTGATCATCGAACCACTGTTTGATATCGATGGTGCCCGCATGCGCGGATAAACGACGGGCACCCGGCCCAAGGCGTTGACAAATGCCTTGGGCACCCGGTTTCGAACCCGGGACCAAGCGGCGCTCAAGTCGTTTTCGCGCTGGTCAAATGGGTTTCACCCCGTCACTCTGGACTGGTGCGTTCAAACCCGAGACCATCAAGATGCAGACTATTGCCATCCTTCTCCTGGCCGCAGGACGATCCTCGCGTATGCGGGGACAGGACAAATTGGCGGAACAGATCGAAGGGCAACCCCTGCTGACTCAGATGTGCAGGCGGGCCAAGGCGACGGGTCTCACCGTTTACGTCACCTTGCCTGATCCGGCCCACCCGCGTGTGTCCCTGATCTGTGAAGCGACGCCAATCTGGGTGCCTGATGCCGATGAAGGAATGGCGGCATCGATCCGGCGTGGCGTTGCTGCGCTGCCTGATACGGTGGAAGCAGTCATGATCCTGCCTTCGGACATGCCTGAGCTAACAGCACAGGATCTTTTGACGATCGCAGAGCACCACACAGACAAAAGTCGGACCATCCTGCGAGCCACTGCTCAGAACGGCACGCCGGGCCACCCGGTTCTGTTTCCAAGGGCGTATTTCTCTGCGCTACAATCCCTGTCCGGGGATCAGGGCGCACGACCCGTGCTGCGCATGGGACCGGTCACGCCAATTGCCCTACCTGCACAACACGCCCTTACCGATCTCGACACGCCCGAAGCCTGGGACGCATGGAGAAAACAGCGCTAGCATCGATTTCAATCCGATGTCCCACAGACCGTGCTCAGCCGTCCGAAACGCCGGCTTCGGCAAACGTGGCCATGCCACTGTGACAAGCGATCGCGCCCTTTAGAACCTGGATCGCCAGCGCAGCCCCGGATCCTTCGCCCAATCGCAAACCCAGCGACAGCATCGGTTCCTTGCCCAAGGCAGACAGCAGTTTGGAGTGGGCCCCTTCGGCGCTTTGGTGACCGGCCACACAATGATCCAAAGCCCCATCAGCCGAACGGGCCAGACAGGCAGCGGCCGCCGTGCAAATGAACCCATCCAGGATCACCGGAATACGCAACACCCGCGCCGCTGCAATGGCTCCGGCCATCGCCGCGATTTCACGCCCTCCCAAACGCGCCAACGCGTCCAGGCCGTCCTGAATGTCACCGCTGTGCCGGGCAACACCTTCGGCAACAACTCGGGTCTTGTTCACAAGCCCCGCATCATCAACCCCCGTGCCCCGTCCGGTCCAGTCGCCAGCATCGCCCCCAAAGAGGACACAGGCCAGGGCGGCCGCCGGCGTGGTGTTGCCAATTCCCATCTCACCGACCACCAAAAGATCAGCCTGCGGATCGACAGCCTTCCACCCGGTCTGCACTGCGGCCAGCAATTCATCCGGGCTCATCGCGGGGGCCTGGGTGAAATCCGCTGTGGGCCGGTCCAGCTCCAACGCATGCACATCCATGCGCGCGCCGGCGAGTTTGGCCAATTGATTGATTGCCGCTCCGCCATGTTGGAAATTCATGACCATCTGAACCGTGACTTCGGGGGGAAAGGCAGAAACCCCTTGCGCCGTCACACCGTGGTTGCCGGCAAAGACAATCACCTGTGGAGACCGGATCTCAGGGCGTGGCGTGCCGCGCCATCCCGCATACCAAATCGCCAGATCCTCGAGCCGCCCCAACGCGCCCGGCGGTTTTGTCAGCTGCCCGTTGCGTTCCTCTGCGCCGCTGGTCGCTTCGGTATCTGCACCCGGAGCGTCGTTCAGCAAAGTGCGAAAGTGGTCGAGATCGGTAAGCTCTGGCAGCATGGAAAGCCTCATTGCATTGGGTATGACTCCGGTGTTTAAGCCGGGTTTATCCGTGTTTAAACAATGATGCCCCATCCGCAAGACCTGCAAGAGGCCCGGCAATGCGCAAAAACGACACAAGGCACTTTTCTCTGCGAGATATCCAGTTGGCCCTGGTTCTGTTGACACGGCTGCCCCTCCTGAAGATGCCCCCTGATGCCTTTCTGCGTCAGGCACATGCGGTCTGGGCCTTCCCGCTGGTCGGGATCTGTGTCGCAGGTTGTGCCGCTGTGGCAGGCGGTATGACCACCGCGGCTGGCCTGCCATCAACCGTGACGGCCGGCGTTTTCCTCTGCGTTCAGATCCTGATCGGCGGTGCCATGCACGAAGACGGTCTGGCCGATACAGCGGATGGGTTCTGGGGTGGGTTCACCCGGGAACGGCGGCTCGAAATCATGAAAGACAGCCACATCGGCACCTATGGGGTGCTTGCCTTGATTGTGTCTGTCGGGCTGCGGTGGGCGACGCTGGCTGCGCTGCTGCCGATCTCGGGCTTTGCGCCCGTTCTGGCAGTGGCCGCCCTGTCGCGCGCGGCAATGCCGGTCATGATGATCGCGTTGCCCAACGCCCGAAGCACTGGTTTGTCGCAGTCCGTCGGGCGCCCGCCCCTGCGGTCTGTCCTGGTCGGTGGCCTTATCGCATCGGGGATCAGCCTGCTTATTCTAGGATTGAGTGTGACCCTGGTACTGTCCACGATCGGAATTGCCCTGTTGCTAGGACTTGCCGGTCTCGCCCAGGTCAAAATCAAGGGTCAGACCGGCGACATTCTAGGGGCTACTCAACAGGTTTTGGAACTTGCCCTGTTGATCGGATGCCTCGCACTGATTTCTATCTGATAAACGTCGCGCCGGATACGTGCGACAGCGTTGGGGCTGGTTTGATGGTCGCCTCGTCGGGGCCATTTGTCATTTTGAGCGCCCCCATTGGTCCCCACCAACGGTGTAAGACGCGACACCACAGCGTTCGTCCAACAGTCGCCCGGTTGACCTGACATCGACTCGGCCCTTTCAAACAGAAAAAGGGCCAAGCCTGGCGGTTTGCCGGCTTGGCCCTTTTGGGTCTGTTTTGCGATCCACAAAGGTAGAGAGGCGATTCAGACTGACACGACTGTCGCCCCCACCTGTGGCGCTAGGGGTTAGGCTGCTGCTGCTGCACGCGAAGTCAGAACCTCATCAACCTGTTTGGCCGCAGAGATTTCGTCGTCACCAGAAACGGCTGCCACTTCCCGAGTCAGACGCTCCAGCGCCGCTTCATACAGCTGACGCTCGGAATAGCTTTGCTCACGCTGATCGTCGGTGCGGTGCAGGTCGCGGACAACTTCAGCGATGGAAATCAGATCACCGGAGTTGATCTTTTGTTCGTATTCCTGTGCGCGACGCGACCACATGGCCCGCTTGACCTTGGCCTTGCCCTTGAGCGTTTTCATCGCCTGGTTGATGACATCCGGCGAGCTGAGGCTGCGCATGCCAATTTCTGTGGCTTTGTTCGTGGGCACCCGCAGGGTCATCTTGTCCTTTTCAAAGGTGATGACGAACAGTTCCAGCTTGAAGCCGGCGACTTCCTGCTCCTCGATCGAAATGATCTGGCCCACGCCATGCGCCGGATAAACCACATATTCGTTAGGGCGGAAATCGAGCTTCTTGGATTTGGTCATTCAGGTCTTTCCTTGCATCATGGTCATTGTCCCACTCGGTCCGGGGCCGCAGGCGACAAACCCGCCATTCGGAACCAATCATCAGTCCCGTCTGTCAGGGTCTTCGCAAAAAAAAAGCCACCCCTAGCGCGAGTTTCGGCGGGGTGTGAACCGATCAGAGATGGTATTTACGCAGCCAATATAGCACAAATTACACCCCTTCGAAAGCGGACGTTAGGTAAACCGGGGCATTTCTATGTGAAATCAACGTCATACACCCCAAATTCCAATATGGATTCAGGGTATATCACAGCGCCTGCACAGGATGTGCGAATCAGATCAGCCGCCTTCGCCCGGCGCTTCGGAAAAGATCGATTCCAGCTTGCCCTCTTCGCCGTCGCGCGCTTCGGCGTCGGGCAGCGGATCCTTCTTGGACACGATCACCGGCCACAGTTCCGAATACTTGCGGTTGAATTCAACCCATTTATCCATATCCGGCTCTGTGTCGGGGCGGATGGCATCAGCCGGGCATTCGGGCTCGCATACGCCACAGTCGATACATTCGTCCGGATGGATCGCCAGAAAGTTCTCGCCTTCATAAAAACAATCCACCGGGCACACTTCGACACAGTCGGTGTATTTGCAGCCGATGCAGTTATCCGTAACGACATAAGTCATGAGCCAAGTCCCGTAATCATGGTTTGAGCGCCTAGCTAAATCAGACTGCGCGCCACTTCAAGATGTCATGGCCGCCCATCACGTCGGGAAAGATCGAGCGCACGACGTTCTTTCTTGTCCGGGCGACCTTTTCCTTCGTATCTGGGATTTTGCGGAGTTTTTTCCTGTTTTGGTGTGCGATCCAGGTATAACTCTTGGGCTTCGGGCGCGGGTCCGCGTCGCGTTCCCACTGCTTTGACCTCGACCACGCGGATCACATTTCCTTGAGCAAAGGTCAAAACGTCCCCCGGCCCAACGGATTGGGCCGGTTTCAGTGTTTTGCTACCATTCAGGCGGACATGGCCACCGCTGACCTGTTTTGCGGCCAGGCTGCGGGTTTTGTAAAACCGCGCATGCCACAGCCACTTGTCTATCCTCAGCTTTGGAGCGGCTTCGGACATGGTTCAGGTCACTTGCTGTCCTTCAACCCCATCAGCGCAGCGGCGAATGGGTTGTCGGGATCGATGGCCTTTTCCTTCTTGGGTGGACGCGACGAGAATGTCTTGGCCCCCTGCTGTTGCGGGCGGCCTCCCTTGCGGCCCTGCGGTTTACCATCAGGTTTGCCACCACGGGGGCGACCTTTGCCTTGTGGTTTGTTCCCGGCACCTTTACCGGCGCCAGCCGCATCACGACGCTGGCCACGTGGGTTGCCGCCCTGACGGGTCCGACCCCAGGTGAAGGTATAGAACACTTCGATCTCAGGTTCGGCCGGTTTGGCGGCTTCGGCCTGGTTTTCGACCGAAGGTTCACCCGGTGCCTCGGGTTCCGCAGGCGCAGCTTCGGCGGCCTCCGCTTCGACAGGTGCGGTTTCGGCAGGAGTGTCAGCCGGTGCGGCGGCGTCAGCCTCGGATGTCGCGTCAGCTGCGGTCTGTTCAGTGCTCTCAGGAGCAGCTTCGACAGGTGCGGCTTCAGCGGCCTTAGCTTCGACAGGAGCGGCCTTCACCTTTTCCCGCTCGCCCTTTTCAGCGCGATATCCCAGCCCCTGCATCAGGTCGGCGAATTGTTCCAACGTCATGCCGGTGATCGACAGCATGTCGGGCTTGGCCTCAAACCCGCCACGGCTGTCTTCGGTGCGCAACATGTCGGCCAGACGTTCCAGCATGTCGATACGGATCGCCCGTTCGCCGGCAACGCGATAGCCGCTCATGGTGTCATAGCCCTTGGGACCATCGGCAACGGAAGGAACCGTAACCAGACCCGGGGGTGGCGATTCGGGAAAGATGTCCAAACCCTGAACCAGCGACCACAGAACCAAACGCAACCGGGTCGGCGCGGGCTTCAACAGCAACGGCATAAAGATGGTGAACTGACCAAACCGGATCCCGTGTTTGCGCAAGGCTGCACGGGCGTCCTGGTCCAGGTCCTTGACCTCCTGCGCAATGTCGGCGCGGGGCAAAACGCCCAGTGCCTCGACCATGCGGAAGGCGAACCCACGTGCCAGACCGGTCAGCGCCTCGTCTTTTTCAAGGTTCTGCAACGGTTCGAACAGCGCCGCGATCTTGCGCGAGATAAAGTGCTGCAGACGGCGCTCCACCTTCTGTGCAACATCTTCGCCCGCAGCCTCGTCCACAAAGACGTCGATCTGGGGTTTCAGCGCGTCAGGGCCAGCAACCAGCTTGCCCACCGCATGTTCGCCCCACATCAGGCCACCCTGTTCGGTGAAATCGATTTCGGTATCTGGTGCGTTATAGAATCGATCGGCACGCAGATGGAATTGCGGTGCCAATGCCTGCAAAGACGCCGATTTCAAGGCTTTTGCCTCGGCCCCTTGTGCAGATTTGTCCGGGCTAAACCGGAACCCTTCCAACCGACCGACGAATTCTCCTTCGACGGTCACTTCACCCTTGTCATTTACTTCGGCCAAAAGGGCCTCCTTCTGTTTGAGCCGCCGCAACAACACTGAGGTGCGCCGGTCCACAAATCTCTGAGTCAGACGCTCATGCAAGGCATCTGACAACCTGTCTTCTACAGCGCGTGTTTCATTACGCCAATGGCTTTCGTCACGAACCCAACCGTTCCGTTGCGCGACATATGTCCACGTGCGGATAAATGCCAATCTTTTCGACAATGTGTCGATATCACCGTCCTTGCGGTCGATCTGCTTGATCTGGCGTGCTATCCAATCGTCAGGAATCCCGCCACGCTGATGCAGATGGTCATAAATGATCCCCAAAAGGTTGGAATGTTCACCTGCACTGATCCCGCGAAAATCCGGGATTCGGCAAACATCCCACAAAAGCCGGACCGACGTTCCATCGCTGGCACGGGCCATCACATTTGTTTCGCGCGACAGCAGTTTCAGAGCTCGCAGATCGTCGGCCTCGCGGGCTTTGGTCAGATGGTCGCCGGTGGGGACTGCTTCCAGCGAGCCGATCAGCGCCTCGATCGATCCGAACTGAAGCGCGTTGGACCGCCAGTTCAGCTTCTTCAACGGGGTAAACCGATGCTCCATGATCGCCTCGGCCAGCCCATCGTCCATGGGACGCGCCTCGCCCGTGACGCCAAAGGTGCCGTCCGACATACCGCGCCCTGCCCGGCCAGCGATCTGGGCCAGCTCATTGGCCGCCAATGGGCGCATCCGGCGCCCGTCAAATTTGCTGGTCGAAGAAAACGCCACATGATCAATGTCCAGGTTCAGCCCCATGCCGATGGCATCTGTGGACACCAGATAATCGACCTCGCCGTTCTGGTAGAGCGCCACCTGAGCATTGCGGGTACGCGGGCTGAGCGCCCCCATGACCACGGCTGCGCCCCCCTTTTGGCGGCGGATCAATTCGGCGATGGCATAGACGTTGTCGACCGAAAACCCGACAATGGCGCTGCGGGCCGGCATGCGCGAGATCTTCTTGGACCCGGTATAGACCAGCTGCGACATCCTGTCGCGACGCAGAAATTCCACATGTGGTACCAGCGCCGAAATCGGGCCGCGCATGGTGTCAGAGCCCAGAAACAGCGTCTCATGGGTGCCGCGTGCCCGCAACAACCGGTCGGTAAAAACATGTCCGCGTTCCGGGTCGGCGCAGAGTTGAATTTCATCAATGGCCACAAAATCAGCGCCCATGCCATCTGGCATCGCTTCGACGGTGCAGACCCAATATTGGGTTCGCGGCGGCACGATGCGCTCCTCTCCGGTGACCAGCGCCACAACGGATGGGCCGCGAATGGCAACAATCCGGTCATAGACCTCACGCGCCAAAAGGCGCAGCGGCAGACCGATGACACCAGTGCGGTATCCCAACATCCGTTCGATGGCATAGTGGGTCTTGCCTGTATTGGTCGGCCCCAAAACGGCTGCGATTCGCGAAGATCCGGTCATGATTGCCCCTGATGTCCCCGTCCTGATTGCTCAGGCAAAAGGTGGCCTACAATTCTTCGCCTTCAACCTCGGGCTTCAGGCGTTCCAGGGCTTTGGTTACTTCGTCGTGATGGGGATGTATAGCCTGAGCCCGGGAATAGGCGGCATGGGCGCGCGAACTGTCACCGAACTGCTCAAATATTACTCCCAGACCAAAAATCGCATCGTAATTGTTGGGGTTCAGAAACAGCGCACGTTCCAGATCAGCCAAAGCCGGGCCAATCAGCCCGGAGTCGTAAAAGGCAGATGCTCGTGCATTCCATCCCTCGGCAAAATCCGGTGCGTGATCGGTCAAGGCCGTGAAATGTTCAATCGCTTCGCGGGTGTCGCCCCGTTCCAAGGCATCACGCCCCCGTTTCAACAGCAGATTCATCGCTGGCGAACCGCTGTTGCCCCACAGCGCCTTCAGCTCACGCTCCAGTCCGATGGCCTCCTTGGGGTCTGACTGAGCCAGTTCAGCCAAAAGATCGGCCTCGTATTCAGCAAAAACCTGCGTTCCACCCGAAATTGTGAGCACAATGACGGTTGCCGCCACGATACCTTTGAGATTTGTTAGCCGTATATCCATGTTAGGCGTCACTGTAGCGTGAAATGCACCAAAATCCAGTCACGGATCTGTGCCTCTACACTGCTGACAAACCAGAGGAATGAGATGAGCGATATTCTTGAACAGGCCGCAGCCGAACTGAACGAAAAGATCAGCGCCAGCGGTTTTGACGCGTCGGCGAAATTTGCCATTGCAGATCTGGGCGCCATTGTGCTGGATGCCAATGGGGCGCGGGTCAGCGACGATGATGCAGATGTCACGCTGAGCGCGGATACCGAAACCTTTCAGGCGATCCTGACCGGAGAGCTGAACCCGACCAGCGCATTTATGACCGGCAAGCTGACGGTTGACGGTGATATGGGCATCGCGATGCAGCTTGCTTCGGCGCTTGCCTGATGACTGCGTCACCGGCTCCTTTCTTTGCTGATGTGGCCGGTGGCCCCGACGGTGGATGTGCGTCCTGGGTGAAAACATCTGACGGCGTGCGGATCCGCGTTGGGGCCTGGACCCCGGAAAACGCGGATCAGGGCACGGTCCTGATGTTTCCCGGGCGCACGGAATATATCGAAAAATACGGGGATTTTGCGCGCGAAATGGCCCTGCGCGGGTTTGCAACGCTGGCTGTTGACTGGCGCGGCCAGGGGTTGGCGGATCGGCTGTTGCCCGATCGCAATCTGGGTCACGTAAAGCAATTCTCTGATTACCAGCAGGACGTGACAGCCGCCCTGGACTGGGCCACGGAGCTGCAATTGCCCCGTCCCTGGCATCTGGTTGGCCATTCCATGGGCGGTGCCATCGGATTGCGCGCGCTGTATGAGGGGCTCCCGGTTGCCTCTTGCTGTTTCTCGGCACCCATGTGGGGCATTCAGATGTCCGCTGCCATGCGTCCGCTGGGCAATTTCATGACAGCCTTTGGTCCTATGATTGGTATAGGGAATCGTCTTGTTCCCACGACCTCCAGACAGGCGTACGTCCTGTCAAACCCGTTCGAAGACAATACGTTGACAACCGATCCTCACATGTTTGCCATGATGCAGACCCAGCTCAAATCGCATCCGGATCTGGTGCTGGGCGGACCGACCATCCGTTGGTTCAGCGAAGGCGTTCGCGAATGCCGTGCCTTGGCGAAACGGCCAGCGCCCGAGATGCCCTGCCTGACGTTTCTGGGGAGCAACGAACGGATCGTTGACACAGGTGCAATTCACCACCGCATGAACAGTTGGGCCAAGGGCACGCTGGATCTGATCGCCGGCGGCGAACACGAAGTCATGCTCGAAACGCCAAAGATGCGACAGCCGATCTTTGACAAGATGGCCGCGCATTTCACCGCATACGGTCAATCCTGACCGCCGCGATGGATCGTGCAGTCTATCCTGCAATTGTGGCCCTTCCCCCGCTTGTGATCTCCTGGAGCCCGACATAGATGTTGGGCAACAATCAGATGAGGTAATCCATGTTCCAGCTTCCCTTTCCCGTTCGCGACGCCAATGCGAGCTCAGGCTCTGACGGTCTCGGCAGTCTGCCCGAATGGGATCTGAGCGACCTGTACCCCGGTGAAGACGCCCCGGAGCTGACCCGTGATCTCGAATGGCTGGAATCGGAATGTTCCGCGTTTGCAGTGGATTACGAAGGAAAGCTCGCAGATTTGAATGCGGATGGCTTGCTGAACTGTGTGCTGCGAAACGAAAAGATCAACGCCATTGCCGGACGCATCATGTCCTATGCAGGCCTGCGCTATTACCAGCTGACAACAGATGCGGACCGGGCCAAATTCCTGTCCGACATGCAGGAGAAGATCACTATCTTCACCACCCCGCTGGTGTTCTTTACGCTGGAACTCAACCGGATCGAAAACGATGTTCTGGCCGCTCATTTCGCCAGCAACACTGATCTGGCCCGCTATGAACCCGTATTTCGCCGCATCCGCGCCATGAAGCCTTATCAGCTCAGCGACGAACTGGAGAAATTCCTGCACGATCTGGGCGTTGTTGGTGATGCGTGGGAGCGGTTGTTCGACGAAACCATCGCCGGGCTCGAATTCACCGTTGATGGCGAGACACTGAACATCGAAGGCACGCTGAACCTGCTCACAGAACAGGACCGCAGCAAACGCGAAGCCGCCAGCCGCGAATTGGCACGGGTGTTTCAGGACAACATCAAAACCTTTGCCCGGGTGCACAATACCCAGGCCAAGGAAAAGGAAATCCTGGATCGCTGGCGCGGTATGCCGTCGGCGCAAATGGGGCGCCATTTGTCCAATGACGTGGAACCCGAAGTGGTCGAAGCGCTGCGCGAAGCGGTTGTTGCCGCCTACCCCAAGCTGTCGCATCGCTACTATGAGTTGAAGCGAAAATGGCTGGGTCTGGACGTCATGCAGGTCTGGGACCGCAATGCGCCGCTGCCTATGGAAGACAGCCGTGTCGTTGGCTGGGACGAGGCCGAAAAGCTGGTGATGGATGCGTATTCGGCTTTTGACCCGCGTATGGGCGAAATCGCGGCTCCGTTCTTTTCGAAGGGATGGATTGATGCCGGCGTGAAACCGGGCAAGGCACCAGGTGCGTTCGCCCACCCGACCGTCACCGACGTGCATCCCTATGTGATGCTGAATTACCTGGGCAAACCGCGCGATGTGATGACATTGGCCCATGAACTGGGCCATGGTGTCCACCAGGTTCTGGCCGCAGATCAGGGCGAAATGCTGTCGTCTACGCCGCTGACATTGGCTGAAACTGCCTCTGTTTTTGGTGAAATGCTGACGTTCCGCAAAATGTTGGATGCGGCCGAAACCCAGGAGCAGCGCAAGATCCTGTTGGCGGGCAAGGTCGAGGACATGATCAACACGGTTGTGCGTCAGATCGCCTTTTATGACTTTGAATGCAAATTGCATGCTGCCCGGTCGGACGGCGAACTGACCCCGGATGACATCAATGCATTGTGGATGTCAGTACAGGCGGAATCCTTGGGCGAAGCGTTCGAATTCATGGAAGGCTATGAAACCTTCTGGGCCTATATCCCGCACTTTGTCCATTCACCGTTTTATGTCTACGCCTATGCGTTCGGCGACGGCTTGGTGAACGCCTTGTATTCGGTTTATGCCTCGGGTGCCGAAGGGTTCGAGGACAAGTATTTCGACATGCTGCGCGCAGGTGGATCGATGCACCACAAGGAACTGTTGGCCCCCTTTGGTCTGGATGCGTCGGATCCGACGTTCTGGGACAAAGGGTTGTCGATGATTTCAGGGTTCATTGACGAACTGGAAGCGATGGAAGACTGATCATTCAAACAAACCTGCAAGCGTCCTTGTTGGGCGCTTGCACAGTTTGGAAATGACTATCACACCCGCAGCTCATGCGACGACAGCTGAGTTTCCGGTCAAAACGCTCCCAAACGATTAGCGACGCCAAAAATCATTGGCTTGAGCAACGGTCTGAAAATTCGTGGCCACGACGTGAGACGACATGATCAGACTGTCAGCATTATTTGCATACTCGGGGCGCATTCGTCCGCGGGCTGCATCATCCGGTTGCGTCATTTTTACCGCCATCCGGGACATTTTTATAGCAAGTTCATAACCTTGCTCAGGTGTATCGGTGATGAGTGTCGGTAACCAGGACATGACTTCCTCCAATTAAATCGTGCACGATTATTTTCGACCAACAACTAAATAATTTTGTCATGCGCTGTCAATCTGCTAAAATCGTGGACGATCTAATCTGCACGTAATTAACCGAGTCCGAATGTCACATCCTCTTCCTGAATACGCCGATGACATGTTTTGTTTTGCGACCTACAACGCAGCGCACGTCATAAACAGGGCCTATACGCCCCTGCTGAAACCTCTTGGGCTCACCTATCCACAATATATTACCCTGACCCTGTTATGGGAAACCGACGGGCAAAGCGTCGGCCAGCTGGCCAAGCAGTTGATGATGGAATCCAGCACACTGACGCCATTGATCAAACGGCTGGAGTCCTTGAGCCATGTGTCGCGCCACCGTGGCCTCCAGGACGAACGTCAGGTTTTTGTGCGTCTGACACAGAGCGGGCGCGAGCTGAAACACCACGCGGCAGACATTACTGCCTGTATGATCGCAGGAACTGGGATGAAAATCGAGGACCTTCAGTCGCTCGTATTTGGATTGCGGAAACTGACCCAGAATCTGGTCGCAGCGCAGGACAACAGATCCAAATAGACAAATGAATTGCAGCTATTCCCCCGGAGTCATGACCAAGCCTGATCCTATTTTAGCTGACTATCCTTGGATCCACGCCGATTGATACCCCCACGCGCCTGAACGCTGGCGTCGCGTTCCTGCATGCACTCAATGCACAGCTTTACACCGGGGATGGCCTGACGGCGGGCTTCGGGGATCGGTTCCTCGCATTCGGCACAATGGCTCAGGCTCGCCCCCACGGGGCGTTTGGCCGCCTGCATCCGGGCCAATTCGTCCGAGATCGACGCCTCGATCTGTTCGCTCACCGCCCCATCCCGGGCCCATCCACCTGCCATAACATCCTCCGGACATAACCTGCACCGATCACGCAATTTAGCGTTGCGATCCCAAGTTGCAAAGGGGTAGCGACGTTATGCTTTGTCGGATCCGGCCACTCCCCTAGCCTGACACCGAGGCAGATCAAGGAATAGGTACATGCGCAGGATTGGAAAATGGCTGGGCCGACTGATGGCGGTGATCCTCTTGCTGGCAGGAGTTTTTTTCGCCTTTGCCCCCGGTTACGTTGAACGCAGCCGAAATGTCGTCAAACCACATGATCCTTACCCGATCTCCACGTCGGCACAGGCCCTGCACGACAGTATGGTGATCGGGGACTGGCACGCCGACCCGCTGCTGTGGAACCGGGACCTGACCCAACGCGGTACCAGGGGACAGGTCGATATCCCACGTCTCATCGAAGGCAACGTCGCATTGCAGGTTTTTACTGCGGTGACCAAATCCCCTGCCGGTCAGAATTACGATCACAATGAAACCGATGCGATGGACAACATTACCCTGTTGGCTGTTGGCCAGCTGTGGCCGATACGCACCTGGGGGTCCCTGTTGCAACGCGCATTGTATCAGGCCGAACGCCTGGCGGATTTTGAAACCCGATCGGGCGGAACCTTGCGAATTCTAAGATCGCGGTCAGATCTGGAAGCTCTGTTGCACGACCGCGAACAAGGCCAGCAAGTGGTCGGTGGCATTCTGGGCACCGAAGGTGCCCATCCGCTGGAGGGGAAGATCGAAAACCTGCAAACGCTTGAGGATGCCGGGTATCGCCTGATTGGGCTGCACCATTTTTTTGACAATGCGTTGGGCGGCTCGCTGCACGGGAATGGCAACACCGGCCTTTCGGATTTTGGACGCGACGTGGTCCGGCAGGTGGTGGATCGCGGGTTGATTCTGGATATCGCCCATTCCAGCCCCCAGGTGGCCCGCGATGTTCTAGGGATGACTGACATACCCATCGTCGTCAGCCACACCGGCGTGTATTCGCATTGCCCGGTGAAACGCAATTATCCAGATGATTTGATGCGCCAGATCGCAGCCACAGGCGGCGTGATCGGTATTGGGTACTGGGCAGATGTCACCTGTGACGACACTCCGGTCGGGATTGCCAAAACCATCAAAACTGCAATTTCGGTCGTGGGCGAAGATCACGTTTCGCTTGGGTCGGATTTCGACGGCTCTGTCGCTACCCGATTTGATACATCAGAGCTGGCGGCGCTGACCCAGGCAATGTTGGATCAGGGGATGAGCGACACCCAGATCCGCAAAGTCGCAGGTCAAAATATGGTTCGGGTCCTGATGGCCCGACTCAAATAGCAGTCTGCATCAAAAAAGCCCCGGATTTTTGTCCGGGGCTTTGGGGTGTTCAGGCTTCCTGCGGTCAGGCCGACGTCAACATACCTTTGGCCTGCGCAAGCTCGCGCATCTTCTTTTGCAGTTTTTCAAAGGCCCGGACCTCGATCTGACGGATCCGTTCGCGGCTGACATTATACTGCGTGCTCAATTCTTCGAGCGTTTGCGGCTTTTCGGCCAGGCGGCGCTGGGTCAGAATATCCTTTTCCCGATCATTCAGAACAGAAAGCGACTGTGCCAACAGTTCGCGGCGCGCGTCCAGCTCGTCTTTGGCCTCGTAATCACCCGCCTGATCCGCATCCTCGTCTTCCAGCCAGTCCTGCCATTGCATGGCGCTGTCGCCTTCGGAGCCGACCATGGCGTTCAGCGACGCATCGCCACCGGACATCCGCCGGTTCATGCTGATCACTTCGGCTTCGGTCACACCCAAATCGGTTGCGATCCGTTTGACCGACTCGGGGCGCAGATCGCCTTCTTCCAAGGCACCAATCTTGGCCTTGGCTTTGCGCAGGTTGAAAAACAGCTTCTTCTGGGCACTGGTTGTCCCCATTTTTACCAGCGACCAGGACCGCAGGATATATTCCTGGATCGACGCCCGGATCCACCACATGGCATAGGTGGCCAGTCGGAAACCGCGTTCGGGGTCAAACCGTTTTACGGCCTGCATCAACCCGACATTCGCCTCGGAAATCACTTCGGCCTGCGGCAACCCATAGCCGCGATAGCCCATCGCAATCTTGGCGGCGAGCCGCAGGTGTGATGTCACCATCTTGTGCGCAGACTGGGTGTCCTGTTCTTCGACCCAGCGTTTTGCCAGCATGTATTCCTCTTCCGGCTCCAGCAGCGGAAACTTGCGGATCTCCTGCATATAGCGATTCAATCCACCTTCCGGTGTCGGCGCAGGCAGGTTTGCATAATTGGCCATTCGGCTGTCCCTCCCAATGTTTAAGGACTTAACATCATTCCATATGGGTCAGCAATTCGCCCCTTTCAAGGGGTGGTACCAGTATTGCGTTAAAGAAAAATTAGGAAAAGGCACACATCCAAACCTCGCGCAGATGTGCGTTTGGTTACAGCTTCAGCCCTGCCCCATCACAGCCAGCAACGCACGCATGTCCTCGGGCAACGGGGCTTCGAACCGCAAGGAGTCACCGCTGACAGGATGCACAAAGCCCAGAACCGCAGCATGCAGCGCCTGACGGGGAAACGCCTGAATGGCGTCCAACGCAGGTTGTGGCAGCGATTTGGCTGCCAATTTGCGCCGCCCGCCATAAACAGGATCCCCGATCAAACCGTGCCCGGCATGGGCCATATGCACACGGATCTGATGGGTGCGGCCGGTTTCCAACCAGCATTCAACCAAAGTCGCAACATGCGGTGTGCCAAACGGCTGCACAATCCGAACCCTGGTCACCGCATGGCGCCCGCCCTGAAACAGAACGGCCTGGCGCTGGCGATCCGTCTTGTGGCGTGCCAATTGTGTGGTGATCCGCAGGATGTTTCCGGACTCGAAATTGGCCCCCTTGACCCCGCGCAACCTGGGATCATTGGCATCGGGCACCCCAAAACAGATGGCCCGGTAATAGCGTTCGACCGTGTGTTTCGCAAATTGATCCGCCAGTCCCTGATGGGCGGCGTCCGATTTTGCCACTACCAGCAATCCGCTGGTTTCCTTGTCGATCCGATGCACAATACCGGGGCGTTTGACCCCGCCGACCCCGGACAAATCATCCCCGCAATGATGCAAAAGAGCATTGACCAAAGTCCCGTTCGGAGACCCCGGCGCAGGGTGTACCACCATGCCCGCCGGTTTATTGACCACTATCAGGTCATCATCTTCAAACACCACATCCAACGGGATATCTTCGGGGCCGATGTGGCTGTCTTCGGCCTGTTGGATGGTGATTTCGACCTGGGCCCCTTCGGCCACTTTGGCCTTGGGGTCGCTGGCCACCTGTCCATCGATCAAAACCGCCCCCTGGTCGATCAACCGGGCCAACCGGGTCCGTGACAGGGTTGCGGCCTCTGGCACATCCCGCGAAAGCGCCTTATCAAGACGACCAGGCGGGTTTTCCGCGATCTGAAACGTAACGCGCGTGGTTGTCATGGACGACTCTCCTCAGCCGGAATTGCCGGCCAACCTTCGGTTTCTACGGGTACTGGTGACCGTTCTGACGGCCGTGATGATTGTCGGCGTTGTAATCGTCGTCGGTCTGCTTGTCACCCGCCTGAAATCAGGCCCGGCACAGATGGCTCTGCCCGATCAGATCGTACTGCCCGATGGGACACGGCCGCAGGCCTTTACCCAGGGCGCAACCTGGTTCGCCGTGGTGACGCATGACGACAGAATTTTGGTATTTTCCCGCGAGGATGGTCGTCTGGTCCAGGACATCGCAGTGTCCCTGCCCGATTGAGCGCAGCAGCTCCTGGGGCAATATCCGGTCCATATAAGCGTCGCCGCGCCCTTTGCCGCGGCGACGCTGCGCAATCACAAGAGATCGCGCTCTTCGAGCACCTTGCGGGCCACGCGAAAACATTCCAGCGACTGCGGAACACCACAATAGATGCCAACCACATGAATAATCGCGCGAATTTCTTCTTTGGTCACGCCGTTGTTCAACGCGCCTTTGCAGTGGATTTCCCATTCGTGCATTTTGCCCAATGCACCGATCATCGCCAGGTTCATCATTGAACGGGTCTTGGGGTCGATCACATCATCACCCCAGCCAAACCCCCAACACCAGGCGGTCATCGCCTCCTGAAACGGGCGGGTGAAATCATCCGCTGCGGCCAGGTTCTTTTCCACATATTCCGCGCCCAGCGTCGCTTTGCGCTGCTCCAGGCCTTTCAGGAACAGGTCTTCGTCAAAACTCATGAGATTGTCCTTTTCATGTTTGTCCGCCCGCCGCCACAACGGCGGGTGTCTTCGGCAGAATCGCCGTATTTCGGCAAGTCATCTGTATTTTCTCGGCACCGGGCAACCGTTCGTCGGCTGCCCGATCTGCAACGTCACTGCGACCTGCGCCGCACCGACATAAAGCCGGTTCAGATAGCGGTTGAGCGGCTGTTCTGACTCGGCGATCCAGGGCGATCCGGGGGCCAATTGACTGGGGAAAGGATCGGGATGGGCGCGAGGCAGCCCCAGCATTTCAGCGATACGCCTGGTGTCCCGTTCAAAACAGGATTGCTCAAGCGCGTCGCGATCCCGGTAGCGTTCAGCCAGGCGCAAAAGACCGCCAAGGATTGGACGGATCACAACACTGATCTCCTGGTCCCGTAGGCCCAGGAGCCGATCCAGCAGAGCGTTGCAGTAATCGCTTTGCAGCGAGTAGAACACCTCGACGCGGTCCGTCATATCTGCCTCCCTGGCGTATGGGATCACCTGGACTGGATGGGGTCGCGATCAGTCCACCGCTTCGCGCATCCATTGCTGAAGTTTTGCAATCGAATGTTCGCTCATGACGCCACAAGCAGGATCCAAAACCAACGGTCCTGGTACATATCCCTTGGACTTCAGGCCGCGATGCACGGATTCCACCAGACGGATGTCCTCTTCGACCGTGGTTTCGCGATCCTGAACCGCCAACCCGCGGATCACATCGCTTTCGTGGCCGTTTTCGGTGTACCAACCACGCCAAACCGTACAATTGTCCACGTCATTGGCCCGCCAGTGATACGTGTTCAACACATTGCCTGGGTAGCACTGGAATGAAAACATCGGCCACAGGAACCAGCTTTGGTAGTCGCCGGCATGTTCGTTGCTGTCCAGATCAATGGGATAGGTCATCGACTCGAGGCTTTGGCATTCCGTCACATGGCGCAGCACATATCCGCCGCCGGCGTCGGGCTGAATGTCATAGGTTTCGGGTTTCACCACCCCTTCGGCAAAGGTCGGATGGTTGGTCGGGCAATGGTAACATTCGGAATAGTTTTCGACCGACACCTTCCAGTTACAATTCTCAGGACATTCGACCCATTCCAGCGGTGCCAACGTGTCGATATGAGGCACGTATTTGCGCAACTCAGCGCGCACACCGGGAAACCAGTCATCCATCGGCGCGGCGTCTTTGTCGAGATTGACGAACAGAAATCCATTGAAATCTTCGGTTCGCACCTCGGTCAGACAGATTTTTTCGCGGTCAAACCCTGGCACCGATTTGACGTTGGGCCCGGCACGCAACCCCCCGGTCAGCTCATAGGTCCATTGGTGGTAGGGACAGACCACAACGCGCGTATTGCCGGTACCCGACACCATTTCATGGGCGCGATGCTGGCACACATTGTAGAACGTGCGCACCACCGCGTCGCGGCCCCGGATGGCAAACAGGCTTTGCCCGGCAATCTCAAAGGCAAAGTAGTCCCCGACATTGGGAATATCTGCCACATGCCCGGCAAATTGCCAGGTACGCGACAGCAAACCGTTCAGCTCATTGCCGAAAATTTCGGGGTCCGTGTAATAGCGGGCTTCCAAAGAGTGTGTCAGGGGAATGTTCATGATGGATCATCCTGATAAAAGCCGAGTTGGTGGCGACGTTCGTGGAACTTTTCGACCCGATCCACCACTTTGTCTGACGCAGCCGCGATAACAAAGCTGAGCAATGTTTCCAGCAGCGCAATGGTCGGGACCGATGATGGAAAGAACTGGGGGGTGTCGATGGACATGACAAACCCGTGGTCTGCGGCGCGTATGATCGGAGAGGCAGGGGAATCCGACAAGGCAATCACCGTCATTCCCTGCTCTTTGGCAACCTGCACGGCGTTGACCACCTCGGAGCGATACGGACGGCATGTGATGGCGATCAGAACGTCGCGTTGATCCGCCCAGGCCAGATCGTCAATCGCGGTCGATCCAGCGCGCGGAATGGCATGAAATTGAACCATTCCAGTGCGGGCCAGATAGGTAAAATTGCTGGCATTGGCGTGATTGACCCCAACACCCAGGGTAAACACGTTGCGTGACTCCCAGATTTTGGCGGCCGCTGCGCTCAGCTCGGATTCATCAATACCGGAAAACGTGTCTTCTATATTGCGCAGCGTGCTGGAGACCATATCGGCATATAATTCGGCCAGCCCGCCGCGTTTCTGCATGTCCTGCAACCACCGCGCCCGATCCGGAAGCGACGCCTGCCCTTGGCGGATCGCTTCACGAAACGGTTCACGGAAATCGTCATAGCCATCAAACCCAACCTGGCGCGCCATGCGGACCACGGTGTTGGGTTTGACATCCGCCGCATCCGCGATCTCGCGCACGGTCGACACCCCCACATCCCGTGGGTTTTCCAGAACATAGCGTGCGGCCTTCTGTGCCTCTGGTGTCAGATCGTCCAGCTCACTCGAAAGCCGCTGAAGCACTGCAGAAGATACGTTTTTTTGTCCCATTCAAGTCCTCTTCAAATCCCCAGAATTCGCCAATGCGAACATTTGTCCCATTTTCTATTGACGGTGGTACATCTGATCCCTAACCCTGTCCATCGAAAACTGCGACTCTCGAACAGGAAGTGAGCGATGTCCTCCAAAGAATTCCCCGCACGCGCAAAGGTCGTCATTGTCGGAGGCGGCGTTATGGGCTGTGGCCTAGCCTATCATCTTGCCCACGAAGGATGGGGCGATGATACGGTTCTGCTGGAAAAGGCCGAACTGACCAGTGGATCAACCTGGCACGCCGCCGGGCAGATCACCCACTCCACCAGCTCCTATGGATTGGGCAAGATGGTGGATTACAACATTGGTCTGTATTCCCACAAGCTGGAGCAAGAAACCGGACAAGCGGTGACCTGGCATGGCTGCGGGAGTTTCCGCCTGGCCTATACCAATGATGAAATGGACTGGCTGCGCCACACCCTGTCAGTGGGTCGCGCATTGGGGTTCAACATTGAACTGGTAGGCCCTGATTTCATTGCGGAAAAACACCCATTCTACAATCTGGACGGCGTCCTGGGCGCGCTATACACCCCCGATGACGGTCACGTGGACCCCTCCAACGTCACCATGGCCATGGCCACGGGTGCCCGCCAAAAAGGGGTGAAAATCTTTCGCCGCTGTCAGGCCACCAACATAAGCCAAAACGACGCGGGAGATTGGGTGGTCGAGACCGATCACGGCACCATCACCTGTGAACATGTGGTGAATGCGGGGGGCACCTATGCACGCCAGATGGGCGAATGGTCCGGCCTGCAGCTGCCGATGACCTCCATGACACACCATTATTTCGTCACCGAAGAGGTCCCCGAATTTCAGAATCTGGAACGGGAACTGCCGGTCATTCGCGACGACAAACAGGTATCCGGCTATATTCGGATGGAACAGAAAAAGGGCCTGATCGGGATCTACGAAAAGGAGAACTCGAATTCGGTCTGGCATGATGAATGCCCATGGGACTATGAAAACTGGCTGTTCGAGGCCGATTATGACCGGGTCATGCCCTGGCTCGAAAACTCGCTGGAACGCATGCCGATTTTTGCCGACCTGGGTATCACACGCGAGGTTCACGGTGCGATTTCACATCCACCCGATGGCAACCCGATGGTTGGGCCTGCCCCCGGCGTACAGAATTACTGGTGCTGCTGTGGCACCCAGATCGGCATTGGGTGGGGTCCTGGGCTGACGCGTGAATTGGCCAAATGGATGGTGCATGGCGCTGCCGACATCAACATGCGCGACTATGACCCCCGCCGGTTCGGCTCCTATGCGGTCAAGGACTGGCAGGTGATCAAGGCGCATGAGGATTACAAGCTGCGCCACGAAATCCCGTTCCCCCATTTCAACCGTCTGGCGGGCCGTCCGATCAAACCTTCGCCGCTCTACGACCTCCTACGGGACAAGGGCGCGGTGTATGAAGAGGTGTTTGGCCACGAACGCCCCCGTTGGTTTGCCCGTGACGGTGTGGAACAGCGCGACCATTATTCGTTCCGCCGCAATGAAGTCTTCGACATGGTCGGTGCCGAATGCCGCGCTGTGCGGGAACGGGTCGGCATCATGGATGTCACCGCCTTTACCAAGGTCGAAGTCTCCGGCCCGGATGCCTATACCCTGTTGGACCGGCTGACCGCCAACCGGATGCCGCAAAAGAATGGGTCGATCTCCTTGACCCATATGCTGAACCGTCGTGGCCGGATCGAATTGGAAACCACCATCGTGCGCATGGCGGCGGATCGGTATTATCTGGTTTGTGCTGCCTTCTTTGAACAGCGCCTGCTGGACCATCTGACCCACAATCGCAATGATGCCGATGTCGCGATCACCACATTGTCCGAGGATTGGTCGGCGCTGTCGCTGAACGGGCCGAAATCGCGTGACGTTCTGGCCGCCTGTACGGATGCGGACCTGTCCAATGCCGGGTTCCGCTGGCTGTCAGCACAGGAAATCACGGTGGCGGGGCATCAGGTTTGGGCTTTCCGCATGTCCTATGCCGGTGAATTGGGCTGGGAATTGCACATGCCCGACGCTGCCTGTGTCGATGTCTATACCGCGCTTTGGGCGGCGGGCGCGTCGCACGGCATTGCCGATTATGGTTCATTTGCGATGAACGCCCTGCGGATGGAAAAAGGGTTCAAGGGCGCCGGAGAGCTCACCAACGAGGTCACCCTGCCCGAGGCCGACGTGATGCGTTTTGCCCGATTGGACAAGGAGTATCTGGGGGTCGAAGCCACCCGCGCCAGCGCCGAGGCCGATGAACAACCCTGGATCTGCGCCTATCTGGAAATTGATCCTGACGGTGTCGAGGACGGTCATGGCGGCGAGGCGATCAAGCTGAATGGCGAGGTCGTCGGCTCAACCGCTTCGGTGGCCTATGGGCATACGGTGGGCAAGATCCTGGCCTTTGCCTATGTCAAACCGCACGTCAATGTGCCTGGCACCGAGGTTGAAGTCATCGTCGCCGGTGAGCCGCGCGCAGGCCGCATTCTGGGTGAACCCGCCTATGACCCGATGTCACAAAAACCGCGAACCGACGCGGTGCTGGAGGCGGCAGAGTGAGCCACGCTGCCCCTCTTCCTGCCACCATGAAGGCCGTGCTGCTCACCGGGCACGGCGGATTGGACAAGCTGGTCTATACAGATGTCCCGACACCGCGCCCGGACCCGGGCGAGGTGGTGATCCGGGTTGGGGCCTGCGGGCTGAACAACACCGATATCAACACCCGCACCGCCTGGTATTCCAAAACCGTCGATCAGGCGATCGGTGACGGTGGAGCGGATGGGTTCGAAACCATTGACGATACCGAGGCCACCTGGGGCAGCGGCACAATCCATTTTCCGGTGATCCAGGGCGCTGACGTGGTGGGGCGCATTGTTGCGGTGGGCCCAGATACAGATCCGGGGCGCATTGGCGAACGGGTGATGATTGATCCCTGGCTGCTGGGGCATGGAGATTGGCAGAACACCGCAAATTCCGGCTATTTCGGGTCCGAATGTGACGGTGGTTTCGCCGAATACACCAAGGTACGGGCCGCCAATGCGTTGCCTGTGACCTCTGATCTCACCGACGCGGAACTCGCCACGTTTCCCTGTGCCTATACAACGGCTGAAAACCTGGTAAATCGGACAACGCCGCGCCCGGGCGAAACGGTTGTGATCACTGGGGCGTCGGGCGGGGTCGGATCAGCCGCGATCCAGCTGTGCCGCCTGCGCGGATGCCGGGTGATCGCAGTCGCCAGCCTGACCAAGGCCGACCTGCTGCGCGATCTGGGCGCGGAGATTGTGATCGATCGCAACACCGACGATCTGGAGACCGCAATCCGCACCGCAGCCCAGGGCCCTGTGGACATTGCGCTGGATGTGGTTGGGGCCCCTATGTTCATGGCGCTGATCAATGCGCTCCGTCAGGGCGGGCGCTATTCAACGTCGGGGTGTATCGCCGGGCCAATGGCCGAATTCGATCTGCGCCAGCTGGTTTACAAGGACCTGCAATTGACCGGTGCCACCATCTGTCCGCCGGGCACCATGCACCGGGTTGTGGGCATGATCGAAACCGGCGCGCTGAAACCTTTGCTGGCCGAAACCTTCGGGCTCAAGGATCTGGCCCGCGCGCAAGAGATCTTTTTGCAGAAACAGCATGTTGGCAACATAGTTGTGACGCCCTGAAGGAACCCATTATGAAGATCACGCGAATTCGGATCTATAAAACTCCCCTGCCCTATGTTGGCGGCACCTATACTTGGGGCGCGGGCAATCCGATCAGCACCGCTTCGGCTTCGGTCGTGGTCATCGACACGGACGCAGGTCTGCAGGGATGTGGTGAATTCACCCCCTGTGGCGAAAACTACATGGTTGCGCATTCCGAAGGGGTCGCGGCATTGGCGCGGCTGGTTGCCCCCCAGCTGATTGGCGAAGACCCGCGACAGGTTGGGCGGATGGAACGCCTGATGGACCACATCGTTCAGGGACATGGCTATGCCAAGGCTCCGTTTGATGCGGCGTTCTGGGATCTGCTGGGTCAGGCCAGCGGACAGCCGGTTTGGATGCTCATGGGGGGCAAGCTGACCGATGGTGCGCCCATGTATCGGGTTGCCCCGCAAAAACCGTTGCAAGAAACCATCGCTGAAATGGAACACCACCGCGCGGCCGGATATCGCCAGTTCCAGATCAAGGTCGGCGGCGACTGGGTCACCGATATCGACCGGATCCGCAGCACCGTTCCGCTGTTGAAACCTGGGGAAAAGGCAATGGCTGATGCCAATCAGGGCTGGCGCGTCGATAATGCCTTGCGGGTCGCCCGTGCCACCCGCGATCTGGATTTTATCCTGGAACAACCCTGTCGAACATATGAGGAATGCCAGCAGGTGCGCCGGGTGGCCCAGCAGCCAATGAAGCTGGACGAATGTGTCACCGGAATCGACATGGCGCGCCGCATCGTCAACGACCGGGGGGCAGAAATCTGTTGTCTCAAGATTTCGAACCTTGGTGGATTGTCCAAAGCCCGCAGGGTTCGTGACTTTTTGGTCGATCACGGCATTCCGGTGGTCAGCGAAGACACCTGGGGCGGGCAGATTACCACCGCCGCTGTCGCTCATTTTGCGGCTTCGACGCCGTCCGAAATGTTGATCAATTCGACGGATTTGATGAACTACAACACTCGCAACACAGGGGTCGGTGGACCGACCACGGCGGATGGCCGGCTGTTCGCCACCGACACGCCCGGACTGGGTGTGCGCCCTGATTTCGACTCTCTCGGCGCGCCGGTTGCAATTTACGGTGCCTGACCTCACCCTTCTCCCAAACCCGAAACAGATGGGAATCTGAACCATGGATGACCTTTCCAACGCCTATCCAACCCATGATCCGGAATGGGTGCGCGACATGCATGCCGACCATTATCTGCAAAGCTGGTCAAAACAAGGCAGTCACCCCCGCGTTATCACCGGGGCGCAGGGCTCCTGGTTCTGGGATAGCGACGGCAAACGGTATCTCGATTTTCAAAGCCAGCTGGTGAATGCCAACCTGGGTCACCAGCACCCCAAGATCATTCAAGCGATCAAGGATCAGGCTGACAAGCTGTGTTATATTAGCCCGGCCATGGGGTCGGACGTTCGCAGCGAATTGGCTGCGATCATGAATGAGATCACGCCAGACAATATCACGTCGACCTTTTTCACCACCGGCGGATCGGCGGCCAATGAAACCGCGATCCGCGTCGCTCGTCATTATACGGGCCGAACCAAGATCATCGCCCGCTACCGCAGCTATCACGGTGCCACCGGTGGCGCTTTGTCGTTGACCGGAGACCCCCGCCACCATCTGACCCGCGCCGACATGCCCGGAATTGTCCGGATGTTGGACCCTTATGTCTATCGGCTGCCCACGGGGCATACCGATCCGGCCAAATGTCCCGTGGCCCAGGGCGGTCCGCATCTCGAAGAGCTACTGATGTATGAAAACCCCAACACGGTTGCGGCAGTGATCCTGGAGCCGATCGTGGGCACCAATGGCATCCTTGTCCCGCCCGACGGGTATCTGCAGTCGATCAAGGCGACCTGCGAAAAATATGGCATCCTGTTGATCGCAGACGAGGTCATGGCCGGGTTCGGACGGACCGGCAAATGGTTTGCTGTCAACCACTGGGGGGTGCAGCCGGACATCATCACATCGGCCAAAGGCATCAATTCGGGCTATGTGCCGTTGGGCACCATGTCGGTTTCGACCGAGATCCACAATTGGCTGCGCGATACGCCCCTGCCTGGCGGTCTGACCTATGCCGGTCACCCCCTGGCCTGTGCCAGCGGTGTTGCGGCCATCCGCGCCATGCAGGAGGAAGACACCCTGGCCCATGCCACTGCCATGGGTGAAACACTGCGGGCCGAACTGCACAAGCTGGCCGAGAAACACCCCTGTATCGGAGACATCCGGGGCAAAGGCATGTTCAACGGGATCGAGCTGGTGAAAAACCGCGCCACGCGCGAACCGCTGGTGCCTTTTGCGGCCAAGGGCGACGCGGCCAAACCGATGAACGACATGATGGGGTATGCGATGAACAACGGGCTGTACCTGTCGTTCTTCTCCAATGTCATCCGCCTGACACCGCCGCTCAATATCTCGCACGAGGATCTGATGTCCGGGATCGAAATCCTGGATCGCACATTGGAAATTGCGGACAAAGACTGCAACTGAAGCGGTTGATTTAATTGAAAATGGCCCGCCAATCTCTGGGCGGGCCATTTTGCTACTCGGGTTCGATGGATTGGATCAATCCGTGGTTTCAACCACCATCAGTTCCCGTTCAGAGGCTCCGCGCGCATGGCTCAGCGCGTCCTGATATTCGGGAGAGTTGTAGCAATCGACCGCAGCATCCACGCTGGGGAATTTGGCAACCACATTGCGCGGGCGTTCCTTGCCTTCGAGCTGAACGAACCGACCACCCCGGGCAATGAATTCTCCGCCGTGCTTGGCCACTGCGGGCCCGGCAAGCTCGGCATATTTTCCGTAAGCCTCGGCATCCGTTACGGTTACATGTGCGATCCAAAGTGCGCCCATATCTTATCCTCCCAAAACGATTTCAGCAGCTTTGATCGCTGCATTTGCATTTGTCGCGTCCTTGCCGCCGCCCTGTGCCATATCAGGACGGCCACCGCCGCCCTTGCCGCCCAATTCGACCACTGCGGCCTTGACCAGATCCACGGCGGACACTGTACCGGTCAAATCCTGGGTCACCCCGGCAGCAACGGCTGCCTTGCCGCCGGTGTCGGCGATCAACAGCACGGCACCCGATCCCAGGCGGTCTTTGTGTTCGTCAATCAACGCTGGCAGGTCCTTGCCCGACACGCCAGACAAGACCTGAGCCAGGAATTTTACGCCGTTAATTTCGCGCGCTTCGGGACCCGCGCCCTGCCCGGCTCCACCGGCCATCGCCAACTCACGGCGCAGGGTCGCAACTTCGTTCTGAAGCGCCTTGCGTTCATCCATCAGCCCCTTGACACGGTCCACCACATCCGACGGCTGTGCCTTTAGCATACCGGCCACATCCGACATCCGTCCGGCCTCGGTCGACAGATGTTCGAACGCCGCGGCACCGGTCAGCGCCTCGATCCGGCGGACACCGGCACTGCTGGCACTGTCGCCCAACAGGACAAAAGTTCCGATATCGCCGGTCTGCCTGACATGGGTACCGCCACACAGTTCGATCGACCAGGTCATGCCGTCCTGCCCCTTGCCAGTTTCGGCCCGCCCCATCGATACGACGCGCACTTCGTCACCGTATTTTTCACCGAACAACGCCTGTGCGCCGATTCCGCGTGCGTCATCCGGTGTCATGATCCGGGTTTCAACCGACGAATTCTGCCGGATATAGCGGTTCACATCCGCCGCAACCGTGGCCAGTTCCCCATCACTCAGCGCTTTGGAGTGGCTGAAATCGAACCGCAACCGGTCTTGGGCATTCAACGACCCGCGCTGTGCCACGTGATCGCCCAACGTCTCGCGCAATGCTTCGTGCAACAGATGCGTGGCCGAGTGGTTCGCACGGATGGCGCTGCGGCGCGTGTGGTCCACTTCCAATTCAACCGGCTCGCCCATAGCCAGCGTACCACGTTCCACAGTCACCTTATGGGCAAAGACCTTGCCATCGGCAAATTTGCGGGTGTCCTCGACCAAAGCGACATCATCGCGATTGTCCAGACGGCGTATCACACCTGTGTCACCGACCTGGCCCCCGGATTCCGCATAAAACGGCGTCTGGTTGACCACGACCCATCCCGAAACCCCGGTTTCGATCTTGTCGACCTTGGCCCCGTCCACGATCAGCGCTTGGATCTGACCTTCGGCCTTTTCCGTGTCATAACCCAGGAAATCCGTCGCCCCACCGGCATCCAACACATCAAACCAGATCGCATTGTCCGCTGCATCGCCCGACCCAGACCAGGCTGCGCGGGCCTTGGCCTTCTGCTCGGCCATGGCGGCATCGAACCCGTCGGTGTCTACATCACGCCCCTTTTCACGCAGCGCGTCCTGCGTCAAATCCAACGGGAACCCAAATGTATCATACAGCTTGAACGCCGCCTCACCCGACAGCGATGCGTCTTCTGCCAGACCGGCAAGCTCATCGTCCAGAAGCTTCAGGCCGCGATCCAAAGTCTGTTTGAACCGGGTTTCCTCCAACAGCAGCGTCTCTTCGATCAAGGATTGGGCCTGGCCCAACTCTTTGTACTGTGCGCCCATTTGTTGGACCAGCGCAGGCACCAGTTGATGCATGACGGGATCCTTGGCCCCCAACAGATGCGCATGGCGCATGGCCCGCCGCATAATCCGACGCAGCACATAGCCACGCCCGTCATTTGACGGCATCACCCCATCGGCAATCAGAAACGACGTCGAGCGCAGATGGTCGGCAATCACTCGATGGTGCACGTTCTTGTCACCATAGGGATCAACGCTGGTAGCATGCGCGCTGGCCTCAATCAGGGATTTGAACAGGTCGGTGTCATAATTGTCATGGCTGCCTTGCAGCAATGCCCCAATCCGCTCCAGCCCCATACCGGTATCAATCGACTGCATTTCCAGGTCGATCATCGAGCCATCTTCGAACTGTTCGTTCTGCATGAAAACGATGTTCCAGATTTCGATGAACCGATCCCCGTCTTCCTCGGGCGATCCCGGAGGCCCACCCCAAATATGATCGCCATGATCATAAAAAATCTCGGTGCAGGGTCCGCAGGGCCCGGTCGGCCCCATCTGCCAAAAGTTGTCCGACGTCGCGATGCGGATGATCCGATCTTCGGGCACACCCAGCTTTTTCCAGATCTCAAAGGCTTCGTCGTCGGTGTGATAGACCGTGGTCAACAAACGCGACTTGTCGATCCCGTATTCCTTGGTGATCAACTCCCAGGCAAAGGGGATCGCCTCATGTTTGAAATAATCGCCAAACGAGAAATTGCCGAGCATTTCAAAGAAAGTGTGGTGGCGTGCTGTGTAGCCAACGTTGTCCAGATCATTGTGCTTGCCGCCTGCGCGCACACACTTCTGCGCGGTGGTCGCGCGAGAATAGTTCCGGGTTTCCACCCCGGTGAACAGGTTTTTGAACTGCACCATCCCCGAATTGACGAACATCAGCGTAGGATCATTACGGGGAACAAGCGGGCTGGAAGAAACGACTTCATGCCCTTGCTTGGCAAAATAGTTCAGAAAGGTTGAACGGATGTCATTGAGCGTCGGCATTCTGGGTCTCGTCTCGGGCAGGAAATGTGGCGGTTCGGCACAGGTTTAGCGGCGCACCCGTCCCCTGTCCACCGCCCGCATGCGCACAGGTCCCTCCAAATGCGACATGGCCCGAAAATCAAAACCAGACGGCCCTGCCGGGTCGCCTGGTTCCAAAGGTTTCTGGGTTGTCACGCGTGTGCGAGGTTTCCGCCCCGCTTTAGCCGCACGGTATCAAGCCTCGAGAATATCGTCGGCACCGTCACTGTCGGGCCGGTCGAACTCCAGTCCATGAGAGGCACGGATCTTGTCTTCGATCTCAAAGGCCACCTGAGAGTTTTCACGCAGAAATTTCTTGGCGTTTTCACGACCCTGGCCGATCCGCTCATCGCCATAGCTGAACCAGGACCCCGATTTGTTCACAACGCCTGCCGTGACCCCCAGATCCAGAAGTTCACCCATCTTAGAAATGCCTTCGCCATACATAATGTCGAATTCAACGGTACGGAACGGCGGAGCAACCTTGTTCTTGACCACTTTGACCTTTGTGGCATTGCCGACCACTTCATCCCGGTCCTTGAGCGCACCAATGCGGCGAATGTCCAAACGAACCGACGAATAAAATTTCAACGCGTTACCGCCGGTTGTGGTTTCCGGGCTGCCAAACATAACGCCGATCTTCATCCGGATCTGGTTGATGAAGATCACCATGCAATTCGACCGGCTGATTGATCCGGTCAGCTTGCGCATGGCCTGGCTCATCAGGCGGGCCTGGACACCCACGCTGCTGTCTCCCATATCGCCTTCAAGTTCCGACTTTGGTGTCAACGCCGCGACCGAGTCGACGACAACCATGTTCACCGCCCCGGACCGAACCAGCGTATCGGTGATTTCCAACGCCTGTTCACCCGTATCGGGCTGTGAAATCAGCAATTCGTCAATGTCCACACCCAGCTTGCGGGCATATTGCGGATCCAACGCATGTTCCGCATCGACAAAGGCACAAACGCCGCCCTTTTTCTGTTGTTCGGCCACACAATGCAGAGTCAGCGTGGTCTTGCCCGAACTCTCGGGCCCGTAGACTTCGATAATCCGCCCCATTGGCAGACCGCCGATCCCCAGGGCAATATCCAATCCCAGCGACCCGGTCGAGGAGGCTTCGATTTCCTGAATCGCACCCTCATCACCCAGCTTCATGATTGATCCCTTGCCGAATTGCCGTTCGATCTGGGCCAAAGCGCTATCCAGCGCCTTTTTCTTGTCTTCGTTCTTCTTGCTGCTCATGGTCAAAAGATCCGCCATTATCCCGTTACCTTCCTTATTGTCACAGCCGAGCCCGAGCGGCAATCGCTGGTTTGTTCGCCTCTTGTTCCTTATGAGATCAAAAAGAGAACATTTCAAATGAAAAATTCATCTTCTTTACTCTTGCCCGATAGTGTTAAAGATTGGTTTACGATGATTTTCGATCTGTCAGCCCTGAGAGAAGCGCCGCTAAATGCTTGTTTTTTATAAAGAGCGCCTTGTATTCCTATGTGTTCCAAAAACCGGGACAACGGCCTATCACACGGCCCTGAGAGATCGGGCCGACATGGTGATTTCCGAACCTCCGGATTTGAAACATGCACCGGTCTATCGGTACAATCGATTCATTCGGCCGATGTTCGACAAAGTCTGTAACGCACAGATGGAAACCATTGCCGTCATGCGCGAACCGATCAGCTGGCTGGGCAGCTGGTACAGGTACCGGCGGCGCCCCTATATGAAGGGGCGGCCGAATTCGACTCATGATGTCAGCTTTGATGAATTTGTCCGCGCCTATGTCAAAGGCGATTGTCCCCCCTTTGCAAATGTCGGCAGTCAGGCCAAGTTTCTTGCCCCCCAGCCCAATGGCACCGCGGTTTCACAACTGTTCCGATACGAAGACCCGGACAAGCTGAATGGCTTTCTGCGAGACCGTTTGAATGTATCGTTCGAACTGAAACGTGAAAATGTATCTCCGGATTTCCAACTGACCCTTTCTCCGGACATCGAAACCATTCTGAGGCGCAAACGCGCCGCGGAGTTCGATTTGTACGACAGTATCTCCTGACTCCGGCCTGCCGGAACAGATCCCTAAGCCGTCGTCGTCAGTGCATCTGCTCAAAAACCGTTTCGGTGAGCTGTGTGAGGGAAAACGGTTTCGGCAGGAATACGGAGTTTGGAATTTCCGGTTTCGCATCACCAAATGCCCCTTCGGCGTATCCCGACACAAAGACAACCCGCACATCAGGGCGCACTTTCAACGCTTCCCGAACCCAACTGGGACCATCCATCCCCGGCATGACGACATCGGTGACAAAAACGTCCACGGACAGGTTTTGATCCTCAAGGGTTTTCAGGGCGTCTTCGGCAGATTCAGCTTCCAGAACCGTATACCCCCTCAGCCTGAGCGCACGCGAGGCAAACGCACGCACCGGTGCCTCGTCTTCGACCAGCAGCACAACACCATCCCCTGCGACCGGGGTCGTGACGACGCTGGATTTCGGCATCGGCTTGGGGGCATGGGGTTCCAAATCATGACATGGAAAGAACAGGGTAAACTGTGTGCCGCTGCCCGGCACCGAATCCACAAAGATAAACCCGCCAGTTTGCTTTATGATGCCATAGGCGGTGGACAGACCAAGCCCCGTCCCCTCTCCGGTCCGCTTGGTCGTGAAAAACGGTTCAAAGATTTTCTGAAGATTATCCGCTTCGATCCCCATTCCTTCGTCACTGACCTTGACCACGACGTATTCCCCGGACGGCACCGTGGCGCGGTCCCGCTCCAGCGGGGCATCCAGATGGACGACTTCGGTTTGAATTCGGATTTCGCCGCCGTTGGGCATGGCATCTCGGGCATTAACAACAAGGTTCATCAACACCTGTTCCAATTGCCGTTTGTCGGCGCGGATCGGGCTGAGAACCGGATCATGACTGAGCGTCAGCGTCACTTTTTCACCGACAAGACGGTTAAGAAGATGCGTGAGGTCGGACAGGGTATCGCGCAGATCCAGGGTTTCGGGGCGCAATGTCTGTTTGCGCGAAAATGCGAGCAACTGGCTGACCAACGCCGCTGCCCTGTTGGCGTTCTCGTTGATCTGAATCAGGTCACCAAAGTCGGGATCCCCCTGATCGTGTCGCAGCAAAAGCAGGTCGCAATGGCCCGAAATCGCTGTTAGCAGATTGTTGAAGTCATGCGCAACACCGCCTGCAAGTTGACCGATCGCCTGCATTTTCTGACTTTGGACAAATTGTGCTTCCAGGGTCTTGAGCTCGGTCGCATCATTCAGGACCGCGATCAGCTCGCGGCGGTCTTCGTCCGGCACCCGGCTGAGCGTTACCTGGACAAAAACCTCTTTGTCGCGCCGCTTGAGCCGCAGAAATTCAGACTTCTGGACGGCCGACCCTGCGATTGTGTCCGTCAGCCAATCCTCCAGGGGACGCCCCAGTCCCTCCATGACCTCGCCAATCATCATGCCAGTGCGATACGTCTGACCCAACATTGTCGCCGCCATTGTATTGGCGGCAAGGATCTCTCCTTTGGCGTTCACTCTGAGCAACGGGACCGGCAGTGTTTCAAAGTCGGTAATTCTGGATTTTGAGGGGGTTTCTCGAACCGGGAGAAAAAACAACTCCTGGCGCCCCACAGACGTCGCGACCTCCATGGCAAAGACCTGCGTCGGTCCGGAGGCCGTCGTCAGTGTGTTGACCCGTCCCGGTTGCACCGGCAGGGTCGCGAACAGTGCCTTTAACGATTTGACGCGCTGACCGACCAGGGTGCGCGCCGCGTCATTCATGAACAGAACCGTCCCCGACCGCCCCACAGTGACCATCGGCACGGGCATGGCTTCGGGGCCACGTCCATGATGCGGTTTTTCAGGCATATCTTCGACGCGCCACAGAAAACCGGTTTCACCCAATTGGTGCACGGCCAGCCGCACATGCCCCCGCCTGGTTACCACATCTTCGCGCGCAGCGCCGTCCAGCTTGGCCCGGCACTGCAGCCGGTACAGAATCGCCGTTGGATTGGACAGAACCGCACGCAACGACCCAGCCAATGTATCGCTTTTGGTCTGCTGAAACCGCAAATCGGCGGACATGTTGCAGGCCTGAATTGCCCCATCTTCATCTGTGACAAAGCTGGGAACCGCGTCTTTTTCAATAAATTGAGTCAGCAGGTCGGTCGCAAGGTTTCGGGCCCGGGTCTGAATCCGTGTGCGCCAGGTGACCCCAATAGCCACCAACACCAAAGTCAGCGACGCCGCCAATACCCCCCGTTCTGCTAGAACCGGCATATCAAAGGCAAATCCCGCTGCTGCCAACATTGCGCTCATCACCAAAACAGCTGCCAGACGCGCATGTTCTGGTGCCGTGGCATTCCGACCCGGAATGGGAGAGCTGTTTCGACTGATCACCAGGATACTCCGTCAGGGGATTCGCTGGCGTCTATTTCGCGCGATTTGAGTTAATCCCAGCTTAATTCGCATTCCAGCACAGGAGGACGGTACAACTCAACTCTTGCGTGTGTCAAGCCGCAGGTGCCTGTAGCTGCGCGAGGAAAAAGCCATCCGTACCCTCATCAAGGAACCACTGATGCGTGTCATGCACGCTCCATCCGGGGTGATGGTCCAAGAACCGATCAACCTGAGCCGAATTTTCGGGCACCAAGAGCGAACAGGTTGCATAACCCAACACACCTCCCGGTTTGACCAACTGCGCTGCGGCCGCCAGAATCGACGCCTGGATGTCCTGCAATTCAGCAAACCGATCCGGGGTAAGCCGCCATTTTCCTTCGGGCGCACGCCGCCAGGAACCCGACCCGGAACAGGGCGCATCGCACAGCACTAGATCAAACCGCCCCATCGACTTCAAATCATGAGTTTTTGCAATTTTTACCTTTGCACCGGCCCGTTTAGCGCGTTCGGGAAGATCCCTTAGGCGTTGCTCGGCCGCGTCATGTGCAACCAGTTCCAGCCGGGCCGCCGCCGCCATGGCCAGCGTCTTGCCACCGCCTCCGGCGCAATAGTCGAGCACGCGCATACCGTTTTGCAGGTTCATTCGTTCCACAATGGCCTGGCTGGCCCCGTCCTGGAGTTCAACCAACCCATCCAGATAGGGTCTGGAATTGCGGATTGCCCGTTCGCCGCGTTCGACGATCAACGCTGTACTGGCGCTGGGATGGGGTACGGTTTCAATCCCGCCCTCGGCCAAAATCTCCTGTGCATGTGAAACCGACGCTTTGGTCGAATTCACCCGAAGAAACACCGGCGCACGGTCCCTCAAGGCCAGTTCGGCATCATGGGCTTTGTCCGCTCCCAGGCTGGTTTGAAACGCACCCCACAACCATTCCGGGAGATCGACAATAGGGAAATCCGGCACGGCACGCTCAAATTCGCCCTCGCTCAAGGCCGCAGGCGCATGCCGCTCCCCTGTGAACAGGGGCTCTGGGTCCACCCCGCCCGCGCGCAACGCGCCCAGGATCAGGCCGCGGCCCGTCCGCGCGCCCCCCAATGCAGCATGCGAATTCATTTGGCGCACAGAGGAAAAAACATGATCGCGCACGGCGGCACGGTCCTTGGATCCGGCATATCGGCTGCGACGCGCCCATCCCGTCAATGCCTGTTCCACAGCGCTGCCATCCAGGATCTGGTCCAGAATTTCGATTGCTGCCTGCAAACGTGCTGCCGGTGTCATGACGGTGCCCCAATGTGTTTGACCTGACGCCGGCGTGGCGACAGGCAGGTCAGTTTAGGCGAAGTGGTAGATCGGACTTTCATGGATGATCCGCGCGCAATGCACACGTATCACCACCAAATGTTGCGCCGTGATGCCAAGGCGAACGCCTTGTTGCTTGCATCAGAGCACATCAAAGCCTCGATCACTTTGCCTTTCACGGGCGCATCAGTATTCGAATGAGCACTTATAGTGAAGGGCAGAATTACAGGCGGCCTGCCTGCAAAAGCCTCTCGTTCAAGGGGATTGCAGGTTTGCATTTCGTGGTCGTCGGCATCGATTTGCGCCCGCCCGTCGTGCGCAATAGCCGCCATTGTCAATGCGAGCGGCCTGACGTTGCTGTTAGAGTATCGCCACAGCATCCGCTTACACCTCGCACCCCCCAAGGAGGGCGAACAGCTTGTCTGCCAATTGCGCGTCGTGCAGGCTCCTGACCAGGACAAACATCTCATTAGAAACGCCACACCCCGACCAATTCAAGCAGGCGGTGTCACAAGCTGACCTGACAATCTAAGACCGTCTAATGGGCGTTGGATCTGTTGTTTTACGAACAATTCCACCACGTTTTATAGATGTCTTCCGAACGGTATCAACTCCCTGATATGCGACTTCAATTTCAACATGATTGAGCTCGCTCTCAGCGCCACCAAAACAATCGTGCATTGCCTTCAAGATCCCCACATCATCAATCCCATTGACCCGTGGCTTGGGATTGTTCCTGGGACTGGGGACGGTTCCTGGAAACAGGTAGATACACGGCGGAGGAATCCGGTATCGCCCGACATCTGTCAATCGGGTTTCATCGGCACTGATTTTTGGACATGGCCTGGCGCTTGTCCCGCAGATCCAATCCCAAACCACGAGCCCATCAATTCTCTGGTTGCGGTCGATCATTTCGGCGCTCAATCGTGTATGGATACCCGACCAGACATTGTGTCTGGGATCGGCTCCAGGATTGCTGCAAACGCTCCAGATTATGAATTCATCCGCATGAGGCGGGCGTTCAAAAATGTTCGTGTTGTTTCCGTCCAGGCAGCCTTTCAACTCGATGATGGCCGTCCGACCTGTATTGAGTTCAACAAAATAGTCATGCCTGTTGGATTCGCCTGCCGAGCCCCACCCTGCGATAAAGCCACGGGTCTCCATGTGGCCAAGTATCAACGCCACAAAATCGCGTTTCTCTTTCATCGAAGCAGAAAACTGCCCTCTGATCCTTTCAATCGTCCCACGAAAAAGGCCTGACTGATAGAAATCTTTTTCATCCAAACCATGATCACCGAGTTTGTGTGACTCGGTTTTCAGAACCTCGGCAAACTCCAGGATTTTCTGTCGTAGCTCTTCGTTCTTTTCGCAGGGGATTTCGCTCACGCTTTTGCTCGCCTCTTGGTCGCTTCTTTTTCCATGAGTATCTTTTCGAACAGATGTTGAGCAATGTATCGCACGACTGGAACAGCCACGCCATCACCGGTCAGGTGATATGCCTCGTTATAGCGATCGGGGAGCGCATAGCTGTCATCAAGCCCCATCAAGCGTGCAGTTTCTCGTGTAGAGATGAGCCGGGATCGGATTTTGTCGCCATCGACCACCATGATCAATTGTCGCGAAGATCCGCCTGCTGGCGTTCTCAAACACCCTGCAATCTCGTCAAATCGGATTTCGGCCCGTTGGACTTTGATCCCATGTTCGTGCCTGGTTCTCTTGTAGATTGTTCCAACCATTTTCACGCCCGCCGCCTTTGCGGTTTCGACCTTGGCCAGGTTCACTTCTGACATCATCGACAGCAGGGCGGTGGTTTCAGAAGAGGTGTGCCATTTGACAGACGTCGGATTGTCTTCGACAAGATCCGCGAACTTTGCGTTGCGTTTCGGTGGTGTAGGCATTCTCCACCACAACCAATTTGCTTTCAGCTCGTCTGAAAGACGTTCGAACGCATTCCTCAGCCCCCTTGTGTGCCAAGGTGCCATCGGCCCCTCGGACGCAACAAGACCCGGCACCCCAAGCCCGTCCCGAACTGCAACGATAAACAATCTGGGCCGGGACTGGGGAATGAAATGCGCCGCATCCGCAACGATTGCCCCGAATTTGTACCCTAGGTTTGAAAGAGCCTCGCAGATGGTGTTGAAATCCTTGCCCTTATGAGACGTCAACGTCCCAAGAACATTTTCCAGGGCAATGATCGAGGGCTCCCGCCCTTCGTCCTTTAGAACTTGGATGTGATGAATGAACGGCCAGAAGGTACCTGACCTGTCACCTCGCAAACCTGCGCCGCCCCCGGCCAAAGACAAATCCTGACAGGGAAACGACCCCCAAACCAGATCCGGGGTCCCCCGCATGTCATCGGGCGCAATATTGCGGATGTCATCGACGACCAGATGATCGTCGCCCCAGTTCTTGGCGTAGGTGGCCCCTTTTTTTCGATCAAAGTCATTGGCAAGCAGACAATCCCAGCCAGCCCCCAATCCTGCACGCGCCATCCCGCCGCCTGCAAAGAATTCATAGAAACTGCCCAAGTTTGCCTCCCGTTTTGAAACCGATTACACCAAATCCCGAAGAACCAATCAAGAACACAATGAATTTTTGCGTATAACGACACTTTCTCTGTTCAACATCAAATTCGAGCACAGGCACCAAACTGTATCAGTCACGGTCAAACACCATCTGTTTTGCATCAGATTGGCCGAGACAGTCATGATCCATTGCGCGCTTTGGCTGATGCGGGGTCTTTCCCACATCAGCCACGCACCCGTGTTTATCCGATCCGGTAGTTCGGGCTTTCGCGGGTGATCTGGACGTCATGCACATGGCTTTCGGTCAGACCAGCACCGGTGATTTTCACGAACTGACAGTTCGAGCGCATTTCGGCAACAGTGGCACAGCCGGTATAGCCCATCGCCGCACGCAGGCCGCCTACCAATTGGTGAATCACGGCGCTGGCCGCACCTTTGTAAGGCACCTGCCCTTCGATCCCTTCGGGCACCAGCTTGTCGCTGGCCGCGTCCTTTTGGAAGTAGCGATCCGCCGACCCCCGCGCCATGGCCCCCAAGCTGCCCATGCCACGATAGGATTTGAAAGACCGGCCCTGATACAGGATGACTTCACCCGGGGATTCATCAGTCCCGGCGATCATCGACCCGACCATGGCACAGGATGCACCAGCGGCGATGGCCTTGGCAAAGTCGCCCGAGAATTTGATGCCCCCGTCAGCGATCACAGGGACATTTCCGGCCGCAGCCGCGCAATCCATGATCGCAGTCAGCTGGGGCACGCCCACACCCGCCACCATACGGGTGGTACAGATGGATCCAGGTCCAATACCAACCTTGATCGCGTCCGCGCCCGCATCGATCAGCGCACGGGTGGCTTCGCCTGTGGCGACGTTACCCGCAATCACCTGGACCGCATTGGATTGGGATTTGATCCGTTTCACTGCTTCGATCACGCCTGCGGAATGGCCGTGCGCAGTGTCGACCACCACGATATCCACACCCGCATCAATCAGCGCCTCGGACCGGGCAAATCCGCTGTCACCGACAGAGGAAGCCGCCGCGACCCGCAACCGACCCAGATCATCCTTGCAGGCGGTGGGGTTCAGCACGGCCTGTTCGGTATCTTTCAGCGTCAACAGGCCGGTCAGCTTGCCCTGACCATCAACCACCAGCAGCTTTTCGATCCGGCGTGCCCGCATCATCGACTTGGCTTCTTCGAGCTCGGCCGGTTCCTGCAACATCGCCAGATTGTCCGATGTCATCATCACACTGACCGGGGTATTGTCATCGCTGGCAAAACGCATGTCGCGGTTGGTCACGATGCCGACGACCCGGCCTGCGCTGTCCACCACCGGGAAGCCGGTGACGCGGTAGCGTTCCTGCAGCGCCTTGGCATCGGCCAGGGTCTGATCCGCAGTCAGGGTGATCGGGTTGTAAACAATCCCCGATTCAAACCGTTTGACCCGGCGCACCTGGCGTGCCTGCTCGTCGGCATCCAGGTTCTTGTGAATCACGCCCATACCGCCTGCCTGGGCCATTGCGATGGCCATGCGCGCTTCGGTTACGGTGTCCATCGCCGAGCTGAGCAGCGGGATGTTCAACGAAATCGACTGCGTCACATTGGTGCGCGTATCCGCCGTGCTTGGCAGCACGTCAGATGCCCCTGGCACCAGCAAAACATCATCAAAGGTAAACGCCTCACGAATCTGCATTTGTCATCCCCATGCATAGCCCCGTTTGGCGGCCACCCTATCGCATGGATCGAAAGCAGGGGAAAGGGTTGTTTGAGGCTTATTTTGCGCCCGAACGTGACAGATCGTCAGAATATCGGTTGTGTAGTTTCCGCCTCGTCACCCTGAACAATGATCTGCGGCCGACTGCGGGGACGTTCGGTATGGAACACAGAGCCGCTGGGCGGGTTGACCAGTGCAAACATATCGACCCGGTGGTCATGCCAATTCACCACACGTTCCCGGTCTTGTTCAAACACGATAACGCAATAGGCACCACTATGCAGATCACAGCTGTCACGATCCAGTACCGAAACCACAAAAGGATCGACGACATTGCGTTGTACCATCAACAACATACTTTGGCCTTTGCCGACCAGAACCATACCACCGAACATGATGACGAATGCCGCCAAAATCATTGCAATACCTGACAAAGCTTTGAGTGGGTTGGATATTCTCAGACTAGAGCCAAAAGCCACGAACAAGGAGCGCCCCAGCATACCAACCGCGGCAATGATCATAATAACAGTGAATTTTCCTGAAACCCCATCGGACGCCTGGGACACACCCGCAGCCGCCGCCGATACATCAAAACCAAAATCCATGTATTGAACCCTTTACAAAAATCACTTCGACAATGGTGCCAAATGGCTCCTGAAATCTGTTCAGAATTGGGCGTGACTCCAGCAATTTTCCGGTGTTTTTCGAAACCACGGCCCCAAAGGTTAACACCGGTGCTGATTCCGTTCACTTATCGTGATTCAGCGCCTTTCCCATCTGGTTTCACTCGGCAAAGGCACATTTGATCCACAAGTTTTCTGCACAAATGCCGCCCACGAACCAGAAAGTGACGCCGACTGCCTTTTCCTTTTTGCGCAACACCATATTGTTCGCGCAACACGCGCAAAAAAGAAGGCAGACGAATGACCACCGATCCCCTCGTCGTATTCACCCCGTCCGGCAAGCGCGGGCATTTTCCTGTCGGCACCCCGGTCCTGACAGCAGCCCGCCAATTGGGAGTCGATCTCGATTCCGTTTGCGGCGGCCGCGGCATCTGCTCGAAATGTCAGATCACCCCGTCCTATGGCGAATTTTCCAAACACGGCGTCACCGTACAGGACGACGCGCTGAGCGAATGGAACAAGGTTGAACAGCGTTACAAGGACAAGCGTGGGCTGATTGATGGCCGCCGTCTGGGCTGTCAGGCCAAAGTCGAAGGCGATGTGGTCATCGACGTCCCTCCAGAAAGCCAGGTTCACCGTCAGGTGGTGCGCAAACGCGCTGAGGCGCGCGACATCATCATGAACCCGTCCACCCGTCTGTTCTATGTCGAGGTCGAAGAACCCGACATGCACAAACCGTCGGGCGATATGGAACGTCTGATCGAAGCGCTGGACGTTCAGTGGGAACTGAAAAACGTGCAGACCGATCTGCACATCCTGCAATGTATGCAGCCGATCCTGCGCAAGGGCGGCTGGAAGGTCACCGTGGCCGTGCATCTGGGTGATGACAATCACCCGCCCAAGATCATGCACATCTGGCCCGGCTATTACGAAGGTTCGATCTACGGGTTGGCGGTTGACCTGGGGTCGACAACCATCGCGGCGCATCTGTGCGATCTGCAAACCGGCGAGGTCGTGGCCTCCAGCGGTATCATGAACCCACAGATCCGCTTTGGCGAAGATCTCATGAGCCGGGTCAGTTATTCGATGATGAACAAGGGCGGTGATCAGGAGATGACCAACGCCGTGCGCGAAGGCATGAATGCGCTGTTTGTTCAAATCGCTTCTGAGGCCGAGATTGACAAGGCGCTGATCGTGGATGCGGTGTTTGTGTGCAACCCGGTCATGCATCATCTGTTCCTTGGGATTGATCCGTTCGAATTGGGTCAGGCACCGTTTGCATTGGCCACGTCGAATGCGCTGTCGCTGCGCGCGGTGGAGCTGGACCTGAACATCCACCCGGCCGCCCGCGTCTATTTGCTGCCTTGCATCGCAGGACACGTGGGGGCGGATGCCGCTGCGGTGGCGTTGTCCGAGGCACCGGATAAATCCGAAGACTTGGTTTTGGTCGTCGACGTGGGCACCAATGCCGAAATCCTGCTGGGCAACAAGAACAAGGTGCTGGCCTGTTCATCGCCCACTGGCCCGGCTTTTGAGGGCGCACAGATCTCCAGCGGCCAGCGTGCGGCACCGGGTGCCATCGAACGGGTCGAAATCAACCCCGAAACCAAGGAGCCGCGGTTCCGGGTCATCGGTTCGGACATCTGGTCGGACGAAGACGGATTTGATCAGGCCATTGCCACCACCGGCATCAGCGGTATCTGTGGCTCGGGCATTATCGAGGTTATCGCCGAAATGCGCATGGCCGGGATCGTCGATGCCAGCGGTCTGATCGGATCAGCCGAACAGGTCGGGACGCCGCGCTGTGTTCAGGACGGGCGCACCAATGCCTATCTGCTGTGGGATGGATCTGCCGAAGGTGGTCCAACCATCACCGTGACCAACCCCGACATCCGCGCCATTCAAATGGCCAAGGCGGCGTTGTATTCCGGTGCACGTCTGTTGATGGATAAATTCGATGTTCAGAATGTGGACCGGGTGGTGCTGGCCGGGGCCTTTGGGGCCCATATCAGCGCCAAACATGCCATGGTTCTGGGCATGATCCCCGATTGTGAATTGGACAAGGTGACATCGGCAGGGAACGCCGCCGGAACGGGTGCACGGATTGCCCTGCTCAACACCAAGGCGCGCGGAGAGATCGAAGAGACCGTACGCCAGATCGAAAAAATCGAAACCGCGGTTGAGCCACGTTTTCAGGAACATTTCGTCAATGCTTCGGCGCTGCCGAATTCGGCAGAACCCTTTCCGATCCTCGCCGAGGTGGTGACGCTGCCTCAGGTGAACTTCAACACCGGCGGTGGGGATGGCGAGGCCGGTGGCGGACGTCGTCGCCGTCGCCGCGGCTGATCCCGATCCTCCCACCTGCCCCGATCCCTGTGCTCGGGGCAGGTAATTATCCCTATTGTTTCATGTATTTCGTGCCATACTGACAGTATTCTTCGTTTGGGGTATTGGGATGGCACCGCGCAAAATTATTATTTGTTTTGATGGCACTGGTAACGAAATCGGGGCGACGGACAGCAATGTCCTCAAACTGTACACCGGTGTGCGGGATGACAGCACCCAACTGAAACACTATGTCCCTGGCGTTGGCACTCTCGAAGGTCCGCGGTTGATTGATTCCGCGCTGGTCCGCAACCTCAAGGCGCTGGCTGGACAGGCGTTTGGCCGAGGGTTGGAAAACGATGTGCTCGAGGCTTATTCCTTTCTCGCCCGTCATTATCGGGACGGCACCCAAACGGGCTTTCCCGAGGCGGACCAGATCTATGTGTTCGGATTTTCGCGCGGCGCTTATGCGTCGCGGGTTCTTTTGGGATTTCTGCACAATTTTGGCCTGTTGGCCCCGGAACGCCTGCATCTGGTAACCGAAGCCTTTCGGGCCTATCGCGCGGTAACAGAATCCAAACGCGATGCGGACGACGCTGTGACATTTGCCCGTTTGCGGGCCTATGTCCGGGTCTTGCGTCCACGGCCCAATGTCCCGATTCGGGCGATAGGGTTGTTCGATACAGTTGCGTCGATGATCCGATTTCCAAACCCGATCAAGACCTTGGCCGACATTGGTTCGGTATTTGAACTGGCGACCCACGCCAATGTCGTGCACAACCCGTCGGTGCGCATCGTGCTGCATGCGTTGGCGGTGGATGAAAAAAGGTCGATGTTTCGCCCCCTGCCGTGGAAACCCACCGACTATTACCCGAACCGGTTTCGCCATGCGGCGCACAAGCGCAAACAATATGTCGAACAACGCTGGTTCCCAGGATATCACAGCGACATTGGCGGCAGCACGGGTCAAAACGCCGAAATCGGCAAGCTGACGCTCAGCTGGATGTTGGACGCTCTCAAACAGGCCGAAATTCAGGCCGATCACGAAGACGCCGTATGCGATGACGTTGCCGCGCCAGAGCCCAGTCGGCACCTTCGCCTGAACCGCAAATTCCGCGAAGATCATCTGGTCCACGCCCTGCCAAAAGCGGACACCGATGCCAACGCCCCCTGGCATAACCCCTATGCGCTGGCCCCGATCCACAATTCGATGGCCGCCGGCTGGTTGCCTTTGGAATACCTGATCCTCAAGACCCGCGAACGGCGTCATTGGCCACGCCGAAAATGTGGCCCGCTCTGGTATTTGCCGATGCAGGAGCCCCGAGCCATCCCCGCCGATCACACGATTGATGACAGCGTTTATGCCCGCCAGCGCGGCCACCCCGGATATCGGCCCGTCAATATCAACCCGCCATCTCGGGGGCTGACGACCTGACCGGAGTTACCGGGCAATCACGATGTCTGCCTGCAATCCGCCCAGCTCGCGGCTTTCTCCCAATCTGAGAGTGCCGCCGTGGGCCCGGGCGATATCGGCCACGATGGCAAGCCCCAGACCAACGCCGCTGCCCTGGTTCTGATTGCGCGCTGGATCCAGCCGGGTAAAGGGTTTGATCGCATCGCCCCGCAGATCGGCCGGGATCCCAGGTCCGTCATCCTCGACCCGGATCCGCAGGGATTTGTCCGACAGGACATAAGACACCTTTGCACGGTTTCCATAACGCACCGCATTGCCGATCAGGTTATCAACCGCCCTGCGCATGGCCGTCGGGTGCAGTTTGATGTCGCCTGTTCCTTGGCACTCTCCCAGTTCGACCAGCTTGCCTTCCCGTTTGGCATCCTCGACCGCGCGACGCAGAAACACGTCCGGGGCAATCGTTTCGGGTGTGCCCTGACCTGCCCCACGTGAGAAATCCAAAAATGCATCCAGCAGACGCTGCATGTCATCCACATCCTGCAACAGCGGCTCGGCATCTTCTTCGTCAATCATGGCCAATCCCAACCGCAACCGGGTCAAGGGGGTGCGCAGATCATGGCTGACCCCTGACAGCATCATGGTGCGTTGTTCGATCTGACGTTCAATTCGGGCCCGCATGTCCAGGAACGCGCTGCCGGCGATCCGGACTTCGGTCGCACCAGTTGGCCAATACGGCTCGACACGGCCCCGACCAAAGGCTTGCGCCGCTTCGGCCAGACGTTTGATCGGGCGCAGCTGATTGCGCATGTACAAAAAGGCGATCACCGTCATCAACATGCCAAAGAACAACATGGTCACGATCAACTGATGCGGTGCCGCCGCCGTCACCCGGCGCCGGTCAAACGTTATGGCCATTGGCCCGATCTGTGACTGAAACACCAGCCGCACCACCCTGTTGTCCGCAAACTGAACCGCGAGCGTTTCTGGAAACACCTGATAGAGTGTGTCGGCAACCACGTGCCCGGAATAATCAATCAAACCGATGTCGTCTGTGAACGGGGCTTCGTCCGGCTCGACATCGCGCAACCCCATATTCAACACATCCAGAATGGGCTGTGCCCGGGCCACCATTTGCTGCGACGTCTGCGACGGATCCGCCTGCTGCGCGACAAGCCGCACCTCGCGGACCATCGTGCGGGTCATCTGGACGGTCACGTCCTCCAGGTGCCTTTGCAAAAACACAACTGAAACAACCAATTGCAAAACCACAATCGGCAACACCATGATCAATGCGGCCCGCCCATACAGGCTGCGCGGCATATATTGTTTGAGCCAATGGAAAAACATGCGCTAAGCCTATAGTGCCAGATCAGTGGTGTGAATACAGCACAGGTCAGATTCGCAAGACGCAACAGGACATTAGACATGACGCAGCCGCCCGATGACTTTAACCCGGTTCCCGGTCTGCCTGAAACCTTGGCCCCCGGTTTGCGCCGCGTGCTGGCCCCCAACCCATCCCCAATGACCTATCGAGGCACCAACAGTTATCTGCTGGGCACCCGACAGTTGGCCGTCATTGATCCGGGTCCCGACAGTGACCCACATCTACAGGCGCTGCTGGCCGCAGTGGAACCCGGACAGAGCATTTCCCATATCGTGGTCACCCATTCCCATCTGGACCATTCCCCCCTGGCGCGCAGATTGTCTCAGGCCACGGGCGCGCCCATCCTGGCTTTTGGTGATGCCCAGGCCGGGCGCAGCGTGGTGATGCAAAAGCTCGCGGCCTCTGGCCTTGTGGCTGGCGGAGAAGGTGTGGACCACGACTTTTTACCCGATCAGGTTGTCACAGATGGCGATCTGATCCAGGGCGATGGTTGGACCCTGGAGGTGATCCATACGCCTGGTCATTTGGGCAATCACATCGCATTGGGTTGGAATGACGTCTGTTTTACCGGCGATCACGTGATGGGTTGGGCCAGCTCGCTTGTCTCGCCCCCCGAAGGCGATTTGACCGATTTCATGACCTCATGCAATCGCCTGCGTGGCCGAGACTGGTCGGTCTTTCATGCCGGGCACGGTGCCCCAGTCAGCGACCCGATGGAACGGTTGGACTGGTTGATCACACATCGCCTGTCTCGCGAAGCGGCCATCATCGATGCCCTTGACGGCGGTCCAGCCACAGCCCGTGCCCTGGCCGAGCAGATATACCTGGAAACCCCCGCTGCCCTGATGGGTGCCGCCGAACGCAATGTGCTCGCGCATTTGGTCGATCTGACGGGTCGAACCCTTGTTAAACCTCATGGTCCACTGTCTGCCAAATCAACATTTCAAAGGGTTTAAACACGCCTGTCACAGGTGTGGGTGAAAAATGGAAAAAATCATTATTTCCCCTCTGGACGCACCCCAAAACCCAAGCTATAGAACGCGCACCGTTCCGGCGTAGCTCAGCGGTAGAGCAGTTGACTGTTAATCAATTGGTCGTAGGTTCGATCCCTACCGCCGGAGCCATAAAAAGCCCTTTAAGGTTAGTCCCTTAGAGGGCTTTTTTGCTTTCAGACCTTGACCATATTCCTATTCAATCGCCACGGGGTCGCCACCGCGACGAAATTTTGGTTTGGAGTGTTCGCTACTAGGCCCTGTTGGCAAATGGCGTATCCAAAGGCGGAGTGATGCGATGTCGATGACGCCCAGGAAGCATTCAACAGTCTTGTCGAAGCGGGTTGCCACGGCCGAACTTTCTTGAGCTTGTTGAGGCACCGCTCAACCGTGTTGCGCAACCGGTAAAGCATGTGATCTACACCAAGGCGCATATTGCAAGTCTTGCGCATTGGGATCTGAATTAGGATATCGCGTTTATCCATGTTGTTCCGAGTATGGTCAGTGTCATGGCCACGATCCGCCAGCAGCGCGCTGGGCTCCGGTAGATTGTCGTCCATGACAAGATCGAACCTCAGGTATCGGATGTTTGGCCCGACGTGATCTCAGTTCTCATAGCCAAAACCCTGCTACGCAGCCCCCCTGTGGAGCCAGCTGCCTGATGATGGGCGCGGCTGACGATCCTGTCGATCATTTGCAGGGCGTCCAGAATGTCCTCCCAAAGTATGGCCAGGGTTCAACGACGGAAATGGCGATAGACGCCTGGGCCCGCAGAGGTCGTCACTTCCAGCCTTCTTTTGTCCGAACTCAATCAGGCTGGATAAGACCAGGACACAAAAAAGCCGGACCATCGGGGTGGCCCGGCTTGGTTTGTCAGCGTGGAAACCAGGGCTTAATAGAACGCCTGCAATCCTGTTTGTGCGCGGCCCAGGATCAGCGCATGCACGTCATGCGTGCCCTCATAGGTATTGACCGTTTCCAGGTTCACCATGTGACGGATGACATTGAATTCCAGGCTGATGCCATTCCCGCCGTGCATGTCGCGGGCGTGGCGCGCGATTTCCAGCGCCTTGCCACAGTTGTTGCGCTTGATGATCGAAATCATCTCGGGCGCGGCATTGGCCTGATCCATCAGACGCCCGACGCGCAATGCAGCCTGCAGACCCAGGGTGATTTCAGTCTGCATGTTTGCGAGTTTCAGTTGAAACAACTGGGTGTTGGCCAATGGGCGATCGAACTGTTTGCGGTCTAGACCATATTGACGGGCGGCGTGCCAGCAGGCCTCGGCAGCGCCCATGGCCCCCCAGGCGATGCCATAGCGCGCCCGGTTCAAGCAGCCGAATGGACCTTTCAGCCCCTGCACATGCGGCAGCAGCGCTTCTTCGCCAACTTCGACGCTGTCCAGAACGATTTCCCCGGTGATCGAGGCGCGCAAGGACGCCTTGTTTTCGATCTTGGGCGCGCTCAGCCCCTTGGTGCCCTTGTCCAGGACAAAGCCACGAATTTTACCGCCGTGGGCTTCGGATTTGGCCCAAACAACAAAGACATCCGCAATTGGCGCATTCGAAATCCACATCTTTGATCCGGTCAGCCGATAGCCACCATCGGTCTTTTCCGCGCGGGTCTTCATGCTGGCCGGGTCGGATCCGGCATCTGGTTCGGTGAGTCCGAAACACCCGATCCATTCGCCGCTTGCCAGTTTTGGCAGATATTTCTGGCGCTGTTCTTCGCTGCCGTAGGCATAGATCGGATACATCACCAGCGAAGACTGGACCGACATCATCGACCGATAGCCGCTGTCGACACGTTCAACTTCGCGCGCCACCAGACCGTAGGACACATAGTTTGACCCCAACCCACCGTACTCCTCGGGGATTGTGGTGCCCAGCAGGCCCATCTCCCCCATCTCGCGAAAGATGTCCGGGTCAGTGTGTTCATTGGCGTAGGCCTCGGTCACACGGGTTTGCAGTTTTTCCTGTGCATAGGCGCGGGCGGACTCGGCGATCATGCGCTCTTCTTCGCTCAGCTGGTCGTCCAGACGCAGCGCGTCTTCCCAGTTGAAACGACCCAGATCGGGGGCGTCTTTGGCGCGCAGTGCAGGTTTCGAAGCTTCGGTCATGATGTCAGCCCTTGAATTTGCCAATTTGGACTGGACATACTATGAGCAAAGAGCAAAGAAAATCGCCTATTTCACATGAGTTCATGAGAATCCGGAATACATGATGATTGCACCGCGCCGTTTTACCCCATCAATTTCCGCGCTGCGCGCGCTTGAGGCGCTGGACAGATTGGGCAGCGCATCGGCTGTGGCCGAAGAAATGTCCCTGACCCAAAGCGCAGTCAGCCGCCAGCTGCAATCGCTCGAAGAACAGCTGGACACCACATTGATCCAGCGCGACCGCAAACGGCTGTCGCTTACCCCTGCGGCGCGGGACTATGTCACCGAAATTCGCCAGGCGTTGAACCAGATCGCCCAAGCGTCCCTGCGGTTACAGGCCGCGCCGTTGGCCGGAACCTTGAACCTGGCAATCCTGCCCACATTCGGAATGCGCTGGCTGATGCCACGGCTACCGGAATTCGCCCGATTGCACCCGGATGTAACCATCAACATGACCACCCGTCTGGTGCCGTTCAGCTTTGCCTCTGACGGGTTTGATGCTGCGATCCATTTTGGGGATGCGATGTGGCCGGGCACTCAGTCGATGCTATTGCGCAATGAGCAAGTCATCCCGGTCTGTGCGCCGGGGCTGTTGGGGGAGCGTCGGCTGACAACACCTGCGGATATTCTGTCCCTGCCGTTGCTGCATATTCAAACCCGTCCGCATGCCTGGCGAGACTGGTTTCACAAACAGGGGCTGACGGGTGATGTGGACCTCTCCGGGACGTTGTACGACCAGTTTGCAACCATCACCCAAGCCGCCTTGCACGGGCTTGGCGTGGCGTTGATGCCTGAATATCTGGTGGAACAGGATCTGGCCACAGGGCGGTTGATCGCCCTGCACAGCGAAGCCGTTGAGAGCGAGGGGGCCTATTTCCTGGTCTGGCCTGAAAACAAGGCCGATGCCCCCGCGTTAATCAAATTTCGTGACTGGATGTCAACCAAGGCCCAGCCCGAAGATCCACTGCCCCGATGACCCCTGGGGCTGGACAAACCGGGGGCTCTGCCCCCGTCCCTGCAGGCAGGGACTCCCCCGGGATATTTCTGGCCAGATGAAGAGCGGATCCCCGGTGTCTGGTCGATGCGAATTGGGATCACCCCAAGGCATACCCCGCACCACGCACGGTCCGCACCGGGTCATCCCCACCAAATTGTGTCAACGCCTTGCGCAACCGGCCGATATGGACATCGACGGTGCGGGTATCAACAAAAATGTCGCGCCCCCAGACCCTGTCCAACAATTGTTCGCGCGTCCACACCCGACCGGGTTTTTCCATAAAGGTCGACAACAGTCGGAATTCGGTCGGGCCCAGTTTCAAGGGGTCTCCGTCACGGCTGACCTTGTGAGTTTCCGAATCCAGCACGATATCGCGAAACTCCAGCCTGACCCCCACAGTCGATGGACGCACACGACGCAGTTGGGTTCGCACCCGCGCCATCAGTTCGACCACCGAATAGGGTTTGACCACATAATCGTCCGCTCCGGTTTCCAGGCCGCGGACCTTGTCCAGCTCTTCGGTGCGGGCGGACAACATGATGATCGGGATGGACCGGGTTTCGGGGCGCGATTTCAGTCGGCGGCAGACTTCGATACCGCTGAGATTGGGCATCATCCAGTCCAGAACAATAATATCCGGCATGACTTCGGACACCAGCAACAGCGCTTCTTCACCGTTTTCGGCGCGGGTCACCTGGAACCCTTCGGCTTCGAGGTTATAGGCGAGCACTTCGCGTTGGGCCATTTCATCTTCGACGACAAGAACGCTGGGTTGGTCCGCTGACATGGGTTAACCCTCGACCGGAGTGGTGCTGGTGATGTCGGCCTTGGTCCGGAACTCATCGGGGCGTTCCCCGGACACCAGATAGATAACCTGTTCGGCGACGGACGTTACATGGTCCCCCATGCGTTCGATGTTCTTGCCGATGAAATGCAAATGCATACACGGCGTGATGTTGCGGGGATCTTCCATCATGAATGTCAGGAATTCCCGAAACAGGGCGTTGTACATCTGGTCGACTTCGTGGTCGCGTTCGATCACGTCCTGGGCCAATTCGACGTCGCGTTGGATATAGGCATCCAATGCGTCCTTGAGCATACGTTCGACTTCGCGCGCCATGCGCCGCAGAGCCGCGGTGCTGTCGTTGACCGGAGGCACCTGAGCCAGAACACCGGTACGTTTGGCGATGTTCTTGGCATAATCGCCAATGCGTTCCAGATTGGTCGAGATCCGCATCACGGTCAGAACCAGCCGCAAGTCCCCTGCTGTGGGAGACCGCAGCGCAATCAGGCGGGCAGCCTCTTCATTGATGGATTCATCCAAAGCATCGACGGCCTTGTCCGCGGCGCGCACAGTTTCGGCCAGCTCTTCGTCGCGCGCTTCCAGCGCGCGCGCGGATTTCATGATCGCCTCTTCAACCAGCCCGCCCATCTTCATGATCTGGGCTTGGATCCCTTCGAGATCACGGTCAAAGGCGGATACGATATGTTGGTCTACCATGGATCTGTTCCTTGGGTTTTTCCGGGGCTGTTCTTGCGGCTGTTCTTGCGGTCGTTCCTGGGGCTGATCCCGGGGCTCAGCCGATACGGCCCGTAATATAGCTTTCGGTGCGTGGATCTTCGGGGTTGGTGAAAATCTGGCCGGTCTCGCCGAACTCGACCAGGTTGCCAAGGTGGAAGAACGCGGTTTTTTGGCTGACACGGGCGGCCTGTTGCATCGAATGTGTGACAATCACGACCGAAAACCGCTGACGCAGCTCGTCGATCAGTTCCTCGACCTGGGCCGTCGCAATGGGGTCCAGCGCCGAACAGGGTTCATCCATCAACAGGACTTCGGGTTCGGTGGCCACAGCGCGGGCGATGCACAGACGCTGTTGCTGGCCGCCGGACAGACCGGTGCCTGGCGCGTCCAGACGATCCTTGACCTCATCCCAGATGGCACCGCGTCGCAAAGCCTTTTCGACGATCACATCCAGCTCGGCCTTGTTCTTGGCCATGCCGTGGATCTTGGGGCCATAGGCGACATTGTCGTAGATGGACTTGGGAAACGGATTGGGTTTCTGAAACACCATGCCCACTTTGGCCCGCAATTGAACCGGATCGACCCGTTTGTCATAAATGTTTTCCCCATCCAACAGAATATCACCAGTGATCCGGCAGCTGTCGATGGTGTCATTCATCCGGTTCATACACCGCAGAAAGGTTGATTTCCCACAACCGGACGGGCCGATAAAGGCGGTGACCGTCTTGTCCTGAATGTCCACATTCACGTCCTTGATGGCGTGGGTGTCACCGTAAAACACCTGAACGTTCCGGGCCGCGATTTTGACGTGTTGGGTGTCCACGTGTCTCTCCACAATTCTCATGTCATTCATGATCTTATACCTCTGATGCGCGGCTTACCAACGGCGTTCGAACCGGCGGCGCAGGATGATAGCGACGGCGTTCATCGCCACCAGAAAGAACAGCAATACAGCAATGGCAGCACCGGTTTTGGCCTGAAACGCCCGTTCCGGGAAGTCCGACCAGCGGAACACCTGCACCGGCAGAACGCTGGCGCTGTCAGTGATCGAAGTCGGAATATCAACGATAAAGGCGACCATCCCGATCATGATCAATGGAGCGGTTTCCCCCAGCGCCTGGGCCATGCCAATAATCGTACCGGTCAGGATGCCGGGCATCGCCAACGGCAGGACATGGTGGAACGTCGCTTGCAGTTTCGAGGCCCCGACCCCCAACGCCGCATCCCGGATGCTGGGCGGCACGGCCTTGATCGCGGCGCGTGCGGCGATGATGATCGTGGGCAATGTCATCAGCGCCAGCACAATACCACCGGCCAAGGGCGACGAACGCGGCACGCCAAAAACCCCCAGGAAGACCGACAACCCCAACAGGCCGAACACGATCGACGGAACCGCCGCCAGATTGTTGATGTTGACTTCGATAAAGGCCGTGAACCGGTTCTTGGGTGCAAATTCTTCCAGGTAGATGGCAGCCGACACGCCAATCGGAAACGCCAGAGAGAAAGTCACCAGCATGGTGAGCAACGACCCAATGGCCGCGCCCCATACCCCGGCCAGTTCAGGTTCGCGGGAATCGCTGGCGGTGAAGAACCGCCAATTGAATACCCTGTCGATTGCGCCGCGTGCCTGGAGATCTTCGATCAGGGCAATCGACAAGTCAGACACCTTGCGCGACGCTTCGGGAAGTTCAGTGGTGAACAGGCCCCAGTCGCTCACAGCGTTGGCGGCGCCGCTCAGTGGGGTCAGAACAATGCCGTGTGCCTGGGTTGGGGACAATTGGGTCAGCTTGATCCAACCGTCACCCACCCGCACCATCAGCGAATTGTTTTCGCGTGTCAGCTCTTCGGGCGCGGATGTGTCCTGGGCCCTTGCGTCCAGATCAGCTGCCTGTTGCAGCAGGTTGTCGCGTTCGGCGGCGCGCGCGGCAGAAAGTTTGCGGTTCTTCTGGACGTCTTCTTCGACAGTCGCGTCCTGTGCACGTTTTGCAAAAACCGCCGCACCATTATTCTGCATCGCCGCTTTGCGTCGCAGATGTGCAGCATCAGCCACCAGATCGCGTTTGACCACAGCCAGCATATTGGCGAAATCGTCAGACGTCGACGTGATCACAGCGTCTTTCCCGTCCATCTCGACGCTAAGCGCACCGGACACATCGACACGGTCCAACGTCCCGTAGCTGCCCTTGAGATACAGATCCGTTACATCCGATGCCAGAAACCGATAGTCGATGGTCTGCCCCACCAGATCTGGATTTGCACTGACCATCGCGGCCAGTTCAAAAGGTGCCCCGCCCGAAACGATGTCATACATTTCGCGTTTGGCTTTGCGCGCCTTGACGGATGGGAATACCTCTCGCAGGGTCGACTTGGTCAATCCCGCAAAATCTGCCCGCAGGATTTCCTTGGGGTTGCGTTCTCCGTTGGGGTCAACCGTGTCCTCGGACAAGGTCACCGGCAATGTCACATAGCTTTCGGTCAGCGCCGACGAGGTCTGGACCACAACCGACGACAACAGCGACACCAAAGCCAGGCCAGAGGCGGCAATGGCAGCAATGCCATAGGTCTTGAGCCGGGTCACCTTGGCCTTGCGGCGGCGCAGGCGTTTGTCGGATTGCGCGGCCTCGATCAACGAGCCATGCGGGGTCTGGGAGATGTCTGACATCGTTTCAGGTCCGATCAATCATACAATTCGCGGTAACGGGCAACGATCCGTTGCGCAGCGACATTCATCAACAGGGTCACGCAGAACAGAGTGAACCCCAGGGTAAAGGCCGGCCCGGCAGCAGTTTCTGCTTCGGTGTCACCGGTGATCAGCATGACGATCTGCACGGTCACCGTGGTCACGGCCTCGAATGGGTTGGCAGTCAGATTGGCACCCTGACCTGCGGCCATCACCACAATCATGGTTTCGCCCACAGCACGCGAGAACCCCAACAGACAGGCCGACACGATACCGGGAAGCGCCGCGGGCAGGACGACCTGGGTGATGGTTTCCGCCTTGGTTGCACCCAAACCATAGGACCCATCGCGCAGCGTTTGGGGAACCGAATTGATCACGTCATCCGACAGGGAGGAGATGAATGGGATGATCATGATCCCCATGACGATCCCCGCCACCAGCGCCGATTCCGACGCAATCGACAGACCAATCGCCTCGCCAGAGTTGCGAAAGAACGGAGCCACGGTGATGGCTGCGAAAAAGCCATAGACCACAGTCGGGATCCCAGCGAGGATCTCCAGCATCGGTTTGGCCCAGGCGCGTACGCGGGGGGTGGCAAAATCGGACAGGTAGATGGCGGCAAACAATCCGATCGGAACCGCCACCAGCATCGCGATCAACGTGATCAGCAGCGTCCCGGCAAAGAGCGGAATGGCTCCGACCTTGTCTGCGTCCATTTCACCGGTGTGCACACCAGACAGAGGGCTCCAGGTTGTGCCAAACAGAAATTTGTCGATGCGCCAGTCGATCTTGGCAAAGAAGTTCAGGGTTTCAAAGATCAGCGACAGAACAATGCCGACAGTGGTCAGAACCGCGATCACGGCCATCACCGCCAGAATTGCCTGAATGATCAGCTCTGAATGGTTGCGGGCGCGGGAGGACAGGGAAATCTGCCGCTGGGAATAGATCACGCCCAGGGCGATGACGCCCAGGACGGCAATGCCCCGAATCCAGGTCCAGATCGTAGCCAGCGATGCAAATTCAGCCGCGATTTCCTGGCGCATCGTGTCCGATTTGGACGCCACCTGCCCGGTGGCCAACGCCTTGGCATCCGACAGCACCAGCTGGCGTTCGATATAGACCATGTCCGGTGCCATGTCCCCGATTTGGGACATCAAGGATGTATTGGTGTGATAGGCCGAAACGACGGTCACCACCACCAGCATCCCCAGCCCGCCCAGCAGGACCACCAGAAAGCCAAAGAACCCGTGATAGGACGGGCGCGAATGCAGTGCAGATTGATCGCCTGACGAAACCGTCACGGCCTTTACCCGCCCCAGAAGAAATGTTGCCAGCGCGGCAATAATCACCAGGGCAGCCAGTATCGAGGTCATAGCGTGATCCAGGGGAAATGTGGCAAAAGCCGGGGGTTTCTGAAAAGAAGCGACAGGGGGCGACGTGGCCCCCTGCCCGATTACGAGCGGATCAGTTCCACTCGTTACCGGTCATTTTGGTCAGACCTTCGACTGCGGCCTGGACGGCTTTATGCGCGTCGGTCGGCAGCGGGATCAGGCCTTTGTCAACGGTGTACCCTTCTTCGCCGGTGGCACCATCCGACATGAATTCAACAGCGAATTCCTGGATGCCCGGAACGACGCCCACATGGGCTTGCTTGATGTAGAAGTACATCGAACGCGACACTGGGTAATCACCCGAAGCGATGTTCTCAAATGTCGGCTCGACACCATCCACATACGACCCTTTGATCGCATCGGCGTTCTGGTCCAGGAAGGAGAACCCAAAGACGCCCAGTGCATTGGGGTTGGCTTCCAGCTTGGACACGATCAGGTTGTCGTTTTCGCCTGCTTCGACGTAGACACCGTCTTCGCGAATGTGGCTGCCGTCACCCTTGCAGTATTTTTTGTCGCCTTTTTCCAGCGATTTACAGGCTTTCTGCATCACCAGCTCTTCGAATGCGTCACGGGTACCCGACGACGGCGGGGGGCCCAGAACTTCGATGTCGATCGCGGGCAGCGAAGGGTCAACTTCGTCCCAGGTGGTGGGCAGCGGGCCGGCTGCGGCCAGGGCGGTCCACAGCTGAGCGCGGGTCACAGAAAAATCTTGGCCGGATTTGGCGTTGGCAACAACGATGCCATCATAGCCGATTTTGACTTCGGTGATTTCAGTCACACCATTTTCGGCGCACAGCTTGAATTCCTTGGACTTCATGCGGCGCGAGGCATTGGTCAGGTCCGGGTGCTCGGTGCCGACGCCGGCGCAGAACAGCTTCATGCCACCGCCAGATCCAGTTGATTCAACAACCGGAGTTTTGAAATCGGTGGTGCGGCCGAATTGTTCCGCTACAGCTGTCGAGAACGGAAATACGGTGGACGAACCAACGATCCGGATCTGGTCGCGGGCGGCGGCGGCGGTGGCTGAAATGGCCGCAATGGCCAGCGCGGATGCAGTCAGTTTCACAAAAGACATCTTGGTCTCCTCGGGTGCGTGTCGCAATGATCATCCCCTTGATGATCCTGGCGTCAGCTCTAGGGGCGTCTGATTGCGCTTTTGTGACAGCGATGTAACAGCTGTATGACAAAGATCGGATTTTTCGTTCGGGGACGCTTTTTCCGGGTGATTTTGTCATCCCGTCGACAAATTCATTAACGAGTCATTACCGGAACAACGCGCCAGGGACGCGGAAATCGACCTAATGTGACAGCGGATTGTGACAGATATTTGCAGATGTCGCGGATCAACGCGGCAGAACGACCGTAAAGCAGCTGCCCTTGCCCAATTCACTGTCCACTCTCAATCTGCCGCGATGCCGATTGATGATGTGTTTGACAATGGCCAACCCCAACCCGGTGCCCCCCATCTCGCGTGATCGGTGATTGTCGGCGCGGTAAAACCGCTGGGTCAGGCGTGGCAAATGCACCGGGTCTATGCCGGGGCCGTCATCCATGATCTGAACGTAAACTGCGGCGGCGCGCACCGAAACATCCCGGTCGACCAATGTCAGCCGAATGGTCACAGTTCCTTTGGGTTTGCCGTATTTGATCGCGTTTTCAATCAAGTTGGTGAAAACCTGGCGCAACTGATCCGTATCGCCCAGAACTTCGACAGTCTGGTCATGGGGGGCCAGAACCAATGTGGTTGCCACTTTGTCCGCTACTGGCTGCAACGCCGTGAGGATCGACTCCAGCTGCTGGCACAGGTCAACGGTTTCACGCGGACGCACCCGTTCTTCGCTTTCAACCCGGTTGAGCGACAACAGATCCCCCACCAGGCGATTCATCCGTTGGGCTTCGCCGTCCATGATCTCAAGAAACCGGTCCCGTGCACCCGCGTCATTGCGGGCTGGTCCGCGCAGGGTTTCGATAAACCCCATCAACGCGGTCAGTGGCGTGCGCAATTCATGGCTGACATTGGCGACAAAATCTCGGCGCATCTGGCTGGCCTGTTCCAGTTCCGAGACATCGCGAAAGGTGATCAAAACCACTCCGCCCTGTGGGATCTGCGGGCCAGAAATATGGCGACAGGTCACATCAAAGGTGGTGTCCTGCGCCCCATCATTGCCCAGATGCCGGGTGGTTTGTGGCGTCCGATCGGCCAGACAGGTCTCGATTGCTTCGATCACCGGAGGTTGGCGCAGCAAAGTGGCAAAATGACGCCCGACCAACGACGCTCCGAATACGGTCCGAGCTTCGGCATTTGCCCCCAGGAACCGTTCTTCTTGCCCGACCAGCACTGCCGGCAGTGGAATCGCGTCCACCAATTGCGCAAAAAACAGTTCCGACATCGGGTCTCCCTTTCGGTGAACAGGCATGTACCCCCTCTCGTGTCAGAAGTTTGTAACCGATATATGGCAGTTATTGCGCCCAGGGTATCCCAAACGGAAACCCCGTCACACTTAGTCCTGGACCGGCGTCATTTCATCCCGGAACCGGCGCATGTTTTCCTGATAATGCAACGCGCTCATGGTCAGACGACGGGCATGTTCATCGGTGATTTCACGCACCACCTTGCCCGGTGCCCCCATAACCAGGGAATTATCCGGGATTTCCTTGTTTTCGGTCACCAGCGCCCCGGCGCCGATCAGGCAATTCTTGCCGATCTTGGCCCCGTTCAAAATGGTCGCCCCCATACCGATCAACGTATTGTCCCCGATGGTACAACCGTGCAGCATCACCTTGTGGCCGATGGTGCAATTTTTGCCGATTGTCAGCGGGAAACCCGCGTCGATATGCATGACACAGTTTTCCTGTACGTTGGAACCGGCACCGACCCGGATCTCTTCATGATCCGCGCGGATCGTGGTGCCAAACCAGACACTGGCCCCCTCCTCCAGAACCACTTTGCCGATCAGGTTTACGTCCGGTGCCACCCAGGTGTCGGAATGGATCTGTGGTTTGTGCGCTCCAAGGGCATAGATGGTCATGACTGTTCCTCGAATTGTGTTTGAAGGGTGCGAACGTGATCTTGCAGGCGGGGCTGTTGAATCCGGCGCATGCGTTCGGCCTGGACAATGGTTTTCAGGCGTTCTTCGGTTTCGTCCAGATCATCATTGACCAGCACATAATCGTAATAGCCCCAATGGCTGATTTCATCCCAGCTTTTGAGCATCCGTTTCGAAATCACGTCATCGCTGTCCTGTGCGCGGGTTTCCAGTCGGCGGCGCAATTCAGTGATCGACGGCGGCAGGATAAAAATCGACAAAGCGTGTTTACCCAGATCTGAATTGCGGATCTGAATTTCCCCCTGCCAATCAACGTCGAACAGCACATCCTGACCGGATTCAATGGTATCTTTGACCGGTCCCGCAGGCGAGCCGTAGAAATTGCCAAACACATGGGCATGTTCCAGCATATTGCCTTCGGCGACCTGCTGTTTGAATTCATCTTCTGACAGGAAAAAATACTCTCGCCCGTGCTCCTCGCCCGGCCTGGGTTGCCGGGTCGTGGCGGAGACCGAAAACTTGAGCCCTGTGTCCCAGGCCATCAGCCGGCGTGCCAGGGTGGATTTGCCCGCACCCGAAGGCGAGCTGAGAATGATCAGAAGACCGCGTCGATCTGCCATTGTATTTCTCCTAATGATACTGCGGGTTTATTCGACGTTCTGAACCTGTTCGCGCATCTGGTCGATAACTGCCTTAAGCTCCAGCCCCACGGCCGTCAGTCCGCTGTTTTGTGATTTGGAACACAGGGTATTGGCCTCGCGGTTGAACTCCTGCATCAAGAAGTCAAGCTTGCGGCCCACCGGTCCACCGGTCTCCAACAGGGTCCGGGCCGCCGCGACATGGGCGCTCAACCGGTCCAGTTCTTCGGTGACATCGGCTTTGACTGCGATCAGCGCCAACTCTTGGGCGACCCGGTCCGGGTCAGCCCCGTCCGTGTTGTCCAGAACACGCGACAGGTTTGACTTCAGTGTTTCGGCGGCCTGCGCGCGACGGGATTCAGCCAAAAGCCCCGCCTGTTCCGTCAGGGTTTCAATCGTGCGCAGCTGAGTTTGCATCACCTGTTCCAATGCGGCCCCCTCATCGGCGCGCATCTGTACAAACGCCGCAACCAGCGCGCCAAAGTCTTGCTTGAGACGGGCAACCAACGGTGTGTGATCCAAATCGGCAGCAGCGATTTCCATCACCCCCCGCAAGGCCAAAAGATCCGTTCCCCGGGACGGTGCCAATGTCACGCCGGTTTGCGCCGCACGCGCCTCGACGCTTGCCAATGCTGCCAACACCCCGTCCAATGTCGCCCGGTTCACCGACAACTGACCGCCATTATCGTCGGTCCGTACCAGCCGCAGGGACAGCGTGATATTGCCCCGGGTTACCGATTTTGACAGCTCAGCACGCAAAGCCGTCTCCAATCCGTCCAACCAATCGGGGACGCGCAGACGAACATCCAATCCCTTGGCGTTGACACTGCGCAGCTCCCAGCTCCAGGCAAACGGGGCGAGATCACCCTTGCCCGATGCAAAACCGGTCATCGACTTCAAAAGCTGCGGGTCAGCCATGTTTCAGGTCTCCTGTCGCATGTTAACGGGGTTGCGCGCACCTAATGCCATCGGGCCACTCAGGGCAACCCCTAGGCAAGGAACTGCCACCCGATCCCATGTTAACCAACTGTTAAGGAATTGGTACAAAGTTGAGACAACTCGTGACACATTAACAGTTGGGTAACCTTTATGAAGCTAGTCCTAAATGGCGGGTCAACGCACATCGGGCGGACTTCAACAAAAGGTGGGGCGTGTAAAGGAAGACTGTCATGTTGTTTGGTTCGCGATTTCGCTCTGGCTTGGTGTCGGAAAAAGGGAAGGTAGTCGCCATGGACCGGTTCCGGAATAGCCAGAGCTTGTCCCCGGTGCGTCAGGCCGAGGCCTATTGGACCGCGTTGCGGGGTGACGGTAATATTCCGCGACGCTCGCAAATTGACCCGCGTGGGATCGAAAACCTTTTGGAATATGCCTTTATTCTGGAACGGATCGCCCCCGGGATAGCCCGGTTCCGTCTTGCTGGACATCATCTGACCGAATTGGCCGGGATGGAAGTCCGCGGGATGCCATTGACCAGCTTCTTTGGAGTCGAAGGGCGCAAGGCCGTCAGTGCCGCGACCGAAAAAATGTTCGATGCGCCTGCTGTTGTCCAATTGAACCTGATCAGCGAACCCCGGTTAGGCCGCAGCCCTGTCGTGGGGCATCTGCTGATGCTGCCGCTGCGCAGCGATCTGGGGGACGTCACCCGCGCGTTGGGGGTTCTGGTGACCCAGGGCAAACCCGGTTCCGGACAATGCAGGTTCAATGTCGATCATACAGAAATCCGCCATGTCCACGGTTTGGGGCACACCCCTGAAGGTCAGCAAGACGCCCGGATGTCTGACCAATCGGTGACAGAATTTGCCGAAGATCAGTCCGAATATGATCCCCGTGGATCACATTTGCGTCTGGTGGTTTCCCGCGACTGATATCATTTGTTCGGTTTTTGACAGGACATGCCCGACAGACGTGGCGGTTTGCCGGGTTCTGACACGCAGTCCAGAAGGGCCGCCCCCGAATGACCTCCGGGATACGCGCGCGTGTCACCCGACGCTCCAAAGTTCGCCAAAGGCGAATACGCTCGCACCAATGACACTCCCCCAAAAGGAAAAGCGCCCCAGGTTTACCCGGAGCGCTCTTTTACTGTGCGGACATTCGGTTTTGATCAACCGGCCTGACGTTCCTTGCGGGCTGCGCGCAGATCCGACAATTCCTCGGCGACCAAAAAGGCCAGTTCCAGCGATTGCGATGCATTCAAACGCGGGTCGCACGCAGTATGGTAGCGATCCGACAGGTCCTCGTCGGTAACTGCACGCACGCCGCCGGTGCATTCGGTCACGTCCTGACCGGTCATCTCGAAATGCACGCCCCCCGGAATGGTGCCTTCGGCCTTGTGCACGGCAAAGAAGTCGCGCACTTCGCGCAGCACACTGTCAAAGGGTCGGGTTTTATACCCGCTGGAGGATTTGATGGTGTTGCCGTGCATCGGATCACAAACCCAGGTCACCTTGGCGCCTTCTTCGCGCACCGCCTGGATCAGACGGGGCAGATGCTCTGCCACCTTGCCCGCGCCAAAACGTGCGATCAGGGTCAGACGCCCTTCTTCGTTCCCAGGGTTCAGTTTGTTCATCAGAACCTTGAGGTCATCAGCCGTGGTCGTCGGGCCGCATTTCAAACCAATCGGGTTCAGAACGCCGCTGCAGAATTCGACATGGGCTCCATCGGGCTGACGCGTGCGATCACCGATCCAGATCATGTGACCGGACCCGGCCAGCCAGTTTCCGGAGGTCGAATCAAGACGGGTCAACGCCTCTTCGTACTCCAACAACAGGCTTTCGTGGCTGGTGTAGAATTTCACCGTCGAGAATTCATGCGTGGTATCGGCAGTGATACCTGCCGCCGACATGAAATCAATCGTGTCCTGAATGCGGTCGGCCACTTCCGAGTATTTCTGTTCGTCCTGTGCATTGGTGAATCCCAATGTCCAGGAATGCACGCGGCTCATGTCCGCGAAGCCGCCTGTGGAAAAGGCGCGCAACAGGTTCAGGGTTGCGGCGGCCTGAGTATAGGCGTGCAGCATCTTTTTGGGATCCGGGATCCGCGCTTCGGGAGTGAAGGCCAGTTCGTTGATGATATCCCCCCGGTAGCTGGGCAATTCCACCCCATCAATCACTTCGGTCGGGGCACTGCGCGGTTTGGCAAACTGGCCTGCCATCCGGCCGACTTTGACGACCGGAACCTTGGCACCATAGGTCAGCACCATGGCCATCTGAAGCATCACCTGGAAGGTATCCCGGATTGCATCTGCGCTGAACTGATCAAAGCTTTCTGCACAGTCTCCGCCCTGCAACAAGAACGCTTCGCCACGCCCGGCTGCGCCCAACTGTTGTTTCAGGCTCCGCGCTTCGCCGGCAAAGACCAACGGGGGATACTGAGACAGCTGACCTTCTACAGCCGCGAGGGCGTCTGCGTCGGTATAATCTGGCATTTGAACCCGCGGTTTCGCGCGCCAGTTCGATTTTTGCCACTCAGTCATTGCTTTAATCTCCGATAGGGTCTTTGAAGACTTGGGGTTAGAGTGGTCTCTATACAAAAGACAGGTCAGACTGACCAGTTAAGAAATGTCCGCACTTGACGTTGCGTTGAACCTCTGAACATGGTGCAATTCTGTCGCGCGTCCAATAGGCGACGGCACGTGTCGCAAATGAAGGATCCCTGCGTCATGAAAGAACAGTTTCTGCCAGTGGAAGTCAGCGGCGAAACAGATCGCGTCAAGCGGTTTGTTTTTGTGCTGATGGAGAATTTTACCATGCTGTCGTTCGCGTCGGCCGTGGAATGTTTGCGCATTGCCAATCGGATGTCTGGCAAAACCCTGTACAATTGGACCCTGATTGGCGAAGGCGGTGAATCGGTGACCTGTTCTGCCGGCGCATCGTTCAATCTGGATGGCGATCTGGGCGAACTGCAACGCGATGACACATTGATCATCTGTGGCGGCATTCAGGTCCAGAAGGCCACAACCAAGAAGATTTTGGGCTGGATCCGCCGCGAAGCCCGCAAAGGCGTGTTGATCGGGGGCCTGTGCACGGCCGCCTTTACCTTGGCCAAGGCCGGATTGCTGGACGGCAAACGCGCGACGATCCATTGGGAAAACGCAGACAGCTTTGCCGAGGAATTCGACGATGTCGAGTTGACCAAAGGGGTCTTTGTCATCGACGGCAACCGAATGACCACTGCCGGGGGAACATCCTCAATCGACATGATGTTGAAACTGTTGGCCAATGATCATGGCGAAGATCTGGCCAATGCGGTTGCCGATCAGTTGATCTATTCTTCGATCCGGACGGATCAGGACACTCAGCGTCTGTCTGTCCCCACCCGCATCGGGGTGCGGCATCCAAAATTGTCTCTGGTCATCCAGATGATGGAAAACAATATCGAAGAACCGATCAGCCCTTCAATTCTGGCCAAGGACGTTGGCATGTCGACCCGGCAGCTGGAACGTCTGTTCCGCCGCTATCTGAACCGCAGCCCGAAACGGTACTATATGGAATTGCGTTTGCAAAAGGCGCGCAACCTGTTGATGCAAACCGACATGAGCGTGATCAATGTGGCGCTGGCCTGTGGGTTTGCGTCGCCATCGCATTTTTCCAAATGCTATCGTGCGCATTACGACACCACCCCCTATCGGGAACGTGGCTCACATGCGACGCGGCTCTCAATCTGAGAGAGCTGCGAACCGCAACCATCAGAAATTACTAAAAATTCTCTCGAAATCGCTGTTGAATTTGAACTGAACCGCGCGCAGTTCATCCGGCAATTGCTGCAACAGCATGTACACATAGATGTACTGGTACCCCACCCAATAGCCGAGCATTTCCTGCCGCCAGCCATTCGCCAGATCAACCCGATTGATCAGCTGAACCTGCGTGAAATCCTGCTTGTAAAGCGAGAGAACCTGCTCATCCAGACGCTTCAACTCTTCGGGGGTCATCTCGTCCGACCCGCCAAACAACGTCAGAACCGCCGCCATCTGGCGGGATTTGACCAGCGGGTCCAGCTGATGGCGCAATTCCTGATAACTGGCAAAAGACCCGTTTTCGGCCAGTGCCGGACCGGACAACACCATCACAACCAACGCGAAAACATAACGCACCATCGTGCACCCCCTACCAAGAATACGTGTACACTAGGGGCCGGGAGCGATCCTGTAAATCGCGCCATTGCCAACAGAGATGAACCAGATCGACCCGTCCGGAGCTTCGCGGATGTCGCGCACCCGTTCGGTTTCGCGGGACACCAGTTGTTCACGCTCACGCAACCGGCTCCCGGCCAAACGCGCGATATAGTCGAATTTCAGGCTGCCGACAAACATGTGACCACGCCACTGTGGCCACAACCTCCCCGAATAGATCATCATCCCGGATGGTGCGATCGAAGGATCCCAATAAAAATCAGGTTGTTGCAAACCCGTCTTATGCGTGCCTTCTCCGATCTTGCCGCCGGAATAATGACGCCCATAGGCGATAACGGGCCAGCCATAATTTGCGCCTTTGTGGATCCGGTTCACTTCATCCCCGCCCCGGGCACCATGTTCCACAGCCCAAAGGGAGCCATCGCTGGACAAGGCCATCCCCTGCGGATTTCTGTGCCCATACGACCAGATTTCGGGCCGCGCAGCGGCGGTGTTCACAAAGGGGTTGCTGTCAGGAATCGAACCGTCACGGTTGATGCGGATGATGGACCCTTGCTGTCGCGACAGATCCTGAGCGCTGGGCGGTTGGCCCCGATCTCCGATCGTCACAAACAGGGTTCCGTCCGGGGCCTCGGCAATCCGGCTGCCAAAGTGTCGACCAGTGCCGGAACTGGGCGCGGCCTCGAATATGATACGGGTTTGGGTCAACCGTGCCCTGGCGGTATCCAGATGCCCCACGACAACTGCCGTCCCGGCACCGCCCTTTTGATGTTTTGAAAAGGTCAGGAATATCTGTCCGCTAGAGGCGAAATCGCGGGGCACCAGAACATCCAGAAGACCGCCCTGCCCTTGGGCTTTTACCCTTGGCACCCCTTTGACTACATTTGATTTTCCCTCCCGAACCAACAGAAGATTTCCGTCCCGTTCGGTGACCAGGTATTCACCGGCAGGCAGGAACCCGACGGCCCAGGGAGTATCCAACCCGGTCAGCATGGCCTCAATCGCAAGCGCCCCTTGGCTGCTGGGCAGCACGCTGGTTTGGGCAACAGGTCGGGATGGCATCGCCCCCCCGGCAATCACCAAGCAAATCAAAAAACCCCTCAAGACGCGATACATTTCAACTTTTCCTTTTTTTCAAATCAGTGTAACAGCCCGCCGCGCCCTGGCAAAAGGGGGGGCATGTTAACCCCGCGAAACCGCGTTGCGGATAAGACTTTTCTTTTTGCAACAGCTTGCCTAGGGTCAAATATGAGCATTCAATGTTCCAACAAACTGGGAGTATTCTTATGAAAAAACTGCTGATGGCCACTGCGGCCGTTGCATTGACAGCGGGTACCGCATTTGCCGGTGGCCACGCCAAAGAAGTCAAACTGGGTATCATTTTTGGCTTTACCGGCCCCATTGAATCACTGACCCCGCCAATGGCTGCGGCCGCCGAACTGGCGATGAAGGAAGTGACCGACAGCGGCCTGTTGCTGGACGCCGCCACAGTCACTCCGATCCGGGCAGATTCGACCTGTGTTGATGCCGCCGCTGCAACCGCTGCTGCCGAGCGTCTGATCACGTCGGACAAGATCGACGGCATTGTCGGCGCGGATTGTTCCGGCGTGACCGGTGCCATTCTGGCAAATGTCGCCGTGCCCAACGGCATGGTCATGATCTCGCCGTCGGCCACATCCCCCGCACTGTCCACTGCCGAAGACAACGGACTTTTCTTCCGCACTGCTCCATCTGACGCGCGTCAGGGTGCCGTGATGACCGAAGTCCTGATGGAAATGGGCATCAAGGAAGTTGCGCTGACATTCACCAACAACGACTACGGAAAAGGCCTGGCCACCAGCTTCGAAGAAGCCTTCAAGGCCGCGGGTGGCACTGTCACGATTACCGCTGCACATGAAGACGGCAAGGCCGACTATTCGGCCGAAGTTGGCGCGCTGGCCGCTGCTGGCGGCGACCGCCTGGTTGTGGCCGGTTATCTGGATCAGGGTGGATCGGGCATCGTTCGTGCTTCGCTGGATTCGGGTGCCTTTGACACGTTCCACTTCCCTGACGGCATGTATGGCGCGCTGCTCGAAGAGAACTTTGGCGATGAAATCGACGGCTCTACCGGACAGGTTCCCGGTACTGACAGCCCCGGTGCCGGCACCATCCGCGAGATGGGCGACGCCAATGGCTTTGACGGCACATCGTCCTTTGTTGCGGAATCCTATGACGCCGCAGCGCTGGTGATGCTGGCCATGCAGGCCGCCAACTCCAAGGATCCAGCCGACTACAAAGGCAAGGTCATGGACGTCGCCAACGCGCCGGGCGAAAAAATCTATCCTGGTGAACTGGCCAAAGCCCTGCAGATCCTCAAGGATGGCGGCGACATCGACTATGTCGGCGGCACGGCTGTGGAACTGATCGGACCCGGCGAAAGCGCTGGCAACTATCGCCAGTACGAAATGAAGGGTGGCAAGATCACCACCGTCAAATACCGCTGATCCTGTCAGCAGGATCATGAACCAGACAGCCCGGACGCAAGTTCCGGGCTGTTTCAATAAATAAGACCGCAAAATAGCGGTTGGGGGATTGTACGAAATGATCGTCGTCGAAGACGTACACAAGCATTTCGGTGGATTTCACGCAGTCGATGGCGCATCGCTGGAAATCACCAAGGGCTCCATAACCGGGTTGATAGGCCCGAACGGTGCTGGAAAAACAACTCTTTTCAACGTGATAGCAGGCGTTCTTCCGCCAACTTCGGGTCGCGTGACCATGGATGGCGAAGACATCACAGGCCTGCCGCCGCACGAATTGTTTCACAAGGGGCTGCTGCGAACGTTCCAGATCGCGCATGAATTCGGCTCGATGAGCTGCCGCGAGAACCTGATGATGGTTCCCGGAGCCCAATCTGGTGAAACCCTGTGGAACACCTGGTTCGGGCGCAAGCGGATCGCGGACGAAGAACGCGCCCTGCGCGCCAAGGCTGACGAGGTTCTGGAGTTCCTGACCATTGAACACCTGTCGGACCACAAGGCCGGTCAGGTGTCCGGTGGTCAGAAGAAGCTGTTGGAACTGGGCCGCACCATGATGGTCGATGCCAAGATCGTGTTTCTGGACGAAGTGGGCGCCGGGGTGAACCGCACCCTGTTGAACACCATCGGTGACGCAATCATCCGGTTGAACCAGGAACGCGGATACACCTTTGTCGTGATCGAACACGACATGGATTTCATTGGTCGCCTGTGCGACCCCGTCATCTGCATGGCCGAGGGTAAGGTGCTCGCCGAAGGTACCTTGGAGGAGATCAAGGCCAACGAACAGGTGATCGAGGCCTATTTGGGCACCGGATTGAAAAACAAAGATCAGTTGGAGGGCGCATGATGTCGGAACCTTTTCTGATCGGCGACACGATGACCGGCGGCTACGGCAAGGGGCCGGATATTTTACATGACTGCACGATTGCAGTGAATCCCGGTGAAATCGCCGTGATTGTCGGGCCCAATGGTGCTGGCAAATCCACCGCGATGAAGGCCGTGTTTGGGATGCTGGATGTGCGCTCGGGCTCGGTTCGGCTGGACGGCGAGGATATCACCAAACTGTCACCGCAGGACCGTGTGGTCAAAGGCATGGGGTTCGTGCCCCAGACCTCGAACATTTTCACCACGATGACTGTCGAAGAGAACCTGGAAATGGGTGCGTTCATCCGCACCGACGATTTTTCTCAGACGATGGAGCAGGTGTACCATCTGTTCCCGATCCTCAAGGAAAAGAGGTATCAGGCGGCGGGGGAGTTGTCCGGTGGGCAACGTCAACAGGTGGCCGTGGGTCGCGCATTGATGACCCAGCCCAAGGTCCTGATGCTGGACGAACCCACCGCGGGTGTGTCCCCTATCGTCATGGACGAATTGTTCGACCGTATTATCGAGGTCAGCCGCACCGGCATCCCGATCTTGATGGTGGAACAAAACGCCCGCCAGGCGCTTGAGATCGCGGACAAGGGATATGTTCTTGTTCAGGGGCGCAATGCCTATACCGGCACCGGGAAAGAGCTGTTGGCTGATCCCGAAGTGCGCAAATCATTCCTGGGGGGCTGAGGCATGGATTTTCTCAACGCCATTGTGGCGCTATCCAACTTTGTTCTGGTCCCCGCGATCGCCTATGGCAGCCAATTGGCTCTGGGCGCGCTGGGGGTCACTCTGATCTATGGCATCCTGAGGTTTTCGAACTTTGCCCATGGTGACACCATGGCATTCGGGTCGATGACGGCGGTGCTGGTCACCTGGTGGCTGCAATCTCTGGGTGTCAGCCTGGGGCCGTTGCCCACCGCATTGCTGGCGCTGCCGGCGGCCATATTGGGCTGTATGCTGCTGGTGTTGTTCACTGACCGTGTGGTGTACAAGTTCTATCGAGAACAAAAGGCAAAACCGGTGATCCTGGTGATTGTGTCGATGGGTGTCATGTTCATCATGAACGGTGTCGTGCGTTTCATTATCGGACCCAATGATCAAAAGTTTTCCGATGGCGAACGGTTCATCATTTCCGCCCGTGAATTCAAGCAACTGACTGGCCTGCGCGAAGGGCTGGCGATCAAGACCACCCAAGGCATCACTGTTGTTGTGGCGATCATTGCCGTTGCGTTGCTGTTCTGGTTCCTGAACCGCACCCGCACCGGGAAATCCATGCGCGCCTATTCGGACAATGAGGATCTGGCACTGCTGTCGGGGATCAACCCGGAGCGCGTGGTGATGTACACCTGGATGATCGTGGCCGCATTGGCGACGGTGGCAGGCGTGCTGTACGGGCTGGATAAATCCTTCAAACCGTTTGTCTATTTCCAACTGCTGCTGCCGATCTTTGCCTCGGCCATCGTTGGGGGGCTGGGCAACCCGCTGGGCGCGATTGCAGGTGGGTTTGTCATCGCCTTTTCCGAAGTGACGATCACCTATGCCTGGAAAAAGGTGTTGAAATACATGATGCCAGAGAGCCTGGAGCCAAATGGATTGGTCCAGTTGCTGAGCACCGATTATAAATTTGCAGTCAGCTTTGTGATCCTGTTGATCGTGCTGCTGTTCCGTCCCACCGGACTGTTCAAGGGGAAATCGGTATGAGCGAACCCATGAAAAATACGTTTCTTTTTGCCCTGGTGGGATGTCTGATCCTTCTGACAGGTTTCATGCAAAGCTGGAACACCGCGCTGCTCATCCTGAACATGGGGCTGATTTCGGCCATCATGGCGATTGGGGTGAACCTGCAATGGGGCTTTGCCGGATTGTTCAACGTCGGCATCATGGGCTTTGTTGCTTTGGGTGGGCTGGCGGCCGTTCTGGTGGCAACGCCACCAACCCCCGGAGCCTGGAGCGCCGGTGGCTATCGTGTGGTATTGGCATTGGTGTTGGGGGCTGCAACCGTCACCACAGCTGTCCTGGTCAACGCGAGATTGCCCAAAGGACGCAACCGAAACCTGATCACCTTGGCCATTCTGGTTGGTGGGTTTTTTCTGTATCGTGGCGTGTTCGATCCCGGTGTTGCCGCGATCGAGGCCATCAACCCCGCGGCCGCCGGCAATATCGGTGGCATCAACCTGCCGATCCTGCTGGCTTGGCCTGTGGGCGGTTTGCTGGCGGCGGGTGCCGCCTGGCTGATCGGTAAGACGGCATTGGGGCTGCGCTCGGACTATCTGGCGATCGCGACACTGGGCATTGCCGAGATCATCATTGCCGTGCTCAAGAACGAGGATTGGCTGGCGCGCGGTGTGAAAAATGTGATTGGCCTGCCCCGCCCCGTTCCCTATGAAATCGACCTGCAAAATGATCCCGGGTTTGTTGAAAACGCTGTCTCGCTGGGTCTGGATCCGGTGACGGCATCGACGCTTTATGTGAAACTGGGATATTCAGTTCTGTTTGCCGTGGTTTTGTTGGTTCTGTTGTGGATGGCACAGATGGCGCTGAAAAGCCCCTGGGGCCGGATGATGCGGGCAATCCGGGACAACGAAGTCGCAGCCGAAGCCATGGGCAAGGATGTGACGCGTCGCCATTTGCAGATCTTTGTTCTTGGGTCTGCGGTTTGTGGCCTGGCCGGTGCGATGATGACCACGCTGGATGGTCAGCTGACACCGGGTACCTATCAGCCGCTGCGCTATACCTTTCTGATCTGGGTGATGGTCATTGTCGGCGGATCCGGCAATAACATGGGCGCGGTTCTGGGCGGCATGCTGATCTGGTTCCTGTGGGTCCAGGTGGAACCCATCGGCCTGTTCCTGATGCAGGTGATCACCTCGGGCATGTCGGAAGGCAATGCGCTGAAGGAGCATCTGATCGACAGCGCAGCCCATATGCGTCTGTTCACCATGGGGATTGTGTTGCTGCTGGTTCTTCGGTTTGCACCGCGTGGATTGATTCCCGAGAAATAATCGCGGCAATGCCGCGATGCCTCCGGCGGAGGTATTGATCACCAGAAAGAAGCGCGGTCCCAGGTTCGGGGCCGCGCTTTTTTGTTCGCCGCGTCAGCGACCTTTGAACAGGGACCCCAGAATACCACGCACGAGACGGCGACCTGTGGTGCCCTTGAGTTCCTTGATCACCGCATGTTTCATCGCGGACCCAAAGGTATCGCTGCTGCGCCGGGACGTTGCCACACGTGCAGACGACCGGCTGACTCTGGCACCCGTGTAGCGCCGCGCCGCGTTGTATTCGCGCTGCAAGGGCGGTTGCTCCTCTGCTGCCTCCTGGATCTGTTCGGCCTCAGTCGCGGCCTGTTGTGCCCGTTTGGCCAGGATTTCATAGGCCGAGGTGCGATCCCTGGGCGTGTCGTATTTGCCGGCCATGTCCGACACAGCCATCATCCGTTTGCGTTCCTCAATGGTGATCGGCCCCAGATGCGAGGATGGCGGGCGGATCAGAGTTCGTTCAACAATTCCGGGTACGCCCTTCTTTTGCAGCATCGAGGTCACCGCCTCGCCGACACCCACCTCGCGTATGGCGTCCTCGGTTTCGAACCTCGGGTTCTCACGATAGGTCTCGGCCGCCAGCTTCAGGTTCTTGCGATCCTTGGCGGTAAACGCACGCAGCGCATGTTGGATCCGATTGCCGAGTTGCCCCAGAATGTCTTCGGGCACGTCCGCCGGGTTCTGGGTGATAAAATAGATCCCGACGCCCTTGGACCGGATCAGACGCGCCACCTGTTCAACCTTGTCAATCAACGCCTTGGGCGCATCGTCAAACAGCAGATGCGCCTCGTCAAAGAAAAACACCAGCTTGGGTTTGTCCGGATCGCCAACTTCGGGCAGTTCTTCGAACAATTCGCTGAGCAACCACAACAGGAAGGTCGCATACAGCCCCGGTGATGACATCAGTTTGTCAGCGGCCAGAATATTGACCATGCCTTTGCCGTGATCGTCGGTGCGCATCAGGTCCGCCAGTTCCAGAGCCGGTTCACCAAATAACTGGGCACCGCCCTGGTTTTCCAGCACCAGCAACCGACGCTGGATCGCCCCGATCGACGCAATCGACACATTGCCATAGCGCAGGTTCAGCTCTGCGCGATTTTCACCGATCCAAACCAGCAGAGCCTGTAGATCCTTGAGATCCAAAAGCGCCAGTCCCTGTTCATCGGCAAGGCGAAAGGCGATATTCAGAATGCCTTCCTGCGCCTCTGTCAGCTCCAGGAGACGCGCCAGCAACAGCGGACCCATTTCGGCGACAGTGGTGCGCACCGGATGCCCCTGATCGCCAAACAGATCCCAGAATGTCACAGGGCACGCATGATACCCGAAATCATCAAACCCGATCGTTGCAGCGCGGTCCATAAAGGGTTGATGCAACTTGTGATCGACCGAGCCCGCCAGCGCCAGTCCTGACAGATCGCCTTTGACGTCTGACAGGATCACCGGCACGCCCGCGTTGGAAAACCCTTCGGCCAGGATCTGCAAGGTTACGGTCTTGCCCGTGCCGGTGGCACCTGCAATCAACCCATGCCGATTCGCATATTTCAACGTCAAACCCTGTTTTTCACCGTATTCAACACCGCCGCCGCCGATAAAGATCTTGCCGTCCATTACTACCGTTTTCCCTCTGAATTCAACGTCCCGCCCTGACCATACAAAGTTAACCTTTGCCTGCGATAGTCATTATTGTTCGCGGGGCAGATCTTCTGTTCCTTCGGACACTTCCTCCCTGTCAGACTGGGCCGTGCCTCTGGGCACGGTCATTTTTTGGGCAAAAAGCGGTGCGCTTTTTGCAGGTTGCCCAATTGTTGGCAGTGATCTTTGTTTATACGGTTGCGCACTAAGCAAAGCCTGACCGACAGGTTTTTTTTCATCAAACCTGTTGACCGTTAGCCTAGCCTTTCGTAACGTCCCCCCAATAACTAAGTCGGCCAGTCCGACGGGGAGAAAAAAATTCCAGAAAAGGGAACCAATCGGGTTCCCTTTTTTGTTGTTTATGGGCCATTTGACCCGCAAGTTTCATACGAGATTTCCCGCCGACACATTACTTAAGTCCCTGACTTCACCTGTGGACCATGGTAGAGCGTCACCAAAGACGGCCCTTTACAGAAAAATGAGGCATTCATGTTCAAATACCTGACTCCGATTTCAATGGCTGCGATGATCGCAATGACCGCACCCCTGGCTGCACAGGAAACCGGGGATACGTCCGCTGACGGTGAAACCCCGTCGGTTCTCGACCTGGGCGAACCGGTCGCAGATGGTCCCCAGCTGGGTGAACGGTACTCCAAGGCGAAACACGGTGACTGGGATTTGGCCTGTATCAAGACAGAGGCCGAAACCGACCCTTGCTCGCTTTTGCAGGTTCTCGTGGACAACAATGGCAACCCGATCGCCGAAATGTCGCTGTTCCGGCTCGAGGACGGTGGTCAGGCCGTGGCCGGGGCAACAGTTGTGGTTCCGCTGGAAACCCTCCTGCCAGCCCAACTGACCATTTCGGTGGATGGTGGTGCTGGCAAGCGGTACAATTACTCGTTCTGCAATCCCATTGGGTGTGTGGCCCAGATCGGGCTGACTGGCGAAGACATTGAGGCCTTCAAGAAAGGCAATGCTGCCAAGATCTCGTTGCGCCCTGCGCCCGCACCGGATCAATTGGTGGAACTGGACCTGTCGCTGAAAGGGTTCACCGCCGGTTTTGACGTCGTCGATATCGTCAAACAGTAACATCAAACATAAACAGGGTTCCCCTGATCGGATAAAACAAGGCCGCGCTCACGGGTGCGGCCTTTTTAAATGCAAAACCTACGGGGGCGTTGCCGCGTGTCGCATCTGCTGACACCGCGCGATTGACCCGCGGCCAGCAATGTCATGGTCTGGACGCGGTGTTCAGCACCAGATGGTGAACTTCCTTGCGCAACAAATCCAGTGCGCGCAGATCTTGTTCGCTCACTTCCGTGTCTCCCATTTCCAAGCGGACCAGAAACCCACTCCCCTGCAGCCCCAGAACTCCGATGGAACCAGCTAATTTGTGGATCTGCTTTTTTTGCTGACCAGACAGGATCATTCCCTGCTTTATCTCATCATGAAGATGGTCGACATCTGATTTGACGTCCTGCAACAGCCTGGCCACATGGTCATCTCCCACTGTCTGACACAGCAGTTCAACACTGTTTCGATTTGATCCCGTACCCTGCAAAAAGCTGCCCATCGAATACTCGGTCCATCGCGAAATAGCGTTCTCCAGATCTTCGCCGGTGAACGGTTTTGTGACGACCTGGACGAAACCAGAGGCCATGAAACGATCCTGATCTTCGATGCCGGCATGTGCCGTCAGCGCCACGATTGGTGTCGTCTGGTTTGGCCCGTCGCGCATAATCTGATGCGCAGCCTCAATCCCGTCCATCCCTGGCATGCTGATGTCCATAAAAATCAGGTCAAAGCCTTGCCGTTGGGCCGCCGCTATGCCGGTTTGACCATCCTCTGCCTCGACCACAACATGTCCCTGGTTGCGCAGCATCGAAGCCAGAAGCATCCTGTTGATTTCATTGTCTTCTACAACCAAAATACGGGCGCAATCCATCTGCAGGGCCATTGGGCTGTCCACCCCGCCCTGTGGGCTGGTTTCCGGAGACCGAACCACGGGCAGCGGCAGACGCATCCAAAACAGGCTACCTTCGCCTTCGACACTCTCGACACCGATCCGCCCTTCCATCGCTTCGACCATCCGTTTGACAATCGCGAGCCCCAGCCCTGTGCCTTCGGACATTCGGGAATAACTGGGGTCAATGGTGACGAAATCGTCAAAGATCCGGTCCAGATCCCCGTCTGCAATCCCCGGGCCTGTGTCGATGATCTGGATCTCGACTTCGGCGGTTCCTGCCAGTCGATCCAGTTCAATACAGACTTCGCCGTTCCGGGTGAACTTCAATGCGTTTCCGATCAGATTGAGCATTGCTTTCTGCACCAACCTGGCGTCTCCGAACACGATCTGACGACCGTTTAAATTGGACCGCAATTCAAGCGTATTGTTGCCTTTGCGCGCAACAGCCTGTTGGCTGTCCACCAACGCCTGGGCCAGACGTTCCAGATCGAACCGCGCCCGGTTGAGCGCCGTCTCCTCGGCTTCCAATCTGGACAGTTCCAACACATCATTGACATGATGCAGCAAAAGATCCCCAGACACCCGTATCGCGTCAACCAGGCGGATCTGGTCGGGTTTGAGGTCTTGATGCTCCAACAGGTCCAATGCGCCCAGCACACCGTTCAACGGTGTTCTCATCTCATGGCTCATCACGGTCAACAGGTGGCTTTTTGCCTGTTCTCCTGCCAACGCCTCGTCCCGGGCGCGGCGCAGGGCGTTTTCGTATCGCACCCGATCCGAGATATCACGCAGGAAGATCACCAGGATTTCCTGGCTCTCGGAATAGGTTTCGCTGAGCGACAATTCCGCTGAAAACGGCTCTCCGGACTTGCGCCTGCCAGTCAAGGCCAGACGTTTTTGGGCAATATCGCTTTGGTGGGCCGCTTGTAACAGGACATCGACCAAATCATGGGGGTGGTCCGATCCGTCGGCTGGTGTCTGAACCAACTGTGTCACTGGCGTCCCGAGCATTTCCGCCTGCGAATAGCCAAACAATTCCTGGGCCGCGGCGTTGAAATCCCGTATCTCGCCACTGCGATTGATGGTCAGGATCGCATCCAAAGACGACGATACCATGCCCTCCAAACGGGCACGAACGCCCTCTCGCTCCTTGGAAATGCGCCCCAATCTCTGGTACATCTGGATCAACAGCAAAACCCCGGCCACCAGAATTGCAGCCAACCCCAAAGCCGTTTTGACCATGGCGGCCAATGTTTGCCCAATCGCATCTCGACGGGCGTCGGATTGGCTGGCATGCACCCGAACAGCCACCAGGGAAGATGATCTAACTTTTGGTTGTAAGGCTTTGATCTCGGAAACAAAGTCTTCAAGAGACGCCATCAGATTTGCGTCTGATCCGTCAATCACTCCGACCCAGCGATCCAAAAAATCAACCATTTCGGCAATATGGTCCGGGGACCCTGCGTCCTGAAACAACTGCGCATAAGACGAGCTTTCCCGAAACGTGTGAACCCGGCTATAGAACACATCAAACCGACGCCGCAGGCTGGTCAGGCTGCCCCTGCTTTCCTGTGCTGACACAACCGCAATCTGCAATTGCATCAACTCCACCTCGCTCTGCACCAGGTTCCACTGCACATTGTCCGTGCTCGTGACTGACAGTTGATCCAACTGCCACAGAACATCCCTGCCCAGCCGAATGGTCTGCGACCCGACAATCACCAGACCGATGACCAGAAACAGACCAATGACCAGAAGGCGGCGGATGTGCGGGGATCTTGTTGGCATATAAGTCCCGCGTCACTCGCTCAGGGATTCAGGATAAGGCGATTTAACTGCCAAACGCTGCGTACGTAAATCTCTTCGCGTTGATACGCTGGGTCACTGTCATAGGGGTACACCACCCACAACGGCCCTTTTTCCCGAACCGACATCTCGTCCCCATTGCGCAGGTACGCAATGATTGGCCCCTCGGGGCGTGCGTCCGTCATGGGAATTTCGGCCAGATAGTCATTAATTGCCCAGGCTTCCACAGTGCCGGCGGTAATCTCCAGCTGTTTCATCAAATCGGACAAAGCAACGCCAGTAAATTCCTGTGTGCCCTCGGTCCAGACGGTTTTGGTCTGAAACCTTGTGATCGGCATCGACTTCAGGTCTTTCAAGGTGAATTCTGCCAGCGTCTTTTCCTGACCACCCTCGGCCAAACGTACCGTCAACAAGACTGCCCTGTCTGGTTCGGCTTGCTGTTCCTGCCCCCAGGCCGGGCCACCCAGCATCAGGCCTGCAACACTTCCAGCCTGTATAAAAGTTCGCCGCAGCATCAATTCCCCCACACTTCAGGACATTGGTTTTTCAAACGATGCGAGAGTGCCATACATCGTCACCCCGAGCACAGGAGCATTCGATCACATACTACTACTTTAGTATAGTAACCTGTGTTATAAATGCGCATTAACACCAAGTTTTCTAACGTTGGATAGTCATTGGTCAACTATATGCCTTTTCGGTAAAAGGATCTAAGAATCAGACACTTTTGTTCGATTCTTCGGTTTGAATGCCACGTGATTACCCATAGCTTGATTCCAAGCTGGAATTGTCAGGACGACGCACAATTGCAAATCCTCATTGCTGACGACCATGACATGGTCCTGGAAACCATCGCCGCCTATGTGCGCAATGAAATCGTCTCGGAAATTTCAACGGTTTCTTCTCTACCGGCTGCATTGTCGGCGATCAAACGTTCCGGGCCCTTTGACCTGGTGTTGCTGGACTATGATATGCCAGGAATGAACGGGTTGGACGGGCTGACGCAGGCCTTGCAGCACAATGGCGGCAAGGCCGTGGCGATCCTGTCCGGCAATGCAACGAACAAAATTGCCCAGGCGGCGTTGGAACACGGTGCAATCGGGTTCCTCCCCAAGACCCTGACCGCAAATTCGATGATCAACGCCATCCGCTTCATGTTGAGCGGCGAAAAATTCGTTCCCGTTTCACTGTTGCAGGACGAACAGGCAGGTCAGGACCATCCTTTGACACGCCAGCTCACCCGGCGCGAATTCCAGGTGCTCGAACAATTGTGCAGAGGGCGATCCAACAAGGAAATCGCCCTGACATTGGGATTGCAGGAAGTGACGATCAAACTGCATGTGCGTACCTTGTGCCGGAAGCTGAACGTCAAGAACCGGACTCAGGCGGCCCTGACCGCAAAAGAATCCGGTTTGTTCTGACCCTGGCTCACATCATCCGCGCTGGCAAACTGGCGTAGCCATGGAACCGAATGCGCCCACCGGATTCGCGCCCCGCAAGACAGGTGTAATTGGGGAACCGCGACAAGAGCCGCGAAAGGGCGATCCGACCTTCGAGCCGCGCCAAAGTCAACCCTACGCACACATGCGGCCCGCCGGCAAAAGCAAGATGCCGATTGGGTTTACGGGTGATATCGAACCGGGTTGGGTCAACGAACTCTGACGGATCCCGGTTCGCAGCCCCCATACACAGATGCAGATTGGTCCCCGCCGGGATCGTCAGACCATCCATCTGGATTTCGGCCGTGGTCTCTCTGTTGCCAAACTGATTGGGCGACCGAAACCGCAGGATCTCTTCGACCGCAGGATTGATCAGGGCCGGATCCTGCAACAACAATGCGCGCGAGTCGGGGAAATCATTCAAAAGCGCCAGACCATTGCCAATCAGGTTGGTCGTGGTTTCGTGACCTGCGTTCAGAATAAAGATACAATTCTGCATCAACTCTATTTCGCTCAGCTGTGCATCCACGCCTTCGCCCCGGATCAACCGCGTCAGAACATCGGTTTCCGGATCACCCGGATGTGCCCGACGCCGTGCTATCAGATCCTGTAGATACACCTTGAACTCCCGCACGGCGGTGTGACCGCGTTCCAATTGCGCTTCGCTCAGCGAAGGTTCCAATGCGCCCAGGATCGCCAATGACCAATCCCGCAACGGACCTCGTTCTTCGATCGGGACATCCAGCAAGTTGCCGATGATCTGGATCGGGATGGAGGACGCAAAATCCGTAATCAGGTCGACCTGATCACGCCCTGCCAGTGCGTCCAGCAAATGATCAATCGTGTCGATCAGCCCAGGCTCCATCCGCGCAATGGCGCGCGGCGTCAACGCCGAGGTCATGATCTTGCGAACACGGGTATGCAAGGGAGGGTCGTTAAAGACCAAGGATGTGGTGTGATGTTCGAACAAGGGGGATCCGACGCCGAACTTGGGACCAAAGGCCGCCTTTTTGTCGGACGAATACAACGTTGTATCACGATAAATTCGGTCCAGATCCACGTGACGACACAGCAGGACCGAACCGTCTGGCTGTTGCAATACCGGCGCATGCGCCAGCAATGCATCATAAAAGGGAAACGGGTTTTCTATGAACCCATCTGGTGGATTGGCCAGGTCAAACCCCTGCCATCTGACATCCAGTTCAGTTTTCACAACACTTCCTTCCCGACGACGATGTGACCACCCGGCTGGGGATCCTAACCGGGGAGAGAGGACAAATCTCGACGCGGCTTGTCAATTCCCCAACTGCATTATGCATTACAATTTCCGAAATTTCTTTCCCGTTTTGTAACATCAAAATTTCGACATTGTCATGATCTGGCAGATTGGGCACCCCGATCCTTCTGGTTCAGCACAAACGCCGACAATGGCCGCCCATATTCGGGCCGATACCCTTCTGGTGATACGCCGAATGGGATGAAATTCATCACATTCCGCTACTGACCTTTGCCAGCAACTTGGCTAAACTTTCCCGATGATGACACCTGTTTCTTCGATCAGAAATCTGGGCCCTGCCTTTGAACAAAGCTGTGCTCGCGCTGGTATTTCAAGTGCCGAACAATTGCGGGATCTGGGAGCGGACCGGGCCTATGGCATGCTATTGGACAGCGGCACGCGACCGCACTTTATCGGGTATTATGTGCTGGTCATGGGACTGCAAGGACGCCCATGGAATGATTGCAAAGGACAAGAAAAGGCAGATCTGAGACAGCGATTTGATGCGCTCAAGGAACACGCCAAAGGCAAAGGCTTGGGCGCGTTCGAGCAGGTGCTGGACGAAATCGGCGTCATCGACCGACGGCGTCAAAATTCTTAGACAAGAATTTTCCCGGCATCATCTCTGCCCGTCTGTACGCGGCCCTACTCTTCCACATACCCAAATAGAAAAGCCGCCAGCACAGGCTGACGGCTTTGGATCAGTGCAAATTTCTTACAAAGAAATTTGCCAAAACTTTTAAAAAGTTTTGATTACCCAACCAGTTCGATACCGGAGAAGAAATACGCGATTTCGATTGCAGCGGTTTCCGGTGCGTCGGAGCCATGAACAGAGTTTTCGCCAACCGACTCCGCAAATTCCGCACGGATGGTGCCAGCAGCGGCGTCGGCTGGGTTGGTTGCGCCCATGACTTCACGGTTTTTGGCGATCGCATTTTCGCCTTCCAGAACCTGAACGATAACTGGTTCGGACGACATGAATTCGCACAGTTCGTCATAGAACGGACGCTCGGCGTGCACGTCATAAAACTTGCCAGCCTGGGCTTTGGTCATATGGATGCGCTTTTGTGCGACGATGCGCAGACCAGCATCTTCGAATTTGGCATTGATCTTGCCGGTTAGATTGCGGCGGGTTGCATCGGGTTTGATGATCGAAAAAGTACGTTCCAGCGCCATGAGAGAGCTCCTGCTTGAGTGTAACACCGGGCAAGCGCCCGGCCGATGTTGAATTGAGGCCCCGATAACATGGCTCCTGTTCGGGATAAAGAGGGTTTGCGCAGCTTTGGCACAGTCCGGTCATTTGGGGCTTTTTAAACCCGACTGTTTCCGTCAGATTTGACGCGCGCGAACGGGACCCTAAAAATTGGAACAAGAAGGAACTTACCATGTTCGTCAAACCCGTAGTGCTATTGGCCCTGCTTGCCTCCCCTGCCCTGGCCCAGGGTCCGCTGCCATTGACCTATGACGTTTTTGAAACGGCTGTGCCACATGTCAATCTGGACCAGTGCCCCAAGGAATTGCCACAGGAGCAGTCGTTTTGCCGTGCAACGCTCAATCACGATGAGATCCACGTCTTTGCCTTTGACCAAGAAGGCGAGAACCCGATGATCGGATTTGCCACCTATCCCTTTGGCCCCCTGGCCACGCAGTTAAGGTAAAGTCAGCAGGGTCCGCCAGCCACGAACCAGCCAGCAAGACCCGTTGCAATCATACTTTTGTCTTCTGCTTGCCCATTGACAACCGCCATCCTCTGGCTCAGTGCAAGACCCATGTTACGGATCCAAAATATCACCTACGCCGTCGAGGGCCGCCCGCTTTTCGAGGAAGCCTCGGCTACCATCCCTACCGGTCACAAAGTTGGCCTGGTCGGACGCAATGGCACCGGCAAAACCACACTGTTCCGCATTATCCGAAACGAACTGTCATTGGAATCCGGCACGATCAGCATGCCAACCAAGGCCCGCATCGGAGGCGTGTCCCAGGAAGTGCCTTCGAGCGATGTTTCCCTGATCGACACGGTTCTGGCCGCCGACACCGAACGCAGCGCCTTGTTGACCGAATCCGATACAGCGACCGATCCGGGGCGGATTGCCGAAATTCAAACCCGATTGATCGACATCGACGCCTGGTCGGCCCCGGCCCGCGCATCTTCGATCCTCAAGGGGCTCGGGTTTGATGATCCTGACCAAAGCCGCCCCTGTTCCGATTTTTCGGGCGGCTGGCGAATGCGGGTTGCGCTGGCGGCGGTTCTGTTTGCCCAGCCTGATCTGTTGCTGCTGGACGAACCGACCAACTATCTCGACCTCGAAGGGGCGCTGTGGCTGGAAAGTTATCTGGCGAAATACCCGCATACCGTTCTGATCGTGTCGCACGACCGCGGATTGCTGAACCGGGCTGTGGGATCCATCCTGCATCTCGAAGACCGCAAGCTGACCTATTATGCGGTCCCTTACGACAAATTTGCCGAACGCCGGGCTGAACGGCTTGCTCAGGCCGAATCCGAGAACACCAGATCCAAGGCGCGCATTGCACATTTGCAGAGCTTTGTAGATCGGTTCCGCTACAAGGCCTCCAAAGCCGTACAGGCGCAATCGCGGCTCAAGATGATCGAGCGGATCCAACTGGTGTCGACCCCGCAAGAGGCCGCCCTGCGCGCTTTCACCTTTCCCGAACCCGAAGAGCTGTCGCCCCCGATCATCAATATCGAAGGCGGGCGCACCGGGTATGGTGAAGTCGAAGTCCTGAAACATCTGAACCTGCGCATTGATCAGGACGACCGGATCGCCTTGTTGGGCAAGAATGGTCAGGGGAAATCCACCCTGTCCAAATTGTTGGCCGAACGTTTGCCGTTGATGGCAGGCAAGATGGTGCGTTCGAACAAGTTGCGCATAGGGTATTTTGCGCAACATCAGGTCGATGAATTGTACGTGGACGAAACCCCATTGGATCACCTGCGCCGCTTGCGCCCACGCGAGACACCTGCCCGTTGGCGGTCTCGTTTGGCGGGCTTTGGCCTGGGACCAGATCAGGCCGAAATCAAGGTTGGGCGTCTGTCGGGCGGGCAAAAGGCGCGTCTGTCGTTGTTGATTGCCACAATTGATGCGCCGCATATGCTGATCCTTGATGAACCGACCAACCACCTGGACATCGAAAGCCGCGAAGCATTGGTCGAAGCGCTGACCACCTATTCCGGTGCCGTAATCCTGGTCAGCCACGATATGCACTTGCTCAGCCTGGTGGCCGACCGGCTGTGGCTGGTTTCAGGCGGCACGGTGGAACCCTTTGACCAGGATCTCGAAGCTTACCGGTCCCTGTTGTTGAAAAAGGACAAACCCGCATCCAAGCAGCAGTCCCAGAAAGCCGCAAAACCCAAACGCGCCCCGCGTGATACGATCCTGACGCTGCGCGCGGATGTCCGCACAGCCGAAGCCCGACTGGAAAAGCTGACCGGCATGCGTAAAAAGCTGGACGAAAAGCTGGCCGATCCGTCGCTTTATGAGGCACACAAACAATCAGACCTGGCCGTGTGGCAGGGCAAACATACCGAAGTGCTGGAGGCACTGGATCGGGCCGAATCCATTTGGATGGACGCCCTGGAAAAACTGGAAAAAGCCGAGGCCTGACATCAAACAGGCACGCGCAAAACCAACAGAGAGACGCAGGCATGGATACATCTTTCTTTGTGACCTCCTTTGTCACTTTGTTCGTTATCGTGGATCCCATCGGGTTGATGCCTGTCTTTGCCGCGCTGACCCAGGGCATGTCTCCGGCCCGGCGTCGGTCTGTTGCCCTGCGATCCTGTCTGACGGCGGCGGTGCTGTTGACCCTGTTCGCGGCATTGGGCGAAGCGGTCTTGAACTTTATCGGAATTTCCATGCCTGCCTTTCGCGTTGCCGGTGGGGCCCTGTTGTTTCTGACCGCATTGGACATGCTGTTTGAACGGCGCAGCAAACGGCGCGAAGATCAGGGCGAAGATACTGTCGATGATCCTTCGGTGTTCCCCATGGCCATTCCGTTGATTGCCGGTCCCGGATCGATCGCCACGGTCATCCTGTTGTCCGGGCAGACCCCGGGATACGAAGGCTTTGCGCTGGTGCTGGCTGTGATGGCGTCGGTTCTGGGCATCGTTCTGGCCATGTTCATGGCTGCGGGTCTGTTCGAACGTGCCCTGGGTAAAACCGGGATCAATGTGGTCACCCGCCTGTTGGGAATGCTGCTGGCGGCCCTGTCGGTCCAGTTTATTCTGGACGGGCTGCGGGACTTTGGCTTTGCCGGGTAAACGTAATTATTATTGCGCTCGGGAATTGGCATTCCGGCTAACAGCCCCAATATGTTTCTAATGACACACAGGATATCAGCATGAATGGCGACCAATTTGCAGAAATGGCCTATCTGGCAATTCTGGGCGGCGCGGTGCTGATCTGGTATATCACTCGACACCGGCTGTCTCTGGGCAAAGTCGCACAGCAGGCGTTGGCCTGGGTGTTGATCTTTGTCGCCGTGATCGCAGCCGTCGGCGTTTGGGACGACATTCGCGCAACGATCACACCGCAGCAATCGGTGCATACTGACAACAACCAGATCATTGTGCCCCGCGCCCGGGATGGACATTATTACCTGACGTTGATGATCAACAACCAACCGGTGCAATTTCTGGTCGATACCGGCGCGTCGCAGATGGTGTTGAACAAGGCGGACGCCAACAAGGTCGGGCTGAATGCGGATGACATGATTTTTTCCAGCGTCGCCTATACCGCAAACGGAACAGTGGCCACCGCCCCCGTTCGCCTGTCGAGCGTGGAATTGGGCCCCTACAAGGATGACCGGGTGTCGGCCTGGGTCAATGGCGGGGAACTGGACCAATCGTTATTGGGCATGTCCTATCTGCAACGCTGGTCCAGCATTGAAATACGCGACGGATCTTTGGTTTTGACCCGCTGACTAGGGTGACGGTTTTTTGGAGCGCCCAGACGCCACCAATCCCCAGAACAACAGGCCGATATAGCAAAAGGTCAGAACCGACAGAACCGTCCACAAATAGGTCAGCAAAGCCGCCACCAACAACACGCCTCCCAGCAAAAAATACTTGGCGTTTTCGTGGTCGATCGAAAAATTCTTGAACGAATAAGTCGGGATGCGGCTGATCATCAGCAGACCGATCAGGCAGATATAAAGCCCGACAGCGATCGGATGCAGGGGCGAGACGTCCGGCAACGCAAAGGACACGACCATCGGCAACAGTACCAGTATTGCGCCCGCGGGGGACGGAACACCGACAAAATAATCCGATGCCGGCTTGTCCGTTTCCATCCGGCTGCTGACGTTGAACCGGGCCAGACGCAGAACACAGCAGATCGCATAGCTAAGAACCGCGATCCAGCCGCCTCGATAATCCTGCAAGGCCCAACTGTGCAGGATCAATGCCGGAGCGACGCCAAAGTTCAGAAAATCCGCCAGCGAATCCAGTTCGGCACCGATCTCTGATGCGCTGTTCATCATCCGCGCCAACCGCCCGTCCAGCCCATCAAGAATACAGGCCAACAAAATGAGCCGCACGGACATTTCATAGTTGCCATCATAACCAAAGCGGATCGCGGTCAAACCCGCACAGATCGCCGCAATGGTCAGCATGTTGGGCAACAGCTGAAAAACCTGAACGGCCTTTTTCTTGCGGGGGGGGAGCGGTGCGGTCACGGATCAGTCTTCCCGCACCAGCCGGGCCGGCTCTTGGGAGGTCAAATCCGCCAGCACCGTTTCGCCGGCAATCATGGTCTGACCCAGATTCACCATGGGTTGCACGCCATCGGGAAGATAGACATCCAGACGCGATCCAAAACGGATCAGGCCGAACCGCTCGCCGGTTTTCTTGTGATCATCGACTGACGAAAAACAAACGATCCGACGCGCCACAAGCCCGGCAATCTGTACCACGGCAATCTGGCGGCCATCGGCCATTTCGATACACAGAGAATTGCGCTCGTTGTCCGAACTTGCCTTGTCCAGAGATGCATTGAAGAATTTCCCCGGCCGATAGGCAATCGCGGCAATGCGTCCGGCGATTGGGGCACGGTTCACATGACAGTTGAAGACGCTCATGAATACGCTGACCCGGGTCAGGGCCTGATCGGACATGCCCAATTCAGCCGGGGGCACGGCTTTTTCGATCAGCGATACAATTCCGTCAGCGGGGCTGACGATCAGCCCCTCGCGGGTTGGCGTTGCCCGTTTGGGGTCGCGAAAAAAGTAGTAGCACCAGACCGTCAACCCGACACCGACCCACCCCAGAAAGGTCGACAGCAGAAACAGGATCAAAGTGATCCCCGCAAAGATGGCGACGAATTTGCGCCCTTCCGGGTGCATGGGTTTGATGAACGTGTCACGCATTTTCATGGAAGAGGCACCATTTTGTTAGGAGTTGCTGTCTCCCTGCCCGATCCGGTTTGCGAAGGCAATATGACAATGGAAAAAGTTATCCCCGACGCCCGGCTCTTCAGGAAACCTGAAACAGACATCCGGGTGCAGATCAGGCTTCAGCCTTCTTTTCCCAGCGCCCGCTTTCTTCGGACCAATATTGCGCCGCGCAGCCTGCCCCCGTCAGGCTTTTCCATTGTCCACGGGCCCGCTGAACCGCATCTTGGTCAAAGCCGTCAAACAGGATACAGACCCGCTCCATTGCCTGGACTTCCTCGGTTGACACATCGGCCCCGCTGACGCTCATCAGACATTGGGGCGTGTTTGCCAGATCGCTGCCGGTGGTCAAAAGAACCGGTTGCAGGGCATCATGCGCGCCACCCGCAACCCCATGCGGCAGAAAGCTGTCTTCGGGGCCCTGCCACAGCTTTTCGTCGAGCCAGTCAAGATAACCGGGATCTGTTCCCCGAACCGCAATCCGCCATCCGGCCTGCCGTGCTTTCTGCAACAGCAACGGCAGGGTTTCGTCCAGCGGCTTGCGGGTCAGGTGATAGAAATAGGCAGCGCCCAAGGGTCCGGTTACTCCGTCTCGTAGGCGTTGCGCACCAGACGATCCAGCGCGCGCACCCCCCATCCGGTCGCGCCCTTTGGGGCGAAATCGGATTCGGATTTCAACAGGGCAACCCCTGCGATGTCCAAATGGATCCAGGGCATGCCATCCTTGACAAACCTTTGCAGGAATTGCGCAGCAGTGATTGATCCGGCCGGACGTCCCCCGATGTTCTTCATATCGGCAATCGCGGACTTCAGCAGGTCATCATAGCTTTTGCCCAATGGCATCCGCCAGGCACCCTCGTCCTCTTCGCGCGCGGCCTTGAGGAAGGCATTGCACAACGTGTCGTCATTCGAAAACACCCCGGCATTGTCATGCCCCAGCCCGATGATGATTGCGCCGGTCAACGTCGCAAGATCAATCATCCCGACCGGGTTGAACCGTTCCTGCGCATACCACATCACGTCACACAGAACCAAACGTCCTTCGGCATCCGTGTTGATAATCTCGACCGTGTCCCCCTTCATCGACTTCACGACGTCTCCGGGGCGGGTAGCATTGCCCGACGGCATGTTTTCCACCAGACCGACCAGACCGACGACATTGGCCTTGGCCTTGCGCGCCGCCAAGGCCCGCATGGTCCCTGCAACCACACCGGCCCCGCCCATATCCATGGTCATCTCTTCCATGCCGCCCGCAGGTTTCAGAGAAATCCCGCCGGTGTCAAACACCACACCTTTGCCGACCAGAGCCAGCGGGGCTTCCCCCTCCTTGCCCCCGTTCCACTGCATCACCACCACTTTGGATGGGCTATCGGACCCCTGCCCGACGCTGAGCAGGGTCCGCATCCCCAGTTCGGCCAATTTGTCTTCGTCCAGAATTTCGACGTCCAACCCAAGCGCGGTCATCTCGGCCAGGCGGTTGGCAAATTCTGTGGTTGTCAGCACGTTGGCCGGTTCACTGACCAGGTCGCGGGTCATATGCACCCCTTCGGCCACGGCCTGCATCGGCGCGAATTTTTCAGCCGTCTCGACGCTGGCCTTGTGGGCCACGCGGATCGCACCGGGTGCCTGAGCGTCGTCTTTTGGCGTCTTGTGCGCGTCAAATTCATAGAGCCGCAACGCCATGCCCATCGCCACATCCGCTGCCTTTGGATGCCCGCCCATCATCACCGTCAGCGCCGTCTTGCCCAGCGATTTGACCAGCGTCGACCCGGCCTTGCGCGCCTCGGTGACACCCAGCCCGCGTTCCAGCACCAGAACATCCAGCGACTCGGCTGCCATGCCCGTCGGCCATGCCAGCGAGATCACCTGACCGGATTTGACTTTCTTGAAACTGTCGCTTTCGACCAGACGCTCCAGCGCGCCTTTCGTCAGCCGGTTTGCGGTGCGTGCCGACGGGTCCAATTGCCCCTCTGGTGTTACAATGACAGCAACGCGCCCCTCTGTTTCGGCGATTTTGACGGTCTCAAGTTCGACAAATTGAATGGGCTGATGTGCAGTCATAAAGATCTCCTGTCGGGATTTTCAGCTTGTTTGTGCCAAGAGGTACCCTGCTGTGAGCAAGTTGACCAGATATCAGTTTTCCCCGCCAAACATTTACAGTAAGGTCTGCGAAAACACCGATAACAGGATCTGGGGGGATCGCGTTGTCTAGATACGACAGATATGTCCTGTCCCAATTTCTGCTGTTCTTCGGCTTTTTCGCGCTGATCCTTGTGGCAGTGTTCTGGATCAACCGTGCAGTGGTGTTGTTTGACCGCTTGATTGGCGATGGCCAATCGGCGCTGGTTTTCCTTGAGTTCACAGCGCTTTCGCTGCCGAATCTCATTCGGATGGTGCTCCCGATGGCGGCCTTTGCTGCGGCCGTCTGGGTTACCAATCGGCTCAACAGCGAAAGCGAATTGACGGTGATGCAGGCGACCGGGTTCAGCCCGTGGCGGTTGGCACGTCCGGCATTGGTCTTTGGTCTGGTCACTGCGGCGATGATGTCGGCCCTGACCCATTTTCTTTTGCCCGCGTCCATCAGCCAGCTTGCGGTGCGCGAATCCGAAGTGGCGCGCAACGTGACCGCAAAACTGCTGAGCGAGGGCAGTTTTCTGCACCCAGCGCCGGGTGTGGCCTTTTTCATTCGTGAAATTGACCCCGACGGCACCTTGCGGGACGTGTTCCTGTCGGACCGGCGCGACCCGACCCAGACCATCATCTACACTGGTGCCAAAGCGTTTCTCGTGCGCGACAACGAAGCGGCGAATTTGATCATGGTTGATGGGCTCGCCCAACGGCTGGACACCGAAAGCCGCACCCTGTCGACAACAGTATTTGCTGACTTCTCATATAACATCTCATCCGTTCTGAAGTCCGACGAATCCAATGTCCGCAACATCCGGGCAATCGCGACGCTGGAATTGATACGAGGCCGCGAATCCCTGCCCGAGCGCGAGATATACACCGAAGGCCATCTGGTCGAAGAACTGCACCTGCGTTTTGCCCGTGCGTTGATCTGCGTGGCCGTTGCGCTGGTCGGGTTTTCCGCCCTGCTGGTGGGCGGTTTTTCACGATTTGGGGTCTGGCGGCAGGCATTTGGTGCCTTTGTGCTGTTGATCGTGCTCGAGATGTTGCGCGGTGTCGTATCCGAACCAGTGATCGAAAATCCGGACCTCTGGCCGCTGATCTATCTGCCGACAGCCGTCGGTTTGGCCTTTGCCGGCGTGTTCCTGCAACTGGCGGCCCGGCCTCTTGCACCTCTCTTGAAACGTCGCCACGCACAGGAGGCGCGTTCGTGAAGCTGGATCTTTATTTCGCCCGCCGGTTCGTGCAGTCGTTTCTTTTGATTGGAACCGTGTTTCTGACATTGATCATGCTGGTCGATATCATCGAACAAATTCGCCGGTTCGAAGGCATTCCCGTCTCTTTGGGTCAGATGGCCCATCTGACTTTGCTGAATGCGCCCGCCGCGATCAGCGAAATTCTCCCGTTGTTGATGATCCTGGCCACGATCGTGCTGTTTGTCGGGCTGGCCCGCAGCAGCGAGCTGGTGGTGACGCGGGCCACCGGACGGTCGGGCATTCGGGCGTTGGCGGCACCGGTGGCGGTCGCGGCCATCATCGGCGGCCTGACGGTCACCACGTTGAATCCGATTGTTGCGGCGACATCGAACCGATCTCAGGAATTGGTGGACACGTATCGCAATGGTGGCCCGTCGGTTCTGTCGCTCAGCGGCGAAGGGCTGTGGCTGCGCCAGGGCGGCGCTTTTGGCCAGTCGGTGATTCACGCCAAAGGCTATGCCGGTGGGGCCACCGATGTGACCCTGTTTGACGTTACATTTTTGTCCTACGCGCCCGGAGGCGGCCCCATTCGTCAGATCATCGCCGAACAGGCAAAACTGAATGGAGACGACTGGGTCTTGCAAAACGCCAAGGTCTGGCCCCTGGCCGCTGGGTTGAACCCTGAAAAAAACGCGGCTCAACATGATGAACTGCGCGTTCCGACAACATTGACCCAGGATCGGATTCGCGACAGCCTGGGCAGGCCTGCTGGTGTGTCGATCTATAACCTGCCTGAAACCATTCGCGAATTGGCTACGGCGGGGTTTTCCACCAAACGCTATCAGGTCTGGTATCAGGTCGAATTGGCCCGACCATTGTTTCTGGTGGCCATGGTCCTGATCGGAGCTGCCTTTACCATGCGCCACACCCGGTTCGGAGGCACCGGCATTTCCGTTCTGGCGGCGGTTCTGTTGGGATTCACCCTGTACTTTGTTCGAAATTTCGCCCAAATCCTGGGTGAGAATGGACAATTGCCCATTGCGCTGGCCGCCTGGGCTCCTCCAATCGCCTCGGTGATGTTGTCACTGGGTCTGCTTCTTCATGCAGAGGACGGATAAGATGATCCGCGCATTGCTTCTTTCCACAGTTGTGCCGCTGGCGCTGGCGGTTTCGACCTTGCCGATGTCTGCGCAGACCCAACCTGCACAGCCCTCTGCGCAACCCCAGCAGGAGCCACAACCGGCCGTGCTGGTGGCCGACAGTGTGTTCATCACACCAGACCGCCAATTGATTGCACAGGGCAACGTCGAGGCCTTCCACGGGGAAACCCGCCTGAAAGCCCAGCGTATCCTGTTTGACCGGGAAACCGACACGTTGACCATCGACGGTCCAATCCGTATCGACCAGGGCGACGAAATCACGATCCTAGCCAATTCGGCGGAAATGGATAAAGCGCTGCAAAATGGGCTTTTGATCGGGGCGCGCATGGTGTTCCAGCAACAGCTGCAGTTGGCTTCGCTTCAGATGACACGGGTCGGAGGGCGGTACTCTCAGCTTTACAAAACGGCTGTAACCTCTTGTCATGTCTGCGAAGATGGGCGTCCGCCCCTGTGGCAAATCCGGGCCAGAAAGATCACGCATGATCAGTTGGAACGCCAGTTGTATTTCGAAGATGCGCAGCTGCGAATTCTGGATGTCCCGATCTTTTATTTTCCCGGGATGCGCCTGCCCGATCCGACGTTGGAGCGGGCGACAGGTTTTCTGATACCCACCGTCCGGACAACGTCCCAATTGAGCACAGGGATCAAGGTCCCGTACTTCTTTCGGCTTGGTGACCACAAGGACCTGACGTTGGCCCCGTATCTGTCATCCAAGACCCGGACATTGGATTTTCGCTATCGCCAGGCCTTTCGCACCGGATGGGTTACTGTCGAAGGTGCCTATACCGACGATGACCTGGAACCCAACAACAGCCGCGGATATCTGAACGCCTTTGGTTTGTTCAACCTGGCCCGTGACTTCAGATTTGCCTTTGATATCAAATCCGTATCGGACGATGCATATCTTCTGGATTACGGTTTGCCCTACGAAGACCGCCTGCGCAGCGAAATCTCTCTGGAGCGCGCCCGGCGGGATGAATTGATCCGCCTGGCATTGGTGGATTACAAATCCCAACGCGACGGTGAAGACGAAGACCAAATTCCGACCAACATCCTGCATTTTCAGTATGAAAAGCGATTGTTCCCAACCCAGATCGGGGGGGAATTGCGCCTGGGTCTGGATGCACAGGGACACCGGCGGGCTGGATCCGTGACAACCCCAGGACCGCCTGCGACCGTGGGTCGGGACGTGGCCCGTGCCACGGTTGACGTGAACTGGCGGCGACAGTGGATTCTCGACAGCGGTCTGGTTGCCGATTGGGAAATGGGCGTCGCCGCGGACACCTTCGGGATTTACGATGATCCCGCCTATCCATCCCGCTCCAACCGGACCATTCCCCGAACTGCGCTGACGCTGCGACTTCCAATGGCGGCGCAACGATCAACGGGGGCGACGCATTTCTTTGAACCGATCGTTCAGTTGGGCTGGCGGGATGTCGCGGGACCGCAGGTCGCAAACGACGAAAGCAATTTTGTCGAATTCGATCAGGGAAACTTGTTGGCCTTGTCCCGGTTTCCTTCCAACGATGTACGCGAAGAAGGCCTGACCCTGGTCTATGGGGTCAATTGGGCGCAGTATCTGCAAGGCGGCTGGAATGCCTATGCAACCATCGGTCAGGTTTTCAGAGAGCCCGCCGATCCGAATTTCTCGACCACATCCGGGCTGAGCGGCACCTCGTCGGACATCCTGCTTGCCGGTCAGATTTCCACGGCTTCCGGCCTGGCCTTTACGGCGCGCGGATTGCTGAACGGCGGTCTGAGCTTTTCCAAAACTGAGTTGCGCGGAGATTGGGTCTCGAACAGGACCAAACTGTCGGGAACCTTCTTGTGGCTGGACGCGGACGCGGCCGAAGGACGGGCAATTCCCACTTCCGAATTGTGGCTCGACGGCAGCTATGACGTGACCGACTTCTGGACGGCCAGCGCCAATGTGCGCTACGACATCGAAGGATCCCAAGCCTCCTGGGCCGGGATTGGCCTAGTGTATCAAAACGAATGTATCACGGTCGATCTTTCGCTCAACAGGCGTTACACTTCGTCGACGAGTATTGAACCGTCGACCGACTTCGGGTTTACCATCTCACTCAACGGATTTTCCGTAGACGGCGGAACAGAAAAATACAGGCGAGCATGCAAACATTCCTGACCCCCAAGCACCTGACCCGCATCGCACAGCAGTCGCTGGCGTCCCTCGTCATTGCCGCTGGATTGGCATTGCCGGTTCCTGCTATCGCCGGAGGGTTGTTTTCACCGGCGATCTCAGTGAATGAATCCGTGATTTCCCAGTACGAACTGGAGCAGCGTGCGCTGTTGATGGAATTGCTGCGGGCACCGGGCGATCCTGTCGAAACGGCGCGCAAGGAACTGATCGACGATCGCCTGCGTCAGGAGGTTCTCGACGACGTAGGGCTGGTGGTCTCGGATGAAAGCATCCAACAGGGCATTGTCGATTTTGCGGCGCGAACCGGATTGAAGCCAGACGAGTTCATCAAAATTCTGGGTGAAAACGGCGTTTCCCCCGAAACCTTTCGCGACTTTGTCAAAATTGGCCTGGGCTGGCGCGAATACGTTGCCGACCGCTATTTGTCCCGCGCCCGTCCCAGCGAAGCTGAAATCGACCGGGCCATGGGGCAATCCGGCGGATCGTCGGTGCAGATTCTCCTGTCTGAACTGATCATGCCGGTTACGGAACAGAACATCACCCAAGTCGAAGCAATTGCCGCAGACGCTCAACAGACAACCTCGTACGAGGAATTCTCCAGTTTGGCCTCGCAATTCTCGGCTGCAAGCTCTCGGGATCAGGGCGGGCGTCTGGGGTGGCTGTCGCTTGATCAGCTTCCGCCTGCGTTGCGTCCGACCCTGTTGTCCTTGCAACCCGGTGATGTGACCAACCCCATGCGTTTGGACAATGCCCTGGCGCTGTTCCAATTGCGTGGCGTGCGCGAAGCGAATATTTCAGCCCCCCGCTATGCCGCCATTGAATACGCCACCTATCGCATTGCAGGCGGGCGCACCCCCGAAGCGTTGGCCGCCGCCAAATCAGTTGCCGACCGTGTTGACACGTGTGATGACCTGTATGGTGTTGCCAAGGGTCAGCCCCCCGAACTGCTGGACCGTCAATCACAAAGCCCTTCGGACATTCCCAGCGATATCGCTGTTGAGCTGGCCAAACTGGATCAGGGAGAAATTTCAACCGTGCTGACGCGCAACAATGGCCAGACGCTGTTGCTGTTGATGATGTGCGGGCGCACGGCGGAATTGGCGCAGGATGCGTCGCGCGCACAGATCGCGGACGGGTTGACCCAGCAACGGCTTGCGGCATTTTCCACCAGCCTTCTGGATCAATTGCGGGCCGATGCGGTCATTCTTGATAAATGATCCCGCCCCTTGCGCTCAGCTGTGGCGACCCCTCGGGGATCGGGCCTGAACTGGCTGTTGCAGCCTGGTCTCAGCTGCGCGGCACCTGTCCATTCGTCTGGATTGGCGACCCGAACCACCTGCCAACCGGCACGCCGATTTCCCGGATCACCGATCTGGATCAGGCACGTGATGTCGTTGCCGGTGCAATGCCGGTCCTGGCCCAGAGCTTTGCAGCACCGGCCCATCCCGGTCAGCCCGACCCCCGCAATGCCCAGGGGGTAATCGACGCAATCAAAACCGCCGTATCTCTGGTGCAAACCGGGTCGGCCTCGGCAGTCTGCACTGCACCAATCCACAAAAAGGCGCTGATTGACGGGGCAGGATTTGCCTATCCCGGTCACACCGAATTTCTGGCCGCCTTGGCCGGAACGACCCGTGTTGTGATGATGCTGGCCAGTCCACAGTTGCGGGTGGTGCCCGCCACCATTCATATTGCCCTGTCCGAGGTACCAAAGCAGCTGACGCCGGACCTGTTGCGTGACACCATTCGCATCACCCACCAGGGGCTGCAACAGCAGTTTTCGATCGCCACCCCCCGCATTGCCATTGCCGGTCTTAACCCACACGCTGGCGAAGGTGGCGCAATGGGTCACGAAGAACTTGACTGGATCGCGCCGTTGGTTGCGGAATTGGCACCGCGCTATGGCCTGATCGGTCCCCTGCCCGGCGACACATTGTTTCACGCCGCCGCGCGCACCCGATATGATGCTGCCATCGCCATGTATCATGATCAGGCGCTGATCCCGATCAAGACGCTGGATTTCGACAATGGGGTCAATGTCACCTTGGGCCTGCCGTTCATCCGAACCTCGCCCGACCATGGCACCGCCTTTGATATTGCCGGTCAGGGCATCGCCAATCCGTCCAGTCTGATCCAGGCCCTAAAGCTGGCTTGGGAGATGGCCCAGAAGAAAGCCGCCCACGCATGAGCTCCATCGATTCACTCCCCCCTCTGCGCGAGGTGATCGACACCCATCAGATCGCTGCGCGAAAATCGCTGGGGCAGAATTTTCTGCTCGACTTGAACCTAACGGCCAAGATAGCCCGCCAGGCCGGGGATCTGACCGGGTGTGACGTTCTGGAAATCGGCCCCGGCCCCGGCGGTTTGACCCGCGGTTTGTTGGCCGAAGGTGCGCGTCGGGTGCTGGCGGTGGAAAAAGACAGTCGCTGCATGCCCGCGCTGGATGAGATCGCAGCCGCTTATCCGGGACAGCTGCAGGTGATCAACGGCGACGCGCTGGACATTGATCCGTTGCAGTATCTAACCCCGCCCGTGCGGGTTGCGGCCAACCTGCCCTACAACGTGGGGACCGAATTGCTAGTGCGTTGGTTGACCCCGCCGCAATGGCCGCCATTCTGGCAAAGTCTCACACTGATGTTTCAGCGCGAAGTCGCCGAGCGGATCGTGGCCGAGCCTGGGTCCAAGTCCTATGGGAGGCTGGCCATCCTGGCGCAATGGCGCACAGAGGCCAGAATCGTTTTGTCCCTGCCCCCAGGGGCCTTTACTCCGCCGCCCAAAGTATCCAGCGCAGTGGTGCATCTGACCGCCTTGCCCGAACCGCGTTTCCCCGCAGATGCCAAAGTTCTGTCGCAGGTTGTGGCCGCCGGGTTCAATCAAAGGCGCAAGATGTTGCGGGCCTCTCTCAAATCGGTGGCACCAAATATCGAAGATCACCTGAACGCTGCGGGAATCGCGCCAACCGAGCGGGCCGAACAGGTTTCATTGGAAGCATTTTGCGCCCTGGCTCGATCGGTCGCTGCCGCCAGATGAAATTTCCCCCTTTGCTTCGGGATCCTGTGAAGCGCATTTGACTATCACGGCTTCGTGATAACCAAAGCTTTGATTTCATCCGCAAGTTATGTACCAAATGGTTCCCAATATTAAGGTACCAATTGGTACACAACAGGAGGATCAAATGAAATTTTCAGTAATCGCGTCTCTGCTGGCCATGTTCCTGGCCGTGGCACTGCCCCCAAACCCGGCTCAGGCCAGTGATTTTCACGATCACGTCGTGAACTCGACCAGCCGTGGCATTGCCATGGACGGATTTGATCCAGTTGCCTATTTCACCCAAAACAAACCTGCCAAGGGCGATCAGGCCCATCGCGCGACTTTCAAAGGTCGGGTTTGGGTGTTTGCCAATGCAGAAAACAAGGCCGCGTTTGAAGCTGCACCCGAGAAATTCGCCCCACAGAACAATGGATGGTGTGCCTGGGCTGTTGCTCATGGATATGCCGCCGAAGTCGATTTCCTGGACGGGTGGTTCATCGCGGATGACAAGCTGTATGTTACCTGGTCAGCCGAGGTAAAGGACCGTTTCCTAAAGAATAAAAACCAGCTTCTGCAACAGTCACAGGCCAATTGGTCCACGGTTCATGAGGGACTGTTGGATGGGTCGGTCAAGTTCGGATCTCATGCCCAACGCCCGGCATTGGGATTTTCCCACCCCCAGCAGCTGCCCGAATCGTGACCAGTCCCGCAGATTGAACATCTGTCGGAATTCCATATATTTTGACCAATCCGTCGCCCGAACCCGGTTCGGGCGATTTTTGTGATCGGGCCAAGACCCGCGAGGAGAGTCCATGAGCCGCCCCCGACAGTTCGATGAAACCAATGCATTGGAAGGCGCCATGGTCATGTTCTGGACCCGAGGCTACGCCGCGACCAACTTGCCTGATCTTCTGGATGCGATGTCGTTGACGCGCGGGTCGTTCTACAAGGCGTTTACCGACAAACATTCGGTCTATCTGCGGGCGATTCAACACTATGGGGATACCCGCATGACCACGGCAGTGGCGCTGCTGACCAACGCCGCCAACGGCACACCCAGACAAAGACTGACGGATTTCTTTCTGCGCACAGAATACCACACGGCCAAACCGTCCCGGACCGCGGGCTGTTTCATCTGCAATGCAATTGTGGAACTGGGTCCGACCGATCCCGTGGCCGTCATCGCCTGCGATCGTATTCTAAATCGCCTGACGGATGCATTGGAATCCGTCGTCAGGGAAATTCACCCTGACATATCGGATCCGATCGCCCGCCAAAAAGCCCAGATGCTGAAACGCCTGTATCTGGGCTCCCACGCGATGGGCCGCATGGGAGGTTCTTTCAAGGATTGGGAAACCACCCTCTCAGAGCTCGTCTGACAGGGTTATTCGGCCGCTTCAGTGGAATCGCCAGATGGCGCAGGAGCGGCATCGGGGCTGGCCTCGGCTGGTTTGGCTTCCACTTTCTTGCGTGGGCTCGGCTTGCGGCGGGGCTTTTTGGCCGGAGCTGCGCCGTCGCCTTCGACGCCATCCGCGCCGGGAGCTGTTTCCATCGCAGAAGAAGCCGCGTCGGATTTCGCTGCCGGCTCCTTGCGGGGGGTGTTTTTGCGCGGGGAAGCAGGTTTGCGCGGCGGCCGTGCCTTCTCGGCCGGCTTGTCGGCACCTTCAGGCGTGTCGACCAATCCGGTATCTTCTGGCGTCGCTACAGGTTGTACACCCATATCACGGACATCGGGCTGTGGTGCCTGTGCCGGATCATCAGAGCGCGCAACGCTTTCGCGTTCTTGACGCTCGGCGCGTTCGCGATCCCGGTCAGCCTGACGTTCCCGGTTCTGACGTTCCTGCTCTTCGCGTTTGGCTTCCATTTCCCGCATCGCTTCGCTCAGCAAACGCTGATAATGCTCGGCATGTTGCTGAAAGTTTTCCGTCGCAACACGGTCATTGGACAGCTGGGCATCGCGTGCCAGCTGGTTATATTTGTCGATGATCTGCTGCGGCGTACCGCGCACCTTACCTTCAGGACCCGAGCTATCAAACACCCGGTTGATAACATTGGTCCCGGACGGGCGGTTGCGGTTCGATTTGTTCCGCGAACGTGACTTGGACGATCTCATTTACCTAACGTCAGCCTTATTGCTTTTGCGATGGCTCCACCCGACGCGTAATGCGTTTTGAACTTGGTGGGTCTCGCCAATTTTGGGCTTAGCGTCGCTGAGGCAGTTCAGTTTCAGTCCTCGCTGCGACACCTCTGAGTAAACACGTCCAGCGCGGGCGCACAAGGGTCAGACTGGTATTTTTACACATTTTGCCCGAAAATCGGTATTTCTGTCGCAATTTTTCGACTAGGACGCGCGCATAGCACAGACAACCCGATCCCGACCATCCAGATCCGGAACGACCCGAATCCGGCGCAGCCCCTGTGCTTGGAACAAGCTGGCAACCGCCTGCCCCTGGGTCGGGCCGATTTCAACCATGACCCGGCCGCCGGGGTTTAGAAAATCGGTCACCCGGGGGGCTATGCGCCGATAGCATTCCAACCCGTCTGCGCCGTCAGTCAACGCGAGCACAGGTTCATGATCGCGGACTTCGCGTGACAGGCCGTCCATTTCGTCCAATGCGATATACGGTGGGTTGGACACGATCAGGTCGAATGTGCCGACGATTGCGTCGAACCAATCCGACTGAAGGATTTCAGCGCGATCGGCAACCCGATGCAGGACCACATTGGCGCTGGCCTGTAGACATGCCGCTTCACTGACGTCGGCCCCGACCCCAGTTGCCTGCGTGCGCTCGGCCAGCAATGTCACCAGAATACAGCCCGATCCCACGCCCAGGTCCAGCACCCGATCAAAAGGTTGGCTCAGCGCTGTTTCGATCAGAGTTTCGGTTTCCGGCCTGGGATCAAGCACTTCTGGCCCGACCTTGAACCTGCGGCCATAAAATTCACGTTCACCGATCAGATGTGAAACCGGCACACGCACAGCACGCAACGAAATCAGTTGGTCATAGCGTTCCGCGATGTCCGGGGCCAAATTTTCGGGCGCGATCAACGTGACGCGGCTGGCATCGACGCGGGCGGCATGGGCCAGCAGGATCCGGGCATCCCGTGCCGGGTCCGCAACGCCTGCTGCGCGCAGCTTGTGAGTTGCTGCCACCATGGCCTGAGCGGCCGTTTGTGGCGCAATCTTCACTGCCCCATCTCCGCCAACATCCGGGCCTGTGCATCTGCGGTCAGGGCGTCGATGATTTCATCCAGATCCCCCTGCATCACCTGATCCAGACGATACAGTGTCAGATTGATCCGGTGATCCGTCAGGCGACCTTGTGGGAAGTTATAGGTGCGAATCCGTTCAGAGCGGTCACCCGACCCAACCTGCGATGCCCGGTCAGCTGACCGTTCGTTGTCCACCCGTTGACGCTCGAGATCAAAAAGCCGAGTTTTCAACACCTGCATTGCGATCTCGCGGTTGCGATGCTGGGATTTCTCGGAACTGGTCACCACAATACCGGTTGGCAGGTGGGTAATCCGGACCGCCGAATCGGTGGTATTGACATGCTGCCCACCGGCACCCGAACTGCGCATGGTATCAATGCGCAGATCATTGCCGTTGATCTGGATATCCACGTCTTCCGCTTCGGGCAGCACCGCGACAGTTGCAGCGGACGTATGGATTCGCCCACCGCTTTCGGTGGTGGGGACCCGCTGGACCCGGTGCACACCGGATTCGTATTTGAGCCGTGCAAACACGCCGTCGCCCTTGATGTGGGCGACAACTTCCTTGATCCCGCCCAATTCGGTGACCTGCTCTTCGAGGATTTCAACCTTCCAGCCGTGCGCTTCGGCATGGCGCTGGTACATGCGCAGCAGATCCCCGGCGAACAATGCCGCCTCGTCCCCGCCCGTACCGGGCCGGATTTCCAGGATCGCCGGTCGGCGATCTGCCTCATCCTTGGGCAATAGGGCGAGCTGCAACGCACGTTCGGCGTCGGGCAGCTTCTGTTTGAGAGCCGGAATTTCTTCCTCGGCCAGCTCCTTCATGTCCGGATCCGCCAGCATCAGCTCGGCTTCCTCCAGCTCTGCCACCAGCTGACGATAACCGGTGATTTGGTCCACCACCGGTTTCAGATCGGAATACTCCTTGGCCAGCGCCGCGATATCGCTGCCGCTGGCCCCATCGGACATCGCGGCTTCGAGATACTGAAACCGTTGGACAATCTGTTCTAAGCGATCTTCTGGAACCATGACGCGGTGTCCGACATCACGGGGCTTTGGTCAAGGGGGATGGCGTGGTATGCTCGGTGCATGAAACACATTCTTTGCTTGATCGCACTGTTGGCCCCGGCAATTGGCGTGGCCGATGTGACCCGCCCGGATGGAACAGTTCAGGATTGCTATTGCACCGACAGCAGCGGCAGCCGCGTCGATTTGGGCGAAACAATCTGTCTGTTTGTGGACGGGCGCGCCTTTATGGCGCAATGCCAGATGTCGTTGAACGTACCGATGTGGCGCGAGGTACAGGAAGGCTGTTTGTCCTCACGATTGCAGCGCCGCGATCCACGCTTCAACCCGATTACGGTTTACCCCAAGATCTGAACGCCCGAACCGCGATCTCGCATAGATTTTCAGATGCGGACCGTCCTGTTGCACCGTGGTATAGTCAGGAAACCCGACAACGCGGGTGCGGGTGATATAGGTGATCTTACCGTCGCCGATAGAGCCGGCCAGGATTTTGGTGCGCGGGCTTTCTGTGGCGATCTGGCTCAATCGTGCCAATCCGTCCGGTCCGGTTTCGACCACGCGGATCACCCCCCGTTTGAAATCCTTGTCTGCGTTGATCTCTGGCAATTTGTGCCAGAACACAGGATCGCTGGGGGCCAAACGCACATATCCAAATGCAATCACTACCCCAGCAAAAAGGATCAACAATCCGGTCATCACGCGCCCCATTCAGGTTCCCCTATGTCGTTATGGCGTCTTGCGCAGCAAAGCGATGACTAACCTGACGTCACCCCTGCCATGCCCCATGGCGCAGCTGAAGTCCCCGGCAAACCGGAGCGTGTCCAATACTGGCTGATCAGATCCTAACGCGCGGTTACGCCCGGCAGAACACATAACAGCTCATAAAGAAGATTTGCCGCGGTCAGCGCCGTATTGCCCGATGTGTCATAGGGCGGTGAGACCTCGACCAGATCACAGCCGACGATATTCAACCCCTTTAGTTCACGGATCAATTCCATCGCCTGCGGTGTTGTCAGCCCGCCAATCTCTGGCGTTCCTGTCCCCGGGGCATAAGCCGGATCCAGACTGTCGATGTCATAGGTCACGTAGACGGGGCGCGACCCGATATCGCGGCGAATTTCGGCCCCCATGCCCGACAGCGACCGATGGTATAGCTCCCAGGCTGGAAATTGCTGGAATCCCCACCCTTGGGCCTCGGTGAAATCGGTCGCGGCATATCCTGACCCGCGGATGCCGATCTGATACACCTTGTCAGCCACCAACAGCCCTTCTTCATAGGCGCGGCGGAACACTGTGCCGTGGGTTTCGCGTTCGCCAAACATTTCGTCATTCACATCGGCATGGGCGTCCACATGCACCAACGCTACGGGTCCGTGTTTCTGGGCAATCGCGCGCAGAATCGGCAAAGTAATCGAATGATCCCCGCCCATGGCCACAGGGATGACCCCCGTATCCAGGATCGCGGCATAGCTCTCCTGGATGATGCGCAGACTGTCGGACAACGAAAATGTATTGATCGCGAGATCGCCAATATCAGCCATCTGCAGGCTGTCAAACGGAGCCGCGCCGGTCGCCATGTTATAGGGGCGGATCATTGCGCTTTCGGCGCGGATTTCCTTGGGACCGAACCGGGTGCCTGACCGCCAAGAGGTGCCAATGTCCATCGGCACGCCCAGGATCGCCACATCCAGCCCTTCCAGCGAATCCGCCTGCGGCAGACGCATGAAGGTGTTCGGCCCGGAGAACCGTGCCAGGTCATTGCCGCTGATCGGTTGATTGAATTCAGTCATTTTTCAGTTTGTTCCAGCCCAGAAGACAGATGATTTCAGTGGCCACATGCGCCCCGGCGATGGCCGTTGCCCCAGTGGTGTCAAACGGGGGCGACACTTCGACAATATCGCCGCCCTTGATATTGATCCCGGCAATCTCGCGCAGGATCCGCGCCGCTTGGGCGGACGTCAGCCCCCCCCAGACCGGCGTGCCAGTACCAGGCGCAAAAGCCGGATCCAGCCCGTCGATGTCAAAGGTCAGATAGACCGGGCGGTCACCCAGAATATCCTTGATCCGGCGGGCAGTTTCCACCGACCCAATTTCATGCACTGTCGGGGCGTCGATGATGTTCACGCCCAAGGTGTCCTCATTGGTGGTGCGAATGCCCACCTGAACCGACGTCGCCGGATCAACGATGCCAGATTTCACCGCCTTGTAGAACATGGTGCCATGATCAACCCGGTCCATGTTGTCATCGGGCCATGTGTCGGTATGCGCATCAAATTGCAGCAGCGAAATCGGCCCGTATTTTTCGGCATAGGCCTTGAGGATCGGGAAGCTGATATAGTGATCCCCGCCCAACACGACCGACGCGACATCCTGTTTCAGGATACCGCGGATATGATCCGTCAGGGTCGCGGGAAATTCGGGCACATTGGCATAGTCGAACGCCACATCCCCATAATCCACAATCGCCAGATTGCTCAGCGGATCATGCGGCCACCCATAAGGTTCGTCAAACGCCTGCAACGATGATGCTTCGCGGATGGCGCGGGGACCCAACCGGGTTCCCGGTCGGTTGGTCACCGCCTGATCAAAGGGTACACCCGTGACGGCGATATCCACGCCCGTCAGATCCTTGGTGTATTTGCGGCGCAGAAACGATGTGGCCCCGCCAAAGGTCAGCTCGTTGCTGACACCTTTCAGATTCTCACGTGTAAACGCATCATCAATTGCATTCTTTGCGTCTTCCAGTGCCATGTCTCAACCTTCCTGTCCTGCATCAAATAATTTGATCAAATAACGCAGAGAGCCGCTCTTGTCACTCATTTGCCGTGCCTGTCAGCCAATTGGCTGGGCCCGTTCAACCAAACGGGCAAAGAACGATGCACCAATTGGGGATGCGTCGTCGTTGAAATCGTATTTCGGATGGTGCAACCCGGCACCATCGCCCTGCCCCATAAACAGATAGGCCCCAGGACGTGCCAGAAGCATATAGGAAAAATCTTCTGCCCCCATTTCCGGGGCTGCATCGTCGGTGACGCGATCATCGCCCGAAATCTCGCGGGCCACATCGGCGGCGAATTTGGCGTTTTCCGCGTGGTTGGTCGTCGAGGGATAACCAATCTCATAATCCAGCTCCGCCGTGACCCCATATGAAATTGCCTGTCCTTGGGCGATGTCGGCCATACGCTGCATCACCATTTTTTGCACCTCGGCGTCAAAGGTGCGCACGGTGCCGTTGATATAGGCGGTATCGGGAATCACATTGTTGACTGTGCCGGTGTGGATCTGGGTGACCGAGATCACCAGATCATCCAGCGCATAGTTGTTACGGCTGACAATGGTTTGGATTGCCATGGCGATTCCACAGGCCGCCATAACCGGATCCTTGGTTTCATGCGGCATCGCCCCATGGCCACCACGTCCCTGAATGTTGATGGTAAATGTGTCCACCGCTGCCATCAGCGGGCCGGGAGAGGTCACGAATTCACCCAGCGGCGCGCCGGGCATATTGTGGATCCCGTACACCTGACCGATGTCGAACCGATCCATGATCCCCTCCTGCACCATGATCCCGGCTCCACCGCCTTCTTCTTCGGCTGGCTGAAAGATCAACGCGACCCGGCCAGAGAAATTGCGGGTTTCCACCAGGTATTTCGCCGCCCCCAGCAACATCGTCGTATGTCCGTCATGGCCACAGGCATGCATTTTGCCTGCATGGGTCGATGCATGATCCACGCCGGTTTCCTCCGTGATCGGCAGCGCATCCATATCGGCGCGCAGCCCGATGGTCGGACCGTCACCCTGCCCGGTGATGATCGCCACCATCCCGGTCTGGGCGATTCCGGTGTGCAGCTCGTCCACGCCTATTTCCCGTAATCTTTCAGCGACATAGGCGGATGTCTTGGGCAAATCGAATTCCAGCTCGGGGATTTGATGCAAATGCCGCCTCCAGGTTTTCATTTCGTCGGCATAATCGGCAATGCGGTTCACGACCGGCATGGGCTGGACTCCTGGGTCAGACTCGGGATTGATGCATCTGACACTGGAACAAAGGCCACTGCAATGCCCGAAAATCCCCTGATCCACGACCAACAGGCCGGAATCGAACGTCTTTTGGAAATCATGCGCCGTTTGCGTGATCCTCAGACTGGTTGCCCTTGGGACATTGAGCAGGATTTTGCCACCATCGCCCCCTATACGATCGAGGAAGCCTATGAGGTGGCCGATGCCATCGACCGGAGCGCCTGGGACGAGCTGAAGGGTGAATTGGGCGACCTACTGTTTCAATCCGTGTTTCACGCCCAGATGGCAACCGAGGCCGGGCATTTCACCTTTCAGGACGTGGTCACGACCATGTCCGACAAGATGGTCAGCCGCCACCCGCATGTGTTCGGCGACGAAAGCCGGGACAAATCCGCCGATCAGCAGACCGTTGATTGGGAAACGATCAAGGCGGCGGAACGGGCAGGCCTGGAACAACGGGGATCGTTGGATGGTGTCGCTGTTGGCCTGCCTGCGCTGTTGCGGGCGTACAAATTGCAAAAACGCGCGGCGCGTGTCGGGTTCGACTGGCCCGATGCATCCCATGTGATCGACAAAATCGCCGAAGAATCCGCCGAATTGGTCGAAGCGCGCGATACCCTGCCCCATGCGGCAATCGAAGAAGAGTTCGGCGATCTGCTGTTTGTCATGGCCAATCTGGGGCGCCATCTGGGGGTCGAACCCGAAGCCGCCCTGCGCCGGGCCAATGCCAAGTTCATCCGCCGGTTTGAAGCCGTCGAAGCCAAGCTGGCCCAACGTGGCAAACGTCCCGAAGACAGCGATCTGGCCGAGATGGATGCGCTGTGGGACGCGGTCAAACACGACGAACGCCGATCGTGATCACGGCAATGCTCGATTGGACAGAATCAATCGGGCAGGTTCAATCGGGTTCTGGACAACGGCCCCCTCAATTGACACAGTCGCGCCTTGCAATGGCTTGACAGGAGACGGGCATGAGCGCGCGCAAGATCATCATCGACACCGATCCTGGCCAGGATGACGCAGTTGCCATTCTGTTGGCGCTCGCCAGCCCAGACGAAATTGATGTGCTCGGCATCACCGCCGTGGCCGGGAATGTTCCCCTGGCTTTGACCCAGAAAAATGCACGCATTGTCTGTGAATGGGCCGCCAGACCAGATGTCCCGGTCTTTGCCGGATGTGGCGCGCCGCTGCGGCGCACATTGACCACAGCGGAACATGTGCATGGCAAGACCGGGCTGGATGGCCCGGAATTGTCGGAGCCCACCATGCCATTGGCACCGGGACACGCGGTCGATTTCATTATCGACACCCTGCGAACGCACCCCGCAAACACGGTAACATTATGCCCGCTGGGTCCGCTGACAAATATTGCCAAAGCCTTTGAACAAGCACCCGATATCATCAGTCGGATCCAGGAGATCGTGCTGATGGGGGGGGCCTATTTTGAAGTGGGCAATATTACCCCGGCGGCTGAATTCAACATTTACGTCGACCCCGAAGCCGCTGATATTGTTTTTAAATCACGTGCTCCGATTACTGTGATGCCGTTGGATGTCACCCACAAGGTTCTGGTCACCAAACCCCGCAACGACGCCTTTCGGGCGCTGGGAACCCGGGTTGGCCGTGCCGTTGCCGATATGACCGACTTCTTTGAACGGTTCGACAAGGCGAAATACGGTTCGGATGGGGCCCCCTTGCACGACCCATGTGTCACGGCCTATCTGATCCGCCCGGATCTGTTTTCAGGTCGTCACATCAATGTCGAGATCGAAACCGGTTCGGAGCTGACGCTGGGGATGACCGTCGCCGATTGGTGGGGCGTCACCGACCGACCTGCCAATGCGATGTTCATGGGATCTGTTGATGATGTCGGATTCTTTGATCTATTGACCGAGCGGCTCGCGCGTTTATGAGCCTGCTGGTCGCGCCCGATCCGGATTGGCCCCGGCAGGCGCAACGTGAGGCTGACCTCTGGCGGTCAACCGGTGTGTTGGGCCTGGTTGCCATCCACCACATCGGGTCCACCGCAATCCCCGGTCTCCCGGCACGCGGGATCATTGATTTGCTGGCGGTGTTTCACGACCTCCAAGCCTGCGACGCGGCGCGCCCGGAGCTGGAACAGCTGGGCTACGACTGGTATGGCACACTCGACAGGACCGGGCGGCGATGTCTGGGCCGCAATGATCCAGACACAGGCCTCCGCCTGTTTCAGGCGCACTGCTTTTCAGCCGGTTCCCCCGATATCCGCCGCCATCTGGCCTTTCGCGACGCCTTGGTGCACAACTCTGCCTTGCGCGCGGCCTACACCGCGCAAAAAGCCCATTGTGCGGCCCGCCACCCGGATGGCGGCTGTGACTATGGGATCTGCAAATCCGCCTGGATTGACAAGGTGGAACAAAGAGCACTGGACGACCTGAAATGAGCACTGCCCTCCATCTCGCCCGCTCCGAGGATCTGGACCGGCTCATGACCCTGGTCACGGCCTTTCACACCGAAGCGAACCTGCAAGGCACGGACGAGTCCCGCCGCGACGCCCTGCTGCCATTGCTACAGGGTATCCCGCATGGCTGTGTCTACCTGATCGGTCCGGCCCGGGCTCCACTGGGCTATGTGGTTGTCAGTTTTGGCTGGTCGGTGGAATTCGGCGGCATGGATGGGTTCGTTGATGAACTCTATATCCGTCCCGCAGTGCGCGGGCGCGGCATCGCAACCGATGTGCTGCACGAACTGCCCAAGGCCCTGTCCGCGGCGGGTCTCAAGGCCTTGCACCTCGAAGTTGACCGCAACAACGAAGCCGCCCGACGCCTGTATCTGCGCAGCAGATTCGAACCGCGTGAAAATTACATGTTAATGACCAAACACCTTTGAACCGCTGTCTGTGTTATACTGGTGAAGCAAACACGTTGCACAGCACAGGATGATTAACATGCCACAAGGCGACCGGGTCTCCCGTATTCGTCTCCATGACATCGAAAATCTCCAGCAGTTCCGTGCTTTGGCAGAGCCCGCGATCAAACCTTATGACGGCAAGGATCCGTTCGGGGTCACAGGACACTGACAAACCCGCGATACGGCGGGTCCGACAATAACCGACAGATGGCAGGACATACACAGGACGCCAAACCCTTAATCTAAATCAGGGAGGTTGGTTCTATGATTATGCGTGTATTTCAGGTTGTCACCCATCCGGGAAAGGAGGAGGAATTCGCCGAATTCTTCTTTCAATCAGCTGTTCCGATGATGAAGGCAACCAAGGGAATTGTTCAGGTCCTGCCCGGTGGGCCACGCCCGGAAACCCCCCGTGAATTCAGCCTCATCATGATCTGGGAGGATCTGGACGCACTCAAATCATTCGTGGGTGAGGATTACCAGGATGCCCATATCGACCCGGCCGAAGCCGAGCTGGTCGCCTTTCGCACGATCCGCCACTATGATTTTCCGGGCAGCTGAGACAAATCAGGCCACCGATGGCGAATTTACGCAATACCCATGTGCCAAAGATCATATGCCAAAACCGGATACAGGAGAGCGGACCTGCCGCTTCTTTCTGGTGCAAAATACCTCGGGGTTTGGGGCAGCGCCCCAATGCCGTCTCTCACAAACTGCGCACGCGCCCATCAATATCGGTGAGACCGCCCCGGACGTCATGAAAAAAGGCCCGGTTCAACACCGGACCTTTTGAAATGCGGGCAAAAGGCAATCACGCCTTGAGGATCGAACGGCCTGCGTATTCGGCCACTTCGCCCAACAGTTCTTCGATGCGGATCAGCTGGTTGTATTTCGCCAACCGGTCGGACCGCGCCAACGAGCCGGTTTTAATCTGACCACAATTGGTTGCCACGGCCAGGTCGGCAATTGTGGCGTCTTCGGTTTCACCCGACCGGTGCGACATCACATTTGTGTACCGGGCCCGGTGGGCCATATCGACGGCTTTCAGCGTTTCGGTCAGCGTGCCGATCTGATTGACCTTGACCAGCATCGAGTTGGCACAGCCACGTTCAATGCCTTCTGCCAGACGCACCGGGTTGGTCACGAACAGGTCGTCGCCGACCAGCTGCACCTTGTCGCCCAGGGTTTCGGTCAGGGCCTTCCAGCCATCCCAATCATCCTCGGACATGCCGTCTTCGATCGAAATAATCGGGTAGTCATTGACCAGCGCCGCCAGATAGGCCGCATTTTCCTCGGATGTCAGCGTCTTGCCTTCGCCGGACAGGACATATTTGCCATCCTTGTAGTATTCGGTCGCGGCACAATCGAGCGCCAGATAGATTTCTTCGCCTGGCTTGTAGCCCGCCTTTTCGATCGACTTCAGCACAAAATCCAACGCTTCGCGGGTCGACGCGATGTTGGGGGCAAACCCACCTTCGTCACCGATACCGGTCGACAGGCCCGCAGCCGACAGCTCTTTCTTCAGGGTGTGAAACACTTCGGATCCCATGCGCACCGCTTCGCGGATGTTGCTGGCGGCCACCGGCATGATCATGAATTCCTGAATGTCGATCGGGTTGTCAGCGTGTTCACCGCCGTTGATGATGTTCATCATCGGCACCGGGAGAACACGGGCTGACGTACCACCAATATAGCGATACAACGGCTGAGTGGTGAAATCGGCAGCGGCCTTGGCCACAGCCATCGACACGCCCAGAATGGCATTGGCACCCAGACGGCCCTTGTTTTCTGTGCCGTCCAATTCGATCATCGCGCTGTCCACAGCGACCTGTTCAGTTGCATCAAACCCGACCAGCTCTTCGGCGATCTCGCCATTCACGGCAGCAACCGCTTCCAGAACCCCTTTGCCCAGATACCGGCTTTTGTCGCCGTCACGTTTTTCAACCGCCTCATAGGCACCAGTCGACGCACCCGATGGCACCGCCGCACGGCCCATGGTGCCGTCTTCGAGGATCACGTCAACTTCGACCGTCGGGTTCCCCCGGCTGTCCAGAATTTCACGGGCGTGAATGTCGATAATGGTGCTCATTCGTCGATCCTCGGCTAGGTCATATCAAGTACAAAGTTGCCCTGCGTCATAGCAGCAGCAGGCCAAATGTAAACCGCAGACGTTATCGCTAACACGGTTAAAAACGGCAATTTAGGGCTAACATCGCGGTGTTTGCGCCAACATGGGGGAAATAAATTTGCCTCTGGGTCAGCAGGCCGCAGCCGCCGCCCGTTTCATGTCCCGTGCCATCCGGCGTTCGCGCATAAAGGTATAAAGACCTGACCCGATGATCAGCGTCGCGCCCAACATGGTCAATGAATCCGGCTGTTCCCCAAACACCAGCATCCCGACCAGTATCGAGAACAACAAACGGGTATAACGAAACGGTGTTACCGCCGACGCATCCCCCACCCGCATTGCCGTTACAATGCCGTAATACCCGGCGATTCCGAACAACACGGCCCCCCCGTATATCCACACCTGCCCAGCTGCCAGCGGCACCACCGTTTCAGGCGACAGGGCAATCAAGATCGCACCGGCCACCAACAACGAGAAATACGCCTGCGACGACACCACGGCCGACGAAACCTTGGGGTCGATCAACCGCGTGATCAGATCACGGGCCGCCACCGTAACGACAGTCAGCACCACGAACAGGGCCTCGGGCTGGAATCCGTCCAGACCGGGACGGATGATCAACAGAACGCCCAGAAACCCAATGCAGATGGCGCTCCACCGGCGCCAACCGACCTGTTCGCCCAGGAACAGAGCAGCCCCCATGGTAATGACCAAAGGCGTCGCCTGAAACACCGCCGCCACGGTCGAGATCTCGACCAACGACAACGCGGTGATGAACGTCAGCGCGCTCAACGCCTCCATCAGCGCGCGGATCAACGGCACCGGACGCCAGGCTTCGGCGACAAAGATCGGCTTGCGCGACACAACAGCCATGCCAACAAAGGCCAGCGAACAAAAGCCCCCCAGCACCATCATGATCTGCCCGGTCGAAACATCGACCGACAGCTGTTTGATAAACATGTCTTCCAGGGTGAAAGCCGCCATAGAGGCAATCACCAGCAAAATGCCGTTGATGTTGTTCATGCGCGTTTCCAAAACTCGGGGCCAGATCCACATTGCCAATCAACGCGGCGGCTCCCGACGCAGCAAGACCGAAAACTTTGCGACACGGCAAGCGCGTTTCCGACAGTGTTCATGACTATTCTTGACCCGCCATATCACGAAACGTGATGAAAGCGCGCCAATTGCTCAGCGTTTCCGGGTTGGAACCCCATAGAGTTCCAACTTGTGACCCTTGAGCTTGTACCCCAGCTTGGCCGCAATTTTTTCTTGCAGGGCTTCGATTTCCGGATCACAGAATTCGATCACCTCGCCTGTGTTCAGGTCGATCAGATGGTCGTGATGGTCGCGGTCGGCATCTTCATAGCGGGCGCGCCCGTCACCAAATTCCAGCCGTTCCAGAATTCCCGCCTCTTCGAACAATTTGACCGTCCGATAGACGGTCGCAATGGAAATACCGGAATCAACGCCGCTGGCACGGGTATAAAGCTCTTCGACATCGGGGTGGTCGGCGCTGTCCTGCAGCACCTGTGCAATCACACGGCGCTGGCCTGTCATGCGCAGTCCTTTGGACTCGCAGCGTGCGATAATCGTATCCGGCATCTCGGTTCCCCATCGGCGACTGGACCCGTGTTTTATCTAATGTTTGCGCACAGGGGAACCGGCGTTTTTGCCTCTGGTTTCGAATTTGCGGATCTGTGCCCGGGTTTCCAACGCTCCGCGCCGCGTCTCTGTGGCAGGCACAACAGTTTGCTTGACATGGCAAGCTTCTGAGCCTCCTGTGGCGCAATGGAACAAAAACGCGCAATCGATGGGTTCGGAGCGGCGGCCCTGATCGGGTTCGCGACACTTCTGGCCTTTAATCAGGTGGTCATCAAATGGACCGGCAGCGGGTTCAACCCGTTGTTTCAGGCCGGGATTCGTTCGGTCCTGGGGTTTGTTGTGCTGGTCCTCTGGATGGCTGTGCGTCGCCAGCGGCTGGGCGTGTTGCCGCGCGGGGCAATTACATGGGGCGTGATTGCTGGCCTGTTGTTTGCCTTTGAATTCCTGTGTCTGTTTGCAGCGCTCGATCTGGGATCTGTCGCGCGTGTATCGATTCTGTTCTATTCGATGCCGGTTTGGCTCGCGCTGGTGGCGCATTTCCTGTTGCCTGGCGAAGCGCTGACGCCAATCCGTGCGATCGGATTGGTTCTGGCCATGGGTGGTGTGGTGTTGGCGCTGTTGGACCGTGACGGCGGCACGGCCAATCTGTGGGCGGATGCCCTGGCCTTGCTGGCCGCCTTTGGCTGGGCTGCAATTGCGTTGTGTCTGCGCCTGACACCACAGGCGCACGTGCCCCCCGTGACCCAGTTGTTCTTTCAACTTCTGGTGTCTGCACCGGTGATGCTGATCCTGGCCCCGATCTTTGGCCCCTTGATCCGCGACCCGCAGCCCATTCATTATGCCAGCCTGGCCTTTCAGGCAGTATTTATCGCCAGCTTCGGCTATATGCTGTGGTTTTCGCTGATCAAACGGTATCGGGCCAGTTCGGTCGCGTCCTTCAGTTTCCTGTCGCCCGTTCTGGCAGTTCTGATGGGCTGGATCCTGTTGGGCGAACGTGTCGGGCCCGAGATTTGGGCCGCTCTTGGTCTGGTGGCGGTTGGTGTGGTGCTGATCAATCGCAAGTGAGCAGCGCCAGTTATACAAACGCCAGGCGTAGAAGGGGGCGGTTTGCCCCCCAACGGCGGCGAATTGCATCCCCCCGTCCCCCGAAGATATTTCAACCAGAAGACGGGCTCAGGTGCCGCAGAACGTGGCCTGTACAATCTCCTGCGGCAGCGGTGCTGCCATCAGATCGGCGTCCTCGGGTTGGTCGCAAAAGGGCCGCGCCAGAACCCGGTTGAGCCGATGGAACGGAGCATAGTCGCCGTTGACGGCGGCCGCGATCATCTCTTCGATCCGATGATTGCGGGGAATGAACAATGGATTCGCCGCCCGCATGGTGGCCTGAGGATCTGCTTCTGCATCCAGGCGCGCTTGCCAGCCTGTGGCCCAGGCATCAAAGGCCAGCGGATCGGCAAACTGGTCGCGCGCCTTGCTATTTGCCAAAGCGTTGAACGTATTGGTGAAGTCGGCCTGGTGTTCTGCCATGACGTTGAGCAGCCCAGTGATCAACTCCAGATCTCCATCGCGTTTTGACGTCATGCCCAGCTTGGCCCGGAAACGGTCCAACCACAGATCCTGGGTCAATTGTGGCATTGCATGCACGATTTCGGTCGCCTGTTCGACGCCCTGTTGCGGATCCTCCATCTGCTGGATCAACGCGGTTGCCAGTTGCGCCAGATTCCAGACCGCAATGTCGGGCTGATTGGCATAGGCATAACGCCCCATCCGGTCGATCGAACTGAACACCGTGTTCGGATGATAAACATCCATGAACGCACAGGGTCCATAGTCGATGGTTTCGCCTGAAATCGCACAATTGTCCGTATTCATGACCCCATGAATAAAACCCACAGACATCCAGGAAGCAATCAACGCGCTTTGGCCATCACGCACCGCGCGCAGCAGGCCCATCGGGCCGTCAGCATCCGGGTAATGCCGGTCGATGGCATATTGGGTCAACTGCTTGAGAGCGGTCTTGTCACTGCGCGCAGCAAAATATTGAAAGGTGCCAACGCGCAGGTGGCTGGCGGCCACACGGGTCAGCACGGCCCCGGGCATGCCGCCCTCGCGCCAGACAGTTTCACCCGTCTCGACTGCTGCCAACGCCCGTGTTGTTGCAATACCCAAGGCATGCATCGCCTCGGACACCACATATTCCCGCAAGACCGGCCCCAGCCAGGCCCGCCCGTCACCCCGGCGCGAAAACGGCGTCTGACCCGACCCTTTGAGCTGAATGTCGCGGCGCAGCCCATCGCGACCAATGGTTTCACCCATCAGGATCGCCCGACCGTCCCCCAATTGCGGATTAAAGGTCCCGAATTGATGCCCGGCATAGATCTGAGCCAATGGCTCGGCCCCTGTGGGGATTTGATTTCCGGCAAAGACCTGCGCCATCTCCACTGTGTCACCTTGGGAAACACGCAAAATGTCGGCAAGATCACTGTTGAACCCGATCAGGGCGGGCTGTTTCACGGGGTGCGGCGTTTGACGTGCAAAAAATGTCGACGGCAGACGGGCAAAACTGTTGTCAAAGGGGATGTTCACGCTCATGACGCATAGATATGGCGTACCCACGGAATTACCATAGCCAATTCGACCTGAAACCGGAGACTGCCGCACCATGACAGCACAGGACATCATTGCAAAACTGGGGCTAACCCAACATCCAGAAGGCGGCTGGTACCGGGAAACATGGCGGGCAGAGAACGATGGCCGGCCCACGGGAACATGTATCTATTTCCTGCTGGATGCCGGGGAGAGCAGCCATTGGCACAAGGTCGACGCCACCGAAATCTGGCTGTTTCACGCAGGGGCACCGCTGATCCTGTCGCTGAGCGCAACCGATCAGGGCCCCGCGACAGACCACGTGCTGAGCCCGGATCTGGACCAAGGTGCGCCTCAGATCATTGTGCCCGAGGGCCATTGGCAAGCGGCGCACAGCACCGGGGCATGGACCCTGGTCAGCTGCACTGTGTCACCGGGTTTCGATTTTGACGGGTTTGTATTGGCAGAGCCGGGGTTCGATATTCCCCGCGGCTGAGCCAGACAACATTTGGCGCCATCACAGGTCATCCTTGTGTCGAATCGGATACTGGACAATATTGTCCAGTATGTCTGATATACTTGACCACACCGCGCTGATAAAAGCGCTGCCCGCTGAAACCAAAGCCCAATTGACCAAACGGTCCGATGCCGCAGGCCTGCGCCATCTGGCCCTGTATCTGGGAGCGATTGCCCTATGCATGCTGGGAATCGCGGTGAAGGTTCCCTTGTGGCCGGTGTTGATGCTGCCGCTCGGCATTCTGCTGGTGTTTCTGTTCACGCTCAGCCACGAATGCACCCATCAGACCCCGTTTGAAACCCGCTGGATAAACGAAGCGGTCGGCCATTTCTGTGCTGTGGCGATTGCCCTGCCCTTTGTCTGGTTTCGCTATTTTCACCTGGCACATCACAAATTCACCAATGACCCCGAACGTGACCCGGAACTGGAACACGGGCCGCGTCCATCAACGCCGGGCACCTGGCTGATCTATCTAAGCGGCTGGGGATATTGGCGCGCCATGCTGAGCACGCTGATCACAAATGCTCGTGGGCAGGCTGCGGCTTCGTATCTGCCGGACCGGCGTCAAAAGGATATTCAACGCGAAGCCCGAATTCTGCTCGCCATCTATGGCGTCGCTCTGGCCAGCCTGCTGTATTCACCTTTGTTGCTGTGGGTCTGGCTGATACCGGTGCTGATCGGCCAACCGTTCCTGCGGGCCTATCTGTTGGCTGAACACGGGCTGTGCCCGCCTGTGGCCAATATGTTGGAAAACTCGCGCACCACATTCACCAACCGCCTTGTGCGGTTTCTGGCCTGGAACATGCCTTACCATGCGGAACATCATTCGTTCCCGAATGTGCCGTTTCACCAATTGCCCGCGTTCCATGCGATAACCCGGGCGCATCTGAAATCAACGTCACCAGGCTATGCTGTGTTCACAGGAGAATACATAAAAAACTTGCAAAACTAGACGTTACACCAAAAACCTAATCTTCGGGAACGCTGAGGGTGCCGCCACCGACACAGGCGCGCACCCCGGTTGTCCCAGGACAGGACGTCGCCATTCCCCGGGCCACACGCACGGCCAGATGGGCAAAGGCCTGCGCTTCGAGCATATCGCCATCCAATCCAACCGTTTCCACCGGGTCCACCTGACAATCCAAAGACACCCGCAGCATCTCCATCAATACCGGATTATGCCGCCCACCGCCGGTCACCAGAACCCGGGTCGGCGGGGTTGGACAATGCTGCATTCCCTCTGCCACACCCGCGGCACACATCGCCGTCAAAGTCGCGGCTGCGTCGGCATTGTTCAGCTCGCCAACCAAACCGATCATTTCAGAGAAATCATTACGATCCAGCGACTTGGGCGGAACACGTGAGAAATATGGTTCTGCCAAAAACAATTCCAACGCACCGGTTTCCACGGTGCCAGACTGTGCAATGGCACCGTCCCGGTCCATGGGAAGTCCCAATCGGGCCTGAAGCAGGTCATTGACCGGCGCATTTGCGGGCCCCGTGTCAAAAGCCAGCAGCGCACCTGGCTGTTCGGGCTGGTCAAACCGCGGATCCACATACGTCAGATTCCCAACCCCACCAAGGTTCAGGAAACACAGGGGGTCGTTGGCACCGATCCATTTGGCGCAGGCGAAATGGAAAAACGGGGCCAACGGAGCGCCTTCGCCGCCCATCGCGACGTCATCGCTGCGAAAATCCCAGACCACCGGCTTGCCCAGCCGTCCGGCCAACACGCCCCCGTCACCAACCTGCAACGTCCCCTGAAGTCGTGGGGCATGGGCCAGGGTCTGACCATGAAATCCGATCACTTGAACATCGTCGAATTCGCTCAGAACCTCTGTATGGGTCTCTTCTATCAACCGGGCCGCAGCGGTGACTTCGGCCCCCTGCCAATGCCCCAGGGCACGGCGCAGGACCGTCTGTTCGTCGGTGGAATAGGCGCGAAACTTGCTGTCACCAAACCCAAAGATCTGTTGCCCGTCCGTTTCGACAACGGCCGCATCAACCCCGTCCAACGAAGTCCCGCTCATCGCGCCCAGGGCACGGATCACACCGGTTTTTGCAATGGCCCTGCTCATGGCCTTATCCTCATTTTTCGCTCCGACATGTTACGGGTCGGTTAACCATCACCATAGAGCAGCGATTTTGCCACGAAAACAGGTTCCAACCGTCGTCAATGCGATTTATACCCCAGCACGCATAATAATAGCCGAGGTACGCCATGACATATCATCCCAAGTCGGATTTCATCGCCGTCATGATGGAGCGGGGGTATCTCGCTGATTGTACCGATTATCAGGGTCTGGACGAAGCTCTGATGACACCGGGGCAACCCGCATACATCGGCTTTGATGCGACGGCCAAATCGCTGCATGTGGGGTCGCTCATCCAGATCATGATGTTGCGTTGGTTGCAAAAGACCGGGCATCAACCGATCACCCTGATGGGCGGCGGCACCACCAAGGTGGGCGATCCGTCGTTTCGCGCGGATGAACGCCCGCTGCTGACCGAAGCACAGATCGACGACAATATTGCCGGAATCAAAAAGGTGTTTTCGGCCTATATCGACTATGACAGCGACGCGCCAAACCGGGCGCTGATGCTGAACAATGCCGAATGGCTGGATGGGTTGAACTATCTGGAATTCCTGCGTGATATCGGTCGCCATTTCAGCGTCAACCGGATGTTGGCCTTTGAATCGGTAAAATCACGGCTGGACCGGGAGCAATCTCTGTCCTTTCTCGAATTCAACTACATGATTCTCCAGGCCTATGACTTTATGGAGCTGAATCGGCGCTATGGCTGCGTGCTGCAGATGGGCGGTTCGGACCAATGGGGCAATATTGTCAACGGCATCGACTTGACCCGCCGGGTGATCGACCACGAAGTCTATGGCCTGACCTCGCCGCTGCTGACCACCAGTGATGGCAAGAAGATGGGAAAATCCCAGGATGGTGCCGTCTGGTTGAACCCGGAAATGCGGTCGCCTTATGAATTCTGGCAGTTCTGGCGCAACACCACCGACGCGGATGTGGGGCGATTCCTAAAGCTCTATACCGAACTTCCGGTGGACGAATGTGACCGCCTGGGCGCGCTGGAAGGGTCCGAAGTCAATGCTGCCAAGGTGATTCTGGCCAATGAAGTCACCACATTGCTGCATGGGGCACATGCTGCCGCTGCCGCCGAATCCACCGCACGAGAGGTCTTTGAAAAGGGCGGTGTCGGTGCTGATCTTCCGACTCTGACCCTGGGGGCGGCGGACATTGGGGATGGCATTTCCATTGTCCAGCTTCTGGTCAAATCCGGACTGGCCAAATCAGGCAAGGACGCCAAACGTCTGATTGCGGAAAACGGCGCACGGATGGATGACCAGCCGCTAACTGACGCCGGGTTGATGGTTGATACAGGTGCCCTGTCCTCTCCCATCAAATTGAGTGCCGGAAAAAAACGCCACGCTTTGGTCCAGCTGGCCGGCTAAAGCAACAACCAATCCAACAGGTTGAGGATCAAAAAGACCGGAATCGACAAGGCGGTGGCCATTAGGACGGCCGCCGCCTTTGTCATTCGCGGGGCGCGGGCGCTGTGGCCCAGGATCAGAACAGATTTTTTCATGACGCCATTAACCGTGAATTAGGTTTCACGCCGGTTAATCAAGCACATGTTTGATATTGCCGCTGCCCAGATGTCCCCGCCCGTCAGGCCCCGCCGGACCGATACTGTCCGCCCCCTGCAACAATCCAGCGAATTTGCCGGAGCGTTGCGCTATCTCGGTCGAACACCGCTGATTCTCTCACAATTGGATCGTATTTTGGTATTAAGGCGCCGATTCTGGCCCGGAATCGACGTCGCGATGCTACCGCGTGTCCAGCTGCGCAAGCCACAGCGCCTCTTGGAAATCCTTCAGGAAGAAGGGTTGACCCGAACTCCGATCCTGCTGTCGCCTGATCACCCGGAACCCAATCTTGGCCCATTGGGTGCAGTGCCATTGGTCGGTCCGGCACGTGCGGCGATCCTAAAACTGGATCGTGACCTCACCCAATTGCGTGCGCAACTGCACCAAAAATGGCGCAACCGTCTTGTCCACAGCGAATCGCAGGCGTTGCGGGTCACGCAGCAGAATCTGGCTCAGGATCCGACTCACTGGGTATTGACCAGCGATCAGATTCAGCAACGCCAACGCAGGTATCAAAACTGGCCCATCGCGTTGACATTGGCCTATGCCCGCGAAAACCCGGGCCAGGCCAAGCTGTTTACAGCCTATGACGGCAATGACCCGGTCGCCGCAATCCTTGTCTTGCGCCACGGGGGCGGTGCCACCTACCACATCGGGGTCAGCAGCCCCAGAGGTCGCCAAACTTCGGCACATAACCTGTTGATTTGGAATGCCATTGAATGGCTGCACGAACAGGGATGCGTGCAGCTCGATCTTGGATTGGTCAATACAGAAGACGCACCCGGTCTGGCCCGGTTCAAATTGGGGACCGGTGCGGATTTGCAAACTTTGGGAGGCACTTGGATCTGGTGGCCGCCCTTGGGGCGTACGCTTGGTCCTTTGGCCGCCTTGGATCGCCGGTTGATGACGTTCCGGCATTCGCCTCGAAAAACTGGACAGCAGGGTCACCCACAGGTTATTTGAACACACGTTCATAAACCAAAGGAAGCCACCATGCAGCTGTCTACTACTGCCGCCGTCATCACCGGAGGTGCCTCTGGTCTGGGAGAGGCCACCGCGCGCTACTTTGCCGAGAACGGCGCTCAGGTGACGATTCTCGACCGGGACTCTGAACGCGGACAAGCCGTGGCCGCCGAAATCGGAGGGCATTTTGCCCAGACCGATGTGACGGATGAAGACAGCGTTGCCGCAGCCATCGCAACCGCTGTTGAGAAGATGGGCAAGATCACCGCGGCGGTAAATTGCGCCGGCATCGCCTATGGCATCAAAACCGTCGGCAAGGATGGGCCGCATCCCCTGGACGCCTATAAACGCACCATCGATATCAACCTGGTCGGCACTTTCAATGTGTCCCGTCTGGCCGCCGTCGAAATTGCCCGGAACGAACCGGAAGCTGACGGTGGGCGCGGCGTGATCATCAACACCGCATCAATTGCGGCCTTTGACGGGCAAAAGGGCCAGGTTGCCTATGCCGCCTCCAAGGGCGGCGTGGTCGGCATGACCCTGCCGATGGCACGCGATCTGTCATCCACCGGAATTCGGGTGATGACCATTGCGCCGGGGATCTTTATGACCCCGATGCTGGCTGGCCTGCCCGAAGACGTGCAACAGCAACTGGCCGCCGATGTGCCCAACCCTGCCCGCTTGGGCGATCCGCGCGAATACGGCCGTCTGGCCGGTTTCATTGTCGAAATGGGATATCTGAACGGCGAAGTCATCCGCATCGACGGTGCCCTGCGCATGCGTTGATCACATCAGTTGGGCGGCACGGAATTCGGATTTCCGCCGCCCGCTGCGCCAGACGTGCAATAATTTGGAGACATTGGTGTCGACCGGATCGGCTCCGTTCAACTCCAGGTCATACACACGCCCGTCATGAACGGTGTCGAAATCCCGCTGTGCGCTGCCAACAGGTCGATCCGCCCGCTGCTGTTCCCGCCTGTTGAGCGTTTCCAGATCACAATGCATCCCGACAAAGAACACATCATGATCGGCAAGTAGCGCGACCAGCCGCCCGACCCATTCTGATTGATCCAGAATATGTTCGACGATCAGATTGTTTCCAGCGTCCGCATAGGCAGACAGCGACGTATGAAACCCTTCGAAAACCCGTTCTCTGCTCTGCATCCAGTCAAAATCACCTGCGCGGAACCGGTGTATCGGAATCATGCCGCTGTCTCGCAGGTGATCAATCGACACATGCCGGAACGGGCGGTCAACCTAGGCCTGCAGCGCGCGGGCCAGTGTGGATTTTCCACTGCTGGAAGGGCCATGCAGAAAAATGACCTGCGCGCACATATCAGATCATCCTGCTTCGGACTTTTCTTCCAGTTTCAGCCATTCTTCTTCGGCTTCTGACAGCTTGTTCTGCCGTTCCACCAGGGCTTCGCTGGCCTTCTGGAATTTGACCGGGTCGCGTGAAAACAATTCAGGGTCCGCCATCAACTGTTCCAATTTGGCGATTTCCTGCTCCAACCGTTCAATTTCGCCCGGCAAAGCCTCCAGCCGATGCTTTTCGGTAAAGGACAGGCCCGACTTGGCCTTGGGCTCCGGCTTGGTTTTGGGTTTGTCTACCTTGGGCTTGGCCTGGACCTTGGTCTGTTCGGGCGCACGTTGGGCCTGATAGTCGCTCCAGCCACCAGCATAGGCCACGGCCTGCCCGTTGCCTTCCATGGCAATCGTCGTTGTCGCGATCCGGTCCAGAAAATCCCGGTCGTGGCTGACCAACAGAACGGTCCCATCATAGTCGTCCAGAATTTCCTGCAACAGATCCAACGTTTCCACGTCCAGATCGTTTGTCGGTTCGTCCAATACCAGAAGATTGCTTTGTCGTGCCATCAATCGCGCCAACAACAGCCGCGCCTTTTCGCCCCCCGACAGCGACCGTACCGGTGCACGCGCCTGGCGTTCGTCAAACAGAAAATCCTTGAGATACCCGACCACATGGCGCGGCTCACCGCGTACCATCACTTGATCCGCCTTGCCGGAAACCCGCATGCCGGGGTCGCTGGTCAGATTGTCCCACAGGCTCATGTCCGGATCCAGCTGGTCACGGGTCTGATCAAACATGGCAAGTTCCAGATTGGTGCCCATCCGGATCTGTCCGTCATCCGGTTGTTCCAACCCCAACAACATCTTCAGCACCGTCGTTTTGCCCACCCCGTTGGGTCCGACAAAAGCAATCCGGTCGCCACGCTGCACCTTGAGCGAAAAGTTGCGCACAATAGGTTTTCCATCGAAGGATTTGGACAGGTCAACAGCCTCGACCACTTGGCGCCCTGATTTTGGTGCCCCGTCAAACGCCATATCGGCAGTGCCCTGACGTTTGATCTGACCGGCGCGCTGGTCCTTGAGCTCATGCAGGGCGCGCACCCGGCCCATATTGCGCTTGCGCCGGGCGCTGATACCTTCGACGGCCCAGCGGCTTTCGGATTTGATCAGCCGGTTCAACTTGTGACGCGCCATGTCCTCATCATCCCAGACCTTGTCACGCCAGGCTTCGAAAGCATCAAAACCCTTTTCCTGCCGCCGAACCATTCCCCTGTCAATCCAAAGGGTTGCACGGGTCAATTCACGCAAAAATGCGCGGTCATGAGAAATCAGCACATAGGCGGCGCGCGTGGCCTTCAGTTCGGCTTCGAGCCAGCCGATCGCTTCGATGTCCAGGTGGTTGGTCGGTTCGTCCAACAACATCAGATCCGGGGCTTCGGCCATCAATTTGGCCAATGCTGCGCGACGTCGTTCCCCACCCGAAGCCGTTTCAATCGGACGCGCCGGGTCGAACTTCAACCCTTCTCCAGCCCGCTCCACCTTGTACAATTCACCGGGCTCCAATCCGCTGGCGGCATAGTCACCCAACGTGGCAAACCCTTTCATTCCGGGGTCCTGCTCCATGTAACCGACGCTTTTGCCCGGCGGGACAACAATGTCGCCGCGATCTGGCTCCACCAATCCTGCCATGACTTTCATCAGGGTGGATTTGCCCGACCCATTCCGGCCGACCAGGGCGACACGGTCGCCTGGCTGGACCACCAGATCAAGATTATCAAACACCGGATCACCACCAAAGGTCAGTGAAATTCCGGCCATCTGCAAAAGAGGAATACGTGCCATATCCGGCAGCTAAACGGCTGGGCACCGGGCGTCAACGCTCTGGCTTCTTTCTGGTCAAAAATACCTGAAATTACCCGGCTACAGCCCGCAACAAACGTTTCCGCGCCGGGGGAATCGCATTGATTTCAAGGCCGGTAAACACGTGCAACGTGTTCATCTGCTGATCCACCACCGCATGGTCACTGACCCACCCCCCCATCAACAAATACGTCCGCAACAACGGCGGCATCTTCTGCAGGGCCTTTTGCGAATCTGGTGGACGGCGCACCTGGGCGGCAAACCGAAAGACGTCCGGTGCCTTGATCCGGGGCAACCACCGTTCCGGTGCCAGATGCCGGTGCTTCAGTACGGCAAAGACATCCAGATATTGATCGGCCTGCGTCCCGACAAACGAGGAACATCCAAACAGCATTTCGACGCCATGTTGATCCACGAACTGCGTCATTGCCCCCCAGGCCACACGCAGGATGTCAGCATCGGCGTGATCAGGGTGAATACAAAAACGTCCCAATTCGACCATCGAGCCCGGAAATCCAAAAAGCGCTGTCAAATCATAGAACTGGGCCGAATAACTGTGGGGTACATCGGCTCCGTTCTGCAACATCAACATGCGAAAGCAACAGACCAGACGGCCGGTGACGCGTTCTTCGACCAGAACATGGACACAGCCGGGGTCATAGCTGTCCTGATCCACGCCATCCCTGCGAAAACACAGGCCGCGCAGGTTTTGCGCCCGGATCAGATCATCATCCGACTGACCAAGCCGGGCCTGATATCGCCCCTTTGACAACAGAATTGTATCGCGTGTCGGCATCCGGGAACTCCGTCCAAGACATCAGGCCACAGGCCCTGTGCCCCGCAGGATGTGACAGAGGGGCGACCACATGCAACCCATCGCAGAAATTGTTGCCGCGTTTCCCGCTTTGCGACGGACCGGGTTATTCGATCGCCGTTGCGGGGTTAAAGCGTCCCAGGTTGCCCAGCAACTGACGCAGGAAGGTTTTGTTTTCGATACTCGAACTGGTCACGCGACGTTCCAGCGGAATGGCTTTGCCGTCCTCCAACCCGTAGCGTTCGATACCGCTCACCGTACCGGACTGGTCGAAATTGATGGCGACCAATTCGCGCGATACAACTTTGGGCTTGCTCGCCCCATAATGGCGCACGCGCGACGCGACATAATAGTACCCGCCATCATTCAGAACACCCGATGACGTCGGAGCCCCGATAGTTTCGGCAACGCTGTCGCGGGTATCGACACCGGGGACCACTTCGGCCAAAAGTTCTTCGGAGGGGACATAGCCATGGTTGCGATAGCTCGCACTACATCCGGCCAACACAGCAGCGAGCCCGATTGCCATCGCGGCACCACGCACCAGTTTCAACCTTGAAATGTTCACGATCATGCCTGCCCTCTTGCCTTGGCGTTCAACGCCTTTTATCCGAATTACCCAAAGCTTGCCATCGGTTCAAGAAACGAAAGTCGACGAAAATGTCACATTATCCGGCCCTGCGCGTCGCCGACCTGTCGCAAAACAGCCCGACCCCCTTTGATCTGACCCCTGATTCCGACGCTTTGTCGGCGCTGGCCTCTGAACTTGAATTGCTGGATTTGCGCAAATTGCGTTTCTCTGGCGAGATCAAGGCACAGGGAAAACGCGATTGGCGGCTCAAGGCAAAACTGGGGGCAACAGTTACACAGCCTTGCGTGGTCTCGTTGGACCCGGTCACCACACGAATTGACCTGTGGATCGAACGCACGTTCTTGTCGGACTGGGACACACCAGAAGACAACGAAGTCGAAATGAGCGAAGACGACACAATTGAGCCGTTGGGCACAGAGATCGATGTTGCGGCCATCATGGCCGAGTCGCTGGCGCTGAATCTGCCGGTCTATCCCCGCAAGGCCGGCGTCGCCCTGGGCGAATCCGTCCATGCCGACCCCGGGGTCCAGCCATTGACAGATGACGATGTTAAACCCTTTGCGGGTTTGGCGGCCTTGAAGGATGCCCTGAACAAGGATAAGTGAGGCTCAAGCCTGCCATGCAGGTGGAAAAAGCGCTTGCGAAGATCAAAAATCACAGTATTTTCGCGCGCTCATCGGATTTAAGGTTGGACAACGGACAGGCCGCGGCCTAAACGCACGTCACACCGTTTTGAACGAGACACTGAAACCCAGGCCCCGGACCTTGTCCCCGGCCACAGCAGACAAAGGTTGAGACATGGCTGTCCAACAGAACAAAGTATCCAAGTCGCGCCGCAACAACCGTCGTGCGCACGATGCACTGGTTGCTGCAAACCCGAACGAATGCACCAACTGTGGCGAACTGAAACGTCCGCACCACGTGTGCCCGTCCTGCGGCCATTACAACGACAAAGAGATCGTTGCCATGACCGACGACATCGACCTGGACGAAGACGCGGCGTAAGCTGAACTCAGACAGGTCCCGGCATGACGGTTCAGCCCGACGACACACGCGCAAACGCTGGCCGCATCGTTATTTCGGTTGACGCCATGGGCGGAGATGCCGGCCCCACTGCTGTGGTGGCCGGTCTTGCCGATTCTGCCAGCATCAACCCGGACATCGGGTTTATCCTGCACGGTCCCGAAGACGAGCTCCGCCGTTTGGTTGCGCGCAAGAAGATTCTGGAAGGCCGCGTCGATATTCGCCACGCCAAAGACGTTGTCACGATGGAAGACAAGCCCAGCCATATCATGCGCAATGGCAAGGGCACGTCGATGTGGTCGACGCTTGATTCGGTCAAGAAAGGCGAAGCCGACGGTGCCGTCTCTTGTGGCAACACCGGTGCGCTGATGGCCTTGTCCATGCTGCGCCTGCGCAAGCTGCCCGGCGTCAATCGCCCGGCGATTGGCGTTCTCTGGCCGTCACGCAATCCGCAAGGGTTCAACGTGATGCTGGATGTGGGGGCAGATGTCCGTGCCGATGCCCGCGATCTGCTGCAATATGCCCTGATGGGGGCCTCTTATGCCCGCAACGGTCTGGAGCTGGCCCGTCCCCGGGTCGGATTGTTGAACGTCGGCACCGAAGAACACAAAGGCCATGCCGAATTGAAAGAAGCCCACCGGCTGATCACCGATCATGCCGATGCCGCCAATTTCGAATTTGTCGGCTTTGTCGAAGGCAGCGATATTCCCGGCAGTGTCGCGGATGTGATCGTCACCGACGGCTTTACCGGCAACGTTGCGATCAAGACTGGTGAAGGCACCGCCAGCCTGATTTCGGACCTCTTGCGCGAAGCCTTCAAATATTCGCCGCTGTCGCGGCTGGCCTCGGTCTTGGCCTATACCTCGCTGCAGCGACTGAAAAAACGCATTGATCCCAGACGGGTCAATGGCGGTGTGTTTCTGGGCCTGAATGGCACCGTCGTCAAATCCCACGGCGGCGCAGATGCAACCGGCGTCTCCGCAGCGATCAAGTTGGCCTTTACCCTGGCGCAATCCGGTTTTGCACAAAGACTGGCGGCCCGGGTTGCATCCACCGGTACACTCTCTCAAGATGACAGTCAGTCGGCCCAAGCTGACGACAAGGACAATAAATAAGGCAGGCCAAAATATGACACGACGTGCGGTGGTTACTGGGGTTGGACATTACCTGCCTGAACGGGTCGTCCCGAACAGCGAATTTGAAACCACCCTGGAGACCAGCGACGAATGGATCCGGTCCCGGTCAGGCATCGAACGCCGTCATTTTGCTGCCACAGGTCAAACCACGTCGGATCTGGCCACCAGGGCCGCCCGCGCCGCATTGGACGACGCCGGGCTCGGCCCGGATGATGTCGATGCCATTGTATTGGCCACATCGACTGCGGATCTGACATTCCCATCGGCTGCGACCATGGTTCAGGCCCAGTTGGGCATGACCCGCGGGTTCGCTTTTGACGTACAGGCGGTCTGCGCCGGTTTTGTCTATGCGCTGACAAATGCCAATGCGCTGATTCTGTCCGGTCAGGCCGATCGGGTCCTTGTGATTGGCGCCGAAACTTTCTCGCGCATCATGGATTGGACGGACCGCTCAACCTGTGTGCTGTTCGGAGATGGCGCAGGCGCGCTGTTGATCGAAGCTCAGGACGCGGCAGGCACCACAGATGATCGCGGGATCCTGTCGACCGATCTGAATTCGGATGGGCGCCACAAGGATCTGCTGTATGTGGATGGGGGTGTGTCGACCAACACGACCGGTCACTTGCGGATGCAAGGCAATCAAGTCTTCCGCCATGCCGTTGAAAAATTGGCGAAAACCGCGGAAACTGCTCTGACCAAAGTCGGGTTGAACAACGCGGATGTGGACTGGATCGTTCCACATCAGGCCAATATTCGAATCATCCAAGGCACCGCTAAGAAGATGGGCCTTCCGATGGATAAGGTGATCGTGACCGTTCAGGATCACGGAAATACTTCGGCTGCTTCCATTCCGCTGGCCCTGTCTGTCGGAAAGCAGAACGGACAAATCAAGCAAAACGATTTGATTGTGACCGAAGCCATCGGTGGCGGGTTGGCCTGGGGGGCTGTTGTGCTGCGGTGGTAACCGAATACGTCTACAAACTGGCGCGTGCAATTCATTGATATTGACAGTTAAATTCCCTGCGCCCTATGCTCGTGCAAAATAACGGGGACTGGTATGGGTGAAAAAACACTTACACGTATGGATTTGAGCGAAGCGGTTTTCAGAGAAGTGGGGTTGTCCCGCAATGAAAGCGCTCAATTGGTAGAAAGCATGTTGCAACACATGTCAGACGCTTTGGTAAAGGGTGAACAGGTCAAGATTTCGTCCTTTGGCACCTTTAGCGTTCGGGATAAATCGGCCCGTGTTGGCCGCAATCCCAAGACCGGCGAAGAGGTTCCTATTCAGCCACGCCGGGTTCTGACGTTCCGTCCTTCTCATCTGATGAAGGATCGTGTTGCCGCCGGTAACAAGACTTAATCAAGGCCAACGCATATGACAAAATCTCCCGACGCCTTTCGCACCATCAGCGAAGTTGCGGATTGGTTGGGAATACAGGCTCATGTGTTGCGATTCTGGGAAAGCAAATTTGCCCAGGTCAAACCCGTCAAACGAGCCGGAGGGCGTCGGTATTACCGGCCCTCTGATATGGTTTTGATCGGTGGCATAAAGAAGCTGTTGCACGACGATGGCCTGACCATCAAAGGCGTTCAGAAAATCCTGCGCGAACATGGGGTTGCCCATGTTTCTTCGTTGTCCCAGTCGCTGGATGAAACAGCGCCACCAATTCAACACGGCGCGGTTGTCGACGCGCAGAATGTGCCCGACGATACGGCCGATGATACTGATGACACTGTGGTTTCCTTTTCGGATGCGTTACGGGTGGCCGAAACGCCCCCGCCTGCACAGATTGATCTGGATCTCGCCCCGCCCCCGCCCGAACCAGATCCGGTTGACGCTCCCCAATCGGCCGAGCTGTTGCCAGACCTGGAGGTCGACCAGGAGGCCACGGAAGATCGACCAGTGCCCGTTGCAGAGGCAGAGGCTGCTGCCCCTGACAGCCATCCAGATGAAGAACCTGAACCCAAGGCACCTAGTTCTGCTTTGACGATTCCCCGTGTCGAGGCCGCAGACCCGCCAGCCCACGCTCAGATAGAATTCACGCCGGGACCCTTGTCACATCTGTATTCGGTCACGTCATTGGACGGCCAGAACATCGCCGATCTGACCGAAATTGCCACAGCTTTGGACGGGTTGGGCCAGTCGAAAAATAATGTGACGGCAGAATGACTTTTCCGCATGTTTTTCGCTTGCTCTTGGTCTGAAAAACAGTATGAACAGCACCATGTTCGGGCTATGGCGCAGCCTGGTAGCGCGTCCGTCTGGGGGACGGAAGGTCGCAGGTTCGAGTCCTGCTAGCCCGACCAATCAAAAACGCCCGGGGATCTATCCCCGGGCGTTTTGAGTATCTAAGAGGGGCCATTATGACAGGCGTTCTTCCCAGCCAAGTCCTTGAAAGCATGATCATATCCGGCGAAATCTTAGCCTCGCCAGCGATAGATCCCGCACAGATTCAACCCGCCAGCCTGGACCTGCGCTTGGGTACGATTGCCTATCGTGTCCGTGCCTCTTTCCTTGCGGGGCACGGTCAAAGCGTCTCTGCACGGCTGGACGAGTTCGAAATGCACCGCATAGATCTGAGCCAGGGTGCCGTGCTGGAAAAAGGCTGTGTCTATGTGGTTCCGCTGATGGAATCCCTGGCTCTGCCGGACGACATTTCAGCGGTCGCGAACGCCAAAAGCTCGACAGGGCGATTGGATTTGCTGACCCGTACAATCACCGATGGTGGCGAAGAATTCGACCGAATTCGTCCTGGATACACTGGACCATTGTTTGCGGAAATCTGCCCCCGCTCCTTTTCGGTGCTGGTGCGTCCCGGAATGCGTCTGAACCAGATCCGGTTTCGGACAGGCCAGGCGGTGCTGGATGACGACACGTTGCGGGCCGTACACGCCCAGACCCCGCTGGTTGACGGCCCGGCTGTCATACAGGACGGTTTGGGCTTTTCGGTGGATCTGCGTTTGCCTGGGTCCACTCTGGTTGGCTATCGCGCGAAACCACATACCGGCGTTATCGACCTGGATCGGATCGGGGCCTATGACGCAGCGGATTATTGGGAAAATGTACACAGCGATGATGGCAGGATTATCCTGGACCCCGGTGCGTTCTACATTCTCGTCAGCCGCGAGGCCGTGCATATCCCCCCCCAATACGCCGCAGAAATGGCCCCCTATCTGGCCATGGTCGGTGAATTTAGGGTGCATTACGCAGGGTTCTTTGACCCCGGGTTTGGGCATGATGCGGTCGGAGGCACCGGGTCGCGCGGCGTGCTCGAAGTGCGCTGCCACGAAGCGCCATTTGTCCTTGAACATGGCCAGATTGTCGGCCGGTTGGTCTATGAAAAGATGTCCGAGGTACCACAGCAACTATATGGATCTGGCATTGCCTCGAATTATCAGGGCCAAGGTCTGAAACTGTCCAAACACTTTAAGAACCCATCGTAAGCCTATACAGACGCAGAAACATCGCAATCAGTCTGATTGCGATTCAACCGGCCTGACGGGGCATCTCGTCTGAGTTAACGCATATTGCGGCGGCGCTGGATTTCGTCTTCGTAATAGTCGTCTTCGACCATCGGCTGCTGTTTCTTGCGCCCTTTGCGGCCTCGGTTTGACATTGCATCCGATGCTGCATTCATCCCGGCATTGATGCCCCCGTTGACGACCCGTCGCATCACCTGACGGATAATCAAATTGATGATCTGATTCATGTTCATTTCAGTTTTCCTTTTGCTGCCCAACCCGGAATCTAGTGCAAAATTACGCCATTTTCAGGGCGTTATTGCTATCATTCTTCAAAAAGTTCCGGCTGATCCTCGTCTTCGTCATCTTCGTCGTCATGTGAAACACCCGATGGGATCAAACCCGGAGGTGGTCTATTTTCGAGCAGCCCCGCCGCACGCAATTCCTTGAGGCCGGGTAGATCGCGGGCGCTTTCCAACCCAAAATGATCCAGAAATTCGGGCGTCACGACAAATGTCACCGGACGTCCCGGCGTCATCTTGCGCCGCCCCAATCGGATCCACTCCATTTCCAACAGCTGATCAATGGTCCCGCGGGACACGGACACGCCCCGGATCTCTTCTATTTCGGCGCGTGTCACAGGTTGATGATAGGCAATGATGGCAAGCGTTTCGACAGCGGCACGCGAAAGCTTGCGGGTCTCCACTGTTTCCTTCTGCATCAGAAAACCCAGATCGGGTGCCGTGCGCATGGCCCAGGTGTCCCCGATCCGAACCACATGCACCCCTCGCCCTTCATATCGTTTGCGCAGATGTTCCACAGCGGCACGAACATCGCAGCCATGCGGCATACGTTTCTGCAGATCCCGGATCGACACCGGCTCGGAACTGGCGAACAATACGGCTTCGACCATCCGTTCCTGTTCGGCCAACGGTGGAGCGTCAAACAGGCTCTCGCTTTCTTCGGAATGCTCGCTCACTGCCCGTCTTCCTTTGTCTTGCGCAGCTGGATGGGTTCAAACGTGTCGGTCTGGCGAATTTCCAAACGGCCTTCCTTGACCAACTCCAGGGAGGCGGCAAAGGTTGACGCCGTGGCTGACCGTCGCCGGACGGGATCGGCGTGCCACCCATCCGGAAGATAGCTGAGAATATCTGTCCACCCGCCCGAAAACCCGATCAGCCCCCGCATCCGGTTCAAAGCCTGCTCCATCGTGAAAATCGAATCCCGATCCATGACAAAAGGACGAAATTCATCCTTGGTCCGAATTCGGGCATAGGCCTGCATCAGATCCAGCAATGTCGCGGTATAGGTCACCGTGCGAATGCGTGTCACGTCTTCGGCCTGACCACGGGTAAAGAAATCACGCCCCAACCGATCCCGCCCCATCAAACGCGCGGCGCTGTCCCGCATCGCCTGAAGCCGCTCCAGCTGAAATGCCAGATGTGCCGCCAATTCCTCGCCTGACGGCCCTTCTTCGGTCGGATCCGGTGGTAACAGAAGGCGTGATTTCAAAAATGCCAGCCAGGCCGCCATCACCAGGTAATCAGCGGCCAATTCGATCCGCAGTTCCTTGGCCTTTTCGACAAAGGCCAGATATTGTCGCGCCAGGTCCAGCACCGAGATTTTTCGCAGATCCACCTTTTGCGTGCGTGACAGCATCAGCAACACATCAAGCGGCCCCTCGAACCCATCCACATCAACGATCAGCGCCTCGGCAGCCAGGCGTTCTTCGACCGTCTGTGTCGTGTCGTCAAAAAGGTTCTCAGCCATACACCTGTCCGCCCATAAGGGCAGATAGTTCCGTCTCGGCCGCCCCAATGTCAAGCGCAGCGGGCGGTTTGCGCCAGGCCAGCGCCCGTTCGGCCCGTGCCTGTGCCAGATCTGTCATCTCGCCTGCTGCCTGGATCGTCTCGACCCGCTCATCAAAGCTGCCGTTGCAATGCAGGATCACATCGCATCCCGCCGTCAACGCCGCGCGCGACAAATCCATGAGCGACCCACTCAGCGCTTTCATCGAAATGTCATCGGTCATGATCAGCCCGTCAAAGCCGATCTGATCCCGGATCATCCCCATGACAGGTGCCGACAGGGTCGCAGGGGCCGGGTCGATCGCGTCATACACCAGATGTGCGGTCATTCCCAACGGCAGGTCATTGAGGGCGCGAAAGGCCGCAAAATCCGTCTGATCCAGGGTTTTGGCCGTTGCCGCCACATGGGGTAAATCAAAATGACTGTCCGCGGTGGCACGACCGTGTCCGGGAATATGTTTCAGAACAGGCAACACACCGCCGTCCAGATGTCCCTGCGCGGCGGCACGGGCCAAAGCTGCAACCCGTTCGGCGCTGTCGCCATAACAGCGGTTGCGCAAAAATGAATGGGTATCCTCATTGGCCAGATCCGCCATGGGTGCGCAATTGCTGTCGATGCCCAGGCCTCTCAGCTCATCGGCAATCAGGCGATAACGAAGATACATGGCGCGCTCTGCGCCAGCGCCGGACCGCTCTACGTGATCCAAGGGCGGTAACCACTGTCGCGCCAATGGCGGGCGCAGGCGCTGGACCCGTCCGCCTTCTTGATCAATCGTGATCAGACAGTCATGGCCCGATGCCTCGCGGAAATCGTCACACAGGGCACGCACCTGATCGGCATTGTCGATATTGCGCGCAAACAGGATAAACCCAAACGGCCGTGCATCACGGAACAGGGCCTTTTCCTCGGCCGTCAGCCTCAGCCCAGTTGCGTCAAGTATGGTGGCTCCGTACCGCATCTGCGTGGCGCTCATCGGGTTGTGACCGGGATACAATCGGCATTGCCCGCAACCAGCGCCGAACAGAACCGACGTGCGTCGCTCAGGTCGTCGAACCCCATAGCGCGCAGGCGATAAAAGGTGCGCCCACCGCTGGAGGCTTTTTGAATCACACGTTTCTTGCCGTCCAGATAATCACCAAACCGGCCGCTCAACCGATCCCATTCGGATTGGGCCAAACCAACGCTGTCATAGGCCCCCAATTGCGCCAAACGTGTGCCAGCAGGCAATGTGTCGGGGTCGACATCCAATGCAGCCGAGGTATCCGTCGCAGTCGTCAACGCGGTCTGCAACGCCTGGGTTTGGGGGGAACGGGCCGGTCTCAGAACAGGACGCAACGATCGTGCCAACCCAGGCCCCTTAAACACAGCGGGTTGGACATCCACAACAGCATCAGCGGCGGCTGGCAGCGGTTTGAGCGGCTCTGGCTGCACAATTCCCGGTTGGGCCACGGCGACCTGATCCGTTTCAGCCGGATCTTCGTCCAGCAACGTTGGCACACCTTCTGTCAATTGCTGAACCAGAGCGTCCACCTGCCCGTCCTGATAGGCGGCGATCGACCCGGCATCGGCCGAGGCGTCTTCGCTCATCAAAGGAATGGCTTCGGCAATCTGAAGATCAGCCGAGGCCAGATTTGTGTTTGGGGCCTGCTGAATTATCGGCTGATCTTCGCCGGTCAAAGACACGGGTTTGGGTGCCAGCATCAATCGGTCAGCCGGTGCTGCTGCGGTACCCTGTGCCGCCACCGCATTAACAGCCAGCCCCTGGTGATCGGCGGGTGTGCCGCCCGGATCAGCCGGTTGTATCCGCATCGGGCCTTCGATGGCCCGGACCACAGGCACGCCGCTGACATCACGCGCCACCAGCTTGTACCCCCAGATACCGATACCAACGACCAGCGCCAGCGACGCGACAGCGCCCATCAGGCTGACCGCACGACCCAGACCTGGCGAAGATGCCAAAGACAGCGGTTCGCCGCCGTCCGACGCGGTGTCAAAATCGGAGCCGTCTGATGTGTATGCCGGATCAGGGTCGCCCCATCCGGTATAACCCGCCTGCCCAGGTTGGGCATATCCATTGTAGCTGTAGGAACCATAAGCGCCCTGCGACGCCTCGGTATTGCCGGTTCCCGACGCAAAAGCGCCAGCCCCCGTCCCAGCCCGGTCAAAATCTGCCATGTCCGCCTCACTGCCCGTTATCGCGCGGCGTTTTCCGCGCAGGGGTCTCTTGGTATCTGCCTCAGGTCTTCTGCTTCGGCCGGCGGTTTGGGCGATTTTGTTATCGCATCTCCTCCACCGGTGTTACGCCCAGAATACCAAGACCTGCGGAAATAACAACGGAAACAGCCCGCGCCAGCGCCATTTTTGCCTGTGTTGCAGCGGAGTTACCCTCGTCGATGAACCGCAGATCGGCATTATCCTTGCCCAAATGGTACAATCCATGCAGATCGCTGGCCAATTCATAGAGGTAAAATGCCACCCGATGGGGTTCGTTGGTGCGCGCAGCGATTTCAATCAGACGCGGCCATTCTGCCAGCTTTTTGGCAACACTCAATTGCGCGGGATCGGTGATCAGGCTCAGATCCGCCGCAGCGGTGGCGGCGTCGGACACGTCCAGACCAACCTCGGTTGCCTTGCGCAAAGCCGAACACACCCGCGCATTGGCGTATTGCACATAGAACACCGGGTTGTCCTTGGATTGCTCCAGCACCTTGTCAAAATCGAAATCCAGCGGCGCGTCGTTTTTGCGGGTCAACATCACAAACCGGGTGACATCAGGGCCCACCTGATCGACGACATCGCGCAGGGTCACAAAGGTCCCTGCCCGTTTCGACATTTTGAACGGTTCGCCGTTCTTGAACAGTTTCACCAGCTGGGTCAGCTTGATGTCCAGCGGCACGGCGCCATCCGACAACGCCGACACTGCGGCCTTCATGCGTTTCACATAGCCACCGTGATCGGCACCAAAAATGTCGATCAGCAGGTCATATCCCCGGGTTACCTTGTCATAGTGATAGGCAATATCGGGCGCGAAATACGTCCAGGCACCATCGGATTTCTTGACCGGCCGGTCCACGTCATCCCCATGCTCGGTGGATTTGAACAGGGTCTGTTCGCGCGGCTCCCAGTCTTCGGGCTTTTTGCCCTTGGGCGGCTCCAGAACGCCTTCATAGATCAGGCCTTTGCTTTCCAGCGAGTCCAGCGCAGCTTCGATCCGGCCGGTGCCATACAGCGATTTTTCGGAATAGAATTTGTCCATGACCACGCCCAGAGACGCCAGATCCGCCCGGATCAGGTCCATCATGGCTTCGGTGGCATAATCGCGGATTTCTTCCAACCAGACGCTTTCGGGCTGACCGACATAGGCGTCACCGACCCGGGTCTTCAGGTCTTCGCCCACGGCGATCAGATAATCCCCGGGATAGGTCCCGTCTTCGAACGCAACCTCCTGGCCGTGCGCTTCGAGGTAGCGCAGGTAAACCGAACGGGCCAGCACGTCGACCTGTGCCCCACCATCGTTGATGTAATATTCACGCGTCACATTAAACCCGGCAAAATCCAGCAAGCTGGCGAGCGCATCGCCAAACACCGCGCCCCGGGTATGGCCCACATGCAGCGGCCCTGTCGGATTGGCCGAGACATATTCGACATTGACCTTTTTCCCCTGCCCCACATCCGAGCGGCCAAAATCGGTACCCGCCGCCAGAACGGACCCGATCACGTCTTGCCAGATACCGGGAGCCAGACGCAGGTTCAAAAACCCCGGACCGGCGACTTCGGCGCTGGTGATCCGGTCATCCATGGCCAGCTTTTCTGCCAGCTTTTCTGCAATGTCGCGTGGTTTCTGTTTTGCCGGTTTCGCCAGCACCATCGCGGCATTGGTTGCCATGTCGCCATGCGCCGCATCGCGCGGAGGTTCAACCGCCACATTGGCAAAGTCCAGCCCGTCGGGCAGCGCGCCGTCGGCCACCATCGCATCCAGCGACGCGATTACAAGAGTGCGGATATCGGTAAACAGGTTCATGTCTGGCGTTCCTCTGGTTCAGCCGGGAATTATCACGCCCAGCCCAAGGGTCAACCGCCTGTGACCAATCTGTTGGTCTAAAGCGCTACGGAACTGCTCTGGGATATCCGACCCCAGCCAAAGATTTCATAGCGGCGCAGGGACGGAATGTAATACGGATCAGCATGGATCAACTGTTCCACTGCCTGGCGGCTGTCGGCGTTGACCGTCCAGATCGCACCGGGAAAATCCTGGTGTGGGGTCAGGGCCATTTCACCGCCAATGGTCAATTCGGGATGGGCCGCAACAAAATCTATGTGGGCCAAACGTCGCGCGCGGTTGCCGCGGATCCGCACCATTTCCGGTGCATCCTCAAAGGTCACGCTCCAAAGGGTCATTCCGGGTTCCACCGCCATACCCCTTTTGAAATCAGGACCGGCGCAATTCATAGAACCAGTTACAGGACCCCCCTATACCCAGTCACAACCCCAGGCGTTCATGTTCCAACAGCGCAAATCGATCCGTCATCCCGGCGATATAATCCGAAACGATCCGGGCCAGCGCGGTTTCACCCGACGCTGTGCGGATATCATCATGCCAACGCTGTGGCATTTGCAACGGGTTGTCCTGATAGTACGGGAACAGCGCTTCTACCACCTTGGACACCTGAATGCGCTTTTGCATGACACTGGGTGCCCGATACATGCGCGTAAACAGAAACGCCCGTATCTCTTTGAGTTGCAACCATAACGCCGGGCTGAACTGGATCACCGGACGTTCCATGGCGCGGATCTCTTCGACCGTACCCGCGCCTGACTGGCGCAGCATCTCGCGCGAGGTATCAATTACATCGCCAACCATGACACCAAACACCCGGCGCAGGGCTTCGTGCCGCCGACGGTTTTCATCCAGACCGGGATACTTTGCGTCCACTTCGGCGTAACAGGGCCCGACGATGGGCAAGGCTTCGATATCGGCGTCACAAAACAATCCCGCGCGCAGACCATCATGCAGATCGTGATTGTTATAGGCGATGTCGTCGGACAATGCGGCGACCTGTGCTTCGGCGCTGGCATGGGTGTGCAGTTCGAGATCAATACCCGCATTGCATTCGGCCAAGGCCCAAGGAAGGTCCCCCACCACCGGCCCATTATGTTTTGCAATGGCTTCAAGGGTTTCCCAGGTCAAGTTCAACCCGTCAAATTCGGCATAATGCTTTTCCAGACAGGTAACGATGCGAATGGCCTGTGCATTATGGTCGAACCCGCCATAGGGGGCCATCAGCGCGTGGAGCGCATCCTCTCCGGTGTGGCCAAACGGAGTGTGCCCCAGATCATGGGCCAGGGCCACGGCCTCGGTCAGTTCGGTGTTCAGGTTCAACGCGCCGGCGATGGTCCGGGCCACCTGTGCAACCTCGATCGAATGGGTCAGACGGGTTCGGTAATTGTCGCCTTCATGCTCGACAAACACCTGGGTCTTGTGTTTTAGCCTGCGAAAGGCGCTGGCATGAATGATCCGGTCCCGATCCCTTTGAAAGCACGACCGAAATCCGCTTTCTTCCTCGGGGACCACCCGTCCCCGGGACCGCCCGGGGTTCGACGCAAAAGGCGCATACATATATTATCTTTTCCCATTGCGATCTTGTCGCCTGTGCCCCACCTTTCTATATAATGTACTGCGCCGCAATGACCCATCGGAGTTTTCCTAAATGATGCTGCCCCCCAAAGTGACCGACCGTGCCTTTGAACGGCTCTCCGAGATTGGCGCGGCTGACCAGGGACAGGCCCTGCGTGTCGCTGTAGAGGGCGGAGGGTGTTCCGGGTTTCAATATGAAATCGAACTGGACGCGCCCAAGTCCGATGACCTTGTGCTGGAAGGACAAGGGCAGAAAGTCGTAGTCGATGCCGTGTCGCTGCCGTTTCTGGAAAACGCGGTGATCGATTTCACCGAAGAGCTGATTGGTGCCCGGTTTGTCATCAACAACCCGAACGCCACCTCATCCTGCGGTTGCGGGACATCGTTTTCGATGTAATCAGGGATCAGCACGCAGCTTCCCCAGCGCCTTGATCCTTGGCAGGACCGGCTTGGGATGATCGTCGGGCATGAACTGGGCCCGCGGACCAAGATACGTAAATCATCTACCATCAATACGTTAAAACCGAACCGGCGCACCAGCGGGTATACCTTGGCTGTCAGGTGACACGTTGGTCACGCAACTCATTCCAGACCATAAATTTCCGGCACCATACGGATTTCCCTATCGCCCCTGCATGGTGCGGCCCGGTTTCCAGACCGACCAGAGCTGGCCAAAAGGTGAAAAAGTGTTTCTTTTATACCCCCCGGCCCGAAGCAGATTTTACCATTCTACATTTTGGGCGGGAACCGGTCAGTCGCTGCGCTCCTGACGAATGAAGGTTGGAAATGACCGGTACACCAGTCAAACCACGCTCAAGATCAGTTCCTTACTGTTCCACAAAAGTACTGCTGATAGTGTCCCTGTTATCATCGCTGGCACACCCTGCTTCCAAGTGTCGAAAATCAAATGGCACCCGATGGCCCCAATCGAAGTGCCGAGCAGCGCCATGGCCCCAAGCGGTGAGAAGATTGTACCCGAGAACCAGATAGCGATAGCACCAAACAACTCAACCATGCCCACCAGTCGCATAATGCCTCTGTTCAGGCCGTAGCTTTTGAACATTTCAAGCTGGATTTGGAATATCTTGTCCTGCCATCCGAATATTTTGATCGAACTCGCGAACAGGAAGAATACGGTAAGTAGAATGCTAATGATCACGATCATTGCTATTGGTCCATTGTTTTGACTGATTGCCTGTAGGCACGAGGGGATAACCCGGTACGCTTTCGAAAAGCTCTGCTAAACGCGGTTGCGTCAGAGTAACCAAGCCCAAGCGCAATGCTCTGGATAGAGGCATTGGAACTGGTCAGATTTCGCTTTGCAGAGTCCATTTTGAGAACTGTCAGAATCTCGATAATGGTCGTATCAAATTTGGCCAATCTGCGTGCCAGTGCCGATTTTGAAAACCCGCACAGCTCTGCCGCTTTTTCAACGCTCAGATCATTCTCGCTGATGTGTTTCTCCAGTATTGCCCGAATGGCCTCCACAAACCCCTTCGGAGCGAGCATATCCAGTTGCGGACCGACTAAATCGTCCGTGTCTTTGGACGCGAATACCCCATTCAGCGGAATCGTTAACCATGCAGCAGGAAACCGAATGGAAAAGCCCCGGTCATTGCTCTTGATCGCCCGGATGCCGTGAAACTCTTGCGGTAGAACAGCCGGATCGCACATCCTGACCAACACCGAAGCCGGATCCCAGCGGAAATCGAGTGCTTCATGCAAGAATGTGATCCAAATCCCAATCATAAAGCCGTCGATGTGGGCCGGTGACACGGTTGGGATAAACTTACGTTTGGCGCTAAAATATGCCGTGGTGTCTTCGACGAACAGGCTCTGAGAGATGGAGTTCGTCTCGCTGGCCACAGCTTGGGTGAAGCGAGAGATAAACCCACCAATTGTCGTGGCCTCCTCAAGGGCGGCGCCGAACGGAAGGAAGTCTGCAAGGTTGATGTTGCGACCAACGGACGTGCAGAAACACTGATCATTGCGTAGCTCAGCCGCCGCTGCATACACCCGATAGACAATATCATTGCGTATGTAGGATGTCGGATCTCTAATGGGCGCGACGGAAAGATCAAAAGCCGCTAGAAAAACGTCAATGTCTTCGCCGCAGGCCTTCAACGCCTGAACCACAGGAGCCAATACAGTGGTCCGAACCATCGGTATGTCACTCCGATCATGATCTGCAGCCACAAGAATGCCCTCACTTGTCACACGTTGAAGAGTATAGACGGATCGTCAGGAAAATGGAGAGGGAACCCGCTAAAACCTGACACTTTGTAACGGCAATCGTAATGGGCCGCCTCGAACTGTCAGGTAATTCGTTTAAGTATCGGGCATTCTGCCTAGAGAAGAGATCCAAATTTTGTTCTCGGTCATCTCAGGGGAAGCCAATGAAAGTTCTGTCGAAATATACGACTGGGGTTGCGGCGTTAGCTGCGGCAATAACCTTTTCTGCCAGCTTTGCGTTCGCTCAGGACACACCAGCGCAGACGTTGTTCACCAATGTGAATGTCTTTGATGGGGTGAACGAATCTCTGATGGAGAACGCCAGCGTTCTGGTCGAAGGCAATTTGATCAAGGCCGTGTCAACGGACGCCATTGATGCACCGGAGGCCACGGTCATTGACGGCGGTGGCCGCACATTGATGCCGGGGCTTATCGAAAGTCACGTGCACCTGAACATGCAACATATGGTGGGTGGCTACGATACATTTGAGGATCGTGACTGGCAAGAAGTCGGGGCAATGGCGGCATTTACGGCTCAAAGCATCTTGATGGATGGCTTCACGACCGTGCGTGACGTCGGTGCCCTGCAGGTTGGGATTCGCCGCGCAATTGACGGCGGTTTTGCCATCGGTCCTCGGATTTACCACGCTGGTGCCGTGATCAGCCAAACTTCCGGCCATGGCGACTGGAGACTGAAGGGGCAAAACACGCTCGAAAGCCGAAACACAGGCAAAGTCGCACAGCTTGGTCTGGCCTATGTCGTTGATGGGCACGATGCGTCGCTGAGTGCCGCCCGCCAGAACCTCGCAAACGGTGCTGTGTTGAACAAGATGATGATGAGCGGCGGCGTTTTTTCCTCCAAGGACGGCTTGCATACGATACAGGCCACCGACGAGGAAGTGACAGCCGTGGTCCGAGCTTCGAATGATTGGGGCACCTACGCAACGGCGCATGTGAACAACCCACCCGATATTCAACGCGGTTTGCGCCTCGGCCTGGGAGAGATCATGCATGGGCAGTTTCTGGATGAGGAAACAGCCGCAATGATGGTCGACGCAGGCGTGTTCTATAATCCACAGCTCTCGGTTTCTTCTCTCGAAGCAATCGAGCGCACGTTTGGACCTGAGCCGTCAGTGAACAAGGCCAAATCATTGTTGGTTGCCAAGGGGATGGCACGGATTCCAGATATTCTTTTGAAATTTCCCAAGCTTTTGGAAAAGACCACCTTTGGAGTAGATACCGTCACGGTTACGCCAGCGAACGCGATCCGTAACCGCGATCACGAGATCTGGTTCTGGGCGGACAAGTTTGGCACTTTGCAGACGCTGAAATCCATGACCTCCATCGGCGGCGATCTCGCCGCTCTCACGGGTGGCCAGAACCCATATCCTGCCGGTTCCCTCGGTGTGATCGCGCAAGGCGCATATGCTGACATCCTATTGATCGATGGCAACCCGCTGGAAGACATCACATTGATAGGTGGCAGCAAAGAATTGTTCGACGCACCGGATCGCAAACCCGGAGAGATCCCGGCGATGCATCTCATCATGAAAGACGGTGTGATCTATAAGAACACGCTCAACTGAGCGTAGCGCGGGGTGGCGTACCCCAATTTTACCCTCGGTATCCCGCGCATCCTTCAAACCAATTAGGAAAGGAAGAGTTATGGAGAACCGGTCTATTCAAAAAAAGGCCTGGATTTTTGAATCGGTCATTGCCGCTGCCGTGTTCTCTACCAGCGTTGCGTCCGCACAGGACACTCCGGCACAAACGCTTTTCACCAATGTGAATGTTTTCGACGGTGTGAACGAGGCTCTCATAGAGAACGCCAATGTTCTCGTCGAAGGTAACCTTATCAGGGCCGTTTCTGCCGCGCCCTTGGCGGCTGCAAACGCTGTCATGATCGATGGCGGCGGTCGAACTCTAATGCCGGGTCTCATTGACATGCATGTGCATCTGAACATGCAGTTTGTCGGCTCGGGCAATGACCGCGCCATTCAGGGTGCGCAACTGATGACTTGGGAAGAGCTGGGCGGTTTGGCCTACGCAAGCGCGCAAGAATACCTGCCTGCGGGCGTGACCACGGTGCGCGATCTGTGTGGCACGTCGTCCGGTCTCCAGAAACACATCGACATCGGGACCCTGACGGGACCCCGCATCTATCTGTCGGGGGCTTGTGTCAGTGCCTCTTCCGGTCATGGCGACTGGCGTTGGAACCCCACTGTGTTGAGCGGTGAAAAATCCTATCTCGAAGGACTTGGCCTGACCACGCTGGCCGACGGTGGTGACGCGGTTCTAAAAGCGTCGCGCAACAATCTGGCCGGGGGTGCGGATTTTGTGAAGATGATGTCGGGCGGCGGGGTTACGTCAGAGCGTGATCCATTGGATTCGATACAAGGCACACCCGAAGAACTGGCAGCGATGGTCAAGGCAACCGGTGATTTCGGAACGTATTCGGCTGTGCACGCTTACACGGACATCTCGGTGCAGAACGCCATCCGCGCTGGGGTGGTATCGATCGAGCATGGCAACCTGATGTCCGAGCCCGAAACCTTCAAGATGGTGGCCGAGGCGGATGCGTGGGTGGTGCCCGCGATGGCGGCGTTTGCACCAGACATTTTGGAACATCCATACTACGGCAATCCCACTCTCCCCGCCTATGCTAAGACCGCACGGGTCAACAAGAACGGCGAGGCATGGATCAAGCTGGCCAATGAATATCGGATCAACATGGCATTTGGTTCCGATTCCCTTGCCGTGACACCTCCCGCGTGGCGACAGACTCGCGACTTCCAGATTACCCAGTGGGGTCGATCATTTGGCAACTTACGCACATTGCAGGCTATGACGTCGGATGCCGGCAAACTGCTGGCACTTAGTGGCATCATGAACCCCTACGCGGAGGGAAAGATCGGCGTGATAGAAGAAGGTGCCTACGCCGACATCATCCTGGTGGACGGCGATCCGCTGGAAGATCTCAGTGTGATCGGGGCATCCGAGTCGATGTTCGGATCTGCGCCGCGCCCAACATCCTCCGTCGATACGATCCCGTTCGTGATGAAAAACGGCGAGATCCATAAAAACACTCTCAACTAACATGGGAGCAATTGGGCTCCCGAATCCATAGTCTCGGGTTCCCTAGTTGGATTGAAAGCTGCTGTCAGCGTGAGCTGCAACGGCGACTAGCCTGACAAGAAGCAAAGCGCGGGCGGGTATCATTGCCATGGGGATTGTGCGTTACGGCTGCAGAGGTCGATAATCAGAGTGACCGACTGTGTGATGACAGGCCCTGTAATCCAATTGATTTTCCCAACACGGTTTTACGATCTAGACTCGGGATCTTACGCCACATGCCTTGTGCAGTCCTGAATTTGCTGAGTTAAGCGCACTAAGTGTTCCGGCTACTGCGCAAGAACGGGCCGGGTTTGCTCGTCGTATCATGCGGCATCCTCCCATGGCGGTGCGCGGCATTTGGGTGTTTGACCGCGCAGAAAGGTCTGAACGATAACCATTGCGCCGCTGCATTTGGGGCAAGGCTGTTGCGCATGTGGTTCGTCGGGGGTGTCGCGGGTTCTTTCACCCGATGTCGGCACCAGGTCGGATCTGCATTCAGCAAACGCCTGATCTTCGCGATCCTGTCACGGCGGATGGCGTTAGCCAAAAAGCTCGAGTGTCGGATGCGATGGAAGCCGAAGGGCAGGACGTGGATCAGAAAGCGTCGGATGAATTCTTCTGTCGGCAGGCGCATCTTCGTCATGCGATCCGCGCGCTTGATGCATTGGTTTTCCATCGGAATGCGACAGTGTCGGGAACGACGCAGACGGGGCGATGGTTGGAGATCGCGACTCGGTGCGCGTACCGGCTCATATAGACCAGCACCTGATCAGACCCACCGAAAGACGGTTTGGCATAGGCGACCCGAACGGTTTTGCGCAATGGTGCGAGATTGGCGGCGAAGGTATCCGGTTCTGCCAATCGCACCAGATCGACTCCGCCCCAGACATCACGGACCGTGTGGGTCACTTGTGACAGCGTCCTTGGATTAGCTCTCCGGGGTTTCTTGCCGACGTGGCGTGCTTCCAGCCGTGTCGCCGGGCACCTCTGTCAACACAGCCGAATTTCTGGTCGTGACTGAACCGCGTGTGTCAGCTATGCCAACAGCGCAGGTGCGGTCAGGTTGGTAATGTCGCCCCGTTCAATGAGCCAAGATGGTGCCCCGTGCACACACCAAGTGTTCCGCTCTCGCCCTTTCGGGCGTTCTTTTCGGTCGCATGGGTCGCTTTTGCCATGTCATGGAAACTCTCACCCGATGTGGTGCCCCGGATCCCGGCAACGGTCTCGCCTTACCGCAACCGCCTGTGGATCGACCGCCATTCGTGGCCTGCTTCATCACGGTCGACATCGCCCAGTCTAACCGAACCAAACGCATGTGTCCGGCCTGCGATCCTGACCTGCCCCAGCCAACGGCACCACCCTTTGGACGACACGGGAAGGGACACACCTATGGTCCCGTTTTGCCCAGAGCCCGCATGTCGCGCAGCTGGAAAATACGCACGTTCGTCTTTGCAACTGCCATTCTGTTGCCCCGCCTGTTGGCATGTCTTAGAAATAGATCAGAAAACACTGGGCTACGAATGTTATGAGTTTAGCTCTTTGATGATACTGGGTTTTACGGTTCTTGTCGCGACATCGCTTGTATGGGTGAAGTCCCAAACCAGAAATAGCCCAGATCCGATGACAAAGCTCACCCCGACGTAGGTTCCCGCTGCTGGCAGCTCGCCAAAAAACACCGCGCCCAGAAAAACCATCCAGACAAATTGCAGATTCATCAGCGGCGTGACAGCATAGGCGGCCAGCAGGCGCAGCGCCACGACAACCACCCAGCGTGCCCCAAACAACAGCCCCGCGTAGGTCGCCACCCAGGCCAGATCGCTGATCGGCATCGGCTTCCAGACAAACGGCAGCACCGCGCCCATACAAACAAAGATCGCCAGATTGGGAAAAAAGACCTGCGCCAGTGCATTGGTTTCATATCGTCCGATAAACCGGGCCATCACCATGGAAAACGTCCCGAACACAGCAGCGGCAAAAGCAAACCCGTGGCCCCATGAAATGGAATGAACCCCAGCCGGAAACAGGAACGTAACCCCAACAAACCCGGCCACCAAAGCGACCCAGGCAGAGGGCCGGACGTGTTCCCCCAAAACCATGCCCGACATCAGCCCCGACAACAGCGGCATCAGACCGATGAACAGGAATACTTCGGCAAAAGGCAACAGTTTGAACGCATAGAAGAAGCTCACAGCTGCCAGGACAGTCGCCCCGGACCGCAGCGCCATGGCGCGCGGACAGGTGGTCCGCAGCCCCCGCCGCTGGGATGGGTGGCGATCCGCCAGCGCGCTCAGCCCCACGACGATCAACCCGGACAGACAGAACAATTGCGGTGCGGCATAGCCGCCCGCAATCAGTTTGGTAATCGCATCCGCTGAAGAAATCAGCGCGGTGTAGATAATGACCAGCCCGGCCCCAATGGCCGTGTTCTGCATCGTTGCGTTCATCACAACAGCACCCCGCCCTGCATGCTGGTACGGGCGAACCCGGCAAAGAAGCTCTCAAACTTGTCGCTACTCATCTGCGCTTCGGTCAGGATGTCATGGCCGATCTCGCTCAGCGCGTTTTCCACATGCGGACGCATGACTTGCCAATCGTCGCTGCGCTGATCTTCCAGCTTGAACATGGTTTCAGACATGTCCCGCAGCGGCGCGGCATAGGGCGCGGCGCGGGCAAAGCTCATCTTGTCGAATTCGGCGGGTTTGGTGAAACTGTCACGATCGGACACCGACATCAGCCAATTGCAGACAAAATAGTCATGGTAATCGTCTTGCGGGCTGACCTGTGGTCCGGTTGAAACGGTAAACCGATGGGTTTCTCGCTCCAGCCAGTCTTCCCAGATCTGCGAAGGGGTTTTGCCTGCGTATCGCAAGGCGACACAGATTTCGGCCAGCAGATCAGCGTTCTGGTCCAAATAGGCCAGGATCCCCGCATATTCGAGGCTGGTAACTGCCGCCTGGTCCAGTTGCGGATCGCGACGGCCATATTCAGAGAGATAGAACACGATGTGGGTCAACTCATATGCGGCCTTCTTATTGGGCATCGCAAAAGTTTCGGAACGGTTAACAAAACGATGCAACCGATCTGTCAGGCTGGTGTCCCATTTCAACGCAGTGACGCCACGGCGTGCCAATAGGCGGCGCGCTTCGGCCCTTTGAAGGTCTGACAATTCAGCTTCGGCCAGTCCCTGGCGGTCTATCCAAGCAGCCAGGGCTTCGCCTTTGGTCCCGGTGAGCCCCAGATCTTCGAGATCCAGACAAATCGACAGCAAAAAGCGATAATATTGTGGAAAGAACCCCATGCGTTTTTCGACTTGGGCATAGAACCCCTGGTGCGGGGCCAGCGCATCATCGTCAAGCGTTTGGCCCGTACATTCCAGGATATTCAGAAGTTCGGCATTTTCCTTGAGCCAGAACACATCATCACCGAACCGACGATGCTGGGCAAAGCTGGCAATCAAGGCCGCGCGGCGATCGCGCTTGCTTTGACGTTGGGACGGAACGTTCAGGCGAATGACATTCGACATTTGGTTTGCTTTCCTATTTTCAAATGCGTTCTCTGAACGCTCCGTTACCAACTTCAGACGGTGTCCCGCGGATCAGCTGCCCGACGAGAACATATGGGTTGCGTCACCCGCTGTGGCGTCCGCCGATGCCGCAGGTGCAGAACCCGAGGAGAACATCTGGGTGCCTTCGCCGGTGGTTACGTCCGCCGATGCCGCAGGAGCGGAACCCGAGGAGAACATCTGGGTGCCTTCACCGGTGGTGGTGTCTGCCGATGCCGCAGGAGCGGAGCCCGAGGAGAACATCTGGGTGCCTTCGCCGGTGGTGGCGTCTGCCGATGCCGCAGGTGCGGAGCCCGAGGAGAACATCTGGGTGCCTTCGCCGGTGGTGGTGTCTGCCGATGCCGCAGGGGCGGAGCCTGACGAGAACATATGCACACCTTCGCCGGTGGTGGCGTCTGCCGATGCCGCAGGAGCGGATCCCGAGGAGAACATCTGGGTGCCTTCGCCGGCGGTGGCGTCTGCCGATGCCGCAGGAGCGGAGCCTGACGAGAACATCTGAACCAATTCGCCCGTCAAAGCGGTTGAGCTGAGAACAGGCGCAGAACCGGACGAGAACATTTCGACCCCTTCGCCGGTGATCGTGGCTGTCGATGCGGTCGGAGCGGAGCCTGATGAGAACAGAGCAGTTGCGTCACCATCCAACAGATCGGTTGTCAGAACAGGTGCAGAACCGGACGAGAACATCGCAGTTCCTTCGCCGTCCAACAGGCTGTTGACAGGCGTGCTGGTGAGAGCGGTTTCGATGTCGTAGGCTTTGAGTTGAGCGTTCATGGCAGAAGTCCCCAGTTGTGAAGTTGATCGTGCCTCAACGCTTGCACCCAGAAGGCGACCTGAAAAGAGGCTTTTCTACCACAAGGTGTTCTTGCGCCAAGTTATCCACATTAAGAAAGTCGAATAGAAAGTTGACTCAATTCCCAAACGTGATGACTCTAATCAGAGTCAAAAAACTTATCCACACCCCCCAAATGTGTCACCAAACGACGCCATGCAGCTATAGGTTGTGTCCGAATCGAACGGGAATCACTGTTCTCTCCACTCGTTCGATTCGTATTTTTCGATATTGAAACACCCCTGACGCTTGCCCTGCGCGACGGGTTCAGCGATAGAACATCAGCGCCAGACATCCGGGAGACAGGTCATGAAGATCGCCACCTTCAACATCAACGGTATCAAAGCCCGGGCTCAGGCCCTGCCCGATTGGTTGGACGAAGCACAGCCCGATGTTGTTCTGCTGCAGGAAATCAAATCCATCGACGATGCCTTTCCGCGCGATCTGTTTGAATCCCGTGGCTACAATGTGGAAACCCACGGACAGAAAAGCTTTAACGGTGTCGCCATCCTGTCGAAATTGCCGCTCGAAGACGTCAGCCGGGGCCTGCCAGGGGATGACAGCGATGAACAGGCGCGCTGGATCGAGGCCACAGTGGTCGGCAAACAGGCGATCCGCATCTGTGGGTTGTATCTGCCCAATGGAAACCCCGTGGAACTGGAACCCGACAACAGCCCGGTGGCAGGCGGGAAATATGCCTACAAGCTCGCCTGGATGCAGCGCCTGCACGATCACGCGCGCGATCTTCTGGCCAGCGAGATGCCGGTTTTGATGGCGGGTGACTACAACATCATCCCCCAGGCCGAGGACGCCAATCGCCCGGACGCCTGGCGCAAAGACGCCCTGTTCCGACCCGAAAGCCGCGCTGCGTTCCGTCGCATTCTGAACCTCGGATTCACCGAAGCCTTTCGCAGTTGCCATACGGGTCCGGGGCATTATTCGTTCTGGGATTATCAGGCCGGTGCCTGGAACCGCGATGACGGCATCCGCATCGACCACTTTCTGCTCAGCGCACAGGCTGCGGATCTGCTGCGCGCATGCGAAATCGACAAACATGTGCGCGGGCGGGAAAAGCCGTCAGATCACGTGCCGGTCTGGGTCGATCTGGATCTTTGATCCAACAGCGCGATGTCAGCGGGCCGCTGCGCCCGCTGTGACATCATGGCGATAAATCCAGTCGAACTGGCGTACCATGCGCCGAGGTGCCAGTCGCCCGCCTAATCCCAACACCATATGTGCCATCCCGCGCACTGGCGGCAGACGCAGGTGATACTTCCACGCATTGCCATTGGCCGCACCGACCACTTTGGCCGCCCGGGGGCGTCGCAGGGTTTGATACCGCATCAGGGCCAGATCAGGATCCTGGATCTGATCCAGGCAATCGGCCAACACCCATGAATCTTCCAATGCCAGATTGGCCCCCTGCGCCATAAAGGGCAGCGTCGGATGTGCGGCATCCCCAACCAGCGCCACATTGCCCCGATACCAATGCTTTGCAACCGGGTGGCGGAACAACCCCCACAGACCGACCGTATCGACCCGCGCAAGGATTTCATGCCCAACGCCCCCAAAATCTGAAAAGGCGGCCCGCAAGTTTTCCGGGTCATCCGAGAAATGCCACCCTTCATCGGCCCAGGCATCGCGTTCCTGAACCGCAACGATATTGATCCGTTCGCCATTGCGCAGCGGATAGCACACCATATGACGACCCGGCCCCATGAACACCTGGGCTTGCGCCGGGAGGTTCAGATCGTTGGGAATCGTGGCCCGCCAGGCCACCTGCCCGGTAAAGAACGCCGCATCGTCACCATTCAGCGCGACGCGCGCCCGTGAATGCAACCCATCGGCCCCAACAACCAGATCCGGGCGCGCCTGGGCTCCGTTTGCCAGCCAAACCGTGGGGGCCTGATTGTCCGGCACGACCTTGGCGACTTTCTGTAGCAGGCGCACCTGTACACCAGCCTTGCGCACCGCATTCGCCAACAGCGTGATCAGATCCGAACGATGAACAAAGTAAAAGGCCTGGTCGCTGGCGTAACGCTCCAGATCCAGACACAGTACGTCCTGCCCTTGGGCGTAATCGCGCAACACCACCGAACGGGCCTGGACAGATGTTTCACGCAGCCCCTCTTCGAGCCCGAGCGCCCGCAGCACGGCGACGCCATTGGGGCTAATCTGAAGCCCGGCCCCGACTTCGGAAATGGCATCTGCCTGTTCCAAAACGGTGACACAAGCCCCCTTGCGCTGCAGACACAGCGCCGACGCCAGACCACCAATCCCGGCCCCGACAATCGTTATCTTTCGACCGTTCAGACTCATGGTGATCCTCTTGTGTGTCAGCCTCGGGGTGTGAACACGGGTTTTAAACACCCCGGCGCGCCCCGCAACAGACAATTCCCGGAAACCGCGGCAAATCTGAGTGAAACAAAGGAAACGGCCAGAACCCCAAGATTCTGGCCGTTTCCTGTACCGTTCATGAGCGGACGCGCAGATATTGCAGCGCCCGACGCCTAAGGCATGGCAAATTTAGTCGTCGCGATGCACTTTTTCCCGACGCTCATGACGTTCCTGGGCTTCCAGGCTCATCGTCGCGATGGGACGCGCATCCAGACGTTTCAACGAAATCGGTTCTCCGGTCACTTCGCAGTATCCGAATTCACCTTCATCCAGCCGACGCAATGCCGCGTCGATCTTGGACACCAGCTTGCGCTGGCGATCCCGAGTACGCAGTTCCAGCGCACGGTCAGTTTCTTCGCTTGCGCGATCAGCCACATCTGGAATATTGCGCGTGCCGTCCTGCAAACCTTCGATCGTATCGCGGCTGTCCGCCATAAGATCCTGTTTCCAGTCCAACAATTTGCGACGAAAATATTCCTGCTGCCGCTTATTCATGAAAGGTTCATTTTCGGCCGGTTTGTAGTCATCCGGCAGAAGCACTTCCTGGTTCATTTCCGCTCCTTCGGTCTGGCCAGATTTGACAGCTGAAGAAATGAATGCCGACCTCTGGCTCCCCCTCTGGACGCAGGCTTTAACGGGTCGCTAGCAGATTGTCACTACACAAAAACAGCTTGGCGGGCCTGCCGCAACGTCCGCTACCGTTAGCGGCCAAATATGCAATAAAATGCAGACTGTTACGGTATGCCCTGTCGTGGCGGTGATAAATGTGGTTCCGTGTGGTCACGCGGCAATCTCGGAGACATTGGGCTCGGTCGGGACATATTGTTGCGCAGCCGCGACTCAGTTCCGCACGGTTGCAGGTTGCAATCCAGCCAAACGTCCTACGCCGCGTCATGTCCCCAAATGTCCGACATTTGCCCGGTCGTGCTCTTGCTGCGCCAGCGCGGGCTGGTATGGTGCGCAACGAAATTACACACGCACGCGCGAGGACCCACATGAGATTCAACGGCACCGCCGAATATGTCGCAACCGAAGACCTGACCGTTGCGGTCAATGCCGCGGTGACACTGGAACGTCCGCTGCTGGTCAAGGGCGAGCCCGGCACCGGAAAAACCGAACTGGCACGCCAGGTCGCCGGCGCATTGGGTCTTCGGATGATCGAATGGAATGTCAAATCCACCACCCGCGCCCAACAGGGGCTGTATGAATACGACGCGGTCAGCCGCCTGCGCGACAGCCAATTGGGCGAAGAACGCGTCCACGACGTGAAAAACTACATCAAAAAGGGAAAGCTGTGGGAAGCCTTTGATGCGGACGAAAAAGTTGTCCTGCTGATTGACGAGATCGACAAGGCCGATATCGAGTTCCCCAATGATCTGTTGCAGGAGCTCGACAAGATGGAGTTCCATGTCTACGAGACCGGTGAAACCATCCGGGCCAAACACCGCCCGATCATGATCATCACGTCGAACAACGAAAAAGAGCTGCCGGACGCCTTCCTACGCCGCTGCTTCTTTCACTACATCCGGTTCCCGGACGCGGACACGATGCGCAAGATCGTCGAAGTCCACCACCCCGGTATCAAGGACACCTTGCTCACCACGGCCCTGACCCAGTTCTATGAAATTCGCGAGACATCCGGGCTCAAGAAAAAGCCATCAACCTCCGAAGTTCTGGACTGGCTCAAGCTGTTGCTGGCCGAAGACCTCACGCCCGAAGATCTGGCACGGGGCGGCGCGGATGCCTTGCCCAAGCTGCACGGTGCATTGCTCAAGAACGAACAGGACGTCCATCTGTTCGAACGTCTTGCCTTTATGGCGCGCGGACGTCGGTGAACACCTGATCGGCGCATCTCCGGATGCGCCGTTGCCCCATCGGAAACGAAGTTGACCCCACAATTGCCGCGGTGGCGGCTGTTTCGCTTCACAGTTTCGCCCAAATGACGTATCACAATAGCGATATCTGACATGTGATTGTCATTAATGGGATCCTTTGCATTGCCCCTGATAGTTTTTGAATTGGTAACGATTGAAACGCGTTTGCAGCGTGCAGAAAACCTGTGCGCGACGAGTGTATGGCAGATTCAACCGCGCGAGGCCAAACACGCATGATCCGATCTTTGCTACTTGCCAGTTCGGTCTTTGCCCTGGTCGCGGCCTGCGACACGGTTCCATTCGAGGATCCGCCATCGCGGGCGCAGATCGCGGAAAGCTCCCTGCCCCCGATGAAGGCGTTTTCCGTCGCCCACCCCAGCGCCCCTGCCCGATCCAACGGCAATATCGCCGCCGATTTCCTGGATCTGCATTTTCAGCTGGAAAGCGGCCGTGAATTGCCGGTCTTCACACGGTTTGAAACGCCGATTTCTGTCCGGGTGACCGGCGCACCGCCGTCGAACCTGCGACACGATCTGACCCGGCTTCTGGCCCGCTTTCGAACCGAAGCCGGAATTGACATCCGACAGGTTCAAGGCAGCGATGCCAATATCACCATCGAGGCTGTAGACCGCTCGGAGATCAGACGGGCGCTGCCCCAGGCCGCCTGTTTCGTGGTGCCCAACGCGTCCAGCCTGTCTGAATACCGGCGCAACCGACACAGCCCCAAGACCAATTGGGCCCTGCTGCGCGACCGGTCCCGGCTGGGTGTTTTTATCCCGCGGGACGCCAGCCCACAGGAAATCCGCGATTGCCTGCACGAAGAGCTGGCCCAGGCCATCGGACCGCTGAATGATCTGTATCGCCTACCGGATTCCGTGTTCAATGACGACAATGTCCATACGGTGTTGACCGGGTTTGACATGCTGATCCTGCGCGCCACGTATGCGCCGGAACTGCGCACCGGTATGACCAAAGGTCAGGTCGCCGCCCAGTTGCCGCGCATTTTGGCGCGGCTCAATCCCCAAGGCGTTGGTTTACCGACACGCCCCGTGGCCGTCACCCCCCGGTCCTGGGTTGAAAACGTTCAGGCCGCACTTGGCCCCGGCTCCAAGCCCGAACAAAGACGTCAGGCCGCCCATGCCGCCGCCGCGACGGCCCAGCAAATGGGCTGGCGCGATCACCGCCGCGCCTTTAGCCACTATATACTGGGCCGAATGACCCAAGGGCACGATCCCGATCTGGCCCAACGCCATTACCACAGCGCCATGCAGTTCCTGGAAAACTCTCCCGATACGCAGCTGCATCGCGCCTATGTATCGACGCAGATTGCGGCCTATCAGATTACCAAAGGCAACGGCGATGGCGCATTGGCCAATATCCGCCCGTATTTGTCCGTCGCCGCGCAATCGGAAAATGCGGCGCTGCTGTCAACATTGATGATGTTGCAGGCCGAAGCGCTGGAGTTGATCAATCGCCCGGACCAGGCGCGGATTGTCAGGCTGGACAGCCTTGGCTGGGCACGGTACGGGTTCGGTTCGGACTGGGCGGTTCGGGCCAAGATGCAGGAAATCTCGGCGCTGAACCCGCAACAAAAAACGGGCATCTGATAACATGATCATCATTGCAGCGATTGTAGTGGGCGCAATCCTTGGCGCGCGGGCAGCAAAAAAACGTGGCGGCGCAATAGCGGATATCCTGCAATATGCAGCGGTTTACGCTATCGCACTGGGGATTGTGGCGACTATTCTGACGGTACTGATCGACCGTTTCGCCCTCTGACAATCGGACTGCCATGTTCCAGCCCTTCTTTGAAAATCTTCGCAACGCGGGCCTGCCCGTTTCCCTGCGCGAGTATCTGACCTTTCTGCAGGCCCTGAAACAGGGACTGGCGATGTATGACGTCGAAGAGTTCTACTTTCTCGCGCGAACATCGATGGTGAAGGACGAACGCAATATCGACAAATTCGATCGCGCCTTTGCGTCCAGCTTCAAGGGGCTCGAACAGATCACTGCACAGCAGGTGATGGACGCCGTCGACATCCCCGAAGAGTGGCTCCGCAAGATGGCGGAGAAGCACCTGAGCCCTGAAGAAATGGCCGAGATCGAAGCCCTGGGCGGGTTCGACAAGCTGATGGAAACGCTCAAGGAGCGGCTCAAGGAGCAGGAAGGCCGCCATCAGGGCGGCAACAAATGGATTGGCACCGCCGGGACGTCCCCCTTTGGGGCCTATGGGTACAACCCAGAAGGCGTGCGCATCGGCCAAAAGGAAAGCCGTCACCAGCGCGCTGTCAAAGTCTGGGACAAACGCGAATTCAAGAACCTGGATGACACGGTTGAACTGGGGACCCGCAATATCAAAGTCGCGCTGAAACGCCTGCGCCGCTGGGCCCGCGAAGGGGCCCACGAAGAGCTGGATCTGGACGGAACCATTCGATCCACGGCTGAGAACGGCTATCTCGACGTAAAAACCCGCCCCGAACGTCACAATGCAGTCAAGGTGCTGTTGTTTCTGGATGTGGGCGGGTCAATGGATCCGCATATCAAAGTGGTCGAAGAGTTGTTTTCTGCCGCCCGCACCGAATTCAAACATCTGGAATACTATTATTTCCACAATTGCCTGTACGAAGGTGTCTGGCGGGACAATCGCCGCCGCTGGGACGCACAGACCCCAACCCACGAAGTGCTGCGCACCTATGGGCCAGATTACAAATGCATCTTTGTCGGCGATGCCTCGATGTCCCCCTATGAAATCGCCTATCCCGGCGGAGCCAGTGAACATTGGAACAAGGAAGCCGGCCAGGTGTGGCTTCAGCGCGCGCGTGAACAATGGACATCAAACCTGTGGATCAATCCGGTGCCCGAAAAATATTGGGACTACACCCATTCCATCGGCATGGTTCAGGAAATCTTTGAAAACCGCATGGTGCCAATGACCCTGTCGGGCCTCGAAAGCGGAATGCGCGATCTGACCCGCTGAGCTTTGCCATCAACCGCGCCCGCCAAATGCAAAAAGCCCTGTATTGATGGCTTCGTTGTCAGGGGTCCAGTTGAGGCCGTATCGGGACGTGCCAGCGCAGACGCACATCATCCGATCACTGCGATTGTTGTGGCTTGGCACAGCCAAGGGCCATGACCCGCCCGCCCCCGCTGATCCCTCGTTCATGACGCGCGTTCACGGGTTTGGTTTTGATTGTCGTCGGTTTCGGTCTGAGCAGCACACCGGGCGCGCGGCCGTCACATGGCTCAACCCTCCAGCGCTTTGTACGGCGATTTGGTCTCGGGCGGTGCGTGAGGTCTGACGGTGTTGTAATCTCAGTGCCATAGCACCCGATTCCGCCGGGTATCGTCCAGGGTGCCATATAACCCTTCGGTCAACAGCGCGTTGCACAGGTTACCCGTCTAGAAATGGATCCGGTGGATCAATTTGGGCTTTAACGGGCGGAACTCCTGATCCCTTCGCGTGTATTGACCATGTGCGCGAAACCGGACCCACATCTCAGAGCGTCGGGATTGCCGTGGTTCGGGACGGCGCAGATTCAAACAGAGACGGCTGCAAGTTGGATGTGTTGACGAGGAACCTCTGGTGGCTGACATGATCGGGCTGACCGGCGAGTAGGGTCGTTGCGGATATCGTCGGATTGCTGATCGGTGATATCTTTCAGTCGCTTCATCAGACCCAGATCATCATTTCTGCATCGCCGCCTACAGGCGTCGAAAGAGCCAGGGACAGGAGTAAAGTCCCCCTGCCCGATGTTGGGATGAACGGGATCAAAAGATGAAATCATCGGCTGTCAGGTTGTTAATATTGACCCCATGCAAGGTGATCGTATTGCCTCCACCAGCATCAATGATCGTGTGCCCAGCGGATTGGCTGAGATGGTTATTGCTCAGATCGATAAAACTTACGATCGAGACCACAGCGCTCAGGTCGATATGCTCGCCGGATTGGGCAATGTTGAAATCTGTCACCACATCCTGACCAAAGTTATTTAGGAAAACAAAGGTATCGCCCCCTGCCCCTCCTGTCATGCGGTCCGCTCCGGCGTCGTCGCGAAAGGTATCATTTCCGCCGCCACCGCTGAGCGTATCATCGCCCCACGCACCATTTAGGGTGTTGTTGCCAGCGTTTCCGGTGATTGTGTTGTTTTCCCCGTTACCGGTTCCGTTGATGTTGCCACTGCCAGTAAGGGTCAGAGTTTCAAGGTGCTGGCTGAAGTCCCTCAGTGAGAATGAGACCGAAGCATTTACATGATCGGTGCCTTCATGGGCGTTCTCAACAATACTAGCGCCCGCATTGTCGACAAAATAGATATCGTTTCCACGCCCTCCAACCAGCGTGTCGTTTCCACCGGCCCCAATCAGAGTGTCGTTGCCGGCGTTCGCTATGAGCGTGTCGGCGTTGATGGTTCCGAAAAGTTCATCATGGGTGGCGTTTTGGTCGTCTCCATATAATGTGATACCAGTGTTCACGGATTGGTCCGTAACAACTATCTGGATCAGTTCGTAGGCCCCCAGCGCGACATCAGCTATTGCGTCTGTACCCGGATCAAGAGCAAGATCGGCTTCGGTCAAGTGCGCAATCGTCCCTTCGCCATAATAGGCCGTGTTGTCAGCCCCCACCATACCAAGCCGTGTTGCTTAAATATGCGAGTTTGAGTTGATTAATCCCGTCAAGTTGGCTGTGATATTCAACTGTTGGGCTGTGCCAGACGTGAGGTAAATAACGGCCTGGTCCGAGCCTTCAAAGACCATTGCGTAGCCCTGATCACCGGGAAGTCGGAATTCCGAGTTTTGAGTTTGCAGTTCTGTGCCAACGACATTTTCCGAAAGCATCCGGTAAAGATAACCCGTCGGCGTAAGGTGAGAACCGTTGTCCTGCAAAGAGAGGGACTCCGCTCCATCCCCTGCTGCTATAGCGGTCCAAAACGTGGCGATATCCACGCCGTTTTCGATCATTTCCGCAAAGGTGCGCATCAAAGGCGCATTTCGCATTAGACCGGACAGCGATGTATTTGTCGGACCATTTCCACCGACATTCCATTCGGAAACCAAAACAGGGATGTCCCCGGTGCCATTGGGGTCATTCCATGTATTGTAGATATCATTCAGCCGACCCTGGACGCCCCCGCCGGCCCCCATTGGATTGCCATTCGAGTTCGTCGTATAGAAATGGGTGGTGTCACCATCAACGGCATCATATTCCACACGCCCAAATTGATCTCTGATGGCTTCCGTTTCAGCAAGTGTTCGACCGGATTGGACAAAGATCATCGGATCCTGTCCGTTGTTCACACTGTCTATCCTTTGTTGAATTACTTTAGCGATCTGACTGGAAAGCTCGCCAAACTGCTCAACCGTCCAATTGAAGTTATCTTGGTACCATTCGTTGCCAATTTCAAATCCGGCAATCTGAACCTGACCGCTGGTGACCAGTGTATCAGCAATCACAGCCTCGACAAAATCTCTAATAGCTTCTTTGTCAGCGCCGGAGATGTAGCCAGAGCTCTGTAGATTTGAATTGAAGTACCGTCCGGTTGGAATAACAATAAGTAGCTCGGAATTGCTGTCGGCAGCGTATTGCATCGTTTTGTCAAGGGGCGTCAGACCGTTCTTTGGCTCTCCATCAAAGAAACTTGTGCCGCTTGTCGCGTTGGGGTTGGCCGGATCAAACCATGCTTCGCTCATAGTTCCGCCTGCGTAGCGGATCACTTTGTTCTCAACATTCGCCGCAACGGTTTCGTAGTCGGTCGTTGCAACACCGCCAAGTTTGTCCTGGGTGAACAAAAGGTTAAGGCCAAAATGCTCATCTGCTACGTCTACGGTGTTGGATGTACTGTTATAGATAAAGGTTGTGTCGGGCATGAACCTATTCTTTTTCTGGGTTATAAATCCTGATCCCGTAAAAATCCAAAACGTAGATTAATTCAAGCATAGATTGTATCTATATGCGAAAAATTTCATTACCCAAATTCAAACTGTTGATAAGGACAAAAGCGCTCGGCAAACCTCTGTTGTATTGGCAGGTTCTCGTTGCTTCAGGCCGTGTTGACAAAAATGTGGTCACACCCAGTTTCGTGCCGTCCCCGTGCTCGTGAAAGTCACCTTTCGTTCGAATGGGCTTGACCGTGCACGCCCACCTTTTCCGTCACATCGCGGCCAAGCTCTGCTCGAACGCTTTTCCCGGTGAATATGAGATGGTGCGCCGCCTGCTGAGGCCCAAGAAACTGCAGACAACGACGGTTTTTTTGCCGAGTTGTCGAACCAGTTTGCTTATGACTGCCACGACGCGGTGCTATCCAAGCGGTGTCATTGCGATGATTGATCCTATTCCTCTCGTCAGGAAGTTTGGAGATTGGCCCCCGGCAGATCAAACTGAGTGTAATAACCTGAGATGTCAGCCCAAGGATGTGAAGGACAAGAAAGCGCACAGCCTTTTGCTGTCGCGCGACGTGGTCACACCAATGCGCCCATACTTGGAAAATCTTCGCCCGGTACGTCTTCAGAGCAAGATGTCAGACGTTCTCTGGATCAACCAGCACGACGATCCAATGACCAAAGACGGCCAATCTCGGGACTTTCCCAAGGGGACGATGCACCACTTTGGCGTGGCGCTGCGCCCCCACGCATTCCGCGACTGCGCCGCAACGTCTAGCACAGACTTTGACCCTGAGCATGTCGGTATCACTCGTGATATCCTCGCTCACGCAACATTGGACATGGCGGAAAAGAATGAAAAGCGCGCCACCGGCATCTCCAGGTGCAACGCGCTGCAATCCATCGTCGAGAACACTCACAGATCGCGCTGAAAGCCCATTGCCGGATCAACCAAAAGTTGGCGGGGTAACAATGTAGGGAGAGTAGAGACGGCAATTCCTCCCGCTTAGAAGACGTTGATGCATCGCGCAAAGAGGGGCTGCTCCGAGCCCAAAACTACAGTTGCTTCAAATTGCTCGAATTTCGGGATGGAAATGGAGCCTGAACCAATACAGACTTGACCGAGAAAACGGAGATACAGAGGCTTAACACTCGTTACTCTGACAAGGTGTCCAGAACAGACCGAATTTCCTTCTGGTTGTCCCCGAGAGACTCCATCTCCTTACGCAGACTACTCCTGAGTTGATTGAGAATTGCGCTGGCATTCGGGTCCTCGATTGCAAGATTGGTGCGTTCATAGGGATCTGCGTCAAGTCGGTACAATTCTTCGAAACCGTCTTCCTGCAAGACGTACTTCCAATTCGTTTGAACAAGGCAACGTTGGACGATCGGGATATGCAAACCGTAGTGTTGGACCATGATCTTGTCGCGCAAAGCCGAACCTCTGGGATTGTGCAACTGCCCCTCCACCGACAGGCCCTGATGCGTTGAGCTGGGCGTGAGATCGCAGAGATCCAGGAGTGTAGGTGCAACGTCGACGTTTGCGATTAGCGCGTCAGTCGTTTTCCCCCTAGCGATGGACGGCCCCGCAAAGACCATAGGGATGCGGATCGTTTCTTCGGTCAAGAGGCTGCCTTTGTTCATGACCCCTCCGTTCGAGGCAACTGCATCGCCGTGGTCCGCGCAAAAGACGATGATCGTGTTCTCAATCCTTCCACAGTCTTCAAGGAAATCAATGACCTTCTTCAGGGCCCTTTCAACCACGATTGAATGTTCGATCGCGCGGCGCGTCAGACGCGGCCAATCGAAACTGTCTTCGCGCAAATCCCGTTGCCACTGATCTCTGTATTGTGCGTGGTGCGCGGGGCGTGTTTCTAGATCATGGTCTAAGTTGTGGGACAAGAATATATCCTCGTCTCGCATCTCCGATTGAAATCCGGATGGAACAGTATAGGGCGGATGTGGTCCCCATGGATCAAGCCGGACAAAGAACGGATGGGTCCTATCAACGCTCTTAATCCATCGGATCGCAGCGTCGGCAAGGAAATGCGCTTCGTGGACCTCTTCAGGGCCATGAAGTATGGCGCTACCGGCTTCATAATCGTACCACGAGTCTTCTTCCAATAGGTCCACCTGAGTTGCGGGCGCAAGGCGTGATTCACCGGGCACCTCTATTTCAGCAAAGAGGGGACCGGACTGAATACTCGAAAGATAGGCTTTGTATTCAGGTGTATTGTACGGATAGCCGTAGCCGGGCAGAGAGAAGCCTTCAAACCCATGGTCACACGCAGAAGTGTCGTGGTTCAGATGCCATTTCCCGAACCATCCACAACGGTAGCCAGCAGTCCTGAAATCGCGTTGAAGCAACGCCTCGCCCACGTCAAGTTCTGCTCTGCCTCCGAAACGCCCGTCATTTTCCGTCAACCCGTGCATATGCGGATAAAGCCCAGTCAACATAGATGCTCGTGCCGGAGAACAAATCGGCAAGACTGTATAGGCTCGTCTAAAAGTAGTTCCGATCTCACCAAGTCGTTTTTGGAGCGGGAAATACTCAATGTTCAATTTTCGATTGGCAAAGGCTTGGTGATCAGAGACCATCCACAAGACGTTTGGGTGTTTCATGAGGCTTTGGCTAGGGGTGGTGGATTTGTAGTGTGTCGCATGGCTCGATTGTACTTCTTTAAACAATTGGTAGCGGAAGTTCTTGGATACGCAGCGCAAATTTGAGTGTTGAAGAGCCGACATTGATTGTCAATCAGCAAAAACCCGCTTCGTCCCACAGTGCGGCGACAACCCACAAGTGAAAGAAATGGCCGCTTCGGCCTGCCTGCAGCCATCCGTACCTGGTGCGACCAAAGCAGTAGGGAGCCCAATGAAGCCGTTGGTTTCTGTAACAGAATTTGGCCAAACGACGCTTTGCCCGCACGATGCCCCATACCACTATCGAATGGTTGCCTAAGGCACCTGCGACAACCGCCAGACAATCAAACGAACAGACCTCGGGGATCGGGTTCTGTGCGGTCTTACAGACAAACTTGTACATCCCGACTTCATTGCGGACTTCGTCTGCGCCTATCATGAGAAATTCAATCGACTTGCAGGTTCGATCAAACAGGACCGTGCCAAGCCGGCGCGGGCAATGACCAATGTGACCACCCAAATCACCCGTATCGTTCAAGCCATTGCCAAAGGCATGTTTTCTCCCTGCATGGAGAACAGGATGAGTGCCGTGGAAGCACGCAAAGTCGAATTAACACCCGAGAGACAGCCATCAACCAACGAACCGCCCGTATGGCGGCACCCCGGACTGGCTGACGTCCACCAGGAGAATGTAGCCAGCCTACCAGTTGCGTTGAACGAATTCTCTTCGAAGGCGGAGGCCACATCACTCATCCGGAGCCTTCTGAGCGAGATACCTAGGAAACCAGATGGCGACGCGTTGACCATTGAAATTGTTGGAGAACTGGCAGGCTGGTTCGCACTTGGGGTGGCCCAAAAACAAACAAGGCCACCCGAAGGTGGCCTGTTCGACAGTAGTGGTTGCGGGAGTAGGATTTGAACCTACGACCTTCAGGTTATGAGCCTGACGAGCTACCGGGCTGCTCCATCCCGCGTCAATTGAGGCTGATGTAGATCTAATCATCGGGGACTGCAAGCGCTCATTCCGCAATTTTCAGAAAAACGTGACACTTTCGTGAATCAAGACGCCATTGAATGACCAGCCCGGCCCTGAAACAGCTTTTTCAAGCTCTATCAACAAATTAGAGCGCATTCTTGCATCATTCCATGTGTCGGGCATCACATGGTGGTCCATGGAGCAGCGCGGCACCCCAGGAACGGATTTAGCGCAGTCGTGGGGTCTGGAACAGGCGCACCTTGAGGCCGCCATGCGCAACAGGCTGTTCCAGAGGCAGAAACGGAAGCCCTGTGGCCCGCGCAAGCCCGGTGTCGCTGGTGATGATCGCTGCACGCCAGCCGGAAAATCGTTCTTTCAACGTCTGCCCGAATGCGCCGTACAGCGCATATAGCAACTTTTTATTGCCGATACGGGCCCCATAAGGAGGGTTGGCAATGACCAGCCCCGCAGGCCCCTCGGGGCGGACCAGATCGCTGACGGCCCGGTGATGAAATTCTGTCCACTGCGAAACCCCTGCCCGACCGGCGTTGGCCTGGCTCATTTCGATGGCACCGGGGTTGCGGTCAGAACCGTAAAACCGGTGTTCGCAGGGGCTGAGCGGTGCGGCATCGCGCATTTGATCCCAGACCTGCCGGTCAAAGCTGGCCAGTTTCTCGAATGCAAAAGCGCGCGAGCGTCCGGGATTGAGTCCAACGGCGATTTCGGCAGCCTCCAGTACAAAGGTGCCGGACCCGCACATCGGATCAATGACCGGTTCTTGTCCGGTGTACCCGGCCTGACGCAGAAAAAGCGCGGCCATGGTTTCGCGCATCGGGGCCTTGCCAACGGCTTCCTTGTGACCCCGTTTGTGCAGAGACTCTCCCGAGGTGTCGATGCTGATGGTACACAAGTCATCTTCGATCCGGATCTTGAGACACATGGCGGCCTTTGGGTCGATGGTCGCGCCCAGCTCTTCGATCAACGCCCGTTCGATCCGTTCCGCCGCAGCCTTGGCATGATAGACCTTGGAGCGCCGGCACGTCACATCGACCCGCAAGGGAACATCGGGGCGCAACGTGTCGGCCCATGGGAATTTGCGTGCCCGTTTGTCCAGCTGTGCCAGATGAAACACCCGAAACGACCCGATCCGCACCAGCACCCGTGAGGCCCCCCGCATCACCAGATTGGCACGCCACACTTCGGACCAGTCACCCCGGGTCACCACACCGCCCGGCACGGCCTGAGGTGCGGCAAACCCCTTGTCACGGGCTTCGTCACACAAAGCGGTTTCAAGTCCCGGTGGGACGGCAAAGAAAATTTCGAAAGGATCGGTCTGGGTCATGCTGTTTCCATAGCGGGAAACAGCAAGGCCTGCGACCCTATTGTGCGGTTTGGACCGATGCGGATTTGTGGACCTAAGGACAACACCGCTCTGGCCCTATCGTCACCGGGGCGATCAGGCGCATTTTCCCGAACAACTCGGAACTCGTGCTGGGCGATGCCCCTGCCCTGCGGACATCTCGATATCACCGGCACGAACGCCCATCTTGGGCCACACCCCTACCAAAGAAAGACGTGAACGATGAAACCGCTGGAAACGCTTTTGGAAAACGCGGCCCGGTCGCAAAAGAAGATCGTACTGTCCGAAGGGGCCGACCCCCGGGTGATCAAGGCAGCCGTCACAGCCCGTGATCAGGGCATTGCCCGGATTGTGCTGGTCGGGCAAGAGAGCGAAATCCGTGCTGGATTGGATGCGATCGGTGCCGCATCCGATGGCATCGAACTGCATGACCCCGAGACCTCCCCGCTCAATCCGCAGATGGCCGAAGCCTTTTTTGAGCTGCGCAAGCACAAAGGGATTTCCCCCAAGGACGCCAAAGTCGCGGTGCGCAACCCGCATGTCTTTGCCGCGCTTTTGGTCAAAACCGGTCGTGCCGATGGCACCGTGGGTGGGGCCATCACCACCACGGCTGAAATCGTCCGCACCGCCATTCAGGTGATCGGCCCCAAACCCGGGTCGAAACTGATCTCCAGCTTTTTCCTGATGCTGTTCTGTCAGGATCACCACGCCAAAAAAGGGGCGTTTGTGTTTTCCGACAGCGGCCTCGTGGTCGATCCATCGGCCGAAGAGATGGCACAAATCGCGTTGGCCTCGGCCGCCAGTTACCAGGCATTGACCGCGAATGAACCTCGGGTGGCCATGTTGTCTTTCTCGACCAAAGGCAGCGCCAAACACCCCAGCGTCACCAAAGTCGCGACCGCAACCGACATGGCCCGCGACCTGGCCCCTGATCTGTTGATCGACGGCGAATTGCAATTCGATGCCGCGTTTGTCCCCACCGTGGCGGCGTCCAAGGCCAAAGGTTCCCCCCTGGGCGGCGACGCCAATATTTTCATCTTTCCCAATCTGGATGCTGGCAACATTGCCTATAAGATTGCCCAGCGTGTGGGCGGTGCCAATGCCATCGGGCCGATCCTGCAGGGGCTGGACAAACCCGCCAACGATCTGTCGCGCGGCTGCAACGACGAAGACATCGTTCACATGATCGCAGTCACCGCCGCACAGGCCGAAGCTGGTTGAACCAAACCGGGCAGATCAACGAAAAACGGCGCTGAACACTCAGCGCCGTTTCCAATTCAGGACCCCCAATAATCCTGCTGCGCCTCTTCGCCGCTTTCAAAAATATGCGGCTGGACTCCGCGGCTGGACAAGGTTTCCTTCATCTTCAGACGCATAAAGGCGCTGGTGGTGTAATGGGCCACCGAGGCGCTGAATGTGTCGAGCATTTTTCCAACCGTCTCGGCGTATTCATCCTGCAGATCCTCGGCGATGCGAAAACCGTTCTGGTTCATCACCAGATTGACGCCCTGCCCGCTCTTGTCGAACGCCTCCGACAAAACCCGTGACAGATCTTCGATGTCACGCATTTTCTTGACGCTCCAGCCTTCGAGATTGACAAACAGCTGGTTGCGCTCGGTATCATAGGTGATCCGTTCCGGCAGGTTCAGGTTCAGCAGGTCATCCATCAGCCCCATGGGTTCATCGCGGAAAATGCGCGGATCCATCGTGGTGACATTGTCCATGATGGGTTTGAATTCCATCTGATCCAGAATGTCGCGCTGCAGGTCGATCCCCGGAGCGATCTCGATCAGCTCCAGCCCCTTGGGTGTCAGCTGCAACACGCAGCGTTCGGTGACATACAGAACCGGCTGCGAGCGTTCCGATGCATAGGGCCCCGAGAAGGTGATCTGTTCGATCAGGCGCACGAACTTCTTGTTGCGCCCTTCCTGAACAATGCGCAGTTGTCCGTCTTCGACGGCGACACGCAGGCCGCCGGCGGTAAACGTCCCGGCAAACACCACCGCGCGCGAATTCTGAGAGATGTTGATGAACCCGCCGCAGCCATTCAGCCGCCCGCCAAACCGCGAGGCATTGACGCTGCCCTGGGCATCGCATTCCGCCATCCCCAAACAGGTCAGATCCAACCCGCCCCCGTCGTAGAAATCGAACATCTGGTTCTGGTCGATGATCGAATCCGCATTGGCCGAACTGCCAAAGCTGGAACCGCCCGCCAGAACCCCACCTACGGCCCCGGCCTCGGTGGTCAACGTGATATACGGCGTAACCTTTTCTTCGTTTGCCACTGCGGCCACCCCGTCGGGCGCACCAACGCCCAGGTTGACCGCCCCATTGGGTGGCAATTCGAATGCGGCGCGCCGGGCGATGATCTTGCGCTGTTCCAACGGCATCTTGGCCATGGCATTGACCGGCACCCGGATTTCGCCGGACAGGGCCGGGTTGTGCTGAACACCATAATTCATCCGGTGCATCTCGGGATCATCCGCGACAACCACACAATCCACCAGCAAGCCGGGGATCTTGACGTCCTTGGGTTTGATCGAGCCATCTTCGACAATGCGTTCGACCTGGGCAATGACGATACCGCCATTGTTGTGGGCGGCCATGGCCTGGGCCAGACAGTCCAGGGTCAACGCCTCGCGTTCCATGCTGATATTGCCGGACCTGTCGGCGCTGGTTCCGCGGATGAACGCAACGTCGATCTTGGTCGCCTTGTAAAACAGCCACTCTTCGCCTTCGACTTCGACATGGCTGACGATGTCTTCATTTGTGACCTTGTTGACCTTGCCGCCCCCATGGCGCGGGTCGACATAGGTGTGCAAACCCACCTTGGAGAACAGCCCCGGTTGCCCCGCAGCACAGGCGCGATACAGCTGCGAGATTACACCCTGTGGCAGGTTATACCCGCAGATCTTGTTCTCCTGGGCGGCTTGGGCCACCTTTGGCATCCGGCCAAAATTGCCGGCAATCACCCGGCGCAACAACCCATCATGGTGCAAACGGCCAGTGCCCAGCCCCTTGCTGTCGCCCGCCCCCGCACACATGATCAACGTCAGGTCACGGGGCGCGCCCTCCTGTAAAAAGCGCTTTTCCAGCGCCGCGTGCAGCATCTCTGGAATACAGCTTTGTACAAAGCCAGTCGTGGTCACAACGTCACCAGTGCGGATCAGGGCCATTGCCTGTTCGGTTGTTGTGGTCTTGTCCTTCATGTCGCGCGTCCTCCCAGATGCCTCGTTGATCGATCTGGTGTCGGGGCCGCACCAAAGCTTGGTACAGCATTCTAAGCGACCGTTTCGGGGGCCCGGTCAGCGGATTGCGTCAGCCAACATCTGACTAGCGACAATTTCGAGAGCCGACGGGTAAGATCGGAAACAAATGCCCGGCCAACGGTATACCATCGTCGGCTGAAACGGCGGATTCAGCCGGATCTAATCGTTTGTTCACAACATGTTGCAAGTTGAAATTCGTGTGTGCGTTGTGCGATTGGCATCCACCGCCACGCTCTGGTCCGCCAGGCGTGTCGCTACCGGCGGAAGGGGGCCAAAAACAGCTGCGCCATGCTCACCTGCGACGCAGACCAGGACACACCGACAACCACCCCTTCGTCCCCGGCTTCGGACCCTTGATACCGGACATCCATCGCCACCGTATCCGTCAGCGGAAACGACGCCCCGACATCCCAGTAATCATGTTGGTTGAAATCGGAATATCCATACGTCCCTGACAGCGAAATCTTGTCGTTGACCTTGTAGGCCAGGGTCGCACGGCGGTTCCATTCATCGCTTTCGGGATTGTAGGCAACATACCCCAACAGCCCGACCCGATCATGAATGGGATAGGCGGCCGTCACCTTCAATTCACCGCAACAATCCCCGGTCCCGTCATACAGATACCGCGCATAGCCGAGGTCGATAAACAGATCATTCGCAAAGCTGCGCCGATAACCCAGATAGATATCAAGTTCGTAATCGTCGGAATTTCCAAAATCCACGTTCGACGCCCACAGGCCAGCGTAGAAATGGGCATTGTTGATCTCGACCCAAGGCTGGATTGCGGGGTTTCCATTGGACTGGGTGACGCCATTGGAGACGTAATTGGACACCGCCTCAATACCACCGAGAACCTGCCATTCTTGGGCCGCCAAGGGCATGGTGCTGGCCGCGATGCAGACAACACTCCAAAACGTCTTTCGCATGTCATACCCCGCCTGCAATTCAGATATTGGTTTTTAAACTCTGATTGGTTGCATAATCCTTTGCTCAGTTTGGCAATCTGGACTTGATGTCGTCAAGTCCCAGTTCATCGGATCAAATCGACAAAACCGGTTTTCAGGCGCGGCTGCATCCGCCGCACCAGAGCCGTCATCAGCCACTGCCATCTGCCACAGATGATGCCCGCAACACCTGTGCCACGCCGAACAGATCATTGGACAAACCGATCTGTTCGGGTGTGTTCGCAGCCGTCACCCCGCTCTTGTCAGCTGTGCGTGCGCGCCTTTTTCGGATCGTAGATCGGGCTTGGGACAATGGTCGCCGTGGTTTCAAATGTTTCGCTTGCAACGCTGAGCACAGTCCCAACCGGGATCCCTGTCTGAACATGCGCGAGCGCAAGAGATTTGCCCAAACGATGCGAATAGCAGGGGCTGTTGATCACGCCCACGGCGCTGCCCCCTATCGACAACACTTCTCCGCCTTCGACCATGTCGGAATGTTTGATATCCAGGCAAACATTGGTGATCTTTTCATCTCCCCGGGCCGCCATCACGGCCTCCTTGCCGCGGAAATCTCCCTTGGATGTGCTGACCGTGAACTCCAAACCAACTTCCCAGGGGGTATGGGCCTGGGTCATGTCATACCCGTAAAACAACAGACCGGCTTCAATCCGGACCTTGTCCAGGGCAGTGAACGAACAGGGCATGACACCGGCATCAACCAATTTGTCCCAAATGTCCTTGATCACCCCGCCATCGGCAAAAATCTCGTACCCACGTTCACCGGAATATCCGGTACGTGAAATCCGGCACGGGTGGCCAAACAAATGGACCGGCCTGTGGTCAAAATAGGCCAGAGCGGCCAAATCAATATCGCAATGCGCATTCAGAATCTGCAGGGCCTTGGGCCCCTGGACTGACAGATCATGCAATTCGTCTGTAAACTCCAACGCCACATCCCGCCCGACTGCCGAGGCCGCAAGCAGCGCCATGGTGTCACCGGACCCGTGCACGATCATCCATTCCTCGCCACCGTTGTTCGACACGATCGCATCATCGGCAATGCCGCCAGAGTCGGTCAGAACACACAGGTAAACCGACCTGCCCGGAACCAGCCGGGACAGATCCCGCGTGGTCAGATGATCCAGAACCGCCTGCGCATCCGGGCCACGCACAAAAACCTTTTTGAGCGCAGACATATCGAACATCCCGGCCCGATCCCGCACCGCATCATGTTCATCATTCGGGTCGGTGTCATAGGTCCAGGCTGTGCCCATCCCGTTCCAATCCTCCAGCCCGGATCCAAGAGCAATATGTCGTGCAGCAAGAGCCGACGTGCGGCTAAGTTCTTTGGTCATTTTGGGGTCCTTCCTAATACCATTCATCGGGCACGGCGGCTTTGCGTTCGGCCACGAATTCCATCAGCGCAGCGCGCATGTTGTCTTGCATGTCGGGTGGTTCATACGCTGCCAGCATCTGCTGCCAACGCGCAGTGGCGCGTTGATCAACGGTCTGGGCACCGTTTTCGTTCCAGGTTTCATATGGCCCCGCTTCGGGGATCCGGGGCTGAAAATTCGCGGTGGTGTAATGGCGCAGGATGTGGCCCGTCGACAGGAAATTCTCACCCGGTCCAGCCTCGTGATAGGCGTCGCGACCAAAGTCTTCGTCTTCGACCCCAAAGCCCTGCAACATCTTCAACATCGCGCCACAATGGTCGAGATCCATGACGAATTTCTCATAGGACATGACCAGCCCCCCTTCGAGCCAACCAGCCGCGTGCCAGACCTGATGCCCGCCGGACAGCAACGTTGCCCACATCGCATCTGCGCTGTCCTGCATTGCCTGTCCGTCCGCAGCGTTGGACGCGGTGACCTGCCCCCCTCCCGATCGAACGGGCACACCCAGCCTGCGACCCAGTTGGGACATCGCCATTGTCGTCATATTGGCCTCGGGAGATCCAAAGGTCAGCGCTCCGGTTTTGAGGTTCATCGACGAGTGAAAGCTGCCGAACACCGCCGGGCACCCAGGGCGCACCAATTGGCTCAGCGCGATACCTACCATGGCCTCGGCCAAGGTCTGCGCCGCCACAGCCGCCGGAGACAGCGGCCCCATGGCGCCGGCAAAAATGGCCGGAGAGATGCAGACGCATTGATTGGCCGCCGCATACACCCGCAAGGCACCCGACATGGTGTCATCATAAATCAAAGGAGAATTGACATTGATATTGGCCTGCATCACGGCGTTCCGGTCCATGAACTCAGCCCCAAAAACCAATCGGGCCATGTCGATGCTGTCCTGGGCACGCCCGGGCGATGTCACGCCCCCCATGAACGGTTTGGTTGACAGGGTGAGATGGGCCAGCATCATGTCCAGGTGCCGTTTGTTCACGGCAACATCCGTCGGTTCAACCACTGTCCCCCCGGAATGATGCAGCCAGGGGGACATATACGCCAGCTTCACAAAGTTGCGAAAATCATCCAGCGTGCCATAGCGCCGCCCGCGGTCCAGGTCGGTCACAAATGGTGCCCCATATCCGGGCATCAGCACCAGATTGTCGCCCCCCAGATCAACCGAATTGGTCGCGTCGCGGCTGTGCAGCCTGAATTCCGCCGGAGCCGTCGCACAGAGATGCCGGGCCAGCCCCGGTTCAAACCGGACGCGCGCGCCATCAACCCGCGCCCCTGCCGCGGCAAAGAGCGCGAGCGCTGTTTCGTCCCCCCGAAATTCGACACCGATCGTGTCCAGGATCCAATCGGCCTGATCCTCGATCCGGGTCAATGCCGCATCCCCAAGCAAGTCGTAAACCGGGATCTTGCGGTGCCGATACACGGGCACGGGCTGGGGTGCATTGTGTCGGGTCAATCGGCCCCGACGCAGACGTCCACGTTGGGTAATATGCCCCAGAACGTTCATTTTTTCCAACTCAAACCCCTCCCGAGATTTCCATTGGCTTTATATTTTAGGATTTTTGTGATCCGACAATGGATAAATTTTGCTCTTTGCGTTCAAGTATTTTAAACGGTTCTCCATGCCTGTTCGTTTTCACCATCACGACTCCCTGCGGCTGTTTGTCGAAATCGCCCGATACCTCAGCTTTTCGGATGCCGCCCACGCTCTGAACATGACCAAAGGGGCCATCAGCTATCAGGTCAAAACGCTGGAAACGGATCTGGGGCTTGCACTGTTTCATCGCAACGCGCGCGGTGTGACACTGACCGCCGAAGGTCAGAAGCTGCTGACCCTCTGTCAGGATCATTATGAAGAAATCGAATCCGATATTCAGGTGATCAAGGGAACATCAACCCGCAGTTTGACGGTGGGTGTTTCAACCTATTTCGCAGCCCGTTGGCTGTCGCCCAGGCTGATGTCGTTTATGCAGGCCCATCCTGACATCCAATTGCGCCTGCAGCCAATGATCCGGCTTTTTGATCTCAAGGCCCAAGGCGTCGACATTGCAATCAGATGGGGCAACGGACAGTGGCAGGACGAAGAAATCATCCCCTTTCTGCCCTGCCCCGCCTACCCCGTTGGCAATCGAGCCGCCCTGGCGCTGGTCAATGAGATTGGGTTGGAACAGGCGTTCTCGACCTTTACGTTGCTGCGGGATCACGATGACAGCAATGCCTGGACCGAATGGCTAAACATGGCCCACCTGCCACCACGGATCCGACGGGACACGCTGATCATCCCTGACCCCAATGTTCGGGTCCAGGCCGTAATAGACGGCCAGGGCATTGCTCTCATGGATTCATTGATCGACCGCGAGTTGCACGAACAAAAGCTGTATCACCTGTCGGATCAGGCGCTCGCCGACTATGGCTATTTCATCGCACGCCCACGTCGCGACAAGGTCCAAAACAGCGTCAAAGCTTTTGTAGACTGGATCAGAACCCAGTAGCCACAGCGGTTGCCCTGATGGGGTCCACAATGCGGTGGCCCGTCATACGTTTTCGCGCAACCAATTGACATATTTCATCCGGGCGCGCGAGATTTCGAGGGCTTTGGGGCCAATCATGTAGAACCCATAGTCAGTATGGATTTCCTGGCACAAAGGTCGCACCAGGATCCCGGTATCTACCAGGTTCTTTGATGTGATTGACCAGCCCAATGCAATTCCTTCGCCTGCCAGGCAGGCCTGCAAAGCCAGCTGGTAATCGTTCAGGACCAGCGTTTCCGGCAGTTCCGGCCCCTCAAACCCCTGACACTTCAACCACCCCTGCCAGGTCATTCTGTTGCGAAACGGTTCGGCGTTGTGAATGATCGCATGGTTTTTCAGATCCTCCAAACCCCGAACCGGACCGGCCCGTTCGAGATATGCGGGGCTGCAAATCGTATACAGTTCCTCCCGACACAGCATCCAGCTGTTCGGCCTGCTCCAGTTCAGCAAACCCCGGCGAATTGTCAGATCAACTTCATTTCCCGGCTCGACGTTCCGGTCGGTGGTCATGATGCGCACATTGATCCCCGGATGCGCGCGTTGAAATATGGCCGTCAACGGCAACAGCCACTGCGCCGCAACCGACGTCGATGCGGCAATCGTTATGGTCTGGCTGTCGTGTCCGGAAATGTTTCGCAGCCTGTCTTCGATCTGTGCCAAGGCCGGGGTCAGAACGGCGTTCAGCTCTGCGCCCGCTTTGGTCAGACGCACCCCACGATTGCCGCGTTCGAACAATTGCACTCCCAGATGGGCTTCCATGGATTTGATCGTGTGGCTGATGCTGGGCTGAGTCACATTCAATTCCAACGCCGCCGCCTTGAAGCTTTGCAACCGGGCGGCCACTTCGAACACCAGAAGCGCATTGGCAGACGGGAGGAGTTTTTGCAATCCAGACATAAATTCAACTAATATCCAGATGAACAAAGACTATCTACTGAAAATCACGTCTCTCCCTAATATCACCGTATGAAGCTAAAGAATGTTCATATGGAGCCCTCATCTTCCGGGTGGTACGCGGCACTTGGGAACCGGACACCGGCCCGTCGGCTGAGTGTTGACATAACCTGTGACTATCTGGTTGTGGGCGGCGGTTGGATGGGATTGCACTGTGCGCGTCGATTGGCTGATCTCGCTCCGAATGCGCGGATCATATTGGTGGATGCGGGCCGCATCGGCAACAATGCAGCCGGCCGTTGCGCCGGGTTTGCCATTGATCTCGCCCATAACCCGCGCAACAAACATTTTGCCGAAGACAAGACAGGCAACGCCGAAGAATTTCACGTCAATGTCGAAGGCATCAGATACATGCACAGCGCCGTCAGCGATCTGGGTGTCGCGTGTGATTGGGATGCTTCGGGAAAATACCACGCTGCTGCAACAGATCGCGGTGTACAATGTCTGCACGACATGGCCCACGCCCTGCCCCAGATCGGCAAGGATTTCAGCTGGGTCGACAAGGACGAAATTCAATCCATAACCGGGTCAAAACACTATGTATCGGCCCTTCACACACCGGGAACCGTTTTGCTGCAGCCCGCCAAATATCTGGTGAATCTGGTTACGGCGCTGCCGGAGAACGTGACCGTGTATGAAAAGACGCCGGTTACAGGGATCTCGACCGAGGCACAGCACCATCTGTGCGAAACCCCGGATGGGGTGATACGGGCCCGCACCCTGTGCCTGTGCAATGCCGCCTATCTGACCACCAGCGGTTATTTCGAACAGACCGCAATCCCGGTCTATACCTATGGATCAATGACGCGGGCCTTGACCAAAACCGAACTGGAAACGGTTGGTGCCCGGGGCCCATTTGGCGTCATCCCCGCCGAAAGCTTTGGCACCACGCTGCGCCTGACACAGGACAACCGTTTGTTTTTGCGAAATGTCTATTCCTATGCCCGCGGGTTTCAATCGCATCAGGCAGACGTCGATCGCGCCCACAGGCATCACCAGATCGCCTTTGACCGGCGGTATCCGGACCTGTCCCATATCGGATATGAACACAGCTGGGGCGGGTTGCTGACCATGGCGCATAATGGCGGCATGGTGTTTGGCAAACTCGGGACACGCGTTTTTGGCGCGGCATTCTGCAACGGCACCGGCGTGGCGCGCGGCGTCGGTTTTGGCAAGGCGCTGGCGGAATTGGCATTGGGCAAATCCAGCCGCAGCATTGATATTCTGAACAACCGCCCCAAGCCAAATCGGGGTCTGCCCGCCTGGCTGACCGAAATCGGCGTCAGGGCAACGACAAAATACCGGTTCCTACGGGCCGGAAAGGAAACATGAACGGAGGCACAGATGGCCAATCTTGCAGGGATCAACCTGGCAATGCAGACCCCCTTTGGGGAGGACGGCGCAATTGACTATGACGAATGGGAGCGTCTGATCGACGCCTATATCGACGCGGGCGTTCACGGGCTGGTTCTGGGGTCGGGCACCGGTCAACACCCCTATTTGACCGAATCCGAATGCAACCAGCTGTTCGAAACCGGGATCAAACGGATCAATGGTCGCTGTAATGCGATCTGTCAGACATCGGCGTTGAACATGGACGAGGTGATCCGCAGATCCACCCATGCCCAAGCCACAGGGGCAGATGCGCTCATGATCCTGCCCCCCTATCTGGAGGGGCCGGTTGATGACGATGGCATTCTTGAATTTTATCGCGAAATCGACGCGGCAATCGACATCGATATTGTTGGCTACAACATTCCGCAGGCCACAGGATTGGCGGTTTCGCCGGAATTGTTTGCCCGCCTCAGCGCGCTGACCAATTTCAACTATATCAAAGACAGCGCGGGCGATCTGACCACCCATCAACAATACCTGCAAACCGGGGCCAAGGTGCTGAATGGCTGTGACACCACCGCTGTTTACGCTCTTATGGCCGGGGCCACTGGCGCAATCTGGGGCGGTGCCAACTATATGCCGCATGAAACGGTTGCGCTGTATAACCACGTGGCCGCCGGTGAACATGTCCAGGCTTTGGCTCTGTGGCAAAAGATGCTGCCTTCGCTGCTGCACATCTGGACCCATGATTACATGCAATGCGTCGTCGTGGCCGCACATCATCGCGGCTATGGTCTGGGCAATGTTCGCCGCCCGCTGCGCCAGATTGACGCCGCCGCCCAGGCGGCCATGATCCAAACCCTTGCCCCGTTGGAGACCTGAGATGTGGGTATCGGGGGATCCATGACATGAACCAGACACCGCCCCACCCCATCCGCCAGGGACGCCGTGCCCGGCAGGCGGCCCGTGCGGCCGAGGTGACGCCGCGTTTGGGTACCATTCGCTATGGGGTCAAACCGGTGGAACTGGTCAGCCGGGATGAACTGGAACACATCCATCTGGCCTCATTGTGGATCCTCAAGGAAATCGGCATTGATTTCCGCGACCCGGTGGCCCTGAACCAGTGGAAGAAGGCGGGTGCCGATGTGCGCGGACAGCGTGTGCATCTGGACCCCGATCTGGTCACGGGCCTGTTGGCACAGGCACCAGATCGGTTTGAAATGACCGGACGCGGCGCTGACACCCGATTTGAAATCGGTGTGGATACGGTATCTTTCTGCCCGATGCAGGGCGCACCGAACATTCGGGATCTGGATGGCACCCGGCGATTTTCCACCCTCGATGACCTGCGTCGTATCAACAAGCTGATCCAGATGAGCCCCGGGTTTCACATGGCCACCGGATTTGCCTGTGAACCCACCGAAATTCCGGTCCCCTGGCGGCATCTACACATCAATCACACCAATCTGGTGGAAACGGATCTGGCTTATTTCGGCCTGACCACCGGCCAGGAGCGGGCCGAGGATTCCATCGCCATGGCCCGAATTGCCCATGGAGCCGACTTTCTCGAACAGAACGCCGTCATCATGGGGCAGATCTCGGGCAATTCGCCGCTGGTCTGGGATTCGACCATGCTGGAGGGGTTGCGGGTGTTTGCCGCTGCCAATCAGGTTGTGCTGATCTCTCCGTTTGTGCTGGGAGCAGCCAATACACCCGCCGATGTGGTGGCCACCGTCGCCCAGCTGAATGCCGAAGCCATCGCCGGTATTGCCTATGCCCAATTGGTCAAACCCGGAACCAAAACGATTTACGGGCAGTATTCGGTGTCAGTGTCGATGAAAACCGGCGCGCCGATGTCGGGGATGCCCGAAGTCAGCCAGATGAATGCGCTGGTGGGCCAACTGGCCCGCAGATATCAAATCCCCTGGCGCACGACCGCGTCCCAAGCGTCATCAAAGAGTTTTGATGCGCAATCGGGATATGAATCCGCGACCTCCTACATGGCGGCAGTCACTTCAAACGCAAACTTCCTGCTCCATGCAGGAGGATGGGACGAAGCGGGCATGGTGCACTGTCTGAGCAAATTGATCGTGGATGCGGAACAGAACCTGTTGATGGCGAAATACGCCGCCGGTGTGCGGTTTGATCGCCTGCAAGAAGCGTTGGAGGCGGTGCGGCGCGTCGGTCCAGGTGGGCATTATCTGGGTGATGAATTCACGCTCAAACACTTCCAGGACGCATTTTTTGCTCCCGAGATCCTGGATTATGAGGCCTACGAACAATGGCAGGCCCGGGGCAGCAAGGACACGCAGACACGCGCCGCAGAAAAAGCCGAGGCTCTGCTGCGCGACTATGAACACCCATCTCTGGACATCGCCCGACACGAAGAGTTGGACGCCTTTGTCGCCCGCCGCCAAACAGAAATTTCGCCTTCCATCGCATAATAGCATTGTCACCCGCACAGCAGGTATCAAGGAAAGCCTGTCTGGCCGGGTTTCGTCACAAAATGGTCAATCACCAGCCAGCATGGATCCCTGGCACAGCAAAACTGGACCAGTCCAACGCCAAATTATCGCCTGCTGCTTGATATGTGTGAGGCAAGGGAAAAGCTACTTTCTGATCAAGCGACCAAAAGCCGCTTTTCCCTTATAAATCAATGGTACCCAAGGCCGGACTCGAACCGGCACGCTGTCACCAGCGGGGGATTTTGAATCCCCTGCGTCTACCATTCCGCCACTTGGGCCTCGAACAGAGATCTACCCAAGGAGCAAGCCGAGGTCCAGAGGCAAAAACACAGAAAACGCACTCATTGGGCAGGAAATTTGTGATCCCGGTTGACCTTGCCCCGGTGCCATGGTCAATCAGCTGGGCAGGCACGCGCGGAGGGCTTTATGCTGCAACGGCTATATTCCTGGACAATGGCCCTGGCCGAACACCCCAAAGCCATCTGGTGGCTGGCCCTTGTGGCATTTGTCGAAAGCTCGGTTTTCCCTATTCCTCCGGATGTGCTGATGATCCCGATGATTCTGGCGCGTCCATCGCGGGCCTGGCTGATTGCGTTGGTGGCGCTGGTTGCTTCGGTTGCGGGCGGGATGCTGGGATATGCCATTGGCGCGTTCTTTTATGACAGCATCGGACAACCGATCTTGGAATCCCTGGGCAAGGGCGACGCTGTGGCCGAATTCAACACCCGGTTCAACGACTTTGGATTCTGGGCGGTGTTGGGTGCCGGGGTAACCCCCTTCCCTTACAAGGTCATCACTATCATGTCGGGCTGGACAGGCATGCCGATTGGAACCTTCATAGCCACTTCGATTCTAGCGCGGGCCTTGCGTTTCTTTGTCGTCGCCGGTTTGTTGTGGAAGTTCGGCGCCCCGATACGTGATTTCATCGAAAGACGGCTGGGGCTGATGTTCACTGTCTTTGTCGTTCTTCTGTTTGGTGGCTTCTTTGTTCTGAGGTTTCTCTAATCATGCAACGTATCTTGATTGTCATCGCTGCGCTGGGCTCTGCTGGACTGCTGCTGGGTGCGCTTGGGTTTCAGTATCTTGGGGACATGGCACCGTGCAAAATGTGCTATTGGCAACGCTACCCCCATGCCGCCGCTGTTGGTATCGGGGGCTTGGCACTGTTGTTTGGTGGGGCGCTGTTGCCCTGGCTGGGTGCGTTGGCGGCGCTGACAACCGCCGGGATCGGCGTCTATCATACCGGCGTTGAACGCGGATTCTGGGAAGGGCCGACGACCTGCACATCTGGACCGGTCACCGATCTGACGCCGCAACAGCTGATGGAGCAGATCATGACGGCCCCGCTTGCGCGCTGTGACGAGGTGCCATGGGAGATGTTCACCCTGTCGATGGCCAGCTGGAATGCAATTGCCTCGTTCGGGTTGGCCGCAGTGTGGATCGCGGCCGCCAATCATGCCCGCAAAGGGCGTGGTTGACCGATCCGCAAACAGGGGCCAGGCCCCTGCCCGACCGGCTTCACGACTGTTTCTTGGTCGAGAGGAGCAGGTTGGTTTCGCTGGTTTGAACACCATCCAACCCACGAATACGTGCCAGGGCCTTGTCCAGATCCTCTAGTGTGCCGGTGCCCAGTTCAACGATCAGATCCCAACGCCCGTTGGTGGAATGAATCGCGCGCACCTCGGGCAAGCTTTGCAATTGCCGGGTGATCCGGTTGGCGCCGCGCCCTTCGATCCCGATCATCATCAATCCCCTGACCGGGTCTCGCATCACATCGGCCTTCAACACAACTGTAAAGCCAACAATTTCCTCGCGTTGCTGTAACCGTTCGATCCGGCTGCGCACTGTTGTGCGCGACAATCCCAGCTGCAAGGCCAGATCAGACAAGGATGCGCGCGCGTCATGTCTGAGCGCGGCGATCAGCCTTCCGTCCATTTCGTCCATATCGACACCCATTTTGATCAATTGGGTTCCATATTGCACAAATTGGTGGCTGGAATCCATCACGTTTCGGAGGCCATTTGGCATTGAAACATTTGAAAGGCACCAAACGTGACTCCGCAAACCTGTATTCTGATCGGCGCTCCCGTGGACAGCGGTAAGCGGCGGCCCGGCTGCCTAATGGGGCCGGATGCCTATCGCACTGCTGGCCTGGCACAGGCAATCCAATCGCTGGGGCACAAGATCAAGGACCTGGGAAATTTCACCCCCGCGTCACATCCCGCCGACAGCGACGATGGTCCGCTGTTTGCCCCCAATGAAACCATTGGTTGGACCAACAGATTGATCCGGGTGGCCGAAGAGGCGATGGACCGCGGGTTGCCGATCTTTCTGGGGGGCGATCATAGCCTGTCTTTGGGATCGGTTGTTGGTGTGGCCAATCATGCCGCCAAACAGGGGCGCCCCCAGTTCGTGCTGTGGCTGGACGCCCATACCGACTATCACACACCTATGACCACCGATTCCGGCAACCTGCATGGCACTCCGGTTGGCTATTTCACCGGACGCCCCGACTTTGGCGGTTTCCCCAAAGTGACCTCCCCCGTGCCACAGGAAAACGTCTGCATGATTGGCCTGCGTTCGGTCGATACACCAGAGCGCGAAGCCTTGCAGGGCACAGGGATCGCACGCCACGACATGCGCGAGATCGACGAACAGGGCATTGTGCGCCCTCTGACGGCCTTTCTGGAGCGGGTCGCCGCAGAAAACGGCATGTTGCATGTTTCGCTGGACGTGGATTTTATCGACCCCGAATATGCCCCGGCTGTCGGCACCACCGTCCCGGGCGGGGCCACCGTGCGCGAGGCCCATCTGGTCATGGAAATCCTGCATGACAGCGGGTTGATGACCTCGCTTGATCTGGTTGAACTGAACCCGTTTCTGGATGAACGCGGACGCACCGCACATCTGATGGTGGATCTCTGTGCTTCGGCGCTGGGACGCCATGTCTTTGATCGCCCAACCCGGAGCTTTCGTTGAATATTCTGCAAGCACCCCGTGCGGTGGTGATGATCCGCCCGCATCATTTCTGTTCGAACCCTGAAACGCGTGACGACAACGCGTTCCAAACCCTGTCAAACCGTTCCGCCACGGCCACATCTCAGGCGGCGCTGGCCGAGTTTGACACGGCTGTTGGCACGCTGCGCGACGCCGGTGTCACGGTACATGCCTTTGATGACACCGGGACGCAAACGCCCGACAGCGTGTTTCCCAACAACTGGTTCTCAACTCATGCCGGAGGGCATGTGGCGGTCTATCCGATGTTTGCCCCCAACCGCCGATTGGAACGGCGCATGGATGTCATCGAACTGCTCAAGCGCGACTACCGCGTGCAGGATGTGATAGATTATTCCGGGCTTGAACAGGATGGGCTCGCGCTCGAAGGGACCGGAGCCATGGTGCTCGACCATATCGGACGTATTGCCTATACGGTGCAATCCAACCGGGCCGACCCGATCCTGTTAGAGCGGTTTTGCACCCATTTCAATTTCGAACCGATGGCGTTTCAGGCTCGGGATGCCCAGGGGCGCGACGTCTATCACACCAATGTACTGATGGGCATTGGGACCGATTATGCGTTGATTTGCCTGGACATGATCACGGATCCCAACCGCCGACGCCAGATTGCCGGTCGTTTGGAGGAATCGGGGCGTGCGGTCATTGACCTGACACACGACCAGATCGCGAATTTTGCTGGCAATGCCATCGAATTGACCGGCCACCACCGTCTGCTGGCCCTGTCAGCCCGCGCGCTGGATGCGCTGCACCCCGAACAGATCGCAATCATTGAACGGTCGGCCCAACCGCTGCCCCTGCATGTCCCGACAATCGAAACCGCCGGAGGTTCGGTGCGTTGCATGCTGGCCGGCGTCCATCTGAGCCCAAGAGAAAGGATCTCCCAATGAACCAACCATCCGACAAGGCACTGGTGCCTTTTGTCAGTGTCGACAATATGATGCGGCTGGTTCATCATGTAGGTATCGAACAGGTTCTATGCGATCTGGCCGCCTATATCGAAGCCGATTTCAAACGCTGGGAGCTGTTTGACAAGACACCGCGTGTGGCCTCTCATTCCGATGTCGGGGTAATCGAATTGATGCCCACATCTGACGGCGAAGCCTATGGTTTCAAATATGTCAACGGCCACCCCAAGAACACCTCGGAAGGCCTGCAAACAGTCACCGCCTTTGGCCTTTTGGCTGATGTTTACACTGGCTATCCGATTCTGCTGACCGAAATGACCATCCTGACGGCGCTCCGCACGGCGGCGACATCGGCCATGGTGGCGAAATTCCTGGCTCCCAAAGGGGCAGACACCATGGCCATGATCGGCAATGGTGCCCAATCCGAATTCCAGAGCCTGGCGATGAAGGCAATCTGCGGCGTGACATCCGTTCGCCTCTATGATCAGGATCCTGCGGCCACGGAAAAATGTGCCCGCAATCTCGACGGCACCGGTCTAAAGGTGGTGCGGTGTACATCACCGGAATCGGCCATCGAAGGCGCACACATTCTGACCACCTGCACAGCGGACAAACAATGCGCCACCATCCTGACCGACAATATGGTTGGCAGCGGCGTGCACATCAACGCAATCGGCGGCGATTGCCCAGGCAAGACCGAACTGGCACCCGGCATCCTCAGCCGTTCGGACGTCTTTGTGGAATACCCACCCCAGACCCGCATCGAGGGCGAAATTCAACAGATGGCCCCCGATTTTGCCGTAACAGAAATGTGGGAAGTAATTTCAGGCACCAAACCAGGGCGGCGTGACAATCGCCAGATCACGCTGTTTGACAGTGTTGGTTTTGCCATCGAGGACTTTAGCGCCCTGCGCTATATCCGCGACCGGATCAAAGACACCGACTATTTCTTTGATCTGGACATGCTGGCGGATCCGGACGATCCGCGTGATCTGTTCGGAATGTTGCAGCGCGCTGCTCCCTGAGAACACACTGCATAAACCACTGCGTTCTTCGGGGCGCCACCTAGTGCCGAAGCCTATGGGCTCCGGCTTTTTTCTGCCGCACCATAGGAGGGTGCTCCCCTGCGCAGGCTGCGCTGGATCAGGCGTCCAGTTCGGCATCCCAATACAGAAAATCCATCCAGCTTTCATGCAGGTGGTTGGGCGGGAATTTGCGCCCGACATTGCGCAATTCTTCGGCTCCCGGCTGACGCGGAGGTTTGCGCAACGACATGCCCACACGATGCAACGGTTTGGATCCCTTGCGCAGGTTGCAGGGTGAACAGGCCGCAACAACATTTTCCCAACTGGTCACGCCACCAGCAGCGCGCGGCACGACATGGTCGAACGTCAGATCCCCTTTGGAACCACAGTATTGACAGCGGAATCCGTCCCTCAAGAATAAATTAAAGCGCGTGAAGGCCACGCGCTTTCTGGGGGTCACATAATCCTTTAACACCACCACCGAGGGTATTCGGATTTCGGTGCTGGGCGAATGAACCACCTCGTCATATTCGGCGACAATATCCACCCTGTTCAACCAGGCTGCCTTGATCGCCTCCTGCCAGGACCACAGCGATAGCGGGTAATAGGACAACGGTCGATAATCCGCGTTCAGCACCAAGGCCGGATGCTGTTTCAAAGCCCCCGGCTCACGTACAAATTCGGTCCTGAAGTTTCCGTCCATGATCAACGTCTTCCTCGCCCTGTCTGCCTGCGTCCCGACACCAGAGCGGGGAACCCGCCCCTGCCATACGATAACTATATATCGTGGTTGAGACCTGACAAGCCCCCAGATCACACAATATCTCGCCCAAGGGTGCCCCACAAAGATGACAGCGTAATGACAGGCATGGATCGGCGTAAGATTGGTGTAGGGTCAGCGCCGGATCAGTACGGATGAAATCGCGGGCTTGTGCCTGGGCCCGCAGGACCGTATTTGCGGTCCATGACCCGCTTGATCCGATTTAACAAACCGTTTGATGTGCTGCCACAGTTCACCGATCGCGGTACCAGCGGAACACCGCGCGCCACGCTGTCCGATTTCATCGACGTGCCACAGGTCTATCCCGCTGGTCGACTGGATCGCGACAGCGAAGGCCTGATGCTGCTGACCGATGACGGACGTCTTCAGGCCCAGATTGCCGACCCCCGCCACAAGATGGCCAAAACCTATTGGGTTCAGGTCGAAGGTTTGCCCGATACACAGGCCATCCAGGCATTGTGCGATGGCGTTGAGCTAAAGGACGGGTTGACCCGCCCGGCCAAGGCCACGCTGATACCGGAACCAGATGGGCTGTGGCCGCGTACACCGCCAATCCGGGTGCGCAAGTCCATCCCCGACAGCTGGATCGAACTGACCATCCGCGAAGGTCGAAACCGGCAGGTCCGCCGGATGACCGCCGCCGTCGGCCACCCGACCCTGCGCCTGATCCGGGCCCGGATTGGCCCCTGGACCGTGACAGGATTGCAAATCGGACAATGGGCTGACCTGCCGCCTCCTGACAAGCGCGGCAACCGCTGATACGCTGGGCTCCATGTTGCCCAACGCCCCTGCCCCCTCTGCCGTTCTCGAAGCTGCGCTGTATGTCGACGATCTGGATGCAGCCGAAGTCTTCTATGGCACCGTCATCGGATTGCGGAAAATCCAGCGGATCGGCAATCGCCATGTCTTCTTTCGGGTCGGCACCGCGACACTGTTGGTGTTCAACCCGGCCGAAACAGACAAACCCACCAGCTCACCCCGCTTTCCGGTGCCGCCGCATGGTGCGCGGGGCCCAGGGCATTTTTGCTTTGCACAACCCCGCGCGGACATGGACCAGATGCGCGCCCGGCTGATTGCAGCCGGGGTTGTCATCGAAAGCGAGTTCGACTGGCCTAATGGGGCCCATTCGTTGTATTTTCGCGACCCCGCCGGCAATTCCATCGAAATTGCCGAACCGCACCTGTGGTCTGACGCCTAATTTGACATCCCGCGCACAGCGCGCCGCAGGCGTGCTGCCAGGCCCAACGCTTTGTCTGGCATCTTTGATGCCTGACAAAGGGGCGGGAGCCCCGCGGTTTCAATATGTCGACCTGAGATGGGGCGCTGTGCTCGAGGTCATCCCATTGGGGCTCTGCCCCAAACCCCGAGGTATTTTGAACCAGAAAGAAGCAGGGCCAGGCGAAATCAGAGGCTCAGCTTGTCCCGCATAAAGGCCAGCGCGACGCTCAGCCCATCCGGCGCGATTCCATGCCCCGTGCCCTTCATGATATGCGCATAGACGTCGGTGAAACCGGCCTTTTGCAACGCCTCTGCCGCTTCGGGCAGCGATTGCACCGGAACCACATCATCCGCATCACCATGAACCAGTAGGATCGGCATCTTGCTGACCACCTCGTCCACCAACAGATCCGGCTCCAGAAGACGCCCTGAGAACGCGACGATACCGGCGACCGGGTCTTCCCGGCGCGGTGCCACATGCAGGCTCATCATTGTGCCCTGTGAGAACCCGAACAGAACCACCTGCTCGGGCAGCACATCTTCATCGACCATCAATGCGTCGAGAAACGCGTTGAGATCGTCGACAGCGGCGGACATTCCGCGCATAGCCTCTTCTTCCGAGGATCCATCGATCCAGGGAATCGGGAACCACTGGTATCCCATCGGCGAGCCGGCACAATCTTCTGGTGCATCCGGCGCCACGAACAACGTATCGGGCAGATGTTCGCCCAACGGATCCGCCAACCCCAACAGATCGGCCCCATTGGCCCCATAGCCGTGCAGGAACACGACAATCGACCGGGTGCTCCCCGAAAGTGGTTCTTTGCGCCCTGCAGTCAAAACACGAGTCATCGGATCCCTTCCCTGTCCTTGATCACCCGGTAATAGGCCCACAGGATGCGCGCCGCAACCGATCGCCACGGCGACCAGTCGTCGGCCATGTGTCGCAGGGCCTTTTCGCTGGGTCGTTCAGGCAGATCAAACAGCACCCGCGCCGCTTCCTGAAGGGCCAGATCACCCGGCGCAAAGACATCCGCACGCCCAAGCGAAAACATCGCATAGATTTCGGCCGTCCACATTCCAATGCCAGGTACCTGCACCAGAGTGGCGACCACCTGATCCGTTGGGCGTGTGCGCAATCCAATGTAATCAATCCCTGCCTCGGCCAAGGCTTTGGCATAGCGCGCTTTTGGCCGGCTGAGGCCAGCGGCGCGCAGATCCTCGTCGCTGGCACGCCCAACCTGATCCGGCTGGGTCAATTCAGCCGCTTCCAGACGCGCCCAGATCGCATTCGCCGAGGCTACCGACACCTGTTGTGATACGATTGCATTCAGCAATTGAGCAAACCCATCAGGGCGCAGTCGCAAGGGCAGAACGCCTGTCTGCTCCAGGGCTGAGGCAAACCGGCTGTCCTGTTCTGCCAGCCAGCCCGCACCTTCCTGCACGCAGGCATCGCCCCGAATGATCCGTCCCAAGCTCTCATTTGACGCCACGTTACTTCCTCTCTTTCAGATCTGCGATCATTAACCCTGTTCACAATGGCTGCAACATTCTTGTCCCTCCTTCGGTTCACCGCTACGGATCCGAATATGACAATGATAAGCACCCATACCGGCGACTCGCGCACCAAGCGGAATGTGGCCATCCTCGTCTTGGCGCAGGCCGTGCTCGGGGCGCAGATGCCGATGATTTTCATCGTTGGTGGACTGGCTGGACAATCCTTGGCGTCCAATGCCTGTTTTGCAACCTTGCCGATTTCTTTGATCGTGTTGGGATCAATGCTGTCGGCGACGCCGATTTCGGCGATCATGCAGCGTTGGGGGCGTCCTGCCGGTTTCTTTGTGGGGGCGACAGGCGGCTCTTTGGGGGCGGCCATCGGGGCCTATGGTCTGTATCTGGGATCCTTTCCTGTATTTCTGATCGGCAGCTTTCTGACCGGCGTCTATATGAGCGCGCACGGGTTTTATCGCTTTGCCGCCGCCGACACCGCATCCGATGAGTTCCGCCCAAAGGCGATTTCCTATGTCATGGCCGGGGGCTTGTTGGCTGCGCTGATTGGCCCACAGTTGGTCAAGATGACCAGCCAGGCGTATGTCATCCCCTTCTTTGGCACTTATCTGACGGTCATCGCTTTGAATGTCCTGGGATCTGGCCTGTTCCTGTTTCTGGACATCCCAAAACCCGAAGCACCGTCACATGACAGCCCGCGCGGACGCACCCGGTGGGAGATGCTGAAAACCCCACGCATTGCCGTGGCCGTGATCTGTGCCATGGTATCGTATGCGCTGATGAACCTGGTGATGACATCGACCCCGCTGGCCGTGGTCGGTTGTGGGTTTGACGAAGCGGACGCGGCCAACGTGGTGTCCAGCCACGTGCTGGCCATGTATATTCCGTCGTTTTTTACCGGACATCTGATCGCCCGCTTTGGTGTCGAAAAGGTCGTTGCAGCCGGATTGATCATTCTGGCCGGTGCAGGCGCGGTCGCTCTGAACGGTGTCAATCTCGAGAATTTCTTTGTCGCGCTGGTGCTGCTGGGGCTGGGCTGGAATTTTGGCTTTATCGGGGCCACCACCATGCTGGCCGGAGCCCATGAACCACATGAACGCGGGCGGATGCAGGGGTTGAATGACCTGTTGGTGTTTGGTGGCGTCACTCTTGCGTCCCTGTCATCGGGCGGATTGATGAACTGTTCGGGTGGGTCCGCTGTCGAAGGGTGGTCGGCTGTGAACATGGCAATGGCCCCGTTCCTGATGCTCGCCGGTGGTGCGTTGATCTGGCTGGTTCTGCGTCCCAAGGAAACCTGATTTCATGCGTCTCGGTGCGGGTTCTGCACCGGGGCAATTCCATCCAATCCGCCGTTGGCAATCAATTCAGCCATGCCTGTGTCGATCATCGGGCGATAGACCTCCCACATTTGCGCACGCAGCGCGCGTCCTTTGGGCGTTAGGATCAACAGCTTGCCCCGGCGATCTTCTTGCGCCGGGCGTTGTTCTATCAATCCTTCCTGTGTCATACGCGCCACCTGCCGGGAAAAGCTGGATTGATCAAACAGCAGCCGCTCTTCCAACTGAAAGGGTCGCAGCCCCTCCGGGCTCAATTCCAGCTCCCACAACACGTCGTACCAATTCAATCGTGGCAGGCCAGCGTTGAGCAGCGCCCGTTCGATCCGTTGGTATACCTGTTTCTGCGCGCGGTTCAGCGCAATCCAGGCGGCCTCAAGTTTGGCAAAATCGCTCATTCACAACTCCGTTACGCGACTGCGTCGCGAATTGTTTTTACATGTCGGGCGATATAGATGCAATTACATCTTCATTTCAAACCGCACAGGATCTCCCATGAAGCTTCTTACCTCATCCGCGCTTGTTCTGGCATTGGCGGCCCCCGGCTGGGCCGAGACATACCATCTGGACCCGGGCCACACCGAAGTCCGGTTTTCCTGGAACCATGCCGGGCTGACCGAACAGCACGGAGAATGGACCCAAGTGTCCGGGACCATCGATTTTGATCCAGCGGATGTCACCGCCACATCGGCGCAAATCACGATTGACCCAGATAGTCTGCACACCGGCGTCGCTGCGTTGGACAATCACCTGAAAAGCGCCGATTTCTTTGACATCGAAACCTATCCAACCATCACATTCACCTCGACCAGCGCCGTCCAGACCGGTGCCCAAAACCTGCGTCTGACCGGAGATCTGACCGTCAAGGATCAAACCAAACCGGCCGTTCTGGATGTCGAACTGACCTTTGATGGTGAACACCCGCTGGGCGGTTATTTCGACTATTACAAAGGCGATTGGGTCGGCGTCGAAGCCACCGGAACCCTATTGCGGTCCGAATTTGGTGTTGGCATGTTTGCGCCGGGCACATCCGACACCGTACAGCTGGAAATTTCTGCGGAAATGCGCGCTGGCGGTTGGGAGTAATCAGAGCCACGAACTTGGGAACGCCGGGCCTTTGGGTCCGGCGTTTCGCGTTACCAACGCCCAGTGGCCGTTCGCCACAGCAATCGACACCGGGTTTGAAACTCTCCGATGCCCAATGTCCCGTCCGCCACCCGTTCCGGCGTGTCTGACGCTTGGTTCAACAAGGCGTCAGTTTCCCAGCCGACCAGGAATGCAGGGCTTGCCGCTTTGGAAATTCGCGCTCTGATTTTTCGCGCATTCTCCAATCTTGACAACCCCTTGCGCGCCAAAGCTGACACCGCTTCCATGCGACCATCTGGCAATGGAATCCGCTTGTGGGCCTCCAGGTCCGGGATCGCCTGCAGGTATTTCGACACCCCCACCGCATAGCCAAAGTCGCGTGCCACCTCTTCATCAGCGGCCCCCAACATGGCCGCTGCCATCCAGGTCAACGCCCCGCTTGTGGCCTCCAGATAGGCATCCAACGCAGCTTCATCCTCAAACGGGTCGCGATAGATATCCCATCGGCGTGCCTCGGCCATGGGATCGATCAGCGTGGCCAGATGCGCGGGCAGAACCCGCGCCAATGGTGTTGCCACAAAATGGCGCCGCACCGGCCCGCCCCCAGCAATCTCGGCCCCCACATCGCGCCACCATTGCACACGCATTTCGGCGATCATACTTTCGGCGCTGGCCCAGGGCGCGCGGCTCAGTTCGACGTTAAAGGCATAGAGCGCAAACAGCGCAGGCCGCGCTGTCACCGGAGCCGCCATCACCGCGCGAAATCGTTGCGGGTCGCCTTTGCGCACCAAATCGGCACAGGCGATCAGATCGTCGTCAAACTGCATCCGTCTCGCCAGTATCACGAATCAATTTCCACCGGATTGCATCCAAAAGCGCCTCGAACGAGGCGTCGATTATGTTGGCGCTGACTCCCACGGTCGACCAGCGCCGCCCCCTGCCATCTTCGCTGTCGATGATGACCCGGGTCACGGCCTCGGTCCCGCCCTGTGTGATCCGCACCTTGAAGTCCACCAATCGCATATCGTCCAGGGTCTTGGAATAGCGGCCCAAATCCTTGCGCAACGCTTTGGCCAGCGCGTTCACAGGCCCCCGATCGCTGCCGGTTTCATCCAGCGATTCACTGACCGACAGGCGTTTTTCCCCATCGACTTTGACCACAACCACCGCCTCAGAGAGGCTGACCATCCGATTGTATTTGTTCTTGCGTCGCTCGACAGTCACCTTGTAGCGCTTGACCTCGAAAAACGCGGGCATCTGACCCAACTCTGCGCGCGCCAACAGCTCGAAACTCGCCTGAGCGGTATCATAGGAATAACCATCGGATTCGCGCTGCTTGATCCGCTCCAGAATGGTGCCCAACGCCGGATTCCCGGCCTCGACCACCAATCCGGCATCGCTCAACCGCTTGCGCAGGTTCGACTGGCCCGCCTGATTGGACATCGGAATGACCCGGTCGTTGCCCACCAGCCCCGGTTCAATATGCTCATAGGTGCTCGGATCCTTGAGAATCGCGCTGGCGTGCAGCCCCGCCTTATGGGCAAAGGCCGAAGCCCCCACATACGCGGCCTGCCGGGTCGGCACCCGGTTCAGAATGTCGTCCAGCATCCGGCTGACCCGGGTCATCCCGGCCAATGCCTCCATGCTGACGCCAATGTCGAACTGGCTGGCATAGGGCTCCTTCAGCAACAAGGTCGGGATCAATGTGGTCAAATTGGCATTGCCACAGCGTTCTCCCAACCCGTTCAGGGTGCCCTGGATCTGGCGCGCCCCCGCGTCCACGGCCGCCAGCGAACAGGCCACCGCATTCTCAGTGTCATTGTGGGTATGGATCGCCAGATGATCCCCAGGCAGACCGGCCGCAATCACATCGCCCACGATACGGCCCACCTCGGCAGGCAGCGCCCCGCCATTGGTGTCACACAACACAACCCACCGCGCCCCGGCCTCCAATGCCGCGCGACAGGCCGCCAATGCATAGCCCGGATTGTCCTTGTACCCGTCAAAGAAATGCTCGGCGTCAAACAATGCCTCCCGCCCCTGCGCAACGATATGCGCAACCGACGCCCGGATGTTCTCCAGGTTCTCGTCCAGCGTGATCCCCAGCGCTTGGGTGACGTGATAGTCATGGCTCTTGCCCACCAGACAGACAGCGCGCGTACCGGCGTTCATCACCCCGGCCAGAACATCGTCATTCTCGGCCGACCGTCCGGCCCGTTTGGTCATGCCAAAGGCGGTCATCACCGCCGTCGTTTTCGGCGCGGCATTAAAAAATTCGCTGTCGGTGGGATTGGCGCCGGGCCACCCGCCCTCGATGTAATCCACGCCCAAGGCGTCCAGCGCCTCGGCAATCTGTATTTTTTCAGAGGTGGAAAACTGCACGCCCTGCGTCTGCTGCCCGTCGCGCAGGGTGGTGTCATACAAATACAGCCGCTCAGCCATGCGCTGTCTCCCCTGCTTCACATGGCCCAAAATATCCTCGGGGGGAGATCGCCTGCGATCGGGGGGCAGACAGCCCCCCTGTTCCGGTCAAACCCATCACAGCCCCTCCAGCTTGGTGAGATCGAAATCTGGCCCGGGTATCAACTCGATGGCATCCTTGGTCATTCGCACTTCGAGACCTGCTGCCACAAAAGCAGTTTTCAAGCGATCAATTTCCGAGAAGTCCTTACTTTCCCGGGCTTCAATCCTAGCTTGCACAAGGGACAGCGTATAATATTCCAGATCCTTAACTGACAGCCGGTCATTCACTCGACGAGCAAGGTCCAAAAGATCAAAGCCTAGAAGTGAAGCACTTGCAACGAATACGCGTCGCTCATTTAACTGGTCCGCATCGGATAATTCCAAATACTCAAGGCTATTATCGACAAATTTCGCAATTGATTTCAATTTCGTAAGCGCCAAAGATGTGTTCAGATCATCGCAAAGTGCTTCGACAACTTGCTGATCCGGACTAACCGATGACAAGGGCGTATTTAGAAGTTCAGGATCGCACGACAACGTCGTTGCCCAGTAATCCAGCTCGCGAGCAGCTTCTCTTGCTTTTTGTGTCGTCCAGTCCATCGGTTTGCGGTAATGGGTCGACAGGAACACAAACCGGATCACCTCGCCGGGGATACCCTGTTCCAACAGATCCCGCACGGTAAAGAAATTGCCCAGAGATTTGGACATCTTCTTGCCCTCGACCTGCAGCATCTCGTTGTGCAGCCACACCTGCGCAAAACTGTCATCCCCATGCGCACAGCAGCTTTGCGCAATCTCGTTTTCATGATGCGGGAACATCAGATCATTGCCGCCGCCGTGGATGTCAAAGGTTTCCCCCAGCAACTCCAACGACATCGCCGAGCATTCGATATGCCAGCCCGGACGTCCCCGTCCCCACGGGCTGTCCCAGCCGGGCAGATCGTCCGTTGATGGCTTCCACAACACAAAATCCATCGGATTCTTCTTGTAGGGTGCAACTTCGACCCGCGCGCCGGCAATCATGTCATCGACGGACCGGCCCGACAGCTTGCCATAGCCCTCTCGCCAGCTGTCCACCGCAAACAGCACATGACCCTCGGCAGCATAGGCGTGGCCCTTGGCAATCAGCTCTTGGATCATGGTGATCATCTGGGCGATGTATTCGGTTGCGCGCGGCATGTGGTTGGGTTCCAGCACACCCAATTCGCCCATATCATTCAGGTACCAGCTGATGGTCTCGTCCGAACGTTCGTGAACCAGTTCTTCCAGCGTTCCCGGTGCACCCGCTTCCTTGCGGGCCAGCGCGGTGGCGTTGATCTTGTCATCCACATCCGTGAAGTTCCGCGCATAGGTGACATGATCCGCGCCATAGGTCTCGCGCAGCAACCGATACAGGACGTCAAAGACCACCACCGGGCGGGCATTGCCCAGATGCGCCCGGTCATAGACCGTCGGGCCACAGACATACATGCGCACATTCTGCGGATCCAATGGCACAAAGACCTCCTTCTTGCGGGTCTTTGTATTCAACAATTTGATCGTCGCGGTGGACGGGGCCATGACAATTCCTTTCCCAAGGCTGCGCGCAGCGCGGGCTTAGCAACTTGTTTCGGAAATGAAAACGACAGAAACCGGCCCGCTGATGTGCTCAGCAGGTAATGCAGCAGATAATGAGGCGGTTTGTCTGTCTCATGGGGATGCAATAGCACGGCTATTCGCGGACGCCAAGACAATTGCCATGAAACGCCGGGGTGCCCCCACACCGTCCGCGTCCCGGTTCCGCCCCTCTTCTCCGCCTGTGCCCGCGATCTGGCCGTCTCTGTCAGTATCTAAAATCGAAATGACGCGCTCAGCAAAACAGAATGCCCCCCAGGTGCAGACGGGGCACGCCCGGTGAACTGTTCGGCTGGAAACAGGATTTCGCCCGTGAACAAAACCCGCTGCGCGGGGACATAATCAAACCCCAGGCTCATCGGCAATTCCGTCCAATGGCCGTGATGACTGGGTGACAACGGCGACCCAACACCGACAAAGCCAGCCAGGGCCCCAGACCCAAAGCGTGTCCCCACAGCAACCTGATTAACGGACCGCGCCTGTCCTGTGTGGTGCTGGAACAGGGGCTCCCCCCGGCGCAGCATGACCCCGAACACGGCATCCCCACCGGGCATGTCGGCCCGCTGGCCCACACTCAGGTGCGCGGGTGTCACCGTTGAGGTGGGCAGCCACCCTTCGGCCGAGCCTGTTCCGATACCGGCAAGGCCCCCGATCCCGACCCCCAGAGCGATACAACCGATCCGGCCAAATCGCGCCATGATGGATCGGGGGTCTCTCTGATCACGTATCGCCACGTTTGAGTCTCCTTCCCGTTGATTTTGGGCATGACTCCTTAAGGAAAGGTTTCTCAGATCAAAATGAAAAATCGGCAAACCCAAACAATTACAATACCTTATAAAGGTCTCCTGGAAATTTTCCTGGCAAAAACCCCAAGTATTCTTAACCATGTTCCTAAGTGAAAAAAATGTCGGTATTTTCACTCAGGTCGCAAATGGACTAGATCCGCCGTTTCCCGGATTTATTATCGACCTCCTAAACAGGGGGTTCCATGCAGGGTGAACGGTGTTTTGTCAGCCTAGTCTACCGCACAATCGGTGCGGCGCGGGGACGTGCGGCGCGGGGACGGCCGACATTGGTGTGATCCGACCACACACACAAAACAATCCCATCTGACGACAGGCTCTTCAATGAACACTCAGACTCCCTCAGGAAAACCAGCACGTGGAGGCGGTCGCGCCGCACGCCGTTCCGCCCGTGCCACCGCCCTGCCCGACCACCTGCGCCCAATTCGCCCCGGCATGGAAGGCGGCACCTACAAACCGTTGAGCGACGAACAGGTCCTGCGCATTCACCATGCCGCGCTGGATGCGCTGGAAACCATCGGTCTGGCAGACGCCCCGCAAAGCGGTGTCGAGTATCTGACCGCCGCCGGATGCACCCTGGGCGAAGACGGGCGCATCCGTTTTCCACGTGCGTTGGTCGAAGATACGCTGGCCATGGCCAATCGGTCTGTCACGCTCTACAGCCGCGACGGCAAAACCGATCTGGATCTGTCCGGCAACAAGGTACACTACGGCACCGCCGGCGCGGCAGTGTCCATCGTTGACGTGCACGGGCGGGATTACCGCGATTCGACGGTCCAGGATTTGCATGACGCCGCCCGCATCTGTGACCATCTGGACAATATCCATTTCGTTCAGCGCCCGATGGTGTGCCGCGATATCCTGGATAACCGGGAAATGGATCTGAACACCATCTATGCTGCGTGTTCGGGCACCTTCAAACACGTCGGCACCTCGTTCACCGATCCCAGCTATGTGGCACCAGCCGTGGAAATGCTGCACATGATCGCCGGGGGCGAAGACAAATGGCGCGAACGTCCGTTTGTGTCGAATTCGAACTGCTTTGTCGTTCCACCGATGAAATTCGCGACCGAAAGCTGCGAGGTCATGGAGGAATGCATCAAGGCGGGCATGCCCGTGTTGCTGCTGTCCGCAGGTATGGCGGGTGCAACTGCTCCGTCAACCACTGCGGGTGCGATCGTACAGGCCGTGGCCGAATGTCTGGCCGGGCTGGTTTATGTAAACGCCGTGAAACCCGGCGCGCCTGCGATCGTTGGCACCTGGCCCTTTGGTCTGGATTTGCGCACCGGTGCGATGACTGTCGGGTCAGGCGAACAGGCATTGCTGACGGCGGGTTGTGCCCAGATGCATGCGTTTTATGACCTGCCCGGTGGTGCGGCGGCGGGTGCAGCCGATTCCAAACTGCCAGACATGCAGGCCGGGTGGGAGCAGATGTGTTCTGCTGTCATGGCGGGTCTGTCGGGATTGAACATGGTCTACGAAGCGGCTGGCATGCATGCCTCGTTGCTGGGCTTCTGCCTGGAATCCCTGATCCTGAGCGACGATTTGCTGGGCCAGGCGATGCGCTGTGTGCGTGGGATTGAGGTCAGCGATGACACCCTGGCACTGGATCAGATCGCGGACGTGTGTCTGAATGGCCCTGGCCACTATCTGGGGACTGAGCAAACCCTTGGCCGCATGCAGCAGGATTTTGTTTACCCCTCGCTGGGCGACCGGACCTCACCCAAGGAATGGGTTGAAATTGGCAAACCCGATCTGATCCAAAAGGCAATCGCCAAAAAAGAACAGATCCTGAGCCAACGCGCCCCGGCGCGATTCGATGCAGAGTTGGACATGGCCCTGCGTCAGGCATTCAACATTCACCTGCCGTCTTAAGACGTTCTGCTGTGCAGGTCATTCCTGCGCAGCAGATCAGGTCGCGGGGGCCAGCCCCCGCACCCCCGGAGTTTTATTGGCAAGATGAAAAGAAGCCGTCAGGCTTTTTTCTTTTGTGCAATCACATGCCAACCAAAGGTCTGCAGCTGAGCGGAACGACGGTCCATGCGTCCCCCATCCAGCGCCGCAATCAGCCGCACATTCAGCCGCGCCAAGGACGTCAACAGCCAGGTCAACGGCTCCCGTGGGCCGGCCTTGAACTGTTTGCGGGTCCGGGTGACCCGTCCCAATTCCTGGTCCATCACATCGAAGAACCCGCCGTTGGCGGTCAATTCACGCAGTTCGAACCCCAACCGCTCAAGATGCAGCTTGTAAAAATACTGCGAAAATCCGGTGCAATAGTGGTAGGGCGCGAAATGGGTCAGCGAATTGAACGGCGCGGTCAGGATCATCTGCCCACCCGGTTTGGTCAACCGGGCCATTTTTTCAATGGCACGCACCGGATCAACCACATGTTCCAGAACTTCGGAACAGAACACCGTGTCGAATTGACGGTCTTCGGGAATGTCATACAGATCGCACACAAAGTCGAGCCGCGACGTGTCCCATTCACCGGTATGCAACCCGACGCCATCGCCGGCACCGTCGTATTCGGCAATATCCTGGGCCAGGTAATCCAGATGATCACAGAACGGTTTGTAGGCGCATTCCCCAGCCCCCACATCCAACAGGCTGCTCCCTGCCGGTAACGCGCGCAGCGTGGTTTGAATCCATTGATCGCGGGCGGCGTGATTTTTTAGTCGGGACATGAACGGACCTGAGTAGTGAGCGTTCTTTTACATGCACCATCAGGGCCAAAGGGGCCAGCAGGAAATGGGCGGCCCGCCCGATTGGCAGGGGCCCGATTGGCAAGAGGTGGTTGCCCAACACCACAGGGCGCGACAGAATCGCGCCCTGTGACCGACCAGAGATTCGATTGCCGGTTGAACTGGGGGTCGGCAATACGCTAGCTGCTGCTCTCTGGTCTTGTTGCAACCGTGAGTGGGTTTGGGTGTCTTAGCCGTCCGTGGCTGGCAACAGACCTGCTTCCTGAGCCACGGCGACTTCGTCAGCGTCCAGAACGCCATCGTCATTGGCGTCCATGCTGGCAAAGGTTTCGGGGTTGATTTCGGGGTGGGCAACCATCACCTCTTCCAGGCTCAGCACGCCATCGGCATTGGCATCGGCGGCCGTAGACGCCCAGCCCAATGTCGGAAGGCCGAGGATCAGGGCGGTTACGGCGGGCATGGTCAAACGTTTCATTTTGGTACTCTCCAGATTGTTGGTGTGTCCGTCTGTTGGACAAGACCGACATGACCATGTCTGATCCGGGCCGACACCCGGCACGGCCCTCAGGTCGAATTTCCTGCCGATCTCTGCCGGATTCGCCCTGTTTCCCTTGCGGCAACCCGCACAGCCAAGTCGGCTGAAAATGGCTCGGCGGTTTGACACAGGGTTTGGATGGTCGGTCTGGCAAGGTCTTGCTCAAAACGCCCGACAGGGGCACCAAAACCCGAGTCGGCACAGGCAAAAAAGAAAAGGGAGCCGAAGCTCCCCCTAGTTTCGCCATCCAGGCTCTATTCGTTGACCGCCCGGTGTTTTTTTGCCTGCGGCCTGGACGTCGTCGGGGGCGAGCGCACCCGCCCCGTGAGAGAGTGAGAAGGACTGGATTCCGCCCCACCCTGAGTGTTTGGAGAGACCGGGTGGGATGCACCCCTGCTCTCCGAGTTCGTCGGGGACATCGGCCTGTGACCTTTGATCCCCTACACGTCCGCGCGGACGCGATGTCGTCAGCTACACCCGCTGGTTGCACCGCAGGTGTTGCATTTCATACAGGTGCCATTGCGCACCAGCGTGTAGTTTCCGCATTCGCCGCAGGCTTCGCCCTCGTATCCCTGCATCTTGGCCTTGGCGCGGGCATCCATGCTGAGAGGGGCTGCGACGGCGGCCGGGGCCGGGTTGGTTTCCGGTACCAATGCCTGCAACGCCGCTTCGGGATCGACCGCACTGTTCAGCGCCGTGGCCCCCTGCCCGCCTTGCAGCACAACCAGCTCCTGGGGCAGCCGTTTGCGCAGGTATCCGGTCGACGAAATCTGTTTCAGCACTTCCAGCGATTTGGTGGCGGCGGTTTCGCTCAGCTCGGACACGTTTGACACGCCCTCTTCCTCGCCACGGCCCAGATCGTCGAATGTGGCCCCCTGAGGTTTCACATGCGCCAGATCGGTGCGGTCCAGATAGGACACCGCCAATTCGCGGAACACATAGTCCAGAATCGAAGTGGCATTTTTGATGCTGTCATTGCCCTGAACCATCCCGGCCGGTTCGAATTTGGTAAAGGTAAAGGCGTCGACGAATTCCTCCAGCGGCACGCCGTATTGCAGGCCTACGGACACGGCGATGGCAAAGTTGTTCATCATCGCCCGGAAACCGGCGCCTTCCTTGTGCATGTCGATAAAGATTTCGCCCAGGGTGCCACCTTCGTATTCGCCGGTGCGCAGATAGACCTTGTGACCACCCACAACCGCCTTTTGGGTGTACCCCTTGCGGCGGTGAGGCATCTTTTCACGGTGCGATTTGATGATCTCCTTGACCACCACCTTTTCGACGATCTTTTCGGCCAGTACCGCAGCCTTTTCATGCTGCGATCCGGTTTCCAGAATATCGGCGGCGTCATCATCATCTTCAACCAGCGCGGCTGCCAGCGGCTGGCTCAGCTTGGAGCCATCCCGGTACAGCGCATTGGCCTTGATCCCCATCTGCCAGCTGCGCTCGTACGCGGCCTGGCAATCTTCGATGGTGGCATCATTGGGCATGTTGATGGTTTTCGAAATCGCCCCCGAAATAAACGACTGCGCGGCGGCCATCATGTCGATATGGCTGTTCACGCTCAGGAAGCGTTTGCCTTTTTTGCCGCACGGGTTGGCACAGTCGAAAATCGAATAATGCTCTTCCTTCAGATGCGGCGCGCCTTCCAACGTCATGGTTCCGCAAACGTGGTCGTTGGCGGCCTCGATGTCGGCCCGGGTGAACCCCAGGTGGCGCAGCAGGTCAAACGTGGGATCGTTCAGCTTGGTCGCCGGAATGCCCAGCACACCGGAACAGAATTCTTCGCCCAGAGTCCACTGGTTGAACACGAACCGGATGTCAAAGGCGCTTTCCAACGCTTCGTCGATCTTGCGCAGCTCGTTGGGGCCAAAGCCATGCCCGGCCAGCGAGGTATGGTTGATCGCAGGCGCATTGCCGATGGTGCCGTGACCCACCGCATAGCCGATGATCTCTTCGATCTGGGCGCTGGAATAGCCCTGTTTTTCCAAGGCAGCCGGCACCGAGCGGTTGATGATCTTGAAATAACCGCCACCGGCGAGCTTCTTGAACTTGACCAACGCGAAATCGGGCTCGATTCCGGTGGTGTCACAATCCATCACCAACCCGATGGTGCCGGTCGGCGCGATCACTGTGGCCTGCGCGTTGCGGAACCCGTGTTTTTCGCCCAGAGCCAGCGCCTCGTCCCAGGCGCCCATGGCCAGTTCGACCAGACGCGGATCCGGGCAATTCCCCTGATCCAGCGGTACGGGTTTGATGGCCAGATCTTCGTAGCCATCCGACGCGCCATAGGCCGCATTGCGATGGTTGCGGATGACCCGCAGCATGTTGTCGGCGTTGCGTTTATAGCCCGCAAACGGGCCCAATTCGCGGGCGATTTCGGCGCTGGTGGCATAGGCGACGCCCGTCATGATCGCGGTCAGGGTGCCACACAGGGCGCGTCCCTCGTCGCTGTCATAGCTGTAGCCCATATTCATCAACAGACCGCCGATATTGGCATAGCCCAGACCCAGCGTGCGGAAGTCATAAGACAGCTGCGCGATTTCCTTGGACGGGAATTGCGCCATCATCACGCTGATTTCCAGGGTCACGGTCCACAGACGCGACGCATGCATGTAATCCTCGGCCTGGAACTTGCCGTCCTTGAGAAAGGTCAGCAGGTTCATCGACGCCAGGTTACAGGCGGTGTCATCCAGGAACATGTATTCCGAACAGGGGTTTGAACCACGAATTTCACCATCGGCGGGGCATGTGTGCCATTCATTGACCGTATCGTGGTACTGGATACCCGGATCGGCACAGGCCCAGGCTGCATGGCCGACCTTTTCCCACAGATCGCGCGCCTTGACGGTTTTGGAAACACGCCCATCCGTGCGGTTGATCAGTTCCCAATCGGCGTCTTTTTCCACCGCGTGCAGGAACCCATTGGTGACCCGGATCGAGTTGTTCGAATTCTGCCCTGAAACCGAATTATAGGCCTCCGAATCCCAATCGGTGTCATAGGTCGGGAATTCGATGCTGGTGTGGCCCTGTTTGGCATAATCCAGAACCCGTTTGATATAGGTTTCCGGGATCATCACCGTTTTGGCTTCGCGGATCGCCTGTTTCAGGCTGTCGTTGCTGGCCGGGTCATAGGCATCGACTTCGGCACCGTCCCAGGTGCGGATTGCGTCAAAGATGCCGTTCAGCATCTTTTCGTGCATTTTCGATCCCGCGACGATCGACGCAACCTTTTGCTCTTCCAGCACCTTCCACTGGATGAAATCTTCGATATCGGGGTGGTCGGCGTCGACGATCACCATCTTGGCTGCGCGCCGGGTGGTCCCGCCCGATTTGATTGCACCCGCAGCACGGTCACCGATTTTCAGGAACCCCATAAGGCCTGACGATTTGCCGCCACCGGACAGAGATTCCCCTTCGGCACGCAAGTGGCTAAAGTTGGTGCCCGTCCCCGACCCATATTTGAACAGGCGTGCCTCGCGCACCCACAGATCCATGATGCCGCCGTCATTGACCAGATCGTCCGACACACCCTGAATGAAACAGGCGTGCGGTTGGGGATGTTCATAGGAGGATTTGGATTTGGTCAGCTTGCCGGATTTGTGGTCGACGTAATGGTGCCCTTGGGCCGGGCCGTCGATGCCATAGGCCCAATGCAGGCCGGTGTTGAACCACTGTGGGCTGTTGGGCGCGGCCTTTTGCGTGGCCAGCATAAAACGCATTTCGTCGAAATAGGCGCGGGCATCCTCTTCGGTGGTGAAATAGCCGCCCTTCCAGCCCCAATAGGTCCAGGCCCCTGCCAGACGGTCAAACACCTGCTTGGACGAGGTTTCGCCGCCAAATCCAGTGTTGTTTTCGGCCGGAACAGACCGCCACAGGAATTCGGGCACACCTTTTTCGCGCACGGTCTTGATCTTGTTGGGGACGCCCGCTTTGCGGAAATACTTCTGGGCAATCACATCGCTGGCGACCTGGCTCCAGCTGGTGGGAATCTCGATGTTCTCGAGTCGAAAGACGATACTGCCGTCCGGGTTGCGGATTTCCGAGGTGACACCTGCGAAATCCAGCTCTGCATATGCATCCTGCCCGGCCTTGGTAAATTTTCTTTCGATCTTCATTGCCCCAACGTCTCCAGCCGTTTGTGTTTTCAGTTTGGGCCTGCACAGCCCTGCGTCCCAGCGTTTGCGCCGACGGTCAAACCGGGCAGGAAACAGCCAGAAGCGGTCCGCGAACGGCCACGCAATCCTTTGGCGCATCAGCCAAAATATTCCAGTTGGTTTTCTATCCCCGTCTGAACCGGGCTTCTGGCTTTGATACCAGATTTAGTAGCCACGCTGTCAGCCCCCACAATTTGACGTATACCCCCATAGCTGGTCAATGAAATTATTCAGCCCCCTTGCCCGCTTTCCCTCTTGACCCAAAATTGGCTTTGCGCCGGTCAGGTGCCGTAGATGATTCATCCACAGATCCATCCCAAAGCCGCCGCAAAACACGACCCGGGTCGCGGTCCTGATTTTATACGTTTCAAGAGCGGGTTGGCCGAACTTGTTCACAGGGTCCAGCGCGAGACGTTAGGGTTTTGTTAGGAAGTATTAACGGCGAAACTTTTTTTTAACCTTGTTCGGACCACCCCTGCATGTTGCCGAAATATCGCCCCCAGAGGCCCGCATTTCGCGCTTTGGCAGAGACTCACCGTGACGTCACTTGGGGATCAGCACCGGGCACTAGATGTGGCATATAGAGGGGGAAGCAGACACAATCCCGAATCGTCGTGTGCACCCTGCCAGAGGCAGAGTGTGGGTTCACACAACGATATTCAGAAGTTTTACTGGTCGGGGCGGCAGGATTCGAACCTACGACCCCCTGTACCCAAAACAGGTGCGCTACCAGACTGCGCCACGCCCCGATCAGTGGCGTCTTACTAGCGACACCAATCTGATTTGGAAACCCCTAACAGGGCCAAATCGCCGGTCCATCTGAAAATATTTTGTGGCGCAGTTCAGACCCGACATTGATCCCGTACTGACGGGCCAAGCCGGCATTGATTTCCAGCACCGCGTAAACCTGTTGGCCGCCATCAATCGGCGTCAAATCGCCGGGAATCGCGTCATGATGGACATGGGTCACCCGTCCCGCACGATCCGTAAAAATCATATCCAGGGGAATCAGCGTGTTCTTCATCCAGAACACGGCACGCTGGGGCTGGTCATATACGAACAGCATCCCGGACCGGCGCGCCATTGTTTCGCGAAACATCAGACCCTGGGATCGTTCCTCGGCAGTGTCGGCCAGTTCGACAACGAATCCCGCCTGCCCCCAATCGCCTCTCAGATCGACCGTCTTGTCAGAACACGCGGCACGGGCTGCTTCGGCCCAACCCAGGGTCAAAGCGGCCAGTATCAGCGCTGCACCCTTTAAACTGTCACTCAGCCTCATCATCACCGTTCAGTGCTGTTTCCCAGGAATGCACCTCGGCCGCCATGCGACCGCGTTTTCCGTCCATGACCCGCATGGCCAGAGCTTCGCCCGGTTGCAGGTCCGCCAATCCCGATTGGCGCAACACTTCGACATGCAGAAACACATCTTCGTTGCTGCCGAATACATTGGCAAAGCCAAACCCCTTGCCCTTGTCGAACCATTTCACCCGGGCCGGTTCCAAGGGCAAGTCCCGTAGCGTGCTCTCGTCCACTTCGGCAAAATCGCTCAAACCGGTTGTCGCTTCACGGTCGGGGGCCGAAATGCTGACCACTTCGACGGCCTGCACGCCCCGGTCGGTGCGATGCGTCACGATTTCGATTTCCGCACCGTCCGTCACCGAACTCTGCCCGAAATTCCGTAACACATTCACATGCAACAAGATGTCGGGGCCACCTTCATCAGCCAGGACAAACCCATAGCCCTTGGCTGGATCAAACCACTTCACGACCCCTTTGACGTGGTACATACTGCTCAGATCTTCTGCCACCACACTTCCACCGAAAGTTCTAGTTTATACGCTTCTCTGATGAGATGCGCGATTTTGCAGGGGGAATTCAAGCCGAAAATTTCAAGACTTTTCATACTCTTGCAATTCGCGATACGTGAATATCAGGGGCTCAGTCGGGCAATTTCCCAAGCATCATCAAGGTTTTGACGCCGCCAGACAAACCGATCATGCAGCCGATACGCCCCGTCCGCCCAGAATTCGATTTCTGTCGGGTGTAACCTAAATCCCCCCCAAAATGGGGGACGTGACGGGTTGGGACCATGCATCGCGGTCACTTTTGCAACTTCTGCGACCAACCCCGCGCGGCTGGACAGCGGCTGGGATTGTTTGGACGCCCAGGCCCCCAATTTGCTCTTGAGCGACCGGGATTTGTAATAGGAATCCGCCTGGGGCCCTTCTTCGCGCGTCACTGTACCGCGCACCCGAACCTGACGGCGCAGCGATTTCCAATGCATGACAAACGCGGCCTTGCCCGTGGCGTCGATCTCGCGCGCTTTTGCGCTGCCATAATTGGTATAAAAGACAAAGGCATCCGCTTCGATCTCTTTGAGCAATACCATACGCGCATTCGGCATCCCGTTTGCATCGACCGTCGACAGCGCAATCGCGTTGGGGTCATTCACTTCTTCGGCCTCGGCCGCCGCCAACCAGGTTCGGGCAATTTCGAACGGATCATCGCCTGCAAATATTCCTGCACGATCTGACATGTCACACCTTTTGTCGTTTTCCCCGGCACCGTAGAACCCAAGTCAATATCCGGCAAGCCCGGGCACCCTTGATGAGCGGAGTTTGATAACTTAAAGGTCTGTCAATCAATACACACGGGTGGAGAACCTGAATGACAAATCAATTGATGGCCGGGAAACGTGGTCTCATCATGGGCCTGGCCAATGACAAATCCATTGCATGGGGCATTGCCAAAGCCTGTGCAGAAGCCGGGGCCGAACTGGCGTTTTCCTATCAGGGGGACGCGCTCAAGAAACGGGTTGATCCGCTGGCTGCACAATTGGGCAGCGACATTGTGCTCCCCTGTGATGTGGGCGACGAAGCGTCAATGGACGCCTTGTTTGCCGCGCTCGAGGAAAAATGGGGCAAGCTGGACTTTCTGGTGCACGCCATCGGGTTTTCGGACAAGAACGAACTGCGGGGTCGCTATGTCGACACCAGCCGCGGTAATTTCCAGATGACCATGGATATTTCGGTCTACTCCTTTACCGCCGTGATGCAGCGCGCGGAAAAGATGATGTCCGAAGGCGGCAGTGCCTTGACCCTGACCTATTACGGTGCCGAGCAGGTAATGCCGCATTACAATGTCATGGGTGTGGCCAAGGCTGCGCTGGAAGCATCGGTAAAATATCTGGCCGAAGATCTGGGCAAGGACGGCATCCGCGTCAACGCCATTTCGGCCGGCCCGATCAAGACATTGGCCGCCAGCGGCATCGGCGATTTCCGCTACATCATGAAGTGGAACGAATACAATTCGCCCCTGCGCCGCAATGTCACCACCGAAGACGTCGGTAAATCGGCTTTGTATCTGCTGAGCGATCTTGGATCCGGTGTCACCGGTGAAAACCTGCATGTCGATGCCGGTTACCATGTGGTCGGCATGAAGGCCGTAGATGCGCCCGATATCGAAAAGGGCTGATTCAGACCATGGAGCTGACCCATCTCATCGCCTTTAACCTGACCCTGCTGGTCGCCATCGCCAGCCCGGGGCCTGCGCTGCTGTATGCATTGCGGGCCACGCTGACTGGTGGGGCCTCGCGGGGGCTGATCACCGGGTTTGGTCTGGCGATCATGGCGGCTGCGTGGACCACATTGGCGTTGCTGGGGCTGGAAGGCGTGTTTGCCCTGTTTCCCTGGGCTTATGTGCTGCTCAAGGTATCTGGCGCGGCCTATCTGATCTGGATGGCCATCGGCATGTGGCGCAACGCACGTGCCCCCATGACCCAGAATACCGACCTGCCCCCTGCCCGGCGTGCCTTTGTCACCGGACTGATGGTAAATCTGGCCAATCCCAAGGCAGTTCTCTTTGCCTCGGCTGTCCTGTTGGTCATTTTCCCACCGCAGTTGCAGCTGTGGGAAAAGGCGATGATCGTCGCCAATCACCTGGCGATCGAATTGTTGTTCTACTCTACATTTGCCCTGCTGCTCTCCACGCCGCCGGCCCGCGCCGGGTATCTGCGGCTGAAACCTCTGATTGATCGCATAGCCGCCGCCCTGCTGGGCACGTTGGGTCTGCGACTGTTGATCGAACGATAAGGATCCGAACCATGACCGACCGTCTGCCCCACGAAAAAGGCTTTCACATCAGCTGGGACCAGATCCATCGCGATTCCCGCGCCTTGGCCTGGCGGCTGGATGGCCAGGGGCCGGATGACGGTGCATGGCGCGCAGTGGTTGCGATCACCCGCGGTGGCATGGCACCCGCAATGATCGTCAGCCGCGAGCTGGACATTCGCACTGTCGACACCGTCAGCGTCAAATCCTATCACCACCAGGCCCAGGGCGAAGCCGAAGTGCTGAAGGCCCCCGATGCGGCATTGATGGGCGATGGCACCGGCGTTCTGATCATCGACGATCTGGTCGACAGCGGCAAAACCCTGGAACTGGTGCGCGCGTTGTATCCAAACGCGCATTTCGCCACCGTCTATGCCAAACCAAAAGGCCGCCCGATGGTCGATACATTTATCACCGAGGTCAGCCAGGACACCTGGATCTTTTTCCCGTGGGACATGGCGCTGCAATATGTCGAACCCTATCGCGGCACCGATTGATCTGCGGAACCGTCCGTCAGGCATTCGCTTGGAGAACGCTCCCCACAGTGGGAGCGTTTTTGTTTGCTGAACAGCCGACATTGTGGTGAAGCTGGAGACCACAACCAGATAACAAAACCCAACAGGCTGCGCGTATGACGATCCCTCGAACCCACTCGACTTTTGTGTCTCCAATCGTGGAATCCCGCCGCTGGGTGCAGAACGCGGATTTCCCGGCGGATCGCCCGTTGATCAACGTGTCCCAGGCCGCGCCCATCGACCCGCCGCCCTTGCCGCTGCGCCAGGCCATCGCCCGTGCGGCAATCGACACGGACGACAGCCATCTTTATGGCCCGGTTCTGGGGCGGCCAGCATTGCGGGCGGCGCTGGCCGGGCAGATGTCCGACCATTATGACGCGCATATCCACTCAGATCAGATCGCCATCACGTCGGGCTGCAATCAGGCCTTTGCCGCGACCATTGCCGCCCTATGTAGCGATGGGGATGAGATCCTCATCCCAACCCCTTGGTATTTCAATCATAAAATGTGGCTGGACATGTCCGGGGTGGCGGCAATCGCGCTGTCGACAGGACCAGACATGGTGCCCGACCCTGCGCATGCCGCTGCGCTGATTACAAAGCGCACCCGCGCCATCGCGTTGGTCAGCCCCAACAATCCCTGTGGTGTCGAATATCCCGCCCCAATGATCCGCGCTTTTTACGAATTGGCTAAATCCAACGGTATCAAACTGATTCTGGATGAAACCTATCGCGATTTCGACAGCCGCGATGGCGCGCCCCATGATCTGTTTACGAGCCCCGAGTGGGACAATACGCTGATCCATCTCTATTCCTTTTCCAAGGCATACCGCCTGACCGGACATCGGGTCGGTGCCATCGCGACGGCACCGGGCCTGCTGTACGAGATGGAGAAATTTCTCGACACGGTCACGATCTGCCCCAACCAGCTGGGTCAGATTGCGGCCACCTGGGGAATCGAAAATCTGTCGGACTGGGTCGCCGGCGAACGTGTTGAAATTCTGGACCGCCGGAGCGCCATCGCCGATCACTTCCCCGTGCTTGAGGCTCAGGGATGGAAGCTGCTGGGGCTGGGGGCTTATTTCGCCTATGTTGAACACCCATTCGACATGTCTTCGCTGGACATGGCACAACGGTTGGTGAACGAGGCCTCTGTTCTGATGCTGCCGGGAACCATGTTCATGCCCGACGACGACCCCGGCGGAAAACGTCAATTCCGCATCGCGTTTGCCAATATTGATCGCGACGGTATCGCCCAGCTGTTTGACCGGCTCGCCAACCTCAGCTTCTGAACTTGACTGGCCCTCTTGCCCCCCTGTGGTGTGCGTCGTAGACAGGGCCGCAACATTTACAGGCAGCGCACGCGCTAACAGGACGCCAACAAGGGGGCAACATGGCCTTAGGCATGAAAAGTATCTCGAAAACCATGGTCTGGATCCTGATGGGGATGCTGATTGTCGGCCTGGCCGGATTTGGTGCCGTTAATTTCTCGGGCTCGGTCACATCGGTTGCCCTGGTCGGCGATCAGGAGATCGACGTTCAATCCTATGCCCGTGAATTGCAACGCGAACAGAACGCTGTTCAGGCCCAGACCGGTCAGGCCATGCCCATGTCCCAGATGCGGGAATTGGGTCTGGACCGGGTTGTTCTGAGCCGCCTGATCACCCTGGCCGCGCTGGATCACGAAGTGGCCGAACTGGGCCTGTCGATCGGTGACGAAAACGTGCAGCGCGAAATCCTTGAAATCGACGCTTTTCAGGACATCCAGGGCAACTTTGACCGCGAAGCCTATCGCTATCAGTTGGATCAGATCGGACTGAGCGAAGTGGAATTCGAAACGGATCTGCGCTCCGAAGCGGCCCGGACCCTGGTTCAGGGCGCTATCTTGACCGGCGTGCAGATGCCCCACACGCTGATCGACACCCTGACCGATTACATTGGCGCGCGGCGCAGCTTTACCTGGACCCGTGTCACACCCGAAGATGTGGTACTGACACAGGTCATGCCGAGCGACGCGGACCTGCGGGCCTTTTATGAGAGCAACCCCGATCAGTTCACCCTGCCGGAAACCAAACAGATCACCTATGCCCGCCTGACCCCCGATATGCTGGTGGATCAGGTCGAACTGGACGAAACCGCCCTGCGTGAGCTTTATGACCAACGCGCCGACCTGTATCAGACCCCGGAACGGCGATTGGTGGAACGTCTGGTGTTTGCCGACGATGCCGCAGCATCGAATGCAATGGCCCAGATCGAAGTAAACGGCACCAATTTCGACCTATTGGTCGAACAACGCGGCCTGACCCTGTCGGACGTGGATCTGGGAGATGTGACCCTGGGCGATCTGGGTGCCGCTGGCGAGGCGATTTTTGCCGCCCAAGTGGGGGATGTTGTTGGTCCCCTGCCCAGCGATCTGGGCGCAGCCCTGTTCCGGGTCAATGGACGCTTTGATGCCCGCACCACCACATTCGAACAGGCCGAACCTGAGCTACGCGAAGAGCTGGCCAGCGAACGCGCCCGCCGTCTGGTGGAATCACAGGCCGAAAACATCGACGACCTGTTGGCCGGTGGTGCCACCCTCGAAGAGCTGGGCGATGAAACCGATCTCGCCCTGGGCAAGATCGACTGGACCGCCGACAGCAATGACGGCATCGCCGCCTATAGCGCCTTCCGTTCAATCGCCGAAGCAGTTCAGCCCACGGATTTCCCCACGGTCGAGTTTCTCGAAGACGGCGGATTGTTTGCCCTGCGGCTCGACAGCGTGCTGCCGCCCCGTCCAGAACCCTTTGAAGACGCCAAGGCCAAGGTGCTGGCCGCAGTTCAGGCTGATCGCCTGACCCAGGCGTTGACCGCCGAAGCCGACCGTATTCTGGCCGACCTGGTCACCTCGGGTGATTTCCTGGCCACCGGCCTGCCGGTCAAAGTGGAAAATGGTCTGACCCGAACCGCCTTTATTGACAATGCCCCGGCAGATCTGATGACCCAGGTGTTCGACATGGAACCCGGTGATCTGCGGATAGTTCAGGACAGAGAACAGGTTCTGATCGTTCAATTGGACGAGGCTCTGCCACCGGAACAGACCGACGATCTGACCCAGCTGACCCAGGCCTTGCAAATCCAGGTCAATCAGGCGCTGGGACAGGCGCTGTTCACAGCTTATGCCACGGATGCCCAGATGCGGGCCAGCCCCCGGGTGGACCAGCAGGCATTGAACGCCGTCGCGGCCAGCTTCCAGTAATCCCCGCGTATTCGAAAGACCAAACCCATGGCCCTGACCCCCGATTTCGACAGCTTTGCCCGCGCCTATGAGGCGGGCGAAAACCAGGTTGTCTATACGCGGCTTGCCGCGGATCTGGACACGCCCGTGTCGCTGATGCTGAAACTGACAGGCGCGCAAAAGGATGCGTTCATGTTGGAATCGGTCACTGGCGGCGAAGTGCGTGGCCGCTATTCGATCATCGGAATGAAACCGGATCTGGTCTGGCGCTGTCGCGGAGAGCTCTCCGAGCTGAACCGCTCGGCGCGATATGACGCCGAAGATTTCACGGCGCAGGATGGCAACCCGATGGATAATCTGCGGGCGCTGATCGGCGAGAGCCGCATTGATTTGCCCGAGGATCTGCCCCAGGCGGCGGCCGGTCTGTTTGGCTATCTGGGCTATGACACCGTGCGTCTGGTGGAACATCTGCCCAATGTGAACCCTGACCCGCTGGGCCTGCCCGATGCGCTGATGCTGCGCCCGTCGGTTGTGGCGGTTCTGGATGGGGTCAAAGGCGAGGTCACGGTCGTGTCCCCCGCCTGGGTCAGCGACGGACAGACGGCCAAGGCCGCCTATGCCCAGGCCGCTGAACGGGTGATGGATGCGGTGCGAGATCTGGAACGCGCCATGCCCGCCGAAACCCGCGATCTGGGCGACGCCGATGACATCGCGGCGCCGGTTAGCAATTTCACCAAAGACGGCTATATGGCAGCGGTCGAAAAGGCCAAGGATTACATCCGCGCCGGTGATATCTTTCAGGTGGTCCCGGCCCAACGCTGGTCGCAGGATTTTCGTCAGCCCCCCTTTGCGCTGTATCGTTCGCTGCGGCGCACCAACCCGTCGCCGTTCATGTTCTACTTCAACTTTGGCGGTTTTCAGGTGGTGGGTGCCAGCCCCGAAATCCTGGTTCGCGTCTTTGGTAGCGAAGTCACCATTCGCCCGATCGCCGGCACCCGTCCCCGCGGTGCAACCCCCGAAGAGGACAAGGCGTTGGAGGCCGATCTGCTGGCCGACAAAAAGGAACTGGCAGAACATTTGATGCTGCTGGATCTGGGCCGCAATGACACCGCCCGTGTGACTAAAATCGGCACCGTACGCCCGACCGAACAATTCATCATCGAACGCTACAGCCATGTGATGCACATCGTGTCCAATGTCGTCGGCGAACTGGCCGAAGACAAAGACGCCCTGGATGCGTTCTTTGCCGGGATGCCTGCGGGGACCGTTTCTGGCGCGCCCAAAGTGCGGGCCATGGAAATCATCGACGAACTGGAACCGGAAAAACGCGGCGTCTATGGCGGTGGGGTCGGTTATTTCAGCGCCGGGGGTGACATGGACATGTGCATCGCGCTGCGCACGGCCGTGGTCAAGGATCAGACCCTATATATTCAGGCCGGTGGTGGCGTTGTCTATGACAGCGACCCCGAAGCCGAATATATGGAAACCGTGCATAAATCCAACGCCATCCGCCGCGCCGCCGCGGACGCAGGTCGGTTTACCGGCAACGGCAATGGCTAGATCAGACGCTGTATGTCTGCCAAGTTCAGCGGGGTCGCCCAGACTAGGGCGACCCCGTTTTTTTACCCACCGGTCGTGAGCTTGACCAACTAGGGGTTGATCGGTGCAAGCGCGGCCACGGCCCCAACCGGACCCACCCCCGCCACACGCGTCATCGGCTCCAGCAATTCCTTACTGGCCAGAATAAACGCAGTGCAGGACACCATGCATACCAGCGCCAGGATCAAAGCCTGCCCGGGCGTGCCGCGCCGACCATGCGGGATCGTCAACAACATCGCTCCCGCCGCGATCAACGGGATGCCGATGCTTATGACCTCGACCCGAAAGTCATACAGCAGCGTATTCAACAGCAGCTTGTCCATCCGATTAAACAGTTCGGGCCAAATCGCAAAATCTTCGTATTTCCACCAGAAATAGCCATTCAGCCCGCTCATGATCAGCACACAAAAGAACCAGGTGACAAACAGGGCCGATACCCAGGACGCCACACAGTTTTCACGACGAATCGGACCCCACCCATTCACCGCCCCCATCAGGCTGCCCAGAATCGTTCCAACCCAGCTGAGCCCCAGCAAAGAGATAAAGCCGATCAGCAAAACCAATGTCGTGTCCCCACCGGCCAGCGGCACCATGCCGAGAAACGACATGAAATGAAACGGCAACACGAACCAGATCGCCTTGGTCACGGTTTCCATCGTGTCTTCGTTTGATCGGTTTTCGACAAACGGATTGCGTGCCATCGACAGCATGGACATGAACGATGGAAAGGCCTTCAGGATATTCTCCATTTCCTTTGTCAGCATGGGCTCAGTTCCCCGCGGACGATGGCCACTGCAGCCGGACATAGGCGCTTTGGCTGGAGTTTTCGATCTGTTGGAAGTGTAGTTCGGTCACATGCGGTCGCCAATTGCCGGTTTTGGCGGCGCGGATCGCGGCCTTTTTATCGGCTGCAACAGCCCCGAAAAACCACCTGCTCAGATCTCCGGTCGGAATCGGGGCCGGGATCTCCAGGCACACGCCATTGTCATGGGCCGAGATATCAAACAGGCTCGCTTCGACGCTGGACACGACATATGGCGATCCGGCATCTGCCGGCAGTTGCACCGGGGGCAGGCTCGCATAGGCTGGGCTGGGCAGAAAGACCTGCGCCACATCATGCGCAGTCTGTTCGATCAGCAACTGCCCCTTGGCATTGATCGCTATTTTTTCGAGACCGGTATACACCTGACTGGTGCGCAGCTGGCCCTGGGGATCGACAATGCGCCCGGTGTATTGGCACCCGTTGCGACCGGTAAAGGTGAAATGGAAATTCTCGCCCACAACCGGGGCCCGTTTCAATTCCCGCGCGTCGGAATGGGCCAGAACATATTGGCCGCTCTCAATGAAATGCTGGGCTTCGCGCAGCCCCTGTTGTTTGACCGAATTGGTCACGTCACAGCGCCCAAAGGGGAGATCCGCCCGCCCCAGCGCAACGTAATGCGCCTTTTTCGAACCCGCCAGCTGCTGAGCGCTGTGGCTGATCCGCCGGATCAGGACGGCCTCCTGATGGGTTTTGGGCTGCACCAGCACATGATCGGTGCCCCCGACCCCCGACCGCAGATAAAATTTCCCGCCATAGCGGTATCCGGCAGGAACCTGCCCCTTGAACTGATGAATGTTGGCCTGTTTCCTCTGGCCGATCTCGCCGAACCGGATCCGTCCCAGACGCAGGGCTTCGGCGGGATCACCGTTTGGGGAATAAAACAGACCGTTACGCGCAAACATCTGCCGGTCACATTCAGCAGCTCCCAATCCGGCACCGGCAAATGCGCTGACGGACAGCGCGACAGCCGCAATCAAATTTCGCATGGCACACCTCAAATCGCTTGGTTCAAAATCACCAGCGAGTGTACCACAAAAATTGGATTCCCCCTAATCCAAGGCCGGATCGGCCCTAATCGCTCAGACGCGCGCCAGGAAGGCTTTGATATGGGCGTTGACGGCTGCGGGCTCTTCGATGGTCGCCGAATGTCCGGCACCCGGTATCAGGTGCATTTCAGCCCCCGCAATCGCATCACGCATCCGTTCGGATTTGGCCGGAACCGTGGCCACATCTTCGTCCCCCACCAGGATCAGCGTTGGTGTGCTGATCTGGTCCAGGTCCTGGTACACGCCCACCCGGTCGATTACCCCGTTGACTGCCCGAACGATCCCCTTGCGATCGTTGGCCTTGATCCGGTCGCGCCACTGCGCCTTTTGCGCGGCCCGCGCCGGGTCGGTCAGGAAACTTTGCCCGAACATGATCGGCATCACCTTGTCGACCACGACCCCCAAACCGAACCAACGGGCGACGAAATTCATCTTGCGATACTTGGGCTTGTTGTCTTCCGGCTCGGGGTCGGCCGAGCTTTCCAGAATGATCAGCGAGCGCAGCAGCTCCGGATGGCGCAGCGCCAGACGCATACCCACAAAACCGCCCATCGACAGCCCCGCAAAATGCACCGGCCCGTTTGCAAGCTCCCGGATTAACGCGGCCGCGTCTTCGGCCACGGTTTCCATGTCATAGCCATCTAGGGGGGCGTCGCTGTTGCCCTGCCCCCGATGGTCATAGGTGATACAGCGATAGCGGCTGCTGAACTGCGCCACCTGGGCGTCAAACATCCTGCCGCTCATCAACAGACCATGGGAAAAGACGATGGTTTCATCCCCCTGCCCGCTGTCGGTGTAATGTAGACGCACGCCATTGACCGTGAGATGGGGCATGTTTTGGATCTCCTGGTGCTCAAGATGTAGGGTGCGTGCTGGCACGCACCGCGCGACTTACTCTGCCTTCAGCGCCAGGCTGGCCGAAATCGGAGCCAGGGCAACCCGGCTGGCCCGATCCTGCAATCCCCACAGCAACAGCGCCGAAATCGTATCCGGGCGGACCCGACCCAACATGATCACGGCACCCTGCTGACCGGCGCGGAACGCGGCCTGATCCAGAAACCGTCGCATCACTGTCGGTGTCTGACCGGCTCCGTCAAAGTCCCGGAACACCACACCTGACGGCACCCCGTCCCGCTGCGCCAGCTTCTGCACGGTATTGAGCCCCCGGTCCTGGGTGATCAGCCCACGCCCGGTGTCTTTGACCACCGCCGTCACCTGATCGGACAGCGCCCGGTTGCCCTGAATACCGCTCCCGGTGCCTTCCAATACTGCGACCGTTTCAGGCAGGCTGGCAAACCAGACCTCCAGGGCTGTTTCAGCATCCGTTGCCGTGGCCGCAGCCGCAAAATTCGTCATCGCCACCACTTCAAACCCGGCGGCGCGATAGCGGGCCATCTTGTCCGTTGCATCCGGGTCGGACGGGTCGATTGCAAAGCTCAGCGGATAGGGAAAATCCAGCAACGCTTCGGCACCGATTGCCTGTTCATCATCAATCAAAAGAATTGACATCAACGGCTTGCCCTCTGGGTTGTCAAAGGGCGCGGCAAAGGCTTCGAACGGTCGCGAAGTTGGTGCGATGTCAGCGGATGGCGCACCATCACTGACCGGCTCCGATGTGTTCTCGGGGTCCGCACCCCGGTCGGTCAAAGGAACAACCGGCGTCCCGATCTGAGCGCCGGTGCCGGTGGTTCCGGCTCCGGTCTGCGGCAGGGCCGCAATCCGGGCAGGTTGCTCTGGCGCGGCTTCGGTCGTGGCTTCGGGTGTGGCTTCGACCACCGAGGTATCAACTTGTGGCGCGGCCTCGGTTGCGGGCTCCAGGGGTTCCACCGTTTCCGCGACATCGGGTGCCGGGTCCGTTTGTTTGGTCAGATCCGAACTCTCGGGATCCGCAGGGGCCGGCTCGGCGAAACCGGATCCTTCCGGGACCACCTGTGGCACGGACGGTTGCGCCGGATTGGCAACGGCTGTGGACACTGCAGTTTCCGCGCCTGGGGTATCCGGGGTCTGTTCGGGTGTGTCCGATGGGACCACCGGTTGATCCTGACTGCCGGTCATTTCCGGTGCCGAGGCCTCGGGGTCGAGAACAGGGATGGCTTCCGAGGCCGCGCCCACCTGGGGTTTGTCCGCCGGTTCCATCACCGATGGGGCCAACGCTGTCAGATCGCCAGCCGATGGGTCTGTGTCCTTGGGCGCTGTTGGTGCCGCCTCGACCAGATCCGCATCCTGACCCGCCGGTTTTGACAGGCTGACATCCGCATCGCGCGGCTGGATCACCACATCGGGTGACTCCACTGCAACCTCAGGCCGGGGCGGCAAGGGCGTCATCACCGACAACCCGACCGCACCGATCACCGCAACTATTGCCCCAATACTGACGCCACCCAGAAATCCACGCATGCCCGTTTTCTTCCCTCAATCACATGTATTGCCTAACCACGGTTTTTTCGCCGCAGCAAGCCGCGCTTCAGGGTTGCGCTCTTTATGTGCTCTTGACGCTGCCGCCTAACCCTGAACAAGTATGTCGCGACCACTATACTGCGGCTGGCCCTTGTGCCACCAGCCCTAATGACGAACGAGCCTGCCATGCTGTTGCTGATCGATAACTACGACTCATTCACCTATAATCTGGTGCATTACCTGGGCGAATTGGGAGCCGAAATGGTCGTGCGTCGCAATGACGCCATCGACGTGCAGGAGGCCATGGCGATGAACCCCGCAGGCATCCTGCTGAGCCCGGGCCCCTGCGATCCGGATCAGGCGGGCATCTGTCTGGCCCTGACACAGGCCGCCGCCGAAACCCGCACGCCGCTGCTTGGCGTGTGTCTGGGGCATCAAACCATCGGTCAGACCTTTGGCGGTCGTGTGGTGCGCTGTCACGAAATCGTACACGGCAAAATGGGCACCATGCATCACACCAATACTGGCCTGTTTGCCGGTCTGCCGACCCCGTTCGAGGCGACGCGCTATCATTCTCTGGTGGTCGAACGCGAAAGCCTGCCAGAGTGCCTCGATGTCACTGCCTGGCTTGATGATGGCACCATCATGGGCCTGCAACACAAGGAGCTGCCGATCCACGGCGTCCAGTTCCACCCGGAATCCATCGCTTCGGAACATGGCCATGCCCTGCTCCAGAATTTTCTAAATGACATGAAGGTGCCCGCATGAGCGAGACCCTGAAGCCGCTGATCGGCACTGCTGCCGACCGCCCCCTGACCCGGAGCGAGGCCGAGACCGCGTTCAAATGCCTGTTCGAAGGCGAAGCCACGCCCAGCCAGATTGGCGGCCTGCTGATGGCGCTGCGTACCCGTGGCGAAACCGTGGATGAATACGCCGCTGCCGCCGCTGTGATGCGGGCCAAATGCAACGCCGTGATTGCACCCGCAGGTGCCATGGACATCGTTGGCACCGGTGGCGATGGCAAGGGAACGCTGAACATTTCCACTGCAACCGCATTCGTTGTGGCCGGTGCCGGAACCGTGGTGGCCAAACACGGCAATCGCAACCTCAGTTCGAAATCTGGCGCGGCGGATGCCTTGGGTCAGATGGGAATCAACGTGATGGTTGGCCCCCAAGTCGTTGAGAAGGCACTGAAAGAGGCGGGCATCTGTTTCATGATGGCCCCCATGCATCACCCGGCGATTGCCCATGTGATGCCGACACGTGCAGAGCTGGGAACCCGCACGATTTTCAACATCCTGGGGCCACTGACCAATCCGGCAGGCGTCAAACGCCAGCTGACGGGCGCGTTTTCGCGTGATCTGATCCGCCCCATGGCCGAAACGCTCCAGACGCTGGGATCCGAACGGGCCTGGTTGGTGCATGGATCCGACGGCACCGATGAACTCACCATCACCGGTGTTAGCTGGGTATCGGCCTTGGAAGAGGACGGCAGCATCCGCGATGTCGAACTGCACCCCGAAGACGCCGGCCTGCCGGTTCACCCGTTCGAGGCGATTGTCGGCGGCAGCCCCCAGGACAACGCCGTGGCGTTCCGCGCGCTGCTGGATGGCGCACCGTCGGCCTATCGCGATGCTGTGTTGTTGAATTCGGCGGCGGCGTTGGTGGTGGCGGGCCATGCCTCGGACCTGCGCGATGGCGTGGCCAAGGCCGCCCATAGCATCGACAGCGGTGCCGCCAAGGCCAAGATCGAAGCAGTGGCCCGGATCACTTCCGCCGCATGAGCACCGAAATTCCTCAAGGATGGGCTGATCTAACGTTTTTCAACACGGATTGGCCCGCCATTCAGGCGGCCATTGACGCCGATCCGCGCACCATCCTGCCGCCTGCCCATCAACGCTTTGCCGCGTTAGAGCACACCCCCCCCGAAAAAACCCGCGTGGTCATTCTGGGTCAGGACCCCTATCACACGCCCGGCAAGGCAGATGGGCTGGCGTTTTCGATACCTACGGATTTTCCCGGCAGGTTGGCCTCGCTGGGCAATATTCTAAAGGAATTGAACAGCGATCTGGGCGTCACCAGACAGCAGACCGATCTGCGCGACTGGGCTGACAAGGGTGTTTTGCTGCTCAACACGGCACTCACCGTTCCGACGGGCGAGGCCAATGGCCACAAGGCGCTGGGATGGGATAAATTGGTGCATCAGGTGCTGGCACGCACATCACAGCGTCCGACTGCCTATATTCTGTGGGGAAATCAGGCGCAAAAGCTTGCAACCCATATCAATCCGGGCGATCACCTGATCCTGAAAACCGCCCACCCTTCGCCGCTGTCGGCGCGGCGCGGCTTTTTCGGCTCGCGGCCATTTTCGGCTGTGAACGATTGGTTGCGTGCCCGGGGTGAGGAACAAATCGACTGGACTGCATGAACGGAGCCGCTGGCATGAGCACAACCATCCTGGACAAGATCAAAGCCTACAAGCTCGAAGAAGTGGCCGCCGACAAAGCGGCCAAACCGCTGAGCGAGATCGAAGCCCTGGCACGCGACGCCAGCCCGGTCCGTGGCTTTGCCGATGCGCTGTTTCGCGCCAAACAGCATGGCTATGGCCTGATCGCGGAAATCAAGAAAGCCAGCCCCTCCAAAGGCCTGATCCGTGCCGATTTCAACCCGCCTGACCTGGCGCGGGCATATGAAGCGGGCGGAGCCACCTGCCTGTCGGTACTGACAGACACGCCCAGCTTTCAGGGCGACAAATCCTTTCTGACAGCGGCGCGAAATGCCTGTTCGCTGCCTGCGTTGCGCAAGGATTTCATGTATGACACCTATCAGGTCGCCGAAGCCCGCGCCCTGGGGGCCGATTGCATCCTGATCATCCTGGCCTCGGTCAGCGATTCCCAGGCCGCCGAACTGGAACAGGCCGCGTTTGAATGGGACATGGATGTGCTGCTCGAAGTGCACGACCAGCAGGAGCTTGAACGGGCCTGCCATTTGAAATCGCGCCTGATGGGCATCAACAATCGTAATCTCAATACCTTTGAAACCACGCTGGACACCACCCGTACCCTGTCCAAACTGGTCCCTGCCGATCGCACTATCGTCTGTGAAAGCGGCCTGTTCACGCCCGCAGATCTGGCCGATATGGCCCGCTATGGATCACGCACATTCCTGATTGGCGAAAGCCTGATGCGCCAGGACGACGTGGCCCAGGCCACACGTGATCTGCTTGCCAATCCTTTGATCCCGGGAGCCATCTAATGTCGCTGACGCATTTTGACACCAAGGGCGACGCCCATATGGTTGATGTCTCGGACAAGGCGGTGACCTCCCGCGTGGCTGTCGCTGCTGGATACATCAAGATGGCACGGGAAACCTTTGATATCATTAGCGAAGGACGCGCCAAAAAAGGTGACGTTCTGGGTGTTGCCCGTCTCGCCGGGATCATGGGTGCCAAAAAGACGCCTGACCTGATTCCGCTGTGCCATCCGCTGCCGGTGACCAAGGTTGCCGTGGAACTGACGCTGGATCCGGACCTGCCGGGCGTCCGGATCGAAGCCACCGTCAAAACCACCGGCCAGACCGGTGTCGAGATGGAGGCGCTCACCGCGGTTTCGACCGCGGCGCTCACGGTTTATGACATGACCAAGGCGGTGGACAAGGCAATGGAAATCGGCGGTATCAAGGTGCTGCTCAAGGACGGCGGAAAATCCGGGCGATACGAAGCACCATGATCACCGTCACCCAAGCCCGCGTGCTGCTTTTGGCGCTGACAGCCCCTTTGGGGGTCGAAGACGTTCCCTTGATCAGGGCTGCGGGTCGGGTTTTGGCCCGGCCGGTCACAGCCCGGCGCAATCAGCCGCCGTTTGCCGCCTCGTCGATGGACGGATACGCAATGAAACGGGCCGAAGTCGAACGCCACGCCATGTTCAAGGTCATTGGCGAAGCCGCCGCCGGGCATTCATTTAACGGGACCGTCGGGCCAGGACAGGCCGTGCGTATATTTACCGGAGCACCGGTGCCTGACGGGGCAGACTTTGTGGTCATACAAGAAGACATCACCCGCACCGGCGATCTGATCACCATCGCGAACGAACCGGGTGAAAAGGACAATATCCGTGCCGAAGGCGGCGATTTCAGCACCGGCACCACTATCGCCCCCCCGCTGTCTTTGCGCGCCGAAGACATTGCCCTGATGGCTGCGATGAACATTCCAACCGTCCCTGTCGCGCGCAAACCGATTGTCGCGCTGATTTCAACCGGGGACGAGTTGGTCATGCCGGGCGAAACACCGGGCCCCGATCAGATCATCGTATCCAACACCTTTGGGCTCAAGGCCATGCTGGAAACAGTGGGAGCAGACGTCCGCATCATGCCAATCGCCCGCGACACGGTGACCAGCCTAAAGACCGCCTTTGAGCTGGCCAGCAGCGCCGATCTGATCGTCACCATCGGCGGGGCCTCGGTTGGCGATCACGATCTGGTCGCGCCAGTGTCGGCGGAACTGGGAATGGAGCGGTCATTTTACAAGGTTGCCATGCGTCCCGGCAAACCGCTGATGGCCGGAAAACTGGGTCGGTCTGCGATGGTCGGGCTTCCCGGAAATCCTGTCTCTGCAATGATTTGCGCCGAAATCTTCATCAAACCGATGATCCGTGCCATGATGGGTCAGGACACCACACAGGCCGATCTGATGACTGCGCCTTTGACTGCGCCGCTCGCCGCGAATGGTCCGCGCGAACATTATATGCGCGCGCAATTGGACCGTAACGGGATTGCCGCCTTTGACAACCAGGACAGCGCCATGTTGTCTGTTCTGGCCCGCGCCGATGCCCTGCTGGTGCGTCCTGCCAATGACCCGGCCCGGGCCATCGGAGAGCCCGTGGCCTATCTGCCGCTTTAGCCGTTTAAATCCGGGCCTGACGTTCACCGCCTTGCTGCCCATCACCAGAAACGGGCGGGTGCGCCGCCCATTGGACCAAAGCAGCAACACTGTTGACACAAAACGGGAACATGCGTAGAACAAAACCAAACGTATGGACCAACCACAGGCCAGGGGGTGTCACCGAATGCTGACCAAGAAACAGCTGGAACTGCTGGAATTCATTCATCAACGCATGAAAAAGGACGGTGTTCCGCCCAGCTTTGATGAAATGAAGATCGCGTTGGATCTGCGATCCAAATCCGGAATCCACCGTCTGATCACGGCGTTGGAGGAACGCGGGTTTATCCGTCGACTGGCCCATCGGGCCCGCGCCATTGAAATCATCCGCCTGCCCGACAGCCTGGGCCATGACAGCGGCGGTTTCACACCGCGGGTCATCGAAGGCAACAAACCCAACTCCAGCCGCCCGGCCAATACGGAACCAATGGTGATGACGGCCGTGGAACTGCCGGTTATGGGCCGCATTGCCGCCGGTGTACCCATCGAAGCCATCAGTCAGGTGTCGCACCAGGTTGCTGTTCCCAATCAGATGCTATCCGCCTCGGGCGATCATTATGCGTTAGAGGTCAAGGGCGATTCGATGATCGAAGCCGGGATCAACGATGGTGACATCGTGGTGATCCGTGAATCGAACACGGCCGACAACGGCGATATCGTCGTTGCCCTTGTCGAAGATCACGAGGCGACGCTGAAACGCTTTCTGCGCCACGGCCATTCGATTGCGCTCGAGGCGGCGAACCCGGCCTATGAAACTCGGGTCTATCCTGCGGAACAGGTCAAGGTTCAGGGCCGGTTGGTCGGGTTGATTCGGACCTACTGAGCCTGGGCATCTTGCGGGTCCGGACGCGCTTGGCGTCTGGGTGCGTTGATCCAATGCTGCCAGTTTGTCCGTATTTTTCTGAGACTCGATGCCTCTGCCCAGGAACAGTTTGTCTTCGAAACAATGCGACTCGCTCGATGAGCCACCCCGCTTAACCTGTAGAGCAGCGCAGTCCATGTCAGTGGAATACGCCGCTTGTCCGTAACACAGCTATGGCCGGCCCAACCCAGACTGTTGCGAGGTCATGGAAGCGCAGCTAAAGGTGCCGAAACAATGGGGCCTGCACCCTAGAAACCGGTCCACAACCGGGTGCCCGATATCTGGCGCGCGGTTTTCAGCTGCCCATCTGTCACCGAAATACTGCCGGTTTCGCGCAGGTGCGCCGGGTCAAAATGCGCGCAAGGGCCCTGCAGATCCATGGGCACAGAGGCAACGACAATCTGGTTCGCCTTGCACTCCTGAAAATCGGCAACGGCCCGTTTGCCGATCACATGGACCAACTCGCGTTGCCCCAGGCGCATCCGGCGGATCCTGGTCTTGTGTCCGTCCCAGCGGCTGGCTGCACTGGTCTGATCCGCGCCATCCCCGTCATTTTCGAGCCAGATCCCGGCAACAAACCCCGCGCCCTTGGGTTTGGACAGCGCCCGGCCCTGATCCGTCATCACCCCCACCAATGCACCATTGGCGTCAATCAGCACCTCGGGGCGAACCGTTTGGGTCCAAAGCGCAAAACCAAGAACAACAGGAACCAGACCGACGCCTCTCAGACGTCCCTGCCATAGAATGATCACCAGAAAACCCAGCCCAATCAATGGCAGAACCACCGGGTCCGGGCTGACAACATATCCCTTTGCCCCGTCCAGCCCGGCCACTACCCGTGCGACCTCGAGAATCCACGCCAATCCCCACCCCATCACCTTTAACCCGATCCATCCCAATCCAATGGGCCACAGGCACAGCGCCGCCACCGCCGCCGGAATCACCAACACCCCCATCAATGGCACCGACACCAGATTGGCGATCAGGCCATAATGCGCCATGGCGTTGAAATGCGCTGCGCCGACGGGGCCAGTCGCCGCCCCCGCGACGGCCGAAGAAATCACCACACCCAGAATTGGCTGCAACCAGGGCGGACCCAACGAGATCTCGGCCTCTCGGATCCAGCCGAACACAGCAACCAGGGCGGTTGTGGCCGCAAAAGACATCTGAAACCCCGGACCCAACAGTGTTTCCGGGCGGCGCACCAGCACGATCAGCGCCGCCAAGGCAACAGCGCGCAGGCTAAAGACCCGGCGGTCCACCATCACCGCACCAAGCGCAACCGCGACCATGACAAAGGCACGTTCTGTGGCCACGTTGCCGCCTGACAGGACCAGATACCCGGCGGCGACACCCAAGGCTCCGGCCGCTGCAATCCGTTTGACCGGCAGGCGTAAGGCCACCGACGGGATCAGCGACAGGCCGACCCGCAGCAGGCCAAAAACAAACCCGGCCAACAGCCCCATGTGCAGTCCGGAAATCGCCAACAAATGGGCCAGGTTGCTGTCACGCAAGGCCTGGAGCGCCGTTTGGCTGACACCGCTTCGATCACCGGTGGTGACCGCGGCAGCAAACCCTCCGACATCGCCGGGCAACACCTGACGGATGGCACGCGACGCCGCCATGCGCAGCTTGAACACACGCTGGCCAGCCTGCGACGGCGCAGAGATCAGGACCGGATTTCGGGTATAGCCGACCGCGCCAAGTCCCTGAAACCAGGCATGGCGACGAAAATCAAATCCGCCGGGTTCTGCCGGCCCCTGTGGCGGCATCAGATGTCCTGTGGTCATCACACGGGTTCCCGGCAGCAGGGTCTCGGGCGGACCATGCAGCGACAGCCGCACCCTGATCGGCCGCCGGTCCGGCCTGACCCGTTCCAGGTAAACCTGATCCAGTGTCACCCGGGGCGCATCGGTGGATGAGCGATCCAAGCCCACGACGCGGCCCTCGATCGGGCCATAGTAGCGCCAGTCCAACACCGGCCCCGCCACCCGGTGCGCCCGCAGACCGGCCAACCCAAACCCAAAAGCCACCAGGGCCACCGCCCAGACCAGCGCGGCCAAACCGCCGGGCCAGCGCAGGGCAACTCCCATTGCGAGCACCCCGAACCCGACCGTCCCTGCGTAGGTCGTCATCCCCGGCTCGGTCAGACGTGAAAAGTAAAGTCCGATCCCAATGGCCAGTAAAACCGGCACCCAGGGAAACAGGTGCCCGCGTTGCTGCATTATCAAACTGTCGAGCGCCGCGATAAGACGCATGCTTGCCCCCTGCGGTCCGGCTGGGTAGACAGGCGGAAATCCTACGCTCCTCAAGGTTTCCAAAAGGTAAATGGCTCCCATGTCCAAACCGGTCGTCACCCGTTTCGCTCCGTCTCCCACCGGCTTTCTGCATATCGGCGGTGCCCGCACCGCCCTGTTCAACTGGCTTTATGCCCGGGGTCGTGGCGGCAAATTTCTGCTGCGCATCGAAGACACCGACCGGGAACGGTCCACGCCAGAAGCCACAGCCGCAATCTTGCAAGGCATGGAATGGCTGGGGCTGGATCATGATGGCGATGTCATCAGCCAATTCGAAGGTGCCGCGCGCCACGCCGAAGTCGCCCATCAGCTGCTGGCCGATGGCAAGGCCTATAAATGTTTTGCATCGCAGGAAGACATTGCCACCTTCCGCGAAACGGCCAAGGCCGAAGGTCGCAGCACCTTGTACCGCTCACCCTGGCGCGACGCTGATCCAGCCAGCCACCCGGACGCGCCCTATGTGATCCGCATCAAGGCGCCTCAGGAGGGCGCAACCGTGATCCGGGATCAGGTGCAGGGCGATGTGACCATTCGCAATGACCAGCTGGACGACATGATCCTGCTGCGCAGCGATGGTACCCCGGTCTATATGCTGGCCGTTGTGGTGGATGACCACGACATGGGCGTGACCCATGTGATCCGCGGTGATGATCATCTGAACAACGCCGCGCGCCAGATGGTGATCTATGAGGCCATGGGGTGGGACGTTCCCGTCTGGGCCCATATCCCGCTGATCCATGGACCAGATGGCAAGAAACTGTCCAAACGCCACGGCGCGTTGGGGGCACAGGAATACCAGGCCATGGGGTACCCTGCGGCGGGCATGCGCAACTATCTGGCGCGCCTGGGCTGGAGCCATGGCGACGATGAGTTTTTCTCGGACGAACAGGCGCGCGACTGGTTTGATCTGGATGGAATCGGCAAAAGCCCGGCCCGTTTCGATTTGAAAAAGCTCGAGAATCTCTGTGGTCAGCACATCGCCGTTAGCGATGACGCTGCATTGCGGCAAGAAATCGAAGCATATCTGGCCGCAGCGGCGCTTCCGGCCCTGGATGACAAACAGTCGCGGGATCTTGAACGTGCGATGTATTGCCTCAAGGATCGGGCCCGAACTTTCCCGGAACTCATTGAAAAAGCACACTTTGCACTGGCATCCCGCCCGATCGAACCCGATGCAAAGGCGGCCAAAGCCCTGACATCGGTATCCGATGGTATACTGGGTGAATTGACGCCGCAGTTGCAAAATGCTAGCTGGAACCGAGATCAACTGGAGGCGACCCTGAACGCATTCGCAGAAGCGCAGGGCACCAAGTTTGGCAAGCTGGCCGGTCCGCTCAGGGCTGTGCTGGCTGGACGCGCCGTAACGCCTTCGGTGTTTGACATGATGTTGGTTCTGGGCCGCGACGAAACAGTGGCCCGACTGACCGACGCAGCTGGATAAGACCTGGATTAACGTCCGGTTAACGCTGCTCCACTACCACGGACCTGCGCATTACGTGCGCAGGGACTGCCCCGCATGGGCCGCCTGTTGGCTGCCACATGCCTGTAACAGGAAGGGACAACCATGACCGAGACGAAGACCGCCACTCTCACGATTGACGGCCAGAGCTATGATCTGCCGATTTTTTCGCCCACCGCGGGCCCCGATGTCGTCGACATTCGCAAACTGTATGGCCAGGCGGGTGTGTTCACCTATGATCCCGGTTTCACCTCGACCGCGAGCTGTGACAGCACCATCACCTATATTGACGGTGACAAGGGCGAGCTGCTGCACCGGGGCTATCCGATCGACCAGTTGGCTGGAAAATCGCATTTCCTAGAGGTCTGCTATCTGTTGCTGTATGGTGAGCTGCCGAACGCGGCTCAGTTGGAAACTTTCGAAACCACCATCACCCGCCACACGATGATTCACGAACAGATGGTCTATCTGTTCCGCGGATTCCGCCGCGATGCCCACCCGATGGCGATCATTGTCGGTGTTGTTGGCGCGATGTCGGCCTTTTATCATGACTCGACCGATATTGCCGACCCACGTCAGCGCGAAGTTGCGACCCATCGCCTGATCGCCAAGATGCCCACCATTGTTGCGATGGCGTATAAATACACCATCGGTCAGCCGTTCGAATACCCGCGCAACGACATGGATTATGCATCCAATTTCCTGCGGATGTGTTTCGCCGTGCCCTGCGAAGATTACCAGGTCAACCCGATCCTGGCCCGTGCCATGGACCGCATTCTGACCCTGCATGCGGATCACGAACAGAATGCGTCGACCTCGACCGTGCGTCTGGCGTCGTCGTCGGGTGCCAACCCGTTCGCCTGTATCGCTGCCGGTGTTGCCTGTCTGTGGGGGCCTGCCCATGGCGGTGCAAACCAGGCCTGTCTGGAAATGCTCAAAGAAATCGGCACCGTCGACCGGATTCCCGAATTCATTGCCCGCGCCAAGGACAAGGACGATCCATTCCGTCTGATGGGCTTTGGTCACCGCGTCTACAAGAACTTTGACCCGCGCGCGACCGTGATGAAACAATCCGCAGACGAGGTTCTGGACCTGCTGGGTGTTGAAGACAACCCAATCCTTCAGGTCGCCAAGGAACTGGAAAAGCAGGCGCTGGAAGATCCGTATTTCGCCGAGAAGAAACTGTTCCCGAATGTGGATTTCTATTCCGGGATCATTCTCGAAGCCATGGGCTTCCCCACTTCGATGTTCACCCCGATCTTTGCGCTGTCGCGCACTGTCGGGTGGATTTCGCAGTGGAAGGAAATGATCGCCGATCCACAGGCCAAAATCGGCCGTCCGCGTCAGTTGTACCTGGGCGATACCATGCGCGATTACGTGGACATCGAAAACCGCTGATCAACAGCGAGATGACATTAGAAAAACCCCGCTTGGTCGCAAGCGGGGTTTTTGTTTTACGGCCTGTCAGGGCCCCCAAAAGGTCAACCTGACACAGGGCCCAATGAGCCGGGAAACCCTCAATAAAAAACGGCTCGGACCGCAGTGGCCGAGCCGTATCACAGGTCGCACCCCTATGGCTGGTTCAGCGTCCTTCGAACTTGGCTGGGCGCTTTTCCAGAAACGCCGAGACTCCCTCCATGAAATCGCGCGACTGACCCAGTTCACCCTGCATATGGGCTTCGACCAACAGCTGTTCCGCCAATGTTTTTTGATAAGCACCGCGGATAGATTGTTTGATGGCACCAAAGGCCTTGCTGGGCCCCGTGGCCAACCAGGTGGCCCGCTTGCGCCAATGGGCATCAAAATCGGTGTCCGGCACCGATTCCCATATCATGCCCCAATCATCGGCCTGTTTCGCCGAAATGCGATCCGCAAACAACGCCGCGCCCATGGCCTTGGCCATGCCCATCTTGTGTGGCAGCAGCCAGGTTCCGCCGGCATCCGGCATCAACCCGATCCGGGCAAACGCCTGCAGGAAATAGGCGCTCTCGGTGGCGATCACAACATCCGCAGCCAGCGCCAGATTTGCCCCTGCCCCAGCGGCGGGCCCATTGACCGCAGACACGGTCGGGATCGGGCAATCATAAATCGCTTCCAGCATCGGCAGGTATTCGTCCCGCAATGTGCGTTCCAGATCCAGCGCCCCACCGCTGGAAGCGTCGCTGAGATCCTGCCCGGTGCAAAACGCAGCCCCCGTCCCCGTCAGCACAACGGCGCGGGCCTGCGCGGCGGCTTCCTTCATCGCATGAGCGATTTCGGCCCGCATCTGGCTGGTCAGCGCGTTCATCTTGTCAGGCCGGTTCAGCGTCAGAACCGCCAAGCCGTCAGTGATGTCAAAGGTGATCGTCTGATAGTCCATTTGCGCGCCTCGTGAATATGTGTTGATCGCAAACTTGACCCAAGCGTCAGGCCAGCAAAAGCAGAACCCCGCGTCAATCGTCCAGAATTTTGCGCAGTCGCTCCTGCTCTTCGGCGCTTAGGCCATCGTCATTGCGCGCGGGTGCCGTCGATCGACGCCGAAGATAATAGAACCCCATCAAAGCCGCCAACAGCAACATCACTGGCCCGGCAGCCCAAAGCATCCAATTGGCCCCATTGGCCGTCGGGCGCAGCAACACATATTCACCGTACCGGTCGACGATGAACGCCATCGCTTCCTGGTCGTCATCCCCCGCCACCAGCCGTTCACGCAGCAGGATCCGCAGATCCCTCGCCAGTTCAGCGTTGGATTCATCAATGCTTTCGTTGCGACACACCAGACAGCGCAGATCCTTGCTCAGCTCGCGTGCACGTGCTTCCAGCGCCGGATCTTCGAGCACTTCGTCCGGTTGAACGGCCATTGCTCCGGATCCTGCGAACAGGCTCGCCATGGCGGACAGACACCCCACAATCAGCAAGACAAAAACCTGTTTCATTCCGCAGGCACTCCGCCGGTCGAGGATTTACGTGCACCAGCCGCGACCCGGAACCGTCGGTCACTCAGGCTCAGAAGCCCACCCAGGGCCATCAGGATACACCCACCCCAGATCCAATTCGCCAGCGGTTTGATATAGGTCCGCATGGTCCAGCCCCCATCCGCCTGTTTGTCACCGATAACAACATACAGATCGCGCAGGAATTGATAGTCAATCGCTGCCTCGGTGGTGGGCATCCGCGCCACCGGATATTGGCGTTTTTCCGGAAGGAGGACGGCTTCAAACTGACCATTCCGGTCCGCCGTCACGATGCCCTGGGTCGCACGATAATTGGGCCCTTCGACCTCCTGCACGTCGGTCAGGGTCAGCGTATATGCTCCCACATCGAAGGGCTGGTTCATATAGGCGATACGAATGTCTTCACGCTCCCAGGCGGTCAACCCGGCAATGGCAAAGATGGTGATACCCAACCCCGCATGGGCGGTTGCCTTGCCCCAATCGGCGCGTGGCAGGCGGAACAGACGGCCAAACCGGTTCAGCCCACGCCCGGACCGCATCCACAGGTCGGCCAAGGCCCCAAAGACCATCCATGACCCCAGGAACAATCCCACAGGCCCCATTGCGCTGCGCCCGGTCTGCATGGCCCAGGCCAAAACGCCCAAAGCAACGGCCAACAGAAACACATACCGCAGTGACCAGGCCGTGCGCCCCAGTTTGCCCCGTTTCCACGGCAGCATCGCACCCACCGGCAGGATCAATCCCAACAGCACCATGAACGGCGTAAAGGCCGCGTTGAAATAGGGCGGTCCAACGCTCAGTTTGCGATCAAAGAACATCTCAGCCAGAATCGGCCACATGGTCCCGAAAAAGACAACGAAACAGCTGACAGCCAACAGGATGTTGTTCGTAATCAACATACTCTCGCGGCTGACCATCCCAAAGACACCCTTGGCTTCCATCGCTTGTGCGCGCGCCGCAAACAGGGTCAGCGCACCGCCGGTGAACACGGCCAGAATGATCAGAATAAACACCCCGCGTTCCGGGTCATTGGCAAAGGCATGCACGGATGTCAGCAACCCCGAGCGCACAATGAATGTCCCGATCAGCGAAAACCCAAAGGCCAGAATTGCCAACAGAATGGTCCAGCTTTTCAGCGCTTCGCGTTTTTCCACCACGATGGCCGAATGCAACAGCGCCGCCGCCAGCAGCCAGGGCATGAAGGAGGCATTTTCTACCGGGTCCCAGAACCAGAACCCACCCCAGCCCAATTCGTAATAGGCCCACCAAGACCCCAGAGCGATGCCAATGGTCAAAAACACCCAGGCCGCCAGCGTCCAGGGCCGCACCCAGCGCCCCCAGGCCGCATCCACGCGGCCCTCGATCAACGCCGCCACGGCAAAGCTGAACGCCATGCTCAGCCCCACATACCCCAGATACAGGAACGGCGGGTGAAACGCCAAACCGGGATCCTGCAGCAGAGGATTCAGGTCCTGCCCGTCAAAGGGCGGGACCGCCAGACGCAGGAACGGGTTCGAGGTGAACAGGATAAAGGCAAAAAACGCCACCGCGATGGCGCTTTGCACCGCCAGTACACGCGCCTTCAACGAGGGTGGCAGGCCGCCGCCAAAACTGGCCGCCGTGGCCCCGAACAGGGTCACGATCAGCACCCATAGCAACATGGATCCTTCGTGATTCCCCCAGGTGCCGGAAATCTTGTACAGCATCGGCTTGGCCGAATGGCTGTTGGCCCAGACCAGTTTCAGCGAAAAATCAGATGTAACGAACGCCCAGGTCAACGCGCCAAAGGACAGCGCCGTCAGCAGGAACTGGGCATGTGCCGCAGGTTCCGCAACGGCCATCCATCCAGGCCAGCGTTTATGGGCTCCAATCAGCGGTACCACCATCTGAAAGATAGCAACCACAAATGCGAGGACGAGGGCGAAATGACCGAGTTCTGTAACCATGCGGCTTATATAGGCTGCGCTGAACGGCGCGCCAATCGAATTCGGCGCGCCGCACTGTCACAGATGCGTCACGGATCAGCCGGTCTTGCGCAACTTGCGCCAATCTTCCAATGCCGGATTCAATTCTGGTGTCACCGCCGCCAGCGTCACTTCGGCGTCCGGCCCGGCATTGGCCACCCCGGGACTATCCGCGCGCAGGGCGTCGAGTGCGCGGATATTGTCAACCACCTGCGGTGCCAGGCTAACGGCCTGGGCCATATCACGTTGGAAGTTTTGCGTCTTCAACTGATGGCGCGCGCCAAAGTAGAAACTGACAATCACCCCCAACAGCCACCACAGCGGGTCCGGAACCAGAGCAATGCCCTGCATCCGCGCGGCAAACCACAGCGGATTGACCATCGCCGCCACAAACAATCCCAAGGTCCCCAAGGCCAGGGCCGGTCGCGGCACGCGGTTGACCCCATCCATGAACCTGTCGAATCCGCCTTTGCGCGCCACCGCGAATTCGCCCGCAAACTGCTGCAACGCAGCCCCTTGTACCGCAACGGCCCGCTGGGCACCTGCTTCAGCATTCTCGCGAAACACTTCGGCGGTTTCGCGCACCATATTGCGGCCACCGCCGAACATCAGTGCAAACAGCTCTCCAATCACCCCCATGCGGCGACCCTCCGGTCAAAGTCGGCCTGCGTCATGTGATAGCGCGGCGACAGGAATTCCTCGGCACGTTTGATCCACCCCCCCTTGCCTCCGTCCCGCGTGCGGGCATATTTCCGGCTGGCCACCCTGCGATCCGCAAGTCGAAAGTAGTAATTGCGCCGCGCCACCCCATAAGCATCGCGCAAGGCCACTGCATTCGGGGCCACGGCCTGGCGCACCGCGCGCAATGTCTGCGGCCCGATCGCCCCGTCCACGGACACACCGTACCCCATGTCTCGCAACATCCGCTGCAGGATCTTCACTGCATTGCCACCGGCGTTGACATACATGTCGAACAACGACGCCTGCAGCACCACCGGAATTTCATCAATGCGCGGTTGCTCAAAATAATGGGTGATGAAAATATCAACTGCTTTTGCCCGGCTGAGACGGCGCACATCCGCGACCCCCACCACACCGTCCCCGGTCAGATCCAGCCCCAACCGGCGCATGGTATGGATGGTGACCCCATATTTTGTTGCCCCGCCCGGGTCGTCGGGATCATTCACAAACCCGCCTTCACGGGCCACGATTTCTTCGGCAATCTGTCGTACCGTCTGCATGTTGCCTGACCTCCACCAGATCCGGGGTAATCCACCCTCGGAATAGACAAAGACAACAGGCCAAAAATCTTAATACCCCCAAACCAGACAGAGCGCTGCCCGGGCTCACCGCGCAACGCTCCTGTCTTCATCTTGCTGGAAAAACTCCCGCCGGAGGCATGGCCGTCAGGCCATTCAACCACTGGTTTGGATCAGCTTTCCGGTTCCTGATAGACACCCTGTTCCTTCAGCGCATCCACCACTTCCTTGGGCATATATGTCTCATCATGTTTGGCAAGGATTTCAGTTGCTTCAAAGACACCGTTCACATAACTTCCGGTGCCGATCATACCCTGGTTTTCCTCGAACAGATCCGGCAGAACCCCGGTATAGGTCACCGGGATCGACGCGCCGCCGTCGGTCACGGAAAACCGCACGACTTCGCCCTGACCCCGCACCAATGTGCCTTCCTCAACCAATCCGCCAATGCGAAACACTTCCGAGGCTTCGGGGGGGGCTTCGGCAATCTGGCTGGGCGCACGAAAGAAATTGATCCCGTCACGCATCGCATAACCGATCAACCCGGTCGCCACGACCAACGCAACCGCTGCCACGATGATCACCTGGATCCGTCGTTGTTTCTTGAGGTTCTTCATCTCTCAACTCCTCAGGGGAAGAGCGGGGCCATCTTCAGTCCCGTTGTCTCTTCCTCACCTAACATCAGGTTGGCATTCTGCAAGGCCTGCCCTGAACTGCCCTTGGTCAGATTGTCCAATGCCGCAATCACGATTGCACGACCTTTGATCCGATCTGCGGTCACGCCGATATGACAATAGTTCGACCCACGCACGTGATGCGTACTGGGCACCTCGCCCATGGGCAGCATCTGAATGAACGGTTCCTCCGCATAGGCCGACGCCAGCGTGTCATGGATCGTCTGCGCATCTCCCTTGACATAGACGGTGGCCAGAATGCCCCGGTTGGCTGGTACCAGATGCGGCGTGAATTGCACCTGAACCGGGCGACCGGCCAGTAGGGAAAACTCTTGATCGAATTCGCCCAGATGACGGTGGGTGCCGCCGACGGCATAGGCGTTATAGCCTTCGCTCAGTTCCGCATGCAGCAGATTTTCCTTGAGCGACCGCCCCGCCCCGCTCACCGCACATTTCAGGTCCAGAATGATGTCATCCAGATCGATCACCCCGGCGGAAATCAGCGGCCGCAGCGCATATTGACCTGTCGCCGCGTTACACCCCGTGCCCGCAACCAACCGCGCGCCCTTGATGTCTTCGCGGTAAAATTCGGTCAGCCCGTACACGGCCTCATCCTGTTCGGCCAACGCGCTATGCGCATTGCCATACCATTTTTCATAGGCTTGCGCGTCGCGCAGCCGGAAATCGGCGGACAGGTCGACGATCTTCAGATCCTTGGGCAGGGCCGAAATCACCTCTTGGCTGGTTTTATGCGGCAAGGCACAAAAACACAGGTCGATCCCAGAGAAATCAATCTCGTCAATCTTGCACAGGGTCGGCAAGGTCATGTGGCGCAGATGCGGGAACACCTGATCCATGCTCATCCCGGCCTTGCGGTCGGCCGACAGCGCGGCGATTTCCATATTCGGGTGTTCGGCAATCAGCCGCACCAGTTCTGCACCAGTGTAACCAGATGCACCCAGAATTGCGATTTTATGGGTCATGTCAGACCTCGTCCTTCATATGTCACATGTCGTGCCGCGTGTGACCGCGGCTGGAATAGGGGAAATGCAGGGGAGCCACCTTGACCTAAGTCAGGAATCTAGGTCAGGCGGACTGAAAGCTGATTTGTCGTCGCAAAAACTGGGTCGCGCGGTCGCTGACCCGTTTCGGGTCACCGGTCGTGAAATACCCGGCCTCACCAGATCCCATCATGTCAGGGTGACGTTGCAGATAATCGGCCAGCGAGTCCGCCACCAGATTGCCCTGGCTGAACACTTTGACCTCCGCGCCCAGAGCCTCCTGAAAGGTCTGCTCCATCAGCGGATAATGCGTACAGCCCAGGATGGCCGCCTGTGGGATCGGCATTTTACGCTTCAACGCATCCACATGAGACCGCACCAGTGCTTCGGCCAGGATCAGATCACCGTCTTCGATGGCGTCCACCACACCCCCACAGGCCTGCGCCTCGACATCCACGCCGATTGCGCGAAAGGCCAGTTCGCGCTGAAACGCGCGGCTCGCCACGGTTGCCGGTGTGGCAAACAGCGCCACATGCTGGGTCTCGACCTCACGCGGGGGGGAATTGTCGCCCCATTGCCGTTCGGTCAGCGCCTCGATCAAAGGCACAAACACGCCCAGAACCCGTTTGCCGGGCGGCAATCCGCCCTCCTGCATCCGGCGCAGCGCGGCGGCCGAGGCCGTGTTGCAGGCCAGAATCACCAGATCACAGCCGCGGTCCCACATCTTCTGCACCGCTGCGACGGTCAGGTTATAGACGTCCTCGGCATCACGCACACCATAGGGCGCGTGGGCATTGTCCCCAAAATACAGGAAGTCCACGTCCGGAAGACGTTTCTGGGCGGCGTTCAGGACGGTCAAACCGCCCAGACCGGAATCGAATATGCCTACTGCCATTATCTCTCTCGGGCACCGTCTCAGGCGCGATGTTTCTCTTCGAACTCAAACCCGTATTCATAAGATTTGAGAGGTGTCGGAGACAGCTCATACGTGGCTTTGCGCAGAAAATCCATCATTGCCTTGGTATCTTTTGCCATTGGGTCCAGAATGTCGCGACCAATAGGGTCCCCGATGACGACGCGCACCGGTGTATCGACACGTTTCCTGAACTCTTTGATCAGCAACCCCATACGCAGGGTGGAATGCAGATGGCTGGCGATCTGGAACAGGCGACTGGTGTGGCCGTCAAAAAAAACAGGCACAACAACAGCGTCGGATTTTGCTACCATGCGCGCCGTAAACCCGCGCCACCCCGGATCCATCGGATGGGCAAAGGGGTTGGTGGCGGTGGACACCGTTCCACCGGGAAAAATTCCGATGGCACCACCCTGCCCCAGATACTCCAGAGCCTCCCGGCGGGTCTGCAAATTTCGACGCACGGCGTCCTTGGTTTCATCAAAAGAAATCGGAAGGATCACCCGGTTCAGGTCTTCGGCCTTGCGAAACACTTGATGCGCCAGAATGCGAAAATCCCCGCGTGCCTCGGCCAGGATATGCCCCATCATCAGCCCATCGAGAATGCCATAGGGGTGGTTGGCAATCAGGATCACCGGCTTGTCAGTCGGGATATTGCTTAGCGCACCTTCAATGACATCCAGGCTCAGCCCATAGCGTTCAACCATCACTGACCAAAAGTTCTGCCCCGCAGCCACGTCTTGCTCATAGCCGTCCGCCCGTTTGATCAACCGCAATCGCCCGGTGGTGTTTTCCATCAGACGGATCATCGCGCGCCCAGGTCGGGTCTGCGCAGAATGGGCGTAACTGATGTCGCGGGCGATATGGTGGCGCATGTTCATGGGGCATCTCCTCCGTCTACCGTCCCTGATTTAGGGACAGTACGGGATTTTGCACAGATTTCATGACAGGCCTGTGACGTTGTTACAGACCAACGCGGCCACGCATCATTCCGCTGCTTGTTTGACCTGAGCCCCACCTTGACGGATCAATGCCAAAAGGGTCTCGCGCTGTTTTGCAGCCTTTTGTTCATTGGCCAGCTTGACCGGACCAAATCCCCGGATCTGCAATGGCAGCTCGGCCAGGGCGATGATCGTGTCGCGGGTGTTGTTGCTCAGTTTGGGCAGCACGTCTTTCAGATCGGCCTCATACTGTTTGATCAACGCCCGCTCCATTTTGCGCTCGGCGCTATACCCGAACACGTCAAACGGCGTGCCCCGCAGCGCTTTCATCCGGGCCAGCAGACCAAACCACCGCTCCATCCCGGCCCCGAATTTGCGTTTGGGCGGGCGGCCATTCACCGGCTTGCCCCCCAGGATTGGTGGTGCCAGATGATAGGACAATTTGAAATCGCCTTCGAACTGTTCCGCCGCCTTGTCGCGTGATGACAACAACAGGCGCGCAACCTCGTATTCATCCTTGTATGCCAACAGCTTGTGATATCCCTTGGCCACCGCGCCGCGTACGGCCTCATCGTCGATTCCGTCCAGCATCTTGGCATAACGCTTCGCCAGCCGTTTGCCCTGGTAAGCAGTCAGCTGCGCCTTGCGATAGGCGATCGGATCCTGAGACGAATTCGGCATCTCGACCACGTTTGACCCGCTCATGGAGACCGCGTCCTCGGGATGCAGCGCCGCCCACCGCCCAATTTCAAAGGCGTGCAGGTTGCGTTCGACGGCTGCGCCATTCAATTCGATGGCCTGCGTGATGGCCTCGTGACTGATCGGCAATAGCCCGCGTTGCCAGGCTGCGCCAAACACCATCATGTTGGAGAAAATCGAATCCCCCATCGTGACCCGTGCCAGCTCCGACGCATCAAACAGAACCACACGATCCCGCAGCCGCGCCTGAAGAGCGACCGCTAACCGGTCAGAAGGAATGGAAAATTCCGTGTCGCGGGTAAAATCACCCGTGATGATTTCATGGCTGTTGACCACCGCGCCTGTCCGCCCCGTCGCGGTCAACCCCAGTGTCTTGGCCCCTGCACTGACCACCAGATCACCCCCGATCAGTGCGTGCGCCTCGCCCGTCGCCACGCGAATGGCGCTGATGTCTTCGGGCGTGTTGGCCAATCGGCAATGGATATGCACCGCGCCGCCCTTTTGGGCGAGCCCCGCCATCTCCATCATACCGGCACCCTTGCCGTCGATCTGTGCCGCCTGCGCCAGCACCGCGCCAATGGTCACAACACCTGTGCCCCCGACGCCTGTGATCACCACGTTGTGCGTGCCATCTATGACTGGCAGTTCCGGCTGTGGCAGGTCGGGCAGCTCCAGCGTCCGGGTGGCTTCCTTGCGGATCTTGGCCCCTTCGACGGTGACAAAGGATGGGCAAAACCCGTTCAGACAGGAAAAATCCTTGTTACAGCTGGACTGGTCAATCGCCCGCTTTCGGCCCAGCTCGGTTTCGACCGGCACGATGGACACACAATTCGACTGAACCCCACAATCGCCACAGCCTTCGCAGATGTCTGTATTGATGAACACCCGCTGGTCCGGATCCGGAAAGGTCCCCCGTTTGCGCCGGCGCCGTTTTTCCGCCGCGCAGGTCTGGACATAGACGATGGCCGAAGTGCCCTCGATCTTGGCAAATTCTTCCTGCACGGACATCAATTCGGCGCGTTCATGCATTCGAATACCGGCAGGGAACTGTTTGGCGTCCACGTCTTCCTTTTCGTCATAAACCACGGCCAGGGTTTTGATCCCCATCGCTGTCAATTCGTGGGCGATGCGACCAGCGGACAGATCGCCATCATTGTCCTGTCCCCCTGTCATGGCCACCGCATCATTGTACAGGATCTTGAAGGTCATCGTCGTGTTCTGGGCGGCGGCAGCCCGGATCGCCTGGATACCCGAATGGTTATAGGTGCCATCGCCCATGTTCTGGAAGACATGCGCCCGGGTCGAAAACGGGGCCTCGCCGATCCAATTCGCGCCCTCGGCCCCCATATGGGTGAACCCCAACGTGTCGCGGTCCATCCATTGCACCATGAAATGACACCCGATCCCGGCATAGGCCCGCGACCCGTCCGGCACTTTGGTCCCGGTGTTATGGGGGCAACCCGAACAAAAATACGGCAGACGCGAGGCGATCTCTTCGGCGTTGTCGGCCCGGCGTGCGTCTTCCAGCGCCGCCATACCAGCGCGCAAGGCGTCGCTGTCACGGCCTTCATCCAACAGAATCTGGCCCAGCTTTTCGGCGATCATGATCGGGTCCAGCGCCCCACGCGTCGGGAACAGCTCGTCCCCATGCATGGATCCGGCTCCACCGCCCTTGTGCCAGCCCCAGACACGACGCCCGCGACGGTCGTCAAAGATCGCCTCCTTGATCTGCACCTCGATCAGCTTGCGCTTTTCCTCGACCACGATGATCAGATCCAGATCATCGGCCCAATCGTTGAACCCGCGCATGTCCAGCGGCCAGACCTGCCCGACCTTGTAGGTGGTGAGCCCCAGCCGCTCAGCAGCCGTTTCATCAATGTTGAGCAAGGACATGGCATGCACCAGATCCAGCCAATTCTTGCCCGCCGCGACAAACCCGATCTTGGCCCCCGGCTTGCCCCAGATCCGTTTGTCCATCTTGTTGGCGCGCGAAAACGCCTCGGCTGCGAACCGTTTCTGATCAATCAGCCGTTCTTCCTGGATATGGCGATCATCCACCAGGCGGATGTTCAACCCGTCCTCGGGCATGTCGTAATCTGTTGGTATCACCAGTTGCATCCGATCGGGCCGTGCATCCACAACGGATGTCACCTCGACCGTGTCCTTCATGGTTTTCAACCCGACCCACATCCCGGAATACCGCGACAACGCATACCCATAGATGCCGTAATCCAGAATCTCCTGCACGCCTGCCGGGCTGACAATCGGCAGATAGGCATCCATCAACGCCCATTCCGACTGGTGCAACACGGTCGAACTTTCACCCGTGTGATCATCTCCCATGGCCATGATCACGCCGCCATGCCTGGAACTGCCCGCCATATTTGCGTGTCGGATCGCATCGCCGGACCGATCCACCCCCGGCCCCTTGCCATACCAAAGACCGAACACACCGTCGAATTTGCCCTCGCCACGCAATTCCGCCTGTTGTGCGCCCCACAGCGCAGTTACGGCCAGATCCTCATTCAACCCGGATTGAAAGGTCACATCGCTCTCAGCCAGGAATTTTTCGGCCCGCATCATCTGCATATCGACCGCGCCCAAAGGCGATCCGCGATACCCGGTCACCAATCCGGCTGTCTTCAATCCAGCCCCGACATCACGCGCCTTTTGCATCAGCATCAGCCGGACCAATGCCTGTGTGCCATTCAGCAATACCGGCGATTTATCCAAATGGTATTTGTCGTTGAGCGAAATCTTCTGTGTGGACATCCGGGGCCTCCCAAACGCGTGGCGCGTCGCTACGGTTGCAGGATTATTAGGTCATAATTGCTGACCTGTATAGACATTTTTTTGAGTATTCCCTGACGGTAACACAATTGAATGTCGCATATGCGATGCATTTCATATAGTTAGGCCGCAACGTAACGGAAGTAACGGATATGGACTGGGACAAGCTGAGAATCTTTCACGCGGTTGCCGATGCTGGCAGCCTGACCCATGCGGGTGATAAACTGAATCTGTCGCAATCGGCAGTCAGTCGTCAGATACGCGCGCTGGAAGAAAGCCTGAACGCCACCCTGTTTCATCGCCACGCGCGCGGTCTGATCCTGACCGAACAGGGCGAGCTTCTGTTTGACGCGACCTCGGCCATGTCCAAGCGGCTCGATGCGGCTTCGGCCAGGATCCGCGACAGCGAGGACGAGGTGTTCGGCGAATTGCGTGTAACCACGACATTTGGGTTCGGCACCTTGTGGCTGGCCCCGCGCTTGCCACATCTCTACGAGAAATTTCCCGATCTCAAGGTTGATCTCATGCTCGAAGAGCGGGTGTTGGATCTGCCCATGCGCGAAGCAGATGTCGCCATTCGCATGAAAGAACCCAGCCAGGCAGACCTGATCCGCAAACGGCTGATGACCGTTCGGATGAAATTGTATGCCTCGCGCAAATACGTCGACAAACACGGCATCCCCGAAACCGCAGCCGATATCAGCGAACACCGGCTGATCTGCCAGAACCCGTCAGCCGCCCAGGTCGGGGCCTCGGCAGTCATGGTTCAGGGGTTGATGACCCACAATCCGCAATCCCTGTTGACGGTGAACAACTATTTCGGGGTTTTGCAGGGTGTCTTGCACAATCTGGGTATTGGCGTGCTGCCGGATTACGTCACCGAAGATTTCCCCGATCTGGTGCATGTCCTGCCCGAAAGCGATTCTTCCGAAGTGCCGGTTTACCTCGCCTATCCCGAAGAACTCCGCCATTCGCGCCGCATACAGGCGTTTCGCGATTTCGTTCAGGAAGAAATCATTGCCCACCGCAAACACCTCAAGGCGTTGGGCAAACTCTGATCGTTTTGGGCACATGCGGCAAAGCCGACTGCAAAATCGTGAAACCTTCGCAAATTCGCCAATTGAAAAATCAACTGCCCTGGGCGGCAACATCCGTTCAGGGTTTTGCCGACCAGCTTTGGCAGTTTCGCCAATCTTTTGATTTCGCTTCATATTTCAGCAAAGATCCCAAAACTTCGCCCCAAAAATCAGCAGCCATGCAAAAAATGCATACCGGCAATGCCGTCAATGCGACGTTGTTTTCCTTGATCCAAGGCCCCCGCATCCCTAAATCAACTCTCGAAGGCAGCAGCGCTTACCGCGTAGCTTCTTCAACCTCCCTGTTGGACTTCGGCCGAGCTTAGTGCTCGGCCTTTTTTTTGCGCGGTGCCCAGGTTCAGAGGCAATCACAGCGCCCAAAGCCCCCCAAAGAGCAACCAAAGATTCTGCGGCGCTTTCGCGAGGTGCGTCTTTAGACTTCCCCCGACGCCCCCCTTGCCCTAAAAGGCCCGCAATTCATGTCACCGGGGACTCTATGAGATGCAGGAACCAGCCATCACGCCTGAACTGATTGCCAACCATGGGCTCAAGCCCGAGGAATACGATCTGATCCTCGAGATCATCGGGCGCGAGCCGACCTTCACCGAGCTGGGAATTTTCTCGGCGATGTGGAACGAACATTGCTCCTACAAATCCTCCAAGAAGTGGTTGCGCACCCTGCCCACCACCGGCCCCCAGGTCATCTGCGGTCCCGGTGAAAACGCCGGCGTGGTCGATATTGGTGATGGACAGGCCGTCATCTTCAAGATGGAAAGCCACAACCACCCCTCCTACATCGAACCCTATCAGGGTGCGGCGACTGGTGTTGGCGGCATTCTGCGCGACGTCTTTACCATGGGCGCACGTCCGATTGCGGCGATGAACTCGCTGTCGTTCGGCGAACCGTCCCACCACAAGACCCGCCAGCTGGTCAACGGTGTCGTCGAAGGTGTCGGTGGATATGGCAACTGTTTTGGTGTTCCCACCGTGGGCGGCGAAGTTCGCTTTGATCCGGCCTATAACGGCAACTGCCTGGTAAACGCATTCGCTGCCGGTCTGGCCGACGCGGACAAGATCTTTTATTCCGCCGCCTCGGGCGTTGGTATGCCAGTTGTTTATCTGGGTGCCAAAACCGGGCGCGACGGTGTCGGTGGCGCGACCATGGCCTCGGCCGAATTTGATGACACCATCGAAGAAAAACGCCCCACCGTTCAGGTTGGCGATCCCTTTACCGAAAAGCGCCTGATGGAGGCCACGCTGGAGCTGATGCAGACCGGCGCGGTGATCTCGATCCAGGACATGGGCGCGGCTGGTTTGACCTGCTCGGCCGTTGAAATGGGCGACAAGGGCAAACTGGGTGTCAAACTGAACCTCGAAGACGTCCCCCAGCGCGAAGAGAACATGACAGCCTATGAGATGATGCTGTCGGAATCTCAAGAACGCATGTTGATGGTGCTGAACCCCGAACTCGAAGCCGAAGCCCGCGCCGTATTCGTCAAATGGGATCTGGATTTTGCCATCGTCGGGGAAACCATCGCCGAGGACCGCTTCCTGATCCTGCACAATGGCGAAGTAAAGGCCGACCTGACGCTGTCGAAACTGGCCTCGACCGCGCCCGAATACGACCGCCCCTGGGACCCTACCCCGGCTGCCGACCCGCTGACCGACGCGGACGTGCCCACCATTGACCCCATTGATGGTCTCAAGGCGCTGATCTCGTCACCCAACTATGCGGGCAAACAATGGGTCTATGAACAATATGACTCGATGGTCATGGCAGACACCGCCCGTGGCCCCGGTTTGGGCTCTGGCGTGATCCGGGTGCACGGGACAGACAAGAAGCTGGCCTTCACCAGCGACGTGACACCGCGCTATGTCAAAGCCAACCCGATCGAGGGCGGCAAACAGGCCGTGGCCGAAGCCTATCGCAACCTGACCGCCGTGGGTGCCAAACCCCTGGCCACAACCGACAACATGAACTTTGGCAATCCGGAAAAGCCAGAGATCATGGGCCAGTTCGTTGGTGCCATTCAGGGCATCGGCGCGGCTGTGTCGGCGCTGGATATGCCGATCGTTTCGGGCAACGTGTCACTGTACAATGAAACCGACGGCCAGGCGATCCTGCCGACCCCGACCATTGGGGCCGTGGGCCTGATTGCCGCAGACGAAGAACCAATCCTGGGCGAAGCGCGCGATGGCCATATCGCGCTGGTCATCGGGGACACCATCGGCCACCTGGGCCAATCCGCCCTGCTGCATGAGGTGTTCAACCGCACCGATGGCGACGCCCCTGCTGTCGATCTGGACGCGGAAAAACGTAACGGTGAATTCATCCGTGCCAACCGTGACCTGATCAAGGCCTGCACCGATCTGTCCGACGGTGGACTGGCGCTGGCGGCCTTCGAAATGGCAGAAGCCGCAGGCGTTGGCGTTCAGCTGGACGTGGCCGACACCCAAACCCTGTTTGGCGAAGATCAGGCCCGCTATCTGGTGGCCTGCAACTTTGACCAGGCCGAAGGGCTGATGCTGGCCGCAGGTCAGGCGGGCATCACCCTGACAACCGTTGGCCGTTTCACCGGTGACAGCGTGAAATTCGGGAGCGCCGAAGCCCCGCTGAGCGAGCTGGCAGACATCTTCCGCTCCAGCTTTGCCGAGGCCGTTGCCTGATACAGGGCACCCACTCCTGAGACCTGAAAACGCGCCTTCTTGCGGAGGCGCGTTTTTTTATGGCACTTCGCCTGAGCCATCAGATTTTCTTGGTCCTTGTCCCGGACTTAAACAGCTATTGCGAACACCAGTGCCGGATTAGGCTCGGCTCAGGAATCGCAACAGAACACAGGATCCCCCCTTCATGAGCGCCCCCGTCTATATGTTCGACCCATCCGACAAACCCTCCCTGCCGCTTCACCGGGTGCCTCTTGTCGTCGCCACCGAAGAAACGGTCAGGGGCTATGGATGTCTGGTCGATGACCCGGAAACATTCGAGATCGAAATAACCCAATGGCCGCAACAGGGCTGGCGCCCCGTCGATGACGGCACCGGCGACGAAGCCGGCTATGTCGAAGGTGTTTTTCATGGCACGTGGCAGGGCGACGTTCTCTATGGCGCCAACGAGGCGGTGAATGGCAACTATGTGCTGGGTTGGTCCACAGATCCGCAAACTGCATCCTCCGCTACGGCAACAGCCCCGCGCGACCAAGCGCTGTTGTGGCATATGAATTACCATCCTGACGGCGGTCAGATGTTCTATCCTTTGGACAACAAACCCTTTGTCGTGCCTGTCGCACCGCCCGGAGACGACATCACTCCGGACAAGATCATCGCCTTTTGGTGCGATGGCTCCAGAGGGCTCTATATTCACGCCAATATCTGGCACGAAGGCATCTTTCCCGTCCATGACACACAGCGGTTCCTTGACCGTCAGGGGCGCGTCCACGCCCGCGTCAGCTGTGACATCGGCCAGGAGTTTGGCGTCTACCTGTCGGTCCCATTGACCGAAACACCCTGATCCTGTCTTGAACACCGCCCTGTCGCACTTTACATCTGAAAAGAAAACAGGACGGATCTTCTCCCATGGCCATGCAAGCCTCTGACATCGAAACGCTCATCCGCGAATCTTTTCCCGACGCCAAGATCACCGTAGTCGGGGATGACGGTGTGCATTTCTCGGCCGAAGTGATCGACGAGAGCTTTCGCGGCAAGAACCGCGTCCAGCAGCAGCGCGCCGTAATGGCCGCGCTCAAAGGCAAAATGGACGGATCCAATGGTGAAATCCATGCGCTGGGGCTCACCACCAAAGCTCCGGATTGATGAGCAATACCCATCACGGGGTGCCCATTGTGCCCCGTGAACATTTCAGACCATGCTGACCGGTGCGGGCATCGCGCTTTTGGCCCTAGGGGTGCTGGGTCTGTTGATTGCTGTGGCGGCTGTTGCCGAATCCATCCTGCGCCGCAATCGCCACCGGTCCTTGTCCCGCCACGCGGTCACAAAACGACGCTGGGACGACCCGGCGCTGGACCAGACTCGCGCCGCCCTGCTCAAGGCCAAAAAGACGCGGCACAACACCGGGTCACAGACTGAACGCGGCTCCTCAGATTGACAGCCAAAGCACTTATGACGGTTTTGAAGCTTGTCGGAGCCGACATTGACCCCTATTTGAATGCCTAAGCGGTACAACACCACCCGGGCACCCGCCGCCTGATGATGGGTTGACCAAAGTCATGGCGCGTTCGACCCGGACTCGCTGAAACGATGAACATAAAACGGGGCGGGCCCAAACGCCCTGGCACAGAGACAAAGGAACGCGCGACATGAGCGACGCAAAAAACCGCATCGACGAAACCGTCAAAGCCAATGACGTGGTGTTGTACATGAAAGGCACCAAGGACATGCCGCAATGCGGTTTCTCCAGCCGCGTCGCCGGTGTATTGAATTACATGGGCGTTGACTTTTCCGACGTTAACGTGCTGGCCGACGAAGAAATCCGCCAGGGCATCAAGGAATATTCCGACTGGCCCACAATTCCCCAGCTGTACATCAAAGGCGAATTTGTCGGCGGTTGCGACATCATCACAGAAATGACTCTGTCGGGCGAACTGGACGACATGTTCGAAACCAACGGCGTCACCTTTGACAAGGAAGCGGCAAACCGCATCCGCGAAGCCAACGGCTGATATCCGCCTCTCCCACAAAGTCCAAGGTTGCCCCCTGGGGCCCTTTTGGACAAAGGTTGGTGGAATAAATAGATGACCTTCGCTGAGTTTTCAGCGGAGGTTTTTCCGTTTGGCCTGTCGACCCCAAGTCCCTGAAGTCGCCCTGACGGTCCGACCAAACGAACCGGTGGCGCGTGCAGCATTTTTGAATGAGGCCGGTAAGTTACAACAATACAATCGACTGCCGGTTCAGCAACCCAATCAGAAATTCCCCTGGATATGCCCACGGGCGCGGGCGATCCGCATCGCGGGCGTTTTCGGGGCGTCGCCCGGCTCGCAACCGCTATGGTCGAGGCGGTCAATCCCGGCCCAAATGAACGGACTTTCCGGCGTGTTGCGATCAGGAGTGTCCCAAAGGTGGTCGGCGCATCCTGCGAAGATGGCTGGCCATCATGCAGAACGCATATTTCTGAAGAACTGTGGCTGCGCAGGTTGAGCGCCCGATGGGCGTGGAAAAGTGAGTGGTATCCAACGCCCAAGGCCGATGTCTGACGAAGCTATGTTCGAGACGATGGTTATGTGCTCCCACCGACAACGTCCCCTCAAGCGGTCGCTCTTGAAAATTGCTGAGAGCTAATTTGAGAGACCGGGACTGGAGAGTATGTGAGCCCGATAGTCAGGGGGCTCTGCCCCCGCAGCCTATGGCTGCTCCCCCGGGATATTTTTGGCCAGATGAAGAACGGATCCCAGTTTCATCCGGTCCAAACACTCCTGAGCGCGAGGCACAGCCTCGCCGCCTGCGTGGCAACGCAAAATGGACCCTGTGCGCCGCAGGCGCGCCTTTTGCGAGCGTCTGCGGCCAGGGGTGAGAAACGCGTTATCCGGCGGCCCGTTCTTCCAGCTCAGCCGCGAGGGATTCGGCCCGCGCAGCCAGCTCGGCAAGGGTGTCGGTGACTTCGGCCGGGACCACGGGCACCTCAATGCGTTCCGGTTCTGGGGCTGGTGCCGCGCGCAATTCGGCGATTTCCGCCTCGCGTTCGGCCAAGGTCGCCTCGACCTCCTGAATACGGTCTTCCACCGCCGCAGTCTTGTCGGCCAGCATCAGACCGGCCATCAACAGCATACGCGCTTCGGGCATACGGCCTATCTGATCGGACAGTACCTGGGCCTCATCGTCCAGCATCTTGGCTGCCGAGTGCAGGTAACTCTCTTCGCCGTCCTGACAGGACACTTCGAACCCACGTCCACCAATCTGAATGGTAACTTCGGCCATTACGCTTCCTCCCCTTCCGGCAGATTGCGGGCATTTGACAGCAATGTGTTCAGCTTTGTCATCACGGCTCCCACCTCGGCGGCGTCCGCAGCCTGGGTGGCACGCAGGCCTTCCAGCTCGGCCAGCATTGCCTTGTTGATCAGATCAGGTTCGCCCACCCCCGCTTCATTGGCTTCGCGCAGGGCCGCATTTGTCTGGCGCAATTGTTCGTTGGCCTGGCGCAGCCGTTGCAGATCAGCGTCCAACGCAACGATTTCAGCGCTTTGCGCGTCTGCTCCAGTAGACTGTTCGGCTTCCATCCCCTCGATACGGGCAACCAGTTGGTCGCGCTCTTGGGTTACCGCATCGATCTGTCCCTGTTTTTCCTGTGCTGCACCTTTCAGCGATGCAACCTCCTGGTTCAGCTCTTCGATACGTCCGGCCTGCAATTCCAGGTCAGACCTCAGGCCTTCCAGTTCGGCTTCCGCCTCAGCCGTTGGCGCTGCATCCGGTTGCGGCTCTGCCTCGGCAGTTTGCGCGTTCAACGCGTCGATTTCGGCCTGGTGTTTGGCCTTGATCGTTTTCAGGCGCTCTTCGAGCTGTGCATTGGCCAGCTTTTCCTCGTCCAACGCAAGCGCAAGATCAGCGTCTGGTTCCCGGGCCTCGGCCTGGGCGGTGGACACGGCCTCCACTCCGGCATTGATCCGATCCATCGCAGCCAGGATCCGGCCTTGCAATTCCTCGATTTGGCTCATGCCCCTCACCTTCCCGTGCGGTTGTTTTTCTGCCTTTGTGCCTTTTGTCCCGCGCCGCATGACCCGGTTCGGGACCCAGCCCGAATCGTCCCGCGTATCCCGGGACGACTGAACTGGCCTCACCCCAAGGTAAAACACCCCAATCGCAGGTTTCAAGCACCTCAGAGCGCGTTTGCGCCCATCAATGCGCCAACAGGGCCAATCTGGGCGCGATTTGCTTGATCTTTGCGACGCGGCTGTTATTGAGCGGCAAATCCTCCGCTCACACACGAAAAGGTAACGCTCGTGGACCTCAACGCCCTGCGCACCGCCAATCCCGACCATTGGGCCAAGGCTTCGGCCATCCGTGCCCTGACCCTTGACGCCGTGGCCGCCGCCAATTCCGGCCATTCCGGCATGCCCATGGGCATGGCCGATGTCGCCACTGTGCTGTTCGAAAAGCACATGAAATTCGACGTCGCCAACCCTCAGTGGCCAGACCGCGACCGGTTCATCCTGTCCGCCGGTCACGGATCCATGCTGATCTATTCGCTGCTGCACCTGATGGGCGACGCGCAGGTGACCCTGGATCAGGTCAAGAATTTTCGCCAGATGGGCCAGCTGACTGCAGGCCATCCCGAGAACTTCCTGCTGGACGCAGTTGAAACCACCACAGGCCCCTTGGGTCAGGGGATCGCCAATGCCGTGGGATTTGCCATGGCCGAGGAGATCCAGCGCGCCCAATACGGCCGCAAGATCGTAGATCACAACACCTATGTCATTGCAGGCGACGGGTGCCTGATGGAAGGCATCAGCCAAGAGGCCATGGGCCTAGCCGGGCGCCATTCCCTGGGCAAGCTGATTGTCTTCTGGGACAACAACAACATCACGATCGATGGCACCGTCGACCTGTCGGACCGCACCAATCAGGTCATGCGTTTCAAAGCGTCGGGCTGGCATGTACAGGAAATTGATGGCCACGACCCACAGGCCATTGATGCAGCCATCACCGCTGCCAAGAAAACCAAAAAACCGTCGATGATCGCCTGCAAGACCCATATCGCGCTGGGTCACGCCGCCCAGGACACCTCCAAGGGTCACGGGGCTCTGACAGATGCCAACCAATTGGCCGCGGCCAAGGCCGCTTATGGCTGGGACCACGGACCGTTCGAAATCCCCGCCGATGTCAAATCCCAATGGGAAGCGATCGGCAGCCGGGGCGCAGTCGAACGAGAATCCTGGGAAGCGCGGTTTGCCGAAACCTCGCAAGGCAAACAGGATCGGTTCACCCGCGCCTATGCGCTGGAAGCGCCCAAGAAACTGGCCTCGGTCGTGCGTGCGCTGAAAAAGCAGGTCAGCGAAGACCAGCCCAAAGTGGCCACCCGCAAAGCGTCGGAAATGGCATTGGCAGCGATCAATCCGGTGATGCCGGAAACCGTGGGTGGATCGGCTGATCTGACCGGCTCGAACAATACCAAGACCGATGATCTGGGCGTGTTTGACCTGGACAACCGCAAGGGGCGTTATGTCTATTGGGGTATCCGGGAACATGGCATGGCGGCGGCGATGAACGGCATGGCGCTGCACGGCGGTATCCGCCCTTATAGCGGCACGTTCTTCTGTTTCACCGATTATGCCCGCCCCTCCATGCGTCTGGCGGCCCTGTCAAAAATTCCGACAGTGTTCGTGATGACCCATGATTCCATCGGTGTTGGCGAAGACGGCCCGACCCACCAGCCGGTCGAACATCTGGCGATCTGTCGCGCGACTCCGAACACCTATGTGTTCCGTACAGCTGATGCGGTTGAAACCGCCGAAGCCTGGGAAATCGCGCTGTCGTCCAAGGACACACCGTCGGTCATGGCGCTGACCCGTCAGAACCTGCCCACCGTCCGGACCGAACACAAGATGGCCAACCTGACCGCCAAAGGTGCCTATGTGTTGGCCGAAGCCGACGCGAAACGTCAGGTGATCCTGATCGCTACCGGATCCGAAGTGTCGCTGGCCATGGAAGCCAAGGCACAGCTCGAAGCCGAAGGCATCGGCACCCGCGTGGTATCCATGCCTTGCATGGAACTGTTTGCACAGCAGGACGAAGCCTATCGCCGCAAGGTGCTGCCCGCCGGCCCCGTGCGCATCGGGATCGAAGCCGCCGTACGTGACGGTGGCTGGGATCGCTGGCTGCTGGGCGAACGCGGCCGCGACTCCAAGGCCGATTTCGTTGGCATGGCGTCCTTTGGTGCCTCCGCCCCAGCAGGTGAGCTATTCGAGAAATTCGGCATCACCGCGGCCGCCACTGTGGCCAAGGCCAAGGCGCTGCTGGGCTAAATACCAGCGCTCGGGACCAAGATTAAGGGGCACCAACTTTGGGTGCCCCTTTTTTGTGCCTTTTGAAACAGGCTGACGCCTCTGGTCATGGGCAGTATCTTCTGCCAGGCATCGCATCCAGAACCTGTCAGTCAGAGATCAGAACCTCCCCCTCGATTTCCATCGCGAACCCAAGAGGCAAGCCCGCCACTCCGATGGCAGACCGGGCATGGCGCCCGATATCGTGACCGAATACGTCAATGATCAGGTCGCTAAAGCCATTCACCACAACATGTTGCTCGCTATAGCCCGGCGCAGATGTCACCATGCCAAAGACACGGACCCATCCCACGATCCGCGATAGCTCGCCCAGGTCTGCCTTCAGGTTCGCCAATACCGTCAGAGCGATGTCTCGGGCTTCCGCATATGCCTGCTCCGTTGACAGGTCAGCACCGACAACACCAAAGGGGCCATCCAGGCTCCCATCCTGTGCATTTTTGGGGTGGCCGGAAAACAGGACCCGCGTGCCTCGGACATTGACGAAGTCAAAGGGCAAATGCAGGCCCTTGGGTAATTTGGTCGGCGCGGGCAGTTTCAGACCCAAGTCTTTGAGCCGGTTTTCCGGAGTCGTCATGGCAATTTCCTAGCTGCAATAAACCTGTTCAAGCCTATACCAAAAGAAGAGCAAAGTCTGCCGGAGTTCAAAGCGGCCACGACCTGATCCCAAGCGCGCAGCCTGAATCTGGTCATCGATCTCTTTTTACCGCTGCCCTGACAAAAGAAACTTGTGTCATCGCAAAGTCGCGGATTTACTCGCGAAAAACCGGGTGGGCAAATGACAGACAAATCAATCATCGTCGTGGGTGCGGGCATGTGTGGTGTGTCCACGGCCATCTGGCTGCAACGCACCGGGAAACGCGTCATCCTGATGGACAAGGGCGAACCGGGCATGGGGGCGTCATACGGCAATGCCGGGTTACTGGCGCAATGGGCGGTGGTGCCGGTGACCACGCCCAGCCTGTGGCTGGATGCGCCAAAATACCTGCTCAATCCCAACAGTCCGCTGTTCATGAAATGGGCCTATCTGCCGAAAATGCTGCCCTGGCTGACCAAATTCATGTCCCATGCAACCGATGCCGCCACCCGGCGCACGGTGCAAAACCTGATCCCGATCCTGACGGACGCGGTCGATCAGCACAAATCCCTGGTGCGCGGCACACCGCTGGAACGCTGGATTGCCGATAGCAAATTCAGCTATGCCTACCCCACGCGTCAGGCGTATCAGGCCGACGCCTATGCCTGGGAAATGAAACGCCACGCCGGATTCACGCCCACCGTGCTGACCGGACAAGACGCCCATGACGCGGAACCCATTCTGGGCCCGGCCATCCAATGTCTGGCTGTGCTCGAAGGTCAGGGGCATATCCTGAACCCGGGCCAGTACATCGCCGAATTGACCCGACATTTCACCGACAACGGTGGTCAGTTCATCCAGACCCAGGTACAGGATTTCCCCAAATCGGACGGCCACATCACCCATATCGACACCGATCAGGGCCGGTTCGATTGTTCCCATGCGGTGATCACCGCAGGCATCTGGTCCAAGGAGCTGATGGGCAAACTGGGGCTCAAGGTGCCGCTGGAAACCGAACGCGGCTACCATGTGATATTCGAAAATCCATCCATGATGCCCAACAACCCGATGATGATGACCACCGGCAAATTCGGGGTGACCCCGATGGAGATGGGGCTGCGCTGTGCGGGTACGGTCGAAATGGGCGACCATCACGCCGGGCCCAGCAGCGCGCCGATCAAACTGCTCCGGCGCAAGGCACGCGAAGCATTTCCCGACCTAACCTATTCCGGCACCCAGGAATGGATGGGCTTCCGCCCCTCGACCCCCGACAGCCTGCCGCTGATCGGAGAGCTGGGCGACAGCGGTATTTTCACGGCCTTTGGCCACCAGCACGTGGGGCTGACTGCCGGGCCCAAAACCGGGCGGCTGATTGCCCAGATGATCGACCAGTCCCAACCAAACATCGACATGGCACCCTATTCTCCGGCGCGTTTCGAAATCTAGGCACCCAAAAATTTCACCCGCACAAATTCACCCGCACAAATTTTCCGGGACAAACGTACCGGCGACATGGCAGGTTGCGGGGACGCATGCCCTGCCCCTCTCCCACCGGGTTTGGGAACTGTACAGCACGGCTCGGGGCGAGGTTCGTCACACCTGTCCGACAGAGACAACGAAAGCGCGCTGTCATTGGCCGGACAGACGCACCCTTGCCGATCCGACAGTGCAAAGAATGTGCAAGGAGTGCAGAAGTCCTGCAAATCTGGGTCTCAGTCTGAGTCTCGATCGGAGCTTCAGTGCGTCTTTTGCGCGCCGCCCAACCGGGCCAGGACAGGGCCGACGAGCTTGGTTGCCACCGGGATCAACACCAATCCCAGCGCCACGCCAAACACCCCGTCCATGGTTGCCTTGGCCGTCCACTCCACAAACCCGGTCCACGCCGCAGGAACCGCATGTCCCAGCGCAAAGGCCAAATCGTGGATCAGGTGACCCAACCAGCCAAAGCCCAGAACCTCGAGCCCATGAATGATGATCGAGCCACCAACCCACAACATCGCGGCCGTGCCGACGACGGAAAGAACCTTCATCAGCACGGGCATGAACCGCACCAATCCGCGTCCCAGACCGCGCCCGATGGGCGTCGGCGCAGTCCTGGCAAGAAACAGACCCACATCATCCATCTTGACGATCAGCGCCACAGAGCCATAGACCGCGACCGTGACTCCAATGGCCACAACGGCCAAGGTTGCCGCCTGCATCCAGACATTCGGGGCCTCGATCGCGGCCAACGCGATGGTCATGATTTCGGCCGACAGGATGAAATCCGTCTTGATCGCCCCCTTGATCTTCTGTTCTTCCAGATGACCAGGATCCTTAATGCTCATGTCGCTTTCGATCTCGTGGATGGCATGCGGGAACAACACGTGAAAGATCTTTTCAGCCCCTTCTAAGCACAAATAGGACCCACCCAGCATCAGCAGCGGCGTAATCAGCCACGGCGCGAAATTGGCCAACAACATGGCCACGGGCATCAGCAGGATGAGCTTGTTGAATAGCGATCCGCGCGTGATGCGCCAAATGATCGGGAGTTCCCGCGCAGGCGCAAACCCCTGGACGTATTTTGGCGTCACCGCAGCATCGTCGATGATCACACCCGCCGTTTTTGCCCCGGCCTTGCCCGCTGCCGCCGCCACATCGTCAATCGACGCCGCCGCCACCTTGGCAATGCCTGCCACATCATCCAGCAAGGCCAGCAAACCGCTCATCCCGCGTCCCCTTTATTTCTGCTCGCAGCGCAAATTCATTGACTTTGCACCCTATCCGATCCGCCGTCCGACACAACCGTCTGCCCCCCGCAAACCGTCTGGTTCCGTCGATTCATCATGGCCACCGCGCCCAAAGCCGCACGCGTTAGCGCCACCCGTCACTTTTTGCGCTAACAGGCTCCTATAATGACGCATTTCCCCCTTTAGGTGACATGCTGTGCCCGATATAGGACAGCAGAAAGTTCTTGCCCGTTCGGAGACATGTCTATGACCATCAAAGTTGGTATCAATGGTTTTGGCCGCATTGGCCGCTGCACCCTCTCTCACATCGCGGCCTCGGGCCGTGATGACATCGAGGTGATCAAGGTGAACGCCACAGGCCCGCTGGAAACAGCCGCCCACCTGATCAAATACGACAGCGTGCATGGCCGTTTCCCCGGCGACGTGAGCATCGGTGAAAACACCATGAACCTGGGTCGCGGAGACATGCAGATGTTTTCGACCTATGACATGAACGAATTGGACTGGGACGGCTGTGACGTCGTTCTGGAATGCACCGGCAAATTCAATGACGGTGAAAAAGCCAAGGCGCATCTGGACCGTGGTGCCAAGAAAGTACTGCTGTCGGCACCCGGCAAGAATGTCGACAAAACCATCGTCTTCGGTGTCAACGACGACCAGCTGACCGCGACCGACACCATGATCTCGAACGGGTCCTGCACCACCAATTGCCTGGCGCCCATCGCCAAAGTGCTGGACGAGGCATTCGGCATCGAACACGGCATCATGACCACCATTCACGCCTATACCGGCGACCAGCCCACCTTGGACCGCCGCCACAAGGATCTGTACCGCGCCCGCGCCGCGGCCATGTCGATGATCCCGACGTCGACCGGGGCCGCAAAGGCACTCGGCGAAGTTCTGCCGAACCTCAAAGGCCGCCTGGACGGGTCTGCCATTCGCGTTCCGACACCGAATGTCTCGGCGGTGGACCTGACCTTCCGCGCGGGTCGCGATGTGACCGCCGAACAGGTCAACGCCGCCGTAGCCGAAGCTGCCGCCGGCCCGATGAAGGGTGTTCTGGGCTATGAGCCTGCGCCGCTGGTATCGACCGACTTCAACCACACCAGCGAAAGCTCGATCTTTGCGCCGGAACAGACCCGGGTTCTGGACGGTCGCCTGGTTCGGGTGCTGGCCTGGTATGACAACGAATGGGGATTTTCGGTGCGTATGGCCGATGTCGCCGTGGCGATGGGCAAACTGGGTTAACCCTGCGCACGCCGCCTCTTGAGATCGAACGCCCGGTCAGGCATATCTGACCGGGCGTTTTCTTTTGTCGACAACCAGGGACCTGTCCAGATGACCAATACCATCGCTATGTGGCTGGGTGGCCTGATCCTGATCCTCCTGATTGGAGACATCATTCTTTATGGTCAGGAACACCTCTTGTTCCTGGCTAAAAAGTTGGCCGATCTGATCGAATGGGTGGCCTTCTGGCGCTGACCTGGGCCCGGTTTGTCCCAGGCTTCTGCGCCTCAAACGGCGCTCGCACGCGCCGTTGACACAGCGCCAGACGAGGCATCTGTTTCCTGATTGCAAATCGGAATTTCCACGGCCGTTCGAACGGCCGCGGGACGGGGTTTCAGGACCCGCCGATTACACCTGATCACGGCCTGTGAAGTCTGTCTTTCAAGGCCTCATTGACCATCGGTGTAACAAATTTGGATACATCCCCACCAAGACGGGCAATTTCCTTAACCAGTTTGCTGGCGATTGCCTGGCGGCGGGCATCGGCCATCAGAAACACAGTTTCGACTGTATCGTCCAACGCCCTGTTCATGCCAACCATTTGAAATTCATACTCAAAATCCGCCACAGCCCGCAGACCGCGCACGATAATCTGAGCTCCCACATCATGGGCGCAATCAATCAACAGGTTCTCAAAGGGATGAGCGATGATCTCAGTACCCGTTTCCGCACTCAGCTTGGCGCATTCCGCTTCGATCATCGCCACCCGCTCTTCGAGCGTGAACAACGGCCCCTTGTCACGGTTGATCGCGACACCAATCACCAATTTGTCCACCAATGCAGCCGCACGGCGAATGATGTCCACATGACCCAATGTTATCGGGTCGAACGTACCCGGATACAGCCCCACGCGCATGGTGCTCTCCTATTTCTGATCCTATATATTGCTGCACATGCAAACATAGTTGCATGTGCCCACGCAAGAGGGGGAAAATACGGAGGACTTAATGTCCCATGATCATGCCTTCGAGGGCATCCTTCTCCATCGCCACCAACGCCAACTGCGCCTTGACCACGTCGCCCAGCGTCACAATGCCGACCAGTTTGCCGTCTTCAACCACCGGCATGTGGCGGAACCGCCCTTTGGTCATCTGTTGCAAAACATCTTCGATGTTGGCCTGCCCCGTACATGTGACCAGCTTGCTGGTCATATAGTTGCTGACGTCCTTGTCCAGACATCCGCCGCCGCTTTTGGCCAGCTCACGCACAATATCGCGTTCCGACAGGATGCCGTCAGCCGCGACACCATCCGCTGAAACGACCACCGTTCCGATGCCCTTTTCAGACAACAATTTCGCCGCATCCGACACACAGGCATCAGGCTTGACCGTCACCACAGCGTCACTTGCCTTGGACTTGAGAATTGCCTGGATCAGCATCGGGGTACCTCCGTAATTTTATTTCCTTTATCCAAGGGTTGCCGCAATATCAGGGCAAGTCAAGTCATCGCTTCCAGCCGCGCCACCTCGTCGCGGATGCCCGCGGAAAAAGCGTCGGCAAACCGGTTCAGACGGTCGCTGCGCTGGTCCCCCTGGTGGCGCACCAGGTAAAAACTGCGCGTCAGGCTGATATCATCGACCAGGATTTTCCGGAGCGGACGGTGGGATGGCAATGTAAAGTCGTGGGCCACACCGATTCCGGTGCCCTGCGCCAGCATTCTGATCTGCACAGAAACCGAATTCGACGCCAACGCCACACGGTCAATCCCCAGATCGCTGAGGTAATCCAGTTCCTTGTCAAAAATCATGTCGGGAATATACCCGATCATCGGGTGATCCTTGAGGTCGTCAACGGTATTAATGCCCTGGTGCGCCCGCAGATAGTGGCGCGACGCAACCATGTGCAGCTTGTAATCGCAGATTTTCTTGACCAGAAGCTGCCCGGCGGTCGGCGCGCTGACCGTCACCGCCATATCCGCCTCGCGCCGTGACAGGTTGATCACCCGGGGCAAGGCGACAATCTGAATGTCCAGATCTGGGTTGGCTTCGCCGATCTTGGCACAGACCTGAGGCAGGATATAATTTGCGCTGCCGTCCGGGGCACCAATACGGATCTGACCGGCCAGCGTTTCATTGGGTCCGGTCATCTCTTCGGACGCGGCGCGCATCGCCTGTTCCGCCTGTTCTGCATGAACCAACAAACGTTCTCCCGCCGCGCTCAGGGCGTATCCCTGCGGCGACTTGAGAAACAAGGACGTCTCCATTGCACCTTCGAACCGTGCAATCCGCCGCCCGACCGTTGCAGGGTCCATCTTCAGGATGCGCCCTGCCCCGGACAGGCTGGACTCCCGTGCGACGGCCAGAAACACTTTCATATCATCCCAATGCGGCTCCATTCCGATCTCCCTGACTGCCCCAATTATTTCGCTGTGCGTTTTTGCAAAATCCTTTTGATATCTTGCCCCTGTTCAACCGTTTTTTGCAAGCCTATGGTTTGCCAGGAATTGATGCTGGATTTTTAGAGGAGGATCCGATGCAGGAACTGACCCATTATATCAACGGTGAACACGTCAAAGGCACGTCTGGCCGTTTCACGGATGTCTACAACCCCGCCACTGGCGAAGTGCAGGCAAAAACACCGCTGGCCAGCAAAGAAGAGATGGAGCACGCCGTGGCTATCGCTGCCGCTGCGCAACCTGCCTGGGCTGCCGTCAACCCCCAGCGCCGTGCCCGGGTGATGATGAAATTCGTCTCGCTGCTGAACCGCGACATGGACAAGCTGGCCGAAGCGCTGAGCCGCGAACACGGCAAAACCCTGCCCGACGCCGCTGGCGACGTACAGCGCGGTCTGGAAGTTGTCGAATACTGCATCGGCGCGCCTGAACTGCTGAAAGGTGAATTCACCGACAGCGCCGGCCCCGGCATCGACATGTATTCCATGCGTCAGGCCCTGGGTGTGACCGCGGGTATCACCCCGTTCAACTTCCCTGCCATGATCCCGATGTGGATGTTTGCCCCGGCCATCGCCTGCGGCAACGCGTTCATTCTGAAGCCATCCGAGCGTGACCCCTCGGTACCGCTGATGCTGGCGGAACTGATGGAAGAAGCCGGTCTGCCCAAGGGCATCCTGCAGGTCGTCAACGGCGACAAGGAAGCCGTGGACGCGATCCTGTACAATGACACGATCCAGTCGGTTGGCTTTGTCGGCTCGACCCCGATTGCCGAATACATCTATGGCACCGGTTGTGCCCAGGGCAAGCGCGTCCAGTGTTTTGGCGGTGCCAAGAACCACATGATCATCATGCCCGACGCCGATCTGGATCAGGCAGCTGACGCGCTGGTTGGTGCCGGTTACGGCGCGGCCGGCGAACGCTGCATGGCAATTTCGGTTGCGGTTCCGGTTGGCGATGAAACCGCTGATCGCCTGATGGAAAAGCTGATCCCACGCGTCGAAGCGCTGAAAGTCGGCCCCTACACCGCTGGCAACGACGTCGACTACGGTCCGGTTGTGACCGCCGCCGCCAAAGCCAACATCGAGCGTCTGGTTCAGACCGGCATCGATCAGGGTGCCAAACTGCTGGTCGACGGGCGTGACTTCAAACTGCAAGGCTACGAAGACGGGTTCTTTGTTGGTCCACACCTGTTCGACCACGCGACCAAAGACATGGACATCTACACCCAGGAGATCTTTGGCCCGGTTCTGACCACCGTGCGCGCACAGTCCTACGAAGAGGCCATTTCGCTGGCGATGGATCACGAATACGGCAACGGCACCGCGATCTATACCCGCGATGGCGATGCAGCCCGTGACTTTGCCAACCGGATCAACATCGGCATGGTCGGCGTGAACGTTCCGATCCCTGTGCCGTTGGCCTATCACACCTTTGGCGGCTGGAAGAAATCGGCCTTTGGTGACCTGAACCAGCACGGTCCGGATGCGTTCAAATTCTACACCCGGACCAAGACCGTGACCGCCCGCTGGCCGTCCGGCATCAAAGAAGGCGGCGAATTCTCCATCCCCGTGATGGAATAAGCCACCGCTTATGTCCCCGTGTGATCGTTGGGGCTGACATATGCGCGGCAGGGCGGGCAACCGCCCGCCCCTTGCCACACTGTCGAGGCACCCGCGCACCCGCCCTCTCCATTGGGGATCAAATCAGAACACCCTCGCAGAAGTCTGCGAGGGTGATTTCGTTTCAATTGGTTGTTTAGCGGGACAGAGCCGTGGGTCCGACCTTTGGAAACGACGGCTGTTCCGCCCCAGGCAGCCACGATCGCGTGCCCCTGGGCACCACGCAATTAATCGTCGCACCTTTGTCTCAACGACGCCACCGCTGCAGCGAATTCGCTTTGCAAAGTCGAGCAGGCAGCCCAAAGACGATGTTCCCCCCGGTTCTAACATGCTTCGATTGCGGCCGCTTGGCGGTCATTCGCTACAGCTGCGTGATCTCGAATTGGCCGAATGTACGGTGTGCCGACAAACCAGACCTACGCTGCCTGGCGGTACGCTGCAGCTGGATATTGCCCGTTTTTCGATGAACGAGTCTGTAACATGTCCACGGAACGTTTCAGACAGCGCAGTTATTTTTGGCGAAGATCAGTGCATCGAATGTCGATTTCTCACAATGGCGTGATGGGCAAATCTGAGTTCGGCCGTGGGTACGTATCCCTTCCACATGCAAATGAAAATGTTCAATACAAAGGGAAGGCATTCAAATGACAACTATCCGCAAATTCGCCGCAATCGCGGCAACCGCCATGACATTGGGTACCGCCGCGAGCGCGGCTGACATCGTCGAAATAGCATCGGGCGACGAGCGTTTCTCGACCCTTGTGGCCGCAGTCAGCGCTGCTGGCCTGGTTGAGACGCTGCAAGGCCCTGGTCCGTTCACTGTATATGCGCCCGTGAACGACGCTTTTGCTGCGCTACCTGAGGGTACCGTGGAAACTTTGTTGGAGCCTGAGAACAAAGGCCAGCTGACCAATATCCTCCTTTACCATGTCGATGACCGCAAACTGACCGCCGAGATGATCCCGAACGGTTCGAACTACTTTAAACCAGTCTTGGCTTCGGAGCGGTTGTGCGTCACCAAAGATTCGTCTGGCGTGTCGATCGCCGACGGTACCGGCGAAAGCGCCAACGTGATTATCGCAAATATCGAGGCCGACAATGGTGTGATCCATGTGATCGACAAAGTTCTGCTGCCTGGCACCCGCCCTGCCTGCCATTAAAGAAAAACCCAGTGGAACAAAGGCCCCGGCAAAGCTGGGGCTTTTTTTTGGCTTCCGTTTCAGGCTCCCTAGTGCCGCTCACCGCACCAGATAAGGATGGCTGCAGGCAGCCCAAAGCGGACCTTCTAACTCGCTCCACAGCCCAAGGAGAAGCTGCGCCTCTCTCAAACGTCAGAAAAGCGCAGGGAGCAGATACTGAAAAGTCTGAAGGCCTACCCTGAAGCCGTCGTTCGTGCAGGCCGTGTTCGTCTCTTTGAGCTCAACCTTACCCGATACAGCATGTCCACCAACGGCAGTTTGCTGTCAAACAGGCCTTGTCGGTAGCGCCACCATACAAATCATACTATTGAGTATGATTTGTATTGACAGACCTGTGCGGATCGAATTACCACACTCACCAGTATGATAAATTGGGCAGCCGCAGTTGCCTCTCTCTTTTGGTAGCGAAGGATCTAACTATGTCTGAAGTCACAAACACCCAAACAGGCAAGAATGTCCGCCTCAAGGGCATTGGAATTGCGCTCATTGGGGCGGCATTGATGAGCCTCGATCCGGTCTTTATCCGGTTCTCCGGGGTCGAAGAGGCTGAAACCTCGTTTCTTTTTGGCCTGTTCACCGCGATCTCAATGGCTGTTGTCATTCAACTGAACGACAAGCGCGGTCTGTTTCGGGTGTTGTGCGAAAGCGGATGGCCTTTGCTTGTCGCGGGTGTGCTTATGTTGGGCAGTGCCAGCGGGTTGGTGGCGGCAATCAAGAATACCTCTGTTGCCAACACATTCCTGATTTTCAGCACAACCCCGGCAATAGCAGCGGTATTCAGTTGGATATTCCTGCGTGAAAAAGTGTCCAAACAAACCCTGTTCGCCATTGTCGGGGTATTTGTAGGTATTGCCGTTGTCGTGTCCGGTTCTACGGATACCGGCAACTGGCGCGGGGATTTGTTGGCCGTGTTTGCGGTTTCATGTCTCGCACTGATGATGACACTTTTGCGCAAGTTTCCGGATGTCAGTCGTATGGGGGCTGTTGGCACAGGTGGCTTCCTGCTTGCGGCCACGATGTTCTTTTTCACTGAACCCTCCACCTTCAGCTTGAACACGTGGCTGATCATGGGGGCGATGGGCCTTCTTACAGCTCCGTTCGGACGGGTGCTTTCCATGGTCGCGACGCGCTTTGCCACGGCAACCGAGGTGTCTATGACATTGATGCTTGAAACCGTTCTGGCCCCAATATGGGCCTATATCTTCTTTACCGAGGTTCCAGGGGCCAACAGCCTTGCTGGTGGTGCAATTATCCTGATCACCATCACAGCCTACACGCTGCATCTCACAAAGGGCGAAAACTGAAGCCTCGGGCATCAGCCCGCAATCCTATTAGTTCGCCCCGACAACAAGACGCACGGGTACTCGGAGCCGGCGCGCAGGGGAGTTCCCGCCCCTTCAACCCGAGCCCCAATACAATAGAGGACACCATGACCAAGTTCAAAATCGTGGGCTATGATTACTGCCCGTTCATCCAGCCTTCGATCATCGCCCTGATGGAAAAGAAAGCTGATTTCTCTGTCACCTATATCGAGCCAGGCAATAAACCTGGCTGGGTGAATGAAGTCTCGCCGCAAGGTGCAACGCCTTTCCTTTTGATCGACGGCAAAGCACTGTTTGAATCGGCTGCAATGATTGAATTTGTCAACGATACAACCGGCGGCGACCTCTATCCGGACGATGCATTCCTAAAAGCGCAGAACCGCATGTGGATAGCGCGAAGCTATGCTCTGCTTGATAACCTCTATGCGCTGAAAACCACCGACGACCCTTGTGTATTTAAGGCTGAGAAAGCTGCGCTGCGCGCCAGGCTGGGCGACATTGAAGACCTGATTGGTGAAAACCCGTTCTTTAATGGCAACGACTTTGGCCTGGTCGATGGGGTTTTTGCGCCTGTTCTGCGAACCATTGCCATGCTGGATGAAAGGTTCAACCTGAACCTCTTTGATGTTTTGCCTAACGTCAGAAGATGGTCCAAGAACGTCCTGAGCAGGCCATCAGTCAAATCATCTGTTGTCGAAAACTTCGACGAAAGGTCGGCAGATAAAATCGCTCAAAGCAACGCTCTCGTATGCCGCCAGCACGCGCAGCCAGCGACATGAAGAGTGATGGATCAGGCGATTTCCGTGATCAGCACCCGCGTCGCGGCCTCGGCAAGCCAGGCGATTTTTTGATCATCTGGCCGTTCCCGACCTAACAAGACATTATCCCGAAACGCCAAAAGTGTTGACGTCCACATAAGCAGCGGACCTTCTGGGTCCGCAATACCTAGCCGCTCTGAAAAGAACTTTGTCAGTGCCGCATCGGTTTCGTCGGGTGCAGCCGCAAAAAACGTTTCGACAATCTCTGGCGATTTTGCACTTTCCGCAACCAACAGCCTGAAAACCCTCAGAGGCTCGTCTTCAAGGTGCCAACGGATAAATCCCTCTGCGAAACCGACCAACGCCTCTTTTGAGTCGGGGTTTTCCAGGTGACGCGCAAATGTGGCCGTACTCGATTCCCCAATGAACCGAACGGCAGCTTCGAACAGCTCTATTTTTGATGGAAAATAGCGATAGACCGTTTGTTTGGTCACGCTTGCCGAGGCCGCGATCCTGTCCATGCTGGCGGCCTCATATCCTGCGGACAGAAATTCTTCGCGTGCCGCAGTCAGGATCGACAGGCGTTTTGCTTCTCTTCTTTCGTCCATCTTTCCCATGTAGAAACAGCCAGCTTTGTGAGATCATCCTTAGTAGTATGAAGAAATTGACAGGGGTTCAAGTATTTCAGTATCATACTATATAGTATGATTAACTGGAGTCAACAGATGCACAAACTCAGCTTTATTGGTCACATTCAAACCCCGTTTGAAAGGCTCGCGGATTGTCCGAATAATGTTCAGAAAAACGGACCAGAGTGCGAGATCATCCTTGATCCTGAATTCGTTGACGGTCTTTGTGGCCTTCGAGAAGGGCAGTCAGTATTGGTTTTGTACTGGTTCGAGGGGGTAGACCGTTCTCTGGTGACCCAAACCCGTGGCGCGCGAGGTGACGGACTAAAGGTTGGAACCTTCGCGCTTCGCTCCCCGCACCGGCCCAACCCTATAGCGGCTGCAACTGTGCCAATCCACTGGATTGCAGATGGTAGACTCGGTGTTCGCGGTATGGATTGCCTGAACGGAACCAGGTTGGTAGACATTAAACCGGCAACAGGATGAGCTGGACCCTGGCAAATCGTTTGCTGTCGGTTGCTTGCAATCCCGGCCCCAGAGCGTGGCAATTGATCATGTAAGCTCCACTGGGAGCGTAGACTTTAAGGTCCGCCTCTAGAACGGCGGCTTTTTGGGGGGGGGGCTTGCACGGATGTGCAAAGCCCGCTTCCCGCGCGAACTGGTCTATGTGCCAATCTCGTCATTTCGATTTTCAATCACCGTCATACACACGTGCGGATGGAGTCTTGTCCCCCATGCAACGGCGGGAGCGTGTTGACAGCTCGGGAGCCCGGTTCTATCCCTGTTGCGATAAATGGAGATTTTATGTCCCGGTAAGGTTGGGAGGCACAGTGCGCTCCCGTTGCAGATCCATCACAGACGTTCCCCCTGCCCCCACAGGTCAGGGCATGTGAGGGCTGTACCCAACCCCAAAATGCCTTTCCGCCCCGGATCCGTCCGGAGGCCGGACATCGAAAGAAGACCGCAATGACACGGGACTTTTCCCAATTTTTCTCCGGTTCATCCTCAACCGATCTGAACAAACGTGATCCTTCGTTTCTGGAATCCCTTGGCTGGAGCGCCTATTTCTCGCAGCAGACCAGCCTGGATCAGCTGACACAAACGCCCCCCGTCCGCGTGATAGAGGCGCATCGCACCCAGTTGCATGTACTGGGCGATGGCATCGACACCCTGATCCCGCAGTTGCCCGACGTGGTGGTCGGAGATTGGCTGTTGCTGGATCTGGAAACCCCGACCAAAAGCGAACCGCTGGACCGCAAGAGCCTGATCAAACGGCGCGCGCCTGGAACCGGGCGCAGCATTCAGCTGATTGCCGCCAATGTGGACACCGTGTTTATCGTGTCGTCGTGCAATCAGGATTTCAACCTCGCCCGGCTGGAACGCTATGTGGCTCTCGCCTTCGAGGCAGAGGTGACACCCGTCATCTTGCTGACCAAATCCGACCTGTGCGTCGATCCCGCCGCCTTTGTCCAACAGGCGCAATCCATCTCTGATCAGATCGTGGTTCTGGCCCTGAACGCCAAGGATACGGACGTCGCAACGCAGCTGACCGATTGGCGCAAACCGGGTCAGACCCTGGCCTTTCTCGGGTCGTCCGGGGTGGGGAAGTCCACTTTGGTCAATGCGCTGACCGGCGAGAATTCGGCTGAAACCGGTGCCATTCGCGAAGATGATGCCAAAGGCCGGCACACAACAACACGGCGACAGCTGCACCAATTGCCCGGTGGCGGCATGGTGCTGGACACGCCGGGTATGCGCGAACTGCAGCTGACCGATGCCAATCAGGGCGTCGCCAGCGTTTTTGCCGATCTGACCGAATTGGCCCATGGTTGTCGTTTCCGCGACTGTGCCCATGACACTGAACCCGGCTGTGCCATACAGGCAGCCCTGGCGGCGGGCGAAATTGATCACGCCCGCCTGCAACGGTGGAAAAAACTGGTGGCCGAAGAGGCCTTTAACGCCAAATCAATGCTCGAGCGTAAAGCAGAGGCGCGGACTCTGAAAAAGCACATCAGGGCCGTGCAATCGACCAAACGCCGCTGACACCCAAATCAGCCCCCCGGAACATCTGCTTCGGGGGGCCTTGGGGATAAACGGCACAGCGACAAGCGCCCCCTACCAGGCGAGCGTCTGCATCCCGTCCCGGAACAGCCATCCTTCGACAACCGGCCAACTGCCCATGATGATGCCGTCAATATAATCGAACTGGGTCAATCCTGCCGCCTTGGAACATGCCCCACACGTGATCACCGTGCCGCCGTCGGCGATAAAGGCGCTCAACATGTCCTGGATCGAAATCCCCTGTTCGGCCATCAACCCGTGAACGTGGCTTGGGCGTTTCTTGTCCGCCAGATAGACGGCACGCACATTCAACCAGATCGCTGTTTCATGACCGTTCTTCAACGACTTCTGATGGGCGAACATAATGGCTTTGGCAGCGGACCATGTGTCATCGGTGGTCAGGTTTACAAACAACCCTCGGGGGGTATCTGTTTCCGCCTGCGCGGGCTGTGCGGCCGTGACCAGTGTCACGACCATCGCGATGACTGCAAGAATGGGGAATAGGCGACCTTTCATTTGTTTCTCCTGAATCGACATCCCCATGGGGTAATACACATTCCAAAACTGGAACTTGTTTTAAATCATACCCTCCTGCGCTGGAGTGTTTGCCCGGCCCCCGTCATGCGCCAATTCGACCATTGGCCTTTTTATCCTGTTGCGTCAGACTGATCCCATTCAGGGGAGGATTGCGTCATGGCCATTTCCATGCCGTCGCTTACATTGGGCATCGAAGAAGAATACCTGCTGGTCGACCAGGACAGCCTAAACCTGGCCGAAGCCCCCGAGGCGCTGATGCAGGCCTGCCGGGCCGAGCTGGAAGGCCAGGTCAGCCCTGAATACCTGCGGTGCCAGATCGAAGTCGGCACCCGGGTCTGCGCCACCATTGAAGACGCGCGCCAGGATCTGAAACGTCTGCGGTCGGGTATCTCGAAATGCGCCGCCCAATTCGGGCTTTCGCCCATTGCCGTCTCCTGCCACCCATTTGCCAATTGGAAAGAACAGCACCACACGCCGATGGATCGCTATGACAACCTGCGTTCGGCTCTGGGGTCCGTCGTGCGACGGATGCTGATCTGTGGCATGCACGTTCATGTCGGGGTCGAGGATCAGGCCGCCCGTATCGACCTGTTGCCCCAGCTGGCCTATTTCCTGCCCCATCTGTTGGCGCTGTCCACATCGTCGCCCTATTGGAATGGCGAAGACACCGGGTTGGCGTCTTATCGGTTGACCGTGTTTGACAACCTGCCGCGCACCGGCCTGCCGCCGGATTTCAAAAGCTGGGCGGAATATGAACGCACCACCGGCACGTTGATCGAACTGGGCGTGATCGAAGACACCACCAAGATCTGGTGGGATTTGCGCCCATCCCATCGGTTCCCGACGCTGGAAACCCGGATCATGGATGTCTCACCCCGGTTGGAACACACGCTGGCGTTGGCGGCATTGGTTCAGGCATTGGTGCGCATGTTGTCACGACTGCGCGCCCGCAACATGCGCTGGCGGGCCTATGATCGCTTCCTGATCGGTGAAAACCGCTGGCGGGCACAACGCTATGGCGTGGACGAAGGGTTGATTGATTTTGGCGACCGGTCGATCAAACCCCAGGTCGACCTGCTGGAAGAGTTGAGCGACATTCTGTCCGAAGATACCGAAGCCTTGGGCACCCAACAGGAAATCGAAACCCTGGTTGGGATTGCCCGAAATGGCACCAGCGCCACCCGGCAACGACAGGTCCATGCCACTGCCCTGGCCCGCGGTGAGGCACCCGGCCCCGCCGTGGTCCGCCATCTGATCGAAGAGTTTCACACCGATCTGTAATCCGGTTTATCCGGTCAAACTTTGCCCCCAGGCCCGAAATCCCCATCACGTAAGCCATCTAATTGGCAATACAGATTGGGCTCGAACGCCCCGATAAACCAATCAAAATCGCGACTTAGAATATGAACGTTTGAAAAAACCAAAAATCACGATAATCTAATTCCATAACACACCGAAAAATAATGTCGGTTACCCGAGATAGATTAGAAATTCATATAGGAGGTAGAAATGAGATTGCTGTTAACGGCTATGTGTGTGCCTTTGGTTCTGGGCCTGCATAGCGCCCAGGCTCAGGTCACCCCGTCCCACGAAGCCGCCGAAGGGACATTTCCCGAAAAACCATATTCACCCTATGCCAATCGAACTTTTCCAGCGCGGCCATTATGGGGCGAAACACATCTGCACACCGGTCTGTCGCTGGACGCCGGTGCCTTTGGCAACATTCTGGGACCGGATGATGCCTGGCGGTTTGCCAAGGGCGAACAGATCAAATCGTCAACCGGCCAACCTGTCAAACTCAGCCGGCCGCTGGATTGGATGGTCCTGACTGACCACACTGACCTGATGGGGTTCGCGCCTGATCTGCAGGCTGGCAAACCCGCCGTGCTGGCCGATCCCAAAGGGCGCAAATGGTACGAAGGATACAAGGAGGGGGGCGCCGCGGCAGGTGAATCTGCCTTTGACCTCATCACCAACTTTGCCCAGGGCACACTTCCTGAACTGTTGCTGGAATCCTATAGCCCAGGGGCCGATCCATATTCCTTTACCTGGGAAAAAATCGTCAAAGCGGCCGAACATCACAATGAGCCCGGCACTTTCAGCGCCTTCATCGGTTTTGAATGGACCAGCGTGCCCAAGGGGTTCAACCTGCACCGCAATGTGATGCTGCGCGATGGGGCAGCGCGTGCCTTGCAGATGGTACCACCCGTCACCCAGGAACCTTATGGCAGCACCGATCCGCATGATCTGTACAAGTGGTTAGAGGCCTATCAGGAGAAAACCGGTGGTCGTGCGGTCGCGTTCTCGCACAATGGCAACCTGTCCAATGGCTGGATGTTCCCGACCGAAGGCACGTATCACGGTGGGGTCGTCGATCAGGATTATGTCGAGCAGCGCGCCAAATGGGAACCGCATTACGAGATCACCCAGATCAAGGGTGATGGCGAAGCGCATCCCTTCCTGAGCCCCAACGATGAATTCGCAGATTACGAAAACTGGGATGTGGGAAATCTGGACCTGACCGAGCTGAAAACCGACGAAATGCTCAAGGGCGAATACGCCCGCGAAGCGTTGAAGCAAGGTCTGGCGCTGGAAGCCAAATTCGGGACCAACCCGTACAAATTCGGTTTGGGCGGTGCCACCGACAGCCACACCGGCCTGACCACCGCCGAGGAGGAAAACTTCTTTTCCAAATCCGTCAGTGTCGAACCGTCACCCACCCGGATCGAACACCCCTTCATCAAGAGCAAGCTGGGTCAGATCGACGGGCACAAGCTGGTCGCCTCGGGCTATACGGCTGTCTGGGCCACCGAAAACACCCGCGAAGCGATCTATGATGCGTTCAAGCGGCGTGAAACCTATGCCACCACCGGACCGCGCATCGGTCTGCGCTTCTTTGGCGGCTGGGAATTCAACGACGATGACCTGCGCACCCGCTCTCCAGCGGTCGCAGGCTATGAAAAAGGTGTGCCAATGGGCGGCGATCTGCGCGAACGCGTCGGTGACGGTGCCCCGACCTTTATGCTGGTGGCCCTGAGGGACCCGATCGGTGCCAACCTGGATCGTATGCAGGTCGTCAAAGGCTGGATGAACACCGATGGTTCGCTCGAGGAAAAAGTCTATGACGTCGTCTGGTCGGGCGAGCGAACAGCTGACGCAGATGGCAAGGTTCCTGCCGTCGGCAATACGGTGGATCTGGAAACGGCCAGCTGGAGCAACACGATCGGTGCTTCTGAACTGACGGCCGTCTGGACCGATCCCGACTTTGATCCAGAGGAGCGCGCTTTCTACTATGTGCGGGTGCTGGAGATTCCCACGCCACGCTGGGTTGTCTATGACAAAATCCGTTTTGGCATCGAACTCCCCGAAGAAGCGCAGCTGATCCATCAGGAACGCGCCTATTCATCGCCAATCTGGTACACGCCACAGGGTTGAACCGGCGTCAATGTTGAAACAGCACACCCCCGATCCAACCGGTCGGGGGTTTTTTGTTGCATCTGACACCCGCTCCACCGGCGCAATCTGGTGCAATGGTCCGCGGCTTTACACTCAATCCGGCCTTGTCGCGGCCCCGCCTGGCACGACCCAGCAGGAACAACTGGCGCTTTCGACCCGTTTGGGGACGGATAGTATGGTCTGTGGTGAGCAACGGAGGACATCGAAATGTGCACACAGGCAGGATCAGCGGTTCCGACCGTGATGATACGGAACGAACGTGTTCTGGTCACGGAATGGCGGTTCAAAAACCGCGGCGACAACACCGGCTGGCACCGCCACGCCCATGATTATGTCGTTGTTCCCCAATTCGACGGGGTTCTGGAAATCGACCTGGGCGATGGGCAGCGTATCATGGCAGAGATGACCCGAGGCGTGCCGTACTATCGCGAAATTGGGGTCGAACACGATGTCATCAATGCAAATGACTTTGAATGCGCATTTGTCGAAATCGAACTGCTCGAAGATCGCCCGGGCTGAGGCGGATACCCTGATACAGCCCCGACCCGGCGACCCGCTGTCCCCATGCTGCTGGGGCAGTTTGTCACCACTCGGGATGGCGTGCGGCTTTTTCTTTCCCCTGCCTGCAAAACTCCTGTAAGAATTCAGGAGTAATAGAACAACCGTTCAATTCAGGTAACAGACGCGCCGCCGACAGATCGAAAAAGGGGATACGCATGGATTTCGCACCGACCGAGGAACAAACCGCGATATTCGACATGGCCTTGGCCTTTGGGCAGGAAAACATTGCGCCTTTCGCCCAACAGTGGGAATCCGAAGGCACCATCCCAAAGGAGCTGTGGCCCCGGGTTGGTGAACTGGGCTTTGGTGGGCTGTATGTCTCCGAAGAATACGGCGGCTCCGGCCTGTCGCGGCTGGACGCCACGCTGGTTTTTGAAGCGCTGGCCATGTCCTGCCCCGCCGTCGGATCGTTCCTGTCGATCCACAATATGTGCGGTGGGATGATCGACAAATTCGGCAGCGAAGAAACCAAACAGAAATGGTTGCCCCAACTGTGCACCATGGAAAAGGTGTTTTCCTATTGCCTGACGGAACCCGGCTCTGGGTCTGACGCCGCAGCGCTGAAAACACGCGCCGAAAAAACAAATGACACCTATGTTTTGAACGGGACCAAGGCGTTCATCTCTGGTGGCGGGTATTCTGATGCCTATGTCACCATGGTCCGCACCGGCGACGACGGCCCCAAGGGGATTTCCACCGTGGTGGTCGAAGACGGCAATGCCGGCCTGTCGTTTGGTGCCAACGAGAAAAAGATGGGCTGGCTGGCGCAACCCACCGCGCAGGTGCAATTTGATGATTGCGCTGTCCCCCTGGACAATCGCATCGGCGACGAGGGCAAAGGTTTCAGCTATGCCATGGCCGGTCTGGACGGGGGTCGCCTGAACATTTCCGCCGGGGCCCTGGGCGGCGCGCAGGCGGCGCTGAACATGACCATCCAATACATGGGCGAACGCAAGGCCTTTGGCAAAACCATCGACCAGTTCCAGGCCCTGCAATTTCGTCTGGCCGAATATGAAACCAAACTGCAGGCCGCGCGCACCTTTTTGCGTCAGGCCGCATGGAAGCTGGACAATGGCGCTCATGATGCGTCCAAATTCTGCGCCATGGCCAAGCTGATGGTGACAGATGTGTCGTTCGACGTGGCCAATGGCTGTTTGCAACTGCATGGCGGCTATGGCTATCTGGCCGACTATGGCGTCGAGAAAATCGTGCGTGACCTGCGGGTGCATCAGATCCTTGAGGGCACCAATGAAATCATGCGTCTGATCATTGCCCGTCAGCTGCTGGCTGAAAACCGTTGAAGGACAGCGCTGTTATGACAGACATCGACATTCGGGTAACGGGGCGCGCGGGGCGCATCACCTTTACCCGCCCCAAAGCCTTGAACGCGATGAGCTATGACATGTGCATGGCCGTCGACACCGCCCTGCGCAATTGGCGCGAAGATGATGACGTGTCCCTGATCGTGATCGACGCAGCCGGGGACAAGGCATTCTGTGCAGGCGGCGACATTGCCGAACTGTATGATACCGGAACCAAGGGCGATTTTGGCTATGGCCGCACGTTCTGGCGGGATGAATACCGCACCAATGCGCTGATCTTTGAATATCCCAAACCTGTGATCAGCTTTATGCAGGGGTTCACCATGGGCGGCGGCGTTGGCATTGGCTGTCACGGCTCGCACCGGGTCGTGGGCGAAAGCAGCCAGATCGCCATGCCCGAGGTTGGCATAGGTTTAATCCCTGACGTTGGCGGTTCGCTGATGCTGGCGCTGGCACCGGGACGGATGGGTGAATACCTGGGGCTGACAGCTGGCCGCATGGGCCCCGATGACGCCATACTGGCCGGTTTTGCCGATCATTTCCTCCCGCAAGCCACTTGGGGGGATGTGATCGAAATGCTCGAAGCGTCAGGCGATCCCTCCCATATCGCAAGCCACGCCCAAACACCGCCCGCAGGCGCACTCAGGCCGCTGCAAGCGGACATTGATCGCACATTCGGCGGCGAAACCCTTGGGGATATCCTGAATGGATTGCGCAATGAAAACAGCGAGTTTACACAAAAGACCTTAAAGGCGCTGAACCGCAATTCGCCCCTGTCAATGGCTTGCACCGTGGAAATGCTGCACCGTCTGCGTGCAAGCACCCTGAGCATCCGCAAGGCGCTGGACCTGGAATACCGCTTTACCTTTCGCGCGATGGAAAAAGGCGATTTCCTCGAAGGGATCCGCGCCGCGATCATCGACAAGGACCGAACCCCGCAGTGGCAATATGCGGATCAAAACGTACCCGCCGTGGCGGTCAGCCAGATGCTGCAACCGCTGGGCGGCGACGCACTGACTTTTCAGGAGGATTGAGTGATGAAAATCGGATTTATCGGGTTGGGCAACATGGGGGGACCCATGGCGGCCAACCTCGCCGCCGAAGGCCACGACGTGATCGGCTTTGACATGGCAGACGTGTCAATCCAGGGCGTCACCATGGCCGCCTCCGGGGCCGAGGCTGCTACCGGTGCGGATGTGGTCATCACGATGCTCCCCAACGGCCAGATCCTGCGCGCTGTTGCGGATCAGGTGATCCCTGCAATGACCGCCGGGGCCGCATTGGTGGATTGTTCGACCGTAGATGTGGACAGCGCCCGTGCCGTAGCCGAAAAATGCACGGCTGCGGGCCTGCTGTTCGTGGACGCTCCGGTGTCTGGTGGCATCGGTGGCGCTTCGGCCGGAACGCTGACCTTCATGGCCGGCGGCTCCACAGATGCTTTTGCCGCAGCCAAACCGCTGTTTGACATCATGGGCCAAAAGGCCGTGCACTGTGGTGAGGCCGGTGCCGGTCAGGCCGCCAAGATCTGCAACAATATGATCCTGGGCGTCACCATGATCGCCACCTGCGAAGCCTTTGCTCTGGCTGACAAACTGGGACTGGATCGCCAGAAGATGTTTGATGTGGTTTCCACGTCGTCGGGCTACAGCTGGACCATGAACGCCTATTGCCCCGCCCCCGGTGTTGGCCCCCAATCGCCGTCGGACAATGGCTATCAACCCGGGTTTGCCGCCGAACTGATGCTCAAGGACCTGCGCCTGAGCCAGCAGGCCGCCCAAAGCGCTGATGCTGACACACCCATGGGGGAACTGGCCCAGGCGCTCTATGCACAGTTTGTCGAAAACGAAGATGGCACTGGCATGGATTTCTCAGCCATGTTGCCCCGGTTCGAAAAACGCAGCCGCGGCTGAAAAAAACCGGCACTTCACCTCTCAGGGTCCGCAGGTCATTCCTGTGGACCCTTTTCTGTGACTCCCATCTGATGCCGCGGTGCGCCAACGTCAAAGGGCCGAATGCTCTCGGGCGGCCTTTGCCGGCCCCGGGCAGCGAGCCGCACCAACGCAATTCACAGACCTAAATTGTTGCGAACACCGGATCGGTCGCCCGCGTCACTGATCAGTGACCTGAGACACCTCAGCCGCCATACGGATCCTTGGCGGTTCTGTCGTTCGACAGGCTGTCGCGCGCTGCTCCGATCTCTTCTATTGCATCGGCCAGATGGCGCTGATCGATATGATGATCCCCCCGTCCCACCCGGATGCGATGCGCGCATATCAACACATCCACATGGCTGTGCCCGGCGGGCGGTTCGAACCGGTAACTGGCCAGTTCTATGAGCAAGCCCAAAGGGTCCTTGAAATAAATTGAATCCATGAACCCGCGATCACGCACGCCAGAATGTTTGATCCCGCGTTCGTCCAAACGATCGACTGTCTGCGCAAACACCGCCTGACTGACACTAAAGGCAAGATGATGAACACATCCCGGTTCGGTCGGTGTGCGGTCCGGGGTGCCCTTGCGGGTCTCGTCGGTAAACACGGTAATCAACCGCCCGTCGCCCGGATCAAAATAGACATGCCCTTCGTTCGGGCGGTCCAGATTGGGCTGCTCGAAAACGAACGGCATTCCCAACACCCCCTCCCAAAAATCAATCGTTGTCTGGCGATCCGCTCCTGTCAGCGTAATGTGGTGCACGCCCTGCACGGGTATCTTGCGCATAATCCTCTCCCATCTACATTCCCATGATGCCATGAAACCGCGCGGCCTGGCTTCTTTCTGGTCAAAAATACCTCGGGGGAGTCTCAGCCCATGGCTGAGACGGGGGCAGAGCCCCCAAAAGCGTTATCCAACGTTCTCCCTTCCCATGGCGTGCAGGTCGACGCCCAGCAGGAACTCCGCCGTTCGATCAGGCCTCGGAAACCGCCTATTCCGCCGCGACGGCCCGCGCGTCCAGAATGGCTTTCAGATAGTGTCCGGTATGGCTGCGCGGTTCTGCGGCCACGGTTTCCGGCGTGCCCTTGGCCACGATCTCACCGCCGCCGTCCCCCCCTTCGGGACCAATGTCAATGATCCAATCTGCGGTCTTTATGACATCCAGATTGTGCTCGATCACCACCACCGTATTGCCGCCTTCGACCAATTCATGCAGCACTTCCAACAGTTTGCGCACATCTTCGAAATGCAGACCTGTTGTGGGTTCGTCCAGGATATACAGCGTCCGCCCGGTTGAGCGTTTCGATAGTTCCTTGGACAGCTTGACCCGTTGCGCTTCGCCACCTGACAGGGTCGTCGCCTGTTGGCCAACCTTGATATACCCCAACCCCACCCGGGCCAGCGCGTCCATCTTGTCCCGGATCGATGGAACCGCCTTGAAAAACTCCTGTGCGTCTTCCACCGTCATGTCCAGAACATCGGCAATGCTCTTGCCCTTGAACTTGATCTCCAGCGTCTCGCGGTTATAGCGCGCGCCCTGACAGGTTTCGCAGGTGACATAGACGTCGGGCAAAAAATGCATTTCGATCTTGATCACGCCGTCGCCCTGACAGGCCTCGCACCGCCCCCCTTTGACGTTAAAGCTGAACCGTCCTGGCTTGTACCCCCGCGCCTTGGCCTCGGGCAGACCGGCGAACCAGTCGCGGATCGGGGTAAAGGCACCGGTATAGGTGGCCGGGTTGGATCGCGGCGTGCGCCCGATGGGGCGCTGGTCGATGTCGATCACCTTGTCCAGATGCTCCAACCCCTTGATCGTCTCGCAGGGTGCCGGCGTCTGGCGTGCACCGTTCAGCCGCATGGATGCGGTCTTGAACAGGGTTTCGATGGTCAGGGTCGACTTTCCGCCCCCCGAAACCCCCGACACACAGACAAATTTACCCAATGGGAAGTCTGCTGTGACATTCTTGAGGTTATTGCCGGTGGCCTTGACCACTTTGACGGACTTCTTGTTGCCCTTACGCCGTTTGGCGGGAATGGCAATTTCACGCGTCCCGGCCAGATATTGGCCTGTGATCGACGCAGCATCCGCCGTTATTTCGGCCGGGGTGCCATGGCTGACAACCTGACCGCCGTGCACACCTGCGCCTGGGCCGATGTCGAACACGTAATCGGCTTCGCGGATCGCTTCTTCGTCATGTTCGACCACAATGACTGTATTGCCCTGATCGCGCAGGTTCTTCAGCGTGCCCAACAGGCGGTCGTTGTCGCGTTGGTGCAACCCGATGGACGGCTCGTCCAGCACATAGAGAACCCCGGTCAAACCCGACCCGATTTGCGAGGCCAACCGGATACGCTGGCTTTCGCCACCCGACAATGTTCCGCTTGAACGGGACAGCGTAAGGTATTCCAATCCCACGTTATTCAGGAAACCCAACCGTTCGCGAATTTCCTTGACGATGGCGCGGGCGATCTCTTGTTTTTGCTGTGTCAGATGGTTTGGCACATCTTCGATCCAGGCTAGCGCCTCGCGGATCGACATCTGTACAACCTGTCCGACATGCAGCAGGTTTTCCTGCTTGCCCGCGGCAGACCCGATCTTGACCGCCAATGCCTCGTCCCGCAGGCGATAGCCCTCGCAGGCACCACAGGGTCGGTTGTTTTGATAGCGTTCAAACTCTTCGCGAATCCAGTTTGAATCCGTTTCGCGATAGCGCCGTTCCATGTTCGGAATGACGCCTTCGAAACTGCGGGTCACCTGATACACCCGGCCGCCTTCGTCATAGCGGAACGGGATTTCTTCGTCGCCAGACCCATAGAGGAAGACCTGCTTTACGTGCGCAGGCAGATCCTTCCACGGAATGTTCTTGTCAAACTCGTAATGTTTGGCGATGGCTTCGATGGTTTGCAGGAAATAGGGCGACTTGCCCTTGCGCCACGGGGCCAACGCCCCGTCATAAACCTTGAGCGCGGCATCCGGCACCACCAGACGTTCGTCAAAGAACAGTTCGACCCCCAACCCGTCACATTCCTGACAGGCCCCAAAGGGGGCGTTAAAGGAAAACATGCGCGGTTCGATTTCGGGAATGGTGAACCCGCTGACCGGACAGGCAAAGTTTTCCGAAAACGTGATCCGCTCCGGATCCCCTTCGCGCGGGGCGGTTTCAAAAATCGCAATGCCATCAGCCAGGTCCAGCGCGGTGCGGAAACTGTCGGCCAACCGGGTTTCCATGCCTTCGCGCACCACGACCCGGTCCACGACAACGTCGATGTCATGGCGGTATTTCTTGTCCAATGTCGGCGGTTCGTCCAGTTCATAGAACTCACCATCCACCTTGACCCGCTGAAAGCCGCTTTTGCGTAACTCCAGGAATTCCTTACGGTATTCGCCCTTGCGGTCGCGCACGATGGGGGCCAGCAAATAGCCACGGGTGCCCTCCTCCATCGCCATGGTCCGATCGACCATGTCCTGAACCTGTTGCGCCTCGATCGGCTTGCCGGTGGCGGGACTGTACGGGGTCCCCGCACGCGCGAACAACAGACGCATATAGTCATATATTTCGGTCACGGTCCCCACGGTCGAACGGGGGTTTTTCGACGTGGTTTTCTGTTCGATGGAGATCGCCGGAGACAGGCCGCTGATATGGTCGACATCCGGCTTTTCCATCATGTCCAGAAACTGACGCGCATAGGCGGACAGCGATTCAACATAGCGGCGTTGTCCTTCGGCATAGATCGTATCAAACGCCAACGAGGATTTCCCTGAGCCGGACAGGCCGGTGATCACCACCAGCTGATCGCGTGGAATATCCACGTCGATGCCTTTCAGATTGTGTTCGCGCGCACCGCGCACTTCGATGGATTTCAGCTCAGCCATGATGCCCCCAATACAATCTTCCTAGAGATAGGCGACAGGTGCCGGGTATCCAAGACAAAATAGCGAACAAAGTGTGAACAAGCGAAATTTGGCAAGAAAATATTTGTATTCGCTTTTTTGAATGTTAGATTGCCGTAACACCAAACCGACAGATGAGGCCCCGATGTTCACGCTCAAATCCCTGTTGCCCGGAAAAATGACACCGCAGGATGCCATTGCCGGGGTGCGCGACGGAACCATCATTCTGGTGGATGTCCGCGAACACGCAGAAGTCAAAAGCTCTGGCAAAGCCTTGGGGGCCTTGCATATTCCCCTGATCCGGCTGCGGGACGTGGCCGATCCACGCCACCCAGATTTTGATAATCGGCTGCGCCAGAACACTCCGATTGCAGTTTATTGCGCCTCTGGGGGGCGCAGCATGGCAGCACGCAAGATCCTGCGCCAATTGGGGTATGAGGATGTGCATAACATCGGTGGATTACCCGGATGGCTGCGGGCCGGCGGGGCGGTCGAACCCGCCTGACGATACATTTGCCGCTGCCACTTAGGTCTTTTGGGCTATCGCCCAGGAACAAATCGGCATCTTCGGGTCATTTTCGAGCGAATCGGCCTCTTCGTCATATTCCGGGGGCCAGACCTCTTCCATATTGCGCAACGCCGCGTTCCGGTTGCCCCATTGACGGGCACGGATGGCATCCTCTTCGAACCCGCATTCCACCAGAAAATTCTTGAGCCCGCGCGCCGACCAACGCGAACAATCGTTAGGCGCGGCGTGAAAAGGAATGAAAAACGGGACCGCGACCCAGAAATGCCCGCCCCGACGCAGCATACGCCGCACGTATTTGGTCGCCTGATATGGACGGTCCAGATGTTCCCACACCTGATTGGCCAGGATCAGGTCGAATTTCAGGATCCGGTCGTCTGCGCCGCGAAACGGTCCTTCGCAGATGTCAAACTCGGGGTACCGGAATTGTCTGTAGGACCGGAACTTGAACATCTCGCCCCATTTACCTGAAATCTCAGCGACATCCAGGCTGGCGGGTTTCAGGTCGCGGATCATTCCGCGGCTGGATTTCCCCATTACAATACGGTTCAGGCTGGGCACAGATTGGTCTCCTTGTTCGTGAGACCAAGAGACCACAGACCCCGGGCCACGCACAAGCGCAGACACCTGGGTTGACAGTGAATTCAGCCAATTTCCCCTTCAACCGTGCCAAAGTGCGGGGAATACCGCCAAACCCGATCTTGCTCCGCTGTCTCTGGCGGTTGTTGGGCTTTCTGGTGCGACAACGGGCCGGGTCATGTGACCCAGCACCCAAACGAATATCTTCCACCGAACACCCAAAGGGGTTGGAGGCAGAGCCTGCTACCGGCCCTGCCTGTCACAGACCTTACATATGAATAACGCGGTCAAAAGCGTCCAACACGCTTTCATGCATCATTTCGGACAGCGTGGGGTGCGGGAACACGGTGTTCATCAGGTCTTCTTCGGTGGTCTCCAACTGACGGCCGACCACATACCCCTGGATCATCTCGGTGACTTCGGCCCCGACCATATGCGCGCCCAGCAATTCGCCGGTTTTGGCGTCAAAGACGGTTTTCACCATGCCTTCGGCCTCGCCCAATGCGATCGCCTTGCCGTTGCCGATAAAGGGAAAGCGGCCAACCTTGATGTCGTACCCCAGTTCCTTGGCCTTGGCTTCGGAATACCCAACGCTCGCCACCTGGGGATGACAATACGTGCAACCTGCGATGCTTTCGGGTTTGACTGGATGGGCATGTTTGCCCGCGATCAATTCGGCCACCATGACACCTTCGTGAGACGCCTTGTGCGCCAGCCACGGTGCGCCGGCGATATCGCCAATAGCGTACAGGCCGTCGACCCCGGTCCGACAATAGGCGTCCGTGACAACATGCGTGCGATCCAGCTTTACTCCCAGCGCTTCGAGCCCCAGGTTTTCGACATTGCCAACGATTCCGACTGCGGAAATCACCGTGTCAAAATCGTGTTTCTCGACCTTGCCACCGACTTCGATATGGGCCGTCACCTTGCCCTTGGCCCGGTCCAGCTGTTTGACCATGGCTTTCTCCATGATCTTCATCCCCTGTTTGACAAAGGCTTTTTTGGCGAATGCACTGATTTCTGCATCTTCGACCGGCAACACCCGATCCATCACCTCGACCACGGTCGTTTCGGACCCCAGCGTGTTGTAAAAGCTGGCAAATTCGATGCCAATTGCGCCCGACCCGATGACCAGCAGCTTTTTGGGCATGCGCGGCGGTTGCAGCGCGTGTTTATAGGTCCAGACCAGATCACCGTCGGCCTCGAGCCCCGGCAGTTCACGGGCCCGCGCGCCGGTGGCAAGAACGATGTTCTTCGCCTCCAGCTCTTCGGTGCCCTTGTCCGTTTTGACAGATACCTTGCCCTTGGCAGGCAGGGTCGCAGCCCCCATCACCACAGTGACCTTGTTCTTCTTCAACAGGTGGCCAATGCCGCCGGACAGCTGTTTGGCCACCCCGCGCGAGCGTTTGACCACCGCGTCCAGATCATAGCCGATCTTCTCGGCCTTGAGCCCGAATTCGGATGCCCGCTCCATCAGATGGAATACTTCGGACGACCGCAACAGCGCCTTGGTCGGGATGCATCCCCAGTTCAGACAGATGCCGCCCAGATGTTCGCGTTCGACAACTGCAACCTTCAGCCCCAGCTGCGCCGCCCGAATGGCAGCCACATATCCACCGGGGCCGGCCCCGACAACAATCAGATCATAGGTTTTAGCGGCCATGATATCCCCTCGGCGCAGCGCAATAAAAAAACTAGTTTACCGTTAAACTAATTCCCAAAACACATCAATCCCCCACCCCTGCGACATCTCAGACGCACGGAACAGGGCCAAAAACACGGTAAGGTCAGCCTATACCGACCCCGGCCAATAGGCTAACACTGGTTTGTCGCATCAATTTCAGGCGGCGGACACATTTTATGACAATGGAAATTGGACACGTCATGGCCAAAACGCTCAAAAACCTCGCACTCGCTTTGCTCAACGCCACGCTGATCCTTGTTGCGCTGTGTCTGTTTCTGGCATGGAAAACCGCGGTCGTCCTGGACGGTGCGACGGCCACCTTTGCCCAAAACCTCATAAAGGTAGAGCCATTGCGGGATGAGGTACGGGGGGCGCGCAACGATCTGGCCGAATTGCGTCAGGATCTTGTGGCGATCAAGGACAAATCAAACGCGCTGAGCACACCAGCCCTGCAACGGCTGCAACATCGGGTTCAACTGCTGGATAGCCGGATTGAGGGCGTTCAAAGCCAGGTCCGCACCTTGGCACAATCACCGGAAGTGCTGATCACACATACTGTTGAAACGGCTGCGGATGCCCTGACCCGCAGCGTTTTGGACATCAAGGGGTGCGTGCCAGCCGGTTAACCCGTCGCCTGCAACTGGCGCATGGTGTGCCCGTATCCGCCTGCCTGGACATAGGCGGTTTCGAGCCCGGTGGAATGGCGTGACAATGCCTGATTGCGATAGGGGAACCGTCCGAATTCACGGATCACCTGGCGATGCGCCCGGGCATGCAGCAGGTTGGATTCTCCGGCAATTGGCATCCGCTCCTTCATCAGGCGCACACAGCGGTCCTGATCGCACAGGTTTTCCGAATGCATCAGCGGCAGGTAAAAGAACTGTCGGGCTGGTTCGTCGATCTTCAGATCCCACCCCTTGTTGATTGCGACCTTGGCCACGGCGAGCGCCGCGCGATCAGTTGCAAAGGCTTTCCCGGTATCGCGGAACATATTGCGCGGGAATTGATCCATCAGAATGATATAGGCCAGGGTCCCGGATGGATACGTCAGCCACAGGGAAAACTTGCCTTCACAGGCGGCCTCCCATGTGGACAGGAATTTATCCCGAATTTTCTGATCCAGTTCCGCTGCCCCCGAGTACCACCCCGCAGGGCCCAACTCGTCCAACCAATACCTTAAAATCTCGTCGGGCCCGACCATCTGTCTGTCTCCACTGTTACTGCCCAGCACACCTGTGATTTAAAAGGGTTTTACACAGGTGTTACAGTAACAAATTGCAACAAGACGACATTTTTATGCAAGATTATATCGCTTCGCCCTCTTCTTGGGCTTCCAGGTCGGCTTCGATGGCGACTTCTTGCGCCCATTCCACCGCCACCGGCGAGGCTGTCGGAGACATCGGCGACATTGTGCCGGTATCTTCAACCGGGATCGAGGCCCGCTGAGTCGCGCGGTAGGCAGCATAGGCGGCCATGACAAACATCAGGGCTGCCATGAAAGCAAAGAACCCCGCCGGCCCCAGCACCACATCGGCCATCAGCCAACCGGTAATCATCGGCCCGGCAATCGCACCCAGCCCGTTGATAAAGACCAGCCCGCCCGAAGCGGCGGCCATATCATCATGGTCGAGATAGTCGTTGGTATAGGCGATCAACAGCGAATACAGCGGGTTTGACAGGCCGCCAATAATAAACGCCGAGACAAGCAACATCTTGAAATCGCCGCCTAAAATGAAACCCAGCACGGAACCGCCGCCGCCAACCAGGGCCACAATCAGGATCAACCCCCGGCGATCCATCCGATCCGAAATCCAGCCAAGCGGATATTGCAGCACCAACGCGCCCATATAAAACGTCGCGACAAAGAGCGAGAGTTTGGTCAGCGACATGCCCACGGCGGCGCCGTAAACCGCGCTCATGCCGAATTGGGCCGAAAAGATCCCGCCAAGAATGAACATGCCCACACAGCCCAGCGGTGAAATCCGCATCAATTCGCGCAGGGTCATGGGTTTTGCGGTGTCAAATGCAGGGGTCGGAGAGATCGACAACAGGATCGGAGCAAAGGAGATCGAAACCAGAATCGACGCGATCACAAACGCTTCGTAGCCGCCCGGGTCGCCCACCTGAATCAATCCCTGCGCCGTGATGATCCCGATCATCTGAACGATCATATACAGCGACAATGCTTTGCCACGGTTGGAATTGTCCGCGGCATTGTTCAGCCAGCTTTCCGCCGTGACATACACACCGGAAAAGCAGAACCCGATTAAAATACGCCCTGCGATCCAGACATAGATGCTGGGAAGCACCGGATACAGGATCATCACAGCCGAAATGAACGACGCCAGCGCCGCAAACACGCGAACATGCCCAACGCGGCGGATCATCTCGGGTGCCAGGCGGGATCCCCCCAGAAAGCCGACGAAATAGGCCGACATCACCATGGACATCTCAAAGGTGGAAAACCCTTCGATTTCGCCGCGCACCCCCAACATGGTACCCTGCAGGCCGTTGCCAACCATCAACAGCCCCATTCCCAGCAACAGCGCCCACGCGCTCGACAAAACCTGTAGCATCGCGCAACTCCGCTGCTTGGATGTTAAAACCACCCCCTCGGGGCACGCCCGATGTTAACAGGGCCAGAGCCGTGCTTGTCCATGATTATTGTTCGGGATTCTGAGCCAGTTTCGCCCCACCGGGGATCAAAAGCGACGCATCCCCATAAGAAAAGAAACGATACCCCTGTGCGACGGCATGGGTATAGATATCGCGCACAGCTTGTTGCCCCATCAGCGCCGACACCAGCATCATCAAGGTCGATTTGGGCAAATGGAAATTGGTCATCAGCGCGTCGACCACACGAAAGGTAAACCCGGGATAGATAAAGATGTCGGTTTCACCTTCCCAGGGACCGATCGCTCCGCTGCGCGCGGCGCTTTCGATCAGGCGCAGCGCGGTTGTCCCAACCGGGATCACACGTCCGCCTGCGGCCTTGGTTTCGGCAATGCGGGCCGCGGCCTCATCGCTGACCCGGCCCCATTCGGCGTGCATCTTGTGGGTGGTGACGTCATCCACCTTGACCGGCAGGAACGTCCCGGCCCCCACATGCAGCGTCACATGGGTAAATCCAACGCCCATCGCGGCCAGACGATCCAGCAGCGGCTGGTCAAAATGCAGCGATGCGGTCGGGGCTGCGACAGCACCGGAATGACGGGCCCACACCGTCTGATAGTCTTCTTTATCCTGCGCGTCCGCCGGGCGTTTGGCGGCAATATAGGGGGGCAGCGGCATGGCCCCAGCCTGGGCCAGGGCCGCATCAAAATCATCGCCAGACAAATTGAACAGCAAATGCGCCTGCCCGTCCTGAACATCCGTCAACCGGGCCGACAGTGTCGCGCCAAATCGGATGTCTTCGCCCACCCGGATCTTCTTGAGCGGTTTCAGAAGCGCCGCCCAGGTCCCGTCGGCGCGCGGCTCCAACAGGGTCACTTCCATCTTGGCCGCGGTATCGCCCTGCGGACCGCTGCGATGGCGCGCACCGCTGAGACGGGCGGGAATGACCTTGGTGTCGTTCAGCACAAGCAGATCACCGGGACGCAGCCAATCCACCAGATCCGTCACATGCGCATCCGTCAGAGCATCGCCATTGGCGACCAACAGGCGGGCCGACGAACGGGGATTGGCCGGTCGGGTTGCAATCAGATGTTCGGGCAGGTCGAAATCAAAATCAGAGAGTTTCATGATCCGGGCCTATAGGGGCTTTTGCCAGAATTGAAAATGGGTCACCTGTCACCGGCGTTGCCGCGTTCGGAGCCTGTTTCGGCTCCGCCGCTGCCCTGATCCACAGGCAATTCGGTTTGCGGAGCCTTGGCACCGGGCGTGCGAAAAATGTCGCGCAGCATCGCCGGAGCCAGCCCGGACAACGGATTGACCTGCACAGATGGATCCGTGGTCGGGCCGGTCAGGCGATAACTGAACCCGAACACGCCTTCGCCCTTGCGGGTGACCAGGCTGCCGATCGCATTCAACAGATAGACCGGTGAAATGACTCCGCGCATGTTCAGCAGGCTGCGCTCGACGTCGAATGTCCCATCCATCGACAACCCGATCGACGGCCCTTCGGCGCTGCTTTCATAGACGGTGATGACAGATGGTCCCAACCGAAACCGGGCATCCACCGCATTGAACTGGATCCCGTTGCCGGTCAATTCGTCGAGCAGACCGATCACGCTGATCGAATTGACCAGCGCCCCAATCGCAGGCCCATTTTTGACCCGTGTGTTGCGCACGCTCATCTGGCCTTCGAAATGGCCTTCTTCGGCGGTCGGCAATAGGGTCATGTCAAAGGACCCGCCCTGGCCGTTGCTCAGAATTCCCGAGTCCCGAAAGACCCCCCCCGCATCCTGGGATTGAATACGGATGGCGCTGCCGTTTTCGCGCGGCACCAACAGGCCCGTGACCGCGGTTCCGCCATTCAGACGCCCGCTGAATTTGCCATTGAATCCGCCCTGGGTGGAAAAATCGCCCCGAAATCCGGTCAGGGAAATACTGTCGGTGATCTGCAATTGGTTCAGCGCCACATCCATTGGGCCCGTGCCGGTGCCCGCTCCTGCCGCAGATGACGTCCCCGAAGAGCCGAAAGGGGCCTTGCGCAAATCCAATGTTCCACTGAGAATCCGGATCTCTGGTGCCGATGTGCCACGTCCGACCAGCTCCACGGCCGCATCCAACCAGCCCCCGACCCGGATCGAGCTGAGCAAGGCCCTGTCCAGCCCGCCGCCGGTCCGGTTGATCACGCTTCCGGTCGCCGTCAGTCCGGCCGCCTGAAGGATCAGCTTGTCCAGTTGCACCTTGTCTCCCAGTTCCCCCGACAGGTCGAGCGTTCCGGACGTCCCTGTCGGCTTGCGCCATCCCAATTCGGCCATCTGCAGGCCAACCCCCTGCAGATCCGATGTCACCGACAATCTGGCCGCACGGTTCGGGCCGAGATCCAGAACAAACTGCCCCTGCCCCCGCCCTGACACCGTGCCGGGCGGCAGGCCGATATTAAAGGTGTCGATGACCTGCGCCGACAACTCCACGGTTCCAGACACCTGACTGTCCGGCGACACGCCCTTGCCGATGGGGCGGGACCATTCGGCCCGAACCGGAATGCCGCTGAGCGCGCCCTGGCCGTGAATGCGGATGGCACTTTGGTCTCCGGTGATATCCAGCGCATCCGCCGTCAGGGTGTGGCCGGGCACCAAAAGCGTGCTCGACACGTCCCGAATGTCCCCCTTGAGATGGAATTTGATGTCCTCGAACGGCACCTTGTCCCGCAATGGCAGGGCCAAAGTGCCGGTGATATAGGCCATGCCATCAACCATATTGACCGGCAAAACCGTGTTCTTCAGCACGCTCAGCGGCGGGCGGGCCAACAATGACATGACCGAAGTCACCTCGCCCCGGCCCGTGACACGGGTTACGCTGGGCGCGGCTTTCTTGATCCGGATGTCCGGAATGATAAAGGACGTTCCGGCAACGTCGATCGGTCCACCGGCGTCCCCTGTCACCGTGCCTTTGGTCGCGAGCACCACAAAACGTCCGTTCACCAGGCTGGCCTGTCCGCCCCCACCCTGGATTGGCGGCATGGTCTTCAGAAACCGGATCGACGCATTGTCAAAGGTGAACCCCGCCTGAATCACCGGTTTCTGCCCCGCCGTGCCGCGGATCGAAAAGCGGCCCTGGCTCATGTCGCCGGACAACAGATTATCGGCCACCCATTTGCGCGGCTTGGGCGCCAGCGACGCGGGCCACAATCGTTTCACCGCCGGAACGTCCAGCTGATCCAGTTCGGCATTCAGCGCAAACACCAGATCCTGAGCCTGAACCGAAGCATCGGCGCTGAGGCGCAGCTTGCTTTGATCCAGATGCACCAATGCCTCTCCCAGCGTGAAGCGGAACGGGTTCAGCTGCAGCCGGAAATCAGCGGTAGCTTTGCTCAGCGTCAGGGGGGCCTCATAGAAATTGCCGGGATTGGCCTGAACATCCCGAAAGCTGAACTGCCCCACCAGATCGGTCAGATGCCCCTGGTCATCGGTGTAAAGGTAGGCCCCACCAGCCGCTGCGCCGATCCCCCAGTCGCTGTCCAGGCTGAGTTCGTCAAAAGTCAGACGTTGCTGAACCGGGTCATAGGTAAAATAGCTGCGCGCGCCCCGAAAGGACACCGGTCGGGCCTGATCGGCCGGTTTCAGAACCCCTTGGCCAATCTGCAAAGTGGCGGAAATCGGTCCGACCGCCCCGTCGCTGTCGATGTTGCCCCGCAAGGCCCCCGAAATCGGCGCATCCAGAACCCCCAACCATTCCAGCGCGACGTTCTGTGCGGCAATATCCTGGCTGGCAACTTCGTGGATCGACACGGAAATATCCGCCTCGGTATCACCGATCCGGCTGGCATAGCTGGCATCAATGCCGCTGGCATAGTCCCGCCCGCTGAGCAGCGAAAACAGCGCCGAGATCCGCAGGTCATCGTCACGGCGCACCAACCGGATCTGGCCCCCGTCCAATGTCCAGGCGCGACCTTGGCCCAGATCTTCGTAGCTGAGCGTCAGCGCATCCATCTGAACCGATGTGAGCGCCTGAAGCTGGGGGTGCAGAAACAACTGGTCTCCCTGTTCGATCAGTTGCGGCAGGCTAGCGGCCTGTTTCGTGGACGTCGACCCATCCCCCAGGCTCAACGCGAATTGCCCGGAGGCATCCCGTTGCAACTGACCATACGCCCCGCTCAGTTCGATCTGTTTGGGTTGGATTTGGCCGCGCAGCAGCGGACGCATGGCCAAAGAGGCCTCGGCATGGGCCAATTGCGCCAGAACCCGCCCGTCGTCGCGGGCCAGCACCACATCCTGCAACCGGATGCGCGGACGCCAGCCTTTGTTCACGACAAAGTCCACCCGTCCGAAATCCAGCGTCATTCCATTCAGATTCTGTTCGATCCGCTGCGACACGCGGGCGCGCAACCAATCCGGTGCCGTCAGGTTGCGATCCATCCCGAAAAAAATCGCGCCGCTGAGAGCGATGGACAAAATCGCCACCACCCACGCCCCCCAGCGCAACGCCCGCCGGTGCGGTCGTCGCCGGGACGGCGGCGCATCTCCGGTCTGGCCGGTGTCAGTTTCCTGATCGACAGAGCGCATAGTACGTCTTTAATCCCTGGTTGCGATGGTTATGATGCAACCCAGATGTTGAAAATTCATTCCGGAGTTCTTCCTGATGCCTGATGTTTCCGATCTCGCCCCCGATTTTACCCTGCCCAGGGATGGAGGCGGCGAAATCAGCCTGTCCGATCTGCGCGGCCGCGCTGTTGTTCTGTTTTTCTATCCTCGTGATGATACGCCGGGCTGCACCAAGGAATCCATCGGGTTTTCTCAAGATTTGCAATCCTTTGCCGATGCCGGGGCACAGGTTTTTGGGATCTCCAAGGACACCGTTGCCAAACATGACAAATTTGTCGCCAAACACGACCTGACAACCCCGCTTTTGTCGGATGCTGATGGCACCATGTGCGAAGATTACGGCGTCTGGGTCGAAAAGAACATGTATGGGCGCAAATCCATGGGAATCCAGCGGTCGACGTTCCTGATTGATGCCCAAGGCAAGATCGCCCGGGTCTGGCACAAGGTAAAGGTCGACGGCCATGTGGCCGAAGTTCTGGACGCCGTGCGCGCGCTGCAAGGCTGAACCATGCGGGATCGGCCGCTCTGGACATTCGCTGTGATATGCGGTGAACCGGAGTGGCCCATTCACAGGATCCATGATGCCCGACGATCTCTCGCTTGCCGAACGTGCCGCCCAGGTTTTGACAACTGCTGATGGGCGCGAAAAAACCACCCTGTCGCGCCACCATGCCGCCGAATGGTTTGCGGCGCGCCGGGGCGATCGTGCGCCGATTGCAATTGGCACCGCGAACCCGCCCCTGCACCCGGCCCGCCCGGATCGCCCCGAATTGTTGTCGCCACGCGATGTGCCCCGGCGTCGCCCCGGATCGCGGCCTGGCCAGATTGCGCTGCTGCATGCGGTCGGACATATCGAACTCAACGCCGTTGATTTGCACTGGGATATCATTGCCCGGTTCTCGCACGTCGAAATGCCAGTGGGGTTTTATGACGACTGGGTCAAGGCTGCTGACGAAGAATCGAACCATTTCAACTTGATATGCGAATGTCTTGAAGGTTTGGACAGCCATTATGGCGCCTTGCCCGCCCACGCGGGCATGTGGCGTGCCGCCGAAGACACCGCCCAGGATTTCATGGGGCGTCTCGCCGTGGTTCCTATGGTGCTCGAAGCGCGTGGTCTGGATGTCACACCGGGAATGATCGACATTTTTCGCAAGGCCAAATTGCCAGAGGTCGTGGCCGCATTAGAGGTGATCTATGCCGAAGAGGTCGGCCATGTTGCCTATGGGTCCAAGTGGTTTCACTTCCTGTGCGGGCGTCACAATCTGGACCCCAAAGATGAATTCCATCGTCTGGTGCGCACCTATTTCCACGGCGCGCTCAAGCCCCCCTTTAACGAAGAAAAACGCGCCGAGGCGGGGTTGCCACCTGATTTCTATTGGCCGCTGGCCGAGGACCCAATCGGTGACCGGGGCACGTCCCGCTGACGCCAAATCGCGCCAAATTTCCCACAACCCTTTGTCCTTCGGCGATTTTCTGCCGGTTCACCTCCCCTTGCCGCGGTTGCTTGGGGTTTGGTTTCGTTAACAGACTTGCCGAATGGCGTTGGGCACAGTATGCACCCTGTCCAGAAATACGTGCAACCGAGGGGATGCGGCGCACGTACGGAATAGAACCAGGGATGGACGCTTGCGCACTCGTCTAGCGATAAAAATTCACTCGGTGCTGGAACGGATGTTCCCCGAACGCCGGGTCTTTTTGAAGTCGGATTCCGATACTCGGTTTATCCGTCTCAAGCCGGAAACACAGCTGATTGCCTTTGGGGGCGCGACGGTGATGGTCATGTGGGCCATTGTCGCCACCGCGATCCTGTTGATGGACAGCATCGGTTCGGGCAATTTCCGTGAACAGGCCAAACGCGATCAGGAAGTGTACCGGGACCGGTTGAACGCCCTGTCATTCGAACGGGATCAGCGTGCAGAAGAAGCCGTCATGGCCCAACAGCGGTTCAACGCGGCGCTCAAGCAGATTTCGACCATGCAATCCGAATTGCTGGCGTCGGAAACCCAACGGCGCGAACTGGAAACTGGAATTGACGTCATCCAGACCACCCTGCGCGACACCATGAGCGAACGCGAAGACGCGCACAAGGCGCTGAACGAACTGGAAAAACAAACCCAGGAAGGCAGCGCCGCGATCACCATGGCCCGCAGCGCCCCGGTCCAGATGGAATTCATGTCGGATGTTCTGGCTGACACGGCCCAGGAACGCGACGCGATCCGCGCCGACGCGCAGGCGGCCTTGGATCAACGGGCCGAGCTGGAGTTCGAGATCGAACTGATGCAGGAACGTAACGACCAGATTTTCCGCCAGCTCGAAGAAGCCATGGCGATTTCGGTCGAACCCCTGGACAAGATGTTCCGCAGTGCGGGCATGCCAACCGACAGCATCATCGAACAGGTGCGGCGCGGTTATAGCGGCCAGGGCGGTCCGCTCACCCCTTTATCCTTTTCCACACGCGGTGAAGAACCCTCGCCCGACGAAATAAGGGCCAACAAGATTCTGAACCAGATGGATCAGTTGAACCTGTATCGCATCGCGGCCCAACAGGCCCCCTTTGCCAGCCCCGTACGGGCGGCCGTCCGCTATACCAGCGGCTACGGTTACCGTCGCGATCCCAAAACGGGTGGTCGGCGCATGCACAACGGATCAGATTTCGCCGGTGCCCGCGGCACGGATATCTTTGCCACGGCCGATGGCGTGGTCAGCCATGCCGGGTGGCAAAGCGGCTTTGGAAAACTGGTGAAAATCAAACATGCGTTTGGCATTGAGACACTTTATGCTCATAACAGCAATATCCGCGTAAAGGTGGGCCAAAGGGTCTCGCGCGGGGACCATATTGCTGATATGGGTAGCACAGGACGGTCCACCGGTACGCATTTGCATTACGAAGTGCGCGTCGGCGGAAGACCGGTAAACCCGATGATCTATATCAAGGCTGCAAGAAATGTTTTCTAAGAGCAAAATCAACGATCCGGCACCCAAAGCGCCCGAAGCGGCCAGCCCGACGCCCACTTCTGCCCCATCGGCTCCCGAGAAAAGCGATTTTCGCGCCTCGGCCCCCAAGGCAAAGCCACCGGCATCGGTGCTCAGCTCGGATTTGCACGTCAGTGGCAACATGAAAACCACCGGCGACATTCAGGTCGAAGGCACTGTCGAAGGCGACATCCGTGCCCACCTGCTGACCGTGGGTGAAACCGCGACCATCAAGGGCGAAGTCACCGCCGATGACGTCGTGGTCAATGGCCGCATCGTCGGCCGCGTGCGCGGTCTCAAGGTGCGCCTGACATCGACCGCACGGGTCGAAGGCGACATCATCCACAAAACCATCGCCATCGAAAGCGGTGCCCATTTTGAGGGATCTGTTCAGCGTCAGGATGACCCGCTGAACCCGGGCAAAGCAGCGCCCAAGCCGGCTGCTGCCGCGCCCAAAGCCGATAGCTGATACAGCGTTCCGGCCCGAATACCGGATCGAACGCGTCGGGAGGAATTCGCGTCGATCTCGCCGAGTCTGACAGGGACTCTGAAACGCCGCTCCATTTGGAGTGGCGTTTCTTTATTCTGAAGACAAGCCACAGATATCAAATCCTATTTTCCCAACATCCAGACCCCGTCCGGCCAAAAGGCATGAAAGGCAAAGGCGAACATCACGTCATGTGCCACATCCCGTCCCTGACTGTCCCGGACCCGGATCGACCCGACATCGCGCCCCCGCGCGATACGCCCGGTGTCCAGCGCCGATGCCTGCCCGGGTCGCCATGAGATCCTGACCCCGGCCTCGGTGATCTGCGGGTCCGCCATCAGCCGGGTCAATGGCCAGGCACGATCCCCAACCCGCACCACCCGGGCCAATGCCGGAATACCGTGTGGCGGCAATTCGCCATTGTACAGGAACGGCCGTTTGCGGCTGTCATATCCGCGATATGGGTTGCGCCCGTATGATCGATTGTACGGCGGCTCTTCCATAACCAACCCCATCGGATTTCGAGTCCTGAATTCCTCCCAGCTTTCCAGCCAGCTGGGCACCAGGCGAAGTTCTGTCCCGGTCAATTCCCCAACAATGGCGGTGCCGACCGCCTGTTGCCACCAGCTTTGGGTTTCGCGGTCATACATGACCATATCGGAATTGCGCAGCTTGCCCGTCACTCCGAATGTCAGGGTCCTGGTCCGGACCCGCCGGTCAAAGGTCACCGCTGAATTGCACAGCGGACAAAACGTTACCGCCACAGGCAGCGCGCCCACCCTGTCGTTGACAATTTCATGCCAGGTCAAATACCGCAGAGGATAGGCCCGCGGAGATTGGCCGTCGATCTCCAGCGTGATAACCGGTTCGCGCGGTTTGATCCGTGTGTCCTTGATTGCGTGAATAAATTCAGGATCTTGCAGCGCAAGGATCCCATCCTTGGGCGGACCTCCGGACAGGATTTCGGCCCAATTCGATACCTGCGTCCTAGAAAAATCAGTCGCCGGCCATTCGTGTTTCCAAAACGACGGATCCGCAACACCAGGCCCCGAAAAGACCAGAGTCGCAAAAATGATTCCAACCAGCCGCGTCCACATCATGCCACCCTCCCTTGACCCCAATTCGCGGGTTTGAGACCACAGGGTGTTCCGCCAGAGCCGACAAAACCAGCCCGGGCACAAGGATGTGAAGCTGCGTGACAAAAAATGGGCGGCCCGTCCAACAAACGCGCCGCCCAAGACTTTTAGCTAAAAGTCTTGGTAATTTTCTTTGAAAAAGAAAATTACTCCGCCCGACGATTAATCGGTCACGGTAACTTTTTTCATCACATCAGGCTGGCCCACGACGGATCCATTGGACCCAGCGCCCCGTTTGATCGCATCAACCACGTCCATGCCACCCGTCACTTTGCCAACAACGGTGTACTGACCGTTCAGGAAATGCCCCGGTGCAAACATGATAAAGAACTGCGAGTTCCCGGAATTTGGATTCTGTGACCGGGCCATGCCAACCACGCCACGTTCGTATGGCACATCGGAAAATTCGGCCTTCAGGTCTGCCCGGTCAGATCCGCCCATACCTGCGCGGCTCATATCCGAACCCAGTTTTCCAAACTGCACATCGCCGGTTTGCGCCATGAAACCATCAATCACGCGGTGAAAGACCACCCCGTCATACTGTCCCTCGGCGGCCAGCGCAGCGATCTGTTCCACATGTTTGGGCGCGACCTCGTCCAGCAGGTCAATGGTGATGACACCATTGGCCTCGCCTGCGACCTCGATCTGCAGACCGGTTGCCAGCGCGGGGCTGGCCATCAACGCAAAAACAGCTGCCAGCTTACGCATCGGCGGCAACCTTGACGCTGATCATGCGGTCCGGGTTCGCTGGCGGTTCGCCACGGGTGATGGCATCGACATGTTCCATGCCCTCAACGACGCGGCCATAAACGGTGTATTGACCGTTCAGGAAATTGTTGTCCTTGAAGTTGATGAAGAACTGTGAGTTGGCAGAGTTCGGGTTCTGCGAACGCGCTGCTCCGATGGTGCCACGGTCATGGGGCAGCTTCGAGAATTCGGCCGGTACGTTGGGCAGCGACGACCCGCCGGTGCCTGCCATGCGCAGGTTGAACCCGTCTTCCATATCACCATGCTGAACATCGCCGGTCTGGGCCATGAAGCCGTCGATCACGCGGTGGAACGCCACGTTGTCATATTCCCCACCCCGGGCCAGTTCCTTCATCCGGGCGCAATGTTCAGGCGCAACATCGGGCAGCAGCTCGATAACGACGTTGCCGTCCTTGAGTTCCATGATGATGGTGTTTTCGGGGTCTTTGATCTCGGCCATGAGGCTCTCCTGTCATTGTAATTGAGCGGAAACTAATCATCCCGGCCCGGATGGACAAGGCGCGCCATTGACCCGCGCGCACTTTCCGGTAGAGAAACGCGCAAACATTGGCATTTTTTGGAGAGTATCGGTCATGGGTTGGAAAACGCTCGACGACATGGATCTGAACGGCAAGCGCGTCTTGGTGCGCGTGGATATCAACGTCCCGATCGTGGACGGGGTTGTCACCGACAGCACACGGATCCGCCGGATCGCCCCGTCAGTGCGTGACATCCTGGCCGCAGGTGGCAAGCCGATCTTGCTGGCCCATTTCGGCCGTCCCGGTGGCGAACGCCGCGAAAACCTGTCGCTGCAGCAGCTGGTTCCGACATTGGAACGTGCGTTTGAAACCAAAGTGCTGTTCGCCGCAGATTGTGTCGGTGCAGGGGCCGCGGCGGCGGCTGATGCTCTGCAACCGGGCGAAGTGCTGCTGCTGGAAAACACCCGCTTTCATGCGGCCGAAACCAAAAATGACCCCGACCTGGCCGCTGGCATGGCGCGTCTGGGCGATGTGTATTGCAATGACGCGTTTTCCGCCGCGCACCGGGCGCACAGCTCGACCGAGGCGATCGCCCGGCTGCTGCCCGCCTGTGCTGGCCGCTTGATGCAGGCCGAACTGGAAGCGTTGGAATCCGCCCTGGGCGCGCCCAAACGCCCGGTAACCGCTGTGGTCGGGGGGGCCAAAGTATCGACCAAGCTGGAACTGCTGGGCAACCTTATCGAAAAGGTGGATTACCTGGTGATCGGTGGCGGCATGGCCAATACCTTCCTGGTGGCCAAGGGCCAGAATGTGGGCAAATCACTGGCCGAACGCATCATGAAGGACACGGCTGCCGAAATCATTGCCAAAGCCGAGGCCGCAGGCTGCAAGATCATTCTGCCCACGGACATTGTGGTGGCGGAAAAATTTGAATCCCATGCCGATCATCAGGTGCTGCCTGCCGATCAATGCCCCGACGAAGGCATGATCCTGGATGCTGGCCCCGACAGCGTCGCTGCAATCACCGAGATCTTTGAAAACAGCCAGACCGTGATCTGGAACGGTCCCCTGGGCGCGTTCGAGCTGGAACCCTTTGATGCAGCCACCAACGCCGCCGCGCTCAAGGCTGCTGCCATGACCCGCGCGGGCAAGCTGATTTCGGTCGCCGGTGGTGGCGACACGGTCGCAGCGCTGAACGCCTCCGGGGCCGCCGGGGATTTCACCTATATCTCCACAGCCGGTGGCGCATTCCTGGAGTGGATGGAAGGCAAGACCCTGCCTGGCGTTGCTGCGCTGGACCAGTAAAACCCCTTTAAAATCAAAACACAGGCGCTGCTCTCCATATCAAGAGCAGCGCCTTTTGCGTTTCAGGGCACCCAAGGGCGCGCATCATCAGGGCAGAAATACCTTCCGGGAATCGGACACATGTGTCTAGCGTGACGGCTGACAGCCAAGAAAAAGGGATCCGGATGTTTCACGCCCGCATGGACCAGCTCCGCCAGAAGATGGCCGATCATGATATTGATGTGGCCCTGATCACCGATGACGACAACGTGTATTACCTGACTGGGTATTATGATTACCTGCATATGGAATTTGGCCGCCCCACAATTCTGGTGGTACCGCGCGAAGGGCACAGCCTGTTGATCACCCCGGTGATCGACGAGGTCATGGCCAAAACCGCCGCCCGCGTGGATCAGATTGCGGCCTGGAATGATGGTGCCGGAGAGGAATGGCGCGCTGAACTGCCCACAGCTCTCACAGGTGCCCGACGCGTTGCCATTGAACCCGGACACATGCCCCCATTGGTCCGCCAGTATATCGACGGGTTGGTGGATGCAGATCGTTTGGTCACGGTTACCCCGCATCTGGCCGATATGCGCATGATCAAATCAGAGCACGAACTGCAACTGGCACGCCACGCCGGCCAGGTGGCCACTGCGATGATGGCCGCCGGGCGCGGTGCGATTGGTGCCGGTGTCCCTGAATTCGAAGTGGCGCTTGCCACCGCACAGGCCGGGACCCGCAAGGCCGCCGACCTGTTGGCGGCGCATTATGCGGACACCGAAATGTCGCCCAACACCCATTTCCTGCAAATCATGGCATCGGGACAGGATATCATCAAAACCCATCATCGCGCTTCGACCCGGATCATGCAGCATGGCGACCCCGTGTTTCTGTGTTTCTGCGGCATGACCAATTTTCATCGTTTCAAGCTGGGCTTTGATCGCACGTTCTGGATTGGTGAAATTGCCGACCCGTCCCAGGCCGAGGTCTATGAGATCGCCCGCGCCAGCCAAGCCGCCGCGCTGGCCGCCCTGCGCCCCGGTGTTACCGCGCAAAGCGTGCATGAAGCCTATGCCGAGGTCATTCAGGGTGCGGGGTATGATTACCCGTTCCGATGTGGCCGCGCGACCGGGTTCAGCTTTCTGGAAAAACCGCAACTGGTGACGGGGGATGAAACGATCCTGCAACCCGGCATGGTGCTGGCGGTGGATGGGTCGGTATCGGTGGAAACCTTTCGGGCCCAGGTGGGTGACAGTTTTATCATCACGGACGATGGCTATGAACAGATCACGGATCACCCCAAGGGAATCGCCGATTTGATCCTGTGAAACGGGCCTCGGACTCGGTGGTCAAGGAAAAGTAGAAAAAAATAGCGCATTGGACTCAAAGGGGATTCACAAGCCGAATCACCTGTGTCATAAGATATGCAGACACCCGAACAACGGGTGCAGCTTTGAGGCAGAGCATACAGGCAACCCAACGTGACCCGTACAAACCGACCATCTTTTGGTGCCCTGATTTTCTTTGCGGTGGCATTTGCGCTGAGCGCTTATTTCACCTTTGCAGCGGTTCAGGGGGATTTCGGGCTGTTTCGTCGGGTCGAGATCGCCGCGGAAGCAGATTTGCTGCGCGGCGATCTCGAACGCCTGAACGCCCAGGCCGCCGAAATGGAAAACCTGACCCGGCGGCTGAGCGACGATTACCTGGATCTGGATCTTTTGGACCAACAGGCCCGATCTGTTCTGGGATTGTTGCGCACGGATGAAATTGTCATCCGCTAATCTGGCACCAACCCGGCGCGCACCCTGCCCCGGCCTAGGTCAATCCTTCGGTTTCGATTTGCAACAGCGTCCCGCAGTGTTTGCAATGTACGGCATCCTGGTCGTGTTTGAACAAACCACAGCTTTTGCATTTGTATTTGACCTTGGTCGGTTGGATCATCGCACGGGCCAATTGCACAAACAGCGATACACCAACAATCATGATCATCACGGTCAGCAACCTGGCCCCGGTTGATTGCGGCGTGATATCGCCATACCCCGTCGTGGTCAGCGTCGTCACGGTGAAATAAAGCGCATCCACATAGCCTTCGACGCCTGCGTCTTCCTTGGAATAGATCGCATGCACCACAGAGGTGGTAAAGAACACAAATACAAACAGGTTCACCCCAGCCACCACCGCATCTTCGTGCTTGTTGAAAAACGGACTGGTCTGACGCAGGTCGTGCATCAAATGGTATGAATGGATCAACCGCAGGCCTCGCAGGATCCGCAAAAAGGCAATGTTCTCTTCGACAAGCGGTGAGATCACCAAAGAGGCAATCACGATTAGATCTGCAATCGTGTAAACCTGCCGCAGAAAAACCTTGCGATCAGGTGCAATCCACAGACGGGCAGCAAAATCCAGAACGATGACAACACCACACAGCGCGACGATGGCTTCCCACAGCGGATTGGCGGGCAATGCGGCTGTGATGATGAAAAAGATGATCGTGACAGCATCAAAGGTGATCAACGCAAAGCGGAACCGTTTCGAGGTTTGGCCCGAACCAGTGTAGAGCCGGGTTACTTTGGTCTTGAAGTTTTCGGTCATGGGCACCGTCACCTTAGGAAATACAGGCGGTTACGCCTTTGCAGGTTGTTCCATTTAAGCCGATTGAATTCGGGAAACCAAACATAATCCCAACCAATGAACGCCGCGGAATCTCTCTGCCTCGCGTGGTCCATCGCGCGACTGTTCCGCGCGCGGCCCGGCGTGGCGGATCCACCCTGACCCAAGACCCCACACAGCCGGGGTCGCGATGTGTTTTCCACCTCCGGTGTGGTCGCCTGCCGCCGGTATTGTCCCGCCGCGCCAGAACGATTTACCTCAGCCCCGCATGCAACCGTGTTTGGGTACATGTCATGGGTTTGGCTCTGAAAGGCTGAAAAGATCAACGGGATGCGCGAGGCCGCGCACATTGTGCGACCCACGCGCGGTAAACAGATTGGGGGTCGCATCGGCAATGGCATGGGTTGCGAGCACCCGATGACCCAGGGATTTGGTCAGGCCTTCGATCCTGCTGGCGACATTGACTGCCCCGCCAAGCACCGTGAAATCCAGCCTGCCGGGGCTGCCTATATTGCCATAGCTGACCGTTCCGACATTGATGCCGATCCCCAGGTCCAGCGGCGATTTTCGCGCCTGCAGGCGTCGATCATTCAGCACGGCCAACCCACCCAGCACGTTTCTGGCCGCCTGTGTTGCGTGTTGGCATTGGTGTCGATGCTCGCCAGCCGTTCGAATTGGGAAAACAGACAGAATGCCGTCCCCCATGAATTTCAATACATCCCCGCCCATCTCCTCGACCGACTGCACGACAATATCAAAATAGCCCTCCAACGCGTCAAAGACCTCGTCCTCTGGGGCGCTGTCCGAGAGCGCGGTAAACCCGCGCAGATCAGAGAACATCACAACCGCCTCCAGGGACGTGCGTTCTCCGCGTTGAATGCTGCCCGTCCAAACTGCTTCGCTCGGCCCATCTCCAAGATACGTACGCAGCAGGCTTTTTGACGATTTGCGCATGGTCACAGGTTCCAGCGCCGACGCGAGACCGGGTTTGGCTGCTTCGATCATTTCCAGATGTCGGGGTGAAAACCCATTGGGCGATTGAGAGGCAAATGTGCAACCGTGTTGCGAGCCATCTCCATAATCCAGCAACGTGGCGTAATAATCTGTGCCGCCCGCCTGGGCAAATTCAAGGTAAGAGACGTGATCCTGGTCAGGATCAAGCCCGCGCAAGCTTTTGTGCAGGGGGCGCTGGTTCTCCAGAATGTATTCAAAAGCGCTTCCGATATAGCCATCTGTCAACATACGTGCATGGGTGACGTCGTATATTTCGGTGCTGTCCGGCGTCCACACCACACCCCAGGCAATCAACAGCGGATTGGCAAAGCGCTGGCCGATGTTCACACGCCAAAGCGGGACACCCGCGTCGATCAAGGTCGCGCAAAAATGCGAAACCACCTTGACCGGGTCGTTCGAACATCGACCTTGGGTCATCATCCATTGATTCAGATCATCAATCGCATCCATCAGCCTAGGGTAGCGCCATATTTGCCAGGTAGAAATGCCAAAGGTCGGGCACAGTCCTGATTGATCTGCCGCAGACAGGGGAGGACGCTCTGTCCCCCTCAGCTCAGGCACCAAGCCCCCCATCCGACACCACAACCGTCACTAGGAATGTCAACATCGCGCTGTGTTTTGGATGACAGGGCGTTTTGCATGTACCTCGCCGCAAATGAAGCGGTTATCAAAGGACATGCCGATCAGCGCGGAATTCCGGTCGACCCAACCACGGCAAACCTGGTGTGACTGACCCGACCGTCGTCGACCCTATTTGTCAGCCGTGTTGAGGTCCGCCAACCTGGACCAAAACAGGTCCAACGCCGCAGACCCCCCCTGGGATTTTCGCGAGGCGCAAATGTTCCAATACAGCGGGCTCAGAACAGGGATTTCCTTGACGGTTTGCAACGCCAACAACTCTTTGAACGTTTCGGGCATGCCACCGACAATGATATCGGGACTGTCCAGCAAGGCGGCCAGAAACGCATAGTCATCACTCTCGATCTGCGGCAGCGCTGCAACTTTTTGGGCTGCAGTCACGTCACCTCCGAGCGCTTTGGTGAGCGTTGCTTTCCAATGTTTGTGCAAATGGGGCGAAGCAAAAGGAAACTCAAAAATGTCACTAAGGGATTGCGGGCCACGTCCATGAATGGGATGCGCGGGGTGTGCCACAAAGACAACCTGTTGTTTTTCCATCACCAAAATATCGACGTCGTCCGCCTCTGGCGTATAGGTGAGATCGCCAACAAAGATATCGAATTGACCATTCTGCAAAAGATCCAAGGGGCGTGCATAGGCGCTGACCAGAATCTCAAAGCGCAGATTGGGCATTTCTTTCCGCACTTTCAGAAGCGTGGGAAGGATCAGCGTTCTTGTGGTCAAAGGTCCGCATCCAACGCGAAGAACGCCGCCATTTGTGTTCCCGAGCTCTGCAACCCGATTTTGGTAGCGATCAAGATCAGATTTCAGATCCTGTGCGACGGTCAGATACTCTTGTCCCGCCCGCGTGAGTTTGCTGTTGTTGCGTGTGCGGTGAAAAAGCGTGAGACCGGTTTCGACCTCGGCCTGTGCGATATACCGGGACAATGACGCGTTCGAAACGCCGATCTTGCGTGCCGCCTCTTGAAAGCTGCCTGTTTGAGCCAAGACCAGGAACGCATTCAGCGCATTTTCATTCAGCATGGTTCACCGTAATTTCAGATATGAGACTTTAAATTTCAGGTATCGAAAACAAAGTCCAGCGCTGTTGCTCCCACTGACCCTGTGTCGCTAATTTTGATGGCGCAACTTAACGTCGTGCCACCATCCCATTTTCCAAAAGGACCTATTATGCCCACGCAACGAACCCGCTGGATGCTAACCTTGGCTTCCACAGCAATACTGGGTCTGACGCCCGTGTTTGCCCATGCAGAGACGGACAAGCCCAATATTCTTGTCATCATGGCCGACGACGTTGGCTGGGCAAGCCTGGGGAGTTATCATCAAGGCGTCAAAAGCATCCAGACACCCAATCTGGACCAACTGGCGTCCGAAGGAATGCGTCTCACGGACTATTATGCGCAACCAAGCTGTACCGCGGGGCGGTCCGCCTTCATTACCGGGCAGTACCCGGTGCGGACGGGCATGCATACTGTGGGGCTTCCCGGTGACCCGGACAAAGGCTTGCACGAAAACGATCCAACGCTCGCAAACATGTTGAAATCTCTGGGCTATACAACGGGGCAATTTGGCAAGAACCATTTGGGGGACATGAATAAATTTCTGCCAACGGTAAAAGGCTTCGATGAATATTGGGGGTGGCTCTATCATTTGAACGCGATGGAATACACGACGGATCCTGATTGGCCCAAGGACCAGAAATTCAACGACACCTTTGGTCCGCGCAACATTATCCATGCCTATGCAACCCAAGAGGTCGACGCGACCGTGGATCCGCGTTGGGGCCCCGTCGGAAAACAGCGCATTGTTGACGATGGACCCGCACCGCCCGAGCGTCAAAAAACGCTCGACAATGAGGTGACCGCTCATACGCTTGATTTCATTGATCGTGCGGTCGAAAGCGACACACCGTTTTTTGTCTGGATGGCTCCGGCGCGCGCCCATGTGTGGACGCATCTGAGCCCTGAATATGAAGCGCTGATGGGCGACGGACGGGGGTTGCAGGATGTTGTGATGCGAGAGCTGGACGACAATGTCGGCAAAGTCATGGCGCATCTGGACACACTTGGGGTCACCGACAACACGATCGTTGTGTTCACGTCCGACAATGGCCCCGAAACGATGACATGGCCAGATGGCGGCACGACACCTTTTCACGGCGAAAAAGGGACCACTTGGGAAGGTGGCTTCCGTGTTCCTGCGATCGTTCGTTGGCCGGGCAAAATCCCTGCAGGGAAAGTCAGCAACGGGATCTTTGATGGCATGGACTGGATGCCGACCTTGGTTGCGGCCGCTGGAGGACCCGACGACCTGCCCGAGGCGCTTCTCGCTGGTTATGAAGGCTATCAGGTGCACCTTGATGGCTACAACCAGACATCCTTCCTCACTGGCGAAACCGGCAGCAACCGGAAGGAAATCGTTTATTACGAAGGCCCCGATCTCCAGGCCGTACGCTATGGCGATTGGAAGGCCCATTTTACCATCCAAACACACGGTTGGGCCGGTCCCAAGGATGAGTTGAACGCCCCGCTCCTGTTCAACCTCCGTCGTGACCCCTATGAAAAAGCGGCTGACGAGTCCGGAATGTATACCCGATGGATGGGCAACAAAATGTGGGCATTTGGACCTGCGGCCAAACTTGTGCAGCGGCATTTAGGTACATTTGCGGCCTTTCCACCGCGGGGATCAAATGTGACCAATCAGGCGCATGTCGAAGAGCAGATTTCCAGCGAAGGCGGGATGTCGCAATAAACGGCACTGATTTCGAGGGCGGATTCCTTTCGCCCTCGATTTGCATTGGACTGACATCTGACGTCGGATTTTGACCATTGTTGCCGTGGTGGTTGCTGTGGTGGTCGCTGTGTTGGCGGCCATGTTGGTCAATATGGTGGCTGCTCTATTGGGGGAACCGCGGCATTTCTCGATCTAGGCATGCAGACAGGTTTCCACCAGCCCGCGGATCATCTCTGTTCGGCGATTTTTTCGGCCTCCGCATCCACCCAACACACACCTGGTCCCCGTCCCAAGAGCGGCGCAGTCATGTCTTCCTAGGGTCTAAAACTGTATGCTAAATGAAAGAGTGGCATAGTCACCGGACAAACGGTTTTTGGAATGAACATCGTGAATCCAGCTGGCCGAAAAGGCGACATTTCCACCCGCAGATTTTGGAATCCAGGAAATCGCCGGACCAATACCAAACGCTTCCCCTTTGAAATCCCCCAACAAGGCCCCTGCCCCCGAGTCTCCGGTCAATTGCTTATACGCATAGCCATGTAGTCCCACAGAAAGCTCTTCGGACACGAATTGGTTGAACATGAAATCCATGTGGAACTCTGTCCCGGTTCGATAGTTCGTATCCTCATTTTCCGAATTGAACATTACGCCCGGTACAACGGAAAACTCGGTGCCGCGTTCGGGATCGAACCATGTAAGCGCAGCAACCAGATCGGCGCTCCAATAATTGCGTCCGATATTTACTGATCCGTTGGGGTCATACTGACCGGTGGGTGCTATGATCAGAGCATAGAGATTTGTATGAACCTTTCCCGAAGACCAGAAGAAAGAAGCCGGAATAATCCCAATATCGCCCAATGCGAACTCGTCCTGCGCCGTCGCCAGCCCCCCGACAGAGGCGCTGTAAGACGCATAACCAACGGGAATATACCCGCCCACGGCAAACCGCCCTCCCAACATGGGCGCATCCCAAACGTGCATACCTTGGAACAGGGAATAAAACGCATCGCTTTTCATTGACGCCTGGATCTGCCCGTTTTTGACTGCGCGATCTGCCTGTCCGCGATACAGCAAATTGACGTTTGCAAATACTGATCCGGGTTCCGGAGCCATGCCCGGCAAAAGGCTTCCGTAGGCACCTGGGAAATAATTGGAGAATGCACCTTCTCCGGCGTCGACTGACGTGTGCGCCAACGCTGTCATTAGCACGACAGGCAATCCAATCTTGGCATTCCACCCGATCTTGGCATTCAGCATCATCAGCCCCTTGTTCAATTGCGCAGACAAGACATTGTTATTCTGGTGTTTCCGAGTATCCGCCTGCAACCTGCAGCAGTCAATGGACAGCGATCGGGGCAAATGTCTGGCACAGACTGCGTACCGGACCCGAACGCGCAACGCGGCGAATGTCCGGCGTTCGCACGACGGCTTTTGTCGGTTCAAGATGCTCTCCGAGCAAGATGGCGAAACGGCTCTCGTGGACTTCTCCCACAAGAAGCCGACCCTCGAAAACCACGTGCCAGAACACGTAAAGCGCGCGATCATTGAGCTGGCACCAACCGCACAGGGCACCGTCAGTGCTCATTCCCGATAATCAGCTCGCAGCCAACCCTATTGTCACCCGAGATTGCCACCGTCACGCAGGACAGATCCGCTATGGGATGGTCAGCGGGAATGGCTGCTCGGAGCTGTATGGATGCCGCTGATCAGGAAATCTCGCAGCTTTGTCGTGGATTGTGAAAGCGGGGCATTTTCCCGGTAGCATAGAAAATAGGATTTCTTTGGGGTCAGACCAACATCGCCAATTCTGACCAGCCTGCCGGACTGAAATTCGGCGTCGAGCAAATCCGAATTGGCGAGAACGACGCCTTCGCCTTTGAGAGCCTTGCCAACGGAATGTACGTAGCTGTTGCACGGGATTGTAGGCCAGACAGAAATATCTGCGCGCCCCATTCGTTTGAGCCAGACCTTCCAATTGACCCACTCTGGCGTGAGGATTGCATATTCCAATAGAGCCGGCGCATTTTCCGCGGGCACGGTGCTTTCAAACATCGCGTGGTCTCGGGCCTTCCGGGCAATTTCCGGTGTCGCCGCAGGCACAAGATCACCGCCCAGCAGATTGACGGTTTTCCACCCGGGCACCTGCCCGTCACAATAAAAGATCACGAGATCATGGCGGTCTGACAACAAATCAGCAGTACTGTCGCTGGTTGAGACATTCACGTTGCAGGAACTGTCGCTCAGCGAGAATTCTTTCAGTTGCCCATAGAGCCAGAACATGGAGACGGCCGCATTCGCAGCGACGCGCACCACCGGTTGCTCCGGGGCTTTGACCTTGTCAATCGCGCGCTCGAGGAAGTCCAATGCAATCTCGACATCTGCGGCCAGACCAGCGCCCGCTTCGGTGATTTGCAAGGCGCGCCCGTCGCGGGAAAACAGCGGCGTTCCGAGCCACTCTTCAAGCCGATGAATGCGTTTGCTGACCGCCGCCTGCGTCACAAACAGTTCGTCGGCGGCACTGTTCAGGCTGCGATTGTTTGCAACCGCGTTGAGAAACAACAGGCTGTCAAGCGGCGGCAGGGATTTGCGATATCTATTCATAACTTGAGGTTATGTAATTTGCGGACAAATACCAGTGTTTTCGATGTTGGTTAAAAACATGAAGTATACCCAAATCGACCTGACGGGAGGAGCACACATGTCCCACACTGACGAGCACCTGAAAGCCGGTCCAAGCAAGGAATGGAATTGGCATCCTGACCTGCCTGTCGCTGTCACGCCGCTGTTCTCATGGCCGCCCAATCCGATGGCAACGATCCGGTGGTTTGCGACCAACTGGCTGCCATTGACCGAATTCATGATCTATGCGCTGATGGCCTGGGCCACTTGGGCATGGTTGGTGCCACCGCTGGAGCAGATGCAACACCTGAGCTGGGGATGGGTATTGCAGCTTTGGGCACGCAACCTGATTTTGATGATCATCTTCGCACAGGGGCTGCACCTGTGGCTGTACGGGTGGAAAAAACAGGGCGACGATTTCAAATTCGACCGGCGCGGGTTGGCCAAGAATGCACGTATTTTCCTGTGGGACGATCAATATTGGGACAACGTCACCTACGCTCTTCTGTCCGGCGTCACGATCTGGACGTTGTATGATGCCATTGTCTGGATGGGCTATGCCAATGGCTGGGCCCCCATGATCACGGTCAAAAGCAACCCGATCTGGTTCTTTGCCTTGTTCCTGTTGATGCCTGCGATCCAATCCTTGCACTTTTATTGGCTGCACCGCGCGCTGCACATTCCATGGATCTACAAACGGGTGCATTCGGTGCATCACCGCAGTGTCTCGATTGCGCCATGGTCCGGCTTTTCGATGCACCCGTTCGAACATATCGGTTACATGGGGCTGCTACTGATCTTTCTCGTTGTGCCCGCACACTCGATCCACCTCATCTTCATGGGGTATTGGCTGGCCTTGGCCACGGCCACATCCCATGCCGGGTTTGAAAACCTGGTGTTGGGGGACAAGGCCCACCTGAAAATCGGGTCGTTCCACCATCAGCTGCATCACCGGTACTTTGAATGCAATTACGGCAACCCGGAAATGCCGTGGGACAACTGGTTCGGCAGCTATCACGACGGCAGCCCGGAGGCCACGGACCGCGTGCGGGAAACCAAAAAACGTATGCACGCATCTTAACACCACATACGAACAGGCCAAACCATGTCGACACCTCACCGCACATCCGCCGTTTGGAACCACGCGCCAGAGCTGCCATTGGCCCAGATGCCATACTGGCAGTGGCCCCCCCGGCCCTGGGCAGTTCTGCGCTGGATCTTTGAAAACTTCCTCCAAGTCTCTGACCGGGCGCTGTTTCTGGTCTACAGTTTTGTCATCGCCTTCTGGCTGATGCCCTTTGTGCCTGCAGAGGCGACGTTTGGATGGGATTGGGCCGCGCTGGTGCTGCTGCGCAACATGGTTGCGGTGGTTTTGGTGGTGGGCGGGCTGCACATCTGGTTCTATGGCATCGACGGTCAGGGCAATGTCATGCGCTTTGATACCCGCCCGATCACAGGCCGCAAGAATGCGCTGTTCCTTTTTGGATACCAGACATGGGACAACATGTTTCACACGCTGGTTTTTGGTGTGCCGATTGCGTCGGGATTTGAGATTGCCATGCGTTGGGCCTTTGCCAATGGGGGGACGATGCCGGTTGAGTTTTCCCAAAGCCCGGTTTGGTTTGTCTTGCTCTTCCCTGTGTTGACCTTGTTTCAGGGGGTGCACTTTTACCTGGTCCACCGCCTGATCCACTGGCCACCGCTCTATCGGTATGTGCATTCGGTGCATCACCGCAACGTCAATGTCGGGCCATGGTCCGGCCTGTCGATGCACCCGGTCGAACACGTGTTCTATTTCAGCAGCCTTTTGATCTTTGTTGTGCTGCCCGCCCACCCCGTGCACATCATGTTCTTGCTGCACTGGCAGTTGTTGGGAGCACCTACCGGCCATTCGGGATACGAGGCCGTGTTTGCCCGAAACAAGGCGCGCATTCTGATTGGCGGGTTCTTTCACCAGCTTCACCACCGCTATTATGAATGCAATTATGGCAGCCCGGAATTCCCGCTCGATAAATGGTTCGGCACCTACCATGACGGAACCGACGAGATGACCGCGAACGTTCGGGCACGCAAAAGAAGGATGCACGCGAAATGAGCGTTTTGCTGTCCCCTGAGGACGCACGTACCCTGATTTGGAAGGCGATGACCGGCAGCGGCACGTCGCAAGAAAACGCCGCCTATTTCACCGAAGCCATTCTGGAGACCGAGCTGTCCGGTCTGGACGGGCATGGGTTTTACTGGCTGCAATATTACTGCGCCCATCTGCGCAGCGGCAAGGTCGATGGCAAGGCCGTGCCACAGGTTGAGGCACTGTCAGACACCAGCTTTCGGGTCGATGCGCGACACGGCTTTGCCCATCCGGCGATTGAGATGGGATTTAAACACCTGATCCCGGCGGCCAAGACGCATGGCGTTGCGGCGATGGGTGTTCACAACTCCTACAACGCCGCAACCTTGGGGTTTCACACCGGATATCTTGCGCGCGCTGGCCTTTTGGCCCTGGGTGCGACCAACGCGGTGCCAAATCTGGCCCCGGTGGGCGGCAAAACCCCGATCATCGGCACCAACCCGATTTCCTATGCAGTTCCGGCACCAAATGGCAAAATTGCCTTTTTGGTTGATCAATCGGCAACGCAAGTGGCCTGGACGGCCGTGAAACGCGCCGCCGAAGCAGGTGAGCCAATCCCGCTTGGCTGGGCGCTGGATGCGCGGGGCAATCCCACCACTGACGCCGAGGCCGGGCTGGCCGGGTCGATGGCACCTGCGGGTGGGGTCAAAGGGTTCAGTATCGGACTTTTGGTCGAGGTGCTCTGCGCCGCGCTGGCCGGGGGCAATCTGGGACCGGATCAGGGGTCATTCACCGACAATGACGGCAAACCCATCGACAACGGTCAGTTCTTTGTGGCCTTTGATCCAGACAAATTCTCGGGCGGTGGTTTCCATCAGACGATCACCACGCTCGTCGCCTCCATCACTGAACAGGACGGGGCCCGCCTGCCAAATGCGCGACGCGAAGAAAACAGGCTGCATCTCGCAAAACATGGCATTCCGATTGACGCGGAACTCTTGGAAACACTGAAAGGTTTCGCATGACAGAGGCCGAGCTGCGGCGCTTTCTCACCCAGCAGGGTCTGGCAGATGACCGGACAGGTTTTCGCAAGCTTAAGGGAGGGTATCTGAATTCAGTCTGGCGTGTCGATACCGCGGACCGACGGCTTGTCGCCAAAGAGTTTGCCGAGCCGATGACAGGCACCCTCTTTCCCAATCTGCCGGACGACGAAGCCAAAGCCTTGCACCGTCTTGCGGGGCTGGACGTTGCCCCCGATCTGGTCGGGTATTGGGCTGATCTATCGCTGCTGGTTTACGAATACGTCGAAGGGAACATGTGGGACGGAGACATGCCCAGCGTCGCCGCGCTTGTGATGCGCAAAGAGGTCGCCGATCCAACAGGTTTTCGCGACGTCCCCTTGGATGTCAGAGACATCATTGCCCAAGGCGATGCCCTGTTTGCCCGCTGCACATCACAGCCCACTACCACCCCACCACCTTGGGCCGAGGTACCCCCGCCGCACAAGCTGTCTTTGATCCATACGGATGTTGGTGGCAATCTGGTCGGCGCAGGGTCGAACTTGCGCCTGATTGATTGGCAATGCCCGGCCATCGGCGACATTTGCGAAGACATCTACAGCTTCCTGTCGCCCGGATTCCAGATCCTGGGCGAACGCGCGCCCCTGACCGACGCGCAGGTCGGCGACTTCTGGTCGGCCCTGTCTCGCCCAGACCTTGCCGAGCGTTACGCGTTGCTGCGCCCTGCCTATGCATGGCGTTTCGCCGGGTATTGCGCATGGCGCGCCGAAGTGTTGCAAGATGCGAGCATCTGTTCGCGATATCGTCGCGCGTTTGGCGCAGAACTGACCTACATGGGACACTGCGCATGATCGTTGATACCACAATCCACAGCTTCAGCCTCCGGCATCACTTTGCGCATCAGCCGGGCTTTGACGCCATCGCCTTTGCCGATCTTGCACGGTCAATGGGGTTTCAGGGCATCAGCCTGTCGCTGAACGATGCAAGCTATCGCCATCTGGGCGGATGTGACACCGACCGTATGGACCGTCTGCGCGCCTATCTGGTCGCGCATGGGATGAGCCTGGAGGTGGATACTTCGGACACGGCACCCGCGCATATGTCCAAAATGCTGAATGTGGCGCATCGCATGGGGGCGACATCCCTGCGAACCTACACCCGTCATCGCGCAGACGTGGGCGATATGATGCAAAACACATCCGCCGATCTGGCGGCCGTGGTGCATGAAGCACACGACCTGGGTGTGATCATCGTGCTGGAAAACCACGAAGATTTCACCGGCCCGGAATTGGCTGACATCGTCGAACAGGTGAACCATCCCAATCTGAAAATCCTTTACGACTATGGCAATTCACAGATGGTTCTGGAAGATCCGATTGCCGCGTTGGACGCGGTGCTGCCCCATGTCCATTCAATCCATTTCAAAGACCACGTGATGATCCGGGCCCAAGATACAGGCCAGCTCACCGTTGCCGGTGTTCCGGTCGGAGACGGTTTCCTGCCGCTTGCCGACCTGACCCGCCGCCTTCTGGACCAGGGATTGCGGCGGTTCACGTTTGAAAACGTCTGGGCCTATAGCGCGCCCATTCAGGCCGGGCGCAAGGCGCTGAAGGGTGTAAGCCTGGGAGACGGCGCGTTTGCCTATCTCGACCCGCCCTTTGATCCGGCACGTGTCATACTGCGGCACTCCGAATTCAGCCCCCAAACTCTTGTCGATCTTGAACGTCAGGCCCTGCACCGGGGACATGAGGCATTTCGGCAAATCCTGAAGACCCTTGGCGCATCCGGAGACTGGGAATCCTGAGGAGTGTTTCAGCGCAACATTCTGTAAGCGGGCCGGGCCGCGTACCTAGAATGCAAGTCTCATCATTTTGGCTCCGCTAGCTGGCGGACCTGCGGTCGTCGACACGCAGAAATTCGTGCTTCGGGCGCGGCGCAGTCAAGCCAGACCGCCAAGCGACTAAAGCATTACCCGCGTGCCGGTCTGGCCGGAAATTTTGGCAGCATCCAACACACGCATCACCTCCAGAGCCTGTGATCCGGTGACGGCCAGCGGTGCCCCTTCGCAAATTGCATCGGCGATCCCGGCGTAAAACGCCTCGTATTGACCGTCCCGAAGTTTCAGCGCGCGACGCTCGCCATTCATATCAACAATCTCGGCGCGACCGCCCGGTGTCTGACCCCATTGCGGATCGCTCGGGCGTTCCCCCCGTTTCAATGCGTCTTCCTGGCCATCGAACCCATATTGGAACAGACATGCACGCGCACCAAACAGCGAAATGCGGGGCGCATGATCGGGCATCAGAGAACTGGCATGGGCCACGATCCGTGTTGGTCCGAATTCCAGAACGATGTGAAAGAAGTCGTCGACGATAGCGCCCTGGCGTTGGCGCGCCAAATTGGCGGTCACGGCGTCGGGCATACCAAAAAGCACCACAATCTGATCAACCAAATGCGGGCCAAGATCGTAGAGAATTCCAGCCCCTGGTCGATCCCACTCGCGCCACCGATCCTTGATTGCGGGGCTGTAGCGGTCGAAATGAAACGCGCCATAACTGATCGACCCAAGAAGACCGTCGTCCACCGCGTCCCGTGCGGTCAGATACCCACCATCCCAGCGACGGTTCTGGAACACGCTGAGCATTTTCCCGGTGTCTTCGGCCAGTTGTACGATCCGGGCCGCCGAGCCGCTGTCCAGGGTAAACGGTTTATCAACCACAACATGCTTTCCCGCGCGCAGCGCCAGTTCGGCGAGCGACGCATGGCTGTCGTTTGGTGTCGCAACAACCACAAGGTCGATATCGGGATCATTGACGACGTCCAGGATCGGCGCGCCTGTTGCTCCCTGCGGCAACGTTTTGTCGCTGAAGTCACGACTGCCAATCCTGGTCAATTCCAACCGGGGTTCGGCCGCAATCAGGGGCGCGTGGAACACCCGTCCAGCGTTTCCATATCCCAGCAGGCCGACCTTGATCTTTGACATCTTGCCCGTCCTTTAGCGTGTGGAAACATAGTTTCGAGCCCCCAGCAGGCCGAAATCCGGGTTCTGGTACAGGTACACAGGCATGGCTGATCGCCAATTGCTGTGGCGACCACCAGCGTTGAACGCATCAAGAAAGCGTCGATCAAAGATCCATGTATTGGAAAGCGCAACGCCGCCCGTCAGAAAGACCCCTCCCTTGGCATTGAAGACCAGGGCAAGATCGCCAGCGATCTGGCCCAGTGCCCGGCGAAACAGGTCTATGGCGATGCTGGCATTCTGATCCTCTCCCCGCTTGGCCAGGGTGAACACCTGCGCGGAGGTTTTGGGGTCAACAATTGACTGGCGTGCATGTGCGACCGCCTCATAGAGCATGGGAACACCTGTGCCGGACAGGATGGCTTCGGCCTCGACGGCCACCCCATTTCCGATACGGATCTCGGGCCACAGTCTCACCAACTGTTCAAAGTAGCCGAATTCCTCGTAAGACTGTGGTGACAGGCTGACATGCCCCCCTTCGCCGGGTACAACATGGGGCTGCCCATGAACCCAAACCAACGCCCCCACGCCAAGCCCGGTTCCAGGTCCGATAACCAGCCGCGGACCATGCGGTACGTCGGTCGGCCCCTGCAACACCCGGGTGTCCCCCCCACCGATCGTCGCAAGAGACCAGGCCGCCGCCTCAAAGTCGTTCAGGATTTTGACGTTTTGCGTCTGGCAGACCTCGGCCAGCTCGGTCTCGGAAAAGTTTTGCGCCGAATTTGTCAGCTGCACTGCGCCATCCGTAACCACACCTGCCGCAGCGACCACAACAGCTTTGGGTGGCCCATCATGTTCGCGTATGAAACACGCGCAGGCCTCGGGGAAGTCCAGATCGCTTTTGGAGTGATACGACTTTTGGTCAACAATCGATCCCGCATTCGAAATCGCGGCAAGACGCATATTTGTGCCGCCGACATCTGCTACGAAATTCCACATGGCTTGTCTCTTTCCTATGCCCGAAAGCCCGTTTGGCGGCTTACTCCAGCCGCATCTCGGTTTCAGGGTCGAACAGGCTGGCCCGTGTCATGTCCACGGTAAAATCCATGGTGCCTTCGATGATCTGGGCATAGCCGGAACTGACCCGTGCCATGACCTCGATCCCGCTCCAGTTGAGCACACACAGCGTGTCTGCGCCGGTGGCCTCTGTCACATCGATTTCGGACGCAAAGCTTTGTGTTCCGCTGTTCCCCTGCCCTGCCTGGCTGATTGCCTCCGGGCGCAGACCGATGACGATCTCGCGCCCGACATATGGGCCAAGATCCAATGATTGATCCGACAGGTCAAGCAGGACCGGCTGATCGCCGCCATTTGCGCGGACCGAGATTTCCGCACCATATCCCTTTTCGGTGCGCGACAGTTTCGTGCGGATAAAGTTCATCGGTGGCGACCCGACCAACCCGGCGACAAACATGTTCTTGGGGCGGTCATAGATTTCGGCCGGGCTGGCCAATTGCTGGACTTCGCCGTCTTTCAGGATCGCGATCCGGTCGGCCAATGTCAGGGCCTCGATCTGATCATGGGTGACATACACCATCGTTGCATTCAGACGTTTGTGCAGCCGTTTGATTTCGGTGCGCATTTCCAGGCGCAGCTTGGCATCAAGATTGGAAAGCGGTTCGTCGAACAGAAACACTTCAGGACGACGGACCAGCGCACGCCCCATGGCCACCCGTTGGCGTTGACCGCCCGAAAGCTGGCTGGGTTTTCGATCCAGCAGGTGATCCATCTGCAGCATCTTGGCAACTTCGGTCACGGCAGTTTGGCGTTCTGCTTTTGGCACCCCGCGCATTTCAAGACCAAAAGCCATGTTCTTGCCGACAGTCATGTTCGGATAGAGTGCGTAGGATTGAAACACCATCGCGATATCGCGGTCTTTGGGGTGCACATCGTTGATCACCCGGTCGCCGATCTTGATTTCGCCTTCGGTCACGGTTTCAAGACCCGCGATCATGTTCAGCAATGTGGATTTGCCACAGCCCGATGCGCCGAGTAGCACGAGAAATTCACCATCCTGCAAGTCGATGTCGACCCCCTTCAGAACCTCGACACTCCCATAGCGTTTGACTGCATTCTTGATTGTCAGAGAAGCCATTTTCTTATCCTTTGACAGAACCAGCGGTCAAACCACGCACAAAGTAGCGGCCCGCTGCGATATAGACGAGAAGGGTTGGAGCAGCGGTGATAAGCGCCGCGGCCATGTCGACGTTGTATTGCTTTACGCCGGTCGTGGTGTTCACCAGATTGTTCATCGCCACGGTGATCGGCTGAGCCCCGCCGGTCGTGAAACTGGCTCCGAACAGGAAATCGTTCCAGATCTGGGTGAACTGCCAGATCACCGACACCACGATGATGGGCGGTGACAGCGGCAGGATGATGCGGCGAAAAATGGTGAAGAAACCTGCCCCATCAATGGTCGCGGCTCGTACCAGCTCATCCGGGATTGAGACATAGTAATTGCGAAAAAACAACGTGGTAAAGGCAAGCCCATACACCGTATGTACCAGGATCAATCCGTAAACCGTATTGGTGATGCCAATCAGGCCAAGCGTTTGCGCCATGGGCAGAATAACGACCTGGAAAGGCACAAAGCAGCCAAACAGGATCAGCGCGAATACGATGTTGGCCCCTCTAAATTTCCATTTGGTCAGGGCATATCCCGTCAACGCGCCCAACAAAGTGGACAATATGACGGACGGTATCGCCATGATGACCGAGTTCCAGAAATATGGCTCCAGACCTTCGCATGTGACCCCGATGCAAGCCTTGCTCCAGGCGTGGCTCCAGGCGGTGAAATTCAACTCATGCGGAAGGGACAGAAGAGATCCACCGCGAATTTCGGCCAGATCCTTGAGCGAGGTTCCAACCACCACATAGGCAGGCAGCAAGAACCAGATCGCGAACACGAACAGGACAACCCACAACGACAAGCGCAGCCAAGCGTTTGATCGGGTCTGAGCAGGAGCGAATGTGGTGGTATCAGACATGTTTCTTCCCCCGCAATTCGGAATACAGATACGGCACCATGATCGCGGCGACCGTGGCCAGCATGACCATGGCCGAGGCGGCACCAACAGCGATCTCGTTGCGGCGGAACGTCATCTCGTACATGAAGTTCGCCGGCAACGTCGAGGAATAGCCCGGCCCACCGCCAGTAAGAGCGACGACAAGATCAAAGCTTTTGATTGCCAGATGAGCAAGGATCACGACCGCGCTCATGAAGACGGGTCGCATCGAAGGCAGGATGATGCGCAGATAGATTTTCCAGGGCGACGCACCATCAAGGCTGGCCGCTTTGATGATGTCCTGATCCACGCTGCGCAGGGCCGACAGGAATAGAGCCATGACAAACCCGGCGCTTTGCCAGACGGCCGCCATGACCAATGCATAGACAGCCAGAGTTTCGCTGTTGGTCCAGCCGAATGAAAAGCTCTCCCAGCCCCAGCCGCGTATCACAGTTTCCAGTCCCAGCGACGGGTTCATGATCCACTTCCAGGCCGTCCCCGTGATGATAAAGGAAATCGCCATCGGATAGAGATAGATGGTGCGAATGAATCCTTCGGCGCGGATTTTCTGATCCAGCAAGATCGCCAGCAGGCAACCGATCACGATCGCAACAAAAATGAAAAGAAAGCCAAAGATGAACAGGTTTTCCAACGCCACGGTCCAGCGGTCCATCTGGAACAGCCGTTCATAGGGCCGGAGACCGATCACGGTATAGTTTGGCAGCATCTTGGATTTGGTCAGCGAAATATAGCCGGTCCAGACGATAAAGCCGTAGACGAAGAACAGGATCAGAGCAAAGCTTGGGGCCACGACGATCTGTGGGAGAACGCGGGCAATTCGATCGGTGATATTTGGGGAATGTCGGGTCACAAGCTGATCTCCTCCGAGAATGCGTCAAGTGAAACCAGATGTTGTAGCCCGCACATCAAAATGCGGGCCACAGGCGAAGCTCAGCAGGTTTACTGGGCCAGTTTGATGGCTTTCACCAACTTTTCAACGGCTTCTTGCGAAGACATGTCAGAGTTGAAGTGCGCGGTGGCAATGTCGATGAAGGCACCGCGCACGGCACCGGCCTGCGCAATTTCATGCGCCATCGAACCAAGCAGCGTACCGCCGTCAGCGGCCGACACCATGTCATCCATCGACTTGATCGCACAATCGTCGAACGCGCCGCGCGAAACATCCGTCCGGGCCGGAATCGATCCTTTGAACAGGTTGAAGGTCTCTTGGAATTCGGTACCCAGAATGAGTTCGGCCAAAAGGTTTTGCCCCGCAATCAGGTCGTCGCCCTTGACATTGAACATGGCAAAGCTGTCGGAATTCAGCAGGTACCCGTTTTCCGATGGGGTCGACGCACAGATGTAATCCTTGCCCGGCACCTTGCCCGCTGCCGCGAATTCGCCCTTGGCCCAGTCACCCATGATCTGCATCGCGGCTTCTCCGCGCATCACCATGGCCGTTGCCAGGTTCCAGTCACGCCCGGGAAAGTCCGGATCGACATAACCACGCATCTTGCGCATCTGGTCGAATACTTTGACCATGGTGTCGGAGCCAAGAGCATCCATGTCCAATTCGACCAGCGCCTTGCGGTAGAAGTCGACGCCGCCAATGCCCAGAACCACGGTTTCGAACACTGTCGCGTCCTGCCAGGGCTGACCGCCATGGGCCAGCGGAATGATACCCGCGGCGAGCAGCTTGTCTGCGGTCGCGTTGAATTCGTCCCAGGTTGTCGGAACCGAAGCGCCCACTTTGGCGAGAACCTCGGGGTTGGCCCAGATCCAGTCAACCCGGTGTACGTTTACCGGCACGGCCACGTAATTGCCTTCATACTTGACGATGTTTTGGATCGCGTCCGGTAACACGGCGTCCCAATTCTGGCTTGCAGCCACATTCGAAAGGTCGGCAAGCGCCCCGGCCTCGGCCCATTCCTGAATGTTCGGGCCTTTGATTTGAACTGCTGCAGGCGGGTCCCCTGCCAAAACGCGGGCCCGCAGAACGGCGGCCTGTGCGTCACCGCCGCCACCAGCGACCGGAGCATCGACCCATTCGCCGCCACGGGCAGCAAAGGCCTCTTGCAAGGCCTTGACGGCCTTGGCTTCACCACCAGATGTCCAGTAATGCAAAACTTCGGCCTTTGGGTCAGCTTTCAACGGGGCTGCGGTAACGGCGGCCGCAAGGGCAATGGCGCTGACCAGCGCCTTGGAAAACGGTTTCATTCTTGTTCCTCCCAGAATCAAAGAGTTGGTCGTGCCAACGCTGCCCAAAGGGTAAGCCCATCGCCCATTCTGCCCACACCTTGTTTTGTTGCGTTTTGTAACAGCCTGATTTCGACCTCTTCGCGAAGTGGAACACATGCTATTATGGTCAGGAACAACTGAAACCACCCCCAGGATCCGAGGTAAGCTCCTGCCACGTGTACACATCATAGAAGACGACGCTGAAATTTCTTTGCTTTTGTCCACCTATCTCGACGGGCGAGGTTTTGAATGTCAGGTGTCTCAAAGCGCCGAGGACGCCCAGACCCATGCTCCCGACAACTTTGAGATTCTGATCGTCGACATCATGCTGCCGGGAATGAACGGGTTGGAATTTTGTCAGTGGGTGCGAGAAACATCAAATGTGCCCATCATCATCCTTTCCGCTGAAAAAGGTGACAGAAAACGTATTCATGGGATCGAACTTGGAGCCGATGACTATCTTGAAAAACCGTTCAATCCCCGCGAGTTGCTGGCACGAATGAATGCTTTGTTGCGCCGCAACACGACCGTGAACCGCCAACACGCGACCGGCAAGATCGGCTTTGCCGGTTGGGTATTGGATCGGACCAATCAGAAACTGCACAGCCCCCGCTCTATCCTGGTCCCGCTCAGCTCAACCGAATACCAGCTTCTTTTGAAACTGGCGACGGATCTGCCCGACCCCGTCAGCCGCGAAGAAATTGGTCGGTCCATCCTGAATGTGGAACTCGGCCCGGAAGATCGGCGGGTTGATATCCTTGTCAGCAGGTTGCGCAAAAAGATGTCAGTGGCCCAACCAAATGCCGATTTCATTCGAACCATTCGCAATCGTGGGTATCAGTTCTGTGCGGAAATCCAGGATATCGACTAGGACATGCGCAAAATCCAACTGACGGTTCTGGCCTTGTTGCCGCGATCACTGAGCCAGCGTTTGCCCTTGCTCGTGATCACGGCCTATCTGTTGGGCGCGTTTGTGTCGGCCTGGACCATGTATGGTTTCTTTCAACGCAGCTCCGCCCTTACCTATGCCGAAACCTCGGGCGATCTGTTGCGCGATTTGCTGAACAGGGACACCTGGCAAGATCTGACAGAAAGCGACGTGGTGACCTCCGGGAGGTTCAAGCTGCGGCGCCACCTTCGGCTGCAAGACGATCTGCCGCCCTATTCGGTGCCGCTCATTCTTGTTATCGACGACGAGCGATTGCGCGCCGCTGTGGCCTTTGAGCGCCCACCCCAGTTGCCCCAGGCCCTCAGCGCGAGCACTGAGGAACAAAGCGCATCAGCACGCCTGGCGGAACTGTCACGTGGCATCGCCCGACAGGATCAAAACGCGCAGCTGCACGTTTTTATGTCCGAAGATGTCCTGTTGACCATATCAGCCCCGACGATCTGGCAATCCAGGCCCGGACAAACACGCGTTGCGCTTTTGGGGTTTGCTGCATTCGCCATCGGTTTGTCGCTTGTGGTTCCCCTGGCCCTCAACCTCGCGAGTCCATTCGCCAAACTGGCCGAACGCGGCCCCGTGACCGGATCAGCCGATCCATTGGCGTCCAGTGAGGCCTACCTCATCAGGGACAAGATCGACCGTTTGACCAATCGTTTTCAAGTGGAGCAGGAATCCAAGGAACGAAATCTTGCGGCGATCTCGCATGATTTGCGCACGCCGGTAACCCGCCTGCGTTTGCGCACCGAACTGTTGACGGACGACGCCCTTCGGGACCGTTTCGAATCCGATCTCGACGAAGTCTCCAGCATTATCGACGGAGCCCTGGACCTGCTCAGCATCAGGTCGCAACCCGAAGAAAGCTTTCGATTTTCGCTGGCATCGTTGCTGGAGAGTTTGGTCAGCGACTACAGCGATACGGGCAAGAATGTTGCATTCGTTTCACCCGACGAGGTCGAACTGCGATCGGCAATGTCGATTTTCACCTCTGCCGAAGACGTCACTGTCAGAACCGATAATGCCTGCATGATGCAAGGACAACCGGACAAGCTGCGGCGGGCCTTTTCGAACCTGATCGACAATGCCCTGAAATACGGTGGCCGTGCCATTGTCGAGGTCAAACCGGTTTCCAAGGACATGCTGTGCGTTGGCATCAGAGATTTTGGCCCGGGGATCGATCCGGACCAAATCGCGCGCGTCCAGATGCCGTTCGTGCGCGGCCACTCTCAACAACCCGAACGCGGTGTCGGTCTCGGGCTTTCAATTGCCGGCGAGCTGATCGAACTTCACGGCGGCACGCTTGAATTCACAAACATGGAACAGGGAGGATTATTGGTATCAGCCTTGGTTTCCAGGGGCGTTACTGCCTAATTCAAACCTGATGTGACGGACTCCGCAGCGTGCGATGCCGAGACCGGTTCGCGCCCTGTCCGATTGGGCGTGTGCATTGATTGCCTCCCCGACCCTATAGACACTGGAGGGTTTGACGTCGTGAACGCCTTTTCAACCGCGTTGACCTGATCAAAGAAACGCCCGCAATCAGGCACGGGTTCGGTGTGCAAGCGGTCCCGTCAACCTATTGGTCGCTCTCGGAGAGACAATCACGTGCACCTCGTTAATAGAGCATGAACACTGGCACAGGCAGAGCTTGGAGATCGACCCAGAACGGCGGCTATGCGCAGTATGCCTGGTAGTCAGAGGCCAGCTATGCGGACAAAACCTGACCTCCAAATCAATCCAGTAGATGTCCGCTTTCAGGAACTCTCATCCTTGACTACCTCTGCGTCCCGTTTGCCAGACGCCATCAACCACCACGCAAGCAGCGGAAAACCCACCAGCTCAAATGCCAGTGACGGGGCGATCGCAGCGCTAAATATGACCTCAGTGTTCATGCCGCTGAGCCGAAACAAACCCGCAATTGCGATCAGAGCCGACAGAATAATCAAGGTTGAGCGAAACATGTGCATTGCAAAGCCGCCAATCATGAACGCAGCACCGACGCCGAACCAGACCCCACCAATGAACCGGATGTGGCTATCTTGAGCATGGAATGTTGCAGCATCGGTGATCGAAACAAACTCGCGCGATGATTGCCATCCCAGCGTCTTTATCCCGCCCAGGCCGACATTCAAGCCCAGGAAGACGATCACGGCGCCAACGATCACAACAACCGAATTCAGTAAATTTGTCTTGTTCATTTCACGCGTCCTAAATGCCCGCCCTGTGGGCGCTTAATATTTGGTACGTGTTCTATATTAACACCGCCTTGACAAGGCAAGCATTATTTGGCACGCGTTCCGGGATAATTTGCAGAGGGCATAATTATGGCTAGAACCGCTGGTAGGCCACCCCGCAGCAAGGCTGAAATTCTGGAACTCCGGTCAAAGATCGGGAAACACGCGCTTGAGATTTACCGTGCGGAAGGCTTTGGGGCGGTTTCAATGCGCCGTTTGGCCAGAGAGGTCGGATGCGCCCCGATGACACTCTATGCACATTTTGAGGGCAAGACGGATATCCTGCGATACCTTTGGGCTGACGTCCTCACAGACATGTCAAATGACATCGAAAACAAGCTGAAATCGGTCGTTGGCCCCAGGGAACGGCTGCAGACAGCCGCACAAACCTTTACCGCCTATTGGATCAGTCACCCCGATCATTTTCGACTTGTCTTTTTGTCTAACGATGTGACGCGGGCGGATGTCAGTACGTTCGTCAGCGACGACAAAACCTTGGCACACGTCTTGATGTTTTCGAATTTGATCCGCGAGGCTCTTCCGCAGGAACATGACATTAAGATGAAAACTGACACACTCATATCTGGAATGATCGGCATCGCCCTTTGCATGAACACCATTCCTGGCTACCCATGGGCCGACGCGACATTGATGACCAAACAACTTCTTGCGAGCATCCTCAGTTAAGCCAATTCGCAATGTGAGGAAGAGCAGACCTGGGTGCAGCTCGCAGCATCGGTGATTGTGGGCTCACAAGCCGACTTGCAGCGGTGCAGCACCTGACCTTGCACCAAAAAACGACCGCCAGTGGTCAGATCCACCTCACCGGATGACCGAACTCTGCCAAAGCAGACAGCACGGCCTTACACTTGCGCAGATTGCGGATTTTGCAAAGTGACGCCATCGGCTTCTACCAATTACGAACCAGTCCTTCCAATTTCGCGATGCAGCGTCACCAAACCTGACATTCGACACAAAGCACAGCCTTCCTGGCAATCAGAGGCCAGCGATGCGGGACACAGTGAACTTTCGCTGCAATGGCGAAACCTGACAACTCATAACTCAACGCAATCATCTGTTGGTTTCAGTGAGGCGCTGGCCGGTGGAAAACTGCCATGCAGATTGAGAAGTCACTGTCGAACTTTTCATGTTATCCTTGCGTCAATTTGATGCTTGGAGGGTGAAATGGCAGCATATGTGATCGGTCAACTCGAGATTTTTGATAAAGAGAGATACAAATCTTACCTTGCGGGCTTTATGCCTATCTTTCAACGGTATGATGGGGAACTCCTGGCAACGACAAGCGGCAAAACAACAGTGGTTGAAGGCGACTGGGGCTTTCCGAGCACGGTTGTTATGAAGTTTCCTAGTCGAACCAAAGCTGAAGAATGGCTTGCCGATCCGGAATACCGTGAATTGGCTGAGCATCGACACAAATCTGCAAAGTGTAATCTCGCGGTCATTGATGGCGTCGGATGACAGCGGTCGATTTGACACGTCTTTTTCGGGCTCACTGGTGCCATTGGATCTGTCGCATCATTTTCGCATCATGGGCAAAACGCCAACGATACGGACGGCCCATTTCAGACTTGGGAAGCCCATGGCTCCACTGCAGTGCAGTGTACCCAAAGCTGCCTTGCGACTTTGTAGAAATTTAGTGCGGCTCAACAGTCTATGCGATCAATGATGCTTGTCGTGTGATTTTTCACCGAAGTGACATTGGACCTATAGCCGCCCTCCAGTGAGATCGATCATTCCCTCTTGGTTCAGACCGCAGAGGAGCGGTGCCTTGAGGCCAATCATCTGCGCACAAGCGCAAAGCGTTTGCGATACTCCCCGGGGGCCAGTCCCGTGATCTTTTGAAACAGTTTGCTGAAGGATGAGATGTCGGCATAGCCAACCGCTGCTGCAATCTGGCCAATGTTATCCCGTGTCAATTCCAGCAACTCCCGTGCCTGGCCAATACGCAATTGTTGAAGGTATTCAGAAGGCCGATGGCCAGTCGCAGCCTGAAACCGCCGTAGGAAAGTACGTTCTTCAAGCCCGGCCGCTGAGGCGATCTGAGGGACAGTTACGGGCGAGCGATAGTGGCCCTGCAGCCATTGTTGCGCTTTGACAATCTGGGTATCTCCGTGTGCCAGACTTGGTGTGAAGAGATTGTAGTAGCTCTGCTCTCGTCCGCCAGGATCAATCAAAAACAGCTTGGCCACTTTCTGCATAACCGCCGGGCCCAGATATCGTGCGATCAACAGCAATCCCAAATCAGTCCAGGCCATCATGCCCCCGGCCGTTATCAGGTCGCCATCATCCACAATCAACCGCTCCGCTTCGAGCTTCACATCCGGAAATTGCCTGGAAAACTCTTCAGACAGCTCCCAATGCGTTGTGGCCGGACGCCCACTCAGAAGTCCCGTTGACGCAAGAATAAAGGCTCCAACACATACGGTGCAAACAAGTGCCCCGGTAGAATGCAGTGCAGTAATCCACTTGCAAAGCGCGGCCTGTTCCCGGCCTTCTGGCCAACCTCCCATGCTTGGCGGAAGAATGATCACATCAAACGCTTTGGGGCGCTCAAACTGGTCTACAATGACGACCTCAAAGCCAGGCTCGGTAAACTCCCCTGCTGCGACCAGAAGGTCATGCACCCCCAGCACAGCGGCCTGCTGGGCCATTGAGTAAGAAGCGATTGCAACACGCACCATGACAGCACCTTTTGTCTGATATGACCATCTAATTGTCACATTCGCCAATCGCGATCAAGGCGGCCCGCTCTTAGTTCTTTTTCAGGAAAAAGAAGGAAGCACGATGACAACCCTCATTCTTGATCGCCGCGAGGTCATGCTGACATTGGCCGCAACGGCTGGCACCGCAGCCATTCCCAGCGCCAGCTTTGCCGGAGAGCTTGCGACCCTGACCCTTGGTGACATCGCGGTGTCCAGCCTGTCTGATGGCACGTTCAACATTCCAGCAGGCTGGTTTCCGAATGCCAGCCCAGAGGCTCTTGGCACCATTGGCGATGAGATCGAAATTGGCGCAAATCAATGGCTTGTACACAGTGGCGACCGGTTGATCCTGATTGATACTGGCGCGGGCCCTCTTTACCCCGGTGTTGGCAAACTTGAGGCGCTTTTGATGGCCCGCGGTATCGCAAAAACAGACATCACCGACATCATCATAACTCATATGCACGGTGATCACATTGGGGGTCTATCCGGTCCTGATGCCGGTGGTTACAGAAACGCGACGCTCCATATGGCGCAGGCAGAATGGGATTTCTGGATGGATGCGGACCTTGTGAACAAAATGCCCGCAGAGATGCGCGACATCATCGAAGGGCAACAGGCCATCATCGCGCCGATTGCCGATCGATTGTCTCTTTACAGTGGCGAAACCGACCTAGGGAGCGGGCTGACCTTGCTGCCACTGCCCGGCCACACGCCCGGACATAGCGGTGTCCGTATTTCAGGGGGCGGGAGCGAGTTGTTGATCATCGCAGATGCGATCCTGTCCGAAGCTCTGCAATTCGCCGCCCCCGATATCACGTATGTGTTGGACATTGACCCTGCACAGGCGGTCGAAACGCGCATGGCCTTGCTCAACCAGCTTGCCAACAATCAGGGCCTCTTTGCTGCAACCCACCTGGTCTATCCCGGCATTGGAAAGACCGCACAAAGCGGCGACGGCTTTGTGTTTCATCCACTTTCCTGACGCCAAATACATTCGCCGTAAAAATCGAGAAAGATCCCCACAATGACACATACAACCGCTGACATCCGCGCCGCCATGGACCAGTTGATCGACCGCGCCACGAATTTCGATGTGGATGCGTTGGAAAGCATCTACCACGATGATTTTCACACCACACTGGTGATGCCAGATAGGTCTGTGGTCACCTACACCAAGCAAGAATTCATCACACATTTCCGCAAGCAGGCCGAAGAGGGCAAAACACAGCTCAACACCTGGGCGGACTGGCATGACTTTCATGTTTTGGGAGAGACCGGTACCTGCGTTCTCACCCGTAAACATAGCGGCATGAATGGCCAAGAAATGAACCTGTTGTGCAACATCGAATGGCGATATCAGGACGGTCGTTGGCAAGTATTGCGAGAAGCAATTTTCCTGCATCCACTAAGTGAATGAACGGCCCGAGGCCTTCGGTACGCCGAACTAGACGGCACTTTGACGATCTCGAAAGCCAGAAAAATCTAACATCATGGGCCGCTGCCTCAGGCGGCCCATAGCCACCTTTTTGATGGGGCAACCGTATGCTGCGCTGCACTGTCAAAGCCGATATTCGCGACATGCGGGAAATCATAGGTTCATTGATCGGGCAAAGCGCGGCGATTTCCCAACTTGCCGCCTTCAACATGAATTATTATTTCGGGCCAAAGCCATGCCGTGCTTTCAACTCGGAATACCGCCTTCTGCTAACGGGTATTTGATCTCCGTTGCTTAACGTGCACGTGTAGGAGCTGCCTTTGCGTGTCACGTCTCTGGCATGCCCAAGGCAGATCCAATGTGACCGATGGCATTGCATACCATCCAGTTTTTTTAGTTTTTCAACGCAGTCACCAAATTGCTCAGTGAGCAAAGAACTGCCCTTGGTCGTGACGATCTGCACATAGTGATCCTGTGCATGCATACGAATAATATCATTCCCCAGAGACGGGGGAATTGAGGGGATCAGGCTGTTCAGCGGGGGGCCTGCCTCCTCTGAATCCGACGGTTTCCTTAACTGTTCCGCAGCTTTTGGCAAAGCGGCGTAGCGTAGAATGAGCGTCACCACCAGCGAAACCGCAAGGCACATCGGAGCGACGGCCACGACCTCGCTCAAGAAGATTGTCATGGGCGGTTGCGCCGACAAGATTTCTTCATCTGCCTTGCCGAACCCATAGTCCAATCCGAGTGACACCAAAGCAAAAAGCGGCGGCAAAATTATAGCGGATGCCAATTTCGAAATTGGATCCCAGCAACCTAGCCTGTTGAGAACGTTGGCACCAAAGACAAACATCGTGGACGCCACAAAGAAATGGCTAACCCACAACCCATACGCAGCAATCACAGGCAGATCCTCTGTGTGGCTAGGCTCCAAGGCCAGCACAAAGCCTGCACCAATCAAAGAGACTGCAAAAAGATTCTTTACAAGTGCTTTTGTGAGGGCGGTATCATTCAATGTCATGGGGGATGCTAACAGCGTCTTCGTAAGTGGTCGAGAAACGACCGTTCGCGAAAACCCGGCTGCCGTCAACGCAGAAACCGTTCCTTTCACGCATCTGCGCTGGAGAACCTTGCCTCCGTCCAGCAAATCACTTTCAGGTTTGAAATTGGATACTGAAATGGATCACTACAGTTTATCTGCACGACTCTTGCATTGGCTCATGGCTGTCGGCTTCTTGGTCATGTGGATCTCTGGTTTTGCAATGACGTCCGTCGTCGCTGATGACTCTGCGCTACAAGAGTTTTTGTTCGGTTTTCACATATCGCTGGGTGTGACGATGGCCATGCTGTTGGCGATGCGGATTGTCGTCCGCGTGACAACCCCTGCTCCTCCCCCTTTGGCGGCTCTGAGCACGTGGGAAAAGACTGGCTCTCATCTGGGTCACCTGGCGCTATATGCATTGCCTGTCGCAGTCTTGTTTTTGGGCTGGGCCGAGGTGGACCTAGGGGGGCATGGCGTAAAATGGTTCGGCCTGCCCATGCCCAAAATCTTCCCGACAGCTGAAATTCTCTGGGGCTTTAATATCGAAACTACGAGCGAAAACCTTCACCGCTGGCTTGCCTATACCCTTCTGGCAGTCGTGGTCCTTCACATCGCCGCAGTCGTCAAACACCGTCTAGAGGGACATGATGTACTTGGAAGAATGATGTTCAAATGAATACCAACAGGCGCAAATATCTTGGCTGTGCTGCCGCATTCAGCCCAACAACCATGGTGACCAATCGCGCGTGGGCTGGATCCGGCAGAAGCAGTTTTCTTTGGCCTTAAGGCGTGGCAGAGATTGCTGAGCGGGATCGGGATTTACCACTGAACGGGCTGCAAGAACGCTTTGCGGCCCCGGAAGTGCCAGGCATCAAAAATATCAAATTCCCGCCAAACGTGCCGCGGTTTGAGATCATGTATATCGAAAACAGGCGGATTGCGCATGGGGACCAAGCAGGTCTGGACACATAGGTCCTATCGTCACTGACAGCGGCGCTGGCTATGGCTGGCATCCGAAAGTGGCTGTTCAGTGTCTGCGAATGATCATCGGCTTTACCCGAACGAAACATTTCCGATGCAGGTGCCGAGAATGCACGCTCTCCGCCCTGGCGGCCAGCCATACTGCAACTGGAATGAACATCTCCTTCGGGCCGTAACCAGCCACATCGCCCCAAGCCCAAGATACTGTTCTGGCCGTCAATGCCTGCTGTGCGCAGGTAGTGGAGCTTGCAAAGCTTGGCCAACAGCTCAGAGCTGACATTCGCAGTGTCGTGCCTCACTGATTGGTGTGCAAGCCAACACGGACATCGCTTATCTGCTTTGCTCCTATAGGCAACCATTCATTGAGCTGCCTCAGTCAGTACTCATCAAAGACTTCCCCACGGATTGCTGCAAAAAACGCCCTCATCTCATGCGACTGCCGTCTCCTAAGCTTCGACGCCTTCTTCAGTACGCTACGAGAAGTTGGGATGTTCCGCTTTGGATCGTAAAAAACGATGTCTCTTTCATCCATGGCCGCGAAGAAGGGCTCTTTCAAAATTCCCTTGGTGTCGTGCAGCCATCCCTTCCTGAACCCTTCATATGCAAGAAGCCATGACCAGTCTTGCAGCACGCTCGATGATGAAATTTGGTTTTCCCATTCTGCTTGCGGGAGCGTTCCAATACCCATCCCCATTTGTTTCATATCCAAGAGAAGAAGGGCAATTGCACTTGAAGACGCATTTTCAGAAAGGCTGCAAAGCTTCCTTGCTTCGAACGGTCGCTTCAACCCTCTAAGAGTGTAGAGAAGCCAAATGACCTCAAAATGGTGACCCTTTTCCAGGTTCCTCTCGGCCAGGAATGCGAAGCGCCGCCCAATTCTCTTTGCCGAAATCGCTCCTGTCGCGTGCTGAATGTTGAGAATTATGCGGCAAATCTTATCCATTGAGCCTGGTGCAATGACCGCTGCCTGCAAGAGGAAGCTCTCAATCTCACGAATGTCTGGGTTCGTCATCCCCGCGCGCTCGATGACCGACAGAGCGTAACTGACTACAGGGTCAGATTGATGTTCAGATTGCAGTCGCAAGCTCATGGTGATGAACTCACGGAGTCTTGCTCCACGCAAGGATCCGTTGTGATGAGACAAGAACGAACCGATCTCTGATAGCCAGTTTTTCCGTTTGGATGCAACGATGTGTTCAATAGAAGTTTTGCTTCCGTTTATCTCAAGTCCGTAAGCTCTATAAATGGAGCTTATACACGTAATCACATCCTCTGCCTGTTCGAGGGTTTTCGTGCCGACATTCCAATCATCTTGGAGCCTATCTACGCTAAGATCCGAAAGCTCAAGCTCGTGAGCATGGAAGTCCATATCTATGCGTGACGAAATAACTTCAGCGATGATCCTGGAAGTTTCAGGCCCAATCGGGATGCCGATTGTCTGATTCCTGTTGCATGCGCGAACCAAGACATCGATGCGATCTGCAAAGGACCCCTTGTAGTAGTCCATGTCGCTCTTGACCCGCTCCTTTCCATAGGCGGCCCATGGTATGGAATGCGTATAAATTGTGGGATAAAATCTCGTGATGTCAGTTTTAACCAACCAATCTGAGATCGCCTCAAGATAGAATGACTTCTCGCGGTGTGCGCGGAAATTAATATCTTTGATTGCCCGATCATAATCCTCTGATATGAGTATCTCGTCAATCGAAAAGGTTTGCCTGGAAAGCCATTTCTGAATTGCTTTCCAATTTTCAGATATTTCACTGACCAGCAACGCCTGCGGAACCGGGTGGGTGATGTGCAGGTTCCTACGTTCATACCCCCGTTTGGGTTTTGAAAGAACCTCCGCCTCAGCGCTACTCAGCTTGTAAGTGTGGGCGTTGCGGCGTTTGTTTTTTTGGGGGGTCTTCCCAAGCGACTTCACGTCGATCTTGAAAACCTTGTCAGTCTCCCATGTTTTCAGGACATCAGCAGAATGTTCGCCAAAATCTTCGGTTGTGAACACCGGTGGTAGTTCTTTTGGAAAATAGCCCTTCGACAGCAATGCGCGCCTTAAAGTATCACTGAACACTCATCCATTCCTTGAATAGTCTGATTGCAGGTAATCGCAAAAGGCGAAAGGCTTCAATGCTATTGCAGGAGTATATTATCGCGGACAAAATGGTGGGAAAGTTCGCACAGTCGCCATTGGCGCAAGATGCGGCGAATGGCAGCTCACCGCTCGATGGGTAGATCAAGCATATCCCCTTTGGGCTGGAACCAGCCACATCGGCACGAACCCTGGATGCCTTTCCGGCCGTCAATGGCTGCTGTGTGCAATAGCGACCTTTGCAAAGTCGCGCGAACGGCCCTTAGCTGCCTTCGATAGGGTTCTCAAACGCTGCGGTGCGGCCCGTCGGAGGAGACATTGCTCTTTCAGCATTAGAAGAATGGAAGGTCGCAGAGGCTGGCGCGATCCATATACGCCCCGCGCTCGACTTCGACGGCATCACCCACGCAGCAATCGCTGTCCACCAGAGCGAAGCCGATCATCGTTTGCGCGCGGCGGGACCACGCTCCGCAGGTCATGTGCCCGATGCGTTGGCCATCTTTCAGCAGGTCATACCAGATTGCGTGACCCGGGTGGCGTTCCGAATTCTCCAGCACAATGCCCAATTGCCGGCGCTTGATCCCCTCGGCTTTTATCCGTCTTAGGGCTTTGATGCCGACCACATCGTCATCAAGGTCAAGATCGACGTATTTACCCAGCCGCACCTCGAACGGGTTGGTCTGATCGTCGGTGTCGCCGCCATAGGACAGCAGGCCGCTTTCGATCCGTTCAACCGGATTGGGATTACCAGGGCCAATGCCCCAAGGTTGCCCTGCCTCTTTGACGACGTTCCACAGTTCAGTCCCGCGAGAGCCGTCGCAGAGATAGATTTCGAAGCCGCCTTGCTTTGAATAGCCCGACCGCTGGATGATCAGCGGGATGCCGTTGAGTTCCGCCGGGGCGAACCAGAAGTATTTCAGCGCCCGCACCCAATCGCCAAAGACTGCGGCGACCACATCCTCGGCCTTGGGGCCTTGAACCGCCATGGGCGAAACGTCGGGCTCGCAAATCTCAACCTTCAGGCCGCGTTCGGCTGCAATGGCGCGGGCCCACATCAGGATATTGTTGTCCCCAATCGACAGCCAAAAGGTCCCATCCTCGTGCTTCAGGACCACAGGGTCATTAATCAGCACGCCGCGATGGTCACACATCGGGATGTATTTTCCCTTGCCAACGTCAATGGTCGAAAGGTCTCGTACGGACATAAGCTGGACCAGATGCCCGGCATCTGGACCCTTGATTTCCACCTGGCGCTCGACGCTGACATCCCATTGAGAAACGCCGGTCATCAGCCGGTCGTACTCGGCATCCGGATCGCCATAGGACACCGGCATAAGCATCGAATTGTAAGGAGAAAAGGCGGTTACCCCCGCCTGAATTGTGGCCCCGTAGAAAGGCGATACCCGCAGACGGGTGTTGGGTCCGATTTCAGCCATAGCAAGCGCCTCAGTTATCGAGCTTGGCGGCATAGAGGGCCACCTTTTTCAGAAGAAGGGTCAAAGACCGGCGTTCATCAGCGTTGAGATTTCCCAACACCTCGTCCTGTCTGCGGCTGAGATAGCCGGATATCTTGTCATGCAGTTCGCGCCCCGTGGGGGTAATGCGCAGCCGAGCCTGACGCCCATCAAGCGGATCGGGTGCGCGGTCAAGATACCCCTCGACAAGCATCCTGTGTACCGCACGACTGATCGTGTTGCGTGGACGACGAGAGATGCGGGCAACCTCCTGCGCCGTCAAAACATCAAAGTGCGACAGGCAGGCCAGCAAGATGTATTCCGCGCGCACCAGGCCAAAGTCCTTTTTGATATCGGCATAGGCCGGGAACACAATGGCATTGGCCAGATAGGTGATCCGAAAGGCTTCGGGATATTCGATCGTATCGAATATCTGCATCAGATCCGGGGTGTTTGCATCCGTCATTTTTGTGCCTGTCGATTCTTTCCCTGCCGGATTTGCTATTGCCAGCGATCACATTCGCTGCGCATATTGTTCCAAATGGAACAATAAAAGCAACCCTCCCTTGTCGCAAGTGAGCCAGATGACCGAGACACGTCAAAAACTGACTCTGCCCGAGCTGGCGCAGAAGAAAGCCGCAGGCGAACGGCTGGTCATGGTCGCCGTCGGAGAAGTGCTGACCGCGACATGGGCAGAACGCGCAGGCGTCGATATTGTCGGTGTGGGCGACAGTCTGGGCATGACGTTGCATGGCCATGAAAATACCCTCGCGATGACCGTCGATCAGATGATCATGCACACTCAGGCGGTTCGGCGTGGGGCACCCAATACGCTGTGCCTCGTGTCTATGCCCTACGGCTCCTACGCGACGCCCGAGCTGGCGGTTACCAATGCGGTGCGCATGATGAAAGCAAGCGGCGCGGACGCACTGAAGCTGCAACTGGGCCGCGAAGGTGCGCATATCATCCGCGCGGTTGCCGATGCTGGCGTGCCGGTGATGAGCCATGTCGGCCTGTTGCCGCATAAGGTCCATCAGATGGGCGGTTTCAAGATGCAGGGCCGCACGGCAGAGGCCGCGTTGGAGATCGTCGAGAACGCGCGCGCGATAGAGGCGGCTGGTGCCATCGGCCTTGAGATCGAAGCCATGCCTTACGAGGTCGGCAAGGCCGTGGATGAGGCCGTGGACATCTTTACCTTTTCCATCGGCGCTGGCGCGGCGGGCACTTGTCAGCTGCTTAATGGCTACGACCTGCTTGGGGCCTTTGACACGTTCAAGCCCAAGTTCGCCAAGCGCTATGCCAGCCTTGCCCAGGATGCGACAGATGCCTTTGCTGCCTATGCCCAGGATGTGCGGTCAGGGCGTTTTCCGGACGCTGACCATTGCTATCAGATGAAACCCGAAGAAATCGAGCGTTTCACCGCGCTGTTGAACAGGGAGGATGCGACATGAAAGACGATGTGAAGCGGACAAACGGCCAGACCATTCCCAACGGGATGCTAGAGGACAACTACCCGCGCAACATGTGGTGGGTGGCCGCCCACCGTGATGAGCTGACGACAAAACCCCTTGCCCGCTGGCTGCTTGAAACACCCGTTGTTCTTTATCGCCTCGAAGATGGCACCCCTGCGGCGCTCTATGACCGCTGTCCGCATCGCTGGGCACCGCTCAGCGAGGGGCATGTGGAGGGAGACAAGATTATCTGCCCCTACCACGGGATGGAGTTCAATACAGCCGGACGCTGCACCAAGGCACCTACACAGCATATGAAACCCAAGACGGCCGAAATCCCTTCGTTCGCTGTGCGCGAGGCCGGGGCCTACATCTGGATCTGGATGGGCGATCAGGACACGATTGATTGCGACCCGCCCGAGGTCGGCTATCAGACCGATCCGGGCTGGACCCCGGTCCATGGCTATTACGAAGTGGCCGCAAACTGGGTTCTGATCCGCGAAAACGTGCTGGATCTGACCCATATCGCGTTCTTGCACAAAAATACCTTCAAGCAGGATGACTGGATCACCGCGCCCGAAACCTACATGGAAGGCGAGACGATCTGTTACGAGCAAGAGTTTGATCTTGCGCCATTGTCCCCGCTGTTTTGTGCGGGAATGGGGCTGCCTGAAGACAAGCCGATTAAACGTGTCCAGAAAGGCCGAATGCCATCGCTGGCGATTTCGTTTTCCGATTGGAACGTCCATGACCCCGCCCCGGAAGAGGGGCGACGATCAGATTTCGTCGTGCGCGGATGTCACATCGTGACACCTGCACAACGGGGCAAGACGCATTACTTCTGGATGGCGGCGTTTGATGTGCCCAGCCTGACCGATGAGGTGGCCGGCACAACCCGCAAGAGTGTGACCGCTGCCTTTGACGAGGACAAACACCTGCTGGAGAAACTCCAAGCGAGTGTCGCGGCCGACCCAAAAGGTTTGGACTTTCTGGAAGTTACTCTGGGAGCTGACGGAGCTGGCATAAAGGTGCGCCAGATCCTGAACAAGAAGCTCAAGGCAGAAGGCAGAACACTCTTGCGGAGTTAAGCGCAACGCACTTTTTATGAACTGACAACAAGGCATCCGTTGCACAAACATTGTGGTTCTCGCTGTCCGATTTACTGAGGGTCGAAAATTCATGCAGCGAACGTCCGCTTCCCGCCCAGGTGCAGGATGGCCATGTCCGCTTGGGGCAGCCTGCATATCTCCAGGTCTGGAACCAGCCGCATCGTTTCAAGCCCTGGATGCTGTTATGGTCGTCAATGGCTAATGTGCGCAGGTAGTGAACTTTGCAAAGCTTGGTTCACCAGGCGTTCCGGATGAACCGGAACGGCCCAAACCTACCTTTCATTTGAGTATGTTTTGGTGGAATACAGTTTAGGCAAAGCTGCCGTTCGCCTTACATGCAGCTTTCTTTATGTTTAAGCGAGCTTGCGTATGTGTATGCTTCGCTTAAACTGAAAAACAACCCTCAACATCTGGAAAAATCTATGGCCAATACCGACGAACTTGGCTTGATGCGGTTGCGTGACCCAAATGAGGCCGCTGGTTTGGCTATAAGATTACTCGCGGGCGAGTCTCCGTTTCGGGAGATGCCGCTGGGGATGTCGGCAGGTACCATGCTGAATGCGATTGATCGCGATCATTATGCTTTTGCCAGGCGTGGGGATCGGGCGGTTGGGTTCACCTGCTGGATGTTCACCGATGTGGCCACCGCGGAAGCATGGATGCATGAAGGTACCCCTTTGGGTGCAGACGCTGCCAATGAGGATGGTGCGGCAGCAATAGTACTTGCAGTGCAGGCTATTGATGCGAAGGTGACACGTTTCTTGCTCCATGCACTCCGCGATATTGAATTGGCTGAGCGAAGTGTGTGTTATTTTCTGCGCGATTATGGGCCTGATAAACCCCGCCGCTTAGTGCGACTGGTGCGGCCTGTGTCGCGGGGTCGGAGCCCTGCTTCTTGATGTTTTGAGAATTGGTTGAGCTTGCAATATATCACTCATCTTTGAAGTGTCTCAGTTGGGGCGGAGGGGTAAGGTATTCTATTTATTAGAAATTCCTGCGATTTGATTAGGTATACCCCAGCATGTGTGCTAGCTAACATTTACGTTGATTTATTTGAAATTTTTATGATCCGTGGGGGATTTTTCATGCCGATCATTACTACCACACCTGTCGATGGCGGCGCGACCACTGATTATCTTGTGGGCAGCGGCACAACTGGGCCGAACCATGTGCAAAACGGTAATGGCGGTAATGATCTGTTGTTGGGGGATTACGGCAATATCCTCACGGATGCGGATCACACAGCGAACCGCCGCGCTAATGTGGCGTATAATATTGACGCGAGCGCGAACTGGTACACCGAAGATAACCCCCTGATCACCGACAGCTCTGTGCCTTATACAACGCTTCATATGGAGGGTTCGTTTGATGCAGAATTCTTTACGGTTACCGTTGGGGCGAATGAAACAATCACCCTTGATATAGATTTTGCAAACTTTAACACACGCGCCTCAATTGGCCATATTGATGCCGGTGGTAATTTTGTCCGATTAGCCACGAATCTGAGTGATGGCCTTCTTTTCCAAACGGGTGATGATGGTGTCGTCGATGACCCACTTCGGTTCAGTGAGGACGATAGTTATCTGTCTTATGTAAATACAAGCGGATTTACGACGCTTGCTATTGAAATTAAACAATCGGGTAATGGCACTGGCAATATCGACCCCGGCGATGAGACTTTGCTGAATGTGTCTGTGACCAATCATGCGGCCACGGGTACTGTTGCTGACTTTAACGTTGGCAATGATGAACAATATGGTGGCGACGGCGACGATCACATCTATGGGTTTGGTGGCGACGACACGCTGTTTGGCGACGCTGGTAACGACTATTTGGATGGCGGCGCTGGTCAAGACACTCTGATGGGTGGCGCAGGGAACGACACTCTTATCGGGGGTGAAGGGCATGATACAATTGATGGTGGCACTGGTGCAGACACTCTGACAGGTGGCCTGGGAAATGATACCTACATCATTGATAACGTAGGGGATGTTATCAACCAACTGGCGAGCGAAGGGCTTGATTCAGTTCACGCTTCTATCAGCTACACGCTTGGGGATAATCTGCAAAATCTGACACTGACAGGTACTGCTGATATCAACGGCACAGGGAATACGCTGGGCAATACCGTCCGTGGTAACTCAGGTAACAACACGCTGGATGGCGGGGGTGGTGTTGATCGCCTGATTGGTGGTGCCGGTAACGATGTGTACATTGTAGACAACGAAACCGATGCGTCGATTGAACGTGTAGATGAGGGCCATGACACGGTTCTGTCCACGGTAAACTACACTCTGGGTGTTGGCGTCGAAGACCTGATCATGCAGGGCACAGGCAATTTGTCTGGCACGGGCAATACCCTGAATAACTTCATGCAAGGCAACAGCGGTAACAACTCGCTTGATGGCGGTGTTGGGGCCGATACATTGTCGGGGCAAGATGGCGATGATGTTTATGTCGTCGACAACATTGGTGATGTGCTGACAGAATTACAGGATGAGGGAACCGATCAGATAAATGCTTCTGTTACTTACATCCTTGATAATAATGTTGAAAACCTGTTGCTGACAGGCACTGACAACATTCAGGGTACAGGCAATACGTTAGACAATAGAATTGACGGCAATGCAGGGGCAAATGCCCTGAACGGTGGGGCTGGCAATGACACCATAAACGGTGGTGCAGGTACTGACACGGCCATATTTGCAGGAACTTTAGCAGCTGCCACCATCACCCGTTCAGGCGATACGACAACTGTTACTTCTGCCGATGGTATTGATATCCTGACGGGGATCGAACATCTTCAGTTTACCGACCAAACCATTTTCAACCTAGATATCCAACCCGCTGATATTCTGGTCACGACATTTAATGATGTAGTCGATGCCACTGATGGGCTGATCAGTCTGCGTGAAGCTGTGACTATGGCGAATGCAGCGTCCGCCCCTACGATCATTGAGTTGGGAGAGGGGATCTATAATTTAACGCTTAGTAATAGTACGAGAGGTCAATTTTTACATAGAGGGATATTTGCGGATGGACCTGCCAATCTGGATTTGGGCGATCTTGATATCACTGGAGATATCACAGTTCGTAACGCAGAAGATGCCGAAGTTACAATTTTGAATGGAATGGAAAACAGGGCGCTTCATGTGCATTCTGGCGCAGAACTGACTTTGGATGGTCTGACTATTTCTGCCACTGATAGGTCTTTAACTGATAGGTTAGCAGCCCAAAATGGCGGAGCTTTGTTGAACGTAGGCGGTACGGTCAATATTTCCGAGGTCATTTTCGAGAATATTGAAATGGATTCTGAATATCTTTATAGAGAAGATGTCACCAATAAAAGCGATGTAACTTCAAGCTTTCAACCCAGCGAAGGTGGAGCCATTTATAACCAATCTGGTGTTATTGATATCGATCAATCGCAGTTCAATGGTAACGCGGCTAGTCTTGGAGGTGCCATTTTCGCAGAAGGTGGGGTGGTAACCATCGACGCTACCACTTTTGACGGAAACGAACGCTACCCCACTTATCTCGGAGAAAAGACGCACAGTGTTTTTGGTAAAGGACTAGATTTAATTACTAGAAATGGCGATGGTGCTGCAATTTATTCAACGGGTACTGCACAGATTGACATATTGGCCAATTCCAATGGCCAATCCACAGCCACCACGTTCACAAACTCAACGGGCACTGATATTGTTGCTTTTTCTGACGGTGACAGTCCCATTGTCAATTTGGACTCTACAATTGTTGCAACGTCTGCGGGTTTTCCTAGGGTCGCAGCGTCCAATTCTGTCAATACGGTTGGTTTAAGCGTCTCAAGCATGACAGAACCGAACGCTGTGCTGACCCTTTTGGAAGGGTTGGATTTATCGCTTGCGGATTTGGGAAACTCAGACTTTGCACTGGTTGATAATGCTGTACTGTCTCAGGCTGCGGGCGAAATCGTTCTGCAACTGGCGAATGCGCGATTGGTCATCACGGGGAGTGATCTGGCTTTTGCCGCTGATCCGCTCAGTTTAAGTTTAGCCGATATTATCGCAGCGGCTGAGGGAACTGTTGACGGTATCACCTTGATGGATGTGACAGGCACGACGACAACTGCCACACTGACGGGTGTTGCGGGTACTTTAAGCGATGTGGTGACACGGTTGGGAGCCGTCAACGATACAGCCGAGGCCTCTTCAATTGGCGATCTGTTCGCGACGCAAGTGGTGCAGGCGGGGTCTGGTGGCAATGATACGTTGGTCGGTACCGCTGGTGTTGATAGCCTGACGGGCGGCGGCGGTGACGATCAAATCGAAGGTCGCGCTGCTGCGGATCGCCTGTTGGGCGAAGGCGGCAGCGATACGCTTTTGGGCGGTCTGGGCAATGACATCCTGAGCGGCGGCGATGGAGCGGATCGCCTTTTGGGAGAAGGCGGCAGCGATACGCTTTTGGGCGGTCTGGGCAATGACAGCCTGAGCGGCGGCGATGGAGCGGACAGCTTTGTGGTTGAAAACGGCATGGGCGACGATATCGTAAGCGACTTTGTGCTGGGAACGGATAGTCTCGACTTCTCGGCGCTGACGACGGCAGAACGCGAAGCGGTGAACTTCTCGGGGAATGGCAGCGGTCACTTGGTGGTTACGTTGGGCGACGGATCAACGATGACAATGACCGGAGTCGCCCGGAACGCAGAGCCCACCGGTACGCCAACGATCACAGGTACGCCAACTCAGGGCGAAACCCTGACAGCGGACGCAACGGCAATCGCTGATCTTAATGGGTTGGGTGAGTTCAGCTATCAATGGCAGCGCGATGGTGTGAACATTGACGGTGCGACCAGTGAGACCCTGGAATTGACTCAAAGTGATGCTGGTGCAGTGATGACTGTACAGGTCAGTTATACCGACGATTTCGGAACCGATGAAAGTGTCACCAGCGCTGCGACAGGTTTGGTGATGAACGTCAATGACACGCCGATCGGTGGGGTGTCGATCAGCGGCACAGCAACCCAAGGTCAGAGCCTGAATGCAGTGACGACATCACTTACGGACGGCGATGGTCTGGGCGGATTGTCGTATCAGTGGCAGCGAGATGGTTCAGATATCTCCGACGCGACGGGCAACAGCTATACCCTAACTCAGGCTGATGTGGGAGCTGAGATCGCCGTAGTAGTGTCCTACACGGACGGTCATGGCACCAATGAAAGTATTACTAGCGCCGTAAGAGCTGTGGACCTGACCCGATTTGGAACGCCCGACGCAGATACTTTGCATGGCACCGAAGGTAATGACACCATTAGTGGCCTAAACGGTAGTGACCGCTTGATCGGCAATGGTGGCAATGACAGCCTGCTAGGAGGTGATGGCAATGACACACTGAACGGCGGGGACGGGGATGATTTCATCTTTGGTGGTGATACTGAGGCGGACCTGCGCGACGTGATCTTTGGCGGTGATGGCAACGACAGCATCGATGCGGGCGCTGGTAACGACCTGGTGTTCGGTCAGGGCGGTAATGACACCATTGCTGGCGGTGCCGGTGTCGATGAGCTGCAGGGCCAGGATGGCGACGATGTGATCACCGGGTCGGCCTTTTCGGATCTGGTGTTTGGTGGCGCCGGGAATGATTTCGTTAACGGCGGTTTTGGCCATGATCGGATCAATGGCGGTGACGGGGCCGACAAGTTCTTTCACGTCGGTGTGGAGGGTCATGGGTCGGACTGGATCCAGGATTATGCCGCCGCGGACGGTGATGTGCTGCTGTTTGGCGACGCAACCGCATCGGCAGATGATTTCCAGGTCAATTTCACCAGTACCGATGGTGCAGGCGGTGCCAGCGTAAGTGAAGCCTTTGTAATCTTTAAGCCGACCGAACAGATCATATGGGCGCTAATTGACGGCGCTGGTCAGGATGAGATCAACCTGAGAATCGGCAGCGAGATGTTCGACTTACTTGCTTAGGTGAAAGTGAGGCCTGCGAGGCTTTTGTCTGCAGGCCACATCGTGTCCAACAAAGGGGCGAGTGGTGAGAACACGGCCGGTTCGGTTTTGGAGTATCTATCGAAAGTTGGCCGGAATGCCTCTGAATGTGCGTTGTCGGTTCGCTTGGCGTATTTCTGAGACCACGATTTAGAAACTGAAGATCCAAATAGGGAGCATGCAGGCCAATTTGTGGCATACACAGTTCCACTAGGGTCAGGACCCATTGATTTCCGTTTAGCGTCGTGATTCACGGTTCGAAAATCGAGCGGTAAACATGTCTGATCTTTTCTGGCTCACAGATGCGCAGATGGCGCGTCTTGAGCCCTATTTCCCGAAGTCCTACGGCAAGCCGCGCGTCGATGATCGGCGTGTGCTGAGCGGGATTATCTTCTTCAATCGCAATGGCTTACGGTGGCGTGATGCACCACAGGAATACGGCCCTCACAAGACCCTCTACAACCGCTGGAAGCGGTGGAGTGACAAAGGCATCTTCGCCGAGATGCTGATGGGATTGGCGGCGGATCACGGCGAGGAAAAGACGGTGATGATCGACGCGACCTATCTGAAAGCTCATCGCACGGCGTCCAGCTTGGGCGTCAAAAAGGGGGGCGTGGACGCATGATCGGTCGCACGAAGGGCGGTATGAACACAAAGCTGCACGCCGTCTGTGACAGCAAGGGGCGTCCTCTGAACATGTTCGTGACCGCCGGACAGGTTACGATTACATCGGCGCACGAGCCTTGCTGAGTAGCCTGCCGGATGTAGACTGGCTGCTCGGGGACCGCGGATACGATGCCGACTGGTTCAGAGAAGCGTTGAAAGACAAAGGGATACGCGCCTGCATCCCTGGCCGGAAACAGCGCAAGAAGACCGTGAGGTACGACAAGCGACGGTACAAACGGCGCAACCGGATCGAAATCATGTTCGGCAGACTGAAGGATTGGCACCGGGTGGCTACGCGATATGACAGATGCCCAAAGGTCTTTCTCTCAGCAATCGCTCTCGCAGCTCTCGTCATTTACTGGTTATGAGTCCTGAACCTAGATAAATTCGTCGACTGTAATGGACAACGCGGACGCAAGTTTTTTCAGAGAGTCCAAAGATCCTTTGGATCCATGGTTTTCGATATCACCTATCTGCACACGGTTCACACCTGACAGTTCAGCGAGCTTGGTTTGAGAATACCCACGATGCTCACGCCAGAGCTTTAATGCGTTCTCTCCCGCTTCTCATACGCTTTGAGTAATTGACTTGTCAGCTTGCTGTAGCTTAGATCGCTCACGTGCATTTCAGTCATCCTTAGTTAGAAAATTTGTACAGCCTGCCCAATGGCTTTTCTCTAACCTCTAGGTTGAAACCAGTCAGTTCGCAACATCTCGTGCGTTCGACCTGCACGGAAGCTATCTTGTGTCTACAGCGATCGTTCACATCCACCCCAGGTGACAAAAACGCATGTCGGCTTTGGGCTGCCTGCAGCCAACCGAACCTGGTGCGGCTAACGGCAGTAGGGAGCCCAAAGTGCAAAATGCTGCACACTGCACCAACGGTGGTAGACCGTAGAATGCCTTCATTGGCCGTTGTAAGGACGGCCTGTAGCTACCGTCCAACTCGAACTGCGGATGCAGCAGTGCAGCGCGTCTAAACGAGCATCCCAAGCGGCCCTGGGCTAAGTGAGAAATCGGACCGGCACGAAAACCGGACAGGTCCACTGGTGCCGACAACTGTCTCGAAGGTTCATTGACACGTTGAAATATCGGCTCAACTTCGACTTTTCGAAAGTCGACCAAATACGAATATTTAGCGAAAAAATAGGCAGTTGACACGTCGCGAACCTGTACTCCAGTCTGTAGCTGCGAGAAATTTTGTGGATGTATCAACTTGAAACTCAAAGCAAATGCCCTCTTTCTCATCGTTCTTTTTTTTGGACAATTCGTTTTTGGAGGACCTGTAAAAGCTGACGGAGTGTCAAAATCGGAAGCTTACTATCAATACAAAAGGTGTTTTCAGCGTGCAACGGAACTAGGTGGAAGCAAGCGCAACATTTATGTTGCTTGGGCAAGCGGATTGGCGCACACGTGCCTGTTCTCGGAGTTTCCTCCGAACGAGGCGCGACCCTTCGCAATCAAAAAATGTGAGCAGTCGATGCGAAAGTTGCGTCGACAACTTCGCATTCAAGCACCTTGCATCATCGTTGTCGAAAAAGGGAACGTCTTAAATAGTGCCTATCGACGGGCAGTCTTCCAGCCGACTTCGTTTTCGACAACTATCACAGTTTTCGACGGACAAAACCAACCAAGGAAACTGCAGGGTGTTTACCGTGAAAGCCCCACAAAATTTGATGGACCAAACGCGACGGAGTTCAATTTTTGGCTGACAGGAGACAGAATTCCCTTGTGCTCAGGCAAGATAGTCGCGGCGGGTTTCAATCGCGCACGTTGGAAGGCTCGTTGCTTTGACCAAGAGTTTGAAGGTCTGGTGAGGGGCGCAAAAGCGATTGTGCAGAGGGATTTGGTTTACTTGGTTCCTCAAAAAGTAAGGGTCGAAAGGGAAGGCGCATGGATAGAAGTAGAGTTTTGAACTCATTCTGCGCAACTCAGCGACCCCCAAACCTCTAAGCAATCTTGGTTTCGGGGCACATTGTTTCTTGCCGGTGCTACACATCCCCGCTCTGTGAGAGTCTCGCTGGGTTTGCAAAGTTCCGCGCAAGCATTGTCCTTCGTAGTCTTCAAGATGTTTAGTAGATTTGCGTCACGCTGATAATCGGCCAAGGGTTCGCCTAATACACTTGCCACTCTTTCTAGGGCAGACGAAGTTCGACGCCCCCAAGCGCCATCAAGAGGTCCGGGAAGGCAACCCAGTCGAGCAAGTTCTCTTTGAAAGTCCAAGTCACTCAATTTTTTCTCCGCCGCCAGCCGTTGGCGCTCTGCTTCCTCCGCCGCCAGCCGTTGGCGCTCTGCTTCCTCCGCCGCCAGCCGTTGGCGCTCTGCTTCCTCTGCCGCCAGCCGTTGGCGTTCTGCTTCCTCTGCCGCCAGCCGTTGGCGCTCAGCTTCCTCTGCCGCCAGCCGTTGGCGTTCTGCTTCCTCTGCCGCCAGCCGTTGGCGCTCTGCTTCCTCCGCCGCCAGCCGTTGGGGCTCTGCTTCCTCTGCCGCCAGCCGTTGGCGCTCAGCTTCCTCTGCCGCCAGCCGTTGGTGCTCTGCTTCCTCCGCCGCCAGCCGTTGGCGCTCTGCTTCCTCCGCCGCCAGCCGTTGGCGCTCAGCTTCCTCTGCCGCCAGCCGTTGGCGCTCTGCTTCCTCCGCCGCCAGCCGTTGGCGCTCTGCTTCCTCCGCCGCCAGCCGTTGGCGCTCTGCTTCCTCCGCCGCCAGCCGTTGGCGTTCTGCTTCCTCTGCTGCCAGCCGTTGGTGCTCTGCTTCCTCCGCCGCCAGCCGTTGGCGCTCTGCTTCCTCCGCCGCCAGCCGTTGGCGCTCAGCTTCCTCTGCCGCCAGCCGTTGGCGTGCTGCTTCCTCTGCTGCCAGCCGTTGGTGCTCTGCTTCCTCCGCCGCCAGCCGTTGGCGCTCTGCTTCCTCTGCCGCCAGCCGTTGGCGTTCTGCTTCCTCTGCCGCCAGCCGTTGGCGCTCTGCTTCCTCTGCCGCCAGCCGTTGGCGTTCTGCTTCCTCTGCCGCCAGCCGTTGGCGTGCTGCTTCCTCCGCTGTCAGCGGTAGGCGTGCTGCTTCCTCCGTAGTCTGTGTCCGGCGCGCGACTTCTTCTGCAGCCAACCTCTGACGAATGGCCAATCTTGTTCCGGCATAAGCAGAGCAAAGGTCGGAACCCGGAGTTAATTTTGGCACCGTCTCACAAAGGAACAGATGAACTTGTTGAACAGGGGAAAGGCCTGTGGAAATCCTTGATCTTTCCAAACTCAAATAAACTGGGACGCCAATGATAATAAAAATTGCCCACAAAAAGAGTCTTGAGCGGAGTGAACCGAGTTGGCTGTGGGTTTGAAGGAGTGGCTTACTTGAGAAGTAGTTGCGGAGGTAAAGTGCTGCTGTTCGAGCTAACCAAGCTGTTCCAAGTGCTACAACGAACGATACAGTAACACTTACTTCGAAGATTGACCGAAACGCGATGACTACGAGCAGAGCAACCAGACCATATATCGAGGACGAAAAACCTATCAGCCGTTGAGCAGCGCGCTTAGCTTTGTCCAAGAAAACTAACGTAACGGGCTTCAAGTCCAAAAATGCTCCAAATACGAAGACGGATGCTGGACGCACAGGCTGGCGGCCACGTTCGCTTTAGTAAAGACAGAAGTTCAGACCTGCTTAAATAAAAATGTTGAGTGTTACAACTTCATCAAAGTGTAAGACATCCGTTCTTCTCTAGATGACTTTCTCTGTAAAGAATCCACCGAGAACCGAACACCGATCTCGTCGTGTAGTGGTCACAATATCAGTGACCTGCAATGTTCGCTAGGTGGCGCCTTTCCAGCCCGTTGCTGCTTTTGCTGCTGTAGCAATGCGCGCACAGCAGCCGTTCGTTTTGAAAGGGGCAACGGCAGTTCTGTCCCGCAGTGCGGTCGCAACCCACAAGTGACAGTAATGTCCGCTTCGGGCTGCCTGCAGCCATCCGCACCTGGTGCGGCGAACGGCAGTAGGGAGCCCAATCTACCGAATGCGGCGTAAGGTCTGAAGGTGCGCGAAGCGCCGAAAGCAAACATCTTGACTTACAAGAACGACCCAAGAAGGAGCGCAAATTTGACTATTGAATTCTACATGAACTTGACCTCGATCAATTAGATTACTGCTGATGGATTATATGATTTCCAATGTTTGTGTTTTTTTTCGTCGATTCGACCTTGTGCAATAAGAAAAACCTCACGCGGCGAAGGCATCCAAATGGCGCATCAGAAGCGAGGCCCGAACCGATCTTGGAGTTTCTGAGAGGAGTGCAAGAAGACGGAGAAACCTGCGACAAGACAAGTGTCTGGATCATGTCCCACACGCCGGACAATGCCAAAAGCCGTGTTGGATCGGTCTTGAAGCCTGGTGGGAAACATTTGCCTACGGGCTGAAGACGCTTTGAGTGACACGCTCTTCAGCTGTTGAAAGGACAATGCGATGGCGACGCTTACCGTGACGACGATCGACGACGAGGTCGCATCGACCACCGACCTTGGGAGCGAATCGAACGATGGCGCAGGTCTTTCGCTTCGCGAAGCGCTGGCCATCGCCAACAGCACCCCAGAATACGACACGGTTGTCTTCGCCGCTGATCTGTTAAGCGGAACCATCAGTTTAACAATCGGCGAGATTGCCATTTCAAGCGATCTAGCAATCGACGGTGACATCAACAGTGACAACCGAGCTGACGTTACTATTTCAGGGAACGATGCCAGCCGGATTTTCTATATGTCTGGCGCGACAACAGATGTAGACCTGTCAAGCCTGACCCTTCAAGACGGCAACATGAGCACTGGCGGCGCAATTTTTGCCAATGACATTGCAACGCTCGATATCACAGACACAACTATTGCCAATAATCACAGCCGCACCAGAGGTGGCGGGGTTTACGTTGAAGGCGCGGACGTTTCGCTGACCAACGTACTGCTTGTTGGAAACATGGCCGGTCTTGGCGGCGGGGGTGCCTGGTTTACCCAGTCCAGCAACGTCAACTTGACCAATTCAACCATTGTCGAAAACAGGTCCGACAGGGACGGCGGTGGCATCGTTACGACCTCTTTTTCGACCACAACGTTCAACAACAGCACTGTCGCTCGCAATCACGCGGGCACTGTGGGCGGGGGCGTGAACGTTGAGGTTGGCTCAATCAACATCCTGAACAACACCGTTTTCGCCCAAAACTATTCCGACCTATCTGCGGGTCATGACGCCTGGGGTACGATTGCGATTGCCAACACGAGCTTTATTGGCACAGCAGCAACCCTCACAACGAACAATGCCAGTGTTAACGGCGGCGGCGATCCTGTTTTGGGTGAATTGCTTAACAATGGCGGCACGGTACTTTCGCTCTCACCACTGCATGGTAGCCCGCTGACCGATGCGGGCAGCAACGGCCTGATACCTGCCGATACAGTTGATATTGACGGCGATGGCAACAGGCTTGAACCTCTTCCGCTAGACGGCCGCGGCGGCCTGCGGGTTGTTGGTACTTCCGTTGATGTTGGCGCTGTTGAACAGTTCGAAAATGAAACAATCATTGGCACGGATGAAAGGGATTACATCACTGGCGGCCCCGGCACCGATAACCTTTCCGGGCTTGGCGCGGCAGATCTGATCTTTGGCGGGATTGGCAACGACACACTGAATGGCGGCATTGGGCGCGATACGCTCGACGGCGGCGATGGCAATGATTTGTTGTTTGGTGGCAATGACCAAGACTTGCTGAATGGTGTTCTGGGCGACGATACGCTGAATGGAGGAGGTCATGGCGACATACTGAACGGAGGCATGGGCAACGATCTGCTGAATGGCGACGATGGGGGCGATACGCTTAGTGGTGGTGACAACAATGACACGCTGTTTGGCGGCGCCAGCGAAGACTTTCTAAATGGTGATCGGGGCGACGATCTGCTCTATGGCGACAACGGGACCGACACTCTCAACGGCGGCGACAACAACGACACGCTGTTTGGCGGCTATGACGAAGACTTGCTGAATGGCGATCAAGGCGCCGACACGCTGAACGGCGGTGGCCAGGCCGATACGCTTAACGGTGGGATCGGTGACGATCTGCTCTATGGCGACAACGGGACCGACACTCTCAACGGCGGCGACAACAACGACACGCTGTTTGGCGGCTATGACGAAGACTTGCTGAACGGCGATCAAGGCGCCGACACGCTGAACGGCGATGGCCAGGCCGATACGCTTAACGGTGGGATCGGTGACGATCTGCTCTATGGCGACAACGGGACCGACACTCTCAACGGCGGCGACAACAACGACACGCTGTTTGGCGGCTATGACGAAGACTTGCTGAACGGCGATCAAGGCGCCGACACGCTGAACGGCGATGGCCAGGCCGATACGCTTAACGGTGGGATCGGTGACGATCTGC